>NZ_WCHR01000029.1 GCF_008973825.1 Gemmobacter serpentinus | reverse complement strand
TCCACCGAAGATCAAACCGCCCTGCCCCAAGTTCAGGAGTTGCGCTCCGCAGGCTGCGTGGAAATTGTCGAAGAGCAAGCCTCGGGCGGCAGTCGCACCCGGCCTGTTCTGGCGCGTGTGCTGGATCAGCTGCGCGTTGGCGATACACTTGTCGTGGTTCGGATCGACCGCCTGGCCCGTTCACTCTCTCACCTCTTGGAGATCATTGAGCGGTTGGAGGCGAAAGGCGCACATTTCCGGTCCTTGCAGGATCCAATCGACACGGCGTCGCCTCAGGGCAAGTTCACCTTGCAGGTTCTGGGTGCGGCCGCCGAGTTTGAACGGGCCTTGATACGCGAGCGCACCAAGGCCGGGTTGCGATCTGCGAAGGCAGAAGGGCGGGTTGGCGGCAACCCAGGCCTAAAGGCGGGCGACCCCGTGGCAATCCGCAAAGCAAGAGCCGCGCGAGTGGAAAGCCATTTCCAGAAACTGAATGCCAGTGCTGAACAGTGGGTGCCGGAAGTGCGCCGTCTGAGACCGGGCCTGCCTTGGGAAGACGTGCTGCGCATCGTCAATTCAGGTCTGCCGAGCGAGGCGCAGCCTTGGTCCCTGCCCCGCCTGATCCGTGCTGCCAAAACCTTCGTCCGCGAAGGCCTGCTGCCAGACACTGTCCTTTCCCGTGCGACCGCATCCGACAAGGATGATCGCCTGCCCGCCATCGTCGCGGGCATCAAAGGCGCAGATCCCAAGATGACTCTTCAAGCCATCTGCGACCGGCTAGAGACCATGCGCGAACGGACACCTAGGGGCCGCAGCAAGTGGGAGCCGTCATCGGTCAAGATGATCTTGGAGCGGGCGAAGAAGTTGAGACTGTTGTAGTAGGTAACGCTTTTCGGTGCCCAATAGGCCAAAAGGCATTCTACCGACGGGCTCAGACGAAGAATCGCTTGCGATGCTCACGCGAACACGATTGCCGTGGTCAGGTCTGCTACAGCGTTACTGAGCCTGGTCAGAGATTTTCCAAGCATCACGCGTAGGTTCAAGGGCGTCGGGTCCTGTGGATAAGTCTCGCGACATTTTCTGTAATCTTTACAATGTCCTACACCCAATCTTTAACAGGTCACGTTAGCCTTTTCGCATCATATGGTGCCATGGTCCGCAGAAAGCACAAGATAGCTGCACAAGATTTGCCTTGAGTTTCTTCCCGACGGGCGTCATATCTGTAACGCGAAAACTAAGAAAACGACGTCCACTGCGTTCCTGCTGGCACCGATCGACTGCAGATCACGGGTAACGCTTAAGAGATGTCTCGAGACAGGCGAATGATGATGCACCAAGTGTTGCATGACAAGCTCAAGGCAGACGCAGAGCGGCTTTCTGAAGCCCTTGAACATATGTCGAAGCTTTTTCTGGCACCGAAGGAAGAAAAGACACTCCGCGCCTTCACAAGCGCAGAGGTCGGAGAGTTGTTGCGGGTGAGCGACGGCTATCTGCGCAAGGCGCATTTCGACGGCAGAATTCCAGAAGTCGAACAGGGACCGGGTAACAAGCGCCTTTATTCCGCCGAGAACATTCTCCAGATCCGCAACATTCTGGCTCAGAATGCAAAGGATCCGTTTCAGTTCCTTCCCGGTCGGCGACAAGGTGACAAGCTTCAGATCTGGTCAACCGTCAACTTCAAGGGCGGATCCAGCAAAACTACGACCACCGTGACTCTCGGGATGAGGCTCGCCCTGCGTGGATACCGTGTGTGTTTGGTCGATGCGGACCCTCAGGCCTCACTGACGACCTTCTTTGGATACCAGCCAGAGATCGACTTCCGTCACGGCGGCACGCTGTATGATGCAATTCGCTACAACGATGGCGAAACGTCCCGGGTGCCTATCGTGGACGTTTTGCGCAAGACCTACTTCCCGAACCTGGATCTAGTGCCCGGCGGGATCATGCTCTCGGAATTCGAAACCGAAACTCCAACCGCGCTGAGCCGTGGCGAACAACCCGTCTTCTTCAATCGGATCCGCGACTCGCTACGACAGGTTGAAGACGATTATGACATCGTTTTAATCGACTGCCCGCCTCAGCTTGGCTATCTGACGATGGCGGCGGTCTGTGCATCGACGTCGCTTCTCATGACCATCATCCCTGAGCGTGTCGACCTGGCCTCGGCCAGCCAGTTCCTGACGATGGCGTCGGGCGTGTTGGAAGTCCTGTACTCGAACGGTGGCATCGGCGCGTATGACAATTTCGCCTACCTCCTGACGCGCTTCGACACCGCTATCAGCACGCAGCAGGACTTGTCTGAATGGCTCAGGCAATTGCTAGGCGACAGTGTGATCAAGACGCCCTTCGTGAAGTCTTCGGCGGTTAGCGAGGCCGGCCTTTCGCAGAAGACAATCTTCGAAGTGGACCTCGCTACGACCAAGAACCGAAAGACTTATGAGCGAGCCCTAGAGTCGGTGATGAGCTTTTCAAATGACATTGAAAAGATGATCCAGTCAGCATGGGGTCGAGGGGGCACAAATGAAGCGTGATCTTCTTGCCAAGAGCCTAGCACAAATGGGCTCAAAGCCTTTGGTTGCTGCCGAGGCCGGGTCGAAGGTGGACGAAAGCTCGCCTCGTTCCCTGAAGAGCATGTCAGACGTCCTTTCTCAGGTCTCGGCACAAGCCACCCAGGACGTGGATGTCAATGAGATCGGCGATTCTGAAATCGCGGATCGTTTTGACGTATCCGAAGGGCTTGATGATCTGATCGAGTCCATCAGGACATCAGGACAACAGCTCCCTGCACTGCTCCGCTATCGCCGTGGCCCTGGCCCTCGCTATGAGGTGGTTTACGGACGCCGCAGAATTGCCGCGTGCCGCGTGCTTGGGATCAAGGTCAAGGCTTATGTCAAGGAAATGGACCACCGTGAGGCGCTTGTCTCACAGGCCCTGGAAAACTCTGCGCGCCTAGAACGCAGCTTCATCGAACAAGCCATTTTCGCCACCAAGCTAGAGGACCAGGGCTTCACCCGGGCCGAGATCGGCGATGTGCTAGCTGTCGACAAGGGAACGCTAAGCAAACTGATTGGCGTTGCCCGAGACGTGCCCGACGCAGTGATCTACAAAATTGGCGCCGCGCATGAAGCAGGCCGTCGCCCATGGCTGGAACTGCGTCGTCTGGTCAAAACCGAAAACGCCCCTTCAGACAGTTCTGTCCTCTTGCTTGTTCCTGAAGAAGGCACTGCGGCAGAGAAGCTCAGCGCTGTCATCGATGCGCTGCAGAAGGTTGCGGATGCACAGCAGAACGCAGCGGAGTCTGCCGCCAAGGGCCCCTCCCCTGCCCCGCTCAACAAGATGCACGCAACTTCGGTGGCTTTCAGGTCCAAAGGCCAACGTCTTTTGATCGAGGTTTCCGACAAAAAGGAGCGCGGGTTCATCAACTTCGTGGAGACGCAGCTTGAGCGCCTCTACAAGGAGTGGAAAGAAAAATCATGACGCCGAAACGGTTAAGTGATTGATCTTTATAGGGTTGGCCATGGTCAACCCTAATGAAACAGGCAAGAAACAATCAAAAAGGAGGCAGACGTAGCGCAAAAAGAAACCCCCCGAAGGCGGTGAAGCACTCCAGAGGGTCCCGATTTACTCGCAATCTATTGGTACCCAAGAAATCGAATCACTGCAACACCGATTTCGGTGACCGGTATCCTTTTGCTGTCTGAAAACAGATGGAACAAGAAGCAGTCACGACCATCGAGGTCGAGGCACACCTGAGTTGTGCGCCTTCAATCTTCGATTCTTTCGCCGGTATTGGCACGATCGAACACCAGCCACACTTCGTACCTGTAACGCGGCGCGCGCTTATGGCGGCGGTCAACACCACAGGTCGCGCACTGGGCCTGCGGCCGCCTTCAGTCGTTGTGCTTGACGCACTCTTGAGCTGCCTTCCCTGCAACAATCCGAAAACAGGGAATGACAGCCCAATCACGCCACTCACCCTGCTGACCGTGTTCGCTTGCAACGACACTTTATGTTTCCGCGCGAAAGGCATAACGGACAGGCAACTTCGGCGACACCTTGAGAAACTTGAAGCTGCGAACCTAATCCAACGGCGAGACAGCGCCAACGGCAAACGATTCCCAATTATGCGCAACGGTAAAGTCATCGGCGCGTTCGGCATCGACCTGTCGCCCCTGCTCGCACGGTCTGGCGAAATCCTTGCACTGTCTCAGAAACATCGTCAGGAAGCCGACGAACTTCGAGGCATGAAAGCCTACATCCAAAAACTGCGCGGTGAATGCCTCTCCCTATGCCTGCACGGCGAGACCCTAGAGTTCGTCGAAGCCGCCCGCAACTTTATGCGTCGAACCGGAGTCACTGTACTTCAGGCAAGCAGCGTCATCAGCAGACTCAAATGCATCCTGCAAAGTAAGGTAGTCACTCCAAGCGTACCGCATTTGGAAGAGTTGGCCACGGCCAACGATCTGCAACACGAACAACGCCAAGAACAAGCCCCGCCTTCTAACTCGAACAAACCGACCGCCTCAGACGGGCAAAATGTCCGGCACAAAGAGACTCAAAAATCATATACAAAAATAACCTTCCCGCGCACGATGACAGAGCTATGGGCTTGCTTGACCGAAATCCCGGCCTTTTATCCAGACTACCCCACCACAGAACACGGCCTCCTACAGCTGCTATTTGAGTTTGGTAAGATGCTGAGAATAGACAGCGCTCTGTTGGGTAGGGCGGTGTCTGTGCTTGGCCTAGAAAAAGCGATTCAGGTGGCAGATCAAATGGCCTGCAAGATCGACCAGGTCAAAAGCCCAGACAACTACCTATCGAGAATCCTAGCCGGTTGCGCCAAGACAAGAGTTGGCCATGGCCAACTTTGCGTTGGTACATAAATCATCCAACTGAAACGCGCCGCCCTGCCGGTCTGTCGTTAGCACCTATATCCAGTACGAAAGTGAGAGAATGGTTGGTTTGAGGGTGGCGGGAAGTGAGATCGGGAGAGTGGCTCCCGGCGCCCGTCGTGGAGAAAACCTGATGGCCCAAGCTGCCCAGAAGATCACCCTGT
>NZ_WCHR01000028.1 GCF_008973825.1 Gemmobacter serpentinus | reverse complement strand
AAAAACGGCTCGAGCCGCGCCATCTGCGCGTCAGCCAGCCAGAATAGATTGCTCATCAGAAGGGTCTCCTGGCCCCCTCTGAATCACCGAACAGCATCACAATCAATGGGTCCTGATCCTAGCTTAAATATCCCCGAAAACTGCCCAAGGAACGCGGAGTAGCTCACCGGGCGGCTCCGACCCTCACGCAACCGGCGACTGGCGGTTGGATTGGACGTTGGCAGATCCGGTAATGGCGGTGACAGAAAGGCAAAGCCTCCGCCCGGTGGGATTTCGGGCGGAGGCCTACGCGTCGGAATTTTGGAATCAACGGGACGCGGATCAGGGACGGGGACAAGGGACGCCTCCCAACCCCTCCCTGACACATGCATCTCATGCAGTCTTTACAAGGGAACTGGACGAGATGACGCTTGATAGCATCGCCGCGTCATGCTGCCCCCTGGACAAACTGTCCAACCCCTGACGCCATCAGAGGCGATAACGCCGGAGGGGTTGGACAGTTTGTCCAATCCACGATGCAGCATTTACGGGTGATCTGTGGGGTGAGTGTACCCACCCGGAGCCCCATCATGGAAGCCTTTTTCGACTGGCTGGAGCGACGACCGCATCGCTGGCATGTAGCGAATGTCATTCTGATAACCCTTGTCCTTGCGCTGATCGCCAGCCCGTCCCTCATGGCTTTCGTCGGGGCGCTGGCGCTTGCAGTGCTCGCGCTGTTCGGAGCGGTGGCGGCGCGGCGCGCCATGAGGCGTGTCAGGCCGCCAGCCCATGCCTTCGATCTGATGCTGCTGTGGCTCCCCGGCGCTTTCGCTTTTGCACTGGCGGTCGGCGGGCTTTTGCTGGCCGTGCGCGGCGGAATGCCCTGGCTCGGCCTTGCGATCTTTGCGCTTCACGCGGCGTTTCTGGTGCGTCTGGCCTCTGACCAGATGGAGGGCCGCACCGTTCTGACCACCGAAACCGAGGCCGTCTGATGGATTTCCCGATCTTCCACCTTGATGCGCTTGGCAATCGCGGCCTTATCGCCGTCATTGCTGTGCTGCATGTGCTGATCAACCATGGGCTGGCCGTCGGCATGATGCCTCTGGTCGCCGCGATGGAGTGGTATGGCCACAAGAAGCAGGATCCCCGCTGGGACCGGCTGGCCTACAGGATCCTGTTCTTTGCCTTCCTGATCACCACCACTGTGGGCGCCCTGACCGGCGTCGGCATCTGGTTTTCGGTCTCGCTGGTGAACCCCTATTCGATCGGTTCGCTGATCCGGGTGTTCTTGTGGGGCTGGTTCATCGAATGGCTGGTCTTCATCACCGAGGTCGTGCTGATCCTGTGTTACTTCCTGACCTGGAAGAAAAAGGCCTGGGGTGGCGCGGGTGACGGGATCGGCAAGACCCGCCATATCCGTCTGGGTTTCGCGCTTGGCTTCTTCAGCTGGGTGACGATGGCGATCATCGTCTCGATCCTTGGCTTCATGATGGATCCGGGCAACTGGCTGAGCAATCACACGTTGTGGGAAGGGTTCACGAACCCGGTCTATCTGCCGCAGCTTGCCTTCCGCACCCCGCTTGCGCTGGCCATGGCCGGGATCATCGCCATGACCCTGACCCTGTTCTTCACGCGGCGGGATGATCCGTTCCGCTATCAGGCGTTGCGCTCTGTCAGCCTGTTCACGCTGATGGCCGCGCCTTTCGTGCTGCTCGGCGGCTGGTGGTATTATTCGGTCGTGCCGGAAACCATGGTGCAGAACCTTGCCGTCTCGATGCTGACACTGGAATTCGTCGACTGGCATCAGACTCTGATCTGGGGCATGGCCGGGGTGACGCTGATGATTGCCCTGGTGGCACAACTCGGTGTGTGGAAACCGGCCTGGGTGCCGCGCCCGGTTCTGCTGCTCACACTTCTGGGGATCATCTGGATCACCGGCCATTTCGAGCGGGTGCGCGAATTTGTCCGCAAGCCCTATGTCATCGGTGAATACATGTATGCCAACGGGCTTCGGGTCGAGGATTACCCGCTTTACGCCCGGGATGGCGTGCTGGCCTGGGCGACCTATTCGACGCCGCTGACCGAAGCCGAGAAGGGCGCGATTCCGGCAGGTCTGGATCTCGGGCGCGTGCAGGACGGCAAGGATGTCTTCATGATCACCTGCTCGCGCTGCCACACCGGCACCGGGGTCAATGCCGTGCGCAACCACTTCGCCCGCATGTTCGGGGATCAGCCCTGGAGCCCCGATCTGACGATGGGATACATGGAGTTCATGCATGAGGCCCAGCCCTTCATGCCGCCTTTCCCGGGTAATCAGCGCGAACTCGAAGTGCTGGCCGAGTATCTTTCCACCTTCCAGACCAATCCCGCCGCGATTGCGGGCGCGCAGGTCGCGGGCGTGAAGCTGCGCCAACCTGATGCGGGCACCCAGACCGCGAGCGCGGAGGAGCACCAATGAATCCCCAAACCCCCGTACCTGTTGATTTGCCGCTGCCGCTGCCAGCTCCGGTTCCGGTCCTGGTGGCTGTGCTCCTGATCTTTTTCCTGATGCATATCGTGTTCATCAACATGATGATCGGCGGGGCCTTCCTGACACTCTGGTATGAGATCAAGGGGCGCACGAGCAGGAAATGGGATAACCTTGCCCATGATCTTGCCGCCTCGATCACGGTTAACAAATCGATTGCGGTGGTTCTGGGCGTCGGGCCGCTTCTGGCGATCAACACGCTGTACACGACGTATTTCTATTCGGCGAACGCGCTGACCGGGGATTTCTGGATTTCTGTCATTCCGCTGGTCGCGGGGGCGTTCCTGTTGACCTATCTGCACAAATACCTTTGGCACAAACTGCCCTGGGGGCTGCATGTGGGCGTGATGGCGCTGGTCGTCGCTATCTTCGCCTTCATTCCGCTGATCTTCCTGACCCAGATCACGCTGATGTTGCAACCCGAGCGCTGGACAGAGGTGCGCGGCTTCTGGGATGCCTTGCAACTGCCGAACCTATGGGTCCGGTATGCGCACTTCATCCTGTCCTGCCCGGCGATGATCGGCTTCATGATGGTCTGGGCTTACCGGCGCAAACCCGAGGAAGACATCGCCGAAATCGGCATCCCCCGGGCAGAGCTGATCCGCACCGGCTGGCGTTGGGCCTTCTGGCCATCGGTTCTGCAATTCATTGTCGGGCCGCTGGCATGGCTCACGCTGCCCGAGGTCCCCGGTCCGACCCAGGGCGTCGATGCGGTCTTTGCGCTGTCGGCGGTGGCTGCCGCAATCGCCTGCGCGCTGATCTGGTTGGACATGAAAGCACCCGATGCAAAGGTGGGGCGCGGTTTCTGGCCTGCAGCCGGGGCCATGCTGCTGGTCATCGCGATGATGGTTGCTGGCCGTCACATGTATCGCGAAGCCGCGGTTGGTGAGCACCGCCTTGCCGTTGCAGAGAAGACGGCTGATTTTGTCGCGGCGTCGAAGGCCGCGAGAGATGCAGCCGCCAGTGCTGCGGAGGCCGTGGAATGATCCCCGCCTCGCCCGACGGCAGTGCATCGGGCGGGGGAGGGGCCAGATCCGTTTGGCACCGCTTCCGCGCCCTGATGCGACAATATCTCTGGTTGTGGATTGCATATCAGACCGTCAAGGGAAGCCTGACACTCTGTCTCATATGGCTTCCCATATGGTGGGCTTACCAGGGGTAAGGATGATGACGTTTCCTCGTGGTGGGATCGGGGCGATATCGGCCGAGGCCGCGCGGCGCAATCTGGCCGTTCTTATCCGGCTGCGCTGGCTGGCGATCCTCGGTCAGATCGCCGCAATCACCATCACCCATTACGGGCTTGGCGTCGATTTGCCGCGCCGCGAGATGGCGCCGGTCATCGCCTTTCTGGTGTTCCTGAACCTGTTCGCCTCGTGGCGCCTGCGCAACCGCAAGCCGGTCAGTGATCTGACTGTGACGGCCGAGTTGTTGATCGATGTGATCGCGCTGACCATGCTTCTTTTCCTCAGCGGCGGCGCATCGAACCCATTCGTCACATTGTTCATCCTGCAGGTCATCCTCGGGATCGTGCTTTTGCCTGCCCGGCAGGCATTGCTGATCCTTGTGGCTGCGATTGCCGCGCATTACTGGCTATTGGGCAACGGCAGACCCATGATCCTGCCATCGGCGGATCATTCGGGTCACGGCAGCCATGCCGCGGGTCCCAGCTTTTTTGACCTGCATCTGCAGGGCATGTTCCTCTCCTTCGCACTGGCTGCCTGTCTGCTTGCCTGGTTCGTGCTGCGCATCACCGAAAACCTTCGGCAAAGGGACGCGCAGATCGTCGATCTGCGGCGCCAGATGTTGGAGGAGGATCATCTGGTCAGAATGGGGCTTCTGGCCAGCGGCGCGGCGCATGAGCTTGGCACCCCGATGACCACGCTGGCCGTTACCCTGGGTGACTGGCGTGATCTGGGTGTCCCGGAAGGACCGGATCGCGAGGCCGACTTGCGCCGTATGCTGGTGGAACTATCGCGCTGTCGCCGTATTCTGTCAGAGATGCTGCAAAATTCGGGGCAGGAGCGCGCCGAGGAAATGCGTCCGGTTGCGCTCGACAGTTTTGTCCTCGGCATTGCCGAGGGGTGGCGAGCGGAAGGCGGCATTCTGGACATCCGGCATGACTCCGACGCCTGCAATATTCAGATTGCTGCGGACCCAATGCTGGCGCAGGCGTTGCGCCAGTTGTTCGACAATGCGCAGGAGGCAGGGGCTTGCCGAATGGAGGTCAGGCTTTCGGCAGCGCCGGAAGGGGGCGCTGAGATTTGTCTGACCGATGACGGGCCGGGCTTCCCCGAGGTGGTGCTGGATCGAGAGACCAAACCGGATTCCGCGCCGGTGCGGGCTGGGGGAAGGGGGCTTGGCCTGTTTCTTGCGGTCAATGCCATGCGCAGGCTGTCGGGGACACTCGCGATCAGCAATTCTTCCGAAGGAGGTGCCCGTGTTGTGTTGACCATGCCCAGTCTGACAGTGGGGACGGCGTCATGAGCGCACCACGCCTTTTGATTGTTGAAGATGATTCAGGTCTTGCGGAAACTCTGGCAGCTTCTTTCGCGCGTCGGGGTTATGACTGTGACATTGCGTTCAGCACGGAATCTGCCCTGACCAAAGTCACCAGTAATCCCCCCGATTTTGCCATTGTCGATCTGAAACTGCCCGGGCGCAGCGGTCTTGATTGTGTGCAGCAGATTGCGGCGCTCGTACCACAGCCTCGCATCGTTGTGCTGACCGGCTTTGCCTCTATCGCGACTGCGGTAGAGGCGATCAAGCTGGGGGCTATCTACTATCTGGCCAAGCCCGCAACCGCATCCGAGATCGAGGCGGCCTTTGCGCGCCGGGAGGGAGCCGTCGATGTGCCCCTGACGGCGCGCCGGGCGAATTTGCGCACGAATGAATGGGAACTGATCCACGAAACTCTGCGCGAGGCGGATTTCAACATCTCCGAGGCCGCCCGCCGGCTTGGCATGCATCGCCGGACGCTGGCCCGGAAACTTGCGAAGCAACAGGTTCGTTAGGGCGCATCCCGGGGTGGATGCGGCAAATCTGCCCTATCCACCTTTGCATTTGTCCTTCCTGGCGACGGCCCCTATCCTGAGGAGGTCCTTGCGAAGACCGTCTGGATTGATCTATGAGCGTCATAATACATAATATGAATTTATCCTGAATGACGCGCAGAGACAATGGCTGATCTCATAGATCAAATCGAAGATGCGCGCCAAGCCGGCCGGATGAGTCAGTCCGAGATCGCCCTGGAACTTGGAATATCCCAAGGCCAGTATAGCAAGTTGATCCAAAGAAAGGTGCCACTGACCAAGAAACTTGGCGCGCGCATCCAGCAGACGCTTGAGGGCCGCCTCGCCTCCTCAGTAGATCTGGACCAGCAGATTCTTTCAAAATGCATAGAATTAATGCATTTGTTTAAGAGAAAATACGGCCATGAGAGCTTCGAGTTGGCGGTTTCGGAGGTTGCCGCCACGCTGACAAGTCACTCGAACGATCAATCAAACCTGTGATAGTTTGCGCAACCCTCAGAATATGAAGCACAACAGCCACGTCACTGTGCAGGCACGACGCATCCCGTAGCTGATTTCGATGCCCGATCCACACCCAGTCTTTCGGGTCTTCGTGAAGAGCCGGGAAATCGGGAGTTGGCTTCATTTCCCGTTCTTCCCGTTGCCTCGCCAGTTGCGAGGCTTGCCGGTTGCTTCCCCGCCACCAGCGGAAGAACGTGGTTCACCGCCGTTGCCGGGCAGCAGTAACCACTACGGTGAGCAACAATGTAGATGCCGCGAGAAGCATTAGCAGAAAAAGCACTGTTGTTGGTCCGAGGAACTGTATTGCGAATGCCCCTGCCAGCGGAGCCACGGACTGGGCAATCAGCGCAGGTCGCGCCATGCGCCCCATCAGGACTGGATACCGCTCCGGTCCGAAAATCGCCATTGGCAGCGCACCGCGGGCGATCGAGAACAGACCGTTGCCGCCGCCATAAAGTATGAGCGCCAAGCCTAAGAAGCCGAATCCGGAAGCAAGCAAGCCCACACCCGCAGCAAAGAGGATCGCCGCGAACAGCAGGGTCCACTTGGGATGATGTTTCCCCCCGCTCGCCATTTCCAGCACCCGCGAGGCAACCTGTGCCGGACCGATCAGCGCACCCATCGCGACGGCCGTGGCTGTGGACACGCCACGCGCATCGAGAAGGGTCAGTAGATGGACTGACACCACAGCCGCGATGATTGCTGCCAGGGTGAAAATGGTCGCGAGGATCAGGAATGCACGTCGTTCAGTCGGTGAAAGCGCGACCTGCCGCCCCAAGCTGCCCTTGACCACCCCTGGACCTTTCATCTCCCGGGGGATCATGCGCCAGATCAGCGGCAGGCAGAGCGTCAGATGCAGGAGGCCATAGCCCGCAGCGGTGCCCCGCCAGCCGAACTGCTCCACTGCCCAGGCCGAGATCGGCCAGCAGACAGTGCTGGCGAACCCGCCCCAAAGGGTCAGCGCGGTGATCGCGGAGCGGGCGTCGCGACCGTATAGTCGGCCGAGGGACGCAAAAGCGGGATCGTAGAGCCCTGCGGACATGCCAAGACCGATGATCAGCCAGCCCAGGTAGAACACCGGAAGGTTCGGGGCCGCAGCGAGCACCAAAAGGCCCGTCGCCAGCAGGATCATCCCGCCAGCCAGCACTGGCCTGCCGCCGTGTCTTGCAATGGCCGTGCCGACGCGGGGTGAAGCCAGTCCCGCAACGAGCAGCCCGAGCGACAGGGCCCCAATCACCCATGGCAATGGCCAGCCAGTATCGGCCACGATGGGGCCGGCCAAGGGGGCCATCAGATAATAACTGCTGCCCCAGGCGAAAATCTGGACGATGCCGAGCGCCGTGATCACCGGCCAACGCCGCAGGGGCAAGGCCGATGTGGCAAGGGTCATCGCACGGCCTCGGCCAGTCGAAGCCGGGCTTCCAGTGCTTCGGCGGCCTCTTTCCGTTCGCTGTAGCGATCCGTCAGCTGGGCGGAGATGTCACGCGTCAGGAGGGTGAACTTCACCAACTCCTCCATCACATCGACCACGCGGTCATAGTAGGGTGATTGCCGCATCCGACCGGCCTCGTCGAACTCGTCATAGGCCTTGGCGACCGAGGATTGGTTCGGGATCGTCAGCATCCGCATCCAGCGTCCAAGAATCCGCATTTGGTTCACGGCGTTGAAGCTTTGCGACCCGCCCGAGACTTGCATGACAGCCAGTGTCCGCCCTTGTGTCGGGCGGATCGCGCCCATGGCCAGCGGGATCCAGTCGATCTGGCTCTTCATCACCCCGGTCATGGCCCCGTGACGCTCGGGGCTGGTCCAGACCTGACCCTCCGACCAGAGGCAGAGGTCGCGCAGCTCTTGCACCTTGGGATGATCTGCGCCGGTCTCGTCCGGCAGTGGCAGGCCCTTGGGGTCGAAAATGCGCGTCTCGCAGCCGAAATATTGCAGCAGCCTCTCGGCCTCCTGCGTCAGGAATCGGCTGTAGGACCGCGCACGAAGGGAGCCGTAGAGCAGCAGGATCCGCGGCGCATGTGTTGACCGCGAGGGCGAGAGCAAATCGCTTGCCAGAGGAACACGCACAGCATCGGTGAGGTTCGGAAGATCGGTCACGCCTTCATCTCTTCTTTCGTTGGGGCATCCGGGAACCAGCGTCGGCCGAGCCGCAGCGCAACCGAAACCAGCAGGATCAGCACCGGCACTTCCACCAGCGGGCCGATGACGGCAGCAAAGGCCACAGGAGACGCCAGCCCGAAGGCCGCGATGGCGACAGCGATGGCCAGCTCAAAATTGTTGCCGGCGGCAGTGAAGGCGATGGCCGTCGTGCGAGGGTAGTCGGCGGCGATCAGCCGCCCCATCCAGAAGCTGATGGTGAACTGGATCAGGAAATAAAGCGTCAGCGGCACCGCGATGCGCAGCGCGTCGCCCGGCAGGGTCAGAACATCGCCACCCTTCAGACTGAACATGGCGACAATGGTAAAGAGCAGTGCCGCCAGGGTCAGCGGGCTGATCTTTGGCAGAAACTGCTCTGCATACCAGGCCTGTCCGCGACGGGCGATCAGCACGCGGCGGGTCAGATAGCCCGCAGCAAAGGGGATGCCGAGATAGATCAGCACCGCCTCAGCTATCGTCCAAATGCTGATGTCGATCACGCTGCCCTCCAACCCGAAGAGTGGCGGCAGAACGGTCAGGAAGACCCAAGCGTAGACCGGGAAGAACAGGATCTGGAAGATCGAGTTGAAGGCGACCAGACCCGCCACGTATTGGTTGTCGCCGCGCGCAAGCTGGTTCCAGACCAGAACCATGGCGATGCAGCGCGCCAGGCCGATCAGGATGAGGCCGGTCATGTAATCGGGGTGGTCGCGCAGGAAGATCACCGCCAGCACGAACATCAGCACAGGACCGATCAGCCAGTTCTGCACGAGCGACAGGATCAGCACGCGGCGATCGGCGAAGACCTCTGGCAGGTCCTCGTAGCGGACCTTGGCCAGTGGCGGATACATCATCACGATCAGGCCGATGGCAATCGGGATGTTGGTGGTGCCGATGGACAGACTTTCCATCAGGTTGGGCAGCCCCGGGATCACGGAGCCCATCAATATGCCAAGGGCCATGGCGGCGAAAATCCAGACCGTCAGATAGCGGTCAAGGAATGACAGGCGGCGCGAGGGGGAAGATGCCATCGTTCAGGCGGACCTGATGCGGTTGCCCGCCGCGTCGACGACCTGCTCGCCGTCCTCCTTGGTGAACGCACCTTGCTGTGGCGGCAGCAGATCCAGCACATCCTCGGACGGGCGACACAGGCGAACGCCCTTGGGCGACACCACGACCGGTCGGTTCATCAGGACCGGATGTGCCGCAATGGCGTCAAGGAGCTGGTCGTCGGTCAGGTTTGGATCGCCAAGACCAAGCTCTGCAAAGGGCGTGTCCTTCTCGCGCAGCAAGGCGCGAAGCGTGATATCCATTCTGGCCACCAGTGCCTGCACCATGGCCCGGCTCGGCGGGGTCTTCAGATATTCGATCACATGTGGCTCGACACCCGCATTGCGGATCATGGCCAGCGTGTTGCGCGAGGTCCCGCAGGCGGGATTGTGGTAGATGATGATGTCCATGATGCCCTCAGATCCTTTCTCGCGCACAGTCGGTTGCCCCCTCGGCGCGGCCGATCTCAAGCAGGTGACGGGTCAGGCTCATTGCATCCAGCGATGCAACCGGCAGGGCACAGAAAAGCTCAAGGCGGAGCCGCAGGTAACGAAGCGCCTCGACGAAGGCCATCTCGCGTTCAAGATCCGTGCCGGTGGCGGCGGCCGGATCTGCAATGCCCCAATGCGCCGTGGCTGGCGAGCCTGGCCAGATCGGACAGACTTCCCCGGCCGCGTCGTCGCAAACGGTGATCACGAAGTCGAACTGCGGCGCATCCTCTTGCGCGAACTCATCCCAGCTCTTCGATCGCAGGTCCTCCGTCGGATAATGAAAATTCTTCAACACTTTCAATGTCGTCGGATTGATGTCCGGCTTGGGGTAACTTCCGGCGGAGAAGGCATTGAACCGACCCTCGCCGAGTTGACGCAACACAGATTCAGCGAGGATGGAACGCGCCGAATTGCCGGTGCAAAGGAAAAGGACGTTGTAGACCCTTTGGGTCATCGGAAACTCCAGGGCAAGAGGGGGCCCGGTTCAGCAGCCGGAGGCGCTGGAACCGCAGCAGGAAGATTGCTGTTGCTCCAGCCAGCGATCGCGCGGCTTGCAGCTTGCCGGACGCGGCGAAAGTGCGATGCGGACCGCACCGTCGGTGACAACGGGCGCAGCAGCCCGGAAAAGCTGCATTGGCCGCACTGATTTACTGACTTCGAAAGTCAGCTTTGCCGTCATGTCGAGCGCGACATGATCAATCACCTTGCTGATGATCCTGGCGAACTTGCTCGCCGCCATGTGGTCGCGATCCTCGTTCACATCCCAGAGCTGGACGAAGATCTCGGTCCAGGTCTCCGGGTTTCCGCCGCAATCCAAAGCCGCGAACTGGCCTGCCTTGACCTCGGTGACATGGTATCCGGGCTGCACCTCCCGGCCATCATAGGAGAAGACTAAGGGTCGATCCTCAATGTGCCCGAGTGCATTGAGGAGCTCGCCGATGGTAATGTCTTCCGGGTCGGCGACGCCGGTCGGCGCGCCGATGTTGCTTTGGATCGTCATTTGCGATACCTATTGATTCGACAATTATAGGATCATCAAATAATGGATGAACGTCAAGCACTCTTGTCCTTCGGGGCACTCTCTCAGGAAACCCGCCTGCGCATCCTGCGGATGCTGGTCGTGGCGGGGCCGGAGGGACTGGCCGCGGGCCTGATCGCAGAACAGGCCGGGGTCACCGCATCGAACGTCAGCTTCCATGTGAAAGAACTGGAGCGTGCGGGCCTGGTGTCCTCCCGCCGGGAAAGCCGGTCGATCCTCTACACTGCCGAGTTCGATGCCCTTAACGGCCTCTTGCGGTTCCTCATGGAGGATTGCTGCGGGGGCCGCATATGCCTTCCTGATGCTATGGCCGATGGTTGCGCCACCGCGCAGAAGACCAGCTGAATTGATCCTGGCATTCTTCCTTGTCGCCTTGCTCTACGCAGCGGTGGGTCAGGCCGGCGCCACCGGCTATATCGCGCTGATGGCCATTTTCGGATTGCCTCCGCTGGAGATGAAGGTCACTGCGCTGGTGCTGAACCTTGTGGTCGCGGCCATTGGGACTTGCATGTTCCAACGGGCCGCACAGCTCTCCTGGCGAAATCTGTATCCTTTCGCATTGCTCGGCTTTCCGTTCTCAGTGCTTGGCGGCTCCGTGAATCTCGGCGCCGAGGCATATTATCCCCTCGTTGGCACTATTCTGATGCTGTCGGGCCTGCTGATGGCGCGGAGCGCGCTGCTCACCCAGGGAAAAGCTGCCATTATCGTGCCCAACCCGCCACCGTTCATACCTGCCCTGATCACCGGTGCAGTGATCGGCTTTATCTCCGGAACCACGGGCACCGGCTGGGGTGTCTTCCTGGCGCCGATCATCCTCGCAATGAACTGGGCGAATGCGCGGCAGACCGCAGCCACGACGGCCGTTTACAATCTGGTCAACTCGGCCGCGGCATTGATCGGGGCCTATGCTTTCTGGCCTCAGATATCGGAGTCCGCGCCGATCTGGGTGATGGCGGTCGCCATCGGCGGCCTTGCCGGAGCGGTTCTCGGCAGCCGCTTTCTGTCTGATAAATGGCTGCGGGCCATTCTGGCGCTTCTTCTGGTCGGGTCGGGGCTAAAGCTGATTTGGTGACCATGGTCACCAAGCAGATCCGGCAAAGGTCCGGATGGCAACAGAAAATAGATGTCCCGAAACAATCCAAGCGGTAGAAGAGGTCTATACAACTCGCGGAAGAGCATGACCCAGATACGCAAACTCGAAGTCCTCAATTTCAGAAGCATTCGAACCCTTACCTGGCTTCCGACCAAGGGTATCAATTGCCTGATCGGGCCCGGGGACAGCGGCAAATCAACCATCCTCGATGCCATCGACCTTTGCATGACCACTAGATCCGCGCCAGCGATCTTGGTAGGGGTTCGGGAAAGGGCCGCGCGCGGTAACACGATACAACCAACTGCACATCATCACCGCATGTCACGGATCCAGGCGTTCGCCTGTTTCAGTTTTTTGCGAACCTTCTGCGGCACCGCAAGTCTCGCCTCCCGCTGGAAGACCGGATCCCGTTCCTGCGAAAAGAGTTCCTCCAGGTTTTTCGTTAGTCCCATAAGCCAGGCATCCATCGCATAGGCGCCGAAACTGACCGTCGGGTCCCCCTTTTCCATCCTCGTTACCAGTCGACGGGAAGCGTTGAGGCGCTGTGCGAGGTCCTCCTGTGACATCCGTCGGATCCGCCGAGCCACCGAGAGATCCGGGCCGCCCGGTAATCCTCCCCATGATTAAGGGTCTGCATAAGTAGAATTTTCTCGTAGCGTGAGCTGAGGAGATTCGAATGAGAAAGAGCGGTTTCACCGAGCCGCAGATCATGGCTGTGCTTCGTCAGGCCGAGAGCGGTGTGGCCGTGCCTGAACTTTGCCGGGAGCAGGCTGGTCTAGTCATCTGACAAAAAGCCGTTCCCATCGGATGCGGCGGCGCGCATCGCGATGATGGGTTGCGCCCCCGCTCTCGGGCGGCGCAATCACAATCTGGCTGGTGCAGTCATATGGCATCATGAAACCGATCCGTCATCGAGAGCCGATCATATTACCAGAATATAAGATTTGCCGCAGCGGGAGGTTTTTGCGCCTGCCGATGATCTGCAACTCGGGCTGCTGCGTAAGCCTCACTGACAGGACTGAAGGAGATCGCCTTGCCCTTTGATGTGACGCGCGGCGCACCCCAGAAGATCGGCATCATCGGCGGAGGCATTTCCGGCCTGTCCTCGGCATGGCTATTGTCGCGCCACCATCAGGTCACGCTCTATGTGGCTGAACCCCGCTTGCAGGCGGCTTTGCGTGATGCGCTCGGCGGTGGGCCGGTTCGGCTGCACCGGCATTCTGGGCACCTCCTGATCCATCCCTCCCGGATCCGCACCGGCGCGGGCGGCAGTTACAAGGTCTATAGCCCCTTCGCCCGTGCCGTACGGCAGGCCGGGCCGGATCGCCCGCTGCCCCCCCCTGGGCAATTGACGGCCCTGCCGGCAATCGGGGATCTGCGCGTGGCATCCCTGAACCTCGCGCCGGATATGTATCGCGGCGCGGCTGTGCTGGCAGAACACGCGCTGCCCGCGGGAGAGGCTGCTGTCTACGGGCGGCTGGAAGATTTCCTTGACCGCGCCCGGGACCACCCCACCCATCGCGACCGTCCCGATATCGACGCAAACTCGGGTCTTTCCGAGCATCTCGCTTTGGGGGAGATCAGCCCGCGCCGCGTCTGGGTCACGGCGAGCCTGAGGGGGGAGGTCGAGCCATCCCTAACCACAGGCAGCGAGGAATTCCTTTCTGAGGTTCTTGGCGCGAATTTGCCTGGCATCTGTTGCTGGCTTTCCCGCAGATGCCGGAGGCCCCCTGGCGCCCCGAATGGGCGGCCTTCCCCTGGGCAGGTGAAAGCCCTGCCGCCACTGCCTGTGCCCGGGCAGAGACAGGTATCACATTGGTCGATGCGGGCCCGCGCGAGATGCGGGTGACCGGGCGGATGCACAACCGCGTGCGGATGGTGGTGGCAAACTGGCTGACCAAACACCTGCTGACCGACTGGCGCATCGGGCTGCACCATTTTGCGGACAGCCTGACTGACTGGGATCCGGCGGCCAATGCGATGAATTGGCAATGGGTGGCAGGCTGCGGCCCGGATGCCTCGCCTTTCTTCCGCATTTTCAAACCGGAGAAACAGGCCGCGAGTTTTGACCCGGACAGCCGCTACCGCGACCACTGGCTGCAAGGCGAGGGCGCGCGGGCCTATTCTGCCACCCTGCCCGCGTCCTGGAGCAGCCCCGCCAGATGGGCAAGCGCAGACACCGCGCCCCTGCTGGCCGAAGGCCGTGGCCGCGCCCTCGCCGCGCTGGAGCGGTTCAATCGGGACAACTGAGAGGCTCTCCGCGAAGAAAGGATGATCTGATGTCACAAAGAACGCTTTCGATCCTGGTTCTGCTGCTGGCGCTGGCCTTTGCCGCCGCGCCGCTGCTTTCCGGCGGGTTCAACGGTTTCAAGCCGGAGCAGTTTCCCGTCACCGATGCCTGGCCCGCGCAACCTGCGGGATGGGCGTTCTCGATCTGGGGGCTGATCTATCTCGCGCTGATTGGTGCGGCTGCGATTGGTGCCCTGCGCGGCGGCCCGGACTGGGCGCAGGCGGCAGGACCGCTTGGCATCAGTCTGGCGGTTGGCGTGTTCTGGATTACGGCGGCCAATGACGCGCCACTGCTGGCGACGGCGATGATCGTGGTGATGGCGGGCTTTGCCATTCTGGCCTGGCTGCGCAGTGGGCCCGCGATCTGGCAGCGCCTGCCGCTTGGCCTCTATGCGGGATGGCTGACGGCGGCCACTGGCGTGGCCTTTTCGGCGGTGCTGACCGGATACGGCCTCCTGCCCGCCAGGACGGCTGCGGTTCTGATGCTGCTGGCGGTACTGGCGGTTGGTGTGGTGATCCTCGCACGCCCGCGAAGCGACTGGACATATGCACCTGCGCTCATCTGGGCGCTGATCGGGGTGATCGCGGCGAACCTCGATCCCCCGAGCCCGACCCTGGTCGGGCTTTGTGGCGCAGGGGGCGCGCTTATAGCGGTGCTGGCCATCAGCAGGTCGCACGCGTCAGTCGGGAGGGAAAGATGACATCTGACAGTGTTCGGCCAGAGATCACCGATCTCATCCTCAGGGTTGCCCTGCGGGACCGTGTGGCCTTTGATCGGCTCTATGCGGCCACGTCGGCGAAACTTTTCGGCACTTGCCTGCGTATCTTGAAGGACAGAGCGGAGGCTGAGGACGTGGTGCAAGAGGTGTTCATAGGGATCTGGCTTAAGGCGGACCGCTTTGCGGTGACCGGGCAAAGCCCGATGTCCTGGCTGATCGCGATTGCCCGCAACCGGGCGATCGACCGGCTGCGGATGCGGCGCGGGGTGCTCACGGCACTAGACGATGATGCCATTGAGGTCCGCGACCCGACGCCCGGACCCGAGGCTCAGGCGGTTGCTGCCGGAGAGCGCCGCGCGCTTGACGGCTGCCTTGACGAGCTGGAAGCCGGTCGCGCCGATGCCGTTCGCGCGGCCTATCTGGACGGCGACAGCTATGCCGATCTTGCGGCCCGCCATGCTGTGCCGTTGAATACGATGCGAACCTGGCTCAGGCGCAGCCTGATGCGGCTGAAGGAGTGTCTGCAAAGATGAGCGACGCCGATATGGATCATGAACCTGATGGCGACGACATCCTCGCAGCGGAATTCGCGCTTGGAGTTTTGTCGGACGATGAACAGGCTGCCCTGGCCCGCCGGGTTGAAACCGATGCGCCCTTCGCTAGGCTTGTGGCGGAGTGGGAGGAACGTCTTTCCCCGCTGTCCGAGGGCTTCCTACCGGCTGATCTGCCGCCTGCGATCAAACGCGCGCTGGATCTGCGCCTTTTCGGGGCCGCTCAGGCGCGGCCCTGGTTCTGGTCAAGCCTCGCGCTCTGGCGGGGACTTGCGGGCGCGGCCACACTGGCCTTTGTGCTGGCCATGGCGCTGCCCGTCTTCCGACCTGCGGTGCCAAGCGACCGCCTTGCCGCCTCGCTGACCGCAGAGGGCAGCAGCGTGACCTATCTGGTGCTTTACGACAGTGCCACCGGCAGCGTCAGCCTGGCGCATATGAGCGGCGATCCGGTTGAGGGCCGTGACTTTCAGCTCTGGATCGCGCGCGGTGCCGAAGCGCCGGTCTCGCTTGGGGTGATCCCGGCAGGCGTTTCGACCCGGGTTCCTGTCACCAGCGACCAGATCCGCGCCCTGATGACGACTGCCGCCCATATGGCAATCAGTCTGGAGCCACCTGGTGGTTCGCCCACCGGGCAGCCGACCGGGCCGGTGCTGGCCGTGGGCGATCTTCTGGACATCTGATGTCGAAGAAAATCAGGCCCGCGCGAAAAAAATGGCGCGGGCCTGAAACTTTCTGAAACGCCCCACCGTGTCTTCTTCCGTCCCCCGATCAACGGGCCGACATTTCCGGGAGGAAGTCACATGAAGACCTTTACCAAAGCTCTCGTCGCAGGCTGCTTCGCGCTGGCCACCGCCGGCACCGCGCTGGCGCAGGACAATCCCATGGTCGGTGGTGCCGCCATGTTCGCCGATAAGAACATCGTCGAAAACGCGGTCAACTCGGCCGATCACACCACTCTGGTCGCCGCCGTTCAGGCCGCAGGCCTTGCCGAAACCCTTCAGGGCGAAGGGCCGTTTACCGTATTCGCTCCGACCAATGCGGCGTTTGAGGCCCTGCCCGCCGGCACGGTGGAAACGCTGCTGAAGCCCGAGAACAAGGACATGCTGGTCAAGATCCTGACCTGCCATGTCGTCGGCGCCAAAGCCATGGCCGCCGATGTGCAGAAAATGGTGATGGATGATGGCGGCAAGCATGTGATCGAGACGCTTGGCGGCTGCAAGATCACCGCCGAAGTCAAGGACGGTATGGTCACCTTGACCGATGAGACCGGCGGCATGGCCACAGTCACGATCGCCGATGTCGTGCAATCGAATGGCGTGATCCACGTCATCGACAAGGTTCTGCTGCCGAAGGGCTGATCCCCTCTGGCACTGCCCGGGCCATGTCTCGCGCGGTCTCTCCCTCCCGCACGGACATGGCCCGTTATCGCCAGGCTTCCCTGGCAGAAACCCAACCAAAGAAGGAAGTTTTCCATGAATGCGATCAAATCGATCACAGCAGCTCTCATGTTCTCTGCTCTTGCAGCCCCCGCCATGGCAGCGACAGTTGTCGGGCTCTCGGGCGAGAACGAGCTCCACTGGCTTGATACCGAGACCTGGACCCGCACCGGCGGCGTGAACGTGACCGGCGTCGATGGACGCCTGCTGGGTATCGACGTGCGCCCGGCGGATGGAATGCTTTACGGGGTCTTTGCCGATGGCACGCTTGCCAGCATCGATCCGATGACAGGCGTTGCGACCCGGGTCAGCACGCTGGCAACGAAGCTTGCGGATGGCGTTTCGGCCACGGTGGATTTCAACCCGGTCGCAGATAAGCTGCGGGTGATGGGCAGCGATGGTACCAGTCTGCGCGTCACGGTCGAAACCGGCGAGGTCGTTACTGATGGCAGTCATGCTTACAAAGATGGCACTGCGCCGAACATCATCGCCGGAGCCTATACGAATTCCTACAAGGGCACCGAGAAAACCCAGCTTTTCAACATTGATGGTGCCGCTGGCTGGCTGGTGCTGCAAGACCCCCCGAATGACGGCAAGCTGAACCCGGTCGGCGAGATCGGCGTGAAACCGGCCGAGGCCGGGTTCGACATCGCCTCGGACGGCAAGGGCGGAAATGAGGCGTGGCTGGTGGTCGAGGGCGGCTTCCACTCCGTCAACCTCGAGACCGGAGCGACCACCGAAGCCGGCAAGATCGAAGGCGCGAATGTCCGCGACATCGCCATCCTGCCCGCGATGTAAGTAGCCAGTGCTATAGTTCAGTTCTGGACGAGTGACGGCCCGAAGCCTCAGGCTCCGGGCCGCATACTATTTCAGTTCGGATCGGCCAGCCCGGCCTAGCAACTGTGTTCACCTATCGGGCTGGGTCTGCCAGGGGACGCCTGTTTTGAGGATGGCGTTTGCGATTGTAAGCAGCCTGCGGGCGATAGCTACGACAATCAGCTTGTGGGGTTTCCCGCGTATATTGAGGGCCTGTGCGACTGGCTTCAGGACGGGGTTGTGACAGGCTGCAGCCAGTGCGGCCTGGAACAGGCCGTGTCTCAGTGCGCGCCGCCCTCCGGCGATTGCCCGTTTGCCCCGCATGGAGCCACTATCGTGCGGGATGGGAGCAAGGCCGGTCATCGCCGCAGCTTCACCGGATGTCATCCGCCCGAGTTCCGGCATTTCTGCGATCAGCATAGCCGCAGAGACGGGGCCGATCCCGGGGATG
Organism: Gemmobacter serpentinus; assembly: GCF_008973825.1. Classification (GTDB taxonomy): domain Bacteria; phylum Pseudomonadota; class Alphaproteobacteria; order Rhodobacterales; family Rhodobacteraceae; genus Gemmobacter; species Gemmobacter serpentinus. The sequence goes on along the minus strand of NZ_WCHR01000028.1, from coordinate 12,849 downwards.
GACAGCAGGGGCCTTGCCTTTGCCGCAGACGTTGCCTCCTGCCCAATGACGCCTTTGATCCGCTGTTCAAGGTCATCGACCTGAGCGTCCAGCACTGCGAGGAGGTTGGCATCCATACCCTCGAGATCGGCGGGGACTTGTTGTTTCCTGCGCGCCGCGATCTGCGCAGAAAGCCGTTTGCGCATTTCTACCAATTGCGCCCTGCGTGTTGTTAAAGTTCTGAGACTACGCAAGTTCTCTCCCGGCAATTTCCGCCCGGCTTCAGGCCTGAACAGCATGAACCGCGCGATGAGTTCGGCGTCGATCCTGTCGGTCTTTGCCCGTGTGCCCCGGGAAAGGGCAAAGGCCTTGATCTGTGCCGGGGGTAACTGCACAGCGTCCACCCCGGCCGCGACTAGCGTGGACCAGAGCACCCATTCCTGACCACCCGTTGCTTCAAATCCGACCCGCACTGGCTGGGGCAAATTTTGGATCTGCGTGAGAAGTTCCACATGACCTTCTGCGGTGTTGGGCAGGCGGATCCGATGCCCGCTCGACGCACAAAATCCGTCGAGCCAGTCGCGGGAAACATCTATGCCGATCACGGCTGCTGCTGGTATCATATCACTCTCTCTTCCTTAAGCTTCGCGGTCCCGCAAAACGGGCCGCCGGCAACTGTTCGAGACGGTGAAGAGAGGCGGGATCAGCCTGCTAGCGATCGTGGTCAGGCCACAAGGTGTTCAGCGCTGTATCCCACCCCATCGCAGCTCCTGGCCGGGAGCCGCGATGGGGCGAATGTAGCAGATCCGGGACACATAAGGTGTCTGATCCCATGGTTTGATGGTGCGATCCATTCTTTGGAATGGAAGGATGCTCTTCGGGACAAGTTCGTCACGGCAGCGCCACGATCGAGCCAGCGCGGCGCCATCGGTCCGAGCCCGCTTGCGAGGGCACGCCGTCAGAGCAGCAATACAGCGATCGCAAGTCGAAGACCTGCCCGCCATCGGTTCGAGGGCGGGTCTGAGGGCTCGCGCAGCTGAGCCGGGAACTGGGTGTTAACCCCAATGCCGTCGCGAAGTGGCGCAAGCGCGCGACGGTCGAGGACATGAAGACGGGGCCTTCCGAGCCTCGATCCACCGTTCCGACCGGGGCTGAGGAGGCGATGGTCGTGGCATTCCGGCACCATACGCTGCTGCCGTCGGACGACTGCCTTTACGCTCTGCAGCCCTCGATCCCCCACCCGACGCGATCTGCGCTGTATCGCTGTCTGCAACGACATGGCATCTCGCGCCTGCCTGGTATGGAGGGCGACAAGCCGAAGCGTGCGAAGTTCAAACGCTACCCAATAGGGTTCTTCCACATCCATTGGCCGGCAATGGTTTGCTTGCAAACCATGAGAGGGGACATTGCCGAGGTGTAGACCGCTGAAGGCAAGCTATATTTGTTCGTTGGCATCACCCCATACGAATACATCTGCAAGATCTGGACATCAGAGCCGGACAGATTCATCCTAAACCCGATCCACCAGATGCCGGGACCGAACAACTAAGGCACCTGCATCACCAGTTCCTCCACGGCATCGGATAGTTGCTGGTTCGCTGCCGGATTGCGTATAAGTGCGATATCGAGGCTTTCCGGCGCCTTTAGCCCGACGGCCCCCGGCGGAAGTATAAGCTCGGGTGGGGCCGAAAGCTTGGTTACTGCAGCAATCGCAAGACCCGCCTCGACGATTGTCAGCAACCCGGCGAGACTGAAGCTCTCGTATGCCGCGCGATATGGCAGATTGCTTTGCGCGAGGGCCGCTAGCGTCACGCGGCGAGCCTCGGATCCTGGCTCGAAAAGCGCCACCGGAAGCGGCTCTTTCTCCAAGGCTACCCCATTTCGGGCCGCAATCCATACCATCGGCTCGCGCCGGATCAGCCGCCCGCCGACGCCTGTCGAGCGGGTCACAACCGCCAGATCAATTTCACCCGCGGCAACCAACGGCACGAGGGCGGTGGATTGCGCGCAAAAGACCCTGATTTCCGCCTGGGGATAGAGCAGACCAAAGCGCCGGAACACCGACGGCAGGAATTGCGAGATGTAGTCATCTGGCGCGCCTATGGTGATCGTGCCCCTGATCGCAGGTCGGCCAAAGCTCTCGGCTGCCTCGTCATGCAAGCGCAAGATACGGCGGGCATAGCCTTCAAGCCTCTCGCCTGCCCGGGTCAGGGCCAGGTTGCGCGTATCACGCAGGAACAGCGCGGCACCGACCTCTTGCTCCAGCCGTGCGATATGGGTCGAGACGGTTGCAGGCGAGCGATGCACATGCTGCGCCGCCCGGTTGAAGCTCATGGCATCAACGCAGGCGATGAAGGTGCGGAGCAGGGCATGATCAAGCTGCATCTATTCAAAAATTCCAAATATTAGCTTTCGATTATATTGATTTACTATTGTCATGCCAGCGCTATTCCTGCCCCATAACAGATCACGCGGGGACAAGAATGACACCACAGAATCAAGGGATTGCGGGGGTCACTATCGCCCAGACAGTGCTGGGCACATTGGGGCTTTGCGTGTTGCAGGCAGCGGCCTCGCCGCTGTCGATCGCCTTTTATCGCTGTGCCATCGCGGCATTGGGGCTGGGCTTATATGCGGCCCTGCGCGGCGATCTTGCGGGTCTTTTGCGCCTTCCGGCGCGGGTTCTTTTGCTGGCGGTTCTCAGCGGGTTTCTGATGGTCGGAAACTGGGTCCTGTTTTTTGAGGCAATCCGCCGGTCAGGGATCTCGGTTGCAACCATCGTCTTTCATGTCCAACCCTTCCTGATGGTGTTGATCAGCGCGATTTTGTTTCGCGAGAGGGTGCGTGCTGTCACCTTCCTCTGGTTTGGCCTCGCGCTGATTGGCCTCGCCTTTGCCACGGGAATCATAGACCTGACAGGAGTGACCGGCGGAGGATTGGCGATTGACGGGATCGGCATCGCTGCTGCCGTCGCGGCCGCGTTCCTTTACGCGCTGGTCACGATCATCGCAAAACGGCTGCCGCGCTCAGGCGGTCTGCGACTGACCCTGATCCAGTGCCTGTGCGGAGCGATTGTGCTGGCACCATGGCTGTCGCTCACCCCAGCAGAGGTGACGGGCGAGCAATGGAAATGGTTTGCGATCATTGGCCTCGTCCATACCGGCGCAGTTTATATCCTGCTTTACAATGCCTTGCCGAAGCTGCCGACTGCGATGGCTGCGGTTTTTCTGTTCCTCTATCCGGTCAGTGCCATCATTGTAGATGCCACCTGGTTCAGGCAGCCGATTTCGCTGGTCCAGATCGCCGGGTTCCTATGCGTCTTGTTGGCAAGCCTCGGAACCACTTTGAAATGGGGCGACAGAAAAGCTGGTTGATATGACATCGCCGACGTCCACTGATATGATGCTGACAAAGTTGCTGCCGAGTCACGAACGATGCATGGATGCTTTGGCGACTGCGGCTAGACTTTCAGTAACGATGGACAGTCATCCACAACCGCGGGATTGAACCGCGCCGGGTTTGCCAGAGGCTCCGACTCCTGAGAAGCAACTGTGTTTCGGCAGATGTCGCCTTGGTAGGTTGTTCCGGTTCGCATCATTTCGCTCAGCACGGTCAGGAGCTTCCTGGCCTTTCCGGCTGCAAGCAGGAGCTCTTTGAACGCCCTGAACCGCGGGTCAAACCTACTGGCGGTGAGTGCTGCCAGATAGAGCGTTCTCCTGACCGTGCCGCGTCCACCCCATATGCAGCGTTTGCCGTGTCGATGCCCGGGATCATTGGCATGTGGTGCAAGTCCTGCGAGAGCCGCGATACGTCGTCGGTCGAGATCGCCACGTTTAGGGAGTTGCGCGATCAAGGTTGCTGAGACGACGGGCCCGATACCCTTGATGTGACGCAGGCGAACGGCCTGTAAGCCCATGATGTTCTCGTCCAACCGGGTGAGGATCATGGTCGAGACGAAGCCCATCGACTTCCGCAAGGGTCATGATTGCTTGGCTGCGCTGGTGTCGTCGGCGCTGCGCAAAGACCGATTACCAAGTGGCTCTTCTCGGCAAGGATCATGGCGGAGATGTCGGTGCGGCGGGCGGTAAGGTCAGCCAAACGCTGGCGTTCGGCAGAACGTGGACGCCCAGGAACCAGCTGCAGAGCGCGCCCCAGCCCCCTCCCGACTGGCGGGATCATCATATCCGGTCCCTCGTTCCCTGACCGGAGAAGCGCCGGGTCGATCGAAAGACGGTACGGAGTGACGGTTTCAATCGGCCTCGCGCAGACGGTAGCCCACCCCGGTTTCAGTGCGGATAAAGCGCGGCGCATCGGGGCTGTCGTTCAGCTTTTGCCGCAGCTGACGGACATAGACGCGCAGATATTGCACATCGGTCGTCTCGTCCCAGATCTCGCGCATCAGATGCTGATGGGTGATCACCTTGCCCGCATGGGTCACCAGAATGCGCAGGATGTCATACTCCTTGGGCGAGAGCTTCACCTCTTCGCCATCGACCACGACGATGCGGCGAACGAGGTCGACGCTCAGCGCCCCGGTGCGGAACACCGGCTGCTCGCCCTGACTCGACAGAACATGCCGCAGCGCCACGCGGATACGCGCGGCCAGCTCCTTCATGCCGAAGGGCTTGGTCACATAGTCATCGGCACCGAGTTCCAGGGCCCGCACGATCCCCGCCTCATCGGTGCGCGACGACAGGACCACCACCGGCACCGTCTTCAGATCAGCCCGCCAGGCGGTCAGGATCTCATGTCCGTTGCGATCCGGCAGACCGAGATCCAGCAGCACCAGATCGGGGTTTTCCTCGGCCAGCAGGGCATCGGCCTCGCGGCCATTGCGCGCTTCGATCACGGCAAAGCCTTCGGCGCCAAGCCCCATCCGCAAGAGTTTGCGGATCGGCTGCTCGTCATCGACGACCAGCACTCGCACAGCATTATATGTCATTCAGACAGTCTCCTCTGCCACCTGCGCAGTATCCTCAGGGGGAACCGGCAAGCGGATCGTGAAAATCGCACCCGTCTGGCCCGCGCCGACTTCCGCGCCCGTGCCGGAGCGGTTCGAGGCGCCGATGGTGCCACCCATCGCCTCGACAAAGCCGCGGCAGATGGCGAGGCCAAGGCCGGTGCCGGCCTGCACGCTGTCCTCCTTGCGCACGCGGTAGAACATGTCGAAGACGCGCGAAAGATCCGCGGGCGGGATGCCCGGGCCTTCATCGGTCACCCGCACAACCACGCTGCCATTGTCGCGCCAGGCCTCGACCCGGATCGCGCTGCCTGTGGGCGCATATTTGGCGGCATTGTCCAGCAGGTTGAACAGAACCTGCTCCATCAGCACCGGATCAAGCCGCAATAGCGGTATCCCCGGCGCGACCGAGGTTTCCAGCCGGTGCCCGTCGGCAATGTGCGAGACCCGGGCGATGCTGGCCCCGATCACCTCGCCAATGTCGGTAGCAACCAGGTTCGGCGTGGTCAGACCACTTTCGATGCGGGTCATGTCCAGCAGATTAGCGATGAAGCGGTTCAGCCGTTCGGATTCGTCCTGGATGGTCGACAGTAGCGCACGGCGGTCCTCTTCCGGCAATGCGTCGAAATAGTCGTGCAGGGTATCGGCCGCCCCCATGATGCCCGCAAGCGGCGTGCGCAGATCATGGCTGATCGAGGTCAGCAGCGCCGAGCGCAGCTTGTCCGCCTCGGCGGAAACCCGGGCGCGTTCGAGGTCCTCGACCAGTTGTATGCGTTCAATGGCAAGTGCGGCCAGATCGGCCAGCGCATCGAAGATGCGGCTTTGATCGGGCGAGAGCAGCGGGCCGGGGCGATCGCTGTCGAGGCCCACCACGCCCACCGTCATCCGCCCGGTGCGCAGCGGCATGTAAAGCCGCTTGGCACCCGGCAGGGTGTCGGCGCCGCGCCCGGCGGGGCGGTTGTGTTCCCAGGCCCAATGGGCGGCGGCGATGTCGGAGCCGGCGAGCGTGTCATCGGGCGGAAAACCCGCGCGCACCGAAACCGATCCCCCCTCGGGCAAAAGGATCACCGAATTCACCCGCAGGATGGTGGCCATATGGTTGACGCTGACCCAGAGCACATCGTCCAGCGTGCCCGCCACGGCAAGGCGTTTTGAGAAGTGGTAGAGGTCCTCGGTCGTGCGCGCCCGCTGCCGCGCAACCCGCGCCTGGCGATGCACGCGCGCGGTCAGGTTCGAGGTCAGGACGGCGGCACCGAGGAAGAAGACCAGGGCGACCACGCTTTCGGGATCGCGGATCACGAAGGTATAAACGGGGTCCAGGAAGAAGAAGTTGAAGATCAGTGCCGCCATGATCGAGGCGAAAAGCGCGGGCCAGAGCCCTGCCGTCGCTGCCGAGGTCAGCACCGCCATCAGGAAGACGATGGCGATGTTGCGGACATCAAGCGTCCGGGACAGCGTATGACCGACCGCCAGCGCCACGGCGACATAGACCGAGGCGAAGAGATAGGGTTCTATGCTGAACGGGCGCAATTCGCGGGGGGTAAGCTTGGGCGGCAGCGCCTTTTCGCGCTCGCGCCCCGGGATCACATGAACGCTGATGTCGCCGGCGCGGCGTATCAGATCCTCGGCGATGGTCGGTCTGAACAGGTGCCGCCAGCGCGGGCCGGTGCCGCGACTGATGATGATATGGCTGTAGTTATTGCCATTGGCATAGCGCAGCACCTCGCGCACCACCTCTTGCCCCGGCACGGTGGTGGCCTCGGCCCCCAGCTGTTCAGCAAGACGCAGGGTCGAGACGATACGGTCCTTTTCCGCCTCTGACAGCCTGTCGGATTGCGGCAGCTCCACATGGATCGCGGCCCAAGAGGCGCGCATCCGGTCTGCCTGGCGCTTGGCGTAGCGGACCAGGGCGGGGCCTCGGGTGGTCTCGTCGATGCAGACCAGCACCCGGTCGCCACTGGGCCAGGAGTCGCGCACGCCGCTGGCCTGCATATGGTTCAGAAGCTGCTCATCCACCCGTTGGGCGGTGCGCCGCAGGGCAAGCTCGCGCAGCGCCGTCAGGTTGCCGGGCGAGAAATAGTTGCGAATCGCGCGGCTGGCGGTGGTGGGCAGGTAGACCTTGCCCTCATGTAGCCGCTTGATCAGGTCGTCGGGGGTGATGTCGATGATCTCGATGTCATCGGCCCGGTCGATCACCGAATCCGGCACCGTCTCGCGCACACGGATGCGGGTGATCTGCGCCACCACATCATTCAGGCTTTCGACATGCTGGATGTTCAGCGTAGTATAGACGTCAATGCCGCGATCCAGCAGCTCCAGCACATCCAGATAGCGTTTGGGGTGGCGCGAGCCGGGGGCATTGGTATGGGCCAGCTCATCGACCAGCACCAGAGCGGGCCGGCGCTCCAGTATGGCGTCAATGTCCATCTCGTCAAGCTGCTGGCCTTTGTAATCGATCAGCCGCCGCTCGATGATCTCGAAGCCACGCACCAGGGCACGGGTTTCGGCGCGGCCATGGGTCTCGACCACGCCGATGACCACATCCACGCCATCGCGGCGCCTGGCGCGACCGGATCGCAGCATCTCATAGGTCTTGCCGACACCGGGGGCGGCGCCGAGGAAGATCTTCAGCCGACCACGCTCCTCCAGTGACGCGCGCGCCAGCAGTGCATCGGGCGAGGGGCGGCGATCATCATCAGGATCGGTGTCCGACATGGGCTGGGCTTTCAGGGCAAAAAAGCTGCGGCCCGGTGCGGGGCCACAGCTTATGTTTCACAGGCGGATCAGAGCGCGTCCAGCGCCAGATTCAGCTCCAGCACATTGACGATCTTTCCGCTCATCAGAAAACCGCCGGGGGCTTCGCTATGCGAGCGCACGAGATTTTCCAGAATGGCAGGCTGCAGACCCCGGGCTTCGGCCACGCGGGCCACCTGGTAGAGCGCCCCCGCTTCCGAGATATGCGGGTCCAGCCCCGCCCCGGACATGGCCACCAGATCGGCGGGCAGAGGGTTTTCCGCTGTGGCACCATAGGCCTCCACGATCTCGGCGCCCCGGGTCTTCAGATCCTCGCTGGTGGGCGATTTGTTCGACCCGGCCGCACCGGCAGCGTTATAATCCACCGCCGAGGGGCGGGGCCAGAAGTAGCCCGGCTGGCTGAACCCCTGCGCGATTTGGGAGGAGCCGATGACCTGGCCTTCGGCATTGGTGATCAGCGAGCCATTGGCGGTTTCTGGGGTAACAGCCTGGGCAAACGCCCAGACTGCGGCTGAATAGCCGACCACGCAGATGGCCATGGTGGCCACGGTCAGGCGAAGGCTGGCAAGAAGCGACGTCATATCCGCTCTCCTCAGTTCATATACATGACATGTTCGGCGATCGGGCCGAGGGTTGCTGCCGGGAAGAAGGTCAGCGCGCCCACCACGATCACGGTGACGGCCAGCATGGTGGCAAAGACGCCGCCTTCCACGCTGAGCGTGCCCGAGGATTCCGTCGCGCGGCGCTTCTGGGACATGAAGCCCACGATGGCCAGCGGCAGGATGATCGGGATGAACCGGCTGAAGATCATCACCAGGCCGGTGGTGATGTTCCACGGGACGGTGTTGTCACCCAGACCCTCGAAGCCCGAACCGTTATTCGCGGCGGCCGAAGTGAACTCGTAGAGGATTTCACTGAAGCCATGCGGGCCGCTATTGTTAAGCGTCTCGGCACCCCAGGGCGTGGCGGCAAAGATTGCCGTGCCCAAGAGGATAAAGGCACCATGGGCCAGAAGGGCGAAGAGAGCCAGTTTGACCTCGCGCGCCTCGATCCGCCAGCCTAGATATTCCGGGGTCCGGCCGATCATCATGCCCGCCACGAAGACGGCGACCACGATGTAGAGGAACATGTTGATCATACCCACGCCGACACCGCCGAAGGACTCATTGAGCCACATGCCCACCATCGGCATCATGCCGGCCAGCGGGTTGAGGCTGTCATGCATCGCGCCAACGGAACCGTTCGAGGTGGCGGTGGTCAGCACGGCCCAGAGCGGCCCACCGGTGGCACCGAAGCGCAGTTCCTTGCCTTCCAGGTTGCCCACGTCCTGCGCAATGGGCAGATCGTTGAAAGCCTGGGTCGGCGCGGTCTCGAAGCCCACCGAACCGGCGGTCTTGATCAGCACGAAGCACAGCATCACGGCAAAGATCACGAAGCCATGTTTGATCCGGCCGACGATGCGGGCGAACATCCACACGCAGGCCATGGGGACGATGATGATCGCCACCATCTGGATCATGTTGGTGTAAAAGCTGACATTCTCCAGCGGGTGGGTCGAGTTCGGGCCGAAGAAGCCGCCGCCATTGGTCCCCAGCTGCTTGATCGTCACGAAGGCTGCGACCGGGCCACGGGCGATGGTCTGCTGCACGCCTTCCAGCGTGGTCGCGACGACCGAGCCCTCAAACGTCATCGGCAGGCCGCCGATCACGAGGAGAGCGGCGAAGACCAGCGACAGTGGCAACAGCACGAGGAAGGTCGCGCGTTGAAGGTCCACCCAGAAGTTGCCCAAGGCGCGGCCCGACAGGGCGCGGGCCATCGCCGTCGGCGCGGCAAGGCCCACGGCGGGGGTGACGAATTGCAGCCACATCAGCCCGCCCAGCTGGGTGAAGTAGCTGTAGGTCGCCTCACCCGAATAGTGCTGGAGGTTGGTGTTGGTTGTGAAGGACGCAGCCGTGTTGAACATCAGATCCGGGTTCACCGCGCCCATCCCGTCGGGGTTGAACGGCAGAGCCCCCTGGAAGGTCTGGATCAGATAGACCACCGTGAAGATCACGATGTTGAAGGCCAGTATCGCGAAGACATAGGCCTTCCAGCCCTGTTCCTCGCGCCCCAGGGGCCCGACGATGGCCTGGAACAGCCCGGTCATGGTGCCTTTGCCGCCTTTGGGGTCCATCACCCCGGCCATGTAACGGCCAAGTGGCCAGGACAGCAGCGCGGTGCCGCCGATGATAATCAGGACGAAGAGAATTGCCTGAAGTGTCATGATTGGAACTCCGAACCGTCAGATCAGCTGCGGTCGAGGACGGAGGCGAGGAGCCAGAGCACCCCGAACGCCGCCAGACCGAGAAGAAGATAGAGAATGACCATTTGCGCGGCCCTCCGTTATGCGAGGCCAAGGGTGGTGATGATCACGTCGATCAGCTTGATGCCGATGAAGGGAACCACCAGGCCACCCAGGCCGTAGATGAGCAGGTTGCGGCGCAGGAGGGCATTGGCCCCGATGGCCTTGTAGGCGACGCCTTTCAGCGACAGCGGGATCAGCGCGATGATGATCAGCGCGTTGAAGATGATGGCCGAGAGAATGGCGCTTTGCGGGGTCGCGAGGCCCATGATGTTCAGGCTGTCGAGGCCCGGGTAAAGCGCCACGAACATCGCCGGGACGATGGCGAAATACTTGGCCACGTCATTGGCGATACTGAAGGTGGTCAGCGAGCCGCGCGTCATCAGAAGCTGTTTGCCGATGCCCACGATCTCGATCAGCTTCGTGGGGTCGCTGTCGAGGTCGACCATATTGCCCGCTTCGCGCGCCGCCACGGTGCCGGTGTTCATTGCCACGCCGACGTCGGCCTGGGCCAAAGCGGGGGCGTCGTTGGTGCCGTCGCCGCACATGGCCACGAGCTTGCCCTTGGCCTGTTCGCGGCGGATCAGGTCCAGCTTCATCTCGGGCGTGGCTTCGGCAAGGAAGTCATCCACCCCGGCCTCGGCCGCGATGGCGGCGGCGGTCATCGGGTTGTCGCCGGTGATCATCACCGTGCGGATGCCCATCTGGCGCAGCTCGGCGAAACGCTCGCGGATGCCGCCCTTTACGATGTCCTTCAGGTAGATGACGCCCAGCAGCTGGCCATTGCGGACCACGGCCAGAGGTGTGCCGCCCAGTTTCGCGATGGCATCCGAGATGCCCTGGATCTCGCGCAGCTTCTCCGAAGCGACCCGGCCCCCGGCGACCGATTTCAACACCGCATCCACCGCGCCCTTGCGGATGGTGGTGCCGTCGAAATCGACGCCCGACATCCGGCTTTGCGCCGTGAAGGGCACGAATGTGGCCCCAAGGCTTTGCATGTCGCGCGCCCGGATGCCGTATTTCTCCTTGGCCAGCACCACGATGGAGCGCCCCTCCGGCGTCTCATCTGCCAGCGAGGCGAGCTGGGCCGCATCGGCCAGCTCAGCTTCGGCCACGCCCTTCACTGGACGGAACTCGGTCGCCTGGCGGTTGCCGAGCGTGATGGTGCCGGTCTTGTCCAGCAGCAGCGTGTCCACGTCGCCCGCCGCCTCGACCGCACGACCCGACATGGCCAGCACGTTGAAGCGCACCAGACGGTCCATGCCCGCGATGCCGATGGCAGACACAAGCGCGCCGATGGTGGTGGGGATCAGCGTCACGAACAAAGCGACCAGCACGATCACCGGAACCGACCCGCCCGCATAACCCGCGAAGGCCGGGATGGTGGCGGTGGCCATGACGAAGATCAGCGTCAGCCCCGCCAGCATGACGTTCAGCGCGATCTCGTTCGGGGTCTTTTGACGCTCCGCCCCTTCCACCAGCGAGATCATCCGGTCGATGAAGGTCGACCCGGCCGCCGCCGAGATGCGGACCTTGATCCAGTCCGACAGGACCTGGGTGCCGCCGGTGACAGCTGAACGGTCGCCACCGCTTTCACGGATGACGGGGGCGGATTCGCCGGTGATCGCGGCCTCATTGACCGAGGCCACCCCTTCGATCACTTCGCCATCCGAGGGGATGATGTCGCCGGGCTCGACCAGCACCACATCGCCGACCTTCAGGCTTTCACCGGGAACGGAGCGCCAGTTGCCGCTGGCATCCAGCAATTTCGCGGTGGTCTCGGTGCGGGTCTTGCGCAGGGATTCCGCCTGGGCCTTGCCCCGGCCTTCGGCGACCGCTTCGGCAAAGTTCGCGAAAAGCAGCGTGAACCAGAGCCAAAGGATGATCTGGAACGAGAATCCAAGGCCCTCGGCCCCGGTCACCAGATCCTTGACGAAAAGCACGGTGCAAAGCGCGGAAACCACGGCGACGACGAACATCACCGGGTTTTTGGCCAGAAGCCGTGGGTGGAGTTTGGTAAAGGCACCGCGCAGGGCAGGCCCCATGATGCGGGCATCGAACATGCTCGCGGGTTTTGACTGGCTCATCAGAGTCTCCAGCGGAATTTTAGTTCTGGTCGAAGGAGCGAGGCGTTCAGCGCGGCGCCCCTTCGATGGCGATGGACAGCAGGGTGGCCAATGCGCTGACGGCGCGCAGCAGGAGCGCCAGCCGGATCAACAGAGGTCCAGGGCGCGGGTGCATGAATTGCGCCCATCTGGCTTTCCGGTTTTCTGTGCGTGGCAAAGGCATGACCTGGCCGTTCAGAAGCGTTCGGGGCGCAGCAGCGCGTAAATCAGGTAGGCCGTCACGAAGATCGTGACGGCCCCGCCCAGCATGTAGTCGAAGGTCATGGTTTTGCCTTTTCGCAAGAAACCCGCAGCGCAATCACGCCTCTGGGCCGATGCAAACAAACTGGTCCTGACGGGCATATGAATGCGAGAGGACCGGGATAGGAAAGAAATAGGAATCCCATAAGGTTTCGGCGTCTAGGTCTGCCACGCCGCACTGCTGCCAGAGGACACACCGCCCTTGCGGCTGAACCAGCTGTGATCTCGCTGCGGCATGTCGGAACAGCTGCTCCGGCCGAGTTGCTGCGGCGGCAATGCTGCACTGCCGTCAGACTGCTTTCCGCCCTTCATGTCGATGCTGGGCATTGTTGCAGAAGTCGTGGATTGGCCGGACGCTCCCCTTTCCCCGCTTTGTTCATGCCACGCGTTCGATCTCGGCAGTGCCGAGTGCATTGAAGCGGTTCATGAGTGCAACGCGGATCTGGACC
>NZ_WCHR01000027.1 GCF_008973825.1 Gemmobacter serpentinus | reverse complement strand
GCGTTGATCCGAAGCGTTGATCCGAAGCGTTGATCCGAAGCGTTGATCCGAAGCGTTGATCCGAAGCGTTGATCCGAAGCGTTGATCCGAAGCGTTTGCCCCACGCCTTTTCACGCCTCGGCTTTTCCAGATATGCGCGTGCAGGGCAGGGGTGGGCTTTCCCTGGATGTCCAGAAATAGTATACCCCCCTATACTATGATTCCCCAGCCAGAGCGCCAGCCCGATGTCCCATACCCACCAGCAGAAGGATAAGCTCATTGCCCGCATCCGCCGCCTCAAGGGGCAGCTCGATGGGGTGGAGCGTGCCTTGCAGGCCGAGGCCGAATGCGCCGAGGTGCTGCGTCAGCTTGCCTCGATCCGCGGTGCTTTCAATGGCCTGACGATGGAGGTGCTGGAGGACCATTTGCGCGCGCATGTTCTGGAAGCGGAAACCGACGCCGCGCGTCAGCAGGGCGGCGATGAACTGCTGCAGGTGATGCGGGCCTATCTGAAGTAACCCGGCCGAAACAGCCGGGCTGAAGCAACCGGGGGCATATCCCGGTCAAGGAGCATGTCATGAGCGACAGCGCAGCCGGCGCGGCGATCCCTTCCGGTGCCGGGCACGATCACGTCTTTCTGGGGGGTGGCCACGCCCGCAATGAGCGCAAGGTCTGGCTGGTCATCGCACTGACCACTGCGATGATGGGGGTTGAGATCGTCGGCGGCACGATCTTCGGCTCCATGGCGCTGGTGGCGGATGGCTGGCACATGTCCACCCATGCGGCGGCGATGCTGGTCTCGGCCTTGGCCTATCTTTACGCCCGCCGCCATGCCCGCGATCCGCGTTTCACCTTTGGCACCGGCAAGCTGGGCGATCTGGCGGGCTTTGCCAGCGCCATCGGTCTGGCGCTGGTCGCGCTGCTGATCGGATGGGAAAGCGCGATGCGGCTGGTTGATCCGGTGCCGATCAGCTTTGGTCAGGCGATTGTGGTGGCCGTGGTCGGGCTTGCGGTCAACCTGATCAGCGCCTGGCTTTTGCGCGACGACCATCACCATCATCACGGGCATGACCATCACCAGGACCATCACGGGCAGGACAACAACCTGCGCGCGGCCTATCTGCATGTGATGGCGGATGCGTTGACCTCGGTTCTGGCCATTGTGGCGCTGATCTTCGGCTGGCTGAATGGCTGGGCCTGGGCCGATCCGCTGATGGGGATCGTGGGCGCCTTGGTCATTGCGCGCTGGTCCTGGGGGCTGATCCGCGACACTGGTGGTGTGCTGCTCGATCAGGCGTCCGAGGGCGGACATGTCGCCGATGAGGTGCGCGAGGCGCTGGCGTCAGAGCCCGTCACCATCACCGATCTGCATGTCTGGCAGGTGGGGCCCGGCCATCACGCCGCGATCATCGCGCTGGAGGCGCCAGAGCCGATGGAGCCCGAGGCTTATCGCAGGCTGCTGTCTGCCATCCACGACCTGTCGCATGTGACGGTCGAGGTCTCGCGATCACCCGCCTGACCTTTGGCGGCAAAGCAGGGCCAGATCGCGCCGCCAGTCCAAGCCTCCTTGCCGGATCTGGCCTTTTTTGGTCCGGCCGGTGCAGCCGGCCCGATCCTGTCTGACGATGCCCGTAAAGGGGCCGCTCTATCCTGGCGCGGCCCCTTTTCAGGTCACGCCGCGACTGGCTGGCGCTGTGCGGCCATCGCAGCCAGATCACGCAATAGGCGGCCTGTTTCGTCCCAGCCGATACAGCCATCGGTGATGCTCTGGCCATAGACCGGGGTCTTGCCCGCCACCAGATCCTGCTTGCCCGCCACCAGATTGCTTTCCAGCATCACGCCCCGGATATGACGGTCGCCAGCGGCGATCTGCGCGCCGATCCCGGCCACGACCTCGGCCTGACGGGCCGGATCCTTGCCGCTATTGGCATGGCTCGCATCCACCACGATGCCGGGATCGACCTTGGCTTTCTGCGCCGCTGCCACCAGCGCCGCGATATGGGCGGGGCTGTAATTCGGCCCGGCATGGCCGCCGCGCAGCACGACATGGCAGGCCTGATTGCCGGTGGTGGTGGCAATCGCCGCGCGCCCATCTGCGGTGACGGCGGGGAAGCTGTGCCGACCTGCGGCGGAACGGATCGCATCCAGCGCCACCTGCACCCCGCCATCGGTGCCGTTCTTGAACCCCACCGGGCAGGACAGGCCCGAGGCCAGCTGGCGGTGGATCTGGCTTTCGGTGGTGCGCGCGCCAATCGCGCCCCAGGCGATCAGATCGGCGAAATATTGCGGCAGGATCGGGTCAAGGAATTCGGTCGCGGCAGGCAGGCCCAAGCGGGTGATGTCCAGAAGCAGCTTGCGCGCCATCGGCAGGCCATCCTCGATCCGGTCGCTGCCATCGAGATGCGGATCGTTGATCAGCCCCTTCCAGCCCACCGTGGTGCGGGGCTTCTCAAAATAGACCCGCATCACAATCTCCAGCCGGTCGGACAGCGCACGGCGTTCCTCGGCCAGACGGGTGGCATGGTCCAGTGCGGCCTTGGGATCATGCACCGAACAGGGGCCGATGATGACCAGCAGCCGGTCGTCGCGCCCGGCCAAAATCTCGCGGATCGCCGCGCGGCTGGCCGCCACGATCTGCGAAATGACGGCATCGCGCGGCAGTCTGGCCGCCAGATCCGCCGGGGCAGGCAGGGCGCGCAGCGTGTCGATATGCAGGTTTTCGGTCTGGATCGGAGTGGTCATGATGCTTTCCTTTTGGGGGAGGGCAGGCAGGACCGGGGGCATCGTCAAACAAAAAGCCGCCGGTCAAACCAGCGGCTCGGGGTTTTCTATCGCGTGTTTCTCTTACACAGCAACCCGGTTCCGCTGGCGACAGCAGAACCAATAAAACGATGCGATGTAGAAGGTGTGATGCGACATGGCGAAATTGGTAGCGGGCGATTCCCGCCTTGTCACGCGGAAAATGCGGATCCGATCTTGCCACATCACCGGAGCGTGCGCCCGGATATCGCGCGGCCAGGGGGTATCCCCCATCCTCTGTCGCCCCCGCCGCGTCGGCACCAATTTTCCCGGGCCCAAAGTCTATAGACCCTGCCTGCTGGTGATCCGGGCTTTGCAGGAATGCTGGCACACAGCCTTGCTTAGCCGCCAAAATCTTTGCGCTAACCGAAGCTGAGGATTTGGCGTTAACATCCAGCCAGTGCCGGATAAGGCACGATTCCAACAAGGGAACGGGACATGGATATCACCTCGATCATCGCCCAACTTGTGGGGGGCGCGGCCGGCGGCACCGCCGGGGGTAAGGTTGTCAAGGACTCCGATCTTGGCGCGGCGGGCAATCTGATTGCGGGCGCGCTTGGCGGGCTTGCCGGTGGTGGCCTGCTTGGGGCGGTGATGGGGGCGGGTGCCGCACCCGCCGCCGGAGGGGCCGATATCGGTGCGATCCTGGGGCAATTGGTCGGCGGCGGTGTTGGCGGGCTGGTGGTTCAAGTGCTGGTCGGTCTGGTCAAGAACAAGCTCATGTCGAAATGACTGTGCGCGCCGGGAAGCCCTTCCCGGCGCGATCCATTTGGCCCGCGCGGGCAGCGCGTGTGGCAGGGCCGGATCGGGCAGGGCCTGGGCGGTGCAAAGGCCGGGCGACGGAAAGGCCGGGCGACGGAAAGGATTGCAGAATGGCATTCAATGGCTTGCGGCGCGCGCTTCTGGCCGCGCCCGCCTTGCTGATCTGGCCGCGTGGCGCGCAGGCCACGGCCGAGGCCGTGGGGACGACGCTTTCGGTGGCGGGCAAGGCTGTGCTGAGGCGCGGCGATGGCGCGGTTGCGCTGCGGGCCTCCGATCCGCTGGCGATGGGCGATCAGGTGCAGACCGGCGCGGATGGTCGGGCCGCACTGGAGCTGTTTCACCGCTCGCGCATCCATCTCGGGCCGGGCGCGGCTTTTGCCATCGATCGCTTTGTGATCGATCAGGGCGGGCAGATCACACTGGGGCAGGGCGCAATGGTCTTTGACCGTGCCGATGATCTGGCCCCGGTCGATCTGACGGTGAAGACCGGCTTTGCCCGCATCGGTGTGCGCGGCACGCGGTTCTTTGCCGGGCCAAGCAAGGGTGTCTTTGCGGTCTTCGTGCAGCGCGGCAAGGTGGAGTTGCGCGGCGGCGGGCAGCGTCGCAGCCTTGGCCCCGGCGAGGGCGCGGATTTCGCGCGCCTTGGTGGCCCACCGGGTGAGGTGGTGACATGGGGGGCCGCGCGGATTGAGGCGGCCTTTGCCTCGGTCGGCCTCAGGGTCTAGCGGGTTGGCATATTCAATCCGGTGTCCAGAGCCGCAGTGGGCCGAAGGACCGGATCTCGACCAGACCCAGATCGCGCAGGCCTGCATCGGGCAGGCGGCGCGCCAGTTCAGGCCCGATACAGATCATGGTGCCAAGCGCCTTGTTGGCCTCTTGCAACCGGGCGGCAAGGTTCACCGCATCGCCATGGGCGGTATAGTCGATCTTGCCCCCCGCGCCGACATCGCCCAGCACGGCCGCACCGCATTCCAGCCCGATCCGGGTGATCCCCAGCCCATGTGTCGCGGCAAAGGCGCGGGTTTCGCGTTGCAGCGCATGCGCGCAGGCCAGAGCCGCGCTTTCATGTCCGAGCTGATCCAGCGGCGCATTGAACAGGGCATGGATCGCATCGCCCACCAGCTTGTCGATCATGCCGCCATGGTCCAGCACGATACGACAGGTCAGGCTGAAATAGGCGTCGAGCGTGGCGACCAACTGTTCTGGCCCCATATGTCTGGTAGCAAGGCTGAACCCTTCGATATCGGTGAACAGCGCGGTCACCTCGCGCAGCTCCCCCTTCAGGCGCAACAGGTCTGGCTCGGCGGCGATGCGGCTGACAAGGGGGGCGGGCAAAAGCTGCCCCAGCCTTGCACGCAGCGCCTGCTCGGCACGGGCTGCCATTCGCGCGCGGATCAGCAATGCCGCGCCAAGCAGCGCCAGCAGCGCAAGGCCTGGCCAAAGCGGGTCGATCAGCCAGAGCCTTGATTTCCAAAGGACAAGTGCCGTGCCCCAGCCTGTAAGCACCATAGTCGCCGCCGCGATGGCGGCCTGCATCGGGCGGCGCCTGAGCGCGAGCCAGATCACGCAGGTGCCAAAGGCCAGCAATAACCCGGCCTCGATCCAAAGTGCCGTGGCCGGGCGGCGCGGCATCTGGCCCGACAGGATTGCGCCTGTCAGATCGGCCGCAATCTGCACCGAAGGGGTCAGCGGCCCGGCAGCCGTCGCGCGCAAGCCGCCACGCTCGGGCAAGGATGACCCGATGAGGATGACTTGCCCGGCCAGCCGGTCCAGCCCTTCGCCCTGCAGGATTTCCGTGGCCTCAATCTGCCGCGCGGCCTGTTCGTGCTCGGATGCGGGGGCAAGCCGCAGCAAGCCGTCCTCCAGCGACAGGGGCGCAAGCTGACCCACACGCAGCGCCTGCCCGGTCAGCAGGGGGGCCGATGCATCCTTTAGCGCCAGTTGCGCCAATGCCACCGGCAGGGTTGGATAGGCGCCATCCTCTATCCGCACCCCGGCTGCCGCATGGCGCAGCACACCGTCCGAGTCACCTGCCAGCGCCATGGAGCCAAGGCCGCGCGCGGCCTCGGCGATGCCCGGGCAGGGGGCCTCCATCCCCGTGGCAGGCCAGAGCCTTGCATCGTCGGCCACCGCCAGCGGCTGCGCGGCTGCGGGGGGCGGGGCGGGTTGATCCAGCAGCAGGAAGCCGGTGACGGTCGGCGCGTCACGCATGGCCTGCGTCACGGCCAAGGCCGCCGGGCCATCGCAATCGCCCGCAAACAGCATGTCGATGCCAAGCGCGCGGGGCTGTGCCGAGGCCACTTGCGCGATCAGCCGGGCCGAGGCCGCGCGATCCCAAGGTGCCCCGGTCTCATCCTGCGCACCGATATCGATGACCAGAACCTGCGCGCCCCCGGTGGAGGGCCAGGCCATCATCAAGCGGTCGAAATAGCGCGCCCGCGCTGAATCGGGCAGGATCAGCAGCCCGGATGCGGCGGCAAATGCCAGCAGCAGCAGGGGCCAGAGCTGCCAATGTTTTGGCCCGGTCAATCCTCTGGCTCCGCCAGATCGGCCAGCCGCGCGGCATCGCAATGCCAGACCGCGCCTTCGCGGCGGATCGCGCCCGCCTCTTGCAGCACTTGCAACGCGCGGTTCACCTTGGGGCGGCTGGCACCAAGCAGCGCCGCAAGCTCGCCCTGCGAGATATCAAGGCGCAGGGCGGCGCCGTCCGGCACATCGTCGGTTCCATGGATCTGGTGCAGCGTCAGCAGGAAGAACCGCGCCAGCCGCGCCTCCAGCCCGTAAAGCGCGATCCCCTCCAGCCGATCGGTGGTGTCGCGAAGCCTTTCGCAGAAATAGCGCGCAAGCCCCAGCATGAGCGCCGGATGCCCCTCGGCCAGTGCGAGAAACCGCGCGCGGTCCAGCCGCCAGCCATGGCCCGCCTGCACGGCTGTCGCCGCCGCCGACCGCGTTGCACCATCGACCAGCGCAAATTCGCCCAGACTGTCACCGCCCTCGGCATGACGCAGGATCAGTTCGCGCCCCTGCGGGGTCAGCAGCGTCAGCTTCACCCGGCCCGAGGCAAGAACCAACATCCAGTCGCCGGGATCGCCACGCTGGAACAGCACCGCCCCGGGCTGAAACCGCAATGGCTGTGCCAGGGCAGAAAGCCCTGCAAGCGCGGCCTCGGGCGCGTCGCCAAACATCGCAAAGCCGCGCCAGAAGCGCGGCGCAGGGGGGCCGGATTCTGAATGGGCCAGATCTGGCGGAACGGGATGCATGATCGGCCTTTCATCAGGCAGGGTCTTGAGGCCCTGCCAGAGTGCGGGAAAACCGCCCCGCCCGACAAGGCCGATCTGGCCTGTTCCGTTGGGAACAGCAGCGAATCCCTGCGCCGGGCATGGTGATCCCAGACAGCAAGCGGACCCGGACAGAACGCGGGCCCCGCCTTCAGCGCAAAGGGAGAATGGTCATGGTCGATTTCGTGGGCACCAATCGCGGCGATACCCTGACCGACGGGCTGATCTACATCTTCAATGACCGCTTCTCGGGCCTTGGCGGCAATGACCGCATCAGCACCTATATGGGCGATGACACGGTCTATGGCGGCGACGGCGATGATACCATCATTGACGGCCATATCTTCGGCCAGTCCGGCAATGACCTTTACTATGGTGACGCGGGCAATGACCTGTTTTATGGCGGTTTCGGTGCCGATACGATCGATGGTGGCGCGGGCATCGATACGGTGAACTATACCGGCGCCGAGGCTGGGGTGCAGGTCGACCTGACCCGCACCACCCAGACCGGCAGCATTGCACAGGGTGACCGGCTGTTCAGCATCGAGAATATCACCGGCTCGCACCATGCGGACCGGCTGACTGGCAATGCCTCCGCCAATATCCTGCTGGGGCGGGGCGGCGATGACCAGATCAATGGCGATGCCGGCAACGATCAGATCATGGGCGAGGTCGGCCATGACGTCTTGAATGGCGGCACCGGCAATGATGCAATCTATGGCGGTCTCGACAATGACCGGATCGCGGGTGAAGGCGGCAATGACCAGATCTATGGCGGCGAAGACCCGGATCGGATCTCGGGCGGGTCGGGCCATGATCTGATCTATGGCGGCACCGCGCGGGACGAGATCACCGGCGATGCGGGCAATGACACGCTCTCTGGCGATGCCGGCAATGATGTGCTGGATGGCGGCGATGGCGATGACCGCGTCGATGCCGGGGCGGGCGACGATCTGGTGACCGTGGGCCTTGGTGCCGATACGCTGATCGGCGGCAGCGGCACCGATACGATTGATTTCGGCTTCATCGCGGCTTTCACCCAAGGGGTGGGTGCCCTGCTGGAGATCGACATGAATGCGGGCGTCTTCGGGCTGACGAATTTTTCGGGGTTCGAGCGCATGATCGGCAGCCCCAACAACGATCATATCATCGGCACCGGCGCAGGCGATGGGTTGCAGGGTGAGGAGGGCCAGGATCTGGTGCAGGGCGGGGCAGGCAATGACCGTCTGTTCGGCGGCATCGGCCATGACAGCCTGGAGGGCGGCGCGGGCCGCGACACCATGGATGGCGGCTCGGGCAATGATCTGCTGATCGGCGGGGCCGAGAATGACGATTTGCAGGGCGGTGCGGGCGATGACCGGCTGGAAGGCGGCGCGGGTGCCGATCTGTTGACCGGGGGGGCGGGGGCGGATCGCTTTGTCTTTGCCCGCGCCAGCGACAGCCCCAATCAGCCCGGTGGCTTTGACCGGATCACCGATTTCACCCGGGGCAGCGACCGGATCGATCTGTCGCAGATCGACGCCAATCTTTCGCTGAAGGGCGATCAGGCCTTCAATTTCGTGGCCGTCGGCAATGGCGCGGGCACGGTGCGGGCCGAGCAGGGCAATGGCAAGACCACGATCCTGGTGAATATCGATGGCGATGGCGGCCCGGATCTGGTGATCCAGCTCGATCGCGCGCTCAACCTGACCGCCGCCGATTTCATCCTGTGATCTGCGACAGGCTGTGATCTGTGAGGCCCGTGATTTGTGGAGCCCGTGATTTGTCGAGCCTGTGATCCAGCACTGGCCCCAACTCACGCGCGCCCCGCAAGGGCCGGGGGGCTACCGCTCTGCCGTCTCGGGCAGCCATTTCGCCAGCCGGTGCCGCATCCGCCGATGCCAGAGCGGCGGCACCAGCGCCACGGCCGATGCCACGGGCAGCGACCATGGCAGCCAGGGCGCATCATCCGGTTCCGGCAGGCGCAAGGCGGGGTAGGGGCGGTTCGGGTGGGCATGATGGTCGGAATGGCGCGGCGCATTCAGCATCACCCCGGAGGAAAACCAATGCGGTGCGTTCCAGCTATGCCGGTCATTCACCGGCTCATGGCGGCCATTGGGTAGAAGGGCGCGGCGCAGCCCGTAATGCTGCACATAATCCGACAGCATCAATTGCGCGGTGGCATAGGCGGCCAGCGCCAGCCAGACCAGAGCACCCGCCCATCCGGCCAGCAGCCCGCCAAGGGCAAGGCAGAAAACTTGACCGGTGACATAGGCGACATAGGGATGCAGCGCGCGTGCCTTTCTGGCGCGCAACTCGTTTTCGGCCCCAAACCCCGCGCGGAAACTGCCGAAATAGGCGCGCGGCAAAAAACGGTAGAAATTTTCCCCGGCGCGGGCCGAGTTCGGGTCCAGATCGGTCGCCACATGGCGATGATGCACCAGCCGATGCGCCGAAGCGTGATGGCCGTTCAGCATCGTCACATAGACCGCGACGCCCAGCCGATACAGATTGCGCGATCCGCGATGGATCAGCTCATGCGCTGCGGGGTTCGACACCTGCCCGAAGAACTGCCCAAAGCCCATGAACAGCAGAATGCGCGCCAGTGGCGACAGCCCGCTGTCGCCTGCAATCGCCCAGACCGCCAGCGGAAAGGCGATCAGATGCCCCAGACCGATCACGACCAGCAGCGCATCCGCCGCCGGGAACTCTGCCCCTTCCGGCGCATCGGGGGCGGTGAGGCGGATCAGATGATCCAGCGCCGCCGTCAGCACAGCCATATAAAGCAGCCCGGGCAGCACCCATGCGCTGCCCAGGTAAACCCCGCCCGCCAGCAGGATCAACGGCGTGATCGCGGCTGCCGCAAAAAGCGGCATCGGTTTCAAAGGCAGGCTGCGGCGGAACGGGCGCTTCATGACGGGTGTTTGACCGGATACAGAGGCAAAAACAGGGCGGCAGGCTGCGGGATCCGTGCCATAAGTCGCAGTATCGGCCAAACTGCGGGGGACGCAACGCCCCTGTTGCCGCAGGCAGTTGTGCCAAAGGGGCCTGCGGGCCTTCCATCCCGGGCCTTTAGGCCTTAGGTGGAAAGGGATCTCTCTCGCCGGGTGGCCGCATGTCCTTTTTCAAAAAGCTGAAAGACCGGATGTTCCGGTCCTCCGACAAGATCGCAGGATCGCTGGATGCGCTGGTCGAGACCGAGCGCGCGCAGGGGGGCGATGCCGCCCCCGAGGCGGTGGCCGAGGCCGCGCCCGGGGCAAGGCCCGGCCTTGTCGGACGCCTGTTCGGGGCCGGGGTCGACGAGCCGCGCCGTGTGCTTGACGATGCCATGCTCGAAAGCCTTGAGGAATTGCTGATCGAGGCCGATATGGGCGTCGATACCGCGATGCGGGTGGCCGCGAATATCGCCGAAGGCCGCATGGGCCGCCGCATCAGCGCGACCGAGCTGAAACAGGCCCTGGCCACCGAGGTGGCCCGCATCATGGAGCCGGTGGCGCGGCCGCTGCCGATCTATGCCAAACGCCCGCAGGTGGTGCTGGTGGTGGGCGTGAACGGCTCCGGCAAGACCACGACCATCGGCAAGCTGGCCTCGCAATTCAAGGCCGCGGGCAAATCGGTGGTGATTGCGGCGGGCGACACCTTCCGCGCCGCTGCGGTGGAACAGTTGCAGATCTGGGGCAGCCGCGCCGGTGTGCCGGTGCTGACCGCGCCCGAAGGATCAGACCCCGCCAGCCTCGCCTTCGATGCGCTGACCCGGGCGCAGGAAAGCGGCGCAGACCTTTTGCTGATCGACACCGCAGGCCGGTTGCAAAACCGCGCCGATCTGATGGAGGAATTGGCCAAGATCGTCCGCGTCATCCGCAAGAAGGACGAGACCGCACCGCATAATACCCTGCTGGTGCTGGATGCGACCACCGGCCAGAACGCCGTCGCGCAGGTGGAGATCTTCCGCAAGATCGCCGATGTCTCGGGCCTGGTGATGACCAAGCTCGATGGCACCGCCAAGGGCGGTGTGCTGGTCAGCCTTGCCGACAAGTTCGGCCTGCCGATCCATGCCATTGGCGTGGGCGAACAGATCGACGACCTGTCGCCCTTCGACCCCGAAGATTTCGCCCGCGCCCTTGTCGGTCTGCCCGACTGACAACCTGACGGACTGCTCCCGAACCACCGCCGCCCGAAAGCCCCAACCCCCGTGCCATATTCTGCCCAAAAATATCCTCGGGGGGAGGCCCGGCAGGGCCGCGGGGGGCAGATAGCCCCCCGATCTGGCCGCCGCGGATCCGATGCCTTTTGGCCCAAAATCGTTCGTGCCAAGGCCGCTGAACCCGCGCCATACGGGGCCCCCCCAGCATGAGCGACTGGCTGCTCTCCCTTGAAGGCACGCCAGCCGGCCACGATCTGGCCTTCTGGCTGGCGATGGCCGCGGCGGTGCTTCATGCGCTGTTTGGGGCGCTGCAAAAGGGGCGACATGATCCCTGGCTCAGCCGGGCTGCGATCGATGCCAGTTACGGGTTGATTGCGGCCCCTGTCGCGCTGTTCGTCGTGCCATGGCCCGAACCGCGGCTCTGGCCGATCTTTCTGGGCATGTTCATGATCCATGCCGTCTACAAGCTGTTGCAGGCCGCCGCCTATGACCGGGGCGCCTATACGGTGGTCTACCCGGTCGTGCGTGGCACTGGCCCCCTGGTCACGGTGGCGCTGGCGGGGGTGATCTTTGGCGAGCATTTCGCGCCCCTGCAATGGCTGGGGGTCGCTTGCCTCTCGGGCGGGATCCTGGGTCTTGCCGCCTGGAACCTGACCCATGTGACGGCCGGGCGCGACACGATGCTGACGGCACTTGGGCTTGCGGGCCTGACCGGGCTGATGGTTGCGGCTTACACGACCTATGACGCCTGGGGGATCCGGCAATCCAGCGACCCCTTCACCTTTCCGGCCTGGTTCTTCATGATCGACAGCCTGCTGATGCCCGCGCTGACCTACCGGCGCTGGAGCAGGCTTGGCGTCAGCGGAGTCATTCCGCTGCTTCGGCGCGGGCTGATCGGTGCGCTGGTGGCATTTGCCAGCTTTGGCGGCATCATGCTGGCCACGCGCCTCGACAAAGTGGGCGAGGCGGCGGTATTGCGCGAGACCTCGACCGTTTTTGCCGCGCTGATCGGCTGGCTGGTGCTGGGGGAACGTTCGGGGCGGATGCAGGTGGCCTTGATGGCCGTGATCGCGGGCGGCGCGGTTCTTGTGGAATGGGGAGGCCGATGATGGCGCAAAAGAAGATCAATCCGCTGTTGAAGATGGCGCTGGAACTGGGGCCGGTCGTGCTGTTCTTCGTGATGTTCGGGCGGCTGAAGGACCAGACCTTTACCCTTGGCGGCACCAGCTATGACGGCTTCATCGTGACGACCGCCGCCTTCGTTCTGCTGATCCTTGTCACCACCGGCATCCTTTGGGCGCTGACGGGCAAGCTGTCGCGGATGCAGCTGATGACGCTGGTGCTGGTGGTCGTCATGGGCGGTCTGTCGGTCTGGCTCAATGATGAGCGGTTCATCAAGATGAAGCCCACGCTGCTTTATGCGGCCTTTGCGGCGATCCTTGGCTTTGGCCTGCTGCGCGGGCAAAGCTATCTGTCTGCCGTGATGGATGAGGCATTGCCGATGCGGCACGAGGGCTGGATGATCCTGACGAAACGGCTGGCGCTGTTCTTTGCCGGGCTTGCCGTCGCCAATGAGCTGGTCTGGCGGCTGATGTCGACCGAGGCCTGGGTGAACTTCAAGACTTTCGGGCTGACGGCGGCGCTGTTCGTGTTCTTCCTGACGCAAGGCAAGCTGCTGGAGCGCTATGCCGAGACGCCGAAGGCGGAATGAGCCATCGAGGTCATGAAAAAAACAGGCCCCTGCCTATCGCGGGGGCCGGTTTTCTTTTGCGCGTAATCCTGGGCCTCAGGGCTTTGGTTTTCAGGCAGCTTTGCGGCCAATACCCAGGATCTGATACAGGATCAGCGCCGCCAGCGTGGAGGTGCCGATACCGCCAAGGGCGAAATCGCCGATTTTCAGCGTGAAGTCGCCCGCACCCAGCACCAGCGCCACACCCACGGTGAACAGGTTGCGCGGATCGGTGAAGTCGACCTTGTTGACCACCCAGATCCGCGCCATGGCCGAGGCGATCAGCCCGAAGACCGAGACCGACAGACCGGCCAGAACCGGGGCCGGAATGGTTTGCAACATGGCCCCGAATTTTGGCGACAGGCCAAGAAGGATCGCGACAAAGGCCGCAATCACGAAGACCAGCGTCGAATAGACCTTGGTCATCGCCATCACGCCGATATTTTCGGCATAGGTGGTGACGCCGGTGCCGCCGCCCGATCCCGCCACCATGGTGGCCAGACCATCGGCCAGGAAGCCGCGTCCGATATAGCGGTCCATGTTCTGGCCGGTGATCGAGCCGAGCGCCTTGATATGCCCAAGGTTTTCCGCAACCAGCACGATGGCGACCGGGGCGATCAGCGTCATTGCGGGCCAGTGGAATTCCGGGCTCTGGAATTGCGGCAGGCCGAACCAGGCCGCCCCCGCAACCTTGGAAAAGTCGATCCCCGGAATGAGGCCAAGGCCATTGCCGCAGATCAGCACCAGCAGATAGCCCAGCACCAGCGCCAGCAGCACCGAAACGCGGCGCGTGGATTGCGGCCCGTAGCAGGAGATCAGCGCCATGAACAACACTGTCAGCAGCGCGATGGTGATATGCGCGGCGGTCGGATTGCCAAAGGCATTCAGTTGCTGCACCGCAACGGGCGCAAGGTTCAGGCCGATGGCCACACCGATGGTGCCGGTCACGACCGGCGGCATCAGCTTTTCAACCCAGTTCGCGCCGACCAGCATCACGATCAGCCCGATCAGCGCATAGACCGCGCCGCAGGCAATGATGCCGCCAAGCGCATGGCCGATGGTCGCGCCCTCTTGTCCCATCACCGCCAGCACAACGGCGATGAAGGCGAAGGACGAGCCAAGATAGCTTGGCACCCGCCCGCCGGTGAGGACGAAGAACAGCAGCGTGCCGATGCCCGAGAAGAACACCGCCACATTGGGGTCAAACCCCATCAGGATCGGTGCCACAATGGTGGAGCCGGACATGGCCAGCAGGTGTTGCAGACCCATGGTGGCCGACTGGGCCGCGGGCAGCCTTTCATCGGGCATCACCACGCTGCCCGTCGCCGGGCGCCAAGTGGGGAAGTAGGACATTGATTCCTCAAGGGTAACGATTGCGTGACAAAGCCTTACCCCCATCCCGCGCCGGACCCAAGGGGCGTTACGTCAACGGCTGCAGCATGGGCTTGCCCAAGAATTGGGCGGTGACCGGGGCGCGATGCCGAAACACCGGGCGTCAGTTCGCCAGATCGGTAGCATCAAATTCGTTGTATCAAGTCCGGCTTTCTTGCATCGGCCCTTTGGCCCCCGGTCTCGGAGGCGTTCACGGGGGAACATTCGCGGGGCATCACTTGACCTGTCCCCCGCGCATTCGCCCGGGCTTTGCGGCCCTGCGTGGCTGTCTGACTTAAGGTCGGCAGCAATATCCGCGGGTCCTGCCTTGGCGTGACCTGCGCCGAATGCGGCGGGCGGCGATGTGGCCCCCCGCCCGGCAGCTTCTCACCGCTTGAACAGCGTCTCCATCGCCTGTTTGTCCATCACTGGCGCGCGGGCCTCGGCCCCCACGGCGCGGCCTTTCTGGAAGGCGGGGCGGTTGCCCAGATCGGTGAGCCAGCGTTTGAGGTCGGGCTTGTCGTCCAGGCTTTGCTGCTGCCCCTCCCATCCCATGACCCAGGGCCAGATCGCGATATCGGCGATGGTCAGGCTGTCGCCGGTCACAAATGCGCGACCCTGCAATTGGCGGTCCAGCACGCCGTAAAGGCGGCCCACCTCGCGGCGGTAGCGGTCCTGCGCATAGGGCAGCACCTGCGGCGGGTCCATCTGCGGGGCGTAGCGCAGGAAGTGATGCGCCTGACCGGCCATCGGACCGACGCCGCCCATCTGCCACATCAGCCATTGGTCGGTTGCGACCCGCGCCCGCTCTGACGCGCCATAAAGCTGGCCAGTCTTGCGCGCCAGATATTGCAGGATCGCGCCGCTTTCAAAGATGGAGATCGGCGCGCCATCCGGCCCATCGGGATCGACAATCGCGGGCATCCGGTTGTTCGGCGCGATCTTCAGGAAATCGGGCTCGAACTGTTCGCCCTTGCCGATGTTGACCAGCCTGACCTCATAGGGCAGGGCCAGTTCCTCAAGCGCGATGGTGATCTTGTGGCCGTTCGGCGTGGGCCAGTAATGCAACTCGATCGGGGCGGGCATGGCTCTCTCCTGTGTTTGCGGGCATGATGCGGCAATGCGCGCGGGATGCAAGAGCGGGGCTGCCATGTCAGAGATGCAGGGATCAATGCTGGAAGAGGTGCTGGCGCATGAGCACAGGGTCTGGCAGGCGCTGGTCGCGGGCGACAGGGCCGCGGATACAGCCCTTCTGGCCGAGGATTTCGTGGGGCTTTACCCCGATGGCTATGCCGGACGCGACGATCATAGCGGGCAATTGGCCAATGGTCCGACCGTCAGCGACTATGCCCTGAGCGAGATCCGAATGATCCCGCTGGCACCCGATGTCGTGATCCTGACTTATCTGGCGCAATACCGGCGTCCTGGGGCTGCGCGGATGGCGCGGATGTGGGTGTCTTCGACCTGGCGGCGCGGTCCGGTTGCGGGATGGATCAACCTGTTTTCGCAAGATACGCCCGCAGAGATGTGAAAAAGGAAGCGAAGCATGCGCGCCTCTCATGCCGGTTTGATCGTGCAGGCCCCGTTGACCTGAGCCCGCGCCGGGCGTATGGCGGGATTCGTGGCGCTTTGAGACCGGATTGCGGGCCACGTTAAACAAACCGCTAAAAGGTGAAGGGACGATCCGCGCGCCCCGAAGCCTCCGGTCTTCGGGGTTTTTTCGTTGCCGGAGGCAGGACATGAGCGACACTTGGAAGACGCGCACCAAGCTGGTGCATGAGGGCAGCCGCAGAAGTCAATATGGCGAGATGGCGGAGGCGATCTTCCTGACACAAGGGTTTGTCTACCCGACCGCCGAGTCGGCGGAGGCCCGTTTCCTAAAGACCGAGGATGACGAGTTCATCTATGCGCGCTACGGCAATCCGACGACGCGGATGTTCGAGGAACGCATCGCCGCCCTTGAGGGTTGCGAAGATGCCTTTGCCACCGCATCCGGGATGGCGGCGGTCAGCGGCGCGCTGACCGCGCTGTTGCGGGCGGGCGATCATGTGGTCTCGGCGCGCGCGCTGTTCGGGTCATGCCTCTACGTTCTGGAAGATGTGCTGGGTCGCTTTGGTGTCGAGGTAACCTTTGTCGATGGTGCCGATCTGGATGCCTGGCGCGCCGCGATGCGCCCGGGCGTCACCAAGGCCGTGTTCTTTGAAAGCATGTCGAACCCGACGCTGGAACTGGTCGATATCGCTGCCGTGTCGGCCATCGCCCATGAGGCGGGTGCGCTGGTCATCGTGGACAATGTGTTCTCGACGCCGATCTTCAGCCGCGCCGTCGATCTGGGGGCCGATGTCGTGGTCTATTCCACGACCAAGCATATCGACGGGCAGGGCCGCGCGCTTGGTGGCGTGGTCTGCGGCAGCCGTGAGTTCATCCGCAAGACGCTTGAACCCTATATGAAGCATACCGGCGGCTCCATGAGCCCCTTCACGGCCTGGATCATGCTGAACGGCATGGTGACGCTGGACCTGCGCTGCCGCGCCATGGCCGACAGCGCCTTGAAGGTGGCGCAGGCGCTGGAAGGCGATGCGCGGCTGGCCCGGGTGATCTATCCGGGGCTGGAAAGCCATGCCCAGCATGGGCTGGCAATGGCACAGATGGCATCGGGCGGGACGATGATCGCCTTCGAGGTGAAGGGCGGCAAGGACGCGGCCTTCAAGGTCATCAACGCGCTGGAGGTCATCAAGATCTCCAACAACCTTGGCGATGCGAAGACCATCGCAACCCATCCGGCGACCACAACCCATCAGCGCCTGCCCGATGACCAGAAGGCGCAGCTTGGCATCACGCCGGGCCTGATCCGGCTGTCGGTCGGGCTGGAAGACGCGGGTGACCTGATCGCCGATCTGAAACGCGGTCTGGATCTGATCTGACGACGCGCACCGATCGACACCGCCCGCGCGCCATCTGGTCGCGCGGGCGCGCCCGATGGATGGCCATCGTCGATGGATGACCCGGCTGCTGCGCAAAGCCCCGCCGGGTCACGCCCTTGACGACTTGGCCTTGCCTGCCCACATGTTGGATGGGTCGCATTTGCGCCGAAATCCGGTGACAGAGGTGATCCAAGACGCAGAGGATTGCGTAACCTGTTGACATTGAAGGTGCCGACGGCGCCGGAACCGGAGGGAATGCCCATGAATGTTCATCTGACCGATCCCGGGGGCCAACCCTCGGCAGATGAGGCTGCCGAGGCACTGGCCTTGCTGCGGAAATGGGCGGCGGGCGCATCTGCGGCCGAACAGGCAGGCCTTGGTCTTTACCCTGACCTGTCGCGGCAGTATCCGGCGGATTTCAAGGTCGATGCCGCCTATAAGGCCACGCTGCCCGATCTGCAGAACGGGCCGGAAAGCCTGATCAAAGGCGACAAGCGCCAGATCCAGCATGTCGGCATTTCCAATTTCCGCCTGCCGATCCGCTATCGCAGCCGCGCGGGCGGCGAGCTGATGCTGGAAACCAGCGTGACTGGCACGGTCAGCCTTGAGGCCGACAAGAAGGGCATCAACATGAGCCGCATCATGCGGACCTTCTATGCCCATGCCGAGACCGAATTCAGCTTTGAGGTGATCGAGCGCACGCTTGCCGATTACAAGCGCGACCTCGACAGTTTCGATGCCCGCCTCCAGATGCGGTTCAGCTTTCCGATGCGGGTGGACTCGTTACGCTCCGGCCTTTCGGGCTGGCAATATTACGATATCGCGCTGGAGGTGGTGGATCAGGGCGGGCAACGCCTGCGCATCCTGCATCTGGATTACGTCTATTCCAGCACCTGCCCTTGCTCGCTGGAACTGAGCGAACATGCACGCCAGACGCGCGGCCAATTGGCCACACCGCATTCGCAGCGTTCCGTCGCGCGGCTGTCACTGGTGGTGGAAAAGGGATCGCCCCTCTGGTTCGAGGATGTGATTGATCTGTGCCGCAGCGCCATCCCGACCGAGACGCAGGTCATGGTGAAGCGCGAGGATGAACAGGCCTTTGCCGAGCTGAACGCGGCCAATCCGATCTTTGTCGAGGATGCGGCGCGGCTGTTTTGTCAGGCCTTGCGGCGCGATCCGCGCATCGGCGATTTCCGCGTGCTGGCCAGCCATCAGGAAAGCCTGCACAGCCATGATGCGGTCAGCCTGCTGACCGAGGGCGAGACCTTCGCGCAATCCAGCATTGATCCGCGGCTGTTCCAGACGCTGTTCCATATCGGCTGATGCGGCACCTGATGTTTCGCAGGGCTTTTCTGGGCGGGATGGCCTTGTCGGGCGCGGGGCTGGTCGCCGCGCGCCTGATGGCTGAGGCCCCCAAGCCATGGGGCGCGCCGGGGCCAGAGATCGCGGCGCTGGTCCGGGCGGCCGAGGCGCAGGTCGGCGTGACGCGGATCTACGACCCGGCCTATGTGACGTTGGACTATCCCGGGGGCGATGTGCCGCGTGATCGCGGCGTGTGCACCGATGTGGTGATCCGCGCCCTGCGCGACGGGCTTGGCAT
This sequence comes from Gemmobacter serpentinus, assembly GCF_008973825.1. Classification (GTDB taxonomy): domain Bacteria; phylum Pseudomonadota; class Alphaproteobacteria; order Rhodobacterales; family Rhodobacteraceae; genus Gemmobacter; species Gemmobacter serpentinus. Next base: position 53,539 of record NZ_WCHR01000027.1, on the reverse strand, counting down.
CGATCTGCAACAGGCGGTGCATGAGGATATGCGGGCAGCCTTTGCGCAATACCCGCGCCGCTGGGGGCTGAAACGCCCGGATCGCAATATCGACCATCGCCGGGTGCCTAATCTGGAAACCTATCTGACCCGCAAGGGCGCGGATTTGCCGATCAGCGCACAGGCGGCGGACTATCAGCCGGGCGATATCGTCAGTTCGCTGTTTCCCGATGGCCAGACCCATATCGTGATCGTGACCAACCGGCGCAGTCCTGACGAACAGCGCCCGCTGATCGTGCATAATGTGGGCTGGGGCGCGCGGATCGAGGACCGGCTGTTCGAATGGCAGATCACCGGCCATTTCCGCCTGACGCCTGCGCTGATTGCCGGGATGGGCGGCGCAGTCAGGGATCAGGCCTGACCGCACACACCTTACTGGCTGGCGCTGACAAACTCCGACGCTGGCAGCGGGGCTTCCAGAAGGGCATCGACGGGGGCGAACCGCTCCCACGGGCAAAGCGGGCCATTTGCCAGAAATTCTGCCTCGCGCGCGTTGTCGGCGCTGATGACACGGCTGCATTCATCTTTGCCCCATTGCTGGTCGCAAGCCACATCATAAAGCCGTTTTGCGCGCCAGATCCTGCAGGCCAGCAGGGCTTGGGTCACGCCATCGCGCGCCAGAAGTTTGGCTTCGGCGCTGGACGGGTCAAGACGCGCGCCTTCCACCCGCAGAAAGTTCAGATGGCTGCGATATTCGTGCAGAACACGCATATTATTGGCTGAGTAGGCGATTTCGTTGCGATAGTAACGCTCCATCGCCGGATAATCCCACCAGCCCTTGGCTCCGTCGACCATCCGGTTGCGCGCGATCTGCCGCCCGGCTTTCCAGGTCGCCGGCAGGGTCTCACCAAGTTTCAGACTTTCCTGCCATGCGGCCTCAGCCATGGCGCGCGCTTGTGACAGTTCCGGCTCTGGCACCTCTGCACCATAGGCAAAGCCTATGATGGAGGCGAGCAGGTTTGGATCCTGCGGACTGTCCTTCAGGCAGTCCTTGGTCACGCGGAAATATTGCCGGGTGATATCGCTCGCGATCGCAGCGCCATCTGCATAATTCGACCAGATGGCGAAGATTTCGTTCTGGAATCTGTAGAAATCTGTCTCGCAATCTAGCGATGCAGTCATCAGGCGTTTCAGCTCGTCCAGTGCCTCGGGGCGGTTCTGCCACGCCCATTCGGTCGTATAGGCAAACCGCAGCGTCGGGTCGATTGCCCGCGGGCGCCGCGTGGCGGTGATGGTGTCGAGACTTTCCATCAGGGCAGGCACATCGCTGACCCAGAACAGAACCTCATGTTGGCAGAGTTCGCGGTCATAGTCCGGGATCGCATCTGCATATTTGTCGCACAGCGACATCATCTGCTCGACCGATCCGCCCCAATTGGGTTCGTGCGCAAGCAGCCCGAGATAAAGGCTGCGGTAATCGGGGCCCAGCTTTTGCGACTGTGCCAGAAGGGCATAGGCAGGCAGCGGGCCGTGGCCTGCGCGATCCAGCAGCAGTGAAAGATCCAGAACCGGACGATAATCAAGACCTGCGGTCAGCGCGATCTGCGCCAGATGTTCAGCCTCGTCCATTGCAAGCCGATAGGCGATCATCGACTGGGGTGCCACGTCCTGCGGGAAATTCGTGCCGCGTTGCGCAAAGCCGCGCCGGTATTGGGTCCAGGCTAGGGCGGTGGCGGCGTAGGGGGAGGCGGGATAGGCCGCCTGCCAGTTGCGCAACTGGCCAAGCCTTGCATCATTGACCGTAAAGAAGAGCGTGCCATTGATCTGCCGGAGCAGGGATGAATCGCCGCTGTCGCGGGCCTTGACATGGGCCGCGGCAAAGTCTTGTTCCAATGCGGCAAAATCATGTGTGACAAGCTGGTTGCGCACGGAATCGAGGCCGAGTTCGGCATGGGCGGGTGTCAAATTGGCCCAAAGGGCCAGAGCGGCAAGCAAAACGGCACGCATGGCAATCTCCATATAATGTTCGCAGATCTGACAAAGGAATGCGGCAGGATGTGGGCTGTTTCGGGATGCGGGGGCAATCTGCGGATGTGGCCTGCAGATATGTTCTGACACCCCGGTGCGGTTGCGTTGGCAGCCTGTGCCAGATCGGATGCCGGATCGCGGATGCATTTGGGGCCTGCGTCAGACGATATGTTAGGCGCTTTGGCGACCCAGGTCAGACCAGATGTCTCCTGCGGGTGCGTTGACAGCCCGCGCCAGATCGGATGAAGGTCGCGCCATGATCGATCTGCGTCCTGTGGGCTTTGTGCTGGGTATGCTCTGCGTCGCCTTGGCGGCGTTCATGCTGTTGCCTTTGGCGCTGGACTGGCAGGCGGGCCACGACAACTGGCGCGGGTTTCTGAGTGCGGCGGCGATCACCGGCCTGTCGGGCGGTGTGCTGGCGCTGTCTTGCGCCAATGGCACGGGGCAGGGCCTGAGTGTGCGGCAGGCCTTTCTGCTGACTGTCGCGGTCTGGATGGGTCTGCCGAGCTTTGGCGCGCTGCCCCTGATGTTCGGCGCACCGGGCCTTTCCTTCACCGACGCGCTGTTCGAGGCGGTCTCGGGCATGACCACCACCGGCACCACCGTCATCGGCCCGGATCTTGAGACCGGCGCACCCGGCCTCGACAATCTGCCGATGGGCACAAATCTGTGGCGCGCCATGCTGAACTGGCTGGGCGGTCTGGGGATCGTGATCGTCGCGATGATCTTCCTGCCGGTGCTGCGCGTGGGGGGGATGCAGTTCTTCCGATCCGAGAGTTTTGACACAGGCGGCAAGATCATGCCGCGCGCCTTTGACATTTCCGTCGGGCTGATCGAGGTCTATGTCGGGCTGACGGTGGCCTGCGCGCTGGCCTTTCACGCCGCAGGGATGACCGGCTTTGACGCGGTGATCCATGCGCTGACCTGCGTCTCGACCGGGGGGTTCTCCAATTACGATGCAAGCTTCGCTGCCTATCTCGGCCTGCCGCAGCTGGTTGCGATCCTGTTCATGATCCTCTCGGCCTTGCCCTTCATTCGCTATGTGCAATTGATGGGGGGCGATCTGGGCGCGGTCTGGCGTGATGTGCAGGTGCGCGCCTTTCTGCGATGGGCCGGCTGCGCGGTGATCGGCGTGGCGCTTGCGGGGGTATTCGTCGGCGGAGAGGCACCGCTGTTCATGCTGCGCGAGGCCACGTTCAATGTGGTCACCGTGATGACGGGCACCGGATATTTCTCGGTCAATGTGCTGCCTTGGGGGGGATTTGCCTTCGTGCTTTTGATCAGCGTCGGGCTGATCGGCGGCTGCACGGCCTCAACGGCCTGTTCGGTCAAGGTCTTCCGCTATCAGATCCTGATCGAAGCGGTGCGCCAGCGGCTGCGCCAGATGGGCCAGCCCCACGCCGTGCACAATCTGCGCTATGACGGGCAGCCGGTCAGCGATGACGTGCTGGATTCGGTGATCGTGTTTTTCACGGCCTTTGTGCTCAGCTTTGGCCTGCTGGCCGTCGGGCTTTCCCTGACAGGGCTGCAGATGGGGACGGCACTGACTGCGGCCTGGACCGCCATCGCCAATGTCGGGCCGGTCTGGGGCGAGGAGGTACGGGAAAGTGGTGCGATCACCGATTTTCCGCTGGCGGCGAAATGGATGATGATCGGCGGCATGATCCTGGGACGGCTGGAACTGATGTCGGTCTATGTGCTGTTCTTCGCGCGGTTCTGGCGCGACTGATCGGGCAATGGTGCGGGCTTGGGTGGGGCTGGATTAGCCAGATGCGGGCGATACACCTTTGCTGTCTGGCACACTGGCCGCGTGACACATTGGCCGAGCCATGCAGTGCGCGCCAGACGTTTGCCCTTGTCAGACATTGCCGCCAACCTGCCCTTGGCAGGCGCTGACCGATCTGGATGTCGGGCCGGCCAGAGACTGGGGCGCCAGAGACTGGGCGCGCGCGATGCTGGCCACGCCAGATGTGGGTCACGTCAGATGTGGGTCACGTCAAACGCGGGGCGGAACGGATCGGGGGCGCAAGGCAGGGCGCATCGGATGCCGATGACTGGATCCAGCCATGACAAAGGCCGCACCCTTGGATGCGGCCTTTCGGGGTCTATCGGTTGGGCTTACCAGCAGGAGACCAGAACCGTCATCCCGTCAGACAGGCGGTTCAGATCCTCGGGGGCCAAGGCACCGCTGCGGGCCGAGGGGCGGGGCGTCACGCCGGCCTCGGTCAGACGCGCAGCCAGCGGGGCGGCTTGCAGCGCATAGGCGACGCTTGCGGGCAGCTTGCGCGCGCCTTCGGTGGATCGCGGCAGCAACATGCCGATCACCGCGCCGGTTGCATCCAGCACCGGCCCGCCCGCGTCACCTGCCAATGCATCCAGCGTCAGGCGGGCAATGCCGGTTTCGCCATCCAGTCCCTTGCCTTCTTCCAGCGTGCCGAAGGTCATGGCGGGGGCAGGCAGGCGATCTTCATAGCTGTAGCCCGAAACCGCGATCTCCTGGCCCTCGCGGGCGCTGCCGGGCAACAGTTCGGCCACGGCCGGGGGCGACAGCGGCTTGGCGGGTTTCAGCAGCGCAAGGCCGGTCACCGCATCCGCGGCGATCACGCTGGCCTCGGTTTTCAGATCGAGGGTGATGCGGTTGCAGCCCTCCACTGCCTCGGCCACGGTGGCGACGGTGCCATTGCCATCGACATAGAAGCCGCTGCGCGACAAGGCCGGGCGGCGCACCTCAAGCCCCGACAAAAGCCCGCTGCGACTGTCATCCGACAGCGGCACCAGACCCGGATCCAGCGCCTTGTCGCCGATCGAACGGAAGCTGGACTGCATCGCCGTCAACACGCGCGCCATCTTGTCATCGTCAGACGGGTTCCAGGCCACGATATAGCCCTTTATCAGACCTTTCGACAGTTCCGCATAGGCGTGGCTGGCCACATTTGCAGAGCGCCCGTCGATGGTGAAACTGCGCTCGGATCGCGCGCGTTCGCCGGTGACCGGCACCACTTCCAGCGTCTGCAAGACGTCGTAAAGACCGTAAAGCGTGGCCTGATCGCCGGGTTGCGAAATCAGGATGACCTGCACACCGGAATTGTTCTTGGCGCGGTAATGCACGAAGGGCGGCTCGTAATGGTCAAATTCGACCATGGCGGTCGGAAGAGTGATCTCGATCCCGGCCTCGGCCTCGGTGATGGTCGAAAGGCCAAAGGCTGCCTGTTCGTGCTGATAGGCCTCGATCAGCGTTTCGCGCTGCATGGTGGTCAGGATGCCGGTGGGTTCCAGCCCGTTGGCGGTCTGCCATGCGGTCATGCTGGCGCGGGTGCCGGGACCTATGGCACCGTCGATGCGGGCATTGTAATGGCCAAACCATTGCAGCGCGGTCTGGATCATCTCGCGCGCGGGCTGGTCAAGGCGCGCTTCGGCGGCGCGGGCCTCGGCCGGGGTTTCCTCGATGAAGGCGGGTTGTGCAGCTTCCGGGGCTGCGGCCAGCGGGGCCTCAGGTGCCGGATCGGCGGCTGGATCCATGGCACCGTCGGGCGCCGGGATCGGTGCCTGCGCAATGGGGCTGTCGATGATCGGCGTCTCGCCCGGCTCGGTCGCGCCAAGGGGGGGGCCGTCCAGCGGCGCAAAGCTCGTCTGTCCTTCGGGCCAGAAGGCCGCGCGGTAATCGCGGCCAAAGGCGATGAAGCTGTCGGCGGGCACCAAGGCCTCATCCTTCAACTGGCGCAACCGCGCCTCTGCCGCGCCGCGATCCGTATAGGGGCCAAGCGCGATGGCATACCACCCGCCGGTCGCAAAACCCGACACATCCGGGAACACGGCCGCATAGGCACTGGCGCGTTCGCGCGCGATATCCATCGACGGCTGCGCCTCGATCTGCAGCCAGATCATCTCCTGTGCCACGCCGCCGCCCGCCGTCTGTGACCACGCAGCCGGAGCAAAGGCCGGGGTCAGGGCGGTGCTGCCAAGCAAGGCCAGCAGACAAATCACTTGCTTCATCGGATCACGGTTCCATCACAAAATCCCGCGCAGACCGTTACACGCTGAACCGAACCCATGCAAATACGGAAAGCCTGCGCCATTCTGACAGTTGCGCGAGCGGGCTTGCATTGACGCCCCGCTGCCCGTCTCCTATGGAATGCCGCAAGCCTCCGCGCCCCGCTTGATCGGGGCCTTTCGTGATGAGGGACCGATGAGCGCCGTAACCACGCCCCGCAGCTTTCAGGAAATCATCCTGCGCCTGATGACCTATTGGTCGGGCCATGGCTGCGCCGTGCTGCAACCCTATGACATGGAAGTGGGCGCGGGCACCTTCCATCCGGCCACCACGCTGCGCAGCCTGGGCAACAAGCCTTGGGCCGCCGCCTATGTGCAGCCCTCGCGCCGCCCCACCGATGGCCGCTATGGCGAGAACCCGAACCGCCTGCAGCACTATTACCAATATCAGGTGCTGATCAAACCCAGCCCGCCGAACCTGCAGGACCTGTATCTGGGCAGCCTGAATGCCATCGGCATCGATACCAGCCTGCACGATATCCGCTTTGTCGAGGATGACTGGGAAAGCCCGACGCTGGGTGCCTGGGGCCTTGGCTGGGAGGTCTGGTGTGACGGGATGGAAGTCAGCCAGTTCACCTATTTCCAGCAGGTCGGCGGCCATGACTGCAAGCCGGTCTCGGGCGAGCTGACCTACGGGCTGGAACGTCTGGCGATGTATGTTCTGGGCATCGACCATGTGATGGACATGCCCTTCAACGATCCTGCAAGCCCGATCCCGCTGAAATATGGCGATATCTTCCGCCAGACCGAGGAAGAATATTCGCGCCACAACTTTGACGGTGCCACGACCGAAATGCTGCTGCGCCATTTCGAGGATGCCGAGGCCGAATGCGAGCGCCTGCTGGCCTTCCCGGCCGAAGATCCGAAAACGGGAAAGCGCATCATCATGGCGCATCCCGCCTATGACCAGACCATCAAGGCCAGCCATCTGTTCAACCTGCTGGATGCGCGCGGCGTGATCTCGGTCACCGAACGTCAGGCCTATATCGGCCGGGTGCGGGCGCTGGCCAAGAAATGCGCCGATGCCTTCGTGCAGACCGAGGCGGGGGCATCGTTGGGTGAGCCGGAGACGGTGGCGTGAATGGCAAGTTCATCGGGGGCGGCATCGTGATTGCGGCACTGCTGGCAGGGGCGGGCATCTGGTATACCCAGCTTTACGCCTATTACGAACCCGTCGCCTTCACCCCGGGCGCCGAAATTGCGCTGACCCCGATCATCGGCACCGCGCCGGAGGTCATTCTGGCAGATAATGTGACCGGGATCGACGCTGACAGCTCGCCCCTGCGGTTCCGCGCCTGTTTCCACACGCCGCTGAGCCAGGGCATGTTGACCGAAACCTACCGTGTCTATGACAAGGCCGAGCCGCTGATCGCGCCGCCCTGGTTCGACTGTTTCGATGCGGGCAAGATCGACACGGCCTTGCAAACCGGCGAGGCCATTGCCTTTCTGTCGGTCGCCGACATTCATCCCGGTATCGACCGTGTGATTGCCGTTTTCCCTGATGGTCAGGCCTATGCCTGGCACCAGCTCAACGAAAAGCTGAAAGAAGATCCCAATGCCCGACTTGCTGATTGAGCTTTTCTCCGAGGAAATCCCGGCCCGGATGCAGGCCAGCGCGCGGGAGAATCTGAAGAAACTGGTGACGGATGGTCTGGTCGAGGCCGGGCTGACCTATGAGGGGGCGGGTGCCTTCTCGACGCCGCGCCGTCTGGTGCTGACGCTGACCGGGCTGACCGGGCAAAGCCGCCCCGTGCGCGAGGAACGCAAAGGCCCGCGCACCGATGCGCCAGCCGCGGCGCTGGAGGGCTTTTTGCGCTCTACCGGCCTGACGCTGGAACAACTGGAAAAGCGCGCAGATAAGAAGGCCGAGGTCTATTTCGCCGTGATCGAAAAGCCCGGCCGTCAGGCGGCCGAGATCGTGGCCGAGGTGCTGGAACGCACGATCCGCAACTTCCCCTGGCCGAAATCCATGCGTTGGGGGGCGGGCAATCTGAAATGGGTGCGCCCGTTGCATTCGATCATCTGCCTGCTGGGCGATGAGGGCGGCGCGCATGTCGTGCCGATGACTATCGACGGGATCGAGGCTGGCAATACCACCGGCGGGCACCGTTTCATGGCACCTGCGCGCTTCCCGGTGTCGTCATTCGACGATTACGCCGCCAAGCTGCGCCGCGCCTATGTCATGCTCGATAGCGCCGAGCGTGAGGCGCATATCTGGAATGATGCGCAAAATCAGGCCTTTGCGCGCGGATGGGAGCTGGTGCCGGATGCGGGGCTGCTGACCGAGGTGGCGGGTCTGGTCGAATGGCCGGTGGTGCTGATGGGGGCTATCGGGGCGGAGTTCCTGCATCTGCCGCCCGAGGTGCTGCAAACCTCGATGCGCGAGCATCAGAAGTTCTTCTCGGTCAAGAACCCGAAAACCGGGCGGATCGAGGGCTTTGTGACGGTCGCCAACCGCGAAACCGCGGATGGTGGCGCGACGATCCTGAAGGGCAATCTCAAGGTGCTGTCGGCGCGGCTGTCGGATGCGCGGTTCTTCTGGGAAAACGACCTGCGGGTCGCCAAGGCGGGCATGGGCGAGTGGGAAGAGGGGCTGCAAGCCGTCACCTTCCACAATAAACTCGGCAGCCAGTCCGACCGTATCGCGCGGATGGACGCGTTGGTGAACGATGTCGCCCCATTTATGCCTGGTCTAAATATTGATGCCGCGAAAGTGGCTGCCAAACTCGCTAAACTGGATTTGCGCAGCGCAATGGTCGGCGAATTCCCTGAATTGCAGGGTTTGATGGGCATGTATTATGCGCTCGAAGCCGGTGAACCTGAAAGCGTTGCGGCTGCCGCACGCGAACATTATCAACCGCTTGGCCCCACTGACGTCACGCCAAAAGCTCTTGTTTCAGTCGCTGTTGCGCTGGCTGACAAATTGGACCTTTTGTCCGGATTCTGGGTCATCGGAGAGAAGCCGACCGGCAGTAAGGATCCCTTTGCGCTGCGCCGTGCAGCTTTGGGCGTTTCGCGACTTCTTATCGAAAACGGTTTGCGCGCTCCGTTGCTCCGGCTCTTTTCTGCTGCTGCACAGCTACATGTCAATCACGGGTCGGCAGCGAGCTGGGAAGGTGTGCCTGCCGATCTTCTCGCCTTCTTCCACGACCGCCTCAAAGTCTTCCTCCGCGATCAGGGTATCCGTCATGACGTGATCGACGCCTGCCTTGCCATGCCGGGCAATGACGATCTGACGCTGCTGGTGAAACGGGCCGAGGCGCTTCAGGCCTTCCTTGGCACCGAGGATGGCACCAACCTGCTGCAAGGCTTCAAGCGCGCGAACAACATCCTGTCCCAAGCCGAGGCCAAGGATGGCGTCGAATATGCCTTCGGGGCCGAGGTGAAGTTCGCCGAAACCGATGAGGAGCGCGCACTGTTCGCGGCCCTCGATGCGGGGGCTGCGGCAATCAAGCCCGCCATGGCGGCCGAGGATTTCGCGGGCGCGATGGCCGCGATGGCCAAGCTGCGCGCGCCGATCGATGCCTTCTTCACGGCGGTGCAGATCAATACCGACAATCAGATCGTGCGCCGCAATCGGCTGAACCTGTTGCACAGCATCCGCGCGCTGGTGGGGCAGGTCGCCGATCTGACCAAGGTCGAGGGCTGATCTCGGCCAAGGATCGGGTCCGGCATGTGGCGAAAGCCACCGCGAGCCGGGCCGGATACGTCAGGGCAGCAGGGGCCAGCCCCCGCGCAAAGCCCAGGACAGCGGGGGCCAGCCCCCGCGCCTCCGGGATATTTGGGAACAGATGAGAACAGGGCGTTTTCGCTTTCCACTTCGTTTTCCTGATCTCCTCTGCGTGCCCCTTTGTTGAAGGGGGCCGCTGGCCCCAGAGGGGGGCGGGAATGCCCCCTTTCTCTTTGCATGACAGCGCGATGACGCATGGCGCTTGCGCGGCGAAGCGATCCGTCTATCTTGCGTGCAACGCAAAAGGTGCCGCAGTGCAGAAAACCGAATTCCTTACCGATTTCACCGTCATCACGCCTTCGGCGCAGATCACCACGCCGCGGCATGGCTGGCGCGCGAAATGCCTGCAGCGCCTGACCCGGCTGGAGCTTCCGGTGCCGGAAACCGTCTCGTTGCCCGCGACCACTGTGCGGGCCATCGCCTCGGGGCAGATGGTCGATTGCGCCGGCATTCTGGCGCAATTCGGGCCTGCGCCGCTGATCTCGGTGCGACCCTCGCCGGAGAACCCGGATTGGGGCGGGCCTGCCACGATTCTGAATATCGGGCTGAACGGTGCGCTGCACGCGAAACTGGCCGAAACCCATGGGCAGGCGGCGGCGGATGCGCTCTATCTGCGTTTCGTGCAGGGCTATGCGGTGCATGTCGCGCGCCTTGACCCCGATATGTTCGAGGGGCAGGCGGTGTCGGCCGAAGGCTTGCGCGATGCGCTGCGTTCTTACCAGAGCGAGATGGACGAGCCCTTCCCCGAAGATCCGGCCCGGCAATTGGCGGATGTGCTGCGTTCCATGGCGCGGGCTTGGGAAGGCACGACCGCGCGGCTGCTGCGGCAAGCCAAGGGGGCACCGGCCGAGGCAGCACTGGGTCTTGTGGTGCAGAAAATGGCGCAGGGCATCGGGCAGGGGATTTCGGGGTCGGGGGTGATCCAGTTTGTCGACCCCGCAACCGGCGAACCCTTGGTGAAGGGGCGCTATCTTGGCCAAAGTCAGGGGCGCGATGCGCTGACCAAGGGCGAGGCGCTGTTTCTGACCCGCGACAAGCGCGGCCCCTCGCTGGAGGAGCTGGCACCCGAAATCTTTGCCGAACTGGTGCGCCATGGTGCCGCCTGTCGCGCAAGGCTGCGCGAGGAGATGCAGATCGAGTTCACCATCGAGGATGGCAAGCTGGCGGTGCTGGATGCGGTGAAGGTGCAGCGATCCTCGCGCGCAGGGCTTCGCATCGCGGTGGCATTGGCGCGGGATGGCGTGATCAGCCCGTCCGAGGCGGTGTTGCGGGTCGAGCCGCGCGCGCTGTCGGAACTTTTGCACCCGCAGGTCGATCCGCGCGGGCCGCGCGATGTCATCACGCGCGGCATTGCCGCAAGCCCCGGCGCGGCGGTCGGGCGGGTGGTCTTCACCTCGCAGGCGGCGCAGGCCTCTGCCTCACGCGGGGAGCCCTGCATTCTGGTGCGGCGCGAGACCGCGCCCGAGGATATTCGCGGGATGCATTCGGCGGTTGGCGTGCTGACCGAACGCGGCGGCATGACCAGCCATGCCGCGGTGATCGGGCGCGGCCTGGGCCTGCCCTGCATCGTGGGGGCATCCGATATCCGACTGGATTTGAAGGATAAAAAATTCCAGGGGCGGGACGGTCGCATCTTCCGAGAAGGCGATGTGATCACGATTGATGGCACCACTGGCGAGGCGCTGGTGGGGGCGGCCGAGATGCTGCCGCCCGCGCAGGACGAGGCGTTTCGTCAGCTTCTGCAATGGGCGGATGAGTTGCGCGATATCGGCATTCGGGCCAATGCCGACACGCCCTCGGATGCGCAGACCGCGCGCGACTTCCGTGCCGAGGGCATCGGGCTGTGCCGCACCGAACACATGTTCTTTGACGAGGATCGTCTGATCGTCATGCGCGAGATGATCTTTGCCGATACATCGCAGGACCGGGCGGCGGCGCTGGCGCGTCTGCTGCCGATCCAGCGGGCCGATTTCATCCAGCTGTTCGAGATCATGCAGGGCCTGCCGGTCTGCATCCGGCTGTTTGATCCGCCCTTGCACGAATTCCTGCCGCATTCCCGCGAGGGTCTGCGCGAACTGGCCGAGGCGCTGGATCGTCCACTGTCAGAGGTGACGCGCCGGGCCGAGGCCCTGGCGGAATTCAACCCGATGCTGGGAATGCGCGGCGTGCGTTTGGGCGTCGTGCTGCCCGAGATCTATGACATGCAGGCCCGCGCGATCTTCGAGGCCACGGTGGAGGCCGCGCGCGCCGGTGCCCCGGCGGTGCCCGAGATCATGATCCCGCTGGTCTCCGCCCGCCGCGAGGTGGAGCTGGTGAAGACCCGCGTCGATCAGGTGGCGGCTGCCGTGCGCACCAAGACCGGGGTGGATTTCGACTATCGGCTGGGTGTCATGGTAGAGACACCGCGCGCGGCTTTGCGCGCGGGCGAGATCGCGCAACACGCGGCTTTCCTGTCTTTCGGCACCAATGACCTGACGCAGATGACCTATGGCCTGTCGCGTGACGATGCCGGGCGGTTCATGAATACCTATGTGCAGGAAGGTGTCTTCCCCGAAGACCCGTTCCATATCCTGGATGTCGACGGTGTGGGGGAGCTGCTGCATATCGGCGCGGATCGCGGTCGGGCCACCCGTCCGGACCTGACATTGTCGATCTGCGGCGAGCATGGCGGCAATCCCGAATCAATCGCGTTTTGCCGCAAGGCGGGCTTCACTTATGTCAGCTGCTCGCCTTACCGCGTGCCGCAGGCGCGGCTTGCGGCGGCACATTTGGCGCTGATTGATCCCAAATTGTAATCATGTCAAAAATGTAACGCGATTCCCTGTATTTGCAGGCGAAATCGCTTGCATTTTTCTGTCATGAGATTGGCATGGTTCGGCCAGAATGCGCCGATTTGAAGTGACATTTTTGCCACTAGGGTGGACTCTGGCCCCCGTTCCGGGCTAAGCGCCGCGACTGTTGCCGTGAGAAAGGTCGGTTTTTACCCCTTTGAGCGGCGGCGCGGAACAGGACCGGGAACAGAGTTAATGTGCTTAGCCCAAGGCTGGACGACGGCGGTTTTCGCCACGCTCGTCCTCAGTGGAGCGGCCTTCGCCGATGTTACGGTGAGCCAGTCGAACGACCCGCAGGCGGGTCTGGATGGCCGCATGACCTCGTTGCTGGGGGTCGAGAAGGCGGCGCTGGACAAGGTGGCACCAGCGCGTCTGGCAGCGATTGCCGGCGGGGTCGGCCAACCGAAGCCTGCGGCGAATGGGGCCGCCAAAGCCGCAGCCAAACCGGTAGCGGCATCCGTGATGAAGGTCTCGGCCAGGGCCGATGCCGAAATGCCGAAAGCCAGCCTGCCGGGCGTGGTGCGCTATGATGCGGGATTTGTGGACACCCTGCCGGTCGCGTCAGGCAATGAGCAATGGCAATGCCTTGCGACCGCCCTTTACCATGAGGCACGCGGCGAGACGATCCGTGGTCAGTTCGCGGTGGCCGAAGTGATCCTGAACCGGGTCGACAGCCCGGCCTATCCTCGCTCGATCTGCGGCGTTGTGCAGCAGGGCGGCAAGGGCGGCTGCCAGTTTTCTTTCACCTGCGATGGCAAATCCGACCGCGTGAGCGAACGCGGGGCCTGGATCCGGGCAGGCAAGATCGCGCGTATCATGATGGATGGCGCGCCGCGCGCACTGACATCGGGGGCGACCCATTTTCATACGGTTGGCGTGCGCCCGGATTGGTCGCGACGCTTTGATCGCACGGCCTCTATCGGGGCACATCTGTTCTACAGGCAATGAACGGGTTGCAGGCGATCTGACGAGATGTCGTTCGGGATCGCTTGCCTGCCGCGCAGGGGCAGGGCATGACGTGCTGGCGCGGCTAGGTTCGCGCCAGATCCAATGGCCCGGAGGCCAGCCAGAATGACCAGCGATATCCGCCTTGCCTTTGCCCATCCCGAAGAGCGCAGTCTGGCCTCGGCCTCGGCCGATCCGCGCGACCGGATTTCGCTGCGCGACCATGTGGTCGATGCCGATATCGGGGCGTTTCAGCAGGAACGCGGTCGCCCCCAACGCCTGCGCTTCAATGTCGTGGTCGAGGTGCGCCCTCAGCCCGAACCGCTGGAGGATGATGTCGACCGCATCCTCAGCTATGATCGCATCACCGAGGCCATTGCGGCAGAATTGTCGGATGAGAGGTTGAACCTTTTGGAGACGCTGGCCGCGCGGGTGGCCGAGCGCATTCTGGCAGAGCCGCAGGCGATGCGTGCTTTCGTGCGGGTGGAAAAGCTGGATCGCGGCCCGGGTGCGCTTGGGGTGGAGATCGCGCGCTCGCGGGCAGAGGCGCCGTTGCGCGCAGTGGACAGCGAGGGGATGATGCAGGCTCTGCATCCGCTGGTCGTCTATCTGGACAATGCCGCGATTGCTGCGCCGGATCTCTCGGTCCGGCTGGATGGCTGGCAGGCGCGCGGCCTGCCGGTGATCCTGACCGTGGGCCTGCCCGATACGGAGGTGCCGCAGACCGGGCACAAGCCGACGCAGCGCCGGGTTGACCTGCTGGCGATCGAGCAAAACGCCTGGCGGCTGGCGGCGCGCGATCCGCGTTGCGTGGTTGTGGCGACGCGGACGGAAATCGACTGGGCGATGAAACATGGCCAGATGATCGTCTGGGCACCGTCAAAGCTGGTGCTGGATGTGGTGGACGGCCCCCATTCGCGCGAGCCGGTGGCGCTTTCGCTGTGGCTGGCAGAACTGACCGCGGCCGAGGCCTTGATCGTTCACGGCGATGTAACAGTTCCGGCGGGAAGTCGCGTGGGGATTGAGCGCGCCTGAACCCGGCCTTGCCTGTAACCGGGCTTGGGCCTAATTCGGGGCGATGAAATATTATCGTCCCATTCCGATGTCGGATCCGGCCCGCCCGAAGGGCGCGCTCTCCTTGGCGGGCGGCTGGCTCTGGTTCGACCGGGTCGAGGTGCTGGCCCGCGATGCCGCGCCGGACCTGATTGCCGTCAGCGATCTGCCCGAAGCCATTCGTGAGCGGCTGAGCGCACCGCGCGCCGATTTTGCCGGGCTGACGATGGATCGCCCGCGCCTCATGGGCATCCTGAACGTGACGCCGGACAGCTTCAGCGACGGGGGCCGTTTCATGGCACCCGAGGCCGCCTTGCGTCAGGGCCGCGAGATGGCCGGGGCAGGGGCCGAGATTCTGGATATTGGCGGCGAAAGCACCCGCCCGGGTGCCGCCGAAGTGCCGGTGGGTGAAGAGATCAGCCGCACCGCGCCGGTGATCGCGGCCTTGCGCGCAGGCGGGATCGAGACCGTGATTTCCATCGACACCCGCAAATCTGCCGTGGCCGAGGCCGCCTTGGCCGCAGGTGCCAGCATCGTCAACGATGTGGCGGCGTTCGGCTTTGACCCGCGTCTGAAGGATGTCACCGCGCAAAGCGGTGTCCCGGTCTGCCTGATGCACGCGCAAGGCGCACCGCAGACCATGCAGGACGATCCTCAATATGAGGATGTGTTGCTGGATGTGTATGACTTCCTTGCCGCTCGCGTGGCCGAGGCCGAGGCGGCGGGCATTCCGCGCGACCGGATCATGGTCGATCCCGGCATCGGGTTCGGCAAGACGCTGACGCATAATCTGACGCTGATCCGCGGTCTTAGCCTGTTTCACGGCCTTGGCTGCCCGATCCTGCTGGGCGTCAGCCGCAAGAAGTTCATCGGCACGCTTGGGGCCGAAAGCGATGCCACCCGTCGCACGCCCGGCTCGGTTGCCGTGGCATTGGCGGGGGTGGCGCAGGGCGCGCAGGTTCTGCGCGTGCATGATGTGTGGGAGACCCGGCAGGCCCTTGCCCTGTGGCGCTCCGTAACTGTGGGAGACCGGACATGAGCCGCAAACTCTTTGGCACCGACGGGGTTCGGGGTCGGGCCAATACCTATCCGATGACCGCCGAGATGGCATTGCGCCTTGGCGCGGCCGCCGGGCGTTATTTCCGCCGGGATGGCAGCGCGGCGCATCGCGTGGTGATCGGCAAGGATACGCGCCTTTCCGGCTATATGCTGGAAAATGCGCTGACGGCGGGGCTGACCTCGACCGGCATGAATGTGCTGCTGCTGGGCCCGGTGCCGACGCCTGCGGTCGGGTTTCTGACCCGGTCGATGCGTGCGGATGTGGGCGTGATGATTTCGGCCAGTCACAACCCGCATCAGGATAACGGGATCAAGTTCTTCGGCCCCGACGGGTTCAAGCTGTCAGATGAGGCCGAGGCCGAGATCGAGGCGATTGTGGCAGGCGAGATCCAGCCGGCACAGCCGCAGAACATCGGCCGAGCGAAGCGCATCGATGACGGACGCGGGCGCTATCAGGAATTCGTCAAGACCACCTTCCCTGCGGGGCTGAGGCTGGACGGTTTGAAAGTGGTGGTGGATTGCGCCAATGGCGCAGCCTACCGCGCCGCCCCCGATGTGCTGTGGGAACTGGGCGCCGAGGTGATCCCGATCGGGGTCAATCCGAACGGCACCAATATCAATGAGCGTTGCGGCTCCACCCATACCCAGACCGCCGCCGAGGCAGTGGTGGCGCATGGTGCCCATGTCGGCATCAGTCTTGATGGCGATGCCGACCGGGTGATGATCCTGGACCAGAATGGCCGCGTGGCCGATGGCGACCAGATCATGGCGCTTTTGGCGGCACGTTGGGCCGAAGACGGGCGGCTACGCGGCGACACGCTGGTCGCGACGGTGATGTCGAACCTCGGGCTTGAACGGTTCCTTGAGGGGCGCGGGCTGCGGCTGGAACGCACGGCGGTCGGTGACCGCTATGTGGTTGAGGCGATGCGGCGCGGCGGCTTCAACCTTGGTGGCGAGCAATCGGGCCATATCGTGATGACCGATTACGCCACCACCGGCGATGGTCTGGTGGCGGGGCTGCAATTCCTGGCCGAGATGGCGCGCACCGGAAAGCCGGCATCGGACCTGACCACCAGCTTCCAGACCGTGCCACAGCTTCTGAAGAACGTTCGCTATGGCGCGGATAAACAACCACTTTCCGTCGAAAGCGTGCAGGCCCGCATTGCCCAGGCCGAGGCGCGGCTGACCGGCAAGGGCCGCGTCCTGATCCGCAAATCCGGCACCGAGCCCCTGATCCGCGTTATGGCGGAATGCGAGGATGAGGCGCTGCTTCATGCGGAGGTCAACGGTATCGTCGCGGCGGTCGAGGCGGCGGTGTGATGCAGCCTGCCCCGATCGGTCCGGGCCCGGATGCAGCAAGCGGGATTGCACCGGATGTCACATGGATCTTCGATGGTGGCTTTCTGCGCGCCTCGATCCTGTCGGCATGGTCGCTGTTGGAGCATCGCCCGCGCAATGTGACGCTGCGCCTGCTGGTGACGGAACCCGTGCCCGGGTTGCAGCCTTTGGTCGATCAATTGTCCGCGCATTTCCCCGGCGCGACCTTTGATGCGCGTCAGATCGACGTGCCGAAGCTGGAGGTGGGCGGCCATGTCTCGCCCGCCACGTTGGCGCGGCTGTCATTGCCGAAACTGCTTGAGGCACCGACGCTTTATGTCGATGGCGACACCATGTTCCGCCGCGATATCGGCCCCGCTTTCCAGACCGATCTGGGCGGGTGCCCGATTGCGGCCTGTCTGGACAGCGGCATCGCCAAGGCGGTCTGGTATCGCAAGACCGGCACCCTGCCGCGTTCGCGCAAATCGATGCGCCATCTGGCCGATCTCGACAAGATCGCGCATCTGGTCGATGCTGAACGTTATATCAACGCGGGCGTCATCCTGTTTGATCTGCCGCGCATCCGCGCGCTTGGCCTTGATGTGCCGATGGGCGATGCGGCAGGGGCGGTGGCGCTGCGCAAGCAATATGGGCTGCGCTTCAACGACCAGAACTGGGTGAATGCGGTGTTCAAGGGGCAGATCGCGCCGCTGGACCCGATCTGGAACGCGCTTTGGGGCAACCGGGCGACCGGCTCCGCCCCGTTTCCGGCGTCGGAACAGGCGCGCTTTGCCGAAAGTCGCATCAATCCGGGCCTTGTGCATTTTACCGGGCGTCTGCGCCCATGGGAGATCCGCTGGCCGATCTTTTACCCCAAGCGGCGGCCTTGGCTTGGCGAATACAAGGCCATGCAGGCCCGGGCAGAGGCCGTGCTGCGCTTCTAAGGTAGGGTTGCAGGGGAACGCAAAGCGCCCGATGCGCAAATGCCGAAACGAAAGCCCCTGAAAGTAAACAGGAAAACGCAAAAGGCCGGGGCAATCCCCGGCCTTTTGTCTTGGCTGTGGCCGCAGGTCAGTTGCGGGCGCGGTCAACCATCTTGCCCTTGGAGATCCAGGGCATCATTTCGCGCAGTTTCGCACCGACTTTTTCGATCTGATGCTCGTCATTGGCGCGGCGCGAGGCTTTCAGCGTCGGCTGGCCCACGGCATTCTCCAGCATGAAGTCACGCACGAATTTGCCCTGCTGGATGTCGGTCAGGACCTCTTTCATGCGGGCCTTGGTTTCCTCGTATTTCAGGATACGCGGGCCAGTGACGTATTGACCGTATTCGGCGGTGTTGGAGATCGAGTAATCCATGTTGGCGATGCCGCCTTCATAGATCAGGTCGACGATCAGCTTCACTTCGTGCAGGCATTCGAAATAGGCCATTTCCGGCGCGTAGCCCGCTTCGACCAGGGTTTCAAAGCCGCAACGGATCAGCTCGACCAGACCGCCGCAAAGCACGGCCTGTTCGCCGAACAGGTCGGTTTCGCATTCTTCACGGAAGTTGGTCTCGATGACGCCCGAACGGCCGCCGCCGATGGCGGAGCAATAGGACAGGCCGATTTCCAGCGCCTTGCCGGTCGCGTCCTGATGCACTGCCACAAGGCAGGGCACGCCGCCGCCCTTGGTGTATTCGCCGCGCACGGTGTGGCCCGGGCCTTTCGGTGCCATCATGATCACGTCCACGCCGGGCTTGGGCTGGATCAGGCCGAAATGCACGTTCAGGCCGTGAGCAAAGGCGATCGCAGAGCCTTCGCGCAGGTTGTCATGGACGTATTTCTTGTAGGTTTCGGCCTGCAGCTCGTCGGGCATGGTGAACATGATGACATCGCACCATGCGGCCGCCTCTGCGATGCCCATCACCTTCAGGCCTTCGCCTTCGGCTTTCTTGGCCGAGGGCGAGCCTTCGCGCAGCGCAACGACGAGGTTCTTCGCACCCGAATCCCGCAGGTTCAGCGCATGGGCATGGCCTTGGCTGCCGTAGCCAAGGATGGCCACTTTCTTGTCTTTGATCAGGTTGATGTCGCAGTCGCGATCATAATACACGCGCATCGGCGTATCCTTTCGGTTTGAACTGAAGGCAGAATACGGATCGCGCGCCGTCTGTTGCTGCAAATTTTGCCAATATTCCGGTTTATGTGGGTAAATCATGCTTCATGAAGGAAATATGCGGATACTTCATTCCCTTGCGCCCATGCGCAGAAGCGCAGCTTCGCCCCGGGTCAGACTGGCGCGGGCCGAATGCGCGGCCTCTGTCGGGTCGGGGAAGATCGCCTGCAACTCGGCCCGTGCCGCGAAATCCAGCGATTGCAGCGCCATTGGCCCGGTCATCAGGCTTTCCGACCAGATCCCCGCGCTGCTGACCAATTCGTGCCGGTCGAACATCAGATGCAGATAATCGGCCTGCAGGCATGGCACTTGCCGGACCGCCTTGCCATCGATCAGGAACCTTGCCGCGACCAGTACCTCGGGCTGCCCGAACAGCAGTTCGGCCCGGGCCGAGGTCAGCAGGATCCGGTGATTGGGCGAGACGAGCAGCGCCCGGTCATTGCCAAGTGCCCCGGGGGCTATATGGACGGGTGCAAGCGGCCCAAGCCCGCAGACCCGGCTGCGCCCGATCCAGCGGATCACTTGCGCCCCATGGTCCAGTGTCAGAACCCGGTCGCCGGCTTGCAGCTCTTCGATCAGCCGCGGGCCGGAGGGGGTGGCGATCAGGCTGCCTGCGTGGAAGCAGGGCACGGTGTTGACCGGGATCGGCACCTTTTGCCCGGTGCCGAAATATTGCGACTGACCTTGGCGGTAATATAGCGTGCTGCCATCGGGTGGCGGCGGGCCGTCAAAGAAGATGCCGACCACCTGGGTGCTATAGCCGGTGGTGATTGATACGCCGACCATATGGAACATATTGCCTGCCGCGTCGAACAGGGTGACGGAGAATTCGTTTTCCACATAGACAGGCGGCGGCGATTGCCAGCGCAGCTCGGTCTCGTTCGGGACATAGGTCTGCCCGTCAATGGTCACCGGCTGGGTCAATCGCTGGTCAAGGACAGACGCGCCGTTCACCGGATCATCGCTCAGCCAGCCATCGGCATCGTCGAAGTGCAGGGTGCTGGCGCTGGATCCGAAGGTCAGCGCCAGATCATGCGGCACCTCCCAGGAGAAGGCATTGCCATTCAACGCATTGGACAGGATATCGGATTGCCCGGTAGCGCTGCCATCCGCACGGGTTATGGTCACGCCGCTGCGGGGCAGGATCGTCAGGCTGGTCTCGGGCATAGGATCACTCGTATCGGCTTCAGGCACGGCAGATTGCCGACCCTTCTGCACGGTAAACGGCGCGTTAACCTTTTTGCATCCGCAGCATCGCGCAAGCGTGAGCAGATACTGACCCGGGTTTGCCTTCTGGCCCCTGATATGAGAAAATCATGCGTCAAAGGCGCAGATGATGAGGCCTCCATGCTTGATGATACCGATCGGCGCATTCTGCGCCAGCTTTTGGCTGATCCGGCATTGGCGACATCGGATCTGGCGGAGCGTGCAGGGGTGACGCAGGCGACCTGCTGGCGCAGGCTGGAGCGGCTGGCGGAAAGCGGGGTCATCCAGGCGCGGCAGGCGGTGGTTGACTGGCGCGCGCTTGGCTACGGGGTTGAGGTGTCGCTGCGCTTCACCCTCGACAAGACCAATCCCCGCGCCTTTGACGAATTTCTGTCCGCCGCGCGGGACGTCCCGGAAGTTGTGGGGATCGAAACCTTCCTGGGCCGCGTCGATGTCCGCCTCACCATCATCGCCCGCGACATGCAGCATTATCAGGGCATCTACCGTGAAAGCATCCTGACCTTGCCGCATATTTCCGACATCGAGGCGCTGATGCTGATCGCCACCATCAAGGACAGCGCAGGGCTGCCGCTATGATCGATCTCGACGATCTCGACCGCGCCTTCCTGCGTGATCTGTCGCGCGATGGCACCTTGTCTGCGGGCGAGTTGGGACGCCGCCATGGTCTGAGCCAGCCCGCCGCCTGGCGACGGGTGAAACGGATGGAGGATGCGGGCATCCTGAACGGCCAGCGCGTGCTTGTCGATCGCGCGGCGCTTGGCTTTGGCGTTACGGTTTTCCTCGGCATCAAGCTGGCGACCAAGGGCCGGGTGAGCCTGGAGGATTTTGAGCGCGCGGTGACCGCGATCCCCGAGGTGCAGGTGGTGCAGCATGTCTTGGGGTTGTTCGATTACCGCCTGCGGGTGGTGGCGCGCGATATCGCGGATTTCGAACGCGTGCTGCGCCGCCGGATCATGACCCTGCCGGGTGTGGGGCAGGTTGAGGCCAATGTGCTTTTGACCGAAGAGGCGCGCCCAGGGCCACTGGGATAGTCCGGGGCCATTGGGGCACCTCTGACCACGGGGGGGCTGGGGCCGCTCGGGTAAGGATGAGTATTTGGACAAGCAGCAATGCAGGACACCGCGATGAGAGGGGCCAAACGGCGCGCCGTTTTCCGCGCTCATATCGGTTGATGCTTTGCTGCTTGTCCAAATACTCTAAAAAGCACCGCGCCTTTCAGCACTGGGTCCTTCAGCGGACGCCGATGCCCGCCCGCATCAGTCCGCGCCGCAGCGGCGCGATGGAATAGAGCGCGTCAAGGGTTGCCGCGCGCAGATCGCGCAGCGGCTGTGCCCCGATCTGCGAGGCGCGGTTCAGCAGGTCGATGCCATGGACGCGGGTCTGCACATCCAGATGGCGGACCTTGTGATAGGCCGCAAGCATCTCGCGATTGCCGAGGGTTTCAGGCGTTGCCAGATCCAGCAGCGCGGTCAGATCGGCGAGGCTCATGTTCAATCCCTGCGCGCCGATGGGCGGCATGACATGCGCGGCCTCGGCCATCAGGGCGGTGCGCTCGCCTGACATGCGGGCAGCGATCTGGGCGATGATCGGCCAGGCGGTCAGGCGGCTGATCTGGGTCAGCGGCCCCAAAAGGTTGCAGGACCGTTCCTGCATTTCCGCCGCGAAGACCTCAGGCGACAGGGTCAGCCGGCGTTCGATCTCGCTTGCGTGATCCATCCAGACCACAGCAGAGCAGGGCGTGTCTTCGCGGTCGGGCAGCGGCACGAAGGTGAAGGGCCCGCCGGAGCGGTGGATTTCGGTCGAGATATTCTCATGCGGAACGGGATGGCTGACCGCGAAGGCCAGTGCCTTCTGGCCATAGCGCAGGGTTTTCACCGGGATGCCAAGTGCCTCGCGCACCAGACTGCCGCGCCCATCGGCACCGATCAGCAGCCGCGCCTCGAAGCGGCTGCCATCCGAGAGGGTGACGAGGGCCGCGTTTTCGCGGGTCAGGACAGCGGTGGTGGCGCGACCGGGCAGGAAGGTGACATTGGGCAGCTCATTCATCCGTGCCAGCATCTCGCGCCGGAGCAGCCAGTTCGGCAGGTTCCAGCCAAAGGGCTGGTCTGACAGGTCGGCCGCGTCAAAACTTTTGATGACGCGGGGTTCCGGCGCGACCCCGCCCGCATCGACAATGCGCATGATCTGCAACGCGGCGGCATGGGGTTCCAGCCGCGCCCAGAGGCCCGCCGCCCGCAGGACAGGGATCGAGGGGTGCAGGAAGGCGGTGCTGCGCAGGTCGGAGCCGGCACTGGCCTCGGCGGTGACCGGCGGCTGCGGTTCGACGCAGATCACCTGATAGCCCGCGCTGCCGAAGGCGCAGGCCGCGGCAAGCCCTGCCACCCCGCCGCCGGAGATCAGGATATCGGTGGTCTGGCGCATCGCTTCGGCTCCGCTGGATCTGGCCTTTCGGGCCGTGCCCCCTAGATAGGTGAAAGCCGCGCCTGCGTCCACGCGACCCGATGTCATAGGCCCTTCTGTCTCTCGCACCTGTGAAACGGGGCCTGTCTCTGTCTCTGTCCCAGGCCGGGGGCAGGGATGGCGTGGTGGGCGACGGCTGATCCTTGTGGCGAAGGGGGCGTCAGCCCTGCAGCCGGGTCAGGAAGCCCGCCAGGTCATCCGTGTGATAATGGATATGCGGGGCCACCAGCGCCTGTGGTGCCACATGCACCGTGCGCATCCCCATATCATGCGGGGCGGCAAGGTTGCGCGGATCATCTTCGAACATCACGCCTGTCGTGGGGTCCAGCCCGTCCAGCGCGAAGATCGTCTCGAAGGCGGCGCGTTCGGGCTTTGGGCGGTAGCCCGCATGTTCGACGCCATAGATCGCGGCAAACAATCCGTCCAGGCCCCGTGCCGCAAGCACCTTTTCGGCATAGGGTCTGGAGGCATTGGTATAGATGATGCGCCGCCCCGGCAGGGCCGCAATCGCTGTGGCCAGGTCTGGGTCCGGCACAAGGATCGAAAAGTCGATATCATGCACCTCGTGCAGATAGCCCTCTGGCTCGATCCCGTGTTCGGCGATCAGCCCGGCCATGGTGGTGCCATACCGATCCCAATAGCTTTGCCGCAACCGATTGGCCTCGGGCTGGGCAAGGCCCAGTTCGCGCATGACGAAATCGGTCATCTTCACCTCGATCTGGTCGAAGAGCCGCATCGCGGGGGGGTAAAGCGTGTTGTCGAGGTCGAAGACCCAATTGCGGATATGGGAGAAATCTTGCGCGTGCATGGGTCTTGGCTAGCGCAAAGCGGGTGCCGCGACAAGGCACTGGCCTTCGGGGGCGCCTGCGCGGACCGAGCCGCAAAGGCGGGCGCTCTGCCTGCGGGCGCTTGCCATGCGCCGAGGGCGCGCATAGGGTCTGCGCCCAGGGAAGGAAGGGAGCCATTCGTGCAGAAAGACGCCTATACGCTTATCCTTGAGGCCATCGAGGCCGGCGTCTACAAGCCCGGCGACCGTCTGGTGGAATCGGAACTGGCCGAACGGCTTGGCGTGTCGCGCACACCGGTGCGCGAGGCGCTGCAGCGGTTGGAGACGCAATCCATGCTGTCGCGCGATGGGCGCAGCCTGATTGTAGCGTCATTGGACCACAATCAACTGGCCGAGCTTTACGCCGTGCGCACCGAACTGGAAGGGCTGGCCGCAAGGCTGGCCGCGCGCCACGCCACCGAAGAGGAAATCCGCGTGCTGCGCGCGATGGCGCAGGAAGATCTGCAATTGCAGGGGGGCGATCCGCGCGCGCTCAGCCGGGCCAACAAGCGCTTTCACAAGCAGATTCATCTGGCCAGCCATAACCGCTTTCTGGTCCAGCAACTGGATCTTGTGCATCGCTCCATGGCGCTGATGGCCAATACCTCCTTCGCGGCGGAAGGGCGCGACGAGGTGGCGCTGGCCGAGCACAGCGCCATCGTTGATGCCATCGCCAATCGTGACGGAGAGGCGGCCTATATCGCCTTGAAGGCGCATATCTCCAAAGCGTTCGAGACGCGGCTGCGCATCGAGGCGGGCGAGCTTCGTCTGCGCTAGGTGGTTGCTTCGGCCCGAAAAACTTGCCACAATCGCGCCACATTTTATCGTAATTGCGCCCATTGAAGGCGTTGTGCGTGCGTAGTGTTTGTTCGGGGGTCTTAATGTCGGTCGGGGCAGGGGCGAGAGCGATGGTTGGCATCGTGGTGCTGACGCTGGTGCCGATCTCTGTTCTGGCAGAGGGCAATCGTCTGACCGAACTGCTTGGCGATCTGCAATTCACCCTGAACGGGCAGGCCTTCACCATCGCGCGCAGCCCGGACCCCGAGGCCCGGCTAAGCGATGACTTCGCAAAGACCTCGCGCATCTGTCCGCCCTTTTGCTTGCAACCGATGCAGGCCCTGCCGGGCGTGACCACGCTGGGCGAGATGGAGGTGATCGATTTCATCCGGGGGCCGCTGTCCGAGGGACGTGGTGCGCTGATCGATGCACGGCTGCCGGAATGGTTCGAAAAGGGATCCATCCCGTCAGCGGTGAATGTGCCCTTCACCACGCTCGCGCCGGAAAACCCGTTTCGCAACGATATACTGGTGGCGCTTGGGGCACGACCCCTGGGCGGTGGAGCATTTGATTTTTCGAATGCGCTGGATCTGGTGATCTTCTGCAACGGGGCCTGGAGCGATCAGTCCGTGCGGGCGCTGCGCGCCTTGCAGGCGGCAGGCTATCCGCTGGATCGGCTGCATTACTACCGGGGTGGGATGCAGGACTGGTTGATGCTGGGTTTGACCAGCAGTCGCCCTGCCAGCAGTCGCCCAGCAGCCGCCACGCAGGGGAGCGATGGATGATCCGTCTGGCGCTGCTATATCTGGTTGTCGTCGTGGGGATCGCGGCGGTCATCACGGGTGTGCCATGGGTGTTTCGCGGCCCCGAGGGCGAGCCCGTCCAACTGTCCGATGCCGCCGATCCGATGGCGCGTCTGCGCGCAGCCTCTGACGGGGCGGCGGCGCGGGGCGGCACGGCCAATGCGCTTGGCATGGTGGCCAATGCGGGCGAAAGCAAGCCCGTCGGCGTGGGCGCGATCCCGCTTTTGCGCCCCGATGCGACAGGGGTGGAGCAGACAACTGCCGCCATCCTGCAGGATCTGGCATTGCTGCGCGATGGCGATCCCGAACAGGTGGCGCTGCAACGCATGTCGAGCGGCGCGATTGCGGCGCTGAACGGGTTGCGCGGGCAGACGGCGCGCCCCGTCACGCTGGAAGGTCTGGTGGCACAGGCGCTGCGTGAGGGGCAGACTGATGCCTATATCGATGCGCTGGTGAATGAGGCGGCGGGACGGGGCGAGGTCTCGGTGCCCGCAGGCCTGGTCACCGCCTCGGGCAAGGTCGATACCGCCGTCTTGCTGGCCGGGCTGGTCAGTGCCGCGCAGGCGGCAGCGCGGGCCGATCTGCAACCGGCCCGCCATCCCGCCCTCACGGCGCCGGTGGCCGGCACGGAAAGCCGTATCCATCTGGTGCAAGAGGGCGATAGCCTTGGGGCCATTGCCTTGAAATTCTATGGCAATATGGCGCTTTACCCGATCATTCTGGAGGCCAATCGCGCCACGCTGTCCGGCCCTGACCGGCTGCGTCGGGGGCAAGAGCTGCGCATTCCGGTCCTGAAACAGCCCTAATGCTCGTCAGAAACGGCCCTGCGTTCGATTTCAGGCAAACCCCGAATTTCAGCAAAACCCAGAATTTCAGGCAAACCCGGAACGGACTGTCGGAAACAGCCCGGAACAGCGCGATCAGCCGCCGGTATGGCTCATGTAGCGGCGCATTTGCCCGCCGATCTTCTGCCCGTCCTCTTGCTGGCGGCCATAATCGAAATCATGGCCCTTGGGTTTGCGAGCAATGGCGTCACGGATTGCCTGTTGCAGCACCGCGTCATCGGGGCTGGCGCGCAGCACGCCGCGCAGGTCGCTGGCCTCTTCCTGTCCGAGACAGGGAAACAGCTCGCCCGTGCAGGTCAGCCGGACACGGTTGCAGCTTTCGCAGAAATTATGGCTGAGTGGCGTGATCAGGCCGATCTTCTGCCCGGTCTCGCTGATCCGCAGATAGCGCGCAGGGCCGCCGCTGCGTTCCAGCAGGTCGGTCAGGTGATAGCGCGTGGCCAGCCGCGCCCGCAGATCGGCCAGCGACCAGAACTGGCCCAGCCGGTCGGCCAGATCGCCCATCGGCATGACCTCGATAAAGGTCAGGTCATGGTCTTCCTCGGCGCACCATTCGACTAGGCGGAACAGCTCATCCTCGTTGACGTCTTTCAGGGCAACGGTGTTGATCTTGACCCGCAGGCCCGCGGCCTTCGCCGCGCGGATACCGTCCAGCACCTGCGGCAATCGCCCCCATCGGGTGATCTGTGCGAATTTTTCCGCATCCAGTGTGTCGAGCGAGACATTGACCCGGCGCACTCCGGCCGCCGCCAGATCATCGGCAAAGCGCGCCAGCTGGCTGCCATTGGTGGTCAACGTCAGCTCTTCCAGCGCGCCACTGTCCAGATGCCGCGACATGGCCTGAAAGAAGCCGATGATGCCACGCCGCACCAGCGGCTCGCCGCCGGTGATGCGCAGCTTGCGCAGGCCCATGCCGATGAAGGCAGAGCAAAGCCGGTCGAGTTCTTCCAGCGTCAGCAGGTCGGCCTTGGGCAGAAAGGTCATGTGTTCCGCCATGCAATAGGTGCAGCGGAAGTCGCAGCGATCCGTCACCGAAACCCGCAGGTATCGGATGGCGCGGGCAAAGGGATCGATCAGCGGCGCGGTCATGCCGCAAACCTAGGCTTTCGGCGGGTTTGCGGCAAGGCCTGCCTGCGACGGTTGATCCGCCGAAAACGGAAAGGTAGGTTTGGTGACAAGCTATGAGGAGGCGTCAGATGCGCGGAACCGGAATCGCCCTGATTGTGACGGGGCTGCTGCTTGCGGGCTGTGGCGGCTATTTCCCGATCGGCAATAACCGCGTGCCCGATAGCGGTGCCCCGGCACCCGCCGCACCTTCTGCCCCGGTGGCCACGCCCGAACTGTCTGCACCCGCGCCCAAGGCTGGTGCCCGCACGGCGGATGCGCTGGATACCACAACGCCCGAACAGCGCGCGGCGGCGACCGCCAGCCCGGCCCCTGCGGCGCAGGCGGCCCTTGGTAAAGTGACGGTCGGGCTTGGCGATCCGACGGCATCGGGGTTCTGGCTGAAGACCGGGCTGGTCAAGACGGTGACGCCGGGCTTGATCAAGACCGCAGGCGGCCAGACCGTGCAGGTGGAGTTGCAACCGGGCGAGGGTGCCGCGCAGCTGTCGCTTGCGGCCTTTCGCGCGCTTGGCCTCTCGTTGACCGATCTGCCCGAGGTCGAGGTGTTCGCGCGCTGAGACGCGCCCCTAACCTGCCAGATAAAGGGCTGCTTCCTTGCGGGAAAAGGCTTTCATATGGGGCCCATGCTCGGCCAGGAAAGTGCGGACGCGCGGCGCGTCATGTTTCGACAGATCGCGCAGCCACCAGCCAATGGCCTTCTGGATGAACCATTCCCGGTCTTCGACGTAAGACGCGGCCCAACCCAGAACGCGTTCACGCGCGGCCAGTTCATCGGGTTTGGGGAAATTCAGCTTGGCCAGCGGCAGGGTGATGACCAGCGCCGCCCGCCGCATCCAGAAGCTGTCCCCCGTGGTCCAGCCTTCCACCGCATCCAGCCGCGAAAGGTCGGCCATCACGCGCTTTTCGCCCGCCTTGCAGGCATGGTCGGCAATGGCCCAGGCGTCAAAGTCCGGCACCCAGCCTGCAATCAGATCCCAGACTGCCGCATCGGGGCGGATGCGCGCCTGTGTCAGCAGCTTGGCCGCCGCCACCCGCGCTTCGTGGACATCGCTGTCCCAGAGGTCAGAGGCCAGGGCGACCCGCGCCGCGATATCGGTATCCTCTTCGCGCCAGCCCTTGGCCAGCGCATCGATCTGCGGCACCGTCACCCCCAGATAGCGGCGCGCTGCCTTGTGATAGGCCGCCATCTCGGCGATCTTGGACGGGTCGGAAGCGGCTTCCAGCTGGGCGAGGGCGTCGGGGGCAGAGATCATGCGGCAGGGCCTTGCGCTTGAAACGGGGACTGGGAACGAGGGCTGGGGGCGGAGGACTGGGATATGCGACGGGTCACGGAAATGGCTTGACCCCTAACCCAGACGGCGCGCCAATGGAAGCAGAGCCAGAATGAAAGCGGTCCAGAATGAAAGTGGGCGGCGCGGGGACAACGGAATGCGGATCGGGCTGGGGCAGATCGGGGTTTCGACCCTTGTTGCAATGGGGCTGGGGGCCTGTGTGGCGCAGGTCACCCCGCAAGACACCAGCTCCGAGATCAGCCTGTTGCGGGGCGGCAGTTTCGCGGGCGGCAGCGAGATGCGGATCTATCCCGATGGCGTGGTTCAGACCGAGATGTGGCAGCCCGGCGGGCGCGACCGGAAGCTGGAGTCCAAACAGCTATCGCCAGAGGTATTTGCCCGCGCAAGGCAGTCGATCCTGGATCATCCGATCCCGGCGCGGAAGCTGAACGACAGTCAGGAATGTCTGGATTACGGCATCGACCGCGTGCAGCTGAAAGAGCCGGGGCGCGAGGTAAGTTACCGCTCCTATTGCCCCAATCCGGCAATCGATGCGCTGGACGGAATGGTGCGTGCCGCAATCACGCCATGAGGCGCGGCCCCGAAACGTGCCCAAGCGTTGCGGCCCGGTTCACCGGGCCGCAATCCATTCTCATGACAGCCCCTTCACTCCACCGTGACGGATTTTGCCAGATTGCGGGGCTGGTCCACATCGGTGCCCTTGGCTATGGCGGTGTGATAGGCCAGCAATTGCGCCGGAACCGCATAGAGGATCGGGGCAAACAGATCGGGCACCTGCGGCAAGGTCAGGGTCTTCCAGCAGCCCGCGCCCGCCTCCTGGATGCCCGCCGCATCCGATAGCAGCAAAACCTTGCCATGGCGGGCCATCACCTCTTGCATGTTCGACACGGTCTTTTCGAAAAGGTGATCGCGCGGGGCCAGCACGATCACCGGAACGCGGTTGTCGATCAGCGCGATGGGGCCGTGTTTCAACTCGCCGCTGGCATAGCCCTCGGCATGGATATAGCTGATTTCCTTCAGCTTCAGCGCACCTTCCAGCGCCAGCGGATACATCGGGCCGCGCCCCAGGAACAGAATATCCTGCGCCTCGGCCAGTTGCTCTGACAGCGCGGCGATGTCATCGGCAAGCGATAGGGCATGGTTCATCAGACCCGGCAGGCAGCGGAAATTCTCAAGATGCGCCGCCACCTGTTCGCGCGAGAGGCACCCGCGATCCTGCCCCGCCTTCAGCGCCAGCAGGGTCAGCACTGCCAACTGGCAGGTGAACGCCTTGGTCGAGGCCACGCCCACCTCGATCCCGGCCATGATCGGCAGCGCCACGTCGCTTTCGCGCGCGATGGAGGATGTCGGCACATTGACCACCGAGACCACCTTGGCCACCTTGTCGCGGCTGTAGCGCAGGGCTGCCAGCGTATCGGCGGTTTCGCCCGACTGGCTGATGAACAGCGCCCAGGACCGATCCGACAGCGGCGGTTCGCGATAGCGAAACTCCGAGGCGACATCGATGTCGCAGGGCAGGCCGGCCAGGCTTTCAAACAGGTATTTCGCCACATGGCAGGCGTAATGCGCGGTGCCGCAGGCCACAAGCGTGACACGATCCACGGCGGAGAAGTCGATGTCTTCGGGCAGGTTCAGCCCGCCCTCGCGGGTGTAATGGCGCAGCGCATCGGCCAGAACCACCGGCTGTTCGGCGATTTCCTTGGCCATGAAGTGCTTGTAGCCGGCCTTTTCAATCCGGGTCGCATCGACCTGAATCCGGCTGATCGCGCGATTGGCGCGGCGGTTCTGCGCATCAAAGATCTGGGCCCCGGCGCGGGTGATGACGGCCCAATCGCCTTCTTCCAGATAGGTGATCCGGTCCGTCATCGGGGCGAGGGCGATTGCATCCGAGCCCACGAACATCTCGCCATCGCCATGGCCGATGGCCAGCGGGCTGCCCTTGCGGGCGCAGATCAGCAGATCCTCTTCGCCTTCGAACAGAAAGCACAGGGCGAAAGCACCATGCAGGCGGCCCAGCACCTCGGCGGTGGCCTCTTGCGGGGCTTTGCCGGATGCCAGTGCGCGGCGCATCAGCAGGGCGACGGTTTCGGTATCGGTCTCGGATTCGAAGCTGTAGCCGTCTTTCGACAATTCCTCACGCAGTTCGCGGAAGTTCTCGATGATGCCGTTATGCACCACGGCGACCGTGCCCGCGCGATGGGGATGGGCATTGGCGACGGTTGCGGCACCATGCGTCGCCCAGCGGGTATGGCCGATGCCCGCGCGCCCCGCCAGCGGCTCATGCACCAGAAGATCCGACAGATTCACCAGCTTCCCGACCGCGCGGCGGCGGTCCAGCCGGCCATCGCTGATCGTGGCAATACCCGCGCTGTCATAGCCGCGATATTCCAGCCGCTTCAACGATTCCACCAGCAAGGGCGCAACCTGATGGGTTCCCAGAACCCCTACAATACCACACATATTCAGGCACCTTTCTGACGTTTTGCTTTAATAGATTTATACAAATCGAACAATTTTGGCGCGAGGCCCGGCTTCACGACCTGCCGCGCACGGCCAAGCGCCACCGCCTCGTCCGGCACGTCCTCGGTGATGACGGAACCCGATCCGGTCATCGCGTCATCGCCCACCTTCACCGGTGCCACCAGCATCGTATCCGATCCGATGAATACCCGCTTGCCGATGGTGGTGCGGTGCTTGTTCACGCCGTCATAATTGCAGGTGATGGTGCCCGCGCCGATATTGGTGCCTTCGCCAATATCGGCATCACCCAGATAGGTCAGATGGCCGACCTTTACGCCCTCATCCAGAATGGCGTTCTTGATCTCGACGAAGTTGCCGACATGGACATGCTCGGCCAGTTCCGCGCCGGGACGCAGCCGGGCAAAGGGGCCGACATCGGCCCCGCGCGAGACGTGACAGCCTTCCAGATGGCAGAAGGCCTTGATCTCGGCGCCGCTTTCGATGGTGACACCGGGGCCGAAATAGACATTCGGACCAATGATCGCATCGCGCCCGATATGGGTATCAAGGGCGAAGAACACCGTCTCGGGCGCGGTCAGGGTCACGCCGTTTTCCAGCGCCTCGGCGCGGGCGCGGGCCTGGAAAGCCGCCTCGGCCTCGGCCAGTTGCGCCCGGGTATTGACGCCCATGGTCTCGGATTCCGGGCAGGTGACAACACCCGCCGACAGCCCGCGCTTGCGGGCCAGTTCAACGATATCGGTCAGGTAATACTCGCCCGAGGCATTGTCATTGCCAACCTCGGCGACAAGGCTGAAAAGGGTCTGTGTATCGGCGCAGATCACGCCAGAATTACAAAGGGTTATCTCGCGTTCTTCATGGGTTGCATCCTTGAATTCAACGATACGCTCCAGCGCCTCGCCCTGCGTCACAAGCCGCCCGTAGCGGCCGGGGTCGCGGGCCTCGAATCCCAGCACGACAACCGCGTGACGGGCGCGCGCATCCAGCATCGCCTCCAGCGTTTCGGGGCGGATGAAAGGGGTGTCACCGTAAAGCACGACGCAATCGCCACGGGCATCCGACAGCACCGGCGCCGCCTGCGCGACGGCATGGGCGGTGCCAAGCTGGGCTTCCTGCACGACCACGGTGCAATCTTCGTCATAGGCCATTGCGGCCTTGCTGACGGCCTCGGCCCCATGGCCTGCGACGACCACGACCTGGCCCGGCGACAGCGAGGCTCCGGCCTGCATGGCGTGATGCAGCATCGGTGCGCCCGCGACCTTGTGCAGCACTTTGGGCAGGTCGGAATTCATCCGCGTGCCTTGCCCGGCCGCGAGAATGACGAGAGAAACCGGCATGAGACCTCTTTACCTTGGTGTTGCGCCCGTTTTAACCCGGATGTCGGGGGGCGCAAGCTGGCCCCTTTCACAGAACCTTTCGGCAGGTTTCAAGATGCAGACTTCCCTACGGCCCATCGTGGTCTTCGATCTGGACGGAACGCTGGCCGATACCTCGGCCGATCTGATCGCTGCGGCCAATGCCTGTTTCCGCGGCATGGGCCATGGTGACCTGTTGTCGCCCGACTCTGACGCACTGACCGCCTTTCAGGGCGGACGCGCCATGTTGCGCCTGGGGCTGGAGCGGCTGGGGATACCGGATGCGGGCCTGGTCGATGCGCAATATCCGGTGCTGCTTGCGGCCTATGCCGAGGCGATCGACACCCATACGCGGCTTTACCCCGGTGTTGTGGCGGCGATAGAGGCTTTGCGTGCTGCGGGCTTTGCGACTTCGATCTGCACCAACAAACCTGGAGGTCTGGCCGAGGCACTGGTGATGCGACTGGGCATCCGGCACCTGTTTGATGCGCTTGTCGGCGCCGATACGCTGCCCACCCGCAAGCCCGATCCCGCGCCCTATCTTGCCGCGGTCAATTGGGCGGGCGGCGATCCCGCGCGGTCGCTGCTGGTGGGGGACACGGTGACGGATCGTGACACCGCCCGCGCGGCGGGGGTGCCCTGCATCCTCGTCTCCTTCGGGCCCGAGGGGCAGGGTGTGAAGCGGCTCGCGCCCGAGGCATTGCTGGATCACTATGACGCCTTGCCCGATCTGGTGCGCCAGCTGCTGGGGGATTGACCGGATGGAGGTCTTCAAGGGCAGTTTCACCCAGCAGGAGCCGATCCCGGAGGCCGCGATTGCCGCAGCCCTGCGGGTGATGCAATCGGGGCGACTGCACCGCTACAACACCGTGCCGGGCGAGGTGGCCGAAGCCGCGTTGCTGGAAGAGGAATTCGCAGCCGCGACCGGCGCGCGCTATTGCCTGGCCGTGGCCTCGGGTGGCTATGCGCTGGCCTGTGCCCTGCGCGCCGTGGGCGTGCAGCCCGGTGACCGCGTGCTGACCAATGCCTTCACGCTGGCCCCGGTGCCCGGCGCGATTGCAAGCCTTGGGGCCGTGCCGGTTTTCGTTGGCGTGACCGAGGGGCTGGTGATCGATCTCGATGATCTGGCCGCCAAGGCGGATCAGGCGCGGGTCCTGATGCTGAGCCATATGCGCGGCCATATCTGCGACATGGCGGCACTGATGCGCCTGTGTGACGCGCGGGGCGTCACGGTGATCGAGGATTGCGCCCATACGATGGGGGCATCCTGGGCCGGGCGGCAAAGCGGGCGTTGGGGGGCGATGGGATGCTATTCAACCCAGACCTACAAGCATATGAATTCGGGCGAGGGTGGTCTGCTGATCTCGGATGATCCGGGTCTGATGGCGCGGGCGGTCCTGCTCTCGGGCAGCTATATGCTTTATGACCGCCACCGCGCCGCGCCGCCGCCCGAGGCATTTGCGGCGCTACGGCTGGTCACGCCCAATGTCTCGGGCCGGATGGACAATCTGCGCGCCGCCATCCTGCGCCCGCAATTGCAGGATCTGGCCCGGCAATGCGCGCGCTGGAATGAACGATATCATGTCGTGGAGGCAGGGCTGGACCAGACCCCGGGCCTGACCCTGATCGCCCGGCCGGAGGCCGAGGGGTTCGTGGCTTCTTCCTTCCAGTTCCTGTTGCTGGATTGGCAGCCTGCGGCGATCCGCGCCGTCCTGTCCCGCTGCGCGGCCCGCGGAGTGGAGCTGAAATGGTTCGGTGCCCCGGATCCCGTGGGCTTCACCAGCCGCTATGACAGCTGGACCTATGCGCCAAGCGCGCCGATGCCGGCAAGCGACCGGGTGTTGAACGGCATTCTCGACATGCGCTTGCCGCTGACCTTCAGCCTTGAGGATTGCGCCCAGATCGCCCGCATCATCCGGGCCGAGGTTTCGGCGGTCTATCAGGGCGATCTGTCGGCGCCCGAGGGCGGTGCGCGCGGCGACTGAGGTTAAAGGGGGCTCCCACCCCGTCTCCTGCGGAGACTCCCCCGGGGGGATAGTTGAAGGCAGTGGCGGCTGTTTGTGCTTTGAAGTCAATGGGGTGGGTCGAGGACTTACCCCATGGTGTCACACAAGTGTGTCACACATTCCCGGTCCGTGGTTGCAAGGCCCGCCTCTTTTTGGGGGCCGTCATGGGCAAACACCTTCATCTTTTTCAGCGCGGGAGCGTGTTCTACTGGCGCCGGCGGGTGCCGGGGTTATCCACGTCTATCGACATGCTGCAGCTGTCTTTGCGGACCGGAGTGCGGGCGGAAGCCTGTATGATCGCCCGGAAGCTGACCGTTGAGAGTGATCGCATGTTCGATGATCTGACCCGTAATCTGATCTCTGTAGAAGATGCCCGGACCTGGCTGTCCCACGTCATCACAGAGGAACTGGCCCGGATCCGCCGGGTGGATCTGGTGTCCCGGATGGATCCGGTGGGCCTGGCCGAGACCGATATCCGGGCCGATTGGGCGACCACCACCGCCTGGCGTCTGATGGCCGAGCACGGTCCCCGGGCCGATCTTGATCCGCCTGTCGTTGACCGGCTGATCGGGAATGGCGCCACCCCTGCCGATCTGTCGATGCTGGAAACCACGCTGGCGATGCTGGCGGCTGACATGCGGTCCGAGGCGAGGATGCGCCGGACCGCGTCCGAATTCAGAACGGCAACCGGATCGGCACAACCTCTTGACAGCGCATCGCTGCTGCAGCTGCGTCGCCTGCTGATCGGTGGGCGCGCAGCGGCCTATGCGCAGCCCGAGGCCGTGCTGGGGGCAGAGAGCCAGATCATGGCAGATATGGCAGAGCAGATCGCTACCGGGATCATAGCGCGCGATCGTCTGGATTGGTTTGGGCAGGACGCCCCGCCCGATGCCAACCCGGCGCCGATCCAGCCGCAGCCGGTGCTGGTAGCTTTGCCCCAGCCCGCAATGCCGATAGCGGCACCGCGGCCGCAGGCTACGCCAGCAGAGATCTGCGATCCCACGGTCCTTGCCACGACGGAACGGCTGAATGCCGAGCGGCTGGAAATCCGCAAGCAGGAACGCAAGCATCTGGTTCTGGAGGATGGCACCCCAGAACGGACGCCCGAGACCATGGAGCGGTCGCGGCTGGTAACGGCCCGCCTGTTCACGCAGGCGACCGGCGTCAGCGACATCCGCGAGATCCGTCCATCACATCTTTCGGTCTTTCGCGACACATTGCACCGGCTGCCCTCCAGTTGGGGCAAGAGCAAAAAGGATATCGCCAGGCCTATCGAAAAGAGGCCTTCACGCAGGCGGCCAAGCTGCCGCCCGAGAAGGTTGGTTTTGCCGTGGCCACGATCAACCGGCATCTGGATGTCCTGGCGCTGATCCTCGCCCGGGCCGAAGAGGATGGCATCGCGATTGATCCAAAACTGCAGCCGAAAAAGCTGCGGCTGCGCGAGCGCAAACGCGCCCGCGACAAGCGGGCGGGTTTCAAGGAGGCAGATCTCAACCTGCTGTTCCGGCACACAATCTGGACCGGATGCGAAAGCCAGCGTCATCGCAATGCCCCTGGAAAGCGGGTGATCAAGGATGGACTCTACTGGGCGCCGCTGATCGCGGCCTATACCGGGGCGCGCCGCGAAGAGATCGCCGGGATGATGTGCGCCGATATTCGCGAGGAGGATAGCATTGTCTACTTTGACATCCGTGACAATGCGAACCGCGGGGTAAAGACCCTAGCCGGGGAGCGGCGGATCCCTATCCACGACAGACTGATCCAGCTCGGATTTCTGACCTATCTCGCGAAACTGCGCAGCCGGAAGGAACGCGATCTCTTCCCGGATTTCCGGCCGGAGAACCATGTGAAGAACTCAGGCACGAAGTTCGGCGCCGCGCTTTATCATCGGTTCTCGACCGAGTTGGATGTGGTGTTTGAGGGGAACCCGAAGGGCTTCGTCAACCATTCGTTCCGACACTTCGTCAATGACAGGCTGTCGCGGGTCACGACGATCCCGAAGCTGGTGCGCATCGAGCTGGTCGGGCATGAGGGCGACGACACCAACGAGAGAGTCTATGCCGAGCCCTCCCCGCTGCGGGATCTGCAGGTGGCCATCAACGCGCTTCCGGTCGTTGATGACCTGCCGGTGATCTCAGTGCGGTGAAGGTCACCTCTTACGTGTCATGCAAGAGGGTGACTGGACAAATTCGCCCCGCTTGCAATGGTGGCGGGGCGGCTCGCGCTTCGCAGAAGGTGTCGCCCTGTGTTCGGCGGGTCACCGCACCCGTGTCTCAAGTTAATTGTTTCGGATACTGTTCCCTTGCCCCCAAATCCCAATCCAGACGACATTCACCAACGCCTCTGGACCTCGGCCTGCATGATCGCCGCAGAGCTGGAAGAGCGCGTTGAAACCACCGTTCAGCCCACGGTCGCGCAGGAAACCCGGTTCAATGGCGGCGTCGCGCCGCAGGTTGCCAATCATTATGCCAGGATCCTGACAGCAGGCGGGCTACCGGCGAAGGCCAGGATCCTGGATCTGGGCTGCGGTTTCGGGCGGATCGCCATGGCGCTGGCGCGAAGGCTGGGGCCGGATGTCGATTACACCGGCCTTGACCCAAATGCCGATGGCATCGCCTGGGCGCAGCAGAACATCACGCCGCGCCATCCGAATTTCCGCTTCCGGCGGATTGACGTCAAAAGCAAGCCCTACAATCCCGATGGCACCCAAGACGGGGCCAGCTTCCGCTTTCCCTTTGACGATGCGAGCCTCGACCTGGTCTTCATGATCTCGGTCCTGACCCATGTCGATCTGCCCACGGTCGAAACATATGCGCGCGAAGCGGCGCGGGTGCTGAAGCCATCGGGCCGTTTGGTGACGACGATCTTCCTGCTGGATCCCGAGGTTGATCGCCTGCTGGCCGCCGGCAAGGGGCATTTCGCGCTGAAATATCAGGATGGTGAATGCCGGGTCGAAAACCCGGCCAATCCCGAACTGGTCATCGCCCATCCGCGCGCGCGGGTGCTGGAGATCATGGATCAGGCCGGATTTGCGAAAACGCTCGTGGTGAACGGCCATTGGAGCGGCCGTCCCTCGGCGCTGCCGATGGAGTTTCAGGATCTGCTGATTGCGGGTCATGATCCGCAGGGCATAACCGCGCCACAGGATCGCTCTGCGCTGCCAGCCGAGGCGATGACACCCGCGCAGGCGGTCCTCTATGCGCGGGTCATCGCCCTGACAGGGGCCGATACGGTGCGGTTTTCGCAGTTCATCACCTGGTCCAATGCTTTGGCCCTGAATGCCCTATGGTGGCACTGCGACGGGTTTAAGCTGTGCCTGAACGACGGTGGTTCCGCCCATACCGGCCTGCATTTTGATGCGCTGCAGAAGCTGGGACTGGCGCAGGTTCGCCCTAACGGGGGCACCGTCCCCACAACCTTCCACGACCTTGATGATGCCGCCATGATCGCCCTGCTGATCCGCGCGGGGCGTGTCACAGGCCAGAGCACCCTGTTCGATGCGCTTGTCGAAGCCAGCGCAAATGGGCTGCGCGTGCTGGAGATGATCAACGCCGGGGTGAGGCCCGCGCTGCGCAGCGCTGACGGGCATGAGATAGCCGTCGGCATACCCGCCTGGGCGTGAGCGGGCGCTCTGGTATGCGGGTGGCTGTGGCCGCACAGAGCGCAATGCCGCCTCAAAAACTGAAATAATCCTTTAAAAATCATGCCGTTGAAAAGAAGTAGACAACAAGAAACCCGACCTCTTCACGAGAAGAAAAAGAAAAGTAAAAGTCCACGTCCGGGCCTCAGAAAGAAAAACGAAAAAGTATGACCCAGAACGACCTGAAGCCTAAATCCGAACACCCGAAACCTGATCTGAATGCCGAAATAGGCTCAGGAAATACATTTTCACACGCTCAGATGATCGAATTATTTGGGCATATTG
This sequence comes from Gemmobacter serpentinus, assembly GCF_008973825.1. GTDB lineage: Bacteria > Pseudomonadota > Alphaproteobacteria > Rhodobacterales > Rhodobacteraceae > Gemmobacter > Gemmobacter serpentinus. The sequence continues at coordinate 15,277 of NZ_WCHR01000027.1, read as the reverse complement.
TCTCTGGCGAGCGATGCCGCCAGAGACGTGTTTCCAGACGATTGGCCGCTCAGGTCAGCGCCACCATATCGGCATCATCGCCAGGTCCGGCGTCGAAAAGCGGAAGTGCGGCGAACTGAGCCAAAATCGGGCGACAAAACGCCAGCAGCATCTGACGGTGCTTTGCGGTTGGGCTGCTCCCCGAAACCTGAAAGCGCGCTTCGAATTTTGCATCCATCGTCTCATGCAACACACGAGCCTTCTCCGGATCGCAGCGCATCTTGTGGATCACCAGTGCAACGCGACGCAAGGGTGCATCCAAAGGCGAAGATGCGGGCGCGCTGCGCAGGGCACGCACCAAATCGCTCAAACGATCCTGCGCAGCATCGGAGTCGTGATGCCATGCGGAGTAAGCCGGATCGAGGCTGAAGCCTACGTCCTCAAGCTCACGCTCTGCGCGGATGTAGGCCGTAAGAACCGGCAGAAGCATGGTGAAGGCCCGCGAGATCTCCGTCTCGCGAGGCCCGACCAGCATAGCAGGGAGGTGGGCCACAGAAGTCGAATGGAGCGGCTTGTTCATGCGAAATCTCCCGGGGCAGCGACAGAGCTGGAGGTGTATGCGGCCAGGGCAAGACCTGCGAAATGCGAGAGGTATGCGATCTCGATGCCGCTATGGCGATGGCCTTGCCGGATCATGTCAAAGATCGACCACTGCAGGATGTTGGGCGAACCGTGGCGCGACATATATGCGAGCGCCAGGCGGGCGTAGCGGCTGCCGGTGTCGCAATCCTGCGAGAACGTCCAAGACGGGCTGACCGACCAGAAGTTGCGCGGAGGCGCGCCAGCAGCCCGTTCGGCCTCGGTCGACTGACGCACAAAAGGCAGCGCCAGCACCGGGTGGGGCACGATATCTTCATCGACCGGAGGGGGCTCGGTGCCGAACATATCGGGCAGAAGCAGTGCCGCGCTGGCGGCGGGCAAGCCGCCCAGGATGGCGCGCCGGCTCGGCCCTTTCAGGGCCTTGGGCATGGTGATAGGATTGGCCACAGCCATGATGCGATCTCCTCATAGATCGAGTCTCGGTTAGGGCTGGGAGGAAGGTGAGATTTCCGCCCAGTCCGCTTGCAGTAACGTCAATGTAGTTATATGTATTTCAGATCGAAGCCTCGGTCAATCAAAATTAACTACGGACAACTACAAATGAGTCAAAAAGGGCTTCCTATATCATTTCGACTTACACCTGAGAAAAAGACGGCGCTCGAAGCTGCCGCAGAAGCTGACTCCCGGTCGGTCTCATCGCTCTTGGACAAAATTGTCTCAGATTGGCTCCGAGATGGCGGGTTTCTTCCACGATGACAAAATCTTAAACCGTGGTCGGCGGGTGGTCATGGCGTCGAGCCTAGCCCTCAGCTCTGGATTGCGGTCATCGCGCAGCCCTATAACGAAATTGGAATCCTTGGCGAGCGTCTTGCGCTGAGTCGCAAGCGAGACATGAACTACATCTTCTACCGGTTGAGCAAGCTGGACGATCATTTTCCGGCTGGTCTCACCCTGTCGAGTATCGTCTCCCGCTCACCAATCTCCGACGGCGCCCTGTCACTCCAATGAAATTCCTGAGCCCCCCGGCGCGCGGGTCAGAAGCCTGAGTTACCACGGCCAAGAGCTCCGTGCCTGCCACGGCGCCAGGTGAAGGCCTCGGTGACGACACTGACTGTTCGATGATCACAGCCTGGATCCGTCATTCGGGAAAACAGTGCCCGGATTGCACAGCAGCCTCAGGCTAAGGGGCAGGGTTCCGCCACCGGCGCCGCACCGGTGTAGTTCAGCCCCCAGTCCCGCATCGAGACAAGGATCGGCTCCAGCGAGTGGCCGAGCGGCGTGAGCTCGTATTCCACCCGCGGCGGCACCTCGGGATAGACGGTGCGGGTGATGATCGCGGCTTCTTCCAGCTCGCGCAGCTGCAGGGTCAGCATCCTTTGGGTGACCGAAGGGATCGCCCGTCCCAGATCGCTGAAACGCATCCGGCCGCGCAAAAGGTGGAACAGGATGATCGGCTTCCACGTGCCGCCCATGACCGAAAGCGTCACCTCCACCGCACATCCGCTTTTGCCGTTCAGCTTGTGCATCGCTTCCTCCGGCCCATGACTTACATTTTTGTAAGTATATGCGAAATTTGTGCGTTCTTGCGCAGAATGACTACAGCGCTTTAGTGAGCCGGGCAATGGCAGGGTTTCACAGCCTGCCCCAAAACCGGAGTGCGTTTTATGAAAGCGATCCAGCTTGCCCTGCCGGGCGGGTTTGAAAATCTGCGGCTGGTTGACCTGCCTGAACCTGCCGCCCCCGCTGCGGCCGAGATCACCGTGCGCCTGCATGCGAGCTCGCTCAACTACCATGATCTGCTGGTAGTGTCCCAGCCGCGCACGGCAGGCGGCCCCCTGATTCCGATGGCGGATGGCGCGGGTGTCGTGACGGCCATCGGTGCGGGTGTCACCGAATTCGCGGTCGGCGATGCGGTGGTGTCGTGCTTCTTTCCAGAGTGGCAGTCGGGGCGTGACATGCCCAATACCTTCGCCACGGTCCCCGGTGACGGCATTGATGGCTTTGCCCGCGAAAGCGTGACCCTGCCGGCCAGTGCCTTCACCCATTCGCCCAAAGGCTACAGCCATGCCGAGGCGGCAACGCTGACCACGGCGGGCCTGACCGCCTGGCGGGCACTGGTGGTCGATGGTCAGATCAAGGCGGGCGATACCGTGCTGGTGCTGGGCAGCGGCGGCGTTTCGATCCTGGCACTGCAAATGGCCAAATCGATGGGCGCGCGGGTGATCGCCACCACCTCAAGCGCGGCGAAGGCGGAACGTCTGCGCGCGCTCGGGGCGGATGCGGTCATCGACTATGTCGTGAACCCGGACTGGAGCGTGGCAGTTCTGGACGCCACCGGGGGGCGCGGCGCGGATATCGTGATCGAAGTCGGCGGCCCGGAGACCCTGACCCAGTCGATCCGCGCTTGCCGGGTCGGCGGCCATATCGCCCTGATCGGCGTGCTGACCGGGTTTGGCGGCGCGGTGCCGACGGTCGAGCTGATGACGCGGCAGCAAAAGCTGCAGGGCCTGATTGTCGGCAGCCGCGAGCAACAGCGCGACATGGTCCGCGCGCTGGAAGGGTTCGACTGGCGGCCGGTCATCGACCGCAGCATGCCGCTGGAAGACATAGCCGAGGCCTTTGCCTGGCAGCAGGCAGGGCGGCATTTCGGCAAGATCTGTCTGACCTGGTGATCAGGTCCGCCCGTCAATGCACCGCAACCCCGTTCAGCTTGTCGGGGTTGCGGGTGATGTAGATATTGGCGATGCGCTCGCCCTCGAATTCCAGCGCGGTGATCTGCAACATGCCGCTCTGGCGGGTCAGATAGCCGGGCAAGCCGTCAATGGTGACCAGCCGCACCATCTCGACCGGGGCAAATTTGCGGGCGATGCCGATATACATGCGCCGGATCGCATCACTGCCGCGAATGATGTCATAGGATCGCACCTTGCCACCGCCATCGGAATGCAGGCTGACATCGCTTGCCAGCATGGCGCCAAGGGTTGCGGCATCGCCCGAGATACAGGCTTCAAAGAAGGCGCGGGTCAGGCTGTCGCGCTGTTCGCGGGGGATCTCTTGCCGGGGTCGGTCTACCTTCACATGCGCCCGCGCACGGGAGGCCAGCTGGCGGGTGGCGGCGGGGCTGCGCTCGATGGTAGCGGCGACCTCGTCGAGGGGTTGGCCAAAGACGTCATGCAGCAGAAAGGCCGCGCGCTCCAGCGGCGACAGCCGTTCCAGCGCCATCATCAGGGTCAGCGTCAGATTGTCGGGGCGCATCGTGTCATCCTCGGGCTCAATCAGTGGCTCGGGCAGCCAGGTGCCGGGATAGGCCTCGCGCCGCGCCCGGGCGGATTTCATCTGGTCCAGACAAAGCCGCGATACCACGCGGGTAAGCCAGGCGGCAGGTTCAAGCACCGCCGCCTGATCGCTGTGGTGCCAGCGCAGATATGCCTCTTGCACCACATCCTCGGCCTCATGGCGCGAGCCGAGCATGCGGTAGCCAAGACGCAGCAGCCGGGGCCGCTGCGCCTCGAACATCGCCGCGAAGGTTTTTGGGCTGCGGTCAGGCGGCATGGGGCAATTCGGTCGGATGGGCCGCGCGGAAGCCGACCTGAATGCGGTTCCACATGTTGATTGCGGCCACGGCCATGGACAGCCACGCCCGCTCATCATCATTGAACGCGGCCTTCACCGCCTCCCAATCCGCATCCGGCGCGCCGGTTTCAGCCACCAGTGTCAGCGCCTCGGTCCAGGCCAAAGCCGCCCGTTCGCGGGGCGAATAGAACGAGCTTTCGCGCCAAGCGACCAGCATATGCAGGCGCAGCGACGTCTCACCGTCCTTCAGCGCCTCGGAGGCGTGCAGATGGATGCAATAGGCGCAGCCATTGATCTGGCTGGCGCGCAACTTGATCAGATGCAAGAGCGGCGCCTCAATCGGCCCGGCGCGCAAGGCGGCTTCCAGCGCGAACAGCGGCTTGAACCCGGCCTCGGCGCGTTTGAAGTAATCGGTCATGCGGGGTGTCATCATTCTCTCCATTTTCGATCAGACACCAGCATGACGAAGCAGGATAGCGGGATGTGACATGGGGGCTGGATTTTTTCGATGGGATCAGGTTTCCGCCGAGTGAGAGGCATGCGGGATACCATTGGGCTGGTTCTGCGTTAGAGACCTGTGCAGGCGTGATGCAGTGAGGGGGCAAGCGGATGTTCAGGCCAATCTGGGTGCAGCCATGACGGATACCGCCCCCGATCCGGGCCCCGGCTGGGAATGGCGGTTCTGGGCGATCTTTGGCGGTCAGGCGGCCTCGCTGATCGGGTCGGCCATGACGCAATTCGTGCTGATCTGGTGGATCACCGACACCACCGGCTCTGTCTCGGCCCTGGCCCTGGCCGGGCTGGTTGCGCTGGCACCGCAGGCGCTGCTGGGGCCCTTGGGCGGCACGCTGGCGGATCGCTACAGCCGCCGCCTGATCATGATCCTGGCCGATCTAATCAGCGCCCTGTGCATGCTGGTGCTGATCGCGCTGTTCCTGAGCGCGCGGATCGAGCTTTGGCATATCTACACGATGATGTTCCTCCGCAGCGCGATGCAGGCGTTTCAGCAGCCGGCGGCGGCGGCCAGCACGGCGATGCTGGTGCCAGCCAGCTTTCTGCCGCGCGCGGCGGGGCTGAACCAGACGCTGATGGGGATCATCACCATCGCCGCCGCGCCTTTGGGGGCGCTGGCGATCAGCGTGATGCCCATCGGCTACGCGCTGTCTATCGACGTCGGCACCGCCGTTCTCGGCATCGTGCCGCTGCTGATCTACGCCATTCCGCAGCATCGTGTGCCGATGGATCAGCGCAGCAGCCTCTGGGCCGAGTTCCGCGAGGGCGTGGCGCTTGTGCGGGGCGATCCCGTGTTGTGGCGGGTGTATCTTCTGCTGACGGCGGTGGTTCTGGTGTTGATGCCGTCCTTCACGCTGGTGCCCTTGCTGGTCAAAGAGCATTTCGGCGGCGGCCCGACCGAGGTGGCCGTGATAGAGGGGCTGGGCGGCGCGGGCATGATCCTTGGCGGGGTGATCGTCACTGCGCTGGCGCCAAAGCGGTTGGTCCTCTGGATCCTCTGGGGCTTTGCGCTGTCTTGCTTTGCCTTCGCGCTGGCGGCTTTGGTGCCGGGCGGGATGTTCTGGCTGGCGGTGGTATTCTGGGTCATCAGCAGCCTGGCCTTCATCCTTGGCAATGCGCCGCTGACCGTGCTGATCCAGACCCGGGTGCCAAACCACCTGCAAGGCCGCGCCCTGTCGCTGATGGCGACGATGATGGGCCTTGCCGCCCCCGTGGGTCTGGCCATCGCAACGCCGGTCGGAGAGCTGATCGGCATCCGCTGGCTGTTCGTAGCCATGGGCGTGGTCAGCGGTCTGGTCGCAATGACGGGCTTTCTGTCGCCGGTGCTGCTGGCGAAAGCTGCGCCGGACCGGGCAGTGCGATAGCCCTTAGCCTTCTTCCCTTTGTGCGTCGCGGAATACGGCCAATTGATCGTCAAACGCGCGCTGATACGCGGGCCGCGCCTCGCCCCGCGCCACATAGGCGGCAAGGGCTGGGTATTCCTCCAGCAGGCCGGACCCGTGCAACCTCCGCTGCACGGTCACCATCAGCAGGTCCCCCGCGCTGAAGGCACCGTCGAGCCATGGGGCATCGCCCAGATGCCCGGCCAGACTGGTCAGCCGTTTGCGGATGCTGTCGTTCAGCCCCTGCAGCCGCTGCTGATACCAGGGCGCGTCATGCTCCAGAATGGTGGCAAGGCTGCGCTCGAAGATCGGCGGCTCAACGGTGTTGAGCGCTGCGAACATCCACGAGATCGCACGGGCGCGGGCGTTCGGATCATCGGGCAACAGGCCCGGATGGGTTTCGGCGATATGCAGGGTGATGGCGCCGGATTCGAAGAGGGTCAGGTCATCCTCTTCATAAGTCGGGATCTGGCCGAACGGGTTCCGCGCAAGATGCGCGGGCTCTTTCATGTCTGCGAAGGACACCAGACGCACATCATAGGGCTGGCCCACCTCCTCCAGCGCCCACCGCACCCGCATATCCCGCGCAAGGCCCCTGCCACGGTCCGGCGATCGTTCAAACGCGGTAATGATCGGTGCCATGAGGGGTTCTCCGTTGTGCTTGAGGAGCCGTCAGATGAAAGAGAACGGGGGTAGAATTGGCCCGTGTCTGGGCGCGTCTGGGGGGGACTTGGGTTCGGAGGGCAGGCAAGGCTTTCGGTTAAATCGCGAAGACAGGAAAGCGGTTCCCATCGCTGCGGTCACCCCTTGGTGGCGAATTTCTCGCGGTAGGCCCCGGCTGTCAGGCCGGTGATGCGCTGAAAGATGCGGCGGAAGGCGGCGGGATCGTCATAGCCCGCCTCCCATGCGATGCGGTCCACCGGGTCGCGGGTGAATTCCAGCCGCTCGCGCGCCAATCCAACCCGCAGATGCTGCACATATTCCGTCGGCCGCAGCCCGGTCGCGCGCTGGAACCGGCGCAGGAAGGTGCGCGGCTCCATCTGGGCCTTGGCAGCCATGGCTGGGATCGAGACCTCACGCCCGCCGCGCGCCTGCAACCAGTGCTGCACCCGCAGGATCGCGGGATCGCCATGCGACAGGCGCGGCGCGAAATGGCTGTAATGGCGCTGCTCTCGCCCCGCCGGATCGACCAGCAGGAACCGCGCGGTTTCCGCCATTACCGTGGGGCCAAGAAAGCGGTGGATCAGCCGCAGGCCAAGATCCGTCCAGGCCATCATCCCTGCGGCGGTCAGGATATCGCCATCCTCGACCACAATCGCCTCGGGCGTCAGCCGCACCTTCGGGAAAGCTGCGCGGAAGGCATCGGTATAAAGCCAGTGCGTGGTGGCGCGCCGCCCGGTCAGCAGCCCGGCATGGCCCAGCAGAAACGCCCCCACGCAGATGGAGGCGATGGTGCTGCCCTGCCCATGACGCGCCCGCAGCCAGTCGGCAAAGGGCGCGGCCTCATCGGCCTGCATCGGCGGCGTCAGGCGGCCCGGCACGATGATGACTTCGGGCGGGCGTGTGCCGGATGGGCTGTCCGCGCTACGCGCCCAGCCTGCGGGGCCTTCCTCCCACCGGCTGCAGGCGATCCGCGCCGGGCTGCCGTGTTCCGCCGCATACAGGTTGGCGACGGCAAACATATCCGCCATCCCGTGAACCGAGGCCATCTGGCACCCCGGGTAAAGCATCAGGCCGATCTCAAAGGGTTCGGGCATGGTGTTTGTCACTTATGGCTTGCTGAATGTCATATACGCCAATCCCGTGATCCGCGCAAAAGCTTCATCTTCTTCCCATCAGCGGCGGACATCCTGCCGCAGCTACAGGAGGATACCATGACCAAGACCATCGTTCTGATCCACGGCGCCTGGCTGAACAGCCGGTCCTGGGAAAAGGTGAAAGCCCGCTATGAGGCCCGCGGCTATACCGTGATCGCCCCCGACTGGCCCTTTGACGACCGCGCCCCGCAGGCGCTGCGCGACAGCCCCGATCCGCGCCTTGCCCGGCTGAGCCAGAACAACATCATCGCGCATTATGAGGCGATCATCCGCGCGCTGCCGGACCAGCCGATCCTGATCGGTCATTCGCTCGGCGGGGTCTTTGTCCAGCATCTGCTGGCGAAGGGGCTGGGGGCTGCCGGCGTTGCGTTCAACCCCGCGCCGACGCCCGGCGTGGCGCTTGGCCTCCATGCGATTGTCTCGGCGCTGCCGGTGTTCGGCGACTTTTTCTCCTGGCGGAAGGCCAAGGTGATGAGCCGCAGCTTCTTTGCCCGCCGCTTTGCCCAGACCCTGCCGCAGGATCAGCTGGAGGCCGCCTATGACCGCTACATCGTGCCGACGCCGGGCCGGGTTTACTGGAACGGCGTGGTGAAGCCGCTGAAGATCGACTGGGCCGGCCAGGACCGCGCACCGCTTCTGCTGATCGGCGGCGGCAAGGATCTGATCGCCGATGCGTCGATGACGAAGGCGATCTGGCGCAAGCAATCCCGGGCCAGCAGCCCGACCGACCTGCGGATCTTTGAGGATCGTTCGCATTGGACGCTGATGGACAAAGGCTGGGAGGAGGTGGCCGATGCGGCACTGGATTGGGCCGAGGGGCAGACCGGCAAACTGGCGCAACTGCGTGCGGCCTGAGATCGCGCTGCCCATCAAGCCAATGAAACAGAACCTGCGACCGCCCGCATAGATTCCGATAGTCCGGGCATGTGTCCGCGCTTCCTATGGGCCTTTTGCCGCAGTTTCTGCCATCGGCTTCTTACAGACCTATGCGGCTGGCGTCGCTGCAGTCTCTGTAGGCGACCCGCTCAAGAATACTGCCCACATCAGCGCTACAATCGCAGGACACGGTTTTCACCATAGAGTGGGAGAATAACGTCTCGCGAACCTCTGTCTTGCAGTGGCGTGATCTCCGCATCTCCGAGTCAGATTGCTTGCATCACTGCTATCGTGCCAGCAGCGGTCAAGGGAGCGGCCACAACGCCATTCCTGCAACGCATACGATGATCGCATATCGCTGCAGTCAATGCGCGGGCCTGAAGAGAAACGCCGATATCGGGTTCGGATCCGCTATGGGTCCAAAGTGGTCACCCTGGCGAAGATCTGAGGGCAGACCTTGCGGTTTCAATCTTCAACCTGCTGGCTGCGGAGTGACGCCCATCGCGCGGACCTTCAGCGAAGATCAGCGCGATGGGCAGGGCGGGTATTGCGTCGCGGATCAGTCATCCGTCTCGATGTCATCCGTCATGCTGGCATTCAGCGCCCGCAATTCTTCCTCCATCTGATACGATGAGGGCGAGGATGGGGGCGAGAACCCGGGTGCCGCGGGCGCAGGACGTGTCTTGGTCACCTCTTCCGGATCGTCCGCGATGTCCTCAAAAGCCAGCTTGCTGGCAGGCTCGGATGCGCGCGGCTCATCCTTGACGACGAGCGCATTCGATGCCGGGACTTTGTCAGACGTTTCCTGTGCTTCCTTCCCTGCCGGCACCATTGCATTCGCCTTCATTTCATCGCGGAAATAGCTGTTAAGCGTCGAGCCGGTGATCTTGACCCCGAAGCCCGTGAACGCGGCGGCAATGTCATCAAAGCTGCGGCCAGCGGCACGCGCTTCATGAATCTCGGGCATCGCCTGACGAAGTGCAGCCTTGAGCGAGGTATCCTCGGGCGGCGTCTTCGCCAACGCACGGATCGCCTTTTTGAGATCCGGGATCATGCTGGTCTTGATGCGATTGGTGGTGGTCTTGTGTTCCATGGTCGTTCCTTTCGTTATGGGACGACCTTTCTAATAGTGCCGGAATTTCGTGGCGTGACAGGAAAAATTTGGCCGTCCACAGAAAAGCGACAAATTTGATCCCTTCGGATAAGTTGATGCCTGTCTTGGGTGTCGGACTTGGCCCTTCAGCGGAAGTCGAAGGGAAGTTTGCGCTGGAACAGGGCCAGCGAAACCTATCTGCCATTCATGCGACGATTGTGAGAAACTCATCTCAAACTTGGCCAGGAACTCGGATTTCGGCCCTGGATTTTGTTGAAACCCCATATTGTGGTTGCCTGAAACGGGTGGGTTTCGTTTTACGGACTTTCTGGCTGGCCTGCGGTTTCGCACGAATTCCGCATGATCTTTCGGTAACGCGCGGATTCGGGCCGCACAGATTATGGGGGCGCCATGGGGCATCCAGACGCGCGGCGCGCATGCGTCACCCCCTCCGCTCGAAGATCAGCCCGATGAAGGTTCCCCCGACGATCAGCGCTGCGCCGATCAGCGTGGCACCGGTCGCAGCCTCCGACAGGATCGCCCAGGACAGGGCAAAGCCGAACAGCGGCTCGGTCCCCATCAGGAAGCTGACCCGGGTCGGGCTGCTGCGGCGGACGGCAGCGTTCTGCACATAGAAGGCGCCGATGGTGCAGAAGAGCGACAGGAACGTGACGGCGCCCCAGAAGCCCGGCCCCGCATGGACGATCAGCGCCGATGGCCCCCCTTGGACCGGCAGCAGGGCCAGCACCAGCAGCATCACCGTGCCCGATTGCACGGCGGTCAGCGCGGCCGAGGAAAGCGCGCTGCCCTCCATCAACCGTTTGGTTGAGACGACCATGACGGCGCGCAGCCCGGCAGCGGCCAGCACCAGCAGATCGCCGGTGCCAAGCGCGGTGACGCCGCCCGCAAGGGTGCCGACGCCGAGGATCGCCACAGCCGCGCCAAGGATGACCCCACCGGGCGGCAGACGGCGGCGCAACCCGAAATCGAGAAACGGCGTCAGCACGGTGCAGAGCGAGATGATCAGGGCGGTGTTGGTCGCCGAGGTCAGGGCCACGCCCCAGGTCTCGGCTAGGAAGATCGCGGTCAGGATCGCGCCGAGGATCATCCCCGCCGCCAAATCGCGCCGCGAGGCTGCGGCCAGACCCCGCCCCGCGATGAGACTCATCACGGACGCGGTAATTGCAAAGCGGTAGAAGATAAGGAGGAGCACCGGCGCATGGGTCAGCGCGCCCTTGGCGACCGGATAGCTTGCGCCCCAGACCACGGCGACGCCCAGCACGGCGAGATCGGCCCAGAGTAGTGTTCGGCCGGGTGCGGGATGGGCGGGGGACAGGGACATGGAAAACCTCGGGGCCGATGCACAACATCAGCTGGGTAGGCGATCCGGACCTCTGCGGGATAGAACGAAAGTGCGGCCCTCAGCCCCTCGCATAGGCGGCGGGCGTGGTGCCGGTGATCGCCGCGAAATGGCGCCCCATATGGCTTTGATCGGCAAAGCCGGTCTCGGCCCCGGCCATGGCCGGGGCCATGCCCTGGTCCAGCAGTGCCTTCACCCGGGCAATGCGGCGTTGCAGATGCCAGGCATGGGGTGGCAGCCCCGTCGCGCGGCGGAAGCTGTCGATGGTCTGACGACGGCGCAGGCCGGTGATCTGACACAGATCCTCCAGCGATATATCCTCGGCCAGATGTGCATCGAGAAAACCCATCGCATCGGCGATCCGCCCCTGCACTGAGGGACGGGACGGCACCTCATGCCCGGTCAGCTCGGACAGCAAAAGGCCCAGAAGCGCCTCCAATGCGGTGTCCCGCGCCAAGGTTTGCGGCGCATCGTGCAAGGTGCCGTGAAGATCGACAAAACGGCGGGCCAGATCGGGCCGGGCATGGAAGGCGCTCGCGAAATCCAGCGTGCCGGTGACCGGGCGATCCAGCTGATCTGACAGCAGGGTTCGCATCGCCGCCTCGGGCACATAGATCATCCGCTGCCGCCAACCCTGCGCCCCGCCCGCGCCGCCGTGATGCACATCGCCCGGGCGCATGGTCACCACCGATCCGGCGGGCACAGCATTCTGCTCGCCCCGGCACCAGACAGAATGCACGCCGCCATCGATGACGCCGATCAGATATTCATCATGCGCATGGGGCTTGAAGCTTTGGCGCAGGTAACGGGCCTCCAGCGTTTCGATGGCAAAGAACCCGGGCAGGCGCCGCAGCACGGCCCGGTCGGGCTTTTCCAATGGGGTCGGTGTTTCTGTCAACGAAGGTCGTCTCCTTAGGCCACGGCAGCATAGGGTGGCAGAAGCGGTGGAGCAAAGGGGGGAGATCGACGCCTGCGCCGCCGATATCAGGAAGCGGAAGGTAGTCTTGTCGGTTCAGAGGAAGGGCGTGTCAGGGAGCCTGCTGGTCTTTTCAGTGCTGTGATTGTCTTGCTGACCTTTAACCTTCATGTCCCGAACTCTGATTGTGTCTACGGCGGCGCAAAATTCGTCCGTGGCGGCGGAGCAAAACCAAGCTGGATGGTGAGGATGCGCGCCATGGCGTACTGGCCGGTCAGGGCCACCCGTCGGGCAGAAAGCCTCCCCGTCAGAAAACATCGCCAGCCCCGGGATTATTCTTCGCTTTCCCACGTCATTCACTTCAGGACGCCGCGATCTGTGGTGCGTCCGGTAACCTGGAGTGACCCTTATGAACCGCCTGATGACCACCGTCTGCGCCCTGATCCTTGGCACTGGTGCCGCCATGGCCGACCCCGCCCTGACGGCGGAGCATGCAGGTGGCGCGCTGCTGACCAATGCCGAGGGCATGACGCTTTACACCTTCGACAAAGACACCGACGGCGCCTCGAACTGCGCGGGCGAATGCGCGGCGATCTGGCCGATCCTGGCCGCAACGGCTGAGGACAAGGCGGAGGGCGATTATGCCGTGATCGACCGCGCCGATGGCGCGAAGCAGTGGACCTACAAGGGCAAGCCGCTTTACACCTTTGCCAATGATGCCGCTCCGGGCGATGTGGCCGGTGACGGTGTCAAAGGCGTCTGGCATATCGCCCGGCCCTGAGGTCCTGATGATCCTGCCCCCTGACAGAAAGCCCGAAAGATGAGGGTTCTGGATGAGATCGAATCTGCGATACCGGCGCTGCGGCGCTATGCGCGGGCTTTGATGCGCGACCGGGACCGGGCCGATGATCTGGTGCAGGATTGCCTGGAACGGGCCGTGGCCAACCGCCATCTGTGGCGCGGCGACGGCCCGGTTCAGGCCTGGCTCTTCCGGATCCTGATCAACCGCTACCGCGATCTGCACCGCAGGGATCCGGCACCTGGCCATCTGGTGGCCATCGAGGATCTGGCGGTCGAGCCGGTCCAGTTCGGTGACCCGGAAAGCGGCCTCGCGCTGCGCGAAGTGCGCGATGCCATGGCCCGCCTGCCTGTCGATCAGCGCGAAGCACTGCTGATCGTGGCGCTGGAGGGCAAGACATTGGAGGAGGCCGCAGGGCTTTTAGAGATCCCGAAGGGAACGCTGATGTCGCGGCTGGCCCGCGCGCGTGCCACATTGCGGGTGCTGACCGGACGCGGCCCGGGTGCCGATGTGCTGCCCGGACCGGGACGGGAGAGGAAATGATGACGGAAAAGCCTGCCCTGACTGAGGCCGAACTGCTGACCTATGCCGCAGGGGCGCTGCCGCCGGAGGAAGCCGCCGCAATGAAGGCGCGTCTCGTCGATGATCCTGCCGCAAGTGCCACTCTGGCAGAATGGCAGCTGCAGGATGCCGCCATCCGGGATCTTTACGGGCCCGTTGCAGAGGAACCCGTGCCGGACAGGCTTACCGCGATCATCCGCCGCGCCAAAGCGGGTGATGCCGCAGAGCAGGCAAGGCCCAAACAGGGCCGGTTTGCCCTGATCGCAGCGACCTGCGCAGCGCTGGCGTTTGGGGCCGGGACCGGCTGGTTCGCCCGTGATCTTGCCACACCCTCCGCCGGTGCCCAGACCCTCGCCTCCAATGCCATACGTGCCTATGAGACCTTTGTCGTCGAGGTCGCGCATCCGGTTGAGGTCTCCGCATCAGAGGCCGAGCATCTGAACACCTGGATGTCCAAACGGCTGGGCCATGAGATCCGGCCGCCTGACTTTGCGGCGGCAGGGTTCAGCCTGATGGGGGGGCGGATCGTGCCCTCGGCGGAAGGCGCAGCGGCGCTTTACATGTATGAAGATCCTCAGGGCCAGCGCATCACGCTTTACATCGCGCCTGAGGGTGCCAGCCCGGAAACCGCCTTTCAGTTCGCACAACAGGGCGAGACCCAGAGCTTTTACTGGATGGACCGCGACCTGAGCTATGCCGTCACCGGCACAGTGCCGCGAGAGATGCTGCGCCAGATCGCCCTGGCCGCCTATGACCAGCTGATCTGACAGGCCGGGGCGTGTCAGAGCAGCCCCAGAACCGGTCGTCCGCGGCCTGATCTTCCGAGAAGAGCCATCCGGCACCTCTATCAGCCCGATCCCGATCGCTTTCAACCGGCCAATCTCCTTGCGGATGCTGCCATAGCGGAGCGCCATATGTGCGACCCACTCGCCCGCACCTCGCCTTCCGAGCAACATGCGGCGGCACAACAACCGGCGGGTTGTGCCCTCAGCCGTGCCACTGGCCACGCCACGCCAGGCTAGGCTAGGCCAGCCCTATGCTGACGCTCGAGCCTCCCCGGCTTGACGAGGCCGGCCCTTTGCGGACGGTCGAGCCTCGCCGGTGCTGCGCGGCGGCATACCCCGAACCGGCCATTGGACGCGGGGCGCAGCATTTCGGTAAGTGCTTCCTACGCCCCACGCCATGTCAGCTTGACGGCCGGAAGCTCCAGGGCAGGAGCCTGTCGAGGCAGCTCATTACGCCAGCCTTACGGTCCGAAAGCTGCATAATGCGACAAGCTATCGAGGTCAGAAAACCAAGGAGCTTTCCGAAATCGCGATGGAGTTCAGTGCTGGTCCTATCCATTAAAGAAAAACACCGTTGCTAATCGAAATCAAACAAGATTTTGCGCAGATCGAACACGGCCAGCCCTCCCGTGTCCACAATGCCTGCAGCGTCCAACCACGTCATCTTCGGAACGCCGAGTAACTTGGCATCTGTGCAGATCGGGATGCCCACAACCATCGCAGGCTCCGTCCCCTCCCTTGCACGGTCCTGCAGGCGCCGCAGACTGTCTGTGTTGTCGGCATGAAGCGGTTGAATGCCGAAGCGTGTAATGGCGGCAGATACATATAAACCGAAATGTATCGCCCTCTCTCCACCGTGAGGCACGAGGAGCCGACCATCTGCGTAATTCTCGTGCTCACGAAGCTCTCGCGGACGTCGATCAAATAAACCCACATTTCCCAAGTAAGGCGCTGATTTCGCTGTCCTGACCATTATATTTCCTATATAAAACATGGTGTTGAAGGCTGCGAGGGGCGCGTTTC
>NZ_WCHR01000002.1 GCF_008973825.1 Gemmobacter serpentinus | reverse complement strand
AACGCTTCGGATCAACGCTTCGGATCAACGCTTCGGATCAACGCTTCGGATCAACGCTTCGGATCAACGCTTCGGATCAACGCTTCGGATCAACGCAAAACGGGCGGAACCTGCGGCCCGCCCGTTTTGCTGTTTCAGATGCGACGCGCTCAGTCGCGGCGACGCAGGCGCAGATAGGTCATCATGCCCATCGGCGGCAGGCCATCTTCCTCGACCAGTTCCAGCCGTGCATCGCCCAGAATGCGGGCGCGCGAGAAATCGCTGTGCCAGCCCAGCAAATCGGACAGGGGGGCCGCCGCGCGTTCCAGCCGCGCCATGAAACCCTTCCCTTCGGCGGCGAAGTGATTGACCACCAGCACATGACCGCCGGGTTTGCAGACCCGCGCCATTTCGGTCATCACCCGTTCGGGCTCGGGCACCACCGACAGGATATGCATCGCGCAGACGCTGTCGAAACTGGCGTCCGGGAAATCCAGTTCGCGCGCATCCATCTGGCGCAATTCCTTGACATGGCCCAGCTTCTGCGCGGCCACCTTTTCCTGCGCCTTGGCCAGCATGTCTTCAGAAAAATCGATCCCCGTCACCTTCATATGGGCCGCATAGAAGGGCAGCGCGAGGCCGGTGCCCACACCCACCTCCAGCACCGTTCCCCCCACCGCATTGGCAAAGCCCGTGGCACGCCGCCGTCCGGCATGGGTCACCGCACCGAAGGTCCGGTCATACACCGGGGCCCAGCGGGCATAAGATTTGGCGACGGCTTCAAGCTCCATCCTTGGGGTCCTTTTGCGACTTGGGGGCGCGCCGGACGAGGCTCACCGCGATAATGCAGAGATAAATCAGATCCATCGCCACCAAGGTGGCCCATGGATAGGCCAGAAGCGCCGCCAGAAGGGCTGCGAAGGCCACGACGACATAGCGCACATATTGCGCCTCGAAGGTCAGCTTCTTGAAAGAAGGGGTCTGGAAGCGCCCGATCATCATCGCCCCGACCAGCGCCATCCAGATCGCGACCAGCCCGCCATGCAATGGCTCGGCCCCGGTGGCGAAGGCCGCAAACATCGGCAGAAAGCACAAAAGCGCCCCAGCGGGCGAGGGCACGCCCTGAAAGCCCGTCTTTTCTGCGGTGGAATCAATCGCACGATGACCGATGTTGAAGCGTGCCAGACGCAAGAGACAGGAGACGACATAGATCAGCACCGCGATCCAGCCCGCCGCCCGCATGTCCTGCAAGGCCCAAAGCCAGACGATCAGCCCGGGTGCCACGCCGAAATTCACGAAATCGCACAGGCTGTCGAGTTCGGCCCCGATCTGGCTTTCGCTGCGCAACAGCCGCGCCAGCCGCCCGTCCAGCCCATCCATGATGGCTGCCAGAAAGATCAGGATCAGCGCGGCAGCAAAGCGCCCCTCGATGGCAAAGCGGATCGCAGTGACCCCGGCGCAAAGCGCGCCGACCGTCAGCATATTGGGCAAAAGCCCCAGAATGGACATCCGGCGCGGGCGCGGCGCTTGCATCTGGTCAGACCATCTTTGCAAAGCGTTGCGGCAGATCGCGGCCCAGTTCGGCAATCACGGTCTCGCCTGCGACGCAGTTCTGGCCCAGCGCCACCAGCGGCACCACCCCTTCGGGCAGATAGACATCGACCCGGCTGCCAAAGCGGATCAGGCCGAAGCGCTGCCCGGTTTTCAGGCTCTCCCCTTCGGACACGAAGGGCAGGATGCGGCGGGCCACCAGCCCCGCGATCTGCACCACGGCAATCTGGCGACCATCGGCCAATTCCAGGCACAGGCTGTTGCGCTCATTGTCGCTGGAGGCCTTGTCGAGCGAAGCATTGAAGAACTTGCCGGGACGGTAGGCCATTTTCACCAGCCGCCCCGCGATGGGCGCGCGATTCACATGGCAATTGAACACCGACATGAAGACCGACACCCGCAGAAGCGGCGCGTGGCCCATGCCCAGTTCCGGCGGCGGGGCCGCGCGTTCGATCAGCGACACGATGCCATCTGCGGGCGAGACCATCAGCCCTTCGCCCTGCGGCACGGCGCGCTTGGGATCGCGGAAGAAATAATAGCACCAGACCGTCAGCCCGGTGCCGATCCAGCCCAGCGGCGTCCAGATCCAGAACAGGACCAGCGTGATGACGGCAAAGATGCCGACAAACTTGAAGCCCTCGGGGTGCATCGGCTTGATGAAGGTGTCGAGCATCGACAGATGGGCGTCGGTCGGCTTTGTCATGTCACTGTCCTTGATCCGTTTGCGCCCTTGGTAATGACAGCAGCCCCAAGGATCAACGCCCGCAAGCCATGCTTTGCCACCGCACCGCCGCCCCATTGCTGCACCGCCGCATCGCGGCAGGAATACGACGCTTTGGACAGGAAAAGCGACGCAAAGTAAAGCCCCTCCAAAGTCACATTTGCAATGCAGGGCTGCAACGCGGCGAAACCCGCCCATGGCGCGACCAGGACGACAACCAGACCGCCAAAGGAAAAAGGGGCGGCATGGGGCCGCCCCTTTCTGAACTTCGGTGTGCATCTTCGCGGATGAGCCGTCAGACAATCGCCCGCCCTGCGAAGAAGGGCGGCTGAGGGATAGGGGCGGGGCGATAACCGCTCCGCGCGCCTGGCATGTGGGCAACCCGGTCGGGGTCACGCGGTCGGTGCGGAATTGCTCCGCGCATCTGGCGTGATACCCGTGACGTCAGGGGGGCCTGCGCCGGACAGCGCCCGCGCCCCATGCGCTTGGCGCAAGGCTTGGATGCGGGTCCGTAGCACAAATCCCCGGTGCAGCAACCCGACTGCAAAGCCGTGGCGCGGCAGGTTCAGGCGCTGGCCAACATCCCCTTGCCGCGCGCCAGTTCCTGCATCCGATTCTGCAGCTTTTCAAACGCACGCACTTCGATCTGGCGAATCCGCTCACGCGAGACGCCATAGCTTTCGGACAGATCCTCCAGCGTGACGGGCTCATCCGACAGGCGGCGCTGAACCAGAATATCGCGCTCGCGTTCATTCAGCACGGCCATCGCCTGCGCCAGCAACGCCCGGCGCGCATCCATCTCGTCGCGCTCGGCATATTCGCCAGCCTGATCGCTGTCTTCATCCTCCAGCCAGTCCTGCCATTGACTGCTGCCTTCACCATCGCCGCCGATCGTGGCATTGAGCGAGGCATCCGACCCCGCCAGACGGCGGTTCATGTCAATGACTTCGGTCTCGGTCACCGAAAGGGCCTGAGCGATGGCGGCAACGTTTTCGGGGCGCAGATCGCCCTCTTCCAATGCGCCGACCTTGGCCTTGGCCTTGCGCAGATTGAAGAACAGTTTCTTCTGCGCCGAGGTGGTGCCCAGCTTCACCAGGCTCCAGGACCGCAGGATATATTCCTGGATCGAGGCGCGGATCCACCACATCGCATAGGTCGCCAGACGGAAGCCCTTTTCAGGATCGAAACGCTTCACCGCCTGCATCAGTCCGACATTGGCCTCCGAGATGACCTCGGCTTGCGGCAGACCATAGCCACGATAGCCCATGGCGATCTTGGCGGCCAGACGCAGGTGGCTGGTCACCAGACGATGGGCCGCGTTGGAATCCTGACGATCCACCCAGGCCTTGGCCAGCATGTATTCCTCTTCCGGTTCCAGAAGCGGAAATTTACGGATTTCCTGCAAATAGCGGTTCAGCCCCTGTTCGGGACTGGGGGCGGGCAGATTGGCATAGCTTGACATGTGCGACTCTCCCTCATGACCCGGCGGATGTGCCCCCGCCAGCGGCCAGAAACAAATTTGACCGTTCAAGACCTTGCCCTGACAACGCAGGTCAGGTCCATTCGGTTTCACGTCAGATTTGGGATGATCCGTCGCAATTACGAGGAATGTGTCACCATCTCACGCAACCGTGTGTTTGCGTTAACGGGCGGCCGTTTCACCCCGCCGTCACCTTCTCAATCGACCGTCACCACGACCTTGCCGCTGGACCGGCGGCTGCGCAGCAGTTCCAGCGCCTCGGCCGCCTGATCCAAAGGCAGGCGTGCCCCGATATGGGGATGCAGATCCCCCGCCGCAATCCAGCCCGCAAGCGCGGCAAGGCTGGCGGTCAAGACCTCGGGCCGGAAGGCCAGATAGCCGCCCCAGTAAAGGCCCATCACCGAAAGATTTTTCACCAGCAGCAGGTTTGCAGGCACCTGCGGCACCTCGCCCCCGGCAAAGCCGATGGCCAAGAGCCGCCCCTCGGGTCTTGTCGCCCGCAAGGCCTCGTGAAAACCCGGGCCACCGATGGTGTCGTAGACCACATCCACCCCGCCAAGCGCCTTCAGTTGGCCGCGCAGATCCTCGCTATCGCTGTCGATCAGATGATCGGCCCCGGCGAGGCGCGCGATCTCCAGCTTCTCCGCCCCCCGCGCCGATGCGATCACGCGCGCGCCCATGCGCTTGCCGATCTCCACCGCGGTCAGCCCCACCCCGCCTGTTGCACCAGTGACGAACAAGGTTTCGCCCGGCAGCAAACGCGCCTTGTGATCCAGCGCCAGATGCGAGGTGCCATAGGCGATCTGAAACGCGGCACCCGTCGCAAAATCCATCGCATCTGGCAGGCGCAGGCAGCGTGCGGCAGCGACATTGGCCTCGGTCGCAAGACCCCCCTGCCCGGCAAACCCCGCGACCCGATCGCCCAAGGCAAAACCTGCAACGCCCGGCCCGATCGCGGTCACCACCCCCGCAAGTTCCATGCCCAGGGTGAAGGGCGGCTGAAGACGTTCCTGATAACGGCCCTCGATCATCAACAGATCGGCGAAATTCAACCCGCAGGCTTTGACAGCGACTCGCAGCTCGCCCGCGGCGGGTTCCGGCAGGGTCACCTGCTGAAATTGTGGGGCCCGACCGAGGGTGGTGACCTGAAACGCACGCATCGAATGTCCTCCGATCACATAGGCAAGTGATTCTATGTCAAAATGCCGATGACCTAAGGCATTTTGACCATGCGCCTTGATCTAACCCACCATTGCCAAAAAAAGAACGTGCAATTTCCACAAAAGGGAATAAGGAAAATATGGTGTATTTCCCGCCTGTTATCCATTTGTATAGAAACTTGCCCCACAATTTTCACAATTGGCGTATCAGGAAGTGGAAAACAGGGGAAAGTCGGATTAGCCTTACACCCTGAGGCTGCGTTGGCCTGACCGGCTTTGACCGGGATAGTATGAGAGGGAACCTTAGTTATGAAGCACCCGGTAGATGCCCATGTTGGGAAGCGAATCCGCCATCGTCGTTGGATGGTTGGTATGACGCAGCAACAGCTGGCGGATAGTGTGGGCATCAAGTTCCAGCAGATTCAGAAATATGAGACCGGGATGAACCGCGTCTCCGCCTCCCGCCTTTGGGACATTGCTGAAACGCTGGGCGTCAATATCGGGTTCTTCTTCGAAGGCATCGACGAGGCGCGCGAGACACCGACCTCGGTCGAGGGCGACATCCTCGCCGACAAAGAGGCGCTGGAACTGGTGCGCTCCTACTACGCGATCCCGGAGGCACAGCGCCGCCGTCTGTTCGATCTGGCCCGCGTTCTCAGCGACGCGGCCTGATCGGCGGAAACGTCCACGCCCTGTCCATCGGGCAGCGGCCGCATGAGACCCGTCACAACCGCCCGGAGCCTTTGCCCCGGGCGGTTTATTTATGGCCTCGTCCCTTTCCGATCCGCTGTCGCGCAATTGACCCGGCGCACCAGCACGGCTAGCCCTTGGTCAGACAGCAGCAGCGGGAGGTTGGGCAATGGCAAGCGAAGCAAATGACGGGGTGCGCCTTGATGCAGGCCTGCAGGCCGAACTGATCGCCGTGGCCCATGCGCTGGCGGATGCGGCGCGGGCGGCAACCCTGTCGCATTTCCGCAGCGCAGACCTGACCGCCGACAACAAGGAAGCAGACCGCTTCGATCCCGTCACCGTGGCCGACCGCCTGTCGGAACAGAAGATGCGCGAGATTTTGGCCGCTCGCCGCCCGCAGGACGGCATTCTGGGCGAGGAAATGGGCACCACGACCGGCACATCCGGTCTGACCTGGGTGCTGGATCCGATCGACGGCACACGCTCTTACCTCAGCGGCACGCCGACCTGGGGGGTGCTGATCTCGGTCGCGGATGAAGGCGGCCCGATCTACGGGCTGATCGACCAGCCCTATATCGGCGAGCGGTTCGAGGGGGGCTTTGGCCGCGCCGAAATGACCGGCCCGCATTGGACGCGGGGCCTGCGCACCCGCGCGCCGCGCGCCTTGAAGGATTGCCTCATCATGTCGACCTTCCCCGAGGTGGGCACGCCCGAGGAAGGGGCGGCCTTCCATCGGCTGGCCAGCCAATGCCGGCTGACCCGCTATGGCACCGATTGCTACGCCTATGCATTGCTGGCTGCAGGCCATATAGATCTTGTGGTCGAGGCCGGGCTGCAACCCTATGATGTGCAAGCACCCATCGCGGTGATCGAGGCGGCGGGCGGCAGGATGACCGGCTGGGATGGACGCCCCGCGCATCAGGGTGGACGCGTCCTTGCGGCCTCTTCCCCCGAGGTTCACGCCGCCGCCATGGCCGTGCTGAACGGCTGACAGCAAGGCGGCCTTGCGCCGCGCCCCGGCCTCGGGCATCAGGGGCGAAAATGGAGGCCAGGATGAGCCACGATTACAAAGCGCAGAAAGCCGAAACCTTCGACAGTTTCGAGGCCTTCGCCAAGGACGCTCCCAAACTCGCGACCATCACCTATCAATTCTACCCCGAGGATGTGGATGCGAAATGGGATGCGGTGCAGAAGGCGCTGGAGGCGCGCGGCTTCCGCACCCATCGCGATGACGAGGATGAATTGCTCGATGCCGAGATCGGCCCGCTGAAGATCAGCGCCGAAACCATCTGGCAACATGAGCAGATCGCGACCGAAATTGCGCTGAAATACGATTTCACCCCCGATGGCTGGGGTCTGCTGGAGGAATAGCCCCCCTCAGGTCCCGCGCAGGAAGGCGGTCAGGTTCGCGCCCAGGCTGGGTTGCAGATAGCCGCCCTCCTGCACCACGACCAGCGGCAGGCCAAGGCCCGCAATCGCGGCCGCGATCCGGGTGAAGCCTTCGGTGGTCACGCGCAAGCCCTTGAACGGGTCATCCTCATGCGCATCCAGCCCCAAAGCCACCACGATGACATCGGCCCCAAAGGCCCGGATCCGCGTCAGGGCAACCGCCAGTGCCTCCTGATAGCCCGCATCATCGGTGCCGCGCGCCAGCGGCAGGTTCAGGTTGAAGCCCATCCCCTCCCCCTCGCCGCGCTCTTGCGCGGCCCCCCAGAAAAACGGGTAAAAGCGGTCCGGGTCGGCATGAAGGCTGACGGTCAGCACATCGCGGCGATGGTAGAACATCCCCTGCGTGCCATTGCCGTGATGCACATCGACATCAAGGATCGCGGGCCGCAGCCCCTGTGACAGCAGCCATTCGGCGGCAATGCCGGAATTGTTCAGAAAGCAAAAGCCGCCCGCCAGATCGGCAAAGGCGTGATGTCCCGGCGGGCGCGACAGAGCATAGGCCGCCTGTTCGCCCCCCGCCACCGCCGCCGCGGCCGTTAGCGCGGTCTGGGCCGACCAATAGGCCGCCTCCCAGGTGCCCGCCGCAATCGGGCAGGCCGTATCGGCCTGATGATAGCCCGCCTGCCCCAGCACCGATTTTGGATAATTCGCCCCGCGCCGGTCGGGATGGATATTGGGAATCACCTCATCTGCGGCCCCTTCGATGCGCGACCAGCGGGCATGGACGGTCTGCAGGAAGGCCAGATATTCGGCGCTATGCACGGCCGCCAGCGGCCCCATGCCGAAATCGCGCGGGGTATCAAACACCGCCCCCGCAGCCTCGGCCCCGGCATGGAGGACCTTGATCCGCTCCGGCTTTTCCGGGTTGGGCTGGCGCATTCCATTGGCCATGAACATCTGCGGATCGTGCAGAGCCTGCCTTGCGTCGAGATAGGCTTTCATAACGCCTCCAATGCCGCGCCTTCCAGCGTCAGCCAATGATCTTGCGGATTCTCTGAAAAGCCCAGCCTTGCATAAAAGGCGTGGGCGCGCGGATTGTTGGCATAGACGCCAAGGCGCAGGAAAACCGGGCCGAACTCTGCCGCTGCCTGATCGCGCACCGATGCCAGCAAGCCCCGCCCGATACCACCCGACCGCGCGCCCTGATCAACCCATAGATCGGTGACAAAAGCCCCTGTCGCGCCACGCAAGGTCGACAGGAATGGCGACCAAAGCGCCATGCCCTGCACATGCTGCCCAGAACAGGCCAGCATCGCCCGGGCTGCGCCCTTCGCCAAGGCGAGGTCCAGCTGGCCCGGGTCCAGATGGAAGGGATCACCCATCGCATCCGCAAGACCGCGCAGCCCGGCCATCACCACCGCGGCATCCGCAGACTGCGCCGCCCGATAGATCACCGCCGTCATGCGAAGACCTGCCTGCCCTTCAGGCCCAGCATGGCGCGCGCCTCATCGGGCGTTGCGACCTCACGACCCAAGGCCTCGACAATACCCCGAACCTTTTCCACCTGCTCGGCGTTGGAACGCGCCAGCACCCCGCGCCCGAGGTAAAGATTATCCTCCAGCCCGACGCGGACATGGCCGCCCATCGCTGCGGCAATGGCCGCGAACTCCATCTGACGCCGCCCTGCCGCCAGAACCGACCAGTGATGATCTGGAAACAATTTCTGCGCGGTCTGGTGCAGATGGACCAGATGCTCCGGCTCGGCCGCGATGCCGCCCAGCACGCCCATCACGAATTGCAGGAAGGGTGCCCCTTCGATCAAACCGCGATCCATGAAATGGCGCAGCATATAAAGATGGCTGATATCATAGCATTCAAATTCAAACCGCGCGCCCTTGGCCCCCATCCGCGTCAGCACCGCCTCGATGTCACGCGGGGTATTCTTGAACACAAGATCATCGCTGCCGCGCAGGAAGGGTTCTTCCCAGTCAAAGCGCCAGTCGCGCGGCCTCATCGCCATAGGATACAGCGCGAAGTTCATCGTGCCCATATTCAGGCTGCACATCTCGGGGGCGAACACCTCTGGCGCGGCCAGCCGCTGTTCGAGCGTCATCACCGCCGACCCGCCGGTGGTCATATTGATAACGGCATCGCTTTGCCTTGAAATATCAGGCAAAAATCCCCGCCAATGCGCGGGATCGGCTGAGGGGCGACCGTTTTCCGGGTCGCGGGCATGAAGATGCAGGATCGCAGCCCCCGCCTGGGCTGCCCCCACCGCCTGCGCTGCAATATCCGCGCCTGTAAAGGGCAGATGCGGCGACATGCTGGGCGTATGGATCGAGCCGGTGATCGCGCAGGAAATGATGATCTTCATGGCAATTGCCCTGCATGGGCACTGGCAAATCCGTCAAGGGCGCGGGTCAGTTTCTCCATGATCTCGTCGACCTGTGGCGCGGTGGTGATCATCGGCGGGCAGACCAGGAAATGATCGCCCTCATAGCCGCCGCGCGTGCGGCGTGAATAGATGATCAGCCCCTCGGCATAGGCACGTTCCACCAGATCGTCATAGGCATTCATCGTGCGCGGCAGCGGCGCTTTTGTTTCCCGATCAGCAACAAACTCAAAGGCCAACAGCAGCCCTTCGCCGCGCACATCGCCAATGAATCCATAGCGCTGCATCAGGTTCTTCAGACGGGTTTTCAACAGCGCGCCAATGTCGCGGGCATTGCGCAGCAGGTCCTGTCGCTCGATCTCCTCCAGCACGGCAAGGCCCGCCGCACAGGCCAGCGGGTTACCGGCATAGGTATGGCCATGCAGGAACCCCCCCCTTTCCTGCACCGCATCCACGATTCGGGCCCGCGCCACCATCGCGCCCAGCGGCACATAGCCCGCGCCAAAGCCTTTGGAGATCGCGACGATATCGGGCGTAATCCCCCAAAGATCACCGCCCAGAAACTGCCCCACCCGGCCACCGCCGCTCATCACCTCGTCATGGATCAGCAGGATGCCGTATTTGTCGCAGATCGCGCGCACCGCCTGCATGTAGCCCGCAGGCGGCACCAGCGCCCCGGTCGAGGCACCGCCGACCGGCTCTTGGATGAAGGCCAGCACGGTCTCGGGGCCTTCAGCCAGGATCTTTGCCTCCAGCATTGCCGCGTAATGCGCGCCGGTCGCCGGGTCATCTGGGTCCAGCCCGTCAAGCCAGGCGCGTGGCGCCGGGATCTTGGGCATCTCCACCATCATCGGGCGGAACGGATCGGTCAGCGGGTCATAGCCGGTGACCGACAGCGCCCCCAGCGTCGAACCATGGTAGCAGGGAAAGCGCGAGATCACCTTCCACCGGCTGGCTTGGCCCGTTGCCACCGCCCATTGCCGGGCCAGTTTCATCGCCGATTCCACCGCCTCCGACCCGCCGGAGACGAAGAAGACCTTCTCCATCCCCGCGGGGCTGAGGGCGGCCAGTTTCGCGGCCAGCCTCTCGCTCGGTTCGGTCTCGAAATGCAGGCGATAGCCGAAGGTCGACCGATCCATCTGCGCCCGCATCGCGGCCAGAACATTGGGGTTGGAATGGCCGATATTGCTGACCATCGCGCCGGATGACCCATCGATAAAGCGCCGCCCCGACCTATCCCACATATAGATCCCCTCGGCGCGGTCGAGCACCGGCCGCGCGGCAGAAGACAGGTAAAACAGATGGCTCATCGCGATCTCCAGACGGCGGGATTTGCCCCATATTGGCGCGGGAAAGGACATAGGCAAAATAGATAGTTGAAATCGCACTTATTGGATTTATCAATAAGGCCATGCGCCTGACACCCGCCGAAAAACTCGCTCGTGATCTGGACTGGAGCCTGCTGCGCGTCTTTCTGGCGCTGGCCGAGGCCGGATCGGTCACCGCCGCTGCCGACCGTCTGGGGCTGAAGCAACCTTCGGTCAGTCAGGCCCTGAAACGGCTTGAGGATCGCTGTGGTCATCGGCTGATCGAGCGTGGTCCGGGGCTGTTTTCCCTGACCCCGCAAGGGCTTGCCCTGCTGCCAGAGGCCGAGACCGTGCGCGCCGCCATCCTGCGTGCCGCACAGGCCATGGCCGAGGCTGCGGGCGAGGTCGCGGGCGAGGTGACGCTGGCACTGGCCTCACATGTGGTCTCGCCGCTGCTGGATGAAGGCCTGCGCCGCTTCCACAGCCGCTATCCCAGGGCCACGCTCTCCATCGATGTGCTGCCCTCGCGCGAGGCATTGGCGCGCACCGCGCAGGGCCGGGCCAGCCTTGCGATCTGCCTGCTGTCGGACCCGGCGCCCCCCTTGCAAACCGTGCTGTTCTACCGCGAATTTTTCGGGTTGTTCTGCGGCCCCGGCCATCGGCTCTTCGGACACACAGACCTGCGGCTTGCCGATCTGGCGGGTCATGCTGCCGTCAGCTTCCAGACAGACCGCATGGGGGATGCGCTCTCAGCGGTAACCGAGTTGCGCCAGCAAGCGGGCCTGACCGGCCCGGTTGGCCAATCCACCCATCTGGAAGAGGTGCGGCGTATGATCGTGGCAGGCCTTGGCATCGGCCCCCTTCCGCTGCATGTGGTTGAGGACGATCTGCAACACCGCAGGCTCTGGCGCCTGCCGCCCTTCAAATCCCCGCCCGCCATTGACGTGCATCTGGCCTTTGACCCAAAGGCGCGTGCCAACCGCGCCGAAGCCGCCTTTCTGGCCATCCTGCAAGACATCCTGACCGAAGTGCCGCCCCAGGCCCGGATCTACGGCCCCTGAGGTCCATTTTCTGTCTAAAATATCCTAGGGGGTGAGGCGCGGGACGCGCCGAGGGGGGGCTGGCCCCCTACCTTGCGGCCCGCAGCCGTGCGCGTTCCCGTTGCAACCACAGAACCGAGATCAGCAGCGGCGCATTGTTGACTTCGCCGCGCGCGACCAGATCCATAAGATCCGCGAATTCCACCAGATGGCCGCGAATATCCTCAGCCTCGCCCTCGACGCCGAAGACACCCGTGATCCCGTCGGGCAGATCGCACAGCGCGACATAGGAATAGAGATATTCGCTTTTCGCGCCCGGCGTCGGATAATAGCCCGCGACTGGTTCCAGCGCGCCAAGGGTCAGGCCTGCCTCCTCCACCGCCTCCCGGCGGGCAGCCTGTTCGGGGGTTTCATCGGCATCGACCCGTCCGGCAATCGCCTCCAGCAACCAGGGTTGCGGATCGCTGCGCCCCATCGGCCCGGCGCGAAATTGCTCGATCAGCAGCACGCGGTCACGCATTGGATCGTAAGGCAGCACCGTCACCGCATCCCCCGACACAAAGACCGCGCGATTGATCCGTGCGCTCATTGTGCCATCAAAACGGCGATAGCGCAGATCAAACTCCTCAACCGCAAAGAAATTGGCATAGGGTTGGCTGTAGCGATCGATCACCAGATCATCAGGGGTCGCATGATGGCGCAGCGTTGTGGATGCCGCACCCTGCGCCCGCAGCCGGCTTGCGCCCTGCACCAGCATCTGGGAATAACGCCGCACCACCTCGGCGGCGGGGCGCTGTCCCATCAGCGCCATCACATCGCCTGCGGTCGCAACCGCCACCGGCCCCCAGTCGCGCACCCAATCGGCCAGAACCCACGGACCTGCCACCGCTGCCCCGTCGGGGGGCAGATAGACCAGCGCAGGATCGCCTTGCGCCAAAGGCAGCGCATGGGTTTCATAGCCAAAGCCGCCCTCGTAATAATCCAGCCGCGCCAGATCCTCGGCACTGGCATCGCGCAGCAGCACCCCTTGTGCGATCGCGCCCGCAGTCGGGCGGAGCACCGGCCACGCGCCATCCGCCGACCAGAGAACCTGATATCCCGGCAGCTCTGCCGCCGTCACCTCCGCCTCACGGCCCAGAACGGCAGCACGCAGGGCGGCGTGACACAATGTGCCATAAAAGAACAGATCGCTCACGGCCAGCGCCGCCCGATCATACCCGCCAACACCCCGCAGGCGATGCCGCCCACCACCATCGTGGCGCCAAAGGCCGGAGTCGCCAGCATCATGGCGTAGTCGCCCGCGATATCGAAGGCCCCAATCAGCCCTTCGATCGGGCCGCGATAGATATGGTTCATCGACCGGATCAGCATCTCGCGCATGGCAAAGAACAACAGCGCCAGCACGACGATGAAGACCACAGTCAGCACACCCGAACTTGGCGCATCGCGCGCGGGGGCCTCGGCCCGGCTGCCCATGACACGCCAGCCGCAGCCCGCGCCGATCAAGCTACAGATCACAAAGAACATATCCGGCACTTGCGACAGCCCGGATTGGCGGAACGCCATCAGCGACAGCAGATAGGCGAGGGCTGTAAAGAAGATCGCCCCTGCGAGTTTTCCGGCTGTCGGCATTCTGTCCAATCCTTGCGCGCGGGCCTTAGGCGGGCCGCGTCACGGTCACCTGCGTTACGTCGCAGTTTCCGCCCTGAAAGGCACCCGCGCAAGAGGTCAGGTAGAAATTCCACATCCGGCGAAAGCGATCATCAAATCCCAAGGCCCGCACCTCCGGCCAATGGGCATTGAAACCGGCATACCAGCGCCGCAGGGTCTGGCTGTAGCTTTCACCAAATTCCAGCGACCCGGCAAGGCGCAAGCCCGCCTGCGCCACCTCGTGCTGCAAGGCGCGCGGCGAGGGCAGCATCCCGCCCGGAAAGATGTATTTCTGAATGAAATCAACGCCACGTCGATAGGTCTCGAACCGATGATCGGGCACGGTGATGATTTGCAGCACCGCATTGCGGCCGGGCTTCAGGCAGTCGCGCAGCGTGGCGAAATAGGCCGGCCAATATTGTTCACCCACCGCCTCGAACATCTCGATCGAGGCGATACCGTCATATTGCCCCTGCTCGTCGCGATAATCCTGCATCCGGATCTGCACCCGGTCCGACAGGCCCGCCCGCTGCATTCGCGCTTGCGCGTAATCATGTTGTTCCTGCGAGATGGTCAGGCAGGTCAGCCGCAGCCCGCGCTGTCCCGCCGCATATTCGGCAAATCCGCCCCATCCACAGCCGATCTCCAGCAGGTGATCGCCGGGCTGCGCCCCGATCCGGTCCACCATCGAGGCATATTTGGCGATCTGCGCAGCTTCCAGACTTTCGCGCGGATCGCGAAACAGCGCCGAGGAATAGGTCATCGTCCGGTCCAGCCAGAGCGCGTAAAAGTCATTGCCCAGATCGTAATGGAACGAGATATTCTTGCGCGCCTGACGGCGGGAATTGCCGCGCATCCAATGCCGCATCCGCTCATAAGCCCGGATCAGACCCATGCCGGGAAAGCCGTCATTCACCGCATTATTCGCCGGCTGCTGCACCAGATCCATGAAGGCCTGCAGATCGGGTGTATCCCATTCGCCCTCAACATAGGCGTCGCTGAAGCCCAGATCGCCCTCGCGGATCAGCCGCGCGAAGACATCGGGATTGCGCACGATGATTTCGGCCTGCGGGCCGGGCGCAGAGCCTTCTGCGCGAAAACGACGCCCGTCGGGCAGCACGAAATCAAGCCGCCCTGCCTGCAGTCGTTCCAGCACCCGCAGAACCTGCGCAAAATAGCGGGGCAGATCCGCCTGCCCCTGCGCCGTCGTCAGCACCGTCATGCACACCTCCGCCCGCGCACTTGTCTGCCCACGCAATTTGTCTGGCGTCTCGAAGGCAGATGATTCCGCAAGCCCGGCGCTTTCTCAAGCCTTTCCTTGCGGAAAGCAGGATCAGGCGCGAAAGCCGGCGACCATGCGCCCGCCCGTGCGCCCCTCAAGAAGCGTAAAGTCAGGCGCGGTCGCGATAGAACCGCAGCACCGCCAGCCGGATCGCGGTGGCAAGACCGCTGTCACCGCCGCGCATCTCGTCGATTTCCACCGCCAACTCGTTCAACCCCATGCCACGCGCGGCGGCAAGCGCACGGAAACCGTCCCAAAACTCCGCCTCCAGCGAGACGCTGGTGCGGTGGCCGCGCAGGGTCAGCGAGTGTTTCTGGGGACGCGTGGGCATCAAGATATGCTCCGGCGGTAAAGCCTTGATCGGCTTTGGCATTGGCGGGGGCGGCCGAATTTGCCCGGACGAGAACCGCGACGAAAATGGTGGCGGGCACCGGCAAAGAAACAGCGATGAAGATCCGCACAGTCGAAGGCCCGCTTCAACCGATCACTCGGCCTCGCTGTCGCGCTTCTTGCCGTCCAATTCGGATTTCGCGCGGGCGGCATCCGCCGCCTCGCGCGCTTTTTGTGCCTTGGTGCGTCCGAACTTCACCGCATTCGCATCCGCCTCGGCGCGGGCTTCTTGCCGCGCCTTGGCCTTACGGATCTGGTTCAGATTGACGACCTCGGCCATGGGAGATCAGCCTTTCGGGCCGATCATGTCTTCGGGACGCACCACGCGGTCAAAGGTTTCGGCATCCACCAGACCAAGCGCAATCGCCTCTTCCTTCAGCGTCGTGCCGTTCTTGTGGGCAGTCTTGGCCACTTTGGTCGCGTTATCATAGCCGATGGTCGGTGCCAGCGCCGTCACCAGCATCAGCGATTCCTTCATCAGCTTGTCGATACGGGCCACATTGGCCTGGGTGCCAACCACCATATTGTCGGTGAACGACCCCGCCGCATCGCCCAGAAGCTGCATGGATTGCAGCACGTTATAGGACATCATCGGGTTGTAGACGTTCAGTTCGAAATGGCCCTGGCTGCCGGCGAATCCCACCGCCGCGTCATTGCCCATGACATGGGCGCAGACCATGGTCAGCGCCTCGGCCTGGGTCGGGTTGACCTTGCCCGGCATGATCGACGAGCCCGGCTCATTCTCCGGCAGGATCAGCTCGCCCAGACCCGAACGCGGGCCCGAACCCAGCAGACGCAGGTCATTGGCGATCTTGAACAGCGATGCCGCCACGGTTTTCAGCGCGCCCGAGAACATCACCATCGCATCATGCGCGGCCAGGGCCTCGAACTTGTTCGGGGCGGTGACGAAAGGCAGGCCGGTGATCTCGGCGATCTGCGCGGCGACGCGGGTATCCCAACCCACGCGGGTATTCAGCCCGGTGCCGACAGCGGTGCCGCCCTGCGCCAGTTCATAGATATCGGGCAGGCAGGCCTTCACGCGAGCAATGCCCTTCTCGACCTGCTTGGCATAGCCGCCAAATTCCTGACCCAAGGTCAGCGGCGTCGCATCCTGGGTATGGGTGCGGCCGATCTTGATGATATCCTTGAATTCTTCGGATTTCGCGACCAGCGCCTTATGCAGCTTTTCCAGGCCCGGGATCAGCACATCGCGCGCCATCATGCCGATGGCCACATGCATCGCGGTCGGGAAAGTGTCATTCGACGACTGGCCCATATTCACATGATCATTCGGATGGACCGGCTTTTTGGAGCCCATCACCCCGCCCAGCATCTCGATCGCGCGGTTCGAGATGACCTCGTTCGCGTTCATGTTGGACTGGGTGCCCGAGCCGGTCTGCCAGACCACCAGCGGGAAGTTGTCGTCAAACTTGCCCTCGATCACCTCGGTCGCGGCGGCGGCAATCGCCTCGCCCAATTCCTTGGAGATATCGCCTTGCCCGATATTGACCAGCGCACAGGCTTTCTTGATGACGCCCAGCGCGCGGATGATCGCGACGGGCTGACGCTCCCAACCGATGGGGAAGTTCATGATGGAACGCTGCGTCTGCGCGCCCCAATACTTGTCGGCGGGAACCTCAAGCGGGCCAAAGCTGTCGGTTTCGGTGCGGGTGGCGGTCATGCGCAAGCCTCCGGGAAAAATTCATGCCCCTTCTAGGCGCGGCCCCGTCAGAAATCAATCAGCATACGAATGTATACCGCTAACATGCTAGATGAGATCCCGGATAGGATGATGGGCCCTGCCCCGATTTTTCGCCGAAAAATCGCCATCCTCCCCTGGACCGCGCCCCAGCGACGGCCGACCCGTGATTTTTCGATGCAAGATCGTTTATTTGCGGAACTTGTCCAGGCTGACTACCTCGGCCTCATGAGGGCGGGCCGGGCTGTCGTCGGCCTCGGCCGCGTCGGCTTCGTCATCCTCTTCCTCGTCGTCATCTTCATCCGCATGGGTCTCGAACCGCAGGCCGAATTCGACGGAAGGATCGACAAAGGTGCGCACCGCATCGAAGGGAATCACCAGCGGCTCCGGGCTGTTGCCGAAGTTCAGCGTGACCGAGAACCCGTCGTCGGTAACCTCCAGATTGTCGAACCAATGCTGGATCACCACCGTCATTTCCTCGGGGTAGCGCGCGCGCAGCCAGTCGGCGATGGCAACATCGGGATGCTGGGTGTCGAAGGTGATGAAGAAGTGATGCGCGCCCGGCAAACCGTTCTGCGCCACATCCTCCAGCACGGATTGGATAAGCCCGCGCATCGCGCGATGCATCAGGTTGCCATAGTCGATCGTGCGGGCCATGAAGCACCTCTTGCAATTCCCCCTCACCATAAGGGGCGGGCGGGGTGATGGAAAGAGTGTTTCCCCACAGCCGGACGCAGCACGAAGGTCACAGCACGGAAAACCGGCAAGCCCCGGTCAGGTGGACCTGAAGGCCCCTTGTCTATCGACGCAAGTCCGCGCGCGCCCGACGGCAAGGGCGCGCACGGCAATCCTCATGGCGTTCAGGCCTGCAGCACCTTGTCCAGCGCGGTCATCAACTGATGGACCTCGGCCTGCGAGGTGTAATGCACGAAGCTCAGCCGCAGCACGCCCTTCTCGCGATCGACGCCCAAGCCCTCCAGCGGGCGCACGGCATAGAAATCACCGCCCCCCGCCATGATGCCATGATCGGCCAGCGCAGTTGCCACCGGCAGCGCCGCACGATCCAGCGCAACCGCCACCGTCGGTGCCCGCCCCTCGGCCCGGCGCGGCCCGATCAGTCGCAGGTCGTTGCGCGCAGCCAGCATGTCAAGCAGCGGCTGCAACAGCGCCACTTCATGCGCCCGCATCAGATCATGTACCGCATTGTTGCGCGCAGCAGGCGTGGCATTTGCACCGCCGAAATGATGGGCGTAAAGCGCATCGACATAATCGGCCATACCCGCGCTTGCCGCGACCTGCGCATGATCCGGGCCCGCCGGGGTGAAGCGCTTGTAAAGCACCCCGCCATTGAAGAAATGCGCCTGATTGGGCAGCACATCGCCAAAGCCCTGACGGATCACCATGATCCCTTGATGCGGGCCATAGGTTTTATAGGCCGAGAACAGATAGACATCGGCCCCCAGCGCCTGCATGTCGGGGAAGCCATGCGGGGCGTAGCTCACGCCATCGACGCAGGTAAAGGCACCCGCCGCCTTGGCCATGGCGCAGATCTCGGCCACCGGATTGATCTCGGCCACCACATTTGAACAATGCGGGAAGCAGACGAGCTTGACCGCGCTATCTTCCAGTAATTTCGCCAGATCGGCCGGATCCAGATGGCCGGTCTCGGGGTCAATGCGCCATTCGCGGATCTCGATCCCCTCATCGGCCAGACGACGCCAGACGCCGGAATTGGCCTCGTGATCCTGGTTGGTCACCACGATGGCGGCCTTTTGCCCCTTCAGCCATTGCCGCACCGCATTGGCCAGAACAAAGGTATTGGCGCTGCTGGAGGGCCCGAAAGACACTTCCTCGGTTGCAACCCCCATCAACGCGGCCAAACGCGCCCGCGCCTCGTCCATTTCTTCGCCACCCAGCGTGCTGGCCTGATAGGGCGCATAGGGCTGCACCTTTCGCTCATGATAAAAACGAAACAGGCGGTCGATCACCGGCTTGCAGGTATAGGACCCGCCTGCATTTTCAAAGAAGGCCTGGCCTTGCAGGGCTGCGGTCTCAAAGGCCGGGAACTGGCTGCGGACGAAATCAAGATCGAGGCCGATCCCGGCGGTGGCATTGGTCATCATGTGAACTCCCTGTTGCGGGCGATCCTGCAATGCCCCCGCCGCAGCTTCAACCCGGCTGCGTCACCCACCATGTCGCCTTTGTGCATATTTTGATCAAACGCGGCGATTTTGCGCCATCGCCATGCAGCGGGCAGAATTTTGCCTTGAGCCGTCACCGGCCCTCGCTTAGCGTTTCACCATTCGCGGGGCGATCGCCCTGATGCAACCTTTTTCACCCTTCAGGCAAGGAGCCTCCATGACCATTCGCACGACCCTGTTGACCGGAGCCGCGCTGGCCGTCGCCCTGCCCGCTTTCGCGGCCGATTCCGAAATGACGGTGCTGGACTGGGCCGGATGGGAGATTGACGGCGTCCTGACCGGCTATGTCGAAAAGAACGGCCAGAAGCCGACCTATTCCTTCTTTGCCGATGATGACGAGGCCTTCCAGAAAGTGTCCTCGGGCTTCAAGACCGATGTCGCCCACCCCTGTGCCGCCCATGTCGGGCGCTATCGTGAGGCCGGCCTGATCGAGCCCTGGGATATCAGCAAGATCCCGGAATTCGGCAATATCCCGAAGCGGATGCTCGAATCCAAGATTTTCACCGATGACGAGGGCACCTGGTTCATCCCGACCGATTACGCCTATACCGCCATTGCCTATAACACCAAGGACGTGCCGGAGGCCGATGTGGCCTCGTTGCAGGTCTTTGCCGATCCGAAATATGCAGGCCGCATCTCGCTGCCCGATTCGACCGATGATGTCTGGTCGCTGGCCTTCCTTGCCACCGGGCTGACCTCCTGGGACAATGTGACGGATGAGCAGTTCCAGGCCGCCGCCGACTGGCTGCGCGCAGTTCACCCCAATGTCCGGGCCTATTGGTCCGACCCGGCCGAAATGGCTCAGCTGATGGCCACCGGCGAGGTTCTGATCGCCTGGTCCTGGAATGACGGTGTCGCCACGCTGAAGGGCGAGAATTTCCCCGTCGGCTTCAACCGCAGCCCGACCGAAGGGGCCACGACCTGGTTCTGCGGCTATGTGAACCTGAAGGATGGCCCCGGCAAGGAAGACAAGGCCTATGACTTCATCAACAGCCTGCTCGCGCCCACATCGGCCGCGCCGCTGCTTGAGGTGCTGGGCTATGCGCTGGCCAATGACGCCGCGATGAAAACGGTGCCGGAAGAAGAGCTGAAGGCCGCCTATGTCGACCCGGTCACCACCACGCTGCTGCCGCAGACCCCGGTGCCGACCGAATTCCGCACCAAGATGATCGAGGAGTTCGAGGCGATCAAAGCCGGGTTCTGATCCCTGCCTCATGACGATCCCGAAAGGCCCGCGCCTGGATGCGCGGGCCTTTGCATTTTTCTCGCACCGTCACGATGCCGACGCCCGCACGATGCGCAGATCTTCTTGGTGTCGACATCTTCTGGGTTCCGGCGCCTGCTCTGAGCCTGAACCTAACTTCGCTTTGTCCACAGCCCCGCATTACCCGTGCCTTGGGCTTTCCCCCCATCTTCGCCCTGCCAACACATCTGCGCACCTAGCCGACCAAACGCCGCCCCACAGCCCCCAATGACCGCCAGAAGGCTTGCGAAGCATCCCGGAGCCGCCTATATCCAAGCTGTTCGGGTTCGCCCGGACTATGGCGATAAACGCACCTGTAATACGCGGATCGGACCCGGGGGCGGTACCCGGCGGCTCCACCAATACTCGCTCGTTGGGCGCGGAGGGGGCCGAAACAGGATCGACGAACGTCTAAAGAGGCCAGCTTTCGCTCGGTGAGGTACCACCGTTATCGGTCCAAAAGTACAGTTGCCAACGACAACCGTGCTCCGGTGGCTCTGGCTGCGTAAGCAGCTCGGGTAACCGAAACTTAAGCCCTTGCGCTTAGCCGCGTAAGGCGGGGCCCCCAGGAGCCTGGCAACAGAATCCTGGACCTTCCCCCCTTGCCATCCGCTCTCTCGCCTGTGTCTTTGCTGGTCCGTTCTTTTCGCGGCCCTGCTCTGCAGTGACACACGCGAGCCGTGTCGGCACGCTCTGGCGGGTCAGTCGCACCGTGGCGTCAGGCGCAGCCAGATACCGTCCTTGGCACGCACCGTCAGATGCGCCACGGGTTCGGGGATGCGGCCCTCGACCGGCTCCACCCGATAGGCCCGCAGCAGTTGCGCCAGCAGCAGCGGCCCTTCCACCATGGCAAAGCCCGCACCGGGGCAGACGCGCGGCCCTGCGGAGAACGGGATAAACGCCTGACGCAGCCCCTGTTTGCCATTCTCGGTCTCGAACCGCGCGGGGTCAAACTCATCGGGCGCATCCCAGATCCGTTCATGGCGATGCAGATGCCAGGGACTGAGCACGATCTGTGCGCCTTTGGGGGCCTTGCGGTCACGCAGATGCACCGGGCAGCGGGTCTCACGCACCATCATCGGCACGGGCGGGTAAAGCCGCAGCGCCTCGCGGAACACCGCGCGGGCGATTTTCAACCGGCCAAGCTGGCCGAAATCATCGGGGCCGGTCAGGTTCGCCACCGCCTCTTCCGCCACGCGATCCTGCCATTCGGGATGGGTCGCCAGCAGATACAGCGCCCATGCCAGGGCCGAGGCCGAGGTCTCATGCCCGGCCAGAAAGAAGATCGCCACCTGATCGACCATCTCGGCAGTGTCGAACCGCTGGCCGGTCTTGGGATCGGGCAGCGACATGATCTTGGTCGCCAGATCATCAGGCGCGGTGCCCGCCGCCAGTTCTGCGGCGCGGTCCGTGGTCAATTGCGTGATCAGCGCCCGGATCTTCGCCGCCGTGCGCCTGGTCTCGCGCTTGTGAAAGCGCGGGAACCAGCCGGGCAGCGGCAGGAAGGCCCCCAGATTGACCACCGGCTGGGTCTTCTGATGGGCGCGGAATTCGTGGAACACCGCCGCCGCGATCTCGTTCTCGATCGGGATGGAGAACAGCGTGCGAAAGATCACATCCGCCGCCGCATGGCTGGTTTCCAGCTCCATCTCATGCGCGCCACCATCGGCCTTGAGCGCAAGACGCGACACCATCGCAGCCCCGGCAGCCCAGATCGCCGGAAATGTGTCGCGCAAGCGCCCGCCCTCGAAGGCCGGGTCAATGATGCGGCGCTGATGTTCCCATGTCTCGCCATTGGTGACGAAGACCGAATTGCCCAGCAGCGGCGTCAACCCCTCACGGATGCGGTCGGATTTCGGGAAATCAGCCGGACAATCCTTTAGCACCAGATCGACCAGCGCCGGGTCATTGCACATATAGCTGCGGAAGAACGGCGTGCGAAATTCGGCCATCCAGGCCCGATACAGCCGCGCGGGTTGCGCCGACAGGATATCCTGCCGGAACAGTTGCAGATACCGCCAGAGCGAGACCTTGTCGGGGCGAGAGGCGGGTTTGGGCGGGGTCATGCCACTGTGGTATAGCGGTTCACCGCCCGGTCAATGCGGCTTTTCGACTGCGGCCGGTCGCCAAAGCGCTGATGCAGCGTCAAAGGCCCCGCCGTCACGCGGAAATAATCATAATCCGCGATGCCGCCGGGCAGGTTGTCAAAGGCGCAAAGATACTGGAAATGCAGCCGGAAATAGCGCCGGCGCAGGGTGTTCCATGTCTCGGGGCGCAGGGTCTGGCTGAAGGCCGCCGAAAAGATCAGCGGCCAGATCTGACCTTGCGGGGCAACGCCCGACACAGCAACAGGATCACACAGCGCGAAGGCGCAGCCATCGCCGGGGGCGGTGACATCGACCCATGTCAGTTCATCCCGGGTGGACAGATAGGCCAGATCACCGCGCAGACGCCGCGCCTCGGGCAGAAAGCTGACCATGGGCACCACCTGCCCCAGCGACAAGAAGGACAGCGCAGGCCTGCCCTCCGGCATCCCTTCGCGGATCAGATCGGCAAGGATCGACACCGCCAGATGCGCGCCCGAGGAATGGCCGACCACCAGCACCTCGTCATAGGGGCCTTGCAGCGCCGCCGCGATCTCCATCCGGAAGGCCGCCATCCGCGCCTCCAGGGGCACCGGATTGGCCCCCTTGGCCTGCGCCGAATAGGCGTAATCATGCATCAGGTAATAGGCAAAGATCCGGTTATCGTGCCGCTTGAACCAGCGCAGGATCAGATAGCCGACGGTCAGCCCGGTGCCGGTGCCGATCATATGGCCCGGCGGCCCCGGCAGCAGCCAGACCCCGCCGCGCCACAGCCCGATGCCCACCAGAACCGCAAGCAGAAGCTGCAACAGCAACGCAAAGATCGGGTAAAGGGCGGCAATGATCGGCCCCTGCCGCAGCCGCATCAGCCGGAACAGCGCGCCCGAGCCGATATAGGCCCAGGCCGTGCGGATCAGTTGCAGATATGTGGCAGGGATCGACGCCCCCATGGAATCGCGCACGATATCCGACCAGACCAGCACCTCGATATCGGTCTCGACCGCGCGGCCCTCCATCTCGGTGCGGATCTGCCAGCCATAGGGGCCGGGCACCCGCTTGGGGCGTAGCTCCAGCGCAAAGCCCGAAAGCGCGGCCTGCGCCGCGCCTTCCTTGCGATACAGCTCACGGTAGCGCCGGGGATGAATCGGATCATAGCCGGGAATGTAGAAGACCCGACGCCGGAACGCGCTTTCCCTTTCGCCTGCCTGCGGCATCACCACTCCCTGCCCACTCAAACCCGGATTACTGTCACAATCGGGCTAAAATAGGGTGAATGCCGCCCCGGTTTCAACCAATGGCCCCCAGCGAGGGGAAGGTATCCAGCAGGAAGAACGAAAAGGCCGATAGCGCCCCGGTGAACAGCGCAAGGCCGACAAGGATCAGCAGGGCACCCATCACCCGCTCGATGAGCCGCATATGCGGCTTCAGCCGGTTCATCAGTCCTATCGCGCGTTCGATGAACAGGGCCGCCAGCAGGAAGGGCACACCCAGACCCACCGCATAGACCGCAAGCAGCGTGGTCCCGCGCGAGATGCTGCCTTCACTGGCCGCAAGCGACAGGATCGCGCTCAGCTGCGGTCCAATGCAAGGCGTCCAGCCAAAGGCGAAGGCAAGGCCCAGAAGATAGGCCCCAAAGGCGCTGCCTCCCCTGTCGCCCGCATCCAGCCGCGCCTCACGATCCAGCAGCGGAATGCGGAAAACGCCCAGAAAATGCAGGCCCAGAACGATGACGAAAACGCCAGAGGCTTTGGCCAGAATCTCCTGATATTGCAGGAAAAACACGCCGAAGGCCGAGGCCGCGAAGCCAAGGATCAGAAAGACCGTCGAAAGGCCGAGCACGAAGAACAAGGCGGGCAGCAGCAGTTGCAGCCGCCCCTTCTGCCCGCCGCCCTCGCGTAGTTCGGTCATCGACAATCCGCTCATATAGGCCAGATAGGGTGGCACGATGGGCAGCACGCAGGGGCTTGCGAAGGAGACGATCCCCGCAAGCAGCGCCATCAGCATCGAAGGCGCAAGCCCCGCCGCAAAGAAATCAAATTCGATCATGCCCAGTGCTTAGGTCTCTTGACGGTTGTTTTCCCCTCATAGCGCAAGCACCCTGCCCCGTCACCGGGACGTTCTGTCACTTCCCCGTGGGCGGGAATGGGCGTATCAGGGCGCATGGATTATGATGTGGATCTGGATTGCGAGGGGCTTTTGTGCCCGCTGCCGGTCTTGCGCGCGCGCAAACGGTTGATCGCCATGGCCCCCGGTCAGGTGCTGCGGCTGCGGGCAACCGATGCCATGGCCGCGATCGATCTGCCGCATTTCTGCGCCCAGACCGGGCATGACTATCTGGGGGCAAAGGCCTTTGACGGCACCACCGCGCATTTCCTGCGCCGCGGCGCAAGGCTGGATGTGGAAGATCAAGCGGCAAGTTGAGGCCTGGCCCGACGGTTCGCCAGATCAGATGAGGCAGAACAAAAACGCCGGGCAAATCGCCCGGCGTTTTTCATGTCTCTGGCAGGTGTCAGCGTCTTAGCGCGACCACCACCCCTTGCGGCGCTCTTTCGGGGCGGCGTCCTCGGCAGGATCCGGGCGGACCGTCTCGGCCACCGGCGTCAGGCCCGGATCGGCTTGCAGCACCGGCTGTTCGGCCACAGGTGCAGCTTCCGTCACAACGGCATCAACCGGCGCTTCAGGCACATCGGCGACAGGTTCGGCGGTCGCGGGTCCCGTCGCGGCAGGCGCGGCCGCCGCAGGCTTGGCCTTGGCGCGGGACGAAGATTTGGCCGGGGCCTTGATCTTGGCCCCCTCGGGCTTATCCCCTTCGGCCTTGGCTTTGCCCGCTGCGGTCTTGGCGCTGCTGCTGCGCGCGCGACTGGATTTCGGCTTTTCTGCCGTCCCCTCTTCGCCATCCGCAGCCCCACCTGTTGTGGCATCGGCCTCAGCCGTCCCGGCCTCGGCAGCTTTCGCCTTGCTGGCCGCAGATTTCGACGCAGCGCCGGACTTGCTGCGGCTGGAGCCGGACTTGGCCTTGGCAGGCTTGGCCTCCGCTGCGGCCTCGGGGCCAGCATCTGCCGCCGCCTCGACCGCGACCTCGGTGACTTGGGCCACAATGGCAACCTCGGTCACAGCGGTTTCGGCCAGCGGCGCAGCCGCGTCAGCGGCCCCTTCGGCATCGTCAGGGACACCTTCGCCCTCATCGTCCGAGCTGCCATTCTCGCCGAATTCCTTCGACTTGCCACCCCGACGGCGCGGACGGCGACGGCGCTTTTTCTTGCTGCCATTGCCATTGCCCGAACCGGCCTCGCCGCCCTCAGACTCCTCGCCCTCATCCTCGGCATCTTCTTCGGTGTCGAGTTCGGCCTCGATCAGATCGTCTTCGTCTTCCTCGATCTCGGCGCCCATGAACGCGGCCGAGCCGGAAATCGCAGCCGTCGGTTCCGGCACCACGCGGATC
Source organism: Gemmobacter serpentinus (assembly GCF_008973825.1). Lineage (GTDB taxonomy): Bacteria > Pseudomonadota > Alphaproteobacteria > Rhodobacterales > Rhodobacteraceae > Gemmobacter > Gemmobacter serpentinus. The sequence continues at coordinate 80,305 of NZ_WCHR01000002.1, read as the reverse complement.
GCGGTCTTGAACTTCTCGATGCTGTAATCGGGCGAGACCAGATGCGCATCGGCCTCCATCCGCACGGCCATGCCGTAACGTGCCTCGATCAGCGCGATATGCTCGCGCTTGTGGTTGATCAGATAGTTGATCACCGCGACCGGCGCCTTCAGCAGCACTTCCTTGCTGCGCTTGCGGGTGCCCTCTTCTTCCAGCGCGCGCAGGATGGTCAGCGCAAGACTGTCATCCGAACGGATCAAGCCGGTGCCATGGCAATGGGCGCAGGGCTGCGTGGTGGATTCGAGCATCCCCGGGCGCAGACGCTGGCGCGACATCTCCATCAGGCCAAAGCCCGAGATACGGCCGACCTGAATGCGCGCGCGGTCGGTTTTCAGCTTATCTTTCAGACGCTTCTCGACAGCGGCGTTGTTGCGACGCTCTTCCATGTCGATGAAGTCGATGACGATCAGACCGGCGAGGTCGCGCAGACGCAGCTGGCGAGCCACTTCCTCGGCGGCCTCCAGGTTGGTTTTGAGCGCGGTATCCTCGATCGAGCCTTCCTTGGTGGCCCGGCCAGAGTTCACGTCGATCGCCACCAGCGCCTCGGTGACACCGATCACGATATAGCCGCCCGATTTCAGCTGCACGGTCGGGTTGAACATGCCCGAGAGGTAGCTTTCCACCTGATGGCGGGCAAAGAGCGGCGTATCGCCATTGTAGCGCTGCACGACACGCGATTGCGTCGGCATGATCATGCGCATGAAATCCTTGGCGGTGCGGTAGCCCGCCTCGCCTTCCACAAGGATCTCGTCGATCTCGCGGTTGTGCAGGTCGCGGATCGCGCGCTTGATCAGGTTGCCCTCTTCATAGATCGGCGCAGGCGCGATGGATTTCAGCGTGAGTTCGCGGATCTCTTCCCAGAGCCGCATGAGGTATTCGTAATCGCGCTGGATCTCTTGCTTGGTGCGTTTGGCACCTGCCGTGCGGATGATGAGGCCCGCGCCTTCCGGCACCTCCATTTCGCCCGCGATCTCTTTCAGCTTCTTGCGATCCGCAGCCTGGGTGATCTTGCGCGAAATGCCGCCACCGCGCGCGGTGTTGGGCATCAGCACGCAGTAGCGGCCCGCCAGCGACAGATAGGTGGTCAGCGCCGCCCCCTTGTTGCCGCGCTCTTCCTTCACCACCTGCACCAGCATGATCTGGCGCACCTTCACCACTTCCTGGATCTTGTAGCGGCGGGCACGCGGCTTGCGCGGGGCGCGGATCTCTTCGGCGACGTCCTCTTCCGCAATCGATTCGATTTCCTCATCGATATCGGCGGCATGATCGAGCGCCTTGTAAGGCCGGGCCTCCGCACGGTCTTCGGTGCTGCGGTCATCATGGGCGGCTGCAACGGCGGGCGCTGCTGCGATATCCGCCACCGCCTCAACCTCGGCATCGTCGCTCAGGTCGATGACATCCATGCCACCAATGCGCGACACCGGATCAACCGGCATGGCCTCGACCGACGCTGCCGTCTCGACAGCCGATATCTCGACAGCCGATGAGGCCGCATCTTCGGCCACCACATCAGATGCGGGCGCGTCACCGACGATCACCGCATCCTCGATCTTCGCGGGCTGTGCCGGGCGCGGGCCACGGTCATTGCGCGGCCCATTGCGACGGGGGCGGTTCTCTTCCTCTTCCTCGGCGCGCGCCAAGGCACGCTCTTCTTCCAGCAGCGCCTTACGGTCCGCGACCGGGATCTGGTAATAATCGGGATGGATTTCCGCGAAGGCGAGGAAGCCGTGGCGATTGCCGCCGTAATCCACAAAGGCCGCCTGCAGCGACGGCTCTACCCGCGTGACTTTCGCGAGGTAGATATTTCCCTGCAATTGCCGCTTGTTTACTGTCTCAAAGTCGAATTCCTCGACCTTGTTGCCGTCCACCACAACGACCCGTGTCTCTTCCGGGTGGGTGGCGTCGATGAGCATTTTCTTTGCCATGATGTTCCATTGCGCCATGGCCCGCCCCTCCTCCCGGTGAGGCTGTCGGGACAAGTCCCGGCGGAGCCTCCGCAGAGGATGGATCGGACGGATGGCGGCTTGTTTGGGCGTGATGGCGCGATGCACAAGGGGCGAGGCGGCCCATGGGCACCCCGTTCTTCCTCAGGTCATCTCTCGCACGCATCATCGCGTTTCTTGTTCCCGGGCGCTTGCGCACCACTATTCACGGGTGCTTGCGCACCGCTTTCGATATGGCACCCCGGCACAGACCAAACTGGCACAGGCCGGGGCGGCAAAATTCTGGCCTTTCGGCCTGTCGATCTGCGCGGAAAGCCGCTTTCGGACCTGTGGCCCGAACCGCGAAACCCGCAGCGAAATTGAGGACGTGGCCCGATTTATGTCAGGAAAACCCACGTTCCATGACAATAAGGGCAGCCCGCGCCAAAACACAATGGCAAATTTTCGCGGACCCCATGCAACCCTTGCGGGCATGTCGGGGGCTTAGCGCAGCGCCTCGGAGCAGTTGTAGTCCAGCGCCCCATCCAGTGATGCCGGGCAGATTGCGCGCGCCGCGCGATCCCACATTTCCTCGGGCATGGTGTTATCGGCTGATTGCCAGTTCCCTGCGGCCAGCGGCAATCCAAGCGCCTGCCCCGCGGCCCAAAGATCCAGGATGTCAAAACGCAGATCGCGCAGCGAAAGCTGCCCCGGCGTGGCGAGTGGGGCAAGGCCCAGCTTGACCACGGTGCCGCCTCCAATCCCCGACAGCGACGGATTGTCCCGCAAGGCGGCCTCTACCACGCCGGGTTCGGACAGGTAATAGGGGGCGGCCGCAATCACCAGATAATCCACAGTGGTAACCTCTGCGCGCTCCGCCTGCGTCAGCAACTTTTGCACCATTTCGCTGGAGGGGTTGGCTTGCGGATGCCACCAACGTTCCAACGGCAATTGGCGCAGATCCAGCGATTCTGTCAGATCCAAGCCCGAAAGCGCGTCTGCGGGCAGCACCAGCGCACCCGCCTCCCAGGCCCCGCGCAGCACCGCCTCGCAGGCGTGATAGCTGCAATTGCGCGGCGCGATCATCAGCACCTTGCGGCTGTCCAGCGCGGGCGGCGTGCCCGTCACCTCATGCCGCTCCATCCGCCACAGCTGCACCGCCTGCCAGCCCTGCGACAGCAAGGGCACACCGACCGCCAGAACCAGCACAACCAGCAGCATCCGGCCAAGAACCCGCCATTTGCGCAGGATCGCCAGCACGATCACCACAAGCAACAAGGCACCGTAAGCCGCAAGCGACAGCAGCGCCCAGATCAGCCCGTCATAACAGCCCTGCCCCAGACATTCCGCCCGCGCCGCCTGCGGCAGCAGGCCGATGCCAAGCGCGATCAGGCCAAGGGCGGCAAGGCTGCGCATCCGGCCGCGCTCAGGTATAATCGCCGCGCGACAAGCCGTATTTCGCCATTTTCTCGTTCAGGGTGCGCCGCGGCAGGCACAATTCTTCCATCACCGCGACGATACTGCCCTTGTGGCGGCGCATCGTATTGTCGATCAGCATCCGCTCGAACGCGTCGACATAATCCTTCAGCGGCTTGCCCTCGGTGGTCAGTGCCGGCCCCGAGGCCTCGTTATCCGCCATCAGCAGCGACGCGATGGAGCCCGACCCCCGGCGGTTTTGCAACACAGCGCGTTCGGCAATATTCACCAGCTGGCGCACATTGCCCGGCCACGGCGCTTGCAACAGCTGCGCCGCCTCCTGCGCGGTCAGCGCCGGCGCATCGCAGCCATATTCCTCGGCGAACTGTTCCGACAGCCGGGTGAACAGCGTCAGGATATCCTCGCCGCGCAGCCGCAAGGGCGGCAGCACGATGGTCATGGCACCAAGGCGATAATAGAGATCCGAGCGCAGGATATCTTCCAGCGTCTTGTCGGGCGCATGTTCGTTGCAGATCGCGATGATCCGCGTCTCGGGCGGGGTGCCCTGCTCGTTGATCACGGTCAGCAGCCGCGATTGCAGCGGATGGCTCAGCGCCTCGATATCCTCAAGGCACAGCGTGCCACCACGCGCTTCCTCGATCAGCGGCACACCATCTTCCGACGGGCCGAACAGCTTGGCCGCCAACTGATCCTCGGACCAGGCCGCGCAGGATACCGTCACGAACTTCTTCGATGCCCGCGGCCCCACGGCGTGCAAGGCATGGGCCACCAGCGTCTTGCCGGTGCCGGTCTCACCATCGATCAGCACATGGCTGTCGGCCTGCCCCAGATCAAGGATATCCTCACGCAGCCGCTCCATCGCGGGGCTCGCGCCGATCAGCTTTTTCATGATGGTGGAGCCATCCGACAGCTCCTTGCGTAGCGCCCGGTTGTCGAGCGTCATGCGGCGGTTCTGCGTCGCGCGCTTGGCCAGTTCGGTCATGCGATCGGGGTTGAACGGCTTTTCCAGAAAATCAAAGGCCCCCAGCCGCATCGCCTCTACCGCCATCGGCACATCGCCGTGGCCGGTGATCATGATGACGGGCAGCGAGCTGTCCATGCCCATCAGCCGCTTCAGGAAGGCCATGCCATCCATGCCCGGCATCCGGATATCGCTGACAATGGCACCCGGGAAATCCGGGCCAATGGCCCCAAGCGCCTCTTCGGCGCTGCCATAGGTTTCGGTGTCAAATCCCGAAAGGGCCAGCCACTGGCTGATCGATTGCCGCATATCGGCCTCGTCATCGACGATGGCGACTTTCATAGCTCGGGCCATATGGTCCTCATTCTGCTGCCTTGGCTTGCCCGTCCAATATGGGGAGCTGGACCTCGAATACAGCCCCCCCGCCTTCCGCGTTGCGCGCGGTCAGCCGGCCGCCAAGATCGGTGACGATCCCCGATGAAATGGCAAGGCCAAGGCCCACCCCCTCACCGGGTTTCTTTGTGGTGTAGAACGGCTCGAACACGTTTTCGAGCTCGCGGATGCCGTGGCCATTGTCGCGCACGGTCAGCGTCGCGGTTTCGCCCGCCGACAGCATCAGGTCGATCTGCGGCGCACGGCTGTCCTTGGTGGCATCCAGCGCATTGCGCAGCAGGTTGATGATCACCTGCTCCAGCCGGATGCGATCGGCCATGACCATGACCGGCTGGCGCGGCACGCTGCGGATGATGCGCACGACGCGCGCCTTCAGCTGCGGCTCCATCATCGCCAGCGCATTGGAGACCGAGGCGCGCATATCCACCTGCTCGAAGGCCTCGCCGCCCTTGCGGGCATAGGATTTCAACTGCCTTGTGATCGCGCCCATCCGGTCGATCAGATCGTCGATGCGCTGGAAGGACGACAGGGCCTCATCCGGGCGCTTGCGCTGCAACAAGAGGCGCGCCCCCGCCAGATAGGTCTTCATCGCGGCGAGGGGCTGGTTCAGCTCATGGCTGACCGCCGCCGACATCTCGCCCAAAGCGGCCAGTTTCGACGATTGCGCCAGTGTCAGCTCGGCCACTTCAAGGTTCTTCTGCACCTTTTCGCGCTCGGCAATCTCGCGTTGCAGCCGCGCGTTCAGCATCCGCAGCTCGGCGCTTTCGCGCTGGAATGTCACGCTTTGCGACCAGGCCCTGCGCGACAGCATGTAGAAGGTCACCGCCAGCAAGATGGCAAAGCCCATGATCTCCAGCGCCAGAACGCCATTCACCTTCTCGCGCACCGAATCATAGGCGGTGAAGGTCATCATGCGCCAACCGCGAAAGGCCACGCGGGTATCGGTTTTCATCACCGCTTCGCCCGCGACATAGGCATCCGGCGGCTCCTGCGCCCAGTCGGCCGCCCCCTGCAAGGCGCGCCGGATGGCCGATGGCACGTCGCGGGCCTGAAGCGCCTGATCCAGCGGCAGGCCGCGCCAGCGCGGCTCGGTCGCAAGCAGCACCACCCCCTCGCTGTCAGTGACCAGAACCGCATCCTGCAATCCGGCCCAGGCGCGCTCATATTTCACCAGATCGACCGCGACGACGATGACACCGACCACCTGATTGTCAGAGCGGATCGCGCGGGAATAGGTGAAATCGAACCCGAAAGCCTCACGCGGGGCCACGGTAAAGATGGTGTCATTCACCCGCTGCGCATCGATGAATTGCGGGGCCCCGCGCAGCGATTCGCCAAGCTGGTGACGATTGGTCGCCCCCACCACCCGGCCCTCGCGGTCCAGCAGCACGATCGAGGCCGCACCGATCTCGGCCTGGAACGAGATCAGCCGCGCCGAGGTGGTGGAATATTCCTTGCGCTCCAACGCGCCGATCAGTTCAGGGTCGCGCGCCAACAACAAGGGCACGACCGAGGTCCGCTGCAATTCCGAGATCATATTGCCGGAATAAAGCGCCAGCCGCAGCTCGGCCCGGTTGCGCGTCACCTCGGTAAAGCGCTCCGACAGCCAGCGATTGGTGCCCAGCACCACCGCAACGGCCAGAACGATCAGCAGCACCACGACCAGCTTGACGCGCCAGGTGATGCCCGGCGCGCGACTGTCCTTGTCCTGCGTGTTCATGCTGTCCAACATTGCGCCCACATTAGGCGCGCAGCCATAGGGGCCTCAAGGCCCGGCAAGATCAGGCCAGCGCCATCTTGCCGATCAGCGCCTTGAACAAGGTCGCACCATCGGCACCGCCTTGCAGATCCTCGACCACACGCTCCGGGTGCGGCATCATCCCCAGCACGCGGCGGTTCTCGGACAGGAGGCCCGCAATATCGGCCATGGAGCCGTTGGGATTTGCGGCATAACGGAAGGCCACGCGATCCTCACCCTCGATCCGCGCCAGGGTCTCGGCATCGACGGTATAGTTGCCGTCATGATGCGCAACCGGCACACGGATGCGATGGCCCTGGGTGAAGCCCGCGGTGAAATCGGATGCGGTGGTTGCCACGTCCAGCTCCACCACCTTGCAGATGAACTTGAGGCCGGCATTGCGCATCAGCGCACCCGGCAGCAGCCGCATCTCGGTCAGAACCTGAAAGCCGTTGCAGATGCCGATGACATAGCCGCCACGATCGGCATGGGCCTTGACCGCAGCCGCAATCGGCGACTGCGCCGCAATCGCCCCACAGCGCAGATAGTCGCCAAAGGAAAAGCCGCCCGGCACGCCCACGATATCGACGCCCGCAGGCAATGCGCTGTCCTTGTGCCAGACCCGCACGACCTCGGCCCCGGCCTTCTCGAAGGCCACAGCCAGATCACGGTCGCAGTTGGAGCCGGGGAAGGTGACGACGGCGGCTTTCATGCAGGCATCCTTTCAGGCTGTCCGGGCGGGCACACACAAGCAGGGCCTGCGGCCGGTTTGCGCCAGCCCATACCGCAAAGGGCCCCGCGCATCCAGACCCTTCCGCGCAGGCGCCCCGCCTTTTCCCAGCTCCCGCCTTTTCCCAGCTCCCGCCTTTTCATTGCAGCTACCGCTTCATGCCCGCAGCCGCCGCCGGTGCCGCCCGCCCCGCCTTTCCCAAACTCCCCGCGCCCATCAAAACCACCGACATTCTCCACCCGCTCGCCCACGCCTCACCTCCCGCAAGCCCCGCCGCCATCTCCCGCTCAAAGCGCAACGCCCTCCCCTTTGCTGCTTGCCCAAATACTCAATCCTTCGCCCGAGGGCTTCCGGCAAAGCCGGAAGCCCGAGACAAGACCTTGCGCGCGCAAGCGCGCTCCGCCCAAGAAGCCCACGCAGCGCCAGAAGCCCCGCAAACGCAAAAGGGCCGCCGGATCGCCCCGGCGGCCCTTCATCACAGTCGATCCGACAATCTTACAGGATCTCGACCGAATATTTCTCGATCACGGTATTGGCCAACAGCTTTTCGCACATGGCTTTCACCTCGGCCTCGGCCGCCGCCTTGTCGGTCGCCGCCAGATCCAGCTCGATCACCTTGCCTTGCCGCACGGCCTCGACCCCTTCAAAGCCCAGCGTGCCAAGCGCGCGGCGCACGGCCTCGCCCTGCACGTCCAGAACTCCGGTTTTCAGCATCACGGTGACACGCGCTTTCATGGGTCGGCCTCTCAGTTGATCAGGGTCGGCTTCGGGGTATGGGTGACATTGGACGGCAGCACACCAAGGCGCCGCGCCAGTTCGGAATAAACATCGGCCAAGGGCCCCGCCTCGCGCGGCTGGCCCTCGCGGTCGGGCGTATCCAGCCCGCGCAGATCCCACAGCCGGCAGGTATCGGGGCTGATCTCGTCGGCCACGATCAGGCGCATGTAATCGCCTTCCCAGATCCGGCCCAGTTCCAGCCGGAAATCCATCAAGCGCACGCCCACACCCAGCGTGACGCCCGACAGGAAATCGTTCACCCGCAGCGCCAGCGCGATCATGTCGTCCAGATCCTGCTGGTTGGCCCAACCAAATGCGATGATATGCTCTTCCGAGACCAGCGGATTACCCAGCTTTTCGTCCTTGTAGTAATATTCGACGATCGGGCGCGGCAGGCCCATGCCCTCGGGGATGCCAAGGCGCTGCGACAGGCCACCCGCCGCGAAATTGCGCACCACCACCTCAAGCGGCAGGATCTCGGCCATGCGCACCAATTGCTCGCGCATGTTCAGGCGGCGGATGAAATGTGTCGGCACGCCGATGCCATTCAGGCCCGACATGAAAAACTCGCTGAGGCGGTTGTTCAGCACGCCCTTGCCGTCCACGGCAGGCTGGGCCTGCTCGTTCGAGGGGGCGGCATCGTCCTTGAAGTACTGGATCAGGGTGCCCGGTTCCGGCCCTTCGTAAAGGATCTTCGCCTTGCCCTCGTAAACCTTCTTGCGACGTGCCATGAATTTTCCCGAATCGCGTCAGGGACGCAACCCCTCGGGGCCCGTCCTTTCCGCTGCCTATAGTCGAGGCCCCGGCTGCCCGCAAGGTTTGCGGCCCCCCCGGCATGGCCTCTGCCATCGCCCCACCATTCTGCCGCGCCATTTGGCCTGCCATATCCGCGCCTCCGGTGTGACGCAGCCCCTGACCGCTTGACCCTTGCGATAGCGGCGCGGCGCGGGCATATGAAAGGGGAACCCATGACTTTGTTCCGACCTTTTTCAGAGGGCCCGACCATGACCACTTTCAACGACCGCGAAGCCGCGTTCGAGAACAAGTTCGCCCATGACGCCGAGATGCAGTTCAAGGCCGAAGCGCGCCGCAACAAGCTGGTCGGCCTCTGGGCCGCTGAATTGCTTGGCAAATCGGGCGAAGCGGCCAATGACTATGCGCTTTCCGTCGTGATGGCCGATCTCGAAGAGGCCGGCACCGAAGATGTGGTGCGCAAGGTCGCAGCCGATCTGGATGGCAAGGCGAGTGCCGATGACGTGCGCGCCAAACTGACAGAGCTGCTGCCGGTCGCCAAGGCACAGCTGATGTCGGAAATCTGATTTCGAAGCGCGGATTTGGGTGCCCGCCTGCGGCACCGATCCAAAGACAAAAGGGCCGCCCCTCGGGACGGCCCTTTTGCATGAGATGAATATTGGGGGGCGTCCTCAGCCCTTCAGCGCCTTCAGGCACTCCCCCGCCGCGCCATTGGCGGCCGTGATCAGCGCGGTCATGGCGGCATCATCGCCGGCATTGGCCTTTGCCTGATCCTCGGCGGTCACGCCCTGCGCCACAGCAGCGGTGACGCAAGCCGAGAATTGCTGCTTTTGATCTGCGGTCGCATTCGGCACCTGCGCCAAGGCGGCGGCAATATTGGCCTCACGCACCGTATCGACGGTCGACATCGGCGGCAGATCCCGCATCGCGGCGAAATCATCCGAACAGCCATAGGGCTTGCGCAGCGAATTGTTGCCGCCCATCGCCTCGGTTTCACGCTTCAGCAAGGTGTCACAGGCCCAGACCCGGGCGAAATCCGGCATCCGGGTGTTCAGATCGATCCAGATTTCCAGCCCTTCCATGCCATAGACGCCACGCTTGGGATCCACCGGCTCAATTGCCGTGGTGTGATACCACTTGCCGCCCACAACACCCGCCACCGCAACGACCGCCACCACAGCAAAGCCAGCGATCTTGCCAAACACGCCCATGATCTCACCTTTTGTTTACGCAATGCCCGTTTCTTAGGCCAAGCCCTCGGTGAAGTCGACCCACCGCCTTGTGCAAACAAGGCGCGAGCCGCAAGCGCCAGGTTCGCGGACCAGGATCTATCACCGGGATCGGCGATTGCGCCGCCGCGCCCCGCATGGCAAGGGGATAGGCAGGCATTGTTTCCAGGTTCGACAGAATGAGCGATATTCTTTCCAGACTGCTCGAGCAGAACGGCTGGCTGATGGCCGATGGTGCGACCGGAACCACCTTGTTCAACATGGGGCTTCGCGCAGGCACCGCGCCGGAGACATGGAACCTCGACCGCCCCGAGGCGGTGCGCCAGTTGCATAGCGATGCGGTGGCGGCAGGTGCCGATATCTTCCTGACCAACAGTTATGGTGGCAATGCCGCAAGGCTGCGCCAGAGCGGGGCCGAGGCGCCCCTGCGCGATCTGAACCGCGCCGCTGCGGCACTTGGTCGCGACGTGGCCGACGCCGCCGGCCGTCCGGTCGTGGTGGCGGGGTCGATGGGCCCAACCGGCGAGATCATGGCACCGATGGGCCAGATGACCATGGCCCGCGCGACCGAGATCTTTCATGAACAGGCTGCGGCGCTGAAGGAAGGTGGCGTCGATCTGCTCTGGATCGAGACCATCGCCTCATTGGAAGAGTTCCGCGCCGCCGCCGCCGCCGCCGCCCTGGTCGACATGCCCTGGTGCGGGATGATGAGCTTTGACACCGCCGGACGCACCATGATGGGGGTGACGCCCTCTGACCTTGCCGCAGCGGTCGAACGCCTGCCCAATCCGCCACTGGCTTACGGCGCGAATTGCGGCCTTGGCATGTCGGATCTGCTGCGTAGCGTGCTGGGGTTCTTTGCCCAAGGATCTGAACGGCCGGTGATTGCCAAGGGCAATGCCGGGATCCCCCGCTATCAGCATGGCGCGATCCATTACGATGGCACGCCTGAACAGATGGCCGATTATGCCGTGCTGGCCCGCGATGCGGGGGTGCGCATCATCGGCGGCTGCTGCGGGACCGAACCCGCCCATCTGCGGGCAATGCGGGCGGCACTGGAGACCCGCCCCAAGGGGCCGCGCCCGACGCTGGAGGGCATCGTGGCCCGGCTTGGCCCGTTTTCGCCTGCGGCCTGACCGCTGGCTCAGAACAGTGCCAGTTGATCCCCCGGGCGGGCGGGGCGCGCGAACAGATCGCAGCGCAAGCGGGGTTGCGGCACGGTCAAGCCTTCACGCGTGCAGGCCATGGCAAAGCGGCGCGCGATCAGCTCCGACCAGATCCCCTCGCCCCGCATCCTTCGGCCCCATTGCGCATCATATTCCTTGCCGCCATGCACATCACGCAGCCGCGCCAGCACCTTTTCGGCCCGCCCCGGCACGCGGGCCTGCAACCATTCCCGCATCAAGGGTGCCACCTCCATCGGCAGGCGCAGCATGATCCAGCTGGCCGCAACCGCCCCCGCCGCACGGGCCGCGGCCAAGATTGTCTCCATCTCGTGATCGGTCAGGCCCGGGATCACGGGTGACACCATCACCCGCACCGGCACCCCCGCCTCGGACAGTCGCCGGATCGCCTGCAGGCGACGCGCGGGCGACGGACAGCGCGGTTCCAGACTGCGGGCCAGATCCGCATCCAGCGTGGTGATGGAAATGCCGACGCGGGCAAGCCCCTGCGCCGCCATCGGCATCAGCAGATCCAGATCGCGCTCCACCATTGCGCCCTTGGTGGTGATCGCCAGCGGATGGTTCCAGCGCGCCAACACCTCCAGCACCTCGCGCATCACGCGATGCTCGGCCTCGCAGGGTTGATAAGGGTCGGTATTGGTGCCAAGCGCCACCGGGGCGACCTGATAGGATTTCCGCCCGATCTCGGTTTCCAGCACCGCGCCGATGCCGGGGCGAGCGATCAACCGCGTCTCGAAATCCAGACCCGGCGACAGGTTGAGATAGGCATGCGTCGGGCGGGCAAAACAATAGACGCAGCCATGTTCACAGCCGCGATAGGGGTTCACGCTGCGGTCAAAGGGCAGATCTGGCGATTTGTTATAGCTCAAGGCCGAACGCGGGCGTTCAATCCGCACCTCTGTGCGCAACAGCCGCTCCTCTTCAGGCAGATCCCAGCCGTCATCGACCACGATCCGCGTCTCGCGCTCAAATCGGCCTGTCTGGTTGTCCAGCGCCCCGCGCGCCTTGACGCGCAATTCCGGGCGCAAGCTCGGCGGCTTGTCCATGGCGCGAAACTAGAACATTCAAGGAACACCATGCAAGCCTCTTTCCGTGACCGCGCGAGCAGGCTACAGATTTGGTCAGAAAACATGAGCAGTTCAGGAGGATCGGATGCGTCAGACCACGACAGAAGCCTTTGCGGCGCTTGCCGACCTTCTGGGTGACCGCTTCACCACCGCACAGGCGATCCGTGACCAACATGCGCAAAGCGAAAGCCATGTGATCTCTGGCCCGCCCGATGCGGTGGCCTTCCCGCGCAGCACCGAAGAAGTGTCGATCCTGCTGCGCATCGCGCATGAGCATCACATCCCGGTCGTGGGCTGGGGCGCGGGCAGCTCGCTGGAAGGGCACGCCCTGGCGGCTCATGGCGGCATCACCGTCAATTTCAGCCAGATGGCGCAACTGCTGGAGGTGCGGCCCGAGGATATGCTGGTGCGCGTGCAGCCCGGCATCACGCGCGAGGCGTTGAACACCGAATTGCGCGCGACAGGCCTGTTCTTCCCCGTTGATCCCGGTGCCAATGCCAGCCTTGGCGGCATGGCGGCCACCCGCGCTTCGGGCACCACCGCCGTGCGTTACGGCACGATGCGTGACGCAGTGCTGGCGCTTGAGGTGGTGCTGGCCGATGGCACGGTGATCCGCACCGGGACGGCCGCGCCGAAATCGTCAGCGGGCTATGACCTGACTGCACTGATCGTCGGGTCGGAAGGCACGCTGGCGCTGATCACCGAGCTGACGCTGCGCCTGCAAGGCCAGCCCGAGGCGGTCTCGGCCGCCGTCTGCGCCTTTCCCGATATGACCTCTGCGGTCGATTGCGTGATCGAGACCATTCAAAGCGGCGTGCCGATGGCACGGATCGAATTCCTTGATCCAGCGGCCGTTGCGGCCTGCAACGCCTATTCGGGGCAGGCCCTGCCCGCCGCGCCGCATCTGCTGGTGGAATTTCATGGCAGCGCCGCAGGGGTCGCGGAACAGGCCGAACGCTTTGGCGAGATTGCCGCCGATCAGGGCTGCAGCGGCTTTCAATGGGCCGAACGCGCCGAAGACCGCGCGGCGCTGTGGAAGATGCGGCACAACGCCTATCCGGCCTGCCTTGCCTCACGCCCCAATGCGACCTCGGTCATCACCGATGTCTGCGTGCCGATCTCGCGTCTGGCCGAGGCGGTGGAAGAAACCGCCGCCGATATCGCCGCAAGCCCGATCAGCGGACCAATCCTTGGCCATGTCGGGGACGGCAATTTCCATGCCATCCTGCTGGTTGAAAAGGGCAATGCGGCAGAAGAGCACGAGGCGATGCGCCTTGCCGGCCGCATGGCCGAGCGCGCCCTGCGCCTTGGCGGCACCGTCACCGGCGAACATGGCATCGGCATGGGCAAGCTCGGCTATATGGAGGCCGAACATGGCGCAGGCTGGGCGGTGATGGGCGCGGTGAAACGCGCGCTTGATCCGCGTGGCATCCTCAACCCCGGCAAATTGCTGCCGCCGGTGCAGTAACGGGTCTGCGCCAGATTGCGGGCTCAAGTGCGCCCGCATCGATATGGCGCAGATTACGTCCCGTAACTGCCGAAGCGAGTTCCAGCATTGCAGGCCGCGCCACCGCTGGTATCGCCCTTTTCAGGCGCGACGCGGGGAAACGACCACATCGCGCCGATCATGCGTCCCGCAGGGGCCATGGGCTGATCGTCCCCCTTCAGGCGAAGTCCAGCAGACGCGGGCCCAGTCGCGCCCGCCATTCTCTATGCAGGGCTGCCTGAGGGGCAAGGCGACAGGTTCAATAGAACCCGCCCAGGGCGCGGCGGAACAGGCCGTTGTCAATCTGGCGCTGACGGAACTCCAGATCATAGCGATCCTCGGCACCTTTCAGATAGTCGTTCTCCAGATCTGCGACAGGCACGCGCAACATGGTGCGCAGGACATCGATGACTTTCAACATGGCAAACCTCTTGGCGGTTGGCCTCCCCTGCCCTTGTAATTAGGGCAGGACGCCGCGAAAACCATTGCCCGTTATGCATGGCGGCCCGGCGCGTGCTGCAACGCGGCATCAACCGCCCGACTCAGGCTTCCAGCAGCGCCCTTGCGGCGGCTCGGGCGGCATCCGAGACGGTATCCCCGGCCAACATGCGCCCGATCTCCTCCACCCGGTCGGGGGCCGAAAGCGGGATCACGGTCGATGTGGTCATGCCATCCGCCACACGCTTTTCCACCCGCCAGTGATGCGCGCCAAGGGCCGCGACCTGCGGGCTATGGGTCACAACCAGAACCTGCGCCTGATCCGACAATGCCTTGAGCCTGCGCCCCACCGCATCTGCCGTGGCACCGCCCACCCCGCGATCGATCTCATCAAAGATCAGGGTGATACCGGGCGTGTCCCCCGTCAGACAGACCTTCAACGCCAGCAGAAAGCGGCTGAGTTCGCCACCCGACGCAATCTTGTTCAGCGGCCCCGCAGGGGCACCGGGGTTGGTGGCCACGGTAAAGGCCACGGCATCCACGCCTTCCGGCCCGGCATCGCCCGGCGTCACCTGCGTCTCGAAACTCGCGCGTTCCATCTTCAGGGGCGCAAGCTCGGCCGCCATCGCCGCATCCAGCCGCAGCGCCGCCGCCTTGCGCAGATCGGTCAGCCTTGCAGCCTCCGCCCCATAGGCATCTTCCGCGAGGTTCAGCGCCCGGCGCAGGCTGGCCAGGTTTTTCTCGCCGCCATCCAGCGCCTCAAGCCGCTTGCGCAATCCGGCGGCAAAGCCGCCGAGATCATCGGGCAGCACCGAATGCTTGCGCGCAAGCGCCCGGATGGCAAACAGCCGCTCCTCCAGCGCCTCGAGCTCGGAGGGGTTGAAATCCAGCGCCTCAAGGCAGGCCTCGACGCCGGAATGCGCGTCGCCCAATTCCATCAGCGCCCGGTTCAACGCGGCAATCGGTGCCTCCAGCGCGCCCCCGGCCTGATCCGCCACGCCCTCCAGGCGCCGCAGCGCCTCCAGCAGCATGGCCTCGGCCCCCTGCTCCGACAGAGCGGCATGGGCGCGGGCGACATCGGCGCGGATCTTCTCGGACCCCTGCATGGTGCGGCGACGCATATCCAGCGTGGCCTCTTCGCCCGGTTCGGGGTTCAGCTTGTCCAGCTCTGCCACGGCATGGCGCAGGAAATCTTCCTCGGCGCGCACGGCCTGCAACGCAGCCTCGGCCTCGGCCAGCGCCTTGCGGGCCGCGCCAAGCGCAGACCATGCCGCCCGCGCGGGGGCCAGATCCAGGCCCGCAAAGGCATCCAGCATCTGCCGATGCCCACGCGGGTTCAAAAGCCCACGATCATCATGCTGACCATGCAGTTCAACCAGCGTTTCAGACAGCGCGCGCAGCACCTCACCCGAGACGCGGCGATCATTGGCCCAGGCGGTCTTGCGGCCATCGGCATGATTGACCCGGCGCAGGATCAATTCATCCTCTGCCTCGATCTCGTATTCCGCCAGCACGGCCCGCGCGGCATGGCCCGGCGGCAGGTCGAAACTGGCCACCACCTCGCCCTTCTCGGCCCCGCTGCGCACCAGCTCGGCCCGGCCGCGCCAACCCAGCACGAAGCCCAGAGAATCAAGCAGGATGGATTTGCCCGCCCCGGTTTCCCCGGTCAGCACATTCAGCCCGGGTTGAAAGGCCAGCGACAGCCGATCGATGATCAGCATGTCGCGGATATCCAGCGTGCGCAGCATCTCAGCCCCGATCCGGCCGTTACAGCCACTCGCCCCGGATCACCTGACGGTAAACCTTGGCCAGCCAGCTGTCGCCCGAAGCCTTGGGTTCAAGCCCGCGTGCCGTCAGCAGCTTGTAGCTGTCCTGATAGAACGGGCTGGACTGGTAGTTATGGCCCAGAATCGCCGCAGCCGTCTGTGCCTCAGCATTGAAGCCAAGCGCCAGATAGGATTCGACCAGCCGGTGCAGCGCCTCCGCCGTGTGGGTAGAGGTCTGGAAATCCTGCACCACGACGCGGAAACGGTTGATGGCGGCGGTATAATTGCCACGCTTCAGGTAATAGCGCCCGATCTCCATCTCTTTTGCGGCAAGATGGTCGAAAGCCAGGTCGAACTTCATGATCGACGAACGGGCATATTCGCTATTGGGATATTCCTCGATCACTTCGCGCAACGCCTGCAGCGCCTGGAAGGTCAGGCCCTGATCGCGACCGACCTCGTCGATCTGATCGTAATAAGACAAGGCCAGCAGATATTTCGCATAGGCCGCGTCCTCATCCCCCGGATAATAGTCGAGGAAACGTTGCGAGGCCTGACGGGCATCCTCGTATTCCTTGGCCTTGTGATAGGTGAAGGCCTGCATGATCAGGGCGCGCCGCGCCCAATCGGAATAGGGGTAAAGGCGCTCGATCTCGGCGAAGTAGCGGATGGCATCGTCCGGGCGGTTCTCTTCCTCAAGGGTGTATTCGCCCCGTTTGAAGATCTGTTCCGCACTCAACGTATCCAGCGCCGGTTCTTTCGCCGCGCCACCGCCGCAGCCTGCCAGAAAGGCCGTCAGCAGCAAGCCGCTCAGGATGCCCGCGCCCGAAGTTCCGCCACTGATCTTTCGCACGTCTGCCTCGTCAATTCCTGCCTGCGCCGCCCGGCATAAAAGGGGCGGAAGCACTTCCCACGACAGAGGCCGCAGGGTGTTCGGCTTGTCCTAGCACAGAAAAATCGGCTGCGCAAAACGCCTTTCGGCTTGGGGCGACCTTCGCGCCGCCCTCAATGCCGGATCGGCAAATCCCCGCGATGCACGCCCATGCCCGGCAGCTTACGCTCCGTCGTGCCACCGACATCGACAAAGCGGTAAGCGGTCGGATCGGCAAACAATGCGCGCAGCAGACGGTTGGTCATCGCATGACCGGCGCGGATGCCCGTGTAGCGGCCCAGAATCGGTCCACCTGCCAGCGACAGATCGCCAAGCGCATCCAGCATCTTGTGGCGCACCGGCTCATCATTGTGGCGCAGGCCACCCGGGCTCAGCACTTCGCCATCCTCAAAGACGACCGCGTTTTCCAGGGTGCCGCCAAGCGCCAGACCATTGGCGCGCATCCGGTCCACATCCGCTTGCAGACAGAAGGTGCGGCTGTCGCAAAGTTCACGCACGAAGGCGCCATTGGCCATCGACAGGTGCTTTTCCTGACGGCCAATGCCTGCTTCGGCAAAGTCGATGCGGAAATCGATCTCAAGATTCTCTGACGGTTCCAGACGGGCCACGGCATCGCCATCGCGCACCTCGACGGCTTTCAGCACGCGGATCGCGCGCACCGGGGCGTCCTGACGCACCAGACCGATTTCAAGGAATTTCTGCACGAAAGGCTCCGACGAGCCATCAAGGATCGGCACTTCCGGCCCGTCGATCTCGATCAGGGCGTTGTGGATGGCCATCCCCGCAAGGGCCGCCATGATATGTTCGATGGTGGAAACCGAAGCCCCCGCCGGATTGGCGACAAGGGTGCACAGCTTGGATTGCACGACCGCATCCCAGCGGGCCGGGATCAGCGCGTCAGAGCCGGACAGATCGGCACGGCGGAACCAGACCCCGGTGTCAACCGGCGCCGGATGCACGACCATGCGCACCGCTTCCCCGGAATGCAGCCCCAGTCCGGTAAAGACCGCAGGTGATTTCAAGGTGTTCTGCACGTTCAGCCCCCAAAGTTGGCCAGATCCACGACCCCATCCGCCAGGCACATTCCTGTCAGACATAGCCGCGAAGTTTAGGTAGTCCGGGGGGGCAAAATGAACAACTCACTCTTTGTAACCGGTTGTAACACTGGAACGAATGCGATGCGACAATCCGCCAATAGCCCCACAACACATTGATCCACAAAAGAAAAAGGCCCGGACACCCGGGCCATTCTCCTGATTAATGTTACCTTAACGTCAGGGAAATCAATTGGCCTGACGACGCAGGAAGGCCGGGATTTCGATACGTTCCTGATCGGCCGACAGCTCCGGCTCGTCATCGTAGGACGACACCTGCGGCTGCTGGCGAGGTGCGGGGCGCTCCGCCGCGGGCTCGGTTGCGTGACCCGCCATGCGGTTGATGAGCGACCCGATACCAAAGCGCGGCTTCTCGGCCGCCGCGCGCGGTTGCTGCACCGGGGCCTGGGCCATCGGGCGCTGCGCGGTCGGCTGCGGACGCACGGCCTGCTGCCCGCTCGGGGTCTTGTTCACGGCTGCCTGCAGACGCGCCAAGGCCTCGGGCGAGGGTTGACCTGCCGGACGCGGACGCGGGGCGACGAAAGCCGCCGCATCATCGTCATGGGCGCTGAAGCTGCGGGCCTGCGGGGCCGGCTGCGGGGCGGGGGCCGGACGATAGGCCGGCGGCGGCACATCCCCCATCACCTCTTCGGCCTCATGCATCGGCTGGAAACCTGCGTGCTGCGCCGGGGCATCGAACAGGGTCGGGGCCGGCTGCGGTGCCGGTTGCAGCGTCATCGGCTGCTGCTGCGCCACCGGCTGCGAAACCTGCACGGTCACGGTGGGCGCTGCGGGCTGACGCGCGGCCATCGGCTGGTGAACCGGCTGTTGCACAGGTTGCTGGACCGGCTCGGGCGCAAAGCCCGGCGCGGCCGAGCCCATGGGGCGGCGCACCGGCGTTTCGGCACGATTGGAAGCCGAGGCATCGATGCCGGTCGCCACGACCGACACGCGCAGCGTGCCATCCATCGACGGATCCAGCGTGGAACCCACGATGATATTGGCGTCGGGATCGACCTTTTCGCGGATGATATTCGCGGCCTCGTCCAGCTCGAACAGGGTCAGGTCATAACCGCCGGTGATGTTGATCAGCACGCCCTTGGCACCGTTCAGGCTGATCTCATCCAGCAGCGGGTTGGCAATGGCCTTCTCGGCCGCCTGCACCGCACGCTCCTCGCCGGTGGCCTCGCCCGTGCCCATCATCGCCTTGCCCATCTCGTCCATGACAGAGCGCACATCGGCGAAATCGAGGTTGATCAGGCCCGGCTTGACCATCAGATCGGTCACGCCCTTGACGCCCTGATACAGCACATCATCGGCCATGGCGAAGGCCTCGGTGAAGGTCGTGCGCTCATTGGCGAGACGGAACAGGTTCTGGTTCGGGATGATGATCAGGGTATCGACGACCTTTTGCAGCGCCTCGATGCCCTCTTCGGCCTGACGCATCCGCTTGTTGCCCTCGAACTGGAAGGGCTTG
Source organism: Gemmobacter serpentinus (assembly GCF_008973825.1). GTDB lineage: Bacteria > Pseudomonadota > Alphaproteobacteria > Rhodobacterales > Rhodobacteraceae > Gemmobacter > Gemmobacter serpentinus. The sequence continues at coordinate 60,922 of NZ_WCHR01000002.1, read as the reverse complement.
GTCACCACACCCACTGTCAGCACACCCAATTCGCGCGCGGCCTGCGCGATGATCGGGGCAGCGCCGGTGCCGGTGCCGCCGCCCATACCGGCGGTGATGAAGCACATATGCGCACCGGCCAGATGGTCAACGATGGCCTCGATCGTTTCTTCGGCGGCGGCGGCCCCCACCTGCGGACGCGCACCCGCGCCCAGACCCTCGGTCACTTTCGGCCCCATCTGGATGCGGGCCCCGGCCTTCGACTGCTGCAGCGCCTGCGCGTCGGTATTGGCCACGACGAACTCCACACCCTCCAGCTGCTGCTCGATCATGTTGTTGACAGCATTGCCACCTGCACCACCCACACCAAACACGGTAATGCGGGGCTTCAGATCCTGCTGCTGGGAGGTCATCATGAGATTCAAGGTCATCGCCAATCCGCCTGCTTATACTTGTGAGCCGCCAGTTTTTCGTTCATTTCGCGAGTAAGCCACACCTGTCCCGGGCGCGGACTCTCCGAATTATCCTCAATTCTATCCACAGTGACTGGCGGCGTCACGAAAAAAACGCGATTCCGCCCACAAAATATGGGGGATAAACCCCGCCATATCGGCGGGATTTCGCCTTCTGCGCGAGATATTGCGGTTTACCAGTTGTCCTTGAACCATTTGAAGGCCCGCTTCAGCGACCGCGCCGGATATTTCTCGGTCGGGATGTCGAAGTCCCACCATTCATCCTGCGGACTGGTCGCAAAGAGGCACAGCCCCACCGAAGACGAGAATGCCGGCCCCGTCACCGCCTGCGGCAATCCCTGGATGCGCAGCGGGCGCCCCAGACGGACGCGCTGGCCCAGGATGCGCGCGGCCAGCATGTCCAGACCGGGGATCTGGCTTGCGCCCCCCGTCAGCACGATCTGCTGGCTGGGCAGATGGTCAAAGCCCGCCGCATCCAACCGGGCGCGCGCTTCCTCAAGGATTTCCTCGACGCGCGGCCGCATGATGCCGATCAGTTCGGTCCGGCTGACGCGGCGGCGGTCCTTTTCCCAGTCGCCGCTATCGCCGCCCATCTCGATCATCTCGCGGTCATCCATGCTGGTGGCGTGAACGCCGCCATGCTTGGTCTTCATCCGCTCGGCCACGGCCATCGGCACTTGCAGACCCTTGGCAATGTCGAGCGTGATGTGATCGCCCCCCATGCGCACGGAATCCGAATAGATCATGTGCTTCTTGATGAAGATCGAGATGCCGGTGGCACCGCCGCCCATGTCGATGCAGGCGGCCCCAAGCTCCTGCTCGTCTTCCACAAGGCTGGAAATGCCGGAAACATAGGCCGAGGACGCAATGCCCGCCAGTTCCAGATCGCAGCGCTTGATGCAGTAAAGCAGATTTTGCACCACCGATGCCTCGACCGACAGCAGGTGCATGTCGCAGGCCAGACGGTTGCCGATCTGCCCACGCGGATCGCCAAGCCCCGATCGATGATCCAGCGCGAAGTTCACCGGCTGTGCGTGCAACACCTCGCGGCCCTGCCCGATATCGGGCATGTCACAGGCGGCCAGCACCCGTGCCACATCCTGCTCGGTCACCACGCTGTCTTGCAGTTCGATATCGCCCGCAAGGCCATAGCTGCGGGGCTCTGCACCCGAGAAGCAGGCGATGACGTGATCGACCCGCACATTGGCCATTTTCTGCGCGGCCTGCACGGCGGTGCGGATCGCGCTTTCGGTCTCGGTCATCACATGGATCTCGCCGAAGCGGACCCCGCGCGAGCGCGTGGTCGCCGCACCGATGATACGGAACTGCGATTGCCCCGCCATGGAACCCACACCATCGCTTTCGCGGCGGCGTTCGGGGCCATCAAAGCGCAGCACGAGGCAGGCAATCTTGGACGACCCGATATCAAGGATCGCGACCACGCCCCGCTGCATGGCAGCCCGGCGCATGTTCCGCATCGCCCGTTGGGATTGATAGAGATCGGTCACAGGTCGTTCTCCACTGTCACGAGGCCCATGGAGCGGCGCATTTCACGCAATGCCGCCGGGGCCAGTCGAAGGGTCGGACGCTGCTGGTTGCGCAGGTCCATGGTCAGGACGTCACGGTTCATAAGGTCTTCCGCCTTGTCGAGCGCCAGCAGGCGTTCCAGCGCGCGAACGGGGTCTTGCGCAGGCAGGAGGATGCGCTGGCCACGGTCCAGCACCAGATCCCAGCGGCGTTCGCTGATGCGGACAAGGCCACGCAGACGCGGCAGGATCGGACCTGCGGCCGCCACCAGCATCAGCGCCTCATCGGCGGCAAGGCTCGCGCCCTCGCCCGCCACCAGCGGCAGATCGGGACGATCGGCGCGGCTCAGGATGCGGGCGACGCGGCGGCCCTTGCCATCCAGCAGGTCCAACTCCTCGCCGCGACGCAGGATCAGCGCCGGGATCCGCTCGGTGATCGTCACTTCCAGCGCGCCGGAGCCGCCGACCTTGACCAGCACATTCTCCACCGCGTCCAGCGTGGCGATCTTGGCACGCGCGGCCTCCAGGTCCAGATCGAAGCTGGAGACCGGCAACTTCAGCGCCAGCATATCGCGGATCGCGGCATCCAGCGACGGCGAGGCCCCGGTGATTTCCAGCACATTGACACGAAACTCAGGCCGGTTCTCGACCGCTTCGCGCATCTCGTCGACCCGGGCCAGCATGGCGGCACGACGCTCGTCATTGCCAAGCCACAGCAGGGTCACCAGCGCGATGACAAAGCCCGGAATGCCCACGCGCACCAGCACGCGAAACAGCGGCGTCAGCCAAAGACGCTGCATCCGGTAAGCCATGCGGGTCGGCGCCGGATCACGGCGCACCTGCGGCTGCGCCGGGGCGGATGGCTGTTGCGGCTGCGCCTGATAGGCCTGCCCCGTGCTGGGGGCTGTACCGGGGGCCGCATATCTGCGCTCTGCCACTAGCGGTCGCATGAGGCATCCTCCACGATCCAGCGGCACAGCGTCGGAAAATCCATCCCCATCAGCGCGGCCTGTTCCGGCGCGAGCGAGGTCGGTGTCATCCCCGGTTGGGTATTGGTCTCCAGCAGGATCAGCCCGTCCAGACCGCGCGCCGCGTCCCAGCGGAAATCGCTGCGGCTGAGGCCACGGCAGCCAAGCGCGTTATGGGCGCGAAGGGCGTAATCCTTGCACGCTTCGGTGATCTCGACCGGGATATTGGCCGGCACCTCATGACGCGAGCCACCAGCCTTGTATTTTGCGTCGTAATCATACCAGCCAGAGGTGATGATATCGGTCACCGCCAGCGCCCGGTCGCCCAGCACCGCACAGGTCAGCTCGTGCCCCGGCGCATAGGTTTCCACCATCACCCGGTCGGGCATGGTAGCGGCCAGTTTCGGCGGGCTGTTTGCGCCCTCGGCCACGATATAGACCCCGACGGAAGACCCCTCATTATAGGGTTTCACCACATAGGGCGGCGGCAGGACGTGGCGGGAGGATGCCTCCTCCCGCGCGACAATCACGCTTTCCAGAACCGGCAGGCCTGCAGCACGATAGACCGCCTTGCTATGCTGCTTGTCCATGGCAAGGGCGGATGCCAGCACGCCGGAATGGGTATAGGGAATGCGCAGCCATTCCAGAATGCCCTGCACGCAGCCATCTTCGCCCCAGCGGCCATGCAGGGCGTTGAACACGCAATCGGGTTTGATCTCTTGCAGGCGCGCGACAAGGTCGGGGCCCGCATCGACCTCGATCACCTCGTAACCCGCCACCCGCAACGCATTGGCGCATTCACGCCCCGACGACAAGGAAACCTCCCGCTCAGCGGAACGTCCACCCATCAAAACTGCTATGCGGAGGCCCGTCTTGCCCGACTTGCCCGCCATTTACTGCCTCTTCAGGGTCTAACGCCCCGATATTTTTTGTTATTTTGCCGCCGGTTCACCAACGCGCATGATTTCCCATTCTAGCGTGATCCCGCTGTTTTGGAAAACCCTTTTTCGCACATCCTCGCCCAGATTTTCCAGATCTGCGGCAGAGGCACCACCCGCATTGATCAGGAAGTTGGAATGTTTCTCGCTCATTTGCGCGCCCCCGATGCGCGCGCCGCGCATCCCGGCATCGTCAATGACCTTCCAGGCCTTCAACTCATGCGTGTCGTCGGCCAGCCCGGTGGAGCTGCGCCCCAGCGGATTGCGAAAGGTGGACCCGGCGCTGCGCTCCTTGGTGGGCTGCGAGGCATCGCGCCTGGCAAGCTGATCCTCCATCCGTGCGGCCAGTGCCGCGGGATCCCCCGCCCCGGTGCGGAAGGTGGCGCTGATGACCACCGCGCCTTCCGGCAGATCGGATTGGCGGTAGCGCAGGTTCAGCGACGCCGCAGACAAGGTCTGGATCTGGCCGTCGCGGGTGACAATGCGGACCTCTTCCAGAAAATCCGCAACGTAATGGCCGTAGCAGCCCGCATTCATCCGCACCGCCCCGCCGATGGAGCCGGGAATGGTACGCAGGAAGGTGATATCGCGCCCGGCCTCGGCCGCCTTGCGCGCGACATGGGCATCCAATGCCGCAGCCCCGGCGATCACCCGGTCGCCCTCGATCGTGATGGCGTTGAAGCCGCGCCCGAGCCGGATCACCACCGCCCGGATGCCACCATCGCGCACGATCAGGTTCGACCCCACTCCCATCGGGAAAACCGCGATATCGGCGGGCAAGCCCGCCAGAAACGCCGCCAGATCTTCCTCATCTGCGGGTTGGAACAACCAGTCCGCCGGGCCGCCGACGCGCAGCCAGGTCAGATCGGCAAGGGGACGGTCCGGCGTCAGCACGCCGCGCGGTGTGGGGAAATCGCTCATGGCAAGGGTTTTGCCGAAGGCGCGCGGGCGACGCAAGGGCGGCACAGGATTTTCGTCGAAAATCCTGATCCCCCTGCCCCGAACGGGCACCTTTCCGGCTCAGGCGAGCTTGGCAGGCAGCGCATTGGCCCAGGCGCTGATCGTGCCAGCCCCCAGACAGACGAAGATATCGCCGGGGCGCGCCTGTTCACGGCAAAGCCGCGCCAGATCATCCTCGTTCAGCACCGCGCGGGCATGGCGATGGCCATGCGCGATCAGGCCCGCCACCAGATCATCGCGGCTGGCACCCGGGATCGGATCCTCACCCGCCGCATAGACATCGGCGATGCCCACCACATCGGCCTCGTTGAAACAGGTGCAGAATTCCTCGAACAGCGAGGACAGGCGGCTATAGCGATGCGGCTGATGCACCGCGATCACCCGCGCGCCGTCGCGCCCCGCAATCGCCTGCCGTGCGGCCTTCAGCACAGCTGCGATCTCGACCGGGTGGTGGCCATAATCGTCGATGATGGTCACGCCATTCACCTCGGCCACTTTGGTGAAACGCCGGTTCACGCCGCCAAATTGCGCCAGCGCCTCGCGGATCTCTTCCTTCTTCATCCCCAGATGGCGCGCCACCGCCACCGCCGACAATGCGTTTGAGACATTGTGATCGCCCGGCATCGGCAGGGTGCAGCCCTCGATCTTCGCGTCATCCCCCTCACTTTGCAGCAGGATGTCGAAATGCGCGACACCGCCCGCATAGCGCAGGTTCACCGCCCGCACATCGGCCTGGGCGTTGAAGCCAAAGGTCGCGACGCGCCGGTCGGTCAGGCGGCCGACCAGCGTCTGCACCTCGGGGTGATCGGTGCAGCAGACCGCCAGCCCGTAAAACGGGATGTTGGAGACGAAATCGAGAAAGCCTTTGCGCAGCGCGTCAAAGCTGCCCCAGTGTTCCATATGTTCGGGGTCGATATTGGTGACGATGGCGATGGTCGCGGGCAGCCGGTTGAAGCTGCCATCAGATTCGTCCGCCTCGACCACCATCCATTCCCCGGCCCCGGCGCGGGCGTTCGACCCATAGGCATGGATCACACCGCCATTGATCACGGTCGGGTCAAACCCGCCCTTGTCCAAGAGGGTTGCAACCATCGTCGTGGTCGTGGTCTTGCCATGGGTTCCCGCGATGGCGATGTTGGAGCGCAGGCGCATCAGTTCCGCCAGCATCTCGGCCCGGCGCACCACGGGCAGCTTGCGGCGGCGCGCCTCTTCCAGTTCGGGGTTGCCCTTCTTGATGGCCGATGAAATCACCACCACCGCCGCCTCGCCGATATTGGCGGCGCTTTGGCCCTCAAAGAACTGCGCGCCGAGGTTGACCAGCCGGTCGGTGATCTTGGAGGCCTTGGAATCCGAGCCCTGCACACGATAGCCAAGCGTGATCAGCACCTCGGCAATGCCCGACATGCCGATGCCGCCGATGCCCACGAAATGGATGGGGCCAAGTTCGAGGGGCAGTTTGGTCGCGGCGTTCATCTGGTTCTTTCCGGGTCAAGTCGCCGGGCCGGGTCAGGTCAAATCAAGACGGGCGGCCGGGCCGTGTCAGGCAACGGGGTCAAGGTCAATCTTCATGCGCCAGACGCTGCACCAGCGCCACCAGACGCTCGGTCGCGTCGGGGCGCCCTTGTGCCAGGGCATTGGCAGCCATCCGCCCGGCAGCCTCCGGGTGCGACAGCACCGCGGCGATGTGCGCCGAGAGCGTCGCGGGGTCAAGGGCAGATTCAGGGATCAGGATCGCCGCATCGGCGGAAACCAGCCCGCGGGCATTGGCCGTCTGGTGATCGCCAAGGGCCGCCGCAAAGGGGATAAGGATCGCGGGCCGCCCGATCACCGAGATATCGGCGATGGAGGACGCGCCAGAGCGCGAGACCACCAGCTGCGCCTCGGACAGACGGCGCGGGATATCGGCAAAGAACGGCTCGACCTCGGCATGGATGCCGGCATTTGCATAGGTCTCGACCACGCGGTCCAGATCCTCGGCCCGCGCCTGATGGGCCACGCGCAGATTGCGGCGCAGCCCTTCGGGCAGGGCGGCGATCGCCTCGGGCACCACATCCGACAGGATGCGCGCCCCCTGGCTGCCGCCGATGACCACAAGGCTCATCGGATAGTCGCCCGGCATGATATAGGGTGCCCCGGCGCGGTCCAGCACGGCCTGACGCACCGGATTGCCGGTATGGATCCCCTCCACCCCCGAAGGCAGGGCGGTGGGCCAGATGCTGCAAGCGACCAGATTGACCCTGCGGGCAAAACTCTGGTTCACCCGGCCCAGAATGCCGTTCTGTTCATGGATCATGCGCGGGCGGCGCAACAGCGTCGCCGCCGCAATGGCCGGGATCGACGGATAGCCGCCAAAGCCCACCACAACCGCTGGCCGGTCACGCAGCATCGCAAGCGCGGCAGAGGCCACGCCGCCGATGATGCGGAACGGCACCAGCAATTTCGCCAGCGCGCCCCCCCGCGCGAAAGTGGCCGAAGACACTTCCTCGATCTCCACCGCTGCCGGAAAGCCCCCGGCATAGCGGGCGCCGCGTGCATCGGTCGACAGCTTCACCCGCCAGCCAAGTGCCAGCATCGCCTCGGCCAAGGCCTGTGCCGGGAACATATGCCCGCCGGTGCCCCCGGCTGCAATCAACAGAAGCGGCGGCTTTGCCATTCTCAGCGCCCCCGCCGGAACAGGATATCCTGCAATTCGCCCTGCGGACGGCTCCGCGTCAACGCCAGCAGCATCCCAACGGTGATGCCCGCAGCAATGACCGACGAGCCGCCATAGCTGACGAAAGGCAGCGTCATGCCCTTGGCGGGCAGCAGGCGCACGGCCACACCCATATTGATCATGGCCTGCACACCAAAGATGCAGGCAAGACCCGAACCCGCCAGCCGCACGAAGGGATCACGCTCTTTCATCAGGCGGAACATCGACCGCACCACGACCACGCCGTAAAGACCCAGGATCATCAGCACGAGGATCAGCCCGTATTCCTCGGCGGCGACCGCGATGATGAAATCGGTATGGGCATCGGGCAGGGTCCATTTCACCTGCCCCTCGCCCACGCCGACACCGAAGAAGCCGCCTTCCTGGATGGCGTTGGTGGCATAGCCCAATTGCGAGCGCGGATCGACATCGGCGGCCAGAAAGCCGTCGATCCGGCGCGCCAGGTGTTCCGACATGCCGTAAAGCATGAAGCCCGCAGCGCCGACCAGCCCGAGAATGGTCACGATCAGCGTCATCGGCGCGCCAGCCACGAAATAGACCACGCACCAGCCAAAAACGATCAGCATGGATTGGCCGAAATCGGGCTGGATCGCCAGCAGCACGACCACGACGATCGCCAGCGCGAAAGAGATGATCCGGCCGGGCGGGCCGCCGATCTCTTGCGCCGAGGCCATCAGCCAGGCGGTGACGATGATGAAGCCGGGTTTCAGAAATTCGGATGGCTGGAACGAGGCAAAGCCCAGCGAATACCAGCGGATCGCCCCCTTGCCGAAATCGGTGCCAAGGAAGGGCAGGAAGGCCAGTGCCACCAATGATACCGCAAAGCCAAGAATGCCTAGGCGGCGCACGGCCTCGGGCGGCAGCATGGAAACACCCAGCATCGCCGCCAGCGCAAGCACACCGAAGAAGGCCTGCCGCTCCACATAGTGGAAGGGGTCAAGGTTGTTGCGCGTGGCCAGCGGGACCGAGGCCGCAAGCCCCAAAAGGATGCCGATGCCGAACAGCACCAGCACCGCTGTCAGCGACCATTTGTCGATGGTGCGCCACCATTTGGGGAAAACCGGCTCCGATACCCGTTCGGGCATCGAGCCATAGACCATCTCAGTCATGGAAACCGCCTGATTTGCCTGCTTGCCTCTGGCCCATGTGATCCCCGAAACGGGGCCCCGAACCTTTCCATTCAGCTTAACGGCAAAATCCCGGTCTGACCAGCGGGAAGTCCGACAGGCATTTGACCTTGCAGTGACCGGCCCTTGCCCTTGCACGAATGCCCCGCCAAAGGCCCTGCCGATTGCAGCACCCGGCAATGACAGCGCGCCCGCAGCCGCAGATCGATCAAGCCACTGTTCCCCCCTTCCCCCCTCTTCTATTCTCAAATATCCCGGGGGCGCGGGGGCTGGCCCCCGCATTGCGACGGCGGGCCGCAAAGCGCGGCCAGCAAATCTAGGGGGCGGTCATGATTGCGGTTCAGGGATATTCCGGTCGGCGGGTTGCGGTTCTTGGCCTGGGTCGGTCGGGCCTTGCTACCGCGCGCGCGCTTGTGGCGGGCGGGGCCGAGACGGTTCTGTGGGATGACAGCGCCGAGGCGCGCCTCAAGGCCGAGGCGGAAGGGTTCACCTGCACCGACCTGATGAAACACGGCGCGCTGGAAGATGTGGCCTGCCTTGTCACTTCGCCCGGCATTCCACATCTTTACCCCGCGCCCAACCGCGTGATTGCCCGCGCGCTGGAACTTGGCATCCCCGTCGACAATGATATCGGCCTGTTCTTCCAGAGCTTTGCCACCCCGAACTGGGACAATTTCGAAACCGCCCCCCGCGTGGTCTGCATCACCGGGTCGAACGGCAAATCGACCACCACCGCACTGATCCATCACATCCTGCTGGAATGCGGACGGCCCAGCCAGATGGCGGGCAATATCGGGCGCGGCGTGCTGGATATCGACCCGCCCGAGGATGGCGCGGTCGTGGTGCTGGAACTGTCCTCCTACCAGACCGAGCTTGCCCGCGCGTTGACCCCCGATATCGCGGTCTTCACCAATCTCTCGCCCGATCATCTGGATCGCCATAACGGGATGGGCGGCTATTTCGCGGCCAAGCGGCGGCTGTTCGCCGAGGGCGGGCCGGATCGCTGTGTGGTCGGCGTCGATGAGGTCGAGGGGCAGTTTCTCGCCAATCAGTTGGGCCAGTCGCCGCAGGATGACCGGGTGATCCGCATCTCGTCGGGGTCAAAGCTGGAAAATTTCGGCTGGTCGGTCTTTGCCCGCAAGGGGTTTCTGGCGGAATGGCGCAAAGGTCGGCAGATGGCCGCGATCGACCTGCGCGAGATCAAGGGCCTGCCCGGCGCGCATAATCACCAGAATGCCTGCGCGGCCTATGCCGCCTGCCGCAGCCTTGGCCTTGCCCCGAAACAGATCGAAGCGGCGTTGCATTCCTTTGGCGGCCTGCCTCATCGCAGCCAACTGGTCGGCGAGCGGGGCGGCGTGCGCTTCGTCAATGACAGCAAGGCGACCAATGTCGATGCCGCCGCCAAGGCCCTGCAAGCCTTCCCCAAGATCCGCTGGATCGCCGGGGGCATGGGCAAGGAGGGCGGGATCGCGGACCTTGCGCCGCATCTGGGATCGGTGGTGAAGGCCTATCTGATCGGCTTTTCCGCCCGCGACTTCGCCCTGCAGATGGGCGAGACCCCGCATGAGATTTGCGAGACGATGGAGGCGGCCGTGACCCGCGCCGCAGCCGAGGCCGAACCCGGCGAAGTGGTGCTGCTGGCACCTGCCGCCGCGAGCTTTGACCAATATCCGAATTTCGAGAAGCGCGGTGAGGATTTCACCGCCCGCGTGCAGGCATTGCTGTCGGGGGCTTGATCCGTAACGGCCAGAGCATCGGCCCCGACAAGGGATAACGGGTCACAGCCCGACCGGCGCGCAATCTGACCGGATCATGGCCTTATCAGATCACAGCCTGACCAGATCATGGCCTGTTCAGATCACAGGGCCGCCAATGCCTCAGCATGGTCCAGAAGCGCGGCCTGACCCTTCGGGGTCAGGACATAGACGCCCTTCGCGGCGCGCTCGAACCAGCCGTAATGGTCGGCGCGCAGCATGACGCCCGCGCGTGCGACGCCGGTCGCAGTCACCAGAACACGCGGCGCGGCGGGGCCATCGCCCAAGGCGCGCAACAGCCGCAGCGCATCCTGCCGATAGGCGGTCATGCGGGCGATGCCGGTGGTGCCGCCGGTATTGGGGTCCCCCACCCGACGCTGGAACTCGCGCAGCAAACGGCCTGCCCGGGCGGTCTGGCGGCGCGGCAAGTAGGGGCCGGGGTCCAGATGCGCCTCCACCCCCTCTTCGCCCACGGCCAGCAGACCAAGACCCAGACGACGGCAAAGCGCGATCATGTCGCGGTAGCGATGCGCCCAGCCCTTCTTGCCGGGCGCAGGCACCGCCAGATAGACCGCATCGAACAGGGTCTGGCGCTGCACCCCCTGCATGACCAAAGCCAGCGTGAAGCCCGTCTTCATCTCCACGATGATCGGGGCCTCATCGCCCCGCACCGCCATCAGGTCGCAGGCGCCGATCTCGGCCTTCACCTCGAACCCCTGCCCCTCCAGATAGGCTTTCAGGGGGGGATAAAGATCAGCCTCGCGCCGTTTGACCGCCATCGGGGATCAGCGCACCTTCAGCGTGGCCAGACCGATCAGCGCAAGGATCAGGGCGATGATCCAGAAGCGGATCACGATCTGCGGCTCGGCCCAGCCCTTTTTCTCGAAATGGTGGTGGATGGGGGCCATCAGGAAGACGCGGCGCCCGGTGCGCTTGAAGTAAGCCACCTGAATGATCACCGACAGCGCCTCGACCACGAACAGGCCGCCAACGATCGCCAGCACGATCTCATGCTTGGTGCAGACCGCGATGGCACCAAGCGCACCACCAAGGGCAAGGCTGCCGGTATCGCCCATGAACACGGCGGCAGGTGGCGCGTTATACCACAGGAACCCTAGGCCGCCGCCGATCAGGGCTGCGGTGAAAACCAGCAACTCGCCTGTGCCCGGCACCGAATGCACGCCCAGATAATCGGCGAAATTCACGTTGCCCACGGCATAGGAAATCACGCCAAAGGCCCCCGCCGCGATCATGACCGGGCCGATGGCCAGACCATCCAGACCATCGGTCAGGTTCACCGCATTCGCAGCCCCCACCACGACAATCATGCCGAAGGGCACGAAGAACCAGCCCAGATTGATCAACGCATCCTTGAACAAGGGCAGCGCCAGTTGATTGGTCAGCGCCGCCGGATGGAATTGCGCCGCCGCATATGAGGCCAATGCCGCAATCAACAGGCCAAGCGCCATCCGCACCCGCCCCGAGACCCCCTTGGTATTCTGCTTGGTGACCTTGGCGTAATCATCGGCAAAGCCGATCAGACCGAAGCCCAGCGTGACCAGCAGAACGATCCACACATAGGGCGTATCCAGCCGCGCCCAAAGCACGGTCGACACCACCAAGGCCGACAGGATCAGCAAGCCCCCCATGGTGGGCGTGCCCGCCTTGGAAAAATGCGAGGCCGGGCCATCGTCGCGGATCGGCTGTCCCTTGCCCTGCTTGCGGCGCAACAGATTGATGAGCGGCCGCCCGAAAAGGAAGCCGAAGATCAACGCGGTAAAGAAGGCCGCACCAGCGCGGAAGGTGATGTAGCGGAACAGGTTGAACAGGTCGCCGCCATCGGAGAACTGCGTCAGGATATACAGCATTACTCTGCCCCTTTGCCTTCTTGTTGGGGGCCTTCCAGCCCCGTTTCGCGCCCGCCCGGGCGCGCCATTTTGCGCAATGCATCAACCAGCAGGCTGACCTTGATCCCCTTGGAGCCCTTGACCAGCACCACGTCGCCCGCATCGACCAGCGCCGGCAGGCGCGGCAGCAGATCGGTCGCGGCCTCCACCCATTCGCCCCGGATGCTGGCGGGCAGCACCTTGTGCAGCGCCTTCATGCGCGGGCCCACGCAATGCACCAGCGTCAGCTTCGCCATGGCGGGGTGATCGGCAATGGCTGCGTGCAGCGCAAGTTCGGTTTCGCCCATTTCCAGCATATCGCCCAGAATGGCGATGCGGCGGCCCTTGCTGATGCGGCCGATATTGTCTTTCGGCTGCAGGATCGACAGCACGTCCAGGCTGGCCGCCATCGAGGCGGGATTGGCGTTATAGGCGTCGTCGATCAGATCGAACCCGGTCTCGTCCACCGGATCGGTGATGATCCGTTCCCGCTGGCCACGACCCACGAAAGGTTTCCAGCGGCCCAGATCCTGCGCCGCAAGCGCCGGATCCAGCCCTAGGGCTGCCGCCACCGCAAGCACCGCCAAGGCGTTGACCGCGAAATGCCGCCCCGGCGATTGCACCCGCAAAAGCCGGATACCCTGCGGGGTTGCAGCCTGAACAACGCTCGCCTCCTCGCCCCATTGGGCGGTGGCGATGTGCCAATCTGCATCCTTGTCGGCAAAGGTCACGGTCTTGACGCCCGCCTTTGCCGCGCGGGCCAGCAGGATATCGCTGACCGGCAGACCGGCGGGCAGGATGGCGGTGCCATTCGCCCGCAAACCGTCGATGATCGCGGCCTTTTCCGCCGCAATCCCTTCCAGGCCGTCAAAGGCAAACAGATGGGCCGCCGCGACCGTGGTGATGACCGCCACATCCAGATCAGCCATGCGCGCCAGTGGCGAAATCTCGCCCGGGTGGTTCATGCCGATCTCGATCACCGCGAAATCGGTGTCTTTGGGCATCCGCGCCAGCGTCAGCGGCACGCCCCAATGATTGTTGTAGCTGGCCTCGGCAGCATGAACACGGCCCTGCCCCGACAGCATGGAGCGCAACATTTCCTTGGTGGAGGTCTTGCCGACCGACCCGGTGACCCCGATCACCCGCGCCGATGTCCGGGCCCGGGCGGCGCGGCCCATGGCCTCCAGCCCCTGCAAGACATCGGGCACGATCAACAGCGGCGCATCCGGTGCCACGCCATCGGGCACGCGTGACACAAGGGCAGCCGCCGCCCCGGCCGCCAGCGCCTGCGCCACGAAATCATGCCCGTCGCGCACGTCTTTCAGCGCGACAAACAGATCGCCGGGCTGCAATGCGCGGGTGTCGATGGATACGCCGGTTGCCGCCCATGCGACCGGGCTGTGCCCACCGGTTGCCGCAACTGCCTCATCCGAGGTCCACAATGCCATCTCAGATCACCCCATCCAGCGCCGCCACCGCGATAGAGGCCTGTTCCACATCGTCAAAGGGGAAAATATCGCCCTTGATGACCTGCCCGGACTCATGCCCCTTGCCCGCGATCAGCAGCGCGTCGCCCGGTTGCAGGGCGTCCACGCCACGCAGGATTGCCTCGGCCCGGTCGCCGACCTCATTGGCCTCGGGGCAGGTCGCCATCACCTCGGCCCGGATCGCGGCCGGGTCTTCGCTGCGCGGATTGTCATCGGTCACGAACAGCACATCGGCATGGGCCGCAGCCGCAGCCCCCATCAGCGGGCGTTTGGTCCGATCCCGGTCACCGCCTGCACCAAAGATCACGATTACCCGGCCCATCACATGCGGGCGCAGCGCCTTCAGCGCGGTGGCGAGCGCATCGGGCGTATGGGCGTAATCGACAAAAACCGATGCGCCATTGCTCCGGGTCGCGGCCAGTTGCATCCGCCCGCGCACGCCCGACAATTGCGGCAAGACTGCAAAGACATCGCCGGGTGCCGTCCCCGCGCCGATCACCAGCCCCGCCGCCAGCGCGACATTTTCGGCCTGGAAACCGCCGATCAGGTTCAGCCGCACCTGATGCGCCTTGCCCTGCCAGAGATAGCGCACGTCCTGCCCTGTCGCGTCAAAACGCTGGCCCGCGATTTGCAGATCGCAGCCCGCATCATGGCCCACGGTAATCACCCGCTGCCCCTGCGCTGCGGCAATGCGGGCCACTTCGGCCCCTTTGGGGTCATTCATATTGATGACCGCCGCCGCATCAGGCGGCAGCACACGGTCAAACAACCCCATCTTGGCCGCGAAATAGGCCTCGAACGTGCCGTGATAATCCAGATGGTCTTGCGTGAAATTGGTGAAGCCCGCCGCTTTCAGCCGCACCCCATCCAGCCGGAACTGATCCAACCCATGCGAGGATGCCTCCATCGCGGCATGGGTGACCCCCGCCGCAGCGGCATCGGCCAGCATATGGTGCAGGGTGATCGGATCGGGCGTGGTATGGGCCGAGGGCGCGGCCCAGGCCCCTTCCACACCAGTCGTGCCGATATTGATCGCGGCATGTCCCAAGGCCATCCAGATCTGCCGGGTGAAGGTCGCCACGGATGTCTTGCCATTGGTGCCGGTGACCGCAACCATGGTTTCAGGCTGCGCGCCGAACCACAGGGAGGCAGCCATGGCCAAGGCCGCGCGCGGCTCTTCCGCCACCACCACCGCGACCTCGGGCGGAATGGTCTCTCCCGCAAGGCGCAGCCCTTCGGCATCGGTCAAGACCGCGACCGCCCCCATGCGCAGCGCAAAGGGGATGAACTCGGCCCCATGCATCTTGCTGCCCGGCATGGCCGCAAACAGGAAGCCGGGCTTCACCGCCCGGCTGTCCACCGCAAGCCCGGTGAGGCGGACCTCGCGGCCAGATTTGGCCGTAAGCCCCAGTTCGGCAAGCGTCGCCACGCGTTCGGCCATCTGTCCCATCCCGCGCCCGTCCTGGCGCTTTCACTCATTCCAGGCGGGCCCCGGCCCGCCCTTCTACCCAAGGGGCCGGATCAGTTGGCCCGGCTGACGGCTGTTACCCCATTCGCGGCGGGAAGTGCAATCTCGGGCCGGACCCCCAGCAGCGGTGCCACCCGGCGCACCACTTCGGCGGCGACCGGAACGGCCGTATAACCTGCGGTCCGGCGCGGCTCTGGCCCGGCGGTATCGACCGGCTCGTCCAGCGTCACCACCAACACATAGCGCGGGTCATCGGCCGGGAACATCGAGGCGAAGGTATTGATCACCTTGTCTTTGTAATAGCCGCCCGTGCGCTTGGGCTTGTCGGCGGTGCCGGTCTTGCCCGCAATCGAATAACCCTTGATCCGCGCATAGGAGGCTGTGCCGTGATCGACCACGCCACGCAACATGGCGACGGAATCATGCGCGACCCGTTCCGACAGAAGCCGGGTGCCCTCGGGCGCGGAATTGCGACGCAGCAGCGTCGGCTGCACCGCGATTCCCCCATTCGCAATGGTGGAATAGGCGGCGGCCAAATGCATCGGGCTGGCGCTCATCCCGTGGCCATAAGAGGCGGTGATGGTCACGATATCGGGCCATCTGGCCGGGATCAGCGGGCGCGAGCTGCGGGCCTCGACCATTTCCAGCGGGGTCGGTTCAAAGAAGCCCAGCGATTTCAGAAAAGCCTGTTGCTTGAGTCCCCCGATCATCAGCGCGATATGCGCGGTGCCGACATTGGAGGATTTCGCGATCACATCCGACACCGTCAGCAACGGGCCATAGTTCTTGCCCTGAAACTCCTTGATACGATGCTTGCCCCAGACCATCGGCGCATTGGCATCGACCATGGAATTCGGATTCACAAGGCCAAGCTCCATCGCCTGCGCGGCGGCAAAGATCTTGAAGGTCGAGCCCAGCTCATAGACCCCCTGCACCGCGCGGTTGAACAGCGGGCTGTCGGCGGGATCGCCCTTCACCAGCGGGTTCGGGCGGTCATTGGGATCGAAATCGGGCAGCGAGACAAGGCTTAGCACCTCGCCGGTGCGCACATCCATCAGGACCGCCGCAGCACCCTTCGCATTCATCATCTTCATGCCGGTGTCGAGCACTTCGGTCACCGTGGCCTGCACCGTCAGGTCCAGCGACAAAACCACCGGCTCTGCCGCCTGTGCGGGATCGCGCAGACGGGCGTCCATGAATTTCTCAAGGCCTGCCGTGCCGATCACCTCGGCACTGTGAACACCTTCGGCCCCAAAGGACGCGCCGCCAAGCACATGGGATGCAAGCCGCCCGTTGGGATAAAGCCGCATCTCGCGCGGGCCGAACAGCAGGCCCGGATCGCCGATCTCATGCACCTTCTGCATTTGTTCGGGCGAGAGCTTCTTCTTGATCCAGAGGAAGCTGCGGCCATCGGTCAGACGGCGCGCCAGATCCTCTTCCTTCAGATCGGGGAAGATCACCGCCAGTTCGCGCGCGACGCGCAGCGGATCAACCATATCTTTCGGCTGCGCATAAAGCGCATGGGTCACCAGATTGGTCGCCAGAACCCTGCCATTGCGGTCAGTGATATCGGCACGCTGCGCAAGGATCGGCGCACCCGGCGCGGCCGAGCGCGGCTCCATCGGCTCGGATGCAGCCAGAAGCCCCATCCGCGCCCCGATCACCGTGAAGGCGGCCAAGAAGGCAAGGCCCAGGAACAGCAGCCGCCCTTCGGAGCGGCGGCGCGACTTTTCGCGCATCACCTCATGGCGGGCATGGCGGTTCTCGCGTTCGATCGTGTCGGGGTTGCCGCCGGTCTCGCGGGCGTGAAGCACCCGCGCCAAAGGCCGCAGCGGGGTGCGTGCGGCCGGTTCCTCGATCATGTCATGCTCATCAGGATGATAGGCGGTCATGGGAACTGCTCCTCCTGATTGGAGACCGAGGTAACCTCGGAGGGTTGCGGGATCTCGATTTCGGGGGCCGGATAGGCGATCTGGCTCGACATGCCGAATTGTTCGGGTTCCAGCGGCAGCAGGCCCAGACGGTCAAAGTTGATCGTCGATAATTCGCGCAGCCGGTCGGGGCGGTTCAGATAGGCCCATTCGGCGCGCTGGATCGACAGTGCCTCGCGCAGATCGGCGATTTCGCTGTTCAGCTTGGACACATCCTTCAGCGCCTGCTGGGTCGCGTAGTTTTCCTTATAGGCCCAGAAGCCAAGCCCGATCACCGCCGCGAAGGTCAGCATATAGATCAGCACACGCATCAGCGACGCCCCCCCTTCCTGCGGATCTGCGGCACATCGATCGCCGCCAGGTCAAGCTTGTGGGCGGGCGCCTCGGTGCGCTGGCCGACCCGCAGCCGGGCCGAGCGCGCGCGCGGGTTCTCAGCCAGTTCCTCATCATCGGGCCCGACGGCCCGACGGGTGACAAGGCTGAAGCTGGAGGCAGGCCCCGCCGCCGAAGGCGCGTAGCGATTGCCTTGAACCTCGGTGCTGCGGGTCTGGAAAAAGCGTTTCACGATACGGTCTTCCAGACTGTGGAAGGTGACAACCGCCAGTTTTCCGCCGGGCTTCAACGCGCGTTCGGCGGCAGCCAGACCTTCGGCCAGTTCCTCGAATTCGGTGTTCACCGCGATGCGGATCGCCTGAAAGCTGCGGGTTGCCGGATGGCTTTGACCGGGCTTGGGGCGCGGCAGGCAGCGCGCCACGATCTCGGCCAGACGCAGGGTGGTGGTGATCGGCTCCTGCTTGCGGGCATCCGAGATGGCGCGGGCGATACGGCGCGAGGCGCGTTCTTCACCATAAAGGTAAAGAATATCGGCAAGGGTCGCCTCATCGGTCTCGTTCACCAGATCGGCTGCCGATGTGCCCGCCTGGCTCATCCGCATATCCAGCGGGCCGTCCTTCATGAAGGAAAAGCCGCGCTCTGCCAGATCCAGCTGCATGGAGGATACGCCCAGATCCAGCACGATGCCGTCCAGATCATGGTCATAGGTATCAAGGCCCGAGAAATTGCCGGCCACCAGCGACAGCCGGTCACCATATTCGCCCGCCCATGCTTGGGCCATTTGCAAAGCCAACGGATCGCGATCGACGCCGGTCACATGGGCGGCACCTGCCGCCAGCAACCCGCGCGTGTAGCCCCCTGCGCCAAAAGTGCCATCGAGCCAGCGCCCGGAAACCGGCGCGCAGGCCGCCAGCAAGGGCCGCAGAAGCACCGGAATATGCGGTGCGCGCGTCTCCACGCCTCAGCCCTCCGCCGGGTCGGGCGGCAGCAGCGACAGCAGGTCCGCACCATCGGTCAGGAAATCGAGGTCAATCTCGGCCTCGGCAGCCAGCGTCGCCTCATAGGCGTCGCGCCGCCAGATCTGGAATGTATCAAGCGTGCCGGCAAAGGTCGCCTCCGCACCCTCTTTCAGCACATCCGCATCCAGACCGATCTTTTCGCGCGCCTTGGGCGGCATGACGATCCGGCCATCATCATCGACCTCGACCAGCTGGGTCAGGGTGATGAAGTTGCGCTCCAGCGCGCGGCGTTGCGGGGTGCCTGCGGGCAGGCGACGGATCTTCGCCTCCAGCTTCTTCATCTCGGCAATCGTATAGCACTCAACGAAATCAGAGTTCGGGCGGCCATAGACCAGAACGAATTTCGGGCGGGTTCCATCAAAGGACGGATCACCGGCTTCCAAGACGCGCCGAAAAGGCGCCGGGATCGAGACCCGCGCCTTCCCGTCAACCTTCTGGTTGAACTCGCCTCTGAATGCCTCTGACACGGTCTGTCCCTGGTCCCGGCTGTGTTGCGCCCTTTGGGCTTTTTGTCGTCCGCCCCGGCCCCCGCGCCGCGGCATGAATGTCTTGGATGATCGGCCAGATCGTCAGGCCGAAATGAAAACGGCGGATCGAGCGGCTGCCACTGCTCGATCCGCCGACTGTCCCATCGCTGGGCAGGCCCGGCTGCGCGTGCCACCTGGGGGAGATGTCTGCTCGCCCGCGCGCCGGTCTAACCGTTGATGTCTAAGTGGGGCCTGTATGAAACCTGCTTATTCGCCTGTGGGGTCTTGCTGCCCCTGTTTTCACTTTTCCCACCGTCATCCGGTAACCAAGGGATGCCATGGGAATGCATGGGACGCAACGGTTTTCTTTGGGCAAAGGGCGGCAGTTTTTACCTAGGAAATGCTACCGGCACAGCATCTGGTAGCGTCTTTTGGCTTGAGCCTGCAAATTCTGGCGAAACACGCTTCCGTGAACCACTAGATATAGGGCGTCAGACAATGCCCCAATCCAGCCCATATTTTCCCGGAAATCTGCACAAACTTTGCCACTCAACCATAGGATATCACGAACAAAACCGGAATATGCCGATTTTCCCGCCAGATTCCATGCCGATTCACGGCGCGGTGATTCGGCGCGACCGGATTTTTCCATGCCGGTCCCATGAGATTCCATGAGTTCCAGACGCGCCCATGCCATCCCGTCCCATGCGATCCCGGAAGGCGGCCCGCCGCACCCCGCCCCTGTGCCCGATCCTGACATCCGGCAGGAACGCAAAACGCCCGGGCGCAGGCCCGGGCGTTTCAAGGGTGAATGATGGTCAAGACCTCAGGCCATGCCGCCTGCAACCAGCCGCGCGGCCAAGCGGCTATAAGCCTCGGCCATCGGCCCGGATCCTGCGGCGATCGGCGTGCCGGCGTCGCCCGCAAGCCGCGTATCCAGATCCAGCGGCAATTCCCCAAGGAAAGGCACTCCGATCTTTGCCGCCTCGGCTGCCACGCCACCATGGCCGAACAGATGCGCCTCATGCCCGCAATTGGGGCATATATAAGTAGACATGTTTTCCACCAGACCGAGGACCGGCACCTTCAGCTTGCCGAACATGTCCAGCGCCTTGCGCGCATCCAGCATCGCCACATCCTGCGGCGTGGAGACGACTATCGCCCCGGTCAGCGCGAACCTTTGGCTGAGCGTCAACTGGATATCGCCAGTGCCCGGTGGCAGGTCGATCAGCAGAATGTCCAGATCGCCCCAGGCCACCTGCTCGATCAGTTGCTGCAGCGCCCCCATCAGCATCGGTCCGCGCCAGATCACCGCCTCCTCCTCTTTCAGCATGAAGCCGATGGACATCACGGTGACGCCATGCGCCTGCAAGGGGATGATGGTCTTGCCGTCCGGGCTGGCCGGGCGCTTGTTCACACCCATCATGCGCGGCTGGCTGGGGCCATAGATATCGGCATCCAGCAGACCGACCCGCCGCCCCTGCCGGGCCAGCGCCACCGCAAGGTTGGAACTGACGGTGGATTTGCCGACACCGCCCTTGCCCGAACCGATGGCGATGATGCGCTCGATGCCGCTGACGCGCTTTGGCCCGCCCTGATGCGGCGCGGGATGACCGCCGATCTTCAGGTTGGGGGCGCCGGCCGCAGGTGCCGGCCTGGCCGCCGGTTTCGCGGCGGGGCCATGCGCGGTCATCACCACCTGCACCCGCTCCACGCCCGGCAGAGCCCGCAAGGCGGCCTCGGCCTCGGCCTGGACCGGACCGAAAGCACGGGCGTCCTCGGGCGTCGGGGCCTCGATCACAAAGCCCACCGTCCCGGCCTCGACGCGCAGCGCCCGAATCAAATCGCGCGATACCAGCGAACCGCCGCCCGGCACCGCGATCTCCGAAAGCGCCTTGAGAACGAGCTCACGCGTGATGTCCATAATCCGGCCTCCTGTTGCCGCGCCAGACTCGTGCAGCACGCCCGAAAGGGCAAGGGCTGGTTTGAACTGCGTCCATATTTGCGGCGAAGTGCCTCATGACGCAGGGGAATTCACAAGCCCTGCCATGCGCGATCCGCATAGCTGCATTGCAGCAGTCCCGGATTGTGCAGATGCAGAAAATGCCCCATCTTCAACTCAACGAAGCAGGGCAGCAAAAGACGCACAGACCTGCTGGATACGGAAAGACGAAGACGATGGCTTTTGTAAACACCACCCGGGTTGCCCATCAGGGTCTTGGCGAACGCTTCGCCACTCTGGTCGCGGATCTGCGCAAGGCGATGGCCCAACGCGCAATCTACCGCAGCACCGTGCGGGAGCTGAAATCGCTGAGCAACCGCGAACTGGCGGATCTTGGCATCCATCGCTCGATGATCACCCGCATGGCCCATGAGGCCGCATACGGGAAGTAAGTTTTCGGCGCGGCCCATCCTCCTCCCCAGGGCCGACGCTTCGCGGTGATCCCATCTCCTCCCCGGGATCGCCGCACCCAATACCGGAAGCCTGACGCTTCCAGATGAATTGCACGGCCCTCTCCTCCTCCCTTGGGCCGGATGCAACGCGGCGATCCCCTCCTCCTCCCTGGGATCGTCGCAATTTCTTCGGGGCCTGCCGGTGCGGGTGGGCCTCAAACCGGATCCTCGGCCCCTCCTCCTCCCTGGGCCTTGGGTTCAGCGGCGGCTCCCTCCTCCTCCCTGGAGCCGCCGCACCCCTTTCGGGCCATCCGGCCCAACATCGATCCTTGGCCCCTCCTCCTCCCTGGGCCATGGAACTTGCGAGCTCCCCCTCCTCCTCCCTGGGGTGCGTCGCAGACAGAACCCGCCCCTCCTCCTCCCTGGGCGGCGACTGACAGAACGGCGGTGCCCCTCCTCCTCCCTGGGCGCCGCCGTTTTCATTTCAATCTTCCCCTTCCCGCCTCCTGCGATCTGGCGCAACCAAGCGTTCTGCCAAGCGATCTGCAGCGCGCGCCCCTTGCATCGTCGCGACCGCCCCGCCATGGTCGCCCGGTTCTGACCGGAGCCAAAGATGCGCGTCTCATTGTTTTCCGCAGCCCTTGTTGCCGCCCTAGTGGGATACGGCTCTACCATCGCGCTGCTGTTGGCCGCCGCCGCAGCCCTCGGGGCCAGCACGGATCAGACTGCAAGCTGGGTGCTGGCGATCTGTCTGGCCAAGGCGGCAGGGTCGGCGCTGCTCAGCTGGCGATCCAAAGTGCCGGTGGTGCTCGCATGGTCCACACCGGGTGCCGCGCTGATCGCCGCAACCGAGGGGATCAGCATGGCCCAAGGCGTGGGTGCGTTTGTGCTGACCGGCCTGCTGATTGCGCTGACCGGTGCCGTCAAACCGCTGGGGCGGCTGGTCGCCTCCATCCCCGACGGTATCGCCGCCGGGATGCTGGCGGGCGTCCTGCTGCCCTTCTGCCTGCGCCTGCCCGACGCGACCACCACATTGCCGGCACTCATCCTGCCGGTGATCGCGGTCTTTGCACTGGTGCGGTTGAGAAATCCCGCATTGGCGGTGCTGATCGCGCTGACGGGTGGCTTGGCTGCGGCTTTTGTCACCGGGCTTGCCCATCTGCCGCAGCTCAGCCTGCCCTGGCCGCAGCTGACCTTCATTGCACCCGCGTTTGACCTTGGCACGCTGATCGGCCTTGCCTTGCCGCTTTATCTGGTCACCATGGCCTCGCAGAACCTGCCGGGCTTTGCCACGATCCGCGCCGCCGGATACGAGCCGCCAGTGCGCGACGGGCTGGTGGTGACCGGCGGATTGTCGGCGCTGGCCGGACTGTTCGGTGCGCATACCATTTCGATGGCCGCGATCACCGCCGCCATCTGCCTTGGGGATGATGTGCATCCCGATCGCCACAAACGCTGGCATGTCGGACTGGTCTATGGCGGCATCTGGCTGATCTTGGGCGTCCTCAGCCCGCTGATTCTGGCGCTGCTGGGGGCCGTCCCGCCCGAACTCATTACCGCCATCGTCGCTCTGGCTTTGCTTGGCCCGTTCATGGGCGCCGCCAGCGGAGCCTTTGGCCCGACAGAGACCCGCTTTGCCGCCGCGATCACCCTGGCCGTCACCGCCTCCGGCACGCCCGCCCTTGGCATCGGCGCGGCCTTCTGGGGCCTGATCGCCGGACTGGGCTTTCACCTGCTGGAGCGGCTGAAACGATAGCAGGCCCGCCCCCGTTAGGCCTGCGGCCGCACCAAAGCAGCAGCCCGTGGCAGAAGGCCAATGAAGACGGGACTCACCGCCTTGGCCCGTTTCATCTGTTCAGAAAATATCCCGGGGGTGAATTGCGCGCAGCGCAAGAGGGGGCTGGCCCCCTCTCAACCCCGTAAACAAGCACCACGCCTCAGAACGGCAGATCATCCGCCTCATGGGCCGCCGTGATGAAGCCCGCCACCACCCGCTTCACCCCAGCCTTGTCAAAGTCGATCTCCAGCTTGTCGCCTTCGATCCCGGTGACCGAACCATAGCCGAACTTCTGGTGGAATACCCGGTCGCCTTCGGTGAATCGTGCCACCGCATCCAGATCGATCACCGGCCCGTGCCCGCTGCGCGGCTGGGCCATGGGACGTTCGGCGCTGCGATCCTGCATCCGCCGCCACCCCGGCGAGTTGTAGACATCGGCCTTGGTCGCGCGCTCCTCGACCCGGCTGGTGCCGAAACTGGCCGCCGCCCCATAGCCGCCGCCATGCAGGCCCGGCGGGATCAGCACCTCGACATGGCGGGCGGGCAATTCGTCGATGAAACGCGAGGGCAACTGGCTTTGCCACTGACCATAGACCCGGCGATTGGCCGCAAAGCTGATGGTGCAGAGCCGCTCCGCCCTTGTGATGCCGACATAGGCCAGACGGCGCTCTTCCTCGAGGCCCTTCTTGCCGCTTTCATCCATGCTGCGCTGGCTGGGGAACAGCCCGTCCTCCCATCCCGGCAGGAAGACCACCGGAAATTCCAGCCCCTTGGCGGCGTGCAGCGTCATGATCGTGACCTTTTCCACCGCGTCTTCGGTCTCATTATCCATGATCAGCGCGACGTGTTCGAGGAAACCTTGCAGGCTGTCGAACTGCTCCAGCGCCTTCACCAGCTCCTTCAGGTTTTCCAGCCGCCCCGGTGCCTCCGGCGTCTTGTCGTTCTGCCACATCGAGGTGTAGCCCGATTCGTCCAGGATCACCTCGGCCAGCCGGACATGGCCCATATCGCTTTGCGGCGCGGTTTCGGGCAAAAGCGGCTCCACCACCGCATCGGCCAGTTGCGGGCGCGCATTCAGGATTGCGGCGTGCCAGCGATCCACCCCTTCGACAAAGGCGCGCAACTGTCCCGCGCCCTTGCCGCCGATGCCGCCAGCGGCCAGCAGTTCCCGCGCGCCTTCCAGCAGGCTGACACCCGAGGCCCGCGCCATGCGCTGGATCTCGGATTGCGCCTTGTCACCCAAGCCCCGCTTGGGCGTATTCACAACCCGCTCAAAGGCCAGATCATCGTCAGGGCTGACCGCAAGCCGGAAATAGGCCATGGCGTCGCGAATCTCGAGCCGCTCGTAAAACCGTGGTCCGCCGATCACCCGATAGGGCAAGCCGATGGTCAGGAAACGATCCTCAAAGGCGCGCATCTGGTGGCTGGCGCGCACCAGGATCGCCTGATCGTTCAGGCTGACAGGATCCAGACCGCGGGTGCCCCGTTGCAGCGCCTCCAGCTCGTCACCGATCCAGCGCGCCTCTTCCTCGCCATCCCAATGCCCGATCAGGCGCAGCTTCTCGCCGCCCTTGGCCTCGGTCCAGAGCGTCTTGCCAAGACGGTCCGAATTGCCCGAAATCACGCCCGAGGCAGCGGCAAGGATATGTTCGGTGGAGCGATAGTTCTGCTCCAGCCGGATCACCTCAGCGCCAGGAAAATCCTTTTCAAACCGCAGGATATTGCCGACCTCTGCCCCACGCCAGCCATAGATCGACTGGTCATCATCGCCCACGCAGCAGATGTTGCGATGGCCCTGCGCCAGCAGCCGCAGCCACATATATTGCGCGACGTTGGTGTCCTGATATTCGTCCACCATGATATAGCGCAGCCAGCGCTGATACTGGCTCAAGACATCCGTATGCGCCTGAAAGATCGTGACGCAATGCATCAGCAGATCGCCGAAATCGCAGGCGTTCAGGTTGCGCAGCCGTTCCTGATAGCGATCATAAAGTTCGGTGCCGCGATTGTTGAAACCGCTGGCCTCGGAGGACGGCACCTTGGCCGGCGTCCAGGCCCGGTTCTTCCAATGGTCGATCAGGCTTGCCAGCGCGCGGGCGGGCCAGCGTTTTTCATCCATATTGGCCGCAACGATCAGCTGCTTCAGCAGGCGCAGCTGGTCATCGGTATCCAGAATGGTGAAATTCGGCTTCAACCCCACCAGTTCGGCGTGCCGCCGCAGGATCTTCACACTGATCGAATGGAAGGTGCCCATCCAGGGCATCCCCTCGGCATGACCCATCATCCGCGCGACGCGTTCCTTCATCTCGCGCGCGGCCTTGTTGGTGAAGGTCACCGCCAGAATCTCGTTCGGGCGCGCCTTGCCGGTGGCCAGCAGATGCACGATGCGGCTTGTCAGCGCCTTGGTCTTGCCCGTGCCCGCCCCCGCCAGCATCAGGACCGGCCCATCCAGCGCCAACACCGCCGCGCGCTGCGCCGGGTTCAGGTCATCCAGATAGGGCTGCGGTCGCGCGGCCATCGCGCGCTGCGACAGGGGAAGTGCTGCCTCGAAGGCGTCACCATCATCAAGGGAGTCGTCATAGCCGGTCATGCCCGGCAGGATAGCCGATCCACCGCGCGAGGGAAAGCCCGTGCGTTCGCGCTATGTTCACTGCACGACAGGTGCCCTTCCCATCGTATTGTTCTTGCGCAAACGATCAATCGCCTGCCCAAATGCCATGCGAATGCCCAATATGTTAGCGGTAACGAACATTTAGCGCTAACGCTTCTTGGGTTTATCGCTAACGTGAATTTGCAGTTGCAAACTTCGCCTGAATATTTCGCAAAACTTCGCAGATTTGCGCATTGCAGCACTTGCGCTGCATCGCAGCACCCCTAGAGTGGTCAAAATTCAGGACCAACCTGACCCCTTCCACCACTCTGATGCGGGACCGCCATGACCGAATTTCGCAAGATCCTGATCGCCAATCGTGGCGAGATCGCCATCCGCGTCATGCGGGCCGCAAACGAGATGGGCAAAAAGACCGTCGCGGTCTATGCCGAGGAAGACAAGCTGTCGCTGCACCGTTTCAAGGCCGATGAGGCCTATCTGATCGGCCAGGGCCTGTCGCCGGTTGGGGCCTATCTCTCGATCCCGGAAATCATCCGGGTGGCCAAACTGTCCGGCGCGGATGCGATCCATCCCGGCTATGGGCTTTTGTCGGAAAATCCCGATTTCGTCGAGGCTTGCGAAAAGGCGGGCATCACCTTCATCGGGCCGCGCGCCGAGACCATGCGCGCACTTGGCGACAAGGCAAGCGCGCGCCGCGTGGCGATTGCTGCGGGCGTTCCGGTGATCCCTGCCACCGAAGTTCTGGGCGACGATTTCGACGCCATCCGCAAGGAGGCCGCCGAGATCGGCTTTCCCCTGATGCTGAAGGCCAGCTGGGGTGGCGGCGGGCGCGGGATGCGCCCGATCAATGGCCCCGAAGAGCTGGAAACCAAGGTGCTGGAGGGCCGCCGCGAAGCCGAAGCCGCCTTTGGCAATGGCGAAGGCTATCTGGAAAAGATGATTCTGCGCGCGCGACATGTCGAGGTGCAGATCCTGGGCGACAAGCATGGCGAGATCTTCCACCTGTATGAGCGTGACTGCACTGTGCAGCGCCGCAACCAGAAGGTCGTCGAACGCGCGCCTGCCCCCTATCTGACCGATGCCCAGCGGGCAGAGATCTGTGAATTGGGCCGCAAGATCTGCGCCCATGTGAATTACGAATGCGCCGGCACCGTCGAATTCCTGATGGATATGGATGACGGCAAGTTCTACTTCATCGAGGTGAACCCGCGCGTGCAGGTCGAACATACCGTTACCGAACAGGTGACCGGCATCGACATCGTGCAGGCACAGATCCTGATCGCCGAGGGCAAGACGCTGGCGCAGGCCACCGGCGTGGCGCGGCAGGAGGATGTCAGGTTGATGGGCCACGCGCTGCAATGCCGCGTGACCACTGAAGACCCGCAAAACAACTTCATCCCCGATTATGGCCGCATCACCGCCTATCGTTCGGCCACCGGCAATGGCATCCGCCTTGATGGCGGCACCGCCTATTCGGGCGCGGTGATCACGCGCTATTATGACAGTCTGCTGGTCAAGGTCACCGCCTGGGCACAGACGCCGCAACTGGCAATCAGCCGGATGCATCGCGCGCTGTCGGAATTCCGGATTCGCGGCGTCTCGACCAATATCGCCTTTGTCGAAAACCTGCTGAAGCACCCGACCTTCCTTGACGACACCTATACGACAAAATTCATCGACACGACGCCCGCGCTGTTCCAGTTCCGCAAACGGCAGGACCGCGCGACGCGGATCCTGACCTATATCGCCGATATCACGGTCAACGGTCACCCCGAGACCGCAGGTCGCCCGAAACCCGCCGCAGAGGCGCGCACGCCCAAGCCACCGGCACCGAAGGCCGAACCTGCCATGGGCACCCGCAACCTGCTGGAACAGAAGGGCCCGCAGGCCGTTGCCGACTGGATGCGCGCGCAAAGCAAGGTGCTGCTGACCGATACCACGATGCGCGATGGTCACCAGTCGCTGCTGGCGACGCGGATGCGCTCCATCGACATGATCCGCGTGGCACCGGCCTATGCCGCGAACCTGCCACAGTTGTTCAGCGTCGAATGCTGGGGCGGCGCCACCTTTGATGTGGCTTACCGCTTCTTGCAGGAATGCCCGTGGCAACGCCTGCGCGACCTGCGCGCGGCCATGCCCAATCTGATGACCCAGATGCTGCTGCGCGCCTCCAACGGGGTAGGCTACACCAATTACCCCGATAATGTGGTGCAGGCCTTCGTAAAACAGGCGGCCGAGACCGGGGTGGATGTGTTCCGCGTCTTCGACAGCCTGAACTGGGTCGAGAACATGCGCGTTGCCATGGATGCGGTGATCGAGGCGAACAAGGTTTGCGAAGGCACGATCTGTTACACCGGCGATCTGCTGGACCCGGAACGGTCCAAGTATGATCTGAAATATTATGTCGGAATGGCGAAAGAGCTGAAATCGGCCGGCGCGCATGTCCTTGGCCTGAAGGATATGGCCGGGCTGCTGAAGCCCGCCGCAGCCCGCGTGCTGATCAAGACGCTGAAGCAGGAGGTGGGCCTGCCGATCCACTTCCACACCCATGACACCAGCGGTGCGGCGGCGGCTACGGTGCTGGCGGCCTGTGACGCTGGCGTCGATGCGGTGGATGCGGCAATGGACGCATTTTCAGGCGGCACTTCGCAGCCCTGCCTTGGCTCCATCGTGGAGGCGCTGCGCCATACCGACCGCGATACCGGCCTCGATATTGCCGCGATCCGCGACATCTCCACCTATTGGGAACATGTGCGGGCGCAATATGCGGCCTTTGAATCGGGCCTCGCGGCGCCGGCCTCCGAAGTATATCTGCACGAGATGCCCGGCGGACAGTTCACCAACCTCAAGGCGCAGGCGCGTTCCATGGGGCTTGAGGAACGCTGGCCCGAAGTGGCGCAGAGCTATGCCGATGCCAATCGCATGTTCGGCGATATCGTGAAGGTCACGCCCTCGTCAAAAGTGGTGGGCGACATGGCACTGATGATGGTGGCGCAGGGCCTGAGCCGCGCGCAAGTCGAGGACCCGGCGGTCGAAGTGGCCTTCCCGGAGTCGGTCGTCGACATGATGAAGGGCAATCTCGGTCAGCCGCATGGCGGCTGGCCCGCGGGAATCCAGAAGAAGGTGCTGAAGGGCGAGGCCCCGCAGACCACGCGCCCCGGCCTTGGCATGGCGGCGGTCGATCTGGAGGCCACGCGCGCAAAGCTGTCGGCCGAGTTGAACGGCTTCATCGTCGATGACGAGGATCTGAACGGATATCTGATGTATCCCAAGGTTTTCCTCGATTACATGGGGCGGCACCGCCAATATGGCCCGGTGCGCACCCTGCCGACCCGGACCTTCTTCTATGGTATGGAGCCAGGCGACGAGATCGCCTGCGAGATTGCACCGGGCAAGACGCTGGAAATCCGTCTGCAGGCGGTGGGCGAAACCACGGATGACGGCGATTGCAAGGTGTTCTTCGAGTTGAACGGCCAGCCCCGCGTGATCCGCGTGCCGAACCGCGCAGTAAAGGCCAAGACCGCCGCGAAACCCAAGGCTGTGGATGGCAATGCCGCCCATATCGGTGCGCCGATGCCCGGCTCCATCGCATCCGTCGCGGTTGGCGTCGGAGCCAAGGTGCGTGCGGGTGATCTGCTGCTGACCATCGAGGCGATGAAGATGGAAACCGGCCTCCATGCCGATCGCGAGGCGACCGTCAAGGCCATCCATGTCAGCGCCGGCAGCCAGATCGACGCGAAAGACCTGCTGATCGAGCTGGAATAATTCGCCCGCCGCGCGCAACTGCCGCCCCGGTTGGCGCGGCAGTTGCGCATGACCGGCAGCACCGAAATCGGCTCCAGACACGCGCCGCCCCGACCGGGCGGCGCGTGCCATTCGTGGTGGCGTTTTTCCCCTCAATCGCGCCCAGTTGTGAGATGAGCGGGGAGACACCCCCATTCGCTGCGCATCCGGGCCCAAACCATCACGGCGGCCTGGGCAGAGGCAGGCCCGGACTTTGTCGCATCCGCGTCCTGGTCCTGGCCCCGGCAGGGTGCATCCGGCGCGACTCGCGCAATGGCGATCACCTGCGCCACATCGCGCATATCAACCGCCCTGTCAGAACCAACGTCCCGAGCAGAACTGCGAACAGGATCAACAACATCGCGGCCCTCCCCCGAAAATCCCTTGTTCTCAAGGCCAGATTGCGCGCCAAGGGGTTAAGGCCGGGTTGACGCCGATGGCCCCGCCCTGACATCCGGCAAAGTTTTTCGTCTGCCGATGCGTTTTCCCCCTTGCGGCCCGCCGCCGCCCCGACTAAATCCCCCCTCACTGAATTGGCAGCGCGGGCGTAGCTCAGGGGTAGAGCATAACCTTGCCAAGGTTAGGGTCGTGAGTTCGAATCTCATCGCCCGCTCCAGTTCAGCGAATGGTTGCAAGACCATACGGATGCGGGCGTAGCTCAGGGGTAGAGCATAACCTTGCCAAGGTTAGGGTCGTGAGTTCGAATCTCATCGCCCGCTCCAAATGAAAAGAGGCCGCCTTCGGGCGGCCTTTTTCATTCCGCGTCTCCTCCCGCACGCATACCCTTCCCACATAGGCCGCCCCACCCTATAAGGCGGCAGAACCGTCAGCGGAGAAGCCCGATGCGCAAGGCCGAAGTCACCCGTCGCACCGCCGAGACCGAGATCTCGGCCGCCCTCGATCTTGATGGTAGCGGCCGTTATGACATGCAGACCGGCGTTGGCTTCTTCGATCATATGCTGGACCAGTTGTCGCGCCATTCGCTGATCGACATGCGGCTGCGCTGCAAGGGCGACCTGCATATCGATGACCACCACACGGTCGAGGATTGCGGCATCGCCTTGGGCCAGGCCCTGACCCGCGCGCTTGGCGACAAGAAGGGCATCCGGCGTTACGGCGAATGCAGCCTTGCGATGGATGATGCCCAGGTGCATTGCGCGCTGGATCTGTCGGGGCGGCCCTTCCTGGTCTGGAACGTGCCCTTCCCGACCCAGAAGATCGGCACCTTTGACACCGAACTGGTGCGCGAATTCTTCCAGGCGCTGGCGACGCATGGCGGCATCACGCTGCATATCGACCTGCGGCACGGCGTGAACAGCCACCACATCGCCGAGGCTGCCTTCAAGGCGGTCGCGCGCGCTCTGCGCATGGCGGTGGAGACCGATCCGCGCAAGGCAGACGAGATCCCCTCGACCAAGGGCGCCCTTTAACCCGCCTGCGCGATTTTTCGACGAATAATCGAGACCGGATTTTCGGCGAAAATCCGAACCCCGAAAGGATGCCAGATGGCCCTCACAGTGTTGGTCGATTACGATAGCGGCAACCTGCATTCCGCCGAAAAAGCCTTTCAGCGCATGGCGGTGGAAACTGGCGCAGGCGAGATTCTGGTAACATCAAACCCCGAAGACGTGGCGCGCGCCGACCGGATCGTCTTGCCAGGCGATGGCGCTTTCCCGGCCTGCCGCCGGGCGCTTGGCGAATATGGCGGTCTGTTCGACG
Organism: Gemmobacter serpentinus; assembly: GCF_008973825.1. Lineage (GTDB taxonomy): Bacteria > Pseudomonadota > Alphaproteobacteria > Rhodobacterales > Rhodobacteraceae > Gemmobacter > Gemmobacter serpentinus. Next base: position 29,609 of record NZ_WCHR01000002.1, on the reverse strand, counting down.
CGATCTCGGAGGCCGTGCGCCAGAAGGGCCGCCCCTTTATGGGCATCTGCGTCGGGATGCAGATGATGGCAACCTGGGGCCGCGAATATGAGGATACGCCCGGCTTCGACTGGATCGGCGGCGAGGTGACGCGGATCACCCCCGCCAACCCGGCGCTGAAAGTGCCGCATATGGGCTGGAACGATCTGGTCGTCGACCATCCGCACCCGGTGCTGGAAGGGGTCGCGACCGGCGATCACGCCTATTTCGTCCATAGCTATGCCTTCCGCGTCGACAAGCCATCAGAGCGGCTGGCCCATGTCGACTATGCCGGTGATGTCACCGCCATCATCGGCACCGGAAACATGGTCGGCACCCAGTTCCACCCCGAAAAATCGCAGGCCGTGGGGCTGCGGCTGATCGGCAATTTCCTGCGCTGGAAGCCCTGATGGAGAAGTCCTGATGGATCTGGCCCGAATCCTCGACCGCATCGGCGAGGAGATGGCCGCGGCCCCCGATCGCGGCCGGGTCGCCGATTACATCCCTGAACTGGCCGGGGTGTCCGTCGATCATTTCGCCATGGCGGTCTGCACCGCCGATGGCCAGACCTTCACTTGCGGCGAGGCCGATCAGGCCTTTTCCATCCAGTCGGTCAGCAAGGTCTTTACCCTCGCCATCGCGCTTGGCCGTCTGGGCGATCAGCTTTGGCGCCGCGTCGGGCGCGAGCCTTCGGGCCTTGCCTTCAACTCCATGGTCCAGCTGGAACACGAGCAGGGCATCCCGCGCAATCCCTTCATCAATGCGGGCGCGCTGGTGGTCACCGATGCGATCCTTGCCGGCCACCAGCCACGGGAATTGCTGGGCGAGATCTTGCGCTTTCTGCGCGAGGCTGCGGGCGATGATGACATCCATATCAACCGCGCCGTTGCGGCATCGGAACAGGCGACCGGCCATCGCAATCTGGCGCTGGCGCATTTCATGGCGGCGCATGGCAATCTGCTCCATGCCCCGGATCTGACCTGCGGCACCTATTTCCACCAATGCGCCATCGAGATGAGCGCGCGGCAATTGGCCCGCGCCGGGCGCTTTCTGATGGCAGCCCCCGGCCTGCCCCGTATGCTGTCGCCCGCCCGCACCCGCCGCATCAACGCGCTGATGATGACCTGCGGCCATTATGACGGATCGGGCGATTTCGCCTATCGCGTGGGCCTGCCCGGCAAATCCGGCGTGGGTGGCGGCATTCTGGTGATCGCGCCGGGCCGCGCCTCCATCGCGGTCTGGTCACCGGGGCTGAATGCACAGGGCAATTCGCAGCTTGGCACCCTGGCGGTGGAGCGGCTGGCCCGCACCACAGGCTGGTCCGTGTTCGGCTAGGCGGGTTTCACCCGCGCCTCGGGCCTGCGCACCACCGCCCAAAGCCCAAGCGCGATCAGGCCAAATCCCATAAAATGCGCGGGCCCCAGCCGGGTGCCCAGAAACAGCGCCCCCAGTGCCGCCGCCGAAACCGGGATCAGGAAGGTGACCAGCGCCAGATTGACCGCCCCCGCCGTAGCCAGCAGCCGGAAATACAGCGCATAGGCCAAGGCGGTGGACAGAACGGCGATCCCCACAAGCGCGCCCCAGACCTGCGGCGCGGGCATGGCAAGGCCCCATGGCCGGTCAAACCACAGCCAGAGCGGCAGCAGCAATACTGATGCCATCAGCACTTGCCCGAAGCCCGCCTGCAAGGGCCGCACGCCCATGCGGGCCAGACGCCGCCCCCAGACACCCGCCACCGCATAGCAGAGCGCGGCCCCCATGCAGGCCAGCAGCGCAGGCGGCGATCCGACGCCGCCCCCCGCCATCACCACGACACCGGCAAAGCCGAAACCAAGCCCCGCCAGACGCCGGGCCGTCAGCGCCTCGGCCCCCGCCAGATGTGCCACCAGCACAGTCCAGAGCGGCGTGGTGGCATTCAGGATCGCGGCCAGCGCGCCGCTGATCTCGCCTTGTGCAAAGGCCAGTAGCGAAAACGGCACCGCGCAGTTCAGCAGGCCCATCCCGGCCAGCGCCCGCCAGACCGCCGCCCCGCGCGGCCATTGACCGCGCAGCATGACGGCAAGGCACAGGGCACCAAGCGCCACCCGCCCCCAGACCACGCTCAGCAAGGGCAACCCGGTCAGCGCGATCTCGACAAAGAAGAACGACCCGCCCCAAAGCAGGGACAGGGCGAACAGGCGGCTCCAATCGGCAAGGGACATGGGCGGGGCAACTCCGGCGTTCACATCCCGCCATCTGGGGGCAGCGGGCCGCGCGGGGCAACCCGGTTTCTGCGCAATGTGCCGCCCATGTCATGCCACCGGATCGCGGTATTACTTCACCCGGGACCAGGTCTGCGCCTTGCAGATCAGCCCGCCCGCCACGCAGCCCGACAGAGCCATGGCATTGCCGGAAACCTGGGCCTTGCCGGAATAGATCTTGTTGTTGGATGGCCGCCAGACCTTGCCAGTATAGGCCCCACCGCCGCCGGGCAGCATGTCGATCACGATGGTCTTGCCGATATTGTCCGTCTCGACGGACTGACCCCCCTTGAAGGCCGTGGTGATCTTGCCACAAAAGGCCGGGCCGCAAGGCGCGATGGTCACATGGGCATAGGCACCATCATCCTCCTGCGTTTGCCAGACCCCCTCGATCGGATCGGCCAGCGCAGCACTTGCGCCAAAGCCGCAGGCCAGCACCAACATTCCTGTCACGCTCCGCATGGGTTCCTCCCTCCCCTGAACCATGCGGCGATCATCCGCCCGGCTGCTGGATTCCTGCAAGCGTGACGTGACGGCGGCGCAGGGGCCTTGCCGTCACGTCGCCTCCATGCGAAACCGCCTCCGTAATCCGCCCCAGCATCCCGAACCCGACCGGAGGCCCGCCGATGATCCTTTACCCCGCCATCGACCTCAAGGACGGCCAATGCGTGCGCCTGTTGCGCGGCGAAATGTCGGCCGCCACCGTTTTCGGGGATGATCCCGCAGCCCAGGCCGCGAAATTCGAGGCCGCCGGCTGCGAATGGCTGCATCTGGTCGATCTGAACGGGGCCTTTGCCGGTCAGCCGGTGAACGCGGCTGCGGTGGAGGCGATCCTTGCCCGCTGCAAGGTGCCCGCACAGCTTGGTGGCGGCATCCGCGACATGGCCACCATCGGCATGTGGCTGGAAAAGGGTCTGGCCCGTGTCATCCTCGGCACTGTCGCGGTCGAAAACCCCGATCTGGTGCGCGAGGCCGCAAAGACCTTCCCCGGTCAGGTCGCGGTCGGCATCGATGCGCGCAAGGGCTTTGTCGCGACCAAAGGCTGGGCGACAGAAACCACCGTCCAGGCGACCGACCTTGCCCGCAGCTTTGAAGACGCGGGCGTTGCCGCCATCATCTATACCGACATTGACCGCGATGGGGCGATGCAGGGCCCGAATATCGAGGCGACCGAGGCCCTGGCCCGCGCCGTCTCCATCCCGGTCATCGCCTCGGGCGGTGTCTCGCGCATGGAAGACCTGATCGCGCTGCGCGATACCGGCGTGATCGCCGGCGCGATCTCGGGCCGCGCGCTTTATGATGGTGCCATCGACCTCGCAACCGCGCTGCAGAACCTTAAGGCCTGATTTCATCTGTTCCCAAATATCCTGGGGGTGTGAGCCGCTTGCGGCGAGGGGGCAAAGCCCCCTATCCTTCCCCCGATCCACCAAGGCCGCATCCATGCTGAAAACCCGCATCATCCCCTGTCTCGACGTGGCCGATGGCCGCGTGGTGAAAGGCGTGAACTTCGTGAACCTGATCGACGCGGGCGACCCGGTCGAGGCCGCCAAGGCCTATGACGCGGCGGGCGCGGACGAGCTGACCTTTCTCGACATCCATGCCACGCATGAAAATCGCGGCACCATGTTCGATCTGGTCACCCGCACGGCCGAGCAATGCTTCATGCCGCTGACCGTGGGGGGTGGCGTGCGCACGCATCACGATGTGCGCGCGCTGCTCCTGGCGGGGGCCGACAAGGTCAGCTTCAATTCCGCGGCGGTTGCCGATCCGGATGTGGTGGCCGAGGCGGCCGACCGTTTCGGCAGCCAATGCATCGTGGTGGCGATTGACGCGAAAACCGTGTCCCCTGGCAAATGGGAGATCTTCACCCATGGGGGGCGCAAGCCCACCGGCATTGACGCGGTGGAATTTGCCCGGCTGGTCGCCGCCAAGGGCGCGGGCGAGATCCTGCTCACCTCGATGGATCGCGACGGCACCAAGGGCGGCTACAACTTGGCCCTGACCCGCGCAATCGCTGACGCCGTCACCATCCCGGTCATTGCTTCGGGCGGGGTCGGCAATCTTGACCATCTGGTGGAAGGCGTGACCGAAGGCCATGCCTCGGCGGTGCTTGCCGCCTCGATCTTCCATTTCGGCGAATACACAATCGGCGAGGCCAAGGCGCATATGGCCGCCGCTGGCATCCCCATGCGCCTGCAATGAACGGGGCCGCCATGAGCACGATCCACACCCTTGCCGCCACCATCATGGCCCGCAAGGGCGCCGATCCCGACAGCAGCTGGACCGCCAAGCTGTTCGCCAAGGGCCCGGAGAAATGCGCCGAGAAATTCGGCGAAGAGGCGATTGAGGCCATCATCGAGGCGGTGAAGGGCGATCGCGCCCGCCTCACCTCAGAGGCCGCAGATGTGATCTATCACCTGCTGGTCATGCTGACCGCCCGTGACGTCACGCTGGCCGATGTCGAGACAGAACTTGCGCGGCGCGAAGGCACCTCCGGCATTGCCGAGAAAGCCGCGCGGGACTGATACGCGCCCCTCCCGCAAAGACCCCGATTTTTCGACGAAAAATCGGGGCTTTCAGGCCAAACTGTTCAAAGGCCCAGGCGCGGGATCTCGATGGCGGGGCAGCGATTCTGCACGACCTTCATGCCCGCAGCCTCGGCCCGCGCTGCAGCTTCCGGGTGCGCGATGCCAAGCTGCATCCAGATCACCTTCACCCCGTCCAGGGCCAGTGCGGCCTCCACCACCTCCGGCACATCCTCCGAGCGACGGAAGATATCGACCATGTCGACCGCATCGCCAATCTCGGACAAAGAGCCGCGCACCACCTCACCCAAGGCCTGCGCCCCCGCGACACCGGGATTGACCGGGATCACCCGATAGCCTTTTGACTTCAGGAAAGCCGCCACCCGGTGGCTCGGCCGATCCGGCTTTGGCGACCAGCCCACCACGGCAATCACCTTGGTCTCCTGCAGGATCTCGCGGATCTCGGCATCTGTTTCGGCCATGTCACGCCCCCTTATGCGGATTGCAGATAAAAAAGCGCCCGAGGCAGAGGCCCGGGCGCAAGGTGTGGAACGAGGGACAGTAAAGGAAGGGACGGGGGTTCCAGACCCGCTCCGTCACCCTGATATGGGAAACTTGCGAAAACCTTAAAGCGGTGGTCGCGACACTGTGACCTGTCGCGATCCGCAGAACATCCCATCCCTGCCCGCTCAGCGTTGCGACACCGCATAAAGCGCCACCGCCGCCGCATTGGAGACATTCAGCGAGCCGAACCCGCCCGGATAGGGAATGCGCACCAGGTGGTCACAGGTCTCGCGGGTTTTCTCGCGCAGGCCCGGCCCTTCGGCCCCCATCACCAGACCGATGGGGCGGCTGCCGGCCTCGGCCACCGCCTCGGCCACCGTCATCTCTGCCTCGCCATGCAGGCCCAGCAGGATATAACCCATCTCGCGCAGTTCCTGCATCGCATCGGCCAGATTGGTCACCTGCAGATAGGGCTGACGCTCCAGCGCACCGCTGGCCGTCTTGGCCAGCGCGCCGGTCTCAGGCGCAGAATGGTGGCGCGGCGCGATCACCGCCCGGGCACCGAACACCTCGGCCGAACGCAGCACCGCCCCCACATTATGCGGATCGGTCACCCGGTCCAGCAGCACGACCAGCGGCGCGCCCTCGCCCGAAATCGCCACATCGGCCAGTTTGCCCCAGTTCAACGGCTTCACCTCAAGAGCAGCCCCCTGATGCACGGATCCCTCATCGATCGGCACGGAAAACTTGCGCGGATCGACAATCTCCGGCTCCATCCCTGCCGCATCGACCGCGTCCGCCAGCTTGTCATAGGCATTCTTGGTCAGCACCAGCCGCAGCTTCTGCCGAGCCGGGTTCACCAACGCATCGCGCACGGCGTGCAGCCCGAAAAGCCAGACGGTTTCCTTCTCGGAGGCGCGCCGCGCACGTTCCTTGTCGATCACCCAGGCCGGTTTCTTGGCGCCGCCGCTCATGCATTCCATCCTTTTCATCGTGGCGCGGACAATGCGCCGGGCAGCCCGACAGGTGCAAGCAAAAATCCTGACATTTCACCCTTGACGCCCCCGCCCCCCCCGGATACATCCCCCGTCAGTGGGCGACGTGCTGCAAGGTGCGGCAGCGGACTGTAACTCCGCCGAGGCGACTCGTGCCTGGTTCGATTCCAGGGTCGCCCACCATCTTCCTGAAATGCAACGATTTAAGCGAAGATCCCCGCTCGGGGGCGACATCTCATGTCGTGTCTGGTCCGTCACCTTGGTTCCTGCCGCGCTAGCCTGCGGAAAAGGAGACCGCAATGACCGACCGTTCCTTCCGCTTTACCCATGCGATCACGCGCAGGCCCGCAACCTCGATCATCGCGGGGCTGCGGGCGGTGGATACCGGCAATCCCGATCTGGCGCTGATGCAGGCCCATCATGCCGACTACATCACGACGCTGCGCGCGGCTGGTGCCACGGTGATCGAACTGGCCGCGCTGGAGGAATATCCTGACAGCGTCTTTGTGGAGGATACCGCGCTTTGCTTGTCCGAAGGCGCGGTGATCATGCGCCCCGGTGCGCCCAGCCGCTTGGGCGAGGCCGCAGAGATGGCCCCAAATCTGGCGAGCCTTTACGGCGATCTGCGGGTGATCGCCGAACCCGGCAGTTTCATCGAGGGCGGCGATATCCTGATGACCGAGACAGAGATCCTCGTGGGCCGCTCTGCCCGCACCAATGCGGCGGGCATTGCCGAGCTTGCGCGCCTGACCGCCGATTGGGGCGCGGTGGTGCGTGAGGTGCATACCCCGCCGGGCGTCCTGCATTTCAAGACCGACTGTTCGCTGATGGATGCAGAGACGATCCTTTCCACAAAACGCCTTTCCGATTCGGGCTGTTTCAATGGCTATCGCCTGATCGATGTGGCCGAGGGCGAGGAGGCCGCGGCCAACGCGATTCGCTTCAACGATCTGGTGCTGATGGCGGCGGGATTTCCGCGCACCCGCGACCGGCTGCTGGCCGCCGGGTATGATGTGCGTGAGATCGGCAACAGCGAATGTGCGAAGATCGATGGCGGCATGTCCTGCCTCAGCCTGCGCTTCACGCCAAAGGCTTAAGACGCAAGGGGGCAGAAGAGAAAAAAGGCCGGGCAAACCGCCCGGCCTTTTTCAGTTTATTGCGACAGTCGGACCGGGATCAGTGCCCTGCCCCGGCCTGCCCGATATTGCCATGGATCAGCGCCTTGCTGGCATCTATGCCGCCGGCCTGTTCCAGCACCATCCGCTCGGCATCCTGGGCGCGGACGGTGGCAATCACCTCCTCCACCACCTCGGGATCCTCACCCATCTGCAACAGCGCCTCGCGGCCCATGACCATCGCGGATTCGTAGGTCTCGCGGATCTGGTAGGCCGCGCCATGTTGCAGCAGTTCCTGCGCGTGTTGCCGCGAAACCGCGCGCGCCAGCACCGGCACCAGCGGGAATTCATGCCGTGCCAGTTCCACGATATGCGAGATCGTGTCGCGCCCAGAGGCCGCGACCACGATCAGGCTGGCATTGGCCGCCCCCGCGGCGTGCAGGATATCCAGCCGCGCCCCATCGCCGTAATAGACCTTGAAGCCGAATTCCTCGGCCATGCGGATCGACCCCGGATCGGTGTCGATGATCGACAGCGAATGCCCGCGCGCCAGAAGCGGCTGGCTGACGATCTGGCCAAAGCGGCCAAAACCGATCAGCAGCACCCGGCCCGACAGGCCATCAACCGCGTCCACCCCATCCATCGACGGCACGGGTTTGGGGGCCAGGCGGTCATGGACGATGACCATCAACGGCGTCAGCACCATGGAGATGATGATGATCGCGGTCAGGTTGGCGTTCCATTCCGGGGTCAGGATGCCGAATTGCGTGGCACTGGCATAAAGCACGAAGGCAAATTCGCCGCCCTGCGCCATCAGCACCGTGCGTTCCAGCGCCTCGGCCCGGTCGGCCTTGGTCAGACGCGCCACGCCATAGATCACTGCCATTTTCAGGATCATGAAGGCCGGGACCGAAATCACGATCACCACCCAGTTGGCGGCGATGATGTTCAGATCCAGCGCCATGCCGACGCCAAGGAAGAACAGGCCCAGCAAAAGCCCCCGGAAGGGCTCCACATCTGCCTCAAGCTGGTGGCGGAAGGTGGATTCCGACAGCAGCACCCCGGCAAGGAAGGCCCCCATCGCCATGGACAGGCCACCCGCCTGCATCAGCACGGCCGCGCCAAGCACAACCAGCAGCGCCGCCGCCGTCATCACCTCGCGCGCGCCGAACCGCGCGAGCAGCCGGAACATCGGATCTAGCAGATAGCGCCCCGCCAGCACCAGCGCGACGATGGCCGCAAGGCCTATGCCCACGCTTTGCAGCCGGTCCATCAGCGTGGCATCCGCCCCGCCCGGTGCAAGGAAGGCCACCGCCGCCAGAAGCGGCACGATGGCCAGATCCTCCAGCAGCAGGATCGCGATGATGCGCCGCCCCTTGGGCTGCGCCATCTGCCCCCGCTCATCCAGCATCTGCATGACGATGGCGGTTGAGGTCAGCACAAAGCCGGTGCCCGCGACAAAACTTGCCGCCACCGGATAGCCCAGCAGGATGCCGACCCAGATCAGCGCCGCAATCGCAAGACCGACCTGCAACAGACCAAGGCCAAAGATTTCGCCCCGCATCGACCAAAGACGCGAGGGCTGCATTTCCAGCCCGATCACGAACAGGAACAGCACCACCCCCAGCTCGGCGACATGGATGATGGATTGCGCGTCATGAAAGAAGCCAAGGCCGTATGGCCCGATGGCCAGACCCGCCGCCAGATAGCCCAGAACCGAGCCGAGCCCGACGCGCCGAAACAAGGGCACCGCCACCACCGCGGCCGCCAGAAGCACCACGATCGCGGTCAGATCGACCCCGCCTGCATGATGGGCCGCGGCCTGCGCAGCCTCCGTTGCCGTGCCTGCCATGGCTCAGGCCCTCCCCATCTGCCAGATTGCCAGAACGGCAAGGGCTGCGGGCACCAGAAAGACCACGGCAAGGATCGGCGTCTCTTGCGCGACGCTATAGCCCGCCTTGGTCACGCCGACCCACATATTCACCAAGGCAACCCCGGCCCAGACCGGAATGAACCAGCGCAAGCCCTGCACCAGCCCGGCCATGTCATGGCCCCAAAGCCTGCCAAACAGGGCAAAAACGGCCGCCAGCATCAGGCCGCCGCAAATCACGAGTATCATATGCACGTTTTATCACACCTTTCAAAACCGCCAGCGCCCCTTGGCTGCGGCAAATCCCCGACCCGGTCACGAAAATTTTGACGCCCCTGTCCTGCACCTGTAACCTGCGGCAAAGCAGAAAACAGGCCTTGCCATCATGTCAAAAGTCACCGCCCCCGCGCAAGCCTCAGGGACAATTCCTGCGCCTGCGGGGCAAAAATTCAACATTCTTGCCGTGGTCCAGGCTGGTCGGCTGCAATATGAGGCCGTGTTGCTGGCGGCGTCCCTGCGGCAAAGCAATCCCGATTTCGCAGGCAAGCTCTATCTGGCAGAGCCGCAACCCGGCCCGCGCTGGTCGGGCGATCCGCGCCTGACCGACCAGACCACCCGCGATCTTCTGGCCCATCTGGGGGCCGAGTTTCTGCCCTTCGACAATCAGGTCTTTGGCGAACATTACCCCTATGGCAACAAGATCGAGGCGCTGACCGCCCTACCCGATGAGCCTTTCCTGTTCCTCGACACCGATACGCTGATCTGTGGCGACCTTGGCAGCGTGGGCTTTGATTTCACCCGCCCCTCTGCCTCGATGCGGCGCGAAGGGACCTGGCCCGAAATCGAGCTGTATGGGCCGGGCTATGGCGAGATCTGGAAATCGCTCTATGACCGCTTCGGTCTGGATTACGAAAGCAGCCTCGATCTCAGCCAGCCCGACGAATACTGGAAGCGTTACCTTTATTTCAATGCGGGCTGGTTCTTCCATGAAAGCCCGCGCGCCTTTGGGGAACGCTACCTGTCCTATGCGCGCGAAATCCGCAACAACCGCCCCTCTGCGCTGGAATGTCAGGTGCTGGACCCTTGGCTGGATCAGGTGGCGCTGCCGCTGGTGATCCATTCCTTTGGCGGCGGACGGCCAGGGCCGGAACTGGCGGGGCTGGACGCCGATGTGACCTGTCATTACCGCAGCCTGAGTCTGCTTTATGCCCGCGAAAGCGATGCGGTGGTGGCCGCGCTGGAAGCCGCCTGCGCGCCCAATGCGGTGAAGCGCGTGTTGAAAGAGCACGAGCCGATCAAGCGACTGGTCTACCAGCCCAAAGGTGCCAAGGCCCGCGCCCTGTTCGACCGCAACGACCTGCCCCGGCGCGAGCAGGTCATTCGCAACATGCTGAAAAAAGAGGGATACTGGTTCCGCTGAGCGGCGCGCCCCCCTGCCGCAAGGTTTGGGGGTGCATCCATCGCCAAGGGCCGTTATCTTGCAGGCGCAATAAGCACGAGGATCAACGATGGCGCTGTTCGTTCCCAGCCAGAACCTGACCGGCCGCAAGACCCTGCTGGTCCTGCAAAATGGCGATGATGCGCTGATCCCGCGCGCGATCTCGATCACCTCCGATTCCGGGTCAGCCATCTCGGGTCTGGGCAGCAACCACCTTGTCCGCGTCACGGGCACGCTGTCGGGCACCCAGCACGGGGTCGAGCTGGGATCAAAGGTGACCAGCACCGGCAACCGGCTGGAAGTGCTGGAAGAAGGCAATATCCTTGGCAGTTTCACCGCCGTCATGCTGCGCGGCAGCGCCACGCTGAGCAATCGTGGCGAGATCATGGGATCGGCCTATGGCATCAGCCTGCGCACCGGCAGCAACGGGTTCGTCTGGATGCAGAACGAATACCGCATCGGTGGCGGCGATATCGGCATCGTGCGCCACAGCCAATCCGATACGGGGCGCGTGGAGTTCATCAATCGCGGCCTGCTTTGGGGCGATGTGGCCTATGACGGTCTGGACCGCTCGAGAGGCGTCGATTTCATCGTCAATGAAAGCCTGATCACCGGCAATGTCTTGCTGGGTGGCGGCAATGACATTTTCGACAATCGCATCGGCTGGATCGAGGGCGAGGTGCGCGGCGAAGGCGGCAACGACACCTTCCGCCCCGGCTATCAGGCTGAACGCTTCCATGGTGGCGCGGGCTTCGACTGGGTCGATCACAGCGGCACCGAGGCCGTGACATTGTCGCTGGCCAACAGCTTTGCCGGCACTGGCCGCGCCGAGGGCGACCGGCTGATCTCCATCGAAGGGGCCATCGGCTCTGACGCGGATGACCGGCTGCAGGGCAGCAATGTCGCGAACCAGCTTTGGGGCGGCAAGGGCAATGATCTGCTGCAAGGCATGGGCGGCAATGACACGCTGCTGGGCGGTGATGGCAATGACACGCTGGATGGCGGCACCGGCAATGACCGTCTGAAAGGCGGCACCGGCAACGATGTGCTGCGCGGCGGGAATGGCCATGACCTGCTGCAAGGCGGCAGCGGCAATGACACGCTGGACGGTGGTATCGGCAATGACCGGCTGGAGGGCGGCGCGGGCAGCGACCTGCTGCGCGGCGGGGTCGGCAATGACTTGCTGCAAGGTGGCAGCGGCAATGACACGCTGGAAGGCGGCAGCGGCAATGACCGGCTGGAGGGCGGCGCGGGCAACGACCAGCTGCGCGGCGGGGTCGGCAATGACATCCTTCAGGGGGGCAGCGGCAATGACACGCTGTGGGGTGATGCGGGCAATGACACATTGCAGGGCGGCACCGGCGCGGATCTCTTGACTGGTGGTGCGGGTGCCGATGCCTTTGTCTTTGGCGCGCTGTCGGAGGGCGGCGATATCATCACCGACTTCATCAGCGGCACCGATACGATCCGCATCAGCACAGCCCTTGGCGGTGGCTTGTCGGTGGGCGTGTTGCCGGGGGCGGCCTTCCATATCGGCCCCGTCGGCCATGCCTCCGACCGGATCATCTGGCATCCCAGCGATAACACCGTCTGGTTCGATGTGGATGGCACGGGTGCTGCGGCCCCGGTGCTGCTGGCCACGCTGCAACCTGGTGCCACGCTGACCACGCAGGATATTATCGTCTTCTAGGCCCGGCCCCACGCAGACAATCTTCTGAAACCCGGCATTGGACGCGGAATGGCCGCGTCCCCCATTGCCTGCCCCTGCGCACCGGCCTAGGCTCCCGCCCGCAACGGAGGAGCTTTCCATGACCGATAAACAACCTGGCTTCGACACGCTGGCCATTCATGCCGGCGCAAACCCCGATCCTGCCACCGGCGCGCGCCAGATCCCGATTTATCAGACCACCGCCTATGTGTTCCGTGATGCCGATCACGCGGCCAAGCTCTTCAATCTGCAAGAGGTTGGCTACATCTATTCCCGCCTGACCAACCCGACCGTCGGCGCGCTGGCCGAGCGTGTCGCGGCGCTGGAGGGCGGGGTGGGCGCAGTCTGCTGCTCCTCGGGCCATGCGGCGCAGATCATGGCGCTGTTCCCGCTGATGGGGCCGGGCTGCAATGTCGTGGCCTCGACCCGGCTCTATGGCGGCACGATCCAGCAGTTTTCCAACACGATCCGCAAATTCGGCTGGTCGGCCAAATTTGTCGATTTCGATGATGCCGATGCGATCAAGGCGGCGGTTGACGACAATACCCGCGCGATCTTCTGCGAGACGATCGCCAATCCGGGCGGCGTCATCACCGATCTGGAGCTGGTCGGCAAGGTCGCAGCCGAGGTCGGCCTGCCATTGATCGTCGATAACACCACCGCCACCCCCTATCTGTGCCGCCCGATCGATTTCGGCGCGACGCTGGTTGTGCATTCGGCCACAAAATACCTGACCGGCAATGGCACCGTCACCGGCGGCGTGGTGGTCGATAGCGGCAAGTTCGATTGGTCGGCCTCGGGCAAGTTCCCCTCGCTGGCCGCCCCCGAACCCGCCTATCACGGGCTCAACTTCCATGCGGCGCTTGGTGGCATGGCCTTCACCTTCCATTCCATCGCGGTCGGTCTGCGCGATCTTGGCATGACGATGAACCCGCAAGGCGCGCATTACACGCTGATGGGAATCGAGACGCTTGGCCTGCGGATGGAACGCCATGTCGCAAACGCCAAGACCGTCGCCGAATGGCTGGAGGCCGATCCGCGGGTGGAAGGCGTGACCTGGGCGGGGCTCGCCTCGTCACCCTATCATGATCGCGTGGCGCGGATCGTGCCCAAGGGCGCGGGTGCGCTGTTCACCGTGGGCGTGAAGGGCGGCTATGAGGCCTGCGTGAAGCTGGTCGACAGTCTGAAACTGTTCAGCCATGTCGCAAACCTTGGCGATACCCGGTCGCTGATCATCCACCCGGCATCGACCACCCACCGTCAGCTGGATGAGGCGGCGCAGGTCAAGGCCGGCGCCGCGCCCAACGTTGTGCGCATCTCCATCGGGATCGAGACGGCAGCCGATATCATCGCGGATCTGGATCAGGCGCTGACGGCGGCAACCGGCAAAAGCCGCTGATCCCAGCCACGCATTCACGAGGAAACGGGCCGCAGATCCCTGCGGCCCGTTTTCCATTTCGCGCACGCGGCGCGTTCTTTCAAACCAGCCGGGCGGCTGCCTCGAACCGCGCCAATGCCTCCTGGGCTGCGTGATCCAGCGGGGGATCCTGCGCCTCATCCAGCAAACGCGCGGCCAGACGATGCGCGCGTTCCGAGGTCCAGATGCCGCCCTCTTGCTGGCGCCCCTCATAGGGGCGCAGATCGGCCAGAAATCCGGTGCCGCCCGGATGGGGGCCGCTTGCGGCAAAGCCCGCGACGCCGCGCACCGCCGCCTCGATCTGCGCCACCGCAAGCGAGACCGGGTCGGTTGCGGTCAGGTCCGGGTCTTCGTAACGAGCCATGCGTTGCAAGATCTCGCAATCCATCAGGAATTTCTCGGGGCTGGCGGTCAGGCCACCCTCCAGCCACCCCGCCGCATGATAGACCATCGTCGCCCCCGACCGTTGCGCGGCCTCCAGCGCCTGCGCCCCTTCCCAGATGCTCTGGCCATCGGGGATCGCTGCCGTGCAGCCGCCGGAGGCCCGAAAGGGCAGCCCGAAGCGGCGGCACATCTGGCCGATCATTTGGATCATGCGGGCCGAGGCGGGCCCACTGTAGACTTGTGCCCCGCTCAAGCCATCTGCGATCGGGATCAGAGCCCCCAGCATCACCGGCGTCCCTGGCACCAGCCATTGCAGCGCGACCACCGCCGACAGCGCCTCTGCCAAGGCCAGCACCACCGCACCGGCTGTTGAGGCCGGGGCGGTGGCACCCGCCACAGCAAAGGCGGTCACGCAAACCGGCTGGCCATTGCGGGCAAAGCGCAGCGCCGCCTCCATCACCGCAGCCTCCTGCCGCAGCGGCGAAACCGGATTGATATTGGTGAACATGCGCGGGGCCGCGGCAAACTCACTGGGCGACAGATTGGCCGCCAGCCGCACCATCTCCATCGACTCTTCGGCCTGTGCCGGGTTCAGCGCATAGGCATGACAGGTCTTGTCGGTCAGGCGAAGCATTTCCGCCATACAGCGCAGATGACGTTCGGGCACGGGGATATCGGCGGGCTCCACCGGATAGCCCCCCATGAAATGCACGCAGTTGAACATCTGCGACAGGCGGATCATGTCGCGGAACGCGGCGAAATCGCCGATCCGCTTGCCACGCTCCAGATCCCAGACATGGGTCGCCGACGAGATCGGGCCGAAATGGATCTGCCCCTCGCCCAGATGAAGGGCGCGCGCCGCGTTGCGCGGGGTGATGGTAAAACGGGCGGGCACGCGGCCCAACATCTCTGTCACGAAGTCTGCTGGCATCCGCACATGGCTGCCGGTCACGCGACACCCCGCCGCGCGCAGCTGGCGCGCCAGATCGGTGCTGCCAAAATCAACGCCGGTTTCCGACAGAAGGTGCAACACCGCCGCAAGGATCGCGGCCTCGCCCTCGGGTGACAGCGGCGAAAGCGGCGGGTCGCTCAGTCGCGCGGGGCCCCATGGCCGCTGGTCAAGCCCCGGATCGCGGACGGGTGGACGGGCGCGGCGCTCGCCCCGGCCAGCCTCGGCACCGTCATCCCCGGTCCCGCCCGCAACTGTCGATCCCCCAGTTGTCGATCCCACCACCGCCTGTGTCATTTCTTGCCCCTTCAGATCGCGCGATCCGCAGCCCCGACAGGGCCAGAATGCGCGGGACGCATTGTGATGAATACAATTTTTACGACAAAATCCGTCGCAAATGCAATATGCGACACAGGGCCGCGCCACGCCTCAGACGGATTGCCGATCCAGCCAGCCGGGCAAATGACCAATATCGGCCAGCACGACATCGGCATGACGCTCCAGATCGGCGGCTGTGGCGATGCCGGTCAGCACCGCGACCCGCGCCATGCCCGCCGCACGCCCGGCCTCCAGGTCATGCAGACTGTCGCCGACCATCGCCACTTCTGCCCCCCGCAAGCCAGTTGCAGACAAGAAGGCCAGAAGCTGGCCCGGACCAGGCTTGAAGCCATGCCCGGAATCATATCCTGCAACGAAATCGAACAGATCGCGCACACCATGCGCGGCAAGATGTGCCTCGGCCGGGGCCTCGGTATCATTGGTGGCAAGGCCGATCCGCAGGCCCCGCGCGCGCAGATCCTCCAGAAGCGCCCGCAGCGGCACCGCCTCCTCCATCCGCGCGCCTGCCGCCGCCTGATTGATCCGCGCAATTACCGTTGCCGCATCATGGCCCGGCAAATGGGGCAGCATCGCTTCGGCCACTTCGGGTGCGGTGCCCGCAATCGCCGGGCTGTCGGGATGAAAATCCATCGTCTCGGGCAGAAACCCGATCGAAGCGGCCAGATCGGCGCGCCGCGCCGGATCATCGCTCAGCGCCTCCAGCACGCGCAGAGCCCAGCCGCTCCAGCTGCGGCGGAAATCGAACAATGTGCCGTCCTTGTCGAAGATCACACCCCGGATCATTCGTCTCTCCCGCTTGGTGCCCCTGTTCGGGCCTGGGGTCAGCATAGCGGCAAGCCCTGCCCCGGCAAGGTCCGGCGCCGACATCGCAGGCGCCGTCCCCGTCATGTGACGCGCCTCAGGTCCAGTGCGGACCTGCCCCTCCCGGCAGCGCCATGCGCGCCTGCAACGGCTGTTCCGGCGGGCAGTTCAGGGCCGCGCTCAGGCCCAGAACAAGGGAATCATCCCCCAGCAGGAAATCGAGCACAGCCCCCAGAAACACCGGATCCTGCGCCAGATCGCGCAGATCCTGCGGCGCGGCGCCGCTGGCAGACAGGAATTGCGGCAACAACTCGTCCTGTGTCAGCAGCCAGCCCAAGGCCTGCAGGGCAAAGGTTTCAGCGGATTCCTGCCGCATCGCGCATCCTTTCCGGCAAAATCGGCCCGAAGGCCGCGCTCATCGCCCGCATCCTTAACAAACCGAAAGCATTTCTTAACCACTTAAGGGAAGAATGTAGTCTAACGTAAAGCAGATAACGCGACGGATCGGCTCATGACTGGCAGAATACTCATCGCCGACGATGTCGCGACCGAACGCATCGTCGGCAAGGCGCGTCTTGCCGCAGCCTGTTACCATCCGATGACCGCGGCGGATGGCCAAAGCTGTCTTGCGCTGGCCCGCGACATGCAGCCAAATCTGATCCTGTTGAAGTTCGACCTTCCCGATATTGACGGGCTGGAAGTGCTGCGGCGGCTGCGCGCCGACCCACTGACCTGCACCATTCCGGTGGTGATGCAAAGTGATCGCAACGACCCGCAAAGCCGCATTGCGGCGCTCTCCGCCGGGGCGGTAGATTGCCTTGTCCGCCCCGTCCCGGATGCGATCCTGATGGCGCGGTTGCGCAACCTGATGCGGGCAAGGGAATCGCTGGCCGAACTTGGCCAGCGCGACGACACATTGCAAACGCTGGGATTGGCGGAAGCCGGTGCCCCCTTCACGCCTGCCGGTCATATCATGCTGGTCACCGAACGGGCCGAAGTCGGAATGCGGCTGCGCAAAGAGCTTGCGCCGCGTCTGTCGCATCGCCTGCAGGTGCTGAACCGGGCCGAGGCGCTGTCTGACAGCCTTATGTCGGTCAATGCCGCGGTCCCCGATCTGTTTCTGATCGATATCGAGCCCGGTTATGCCGGGCTGCGCCTGATGTCGGAACTGCGCTCGCGCTCAAGCACCCGCCATGCCGGGATCGTGCTTTTGCAATGCAATGCGACCACCGACGACATTGCGATGTCCTATGACATGGGCGCGCATCTCGTCCTGCATGGCCAGGTCTCGACCGAAGAAGTCGCGGTGCATCTGAACAACCTGATCCGCACCAAACAATCGGATGATCGGTTGCGCGCCTCGGTGCAAAGCGGATTGCGGCTCGCCGTGATCGATCCGTTGACGGGGCTATATAACCGCCGCTACGCCCTGCCCCGCCTGGCAAGCATTGCCGGGCGCGCCTTTGCGACCCAAGGCAGCTTTGCCGTGATGGTCATCGATCTGGATCGCTTCAAGGCCGTCAACGATGCCTATGGTCATGGGGCGGGTGACACTGTGCTGGTCGAGGTGTCGCAACGGCTGACCGACAACCTGCGCGCCTCAGATCTGGTCGCGCGCATCGGGGGCGAGGAATTTCTGGTCGCGCTGCCCGATGCGGGCCTGACCGATGCCAAGCGCACCGCCGAACGGCTTTGTGAGGTGGTTCAGGCGCACCCGATCCAACTGCGCAATGGAGTTGCGCTGACGGTCACAGTTTCGATCGGGTTGGCTCTGGCCCGGCCCGGCCTGCCGGATGCGCAATCCGAGGCGATCACCGCCGTCATCGAACGCGCCGACCGGGCGCTGCTCTTGGCCAAGGCGGGGGGCCGCAACCAGGTGCGGCTGAGCGGCGCGCAGCCCTGAAGGGCCGCACGCCGTTGCCATCGGCCATCAGGGTTTGGGGCCGCCCTTGCGGCCATCGCCATGGCGCTTGAGGCTGTCCTCAAGGCGTTCGGCAAAGCGCAACCGCGCCTCGGGCGTCATCGCCACGATCCGGTCACGCAGCAATGTGCGACCCAGGGCCATCTGGTCGGAAAAGCGGCTGCCCTGCTGCGCCATCGCGGCATCAAGTGTGGCCGGATCGAAGGGCTCGGCGCGCAGGGCCTGCAAGACCGCCTCCATATCGGCGCGCATCCCTGCGCGAAATGCCGCGCCACCATTGCTGCGCTCTATGAAGTCGCGCCGCAATTCCTTGCGATCCGCCTCGTCCAGCGCACCGGCAAAGGGACCAAATCCGGCATCTCGGGTTTTATCCCTGGGCTCGGGCGGGCCTTTCAGCAAGGCCCCGCCAATCACGCCCAGCACCAGCAGATTCACCGCCAGCGAGGCAAGGAAGGCACGTTTCCAAAACTTGGCCCCGCGCGGGCCTGAAGGCTTCGTCGCTGTCACGTCACGCGCCATGCCTCAACCCTCCGCAAGCCAGCCGTCAAAGCTGGGAATGAGTTCCACCATATCCGCATCCTCGCCGTCGATCGCGTCATCGCCTGCGCCCTGCAGCACCGCGCTGACCGCCTCGACCGGGGTGGCCAAGGGTGCCGGCTGGGCAAAACCAAGCCAGATCCCGGCAAGGCCAGCCGTGGCCAGCCCGGCACCAGCCGCGCCAAAGCCGCTGAACAGCGCCAGGATCTGCATCAGCACACCGCCGCGCATTGACGGGCGGGGCACCGGCGTCAGTGCCGGTTGCGGCTGCATTTCGCAGGCGTCCTGCATGACCCGCGCCAGAAGTGCAGGCGAGGGCTGCAGGTTCTGCAAGCGGGCGGCCTCCAGCAATGTGTCGAGCTGCATCCCATCAAGTTCCCGTGGCGTCATCTCACACCTCCAGCCTGCAGGGCGCGGCCCTGCCCGCGGCGCGGCGGCAGGCACAGCCCCCGAAGCAATGTCCCGTCACGCCACATCCGCCTCATCCTCATATCCCAGTTCGGGCCGCTGTCCGGCAAGCAGCGCGGCTAGGCCGCGCTTGCCACGCGCAGTCAGACTTTCGACCGCCTCGACCCCGATTTCCATCACCGTGGCAATCTCGGGGTTGGTCATCCCCTCCAGATGGCGCAGGATCACGGCTTGGCGCTGCCGGTCCGGCAGTTGCGCCAGTGCCTGATCCAGCGCCGCCATCCGGTCGGCCTCGATCAATCGTCCCACCACGCCGGGGCCCGGATCGGCAATTTCGGGGGCGTCATCCAGTGCCGCCGCGCCGCGCCTGCGCCGCGCCCGATGGCGATCCGTCACCAGATTGGTCACCACCCGGAACAGCCAGGTCAGCACCTGCGCCTCACCGCGCCGCCAGTCCGGCGCGATCCGCCACAGCCGCAACAGCGCCTCTTGCGTCACGTCCTCGGCCTCGGCCCGGTCACCCAGCAGCCGCGCCGCATAGCCCAAGACCCTCGGCGTCAACCGCAGCACCAGCACCCGCGCAGCCATCGGCTCGCCCTGCGCATAGCGGGCAAGCAGATCCTCGTCGGCAAGCTCGGCCAGATCATCAAGCGGCATTGTCATCGCGGTCCAGAATTACCCTTCGGGCCGTGCCCCGGCAAGCCATGCGCCCTGCCGAGTGTCGTCGTGCAAGGCAGGCGAGCAAGCGGCCTGCCGAAACGTTCAGGTTCAGACCGGATCGCCCGACCTGACGGGTTGGCGGGCCGGATCTCCAGCCCGCCAAACCTTGCCTCAGTTTGCGCCTTCAGCGGGCGGCGGCGGGGCATCCGGGCCATCTGCCGGGCCATGATCGGGGCCATGGTCCGGCCCGGGGCCACGCTTCTTGCCATGCGGCCGGTGTTCATGATCGTGGCCGGGGCCATGGTCACGATCCCAGCCGGGGCCGCCGCGCTTGCCCTTGCCGCGCTCAGCCATCCGGGCCTTGGCGGCATCGAGCTCGGCCTTGGAAATGGCACCATCTCCATCGGTGTCGATCCGCTGCAACATCTTGCCACCGATGCGCGGCTCCGCCCCGCCGATCAGCTCGGCCACGCTCACCGTGCCATCGCCATCGGCATCCAGATCCTGCATCCGGCGGTCTGCCCCGGCGCGCAGCCGCGCCTCGATCTGCTTCAACTGCGCGGCGACCAGTTCATCGGCCGAGATATTGCCATCGCCATCGATGTCGATCGCCTTCAACTGGGCCGCGCGATAGGCCTTGATCTCTGCCGGGGTCAGTTTGCCATCCTTATCGGCATCGACCGCGTCAAAGTCGAAATCCGGCCCCCCGAACGGGCCACCAAACGGCATCATCATCATGCCCATCGGCGGGCGTGCATCGCGGGCGCGATCCGCCAAGGCGGCCGATCCCAACCCGCCCACGAGAATGAGCCCAAGCGCCACCGAATATCCAAGCGTCCGTTTCTGCATGGTGCGTGTCCTGTGTTGCGAAACCTGCGGCCGCTCCTTGCGACCGTCACAGCATCAACGCAGCAGCCCGCGCTTTCCGTCGCGCCTGCCGGGATTTTCCGCAGACCGTGCCCAAATGCGACTTTAGCGCGCATGTTTGTGCTGCCCCCTATCCGTGCCGGGGCGGGATGCCTATGATCTGTGACAGCGACAGGAACCGTTTACAGGATTCAGAGGCCAAGATGGATTCGAACCTCAGCACCGCTTTGTCCGGCAATGCCCTATCCGGGCAGGGTGAAGAACGTCCGATCTGGCCCGCAGTGCTGCGCGGCTGGCAGCGCTGCTGCCCCAATTGCGGGTCCGGGCCGATGCTGCGTGGCTATCTGAAGGTGCGCGAGACCTGCCCCGCCTGCGGCGAAGAGCTTTATCATCAACGCGCCGATGACGGCCCGGCCTATATCACCATTCTGGTCGTCGCCCATATCGTGATCCCTGCGATGATGTGGGCGTTTCTGGGCTTCCGCCCCGATCCCTTCATCCTGATGGCGGGGTTTTCGGTCCTTTCGGTGGGGCTGACGCTGTGGCTGCTGCCCCGCATCAAGGGGGCGTTCGTCGCGCTGCAATGGTCGCGCCGGATGCATGGTTTCGGCAATGACGGCTGATCTGCCGATCCGCCCTGCCGCCACTGTGATCCTGAGCCGCAAGGGGCCGCAAGGCCCCGAAGTGCTGATGGGTCAGCGTGGCGCAGGTGCGGCTTTCATGCCGTCGAAATACGTCTTTCCGGGCGGCGCGGTCGATGCGGGCGACGCCCATGTGCCGCTGGCCGCCGGTCTGCCTGGCCCCTGTGCAGCCCTGCTGGCCGCAGATGCCCCCGGCCCCGAGGCCCTTGCCGCCGCCGCCATCCGCGAGGTGTTCGAGGAAACCGGACTTGCCTTGGGCCGCCCCGGTGCCTGGCCCGGCACCGCCCCTGCCGGATGGGCAGGCTTTGCCGCGCGTGGCCTTGTCCCCGAGGCGTCGGGATTGCGCCTGATCTTCCGCGCCATCACCCCGCCGGGGCGCCCGCGCCGCTTTGACGCGCGGTTCTTTCTGGCCGATGCGGCAGCGATTCATGGCGACAGTGATGATTTCTCGGGGGCCGAGGACGAGCTGTCACATCTGCACTGGATCGCCTTGTCGGAAGTGCGGCGGCTGGACCTGCCCTTCATCACCGAGGTGGTGCTGTCAGAGGTTGCGCTGATCCTGTCGGGCGGCAGCCAGCCCGGCGTGCCCTTCTTCGACAATGCGACGCAAAGGCCGACATTCCGCAGACTTTAGGCCGCAGACTTTGAGGGGCCGCTGACTTTTGGCAGCAGGCTTCAGAACAGCTGCAACCGGCCCAGATCGTAGCCGTTCCAGTCCAGGATCTCGCGCGCGGCGGTCAGGCGGTCGGCGGGCAGACGACCGCTGCGCTCCAGAATGAACCCCATTTCGCCGGTGGGGGTGCCGATGACCAGCGTGCGCAGATCGACATCTGCCCAGATGATCCACCAGGGCTGGGTGATGCCCTGTGGCGTGGCCGTCTCCGGGATCAGTCGGCCCGGCACCGGCAGCGCGGCTTGACCCGCAAAGCGTTGCCGCGCCCCGCCAAGGCAAAGATCAGCCTGCAAGGGGATGCTCGCCCCCTGCGGCGCGCCAATGCGCACCCCGCCGGGTTTGCAGCCCCCCGGGCTTGCGGCAAAGCTCGCGACCTGGTGCCAATCCCCTTGCAGCCGTGCCGGGTCCAGCACCGCATTCGAATAGATCGGCTGGCCCTGATTGCGATAGGCTTGGCGGATCTCGGGTTTGGGCGCGCCACAGGCGGTCAGCGCCAGCAGCGCGAGGGTGGCCAATTTCAACACGGTCAATCGATACACAATGTCACCTGACGGCCATCGGCCTGAAGAATGTCGTTGCAGCCAAACAGCGGCTTGAGCGGCGCGCAAGTGCCCGAACGCGCAAGGCAGGCCCCGTCACAATCGCTTTCCCGGCGGCAGGATTTGCCGCCATCGCGGGTGCTGAAGACACAGGATTTGATGCCCTTGCCGCCCGTGTCACGCCATGTGCCGCGTGACTTTTCGCAGGCAAGTTGCATCGGCGATTTTGGCGCGGCGGGTGCGGCCTCCTCCTCCGGGGCGGGTGCCTCTGGCGCGGTCGCCTCCGCTGTGGCGGCATCGGATTTCGGGGTGACCTCGGGCGCGGACGGCGTGCCTTTGGCGGCGATGGTGCCGGCAGGGATCGCAGGGCCTGCGGTCAGGTCCCCCGGTTTAGCGGCCGGCTTTGCGACGGCGGCACCTGCGGTGGCAGATGTCACCGCAACAGGTGCCGCAGAAATCGGGCCGCCAGTGATGGGCCCCCCGGTGATTGTGCCGGGCGCGGCAGTCACGCCAGCGGCGGCAGCACTTGGCGCTTCAGATGCCGGGGCTTCGGATTTGCCAAAAGGCAAACCCAGCTGGCACCCTGCCAAAACCCCGCAAAGCAGAAGTCCCACCGCGAACCGCATCATCCCCCCAAAGCCCGATCCCTGCGCCCCAGATGGCCGAAACGCCGCTGATTTGGCAAGTCACGAACCCGCGTCACGCCGCTCTCAGAACGGGGCCGGATGTTCGCGCCAGATCGCCGCGATCCCGGCCAGAACCTCGTCCGACAGGCGCAGATCGGCCGCCGCAATATTGCTGCGCAGTTGGTCCATGGTCGTGGCGCCAATGATCGGAATGCAGGGATAGGGCCGGGTGCGGCAGAAGGCGAGCGCCATCTGGCACGCATCCAGCCCATGATCGCGGGCAAGCCCCAGATAGGCCGAGATCGCAGGAAAGACCTGCGGGGTGACCCGTCCGCCCAGGGTCGGGTTGACGCTGCGGCGGGTGCGGTCGGGGATCACGTCTCCGGCGTATTTTCCCGAAAGCAGCCCTGCGGCCAGCGGCGACCATGCCAGCAGCGGCATATTCTCCATCGCGGAAAGCTCGGCCCAATCTGTGTCGAACCCGCGATGCAGCAGCGAATATTCATTCTGGATCGTGGCCATGCGCGGCAGGCCCATCTCATCGGCCAGCCGCAACCATTGCGCCGTGCCCCAGACGGTTTCATTGGACAGGCCAATGGCGCGGATCTTGCCTGCCTTCACCGCCGCCTGTGCGACCTCCAGCACCTCTTGCATATGCGCAAGCGTGCCCGCGCGGTCGGTCTTGGGCACATAGGCCCAGTTTTCGCGAAAGTGATAGCTGTCGCGATTGGGCCAGTGCAATTGATAAAGATCGATGTAATCGGTCTTGAGACGGCGCAGCGATGCCTCAAGCGCCTCGGTGAAGGATGTGGGTGTGATGCCGTCTTCGCGCAGATTGCCTGCGCCCACGATCTTGGTCGCCAGCACCACCTTGTCGCGCCCGCCTTGGGCGGCAAACCAATTGCCGATGATCGCCTCGGTATTCCCGGCAGTTTCAGGCTTTACCGGATTGGTCGGATACATCTCGGCGGTGTCCCAGAAACCGACGCCCTGCC
Source organism: Gemmobacter serpentinus (assembly GCF_008973825.1). Taxonomy (GTDB): domain Bacteria; phylum Pseudomonadota; class Alphaproteobacteria; order Rhodobacterales; family Rhodobacteraceae; genus Gemmobacter; species Gemmobacter serpentinus. The sequence continues at coordinate 5,439 of NZ_WCHR01000002.1, read as the reverse complement.
CCAAGGCATAGGCGATCTGTTCATGCGCCTCGGCCTCGGTGTTCTGGGTGCCCCAGGTCATGGTGCCAAGGCAATACTCGGAAACGGTCAGGCCGGTCTGGCCCAGCGGGATCTGTTGCATAGGGGGTCTCCTGTTGCGGGCAGCCTAGCCAGCAAAGCGGCAATGGCAACCCCTGGCGAGGCACGGGCGTTTCAGCGGAAACGATCTGCCAGCTTTTGCAGCGCGCTACGGGTATCGGGGGTCTCTGCCTGCGGTGCGAGCTTCGGCGCGGGCACCGCATCAGCCCTGGGCGCGGGTTTGGCGGGCGCGTCAGCCTTGCTCTCTTGCGGAGCCTTCCCGCGCGGCCCCCCCTCACGCTGCTGCCCGGTGGAGGCGCGTGGTGGCGCGGTGCGCAAGGCAACCGCGTTGAGGAACCGCGCCGCATCATCCGCCGCAAGCGCCGCAGCCCCGTCGCCGATGCCGCGCAGCAGATCATCCAGCCAAGCCTGATCGGCCTTGCCGAAATCATGCAGCACATAGCCCGCCACTGCATCCTTGTGGCCCGGATGGCCGATGCCAAGCCGCACGCGGTGATAGGCCTCGCCGATATGGGCATGGATGGAGCGCAAGCCGTTATGGCCCGCGTGCCCGCCGCCGGTCTTCACCCGGATGCGCCCCGGCGCAAGGTCCAGCTCGTCATGGAACACTGTTACGTCATCGGGCGTCAGCTTGTGAAATCGCATCGCCTCACCCACCGATTGGCCGGACAGGTTCATGAAGGTCTCGGGCTTCAGCAGCACGATCCGTTCCGATCCGAACCGCCCCTCGGAGACCAGCCCCTGAAAGCCGCGCTTCCAGCCGGAAAAGCCGTGATCCTGCGCGATCAGATCCAGTGCCATGAAGCCGATATTGTGCCGGTTGCCCGCATATTTCGCGCCCGGATTGCCAAGGCCCACCCAAAGTTTCATTGCGACATTTCCCCCCTGAGGACGGCAGGCCCTTGACCTTGCGCCTTATTGCCCCGATTTTCGCCGGGAAGCCAGACAGAGCGCAAGCGTCCCCCTCTCCCGTTGCGCGCATCCAGCGATTTCCGATCTGGCCGAAGGGGGATGCCATGTATCTGACGATGAACCGTTTCCGCATCAAGCCGGGGCATGAGGCGACCTTCGAGGCGATCTGGAAGGCGCGCGACAGCCAGTTGCCGCAGGTGCCGGGTTTCGTGTCCTTCCATCTGGTGAAGGGACCTGCGCGCGAAGATCATACGCTTTACGCCTCGCATACTGTCTGGGAAAGCGAGGGTGATTTCCAGGCCTGGACGCAATCCGAGGCCTTCCGTGCCGCCCATAAAGGCGCGGGCAGCCACCGCGAGATCTATGCAGGCCCGCCGGAGCTGGAATTGTTCACCTCGGTCCAGCATATCGCGAACTAGGCACTGAACGACAAAAACCGCCAAGCAAAAGGGGCCTCGCGGCCCCCTTTGTCGTTTTGGTCTGCCTGATATCAGGCCCGTGTCCCGGCAAAGCGTTGCTGCCAATCGGCGCGCTCTTCATCGGTGATCTTGCGGAACAGGTTTTCCGGCACGCTGAAGGCGTGACCCGGGGCAAGCGCCGCGATCGCGGCGGGCACATCCTCGGGCCATGTCCAGTCGCTGCTGCCCATCGCGTCCATCATGGTCTGCGCTGCATCCGGGATGAAGGGGCGCGACAGAATCGCATAGATGCGGATCAGGTTCAGGCTGAGACGGATCATCGCCTCGGCCCGGGCCGGATCGGTCTTGATCGCGCTCCAGGGCGCCGCCGATTGCAGATATTCGTTGCCGATCACCCAGATCGCGCGCAGCTCAGCCGCGGCCTTGCGTACCTCGATCTGGTTCATGAAGGTTTCGTAATCGCGGATCCGGGTCGTCAGATCGGCAATCAGCGCCTCTTCCTGCGGGCCGAAGGTGCCGCCTTCCGGCACCGCCTCGCCCAGTTTGGACTTGGCGAATTTGGTGACCCGGCTGACGAAATTCCCCAGCACATCCGCCAGATCCTTGTTCACCGAAGCCTGGAAGTTTTCCCAGGTGAATTCTGCATCCGAGGATTCCGGGGCGTGGCTCAGCAGCCACCAGCGCCAGTAATCCGACGGCAGGATCGACAGCGCCTGATCCATGAACACGCCGCGCCCGCGCGAGGTCGAGAACTGGCCGCCATCATAATTCAGGTAATTGAAGGACTTGAGGTAATCGACCATCTTCCACGGCTCGCCCGATCCAAGGATCGTCGCCGGGAAGCTGAGCGTGTGGAACGGCACATTGTCCTTGCCCATGAACTGGAAATAGGTGACGTCGGACGCCCCCTTGTCGGTGCGCCACCAACGCTGCCAGTCGGCATCATGCTTGCCATTGGCATCGGCCCATTCCGCCGTGCCCGCGATATATTCGATCGGCGCATCGAACCAGACATAGAAGACCTTGCCTTCCATCCCCGGCCAGGGCTGGTCGCCCTTCTTCACCGGGATGCCCCAATGCAGATCGCGGGTGATGCCGCGATCCTGCAGGCCATCGCCGTCATTGAGCCATTTCTTGGCAATCGAGGTGGTCAGCAGCGGCCAGTCGGTCTTGCTGTCGATCCAGGCCTCGATCTTGTCCTTCAACGCGCGCTGCATCAGGTAAAGGTGCTTGGTCTCGCGCAGTTCCAGATTGGTGGACCCCGAAATCGTCGAATGCGGGTTGATCAGATCGGTCGGGTCCAGCTGCTTGGTGCAATTGTCGCATTGATCGCCGCGCGCGGAATCGTAGCCGCAATTCGGGCAGGTACCTTCGACATAGCGGTCAGGCAGGAAACGGCCATCATCGATGGAATAGATCATCTTTTCAGATACTTCGCGGATCAGGCCGTTCTCGGCCAGCTTGCCCGCGAAATGCTGGGTCAGCAGATGGTTGCGCTCGCTGGAGGAACGCCCGAAATGGTCAAAGGACAGCCGGAAGCCCTTTGCGATCTCGGCCTGAACCCCGTGCATCTCGGCGCAATATTCCGCAACCGGCTTGCCGGCCTTTGCCGCGGCCAGTTCGGCCGGGGTGCCATGCTCATCGGTGGCGCAGATGAACATCACCTCATCGCCGCGCCCGCGCTTGTAGCGCGCAAACAGATCGGCGGGCAGCTGCGAACCGACAAGGTTCCCCAGATGCTTGATCCCGTTGATATAGGGAATCGCCGAAGTGATGAGAATCCGAGCCATGCGCCTGCCCCCTATGTCGTGCCCGCGCTGTTTAACGCCAAGCACCCGCAGGGGAAAGGGGGCGCGGTGCCCCTGCCCCGATGCAACGGGCGCAAACGCCGCATGGCATCTTGCCACCAGCCCGGGCTAAGGTTGCGCCGACTATCGCATAGCGTGAAGGAAAGAACCCCGATGACCGTCAAACGTTTCTACCTGCTTATGGCGGTGATCGGCACCCTGGTGCCATGGCTGTTCTTTGGCCGTTTCTTTGCCCTGAACGGATTGGATATCCCATTGTTCATCACATCATTGTTCGCCAATGGGGCCGCGGGCGGCTTCTCCGCGGATGTGCTGATCGCCATCCCGGTCTTCTGGTTCTGGTCCTGGCGTGACGCGGCCGAACGCGGACTTAGACATTGGTGGCTGGTTCTTCCGGCGGGCTTCTGCGTTGGCCTCTCGCTGGCGCTGCCGCTTTATCTTTATCTGCGCGAACCTTCTGCCAAGGCGTGACCAAGGGCTGGGATCTGCGCCGGTGCCCCGCCGCATCCTGACCAAAGCGCCGGTCGCGACGCAGGCCATCTGAAAACGGGCAATCCGAAAATCTGGCCCGCCGAACCGGTCTTGACACCTTACGGTCTGGTCCTATCTTGGGCCCAAGGCGTGTGCTGCGTGCGCCCGGGGATGCCTTCCTCGAATACGGAGACTGGTTGAAACCCGTTTCTGGAAGGAGGGCGTCATGCGTGGGCGCATTCAGAATACAATCCGGCATTTTCTCGACAGTGAAGCCGCAGGCGGCATCATCCTGATGGCGGCAGCAGCGCTTGCGCTGATCACCGCCAATTCGCCGCTATCGGCGGCCTATTTCGACGCGCTCCACATCTATCTTGGCCCGCTCTCCGTGCAACACTGGATCAACGATGCGTTGATGGTGGTGTTCTTCCTGATGGTCGGACTGGAGATCAAACGCGAGATCGTCGATGGCCATCTGTCCTCATGGCCGCGCCGGATCCTGCCGGGCGCGGCCGCCGTCGCAGGTATGGGCGTGCCGGCATTGCTCTATCTGCTGATGACGCGTGACACCGGGGCCGCCCATGGCTGGGCCATCCCCTCGGCCACCGATATTGCCTTTGCGCTTGGCGTTCTGTCGCTGCTCGGGCCGCGGGTGCCGGTCTCTCTCAAGGTGTTTCTGGCGGCCCTTGCCATCATCGATGACCTTGGTGCCGTGATCGTCATCGGCATCTTCTATACCGACGGTATCTCGCCGATGGATCTTGGCCTTGCCGCCTTGGTTCTGGCAGGGCTCATTGCACTGAACCGGTCTGGCCAGATGCGGCTTTGGCCCTATCTGGCTCTTGGCGCGCTGCTTTGGTTTTTCACGCTGCGCTCGGGCGTCCATGCGACCATCGCGGGTGTCCTGCTCGCGCTCTGTGTTCCGCTGAAACGGACACCCGGCACCCCCGAGGCTGCGCCGCATGAAAGCCCCCTGCACCGGCTGGAACATGCGCTGATCCGCCCGGTCGCCTTTGTCATCGTGCCGATTTTCGGCTTTGCCAATGCCGGGGTCAGCTTTGCAGGCATGGGCCTGGAGGCGCTGACCGCCCCGGTCACCCTTGGTGTCGCGCTTGGCCTGGCGGTGGGCAAACTGATCGGCATTTTCGGCGCGGTCGTGCTGCTGGTGCGCAGCGGGCTGGTCGACCTGCCTGCCGGGGCAAGTTGGATGCAGGTGCTGGGCGTCGCCTTGCTCTGCGGGATCGGCTTCACCATGAGCCTCTTCATCAGCCTTCTCGCCTTTGCCGATCCGCAACTGCAGAATGAAGCGAAGATCGGCATCCTTCTTGGTTCCTTCGTGGCGGGTCTGGCGGGGTGCGTGATCCTGCGTTTTGCCAAGGGCGATTCCGCTCCGGCAGAGCGGGGCTGAACAGGGCTTTTGGATCGATGTTTCAGGGGGCCTTCACGGCCCCCTTTTCCCGGCTACAAGACGCACTCCGGGGCAAAACTGCTCTGCTGCAGTTTTCGGTGTAAAACTCTGCAGTTTTTGCCGTCGCGCTACAACCGGTGTTGTTTGACACCAGTTCCTGCAGAGATGCGGGAATAAGTGGGAACAGGCGGTTACACCTGAAAATCGCTGTGATTACGGGGCTTTATGGCGATACTGGCGGGGCGGCACGGCTTTGTTGCAGAAGTCCCCAGGGAGCAGGATTCACACGGGGAATCCATGGGGTTAATGGTCTGAGATGACGAGACCTGATCCTGCCCGCTAT
>NZ_WCHR01000026.1 GCF_008973825.1 Gemmobacter serpentinus | reverse complement strand
CGACCGCAGGTGCCGCTTGCGGCAGAAAATCCTTGTCTAGCGCTCGGATACAGGCGATCTTCACCTCAAACGACACGCCACTTGGGGAATGCAGGTGCAACATGGCGGATTTTTACAATAAGGATGGTGCGGACAGGATGTTCGGCACCAACGTTAGGGATTTCTTTTACGGCCACTACATTACGCAAGCTGATGGCACGTTCTACAATCGGGGTGCGGACGACAATGATCTCGTCAGCGCGGCCGGCGGCGACGACGTTCTTGGTTTAATGGGTTTAGGAAGTGACACTTTAGACGGTGGTGACGGCTGGGACTATCTTGATCTCTACAATTTCCTCTCGTTCGAATTGTATCGAGAAACCAAAGAATTTGTCGAAGCCAACAGCAACACCACTTACTATTACCGGCCCAAAATGGTCAGCACGATCATCGACCTGCAGCTCGGCAGCTATGAGGTCAAATGGACCGGCAAGTCGACTTGGTCCGGAGACCCGGATCTCGATATGACGACTATGGGTGCCGTTCGTAATATTGAGATGCTTTGGGGCGGCGACAGCAACGACACCTTCCGGGGCAGTGATCGTGGCGAACTGGACGAAATTAACGGCTATTGGGAAGAGTTCCACCCTGCGGGCGGCAACAACACAATCGATGGCCGGGGAGGCTATGACGTCCTTTCCTACGCAATCATCTACGGATACCGGGACAGCAACTCGGACACCATCCGAGGCGCGGTGATCGATTTTGCAGCTGGCACTGTCGACAAGGGGGCCGAGGGGTTTGACCGCTTCACCAATATCGAAAGGGTTGTAGGCTCGCCCTATGCAGACACCTTTATTGGCAGCGATAACGATGACGAGATGGGCAGCAACCACGGTGCCGACAGCTTCTACGGTGGTGGTGGCTTTGATCGGGTCTATTTCCTCGACTGGAACAATGCGGGCGGCATCGACGTGCACCTCGGAACCGGCACGGGCAAGAATTCGATCGGGCAGGCTCTGACCTTCAAGGATATTGAGGGCATCGTAGGCACCCACAGCAATGATACGATCCGCGGGTCGGCCGGCAATGACGAATTCTTCGGCCGTCGCGGGAGTGATACCCTGCTGGGTGGCTTGGGTAACGACGTCCTGAACGGCGGCGAAGGCGATGATCGCATCGACGGCGGCGCTGGCATCGACACGGTCAGTTTCGGTCTGTTGCAGCCGGTGACCAAGGGGGTAAAAGTCGAGCTGGCCAAGGGCACCGCGCAGGATGGCCTTGGCGGCACCGACACGATCAGCAATGTCGAGAATATTGTAGGCACCCGGTTCAACGACACCATCGCTGGCGATAACGGTCTAAACAGTCTGGAAGGCGGCACTGGCGACGATATTCTGTCAGGCGGCGACAATATGGACCGGCTTTACGGCGGTATCGGCAAGGATCGGCTTTTCGGCGGCCTCGGCGCCGACCTTCTCTTTGGCGGAAGCGAGGACGACACGTTCAACGGCGATGCCGGCGACGACAGCCTGAATGGCGGGCTGGGTGCAGATAGACTTAACGGTGACGATGGCAATGATCGGCTCAACGGCGATGCTGGCAACGACTTGCTGTTTGGCGGGGCCAATGCCGACAAGCTGTATGGTGGTGTCGGCCGTGACACGCTGAACGGCGACAGTGGCGAAGACAGGCTGTATGGCGGCGCTGAAGGCGACCTTCTGCGCGGCGGTGCAGGCAATGACACGCATTATGGCGATGCCGGAAACGACACGCTGGAAGGCGGCGCTGGCCTTGATCAGCTCTATGGTGGGGAAGGCAACGATACGCTCTATGGCGGCGACGGTGGTGACATGTTCACCACTGAAAAGGGCAATGACATGCTCGTCGGCGGCAAAGGCATCGACTCGCTCCTCGCCACCCAGATGTCCAGCGGCTATGTGATCAACCTGGCCGGAGGAACGGTCACAGGCGGTGGCATGGGCTCGGACAGAATCCGCGAGATCGAGAATGCCCATGGCCATGACCGCAACGACAAGCTGACCGGCAACAAGGATGGTAATCTGCTGGGCGGCAGCGGTGGCAACGATACCGTTTCGGGCGGCGAGGGCAATGACCGGCTTTATGGCGGGGCCGGGCGTGACATGGTCCTTGGCGGGGCTGGCAACGATCTGCTGGAAGGTGATTTCGACTTTCTTCTTGGAGCGGCACGCGGCGCGGGCAACGATGTCCTTCGCGGGGGCACTGGCAATGACACATTGCTCGGCAATGGAGGCAGCGACACGCTGATGGGCGAGATCGGCAATGACGCGCTGAATGGCGGGGCCGGGAATGATACGCTCATCGGTGGCGGCGGCGCGGATGTCTTCATTCTCAGCACCGGGCGGGACGTGATTTCCGATTTCCAGTTGGGCAAGCGTGATTTTGGCCAGACCGGCGTTGCAGCGCCAGTCGCGCTGGACCGTATTGATCTGAACGGCATCCCGCGCGCGGCAGCGATCAAGGATTTCAAAGCGCTTAGCGCCTTCTTGACCAGCAGCGACGCGGCACCTTCGGCGGTTTTCGATTTCGGCGGCGGAAATACGCTGACCATCCAGAACGTGAGCTGGCAGAATCTGCGCGCCATCGACTTCATTTTTTAGCAAATGTGTCCAGGCTCATGAGCCATTGATTGCAATTCTTTGATGTGCATCGGCTTTGATGATGTGACCGCCCCCCGACGGCATCTGTGTGCCAAGGTGGGTCTGCGAGGATCCACATAGGAGAGCGGTCATGTCGGAGATTACCACTGTCGGGCTCGATCTGGCGAAGAATGTGTTTGTAAGTCTCAAGTGTGGCGAGGCCGAACGGTCAACGTGTTCACTGGGTATGCGCCAAATTAGACGAAGGCGGGCCGAACCGACCAATAGGACTTCCAATTTAGCCGAAGCTTTGCTGCGGTGTCCGCTGAACGTCGGCTTGCGAAGATGTGGCCCCGCAGCACTGATCGAGGCCGACCGTCCGCAATGGGCCGCTCACGTCAGCATCCTCCTGAAGGACTGAGATTCCCGCGCCTTCCGCGCGGGGCTCACACCTGGCCGGGGGTTTCGGACAAGCCGAACGCCCCGGCTCTTCCTGGGCCGCCCCTCCGGTGCGGCCATTCCGGGAACCGCCGGTTCCCCCATCAACGAGAAAATGCGGCGCAGCCTGCGGGGCCGTGTCCTCGCCTTCGGCTGCGGGCCGCTCCACCCCCTTGGCCGCTGGATTTTCACGTTGACGGGACCCCCTCCTGCCCTCGCCGGGAGGCAGTCCGGCAAGAGAGGGGCGCGCTTCGCTTCCCTCCCTTGCCAGACCGCCCGATTTTCACAGAGGCGACGGCAAGGCTCACCGCAATCATGGAGAGCCACAAATGGCCTTGCAAAACATCACCACCCCGCAGCCCTCTGCCGATCCCGAGGCGATCAAGGCGGCCATCATCGCAAAGCAGAATAACCAATTCCGCGCGGCGCTGATCCTCGGCATCAACACGACCGTTCCCGGTAAAGTCCTGATTACCCCCGGCGTCGTGGCAGAAGGCCCCACCTTCCTTGCCATGCTGCAAATCGCTGTCGCAACCTTCGACACTTTCACCGAGGATAACGACCCTTACGGCGATCATACCTTTGGCCTCGTCAAAGTCTGCGAAACCCAAGTCTATTGGAAGATCGACCTCTACGACGAAGACTATCAATTCGGCTCCGAAGAGCCTGAAAACCCTGAGAAAACCCGGCGCGTTCTGACCCTGCTTTTGCCGTCCGAATACTAAACGCGAAATACCAAATACGAAACGCGAAACGCAAAACACCCCCGCGCCACGGTGCGGGGGGAACCGCCAAAGGGTTTCCCCAAAATGTCAGATCAGAACGTCACCGCTTTTCTCAAGCGGCTCTCGGAATTTGACCGTTCCAAAACCCGCATCGAGGTTTTCCGCGCCTTCTGCGAAATGGCTTTCTGCGCCATCGCAAAGACCACCGCCACGACCCGCGAGCGGGCCGACCAGCTCGAAAGCGATTACATGGCTTGCGTCGCCCGCTTCCGAAACAAGGAAGATGTGCGCGCCATGCCCGAACTGCTCGCCATCGCCGCCTCGGCCCTGGCCCATGGCAAGCGCGATTTCCTCGGCGCTGTCGCCGCCGAAATCGGCGCGCTCGATGCCAAACTCGGCCAATTCTTCACCCCCTATGAAGTCTCGCGCCTCATGGCTGAAATGTCCCTTGGCCATGCCGCCGCCGCGATTCGCGACAAAGGCTTCCTGACCATTCAGGAACCCGCCGCAGGGGCAGGCGGCATGATCTTGGCCGCCGCCGATGCCATCGAGGGCCAAGGCTTTGATCCTGCCGCAACAATCTGGTTCGAGGCCATCGAGTTGAACCGCCCGACCTTCCAAATGGCCTATCTGCAAACCGCCTTGCGCGGCCTCGCCGGGAAAGTGGTGTGCGGAAATGCCCTCTCAAGGGAGGTTTACGAGGTCGCATTCACCCCCGCCGCCCTGCTCTTCCTGCAACGCCATGGCGATCCTTTCGCAGATCAAAAGGCCCGCGCTGCTCAGGAAGACGCGCAGCGCATCGAGGAAGAGGCCGCCCAAGACGCCGCCAGAGCAAAGCGCCTCTCATCTGTCAGGTTCGTAAGGATTTGAAAGGACAATATGTCCGGCAATGCCGTATATTTCGCTTGCCGTATGTGCGGCATTGCCGTATAAATGATCCATGCAAACCGTGATCCAAACTCCAACATTTCTCGCACAAGCCAAGCGCTGTGGTTTGAGCGACAGAGAACTTCTGGAGATTGTCGCGCTGATTGCCGCAGATCCAGAGGCAGGGGCTTTGATGAGCGGAACAGGTGGTGCCCGAAAGCTGCGCCACGCCCGCGAAGGGCAAGGCAAGAGCGGAGGGTTTCGCACGATCCATTACTTCGGGGGCGGAGATATTCCCGTTTTTGCCCTCGCCATTTTCGGTAAAAACGAGAAGGCCAACCTCTCGCAAGCCGAACGAAACGAATTGGCCCGCATTCTTCCTAAGCTGGCCGAGGCTTACAGAAACAGAAAGGATAAAGCATGACCTTTGGAAAAGAGCTTATCCAAAGTGCCCACGAGGCGCTGGCTATCGCAGAGGGCACCTTGGAACCCGGTGCGGTCTATGTCCCGGAAACGATTGACGTAGCGGCAATCCGCAAGCGCCAGAACCTTTCCCAAGCCAAGTTTGCCGAACGTTATGGCTTGCCACCCGGAACCATCAAGGACTGGGAGCAAAAGCGCAGGCAGCCAGATCGGGCCGCCATTCTGTTCCTCAAGGTGATAGAGCAGGCACCAGATATGGTTGCGCGGGCGATCCGCGCTTAATTTGCTGCGCCAACTTGCAAGAATGCGGCTCAGGGCAATTCGCTCTGGGCCGTTTTGCGTTGTCCCGTAGAGGGCGCGAAACAGAGATCCCCGCGCGCATCCCGCGCGAGGATCACGCCAGGCCGGGGGATTCGGACAAGCCGAACGCCCCGGCCATCCTTGGGCCGCCCTGCGGTGCGGCCGTTCCGGGAACCGCTGGTTCCCCCGTCTATCGGAAAATACGGCGCTGCCTGCGGGGCCGTGTCCTCGCCTGCGGCTGCGGGCCGCTCCACCCCCTTGTCAGCTTGATTTTCCAATTGACGGGCCCCCCTCCGGCCCTCGCCGGGAGGCAGTCCGGCAAGAGAGGGGTGCGCTTCGCTTCCCTCCCTTGCCAGACCGCCCGATTTTCACAGAGGCGACGGCAAGGCTCACCGCAAACTTGGAGAGCCACAAATGGCCGACAAATTCGATCTTTATGACCATGTGACCAAATCCATCATCGCCGCGATGGAAGCAGGCACCCCGCCATGGCGCAAGCCGTGGACCGGCGACAGTGCCGGGGCTGCATTCCCCTTGCGCGCTAACGGTGAACCCTATCGCGGGATCAATGTCTTGATGCTCTGGCTGGAAGCCGGCGCCAAAGGCTACGCCTCTGCCCATTGGTTCACCTACAAGCAAGCGCAGGAAATCGGCGGCCAAGTCCGCAAGGGCGAAAAGTCTGCAACCGTGGTCAAATACGGCACCGTCGAGAAGGAAGGCGAAGACGGCGAGGAACGCCGTTTCGCCTATGCCCGGGCCTATCGCGTCTTCAATGCCGATCAGATTGAGGGCTTGCCTGAAGAATACTACCGCAGCCCCGCTCAGCCCGCCCGCGACTTGGGCACCCGATCCGATCCGGCCCTGGAAGATTACTTCGCAGCCACCGGCGCCCGTATGGTCACTTCGGACCGTCCGCAGGCTTTCTATAACATCACCGAAGACCTGATCCACATGCCGCCGATTGCAACCTTTCATGACGCGGGCGCCTATTATGCCACCCTTGCCCATGAAGCGACCCACTGGACCGGCCACCGCACCCGCCTTGACCGCTTCGCCAATGGCCGCGACCGGAAGGCCTATGCCTACGAAGAGCTGGTGGCCGAAATCGGCGCTTGCATGCTCTGCGCCACCCTTGGCCTTGTGCCCGACTTTGAACAGTCCGGCGCCTATGTCAAAGGCTGGCTGGAAGCCTTGGCGAATGACAACCGCCTGATTTTCCGCGCCGCATCCGACGCGCAAAAGGCCATCGACTTCATCGCCGCCGCCGCAGAGGCAGGCCAAGCCGTCCTCGCAGCATGAGGCCCCTCGATCCCGGCGAAAGCCGGGGTCGATCCCTCTGCCCCAGAAGGTTCACCGCTCTTCGCCGCCGGTCAAGACCGGCCGCAAAGAGCGGTGCGGCGCTCAGGCCGCGCCGGGCCACTGCTGAAGCAGCGCAGCGAGATCCGCGCCATGGGCGCGCATCCACCAAGAGCAGGCCGGGCCAGGGGATCGACACGGGCCAAGGCCCGCGCTCACCCCTGCCCCGACACCATGTTCATATTCTTCGCGTCCGCCCAACAGACCTGATCGGGCCGGTCAAGGGGCAAGCGCCGCGCAAGCGCGTCGTCAGAAACCGGGGCCGTGTCCTCGCCCTCCGGGCTGCGGGCCGCTCCACCCCCGGCCTCTGACCCCATGACAGGCCCGATCAGGCCCGTGGGTCGGGCTTCGCCCTCTCCCACTCTGTTCCGCCCGAAACATGCGTTTCGGTCAGATCAGATTGGCCGAGGCGCAGCCCAACGGCGGAACGGGGGCAACAACCCCGCCGCCATCGCCGCAAAAGGAAAACCCATGTCTAGCTTCAATGACCTGATGAACCATCCGAAACTGTCGTTCCAGCCGCAGGCAGACGGCTCCACCCATGCCATTTTCAAAATGAATGGATGGGGCAGCGATGTGATTTGCCGCTACTGGAAGGTCGATAACCCCGGCCGTTCGGATGCCTTCCGTTATGAACTGGAAACCATCAACGGTGCCGGGGGCACCTATTCCCATGTTTCCGAACATGGCTGCAAAATCGCCATCGTCCGGCATTTGATCGGCGCTCGCCTCATCGACATTGCCGAGGATAACGGCCACCTGGACGACCGCAACCGCGCTGAATTGGTCCAGATCGAGGCCGCCCGCGCCGAACCGAGTGGCCCGCCCAAAATCGGGGATTTCGTGATCATGCCAGATGGCACCCGCGAGCGTTGCTGCAATGCGACCAAATTCGGGATGCAGACCGCAAGCGGTGGCAGCTTCAACGTCATGCGATGTGGCACCGCCATTTTCAGCGGTGGCCTGAACAAGCCTCGCCTCTGGGAATACTTCAAGCCGACCAGTGGCATCGAGCGGGGCAGGTTCTGGTTCTTTTCGCATGGCATCCCCGGAGCGGGGCGCGCTGTCATTTGCTATCTGCCTTGCCGCGTTTTCCGTCTTGAACCCTTCACCATGAACGAGGATCAGGCCCGCGCGCATCCCATGGCTCAGCATTACGCCAAAGTCTGGGGCGAAGGCCAACGCGAACACTTGGAAGCCATCGCCAAGATCGCAACCGGTGCAGCCTGAAACCAAAGACCCCGGCGACAGTCGGGGTCTCCCTCTGCCCAGAAGGTTCACCCCTCTTCGCAGCCGGTCAAGACCGGCCACAAAGAGCGGTGCGGCGCTCAGCCCGCGCCGGGCTGCCGCTCGCGGCAGGGCCCAAAACCCTCCAACAATCGCGTCCGGCTGTTAACCCGCCCTCCAGGCGGGGCCGGACAAGCCCCACCCCACACGGTCTTTGCATTCTACCACACGGTTCAAGGACGGCGGCCGCCTACAGCGGCCTTGCAAGCAGCCCGTCCCGGGCTGTCCTTGACCTCGCGTGTCCAAATGCTCCCGACCGAGCGGGGCGGTTCTGCCTCGATTTTCTCGGTCAGATCACTTATATTCAGGCAAAGGAGATGCCCATGAACGATGAACCGGAAAATCATACGATCCGGCTGCTGCAAGAGATGCGCAGTGAGATGAAAGCTATGCGCGAAGATCTGACGCTCCGCATCGACGGCATAACCCACATCATGACCCTTCTCGCAGGTCATTATCACAGCGTTGAGGATCGCTTGTCCTCTCTCGAAGATCGCCACAAAGGCTAAGTTCAGCGGCCCCTTCGGGGGCCGCTTTTCTGCATGTCACCTGCGCCGATGGGTGAATCACCAGGCTCAAAATCCAGTCAGGTTCACCGCATTTCGCTGCCGGCCAAAACCGGCCGCAAACTGCGGTGCGGCGCTCAGGCCGCGCCAGGCCGCCGCTCACGCGGCAAAAAATAGACGCCTTCCGCCTCACCAGAATTGTCAATAAATTCCGGTGCAGAACTGCGTTCCGCCAGAAATACCTGGTTGTTTTTGATCCCTTGCCGTGGCTTTCAAGGCGGTTTCTGGGGCATGGGCCCAAACTTTGGCCAGAGGATCGGACTCGATGTGGGCGGCATATCCGCCTTCATGGCTGCGGTTCTTGGTGGAACGCTGGCGTTGCAGTGGCCACTCGGCTGGCTTTCGGATCGAGTGTCCCGAAATCTTGTCATCGCCGGTGCGGCACTGGCGTCCGCGGCGGCTGCCGTCGGCGTAGCGATGGCCGCGGAAGCACCTCTGCCCCTGCTCCTCGCGGCGGGTGCTCTTTTTGGTGGCTTTGGCATACCGATCTATTCGTTGTGCCTCGCGGTCGCGAACGACGATCTTCCGGCCAGTCGGCTACTGGGCACCGCGCGCGGGCTTCTGCTACTCAACGGGATCGGGACAGCCGCGGGCCCCCTCATCGGGGGAGCGGCGATGGCTATCGTAGGTCCAGGCGGCTTGTTCCTTTATGCGGCGGCGTTGCTCATCATCCTGGCGGTGCTGGCCGTCACACGCAGGCAGCCGAGTCCCCCAAACCAGGCCAAGGCCGGCGCCCGTTGTCCGAGCACGCCGATGATCACGGGATCTCTCGATACGATGATATGCATGCAAGGAAAGACCCAGGACGTTCGGCATTAGTGTGGGCGGCGGTGGGGTGCCTTATTCTACGTCTTCTACTGTGAGATCCCGTCCGTTGAACTGCACGGTCTCCCCGGCTCGGGCACCCTCGATTGCTTCGAAGATCGGCGCCATCGTGGAAATGCCCATGAGCTCACGCCCCTGACAGGTGAACTTGCTCGTTGACACCGCGATCACAAAGTGGCGGCCAGACAGCTTGACGACTGCGCCTTCGTTGACGGCCAACTTGGGACCGAAATCGATCGTCCTGAGTTTTTCGAGTTTATCAGCATAGTCATGGAGCGTGTCATCGAGCGCTTCGGCGAAGTCGCTTGCGACCTCGGCCTGAGCTAGTTCGTCGTTTTCGATCGGTTCGCTCCGATCGAGCCGAGCGGTGGAGACATAATCCAGATAATTGTCGCGAGCGCTATGCAAGGCTGCAGTTTCCAGCGAAAGCATAGTTTCCCGAATATGGTCTTTATTCCAATCCATAAATCACCTCGTTATGTTTCGATAATACAAATATCCGGTAGACTGGTCCGCGACCTCTTCGGGAGGGGACCACAGGGGCTCGCTGATCCTGCTATTCATCGCTGATGACGTCCTCTCCCTGATAAGGAATTCTAATCAGCCGTGAATCTCGGATGATGCTTGTGACGAGCCAGACATATGACCGCTCGGCGGTATCGAAGCCGAGAATGCTGAAGGCTCCGCCGAAGGGGCATGCTGGGAAGTCTGGAAAGCCCTGCCGCACAACGTAACGCTCGGGATCGCGGTCAAACTCGCTCTTGTAGACTTTGCGCAGTCCGTGCTTGCTCGGCACATCCTGGTCACCTGCGGGACTGTTTCCCGATGCGCTACGAGGCGCTCAGAGAGGTCGCGGTGACACATTTCGTCGAATACGTCGAACGCGTCGATCAACAGGCCCTTGTGCCCTGTCGCTGGATCGGTGATCGCGTAGATGTTGGAGGCGTCTTCTGCGTCACTCCCGCTTTCGAGGCGTAACGCCGCGTCGATGCGAAGGGCGCAAGGGTCCAGTGTTGATCCGAGATCGAGATCGACGAGATTGCCGTCTTTGACGCGGTACTCGCGGTTGTAGCCCTTGGCGACGAAGGACTGCACTGTTTCTAGAACGTCGGTCACTTGGGATGTCACGGCTGCACCTATGCTTGGTGTCGTATTGAGCCCGCCCCGGCGTCGGGCGCGCTGTGACCGGTCGGATGACGGCGAGTTTTGCGAGACGCGGTATTCACAGCCACTTGGCCATCTTGAAGCGCACAAACAGGAAAAGGCAGGATATCGCCATCACCCCGAGTACGACGAAGTATCCGTAGGCCGTGTCCAGTTCCGGCATATGCTTGAAGTTCATGCCGTATATTCCAGCGATCGCCGTCGGGACTGCGAGTATTGCCGCCCAAGCGGCAAGCTGACGGGTGATCACCCCGATCCTTTGTGCTTCCAAAAGGCTGCTGGCCTCAAAGACTGTAGACAGGACCTGAAGGAGGCCGTCGACCATTGACTGCACCCGATCGACGTGATCCGCGACATCGTTAAAGTACGGCCTCACTTCGGCGCTGATGCAGGGGAAATGCCCGCGGACGAGTTTTCTGACCAGTTCGGCCATAGCGCCGAGCGTGCGTTGGAAGCGCGTGAGTTCGGCCCTCAGCCCGAAGATGCGGGCGACTTCTGCCCGTCCGAGAAAATCGTCTAACGACCGTTTCTCCATCGCGAGGACGTCATCCTCGATCATTTCGAAGATGGGCAGATACTGGTCGACGATACGGTGCAAGATCGCGTGCAGCACGTAGTCGACACCCTTTCCGAAGAGCGCCGGCGAAGCCTCGAGTTGCTCCCGAAGTTTGCCTAGCGCTCCGGCGTTGCCGTGCCGCACGCTGATGAGATGATTGTGACCGGTGAAGATCGCCATCTTGCCGTAGCTGATCCGGTCGCCGACCAGTTCGGCAGTCTGCGCGACGATGTATAGCTCGCCGTTGTAGACGTCGAGCCTGGGCGGGCACAGCGGGTGCATCGCGTTATCGATTGCCAACGGATGGAGGTGATACGTCGCCTGAAGCGCGTGAAGTTCGTCGGCGGTGGGATCCAGAAGAGCGATCCAGCAGAAACCCGAGCGACCCTTGTCGAGTTGGACGCGCTCGTCGATCGCGATTTCCCGGATTCGCTTGCCTTCGTTGTAATAGTAGGCGGCGATGACGCTCATGCCGACCTCGCAGGGATTTGCAGGCCACGCTGCACTGCCGGTCGAGCCAAGCCACGGCCGAGCCATTTCTGGATGTTCGAATAGTCGCTGAGGCTAAGGATGTCGCCAGCAGCGTAGAGTTCAACCAGCGCATTCACCCAGCCGAGCGTCGCGATGTCCGCAATCGAATAGTCGTCGACGAGCCAATCACGGCCTTCCAGTTGGCGATCCAGGATGCCGAGGAGACGCTTGGATTCATCGACAAAGCGCTGCCGAGGCCGTTTGTCCTCATAGTCCTTACCGCCCCACCGCAGGAAAAAGCCAAGCTGACCGAAGATCGGCCCGATGGCCGACACCTGGAAGAATACCCAGGCCAAGGTTTCGTAACGTTGGGCGGGTGAACTCGGAATGAACTGGCCCGTCTTGTCGGCCAGGTAGATAAGGATCGCACCGGATTCCCAAACGGCAATGGGGTTGCCGTCCGGGCCCGCCGGATCGATGATCGCCGGTATGCGGCCGTTCGGGTTTAACGAGACGAACGCTGGGTCCTTCGACTCGTTGTTCGAGATGTCGATCAGGTGGGGCTCGTACGCTAGGCCAGTCTCCTCCAGCATGATCGAGGCTTTGACGCCATTGGGCGTTGGCGCGGCGTACAATTGCAGGCGGTCGGTATGAGAGGCCGGCCAGCGCTGCGTGACCGGAAATGATGAGAGGTCTGGCATAATTCTGCGATCCTGTTGCTACGACGGCGGCTGACTCAAATGACCACCTCATCAATGCGGGGTCCGATGACCGCGTCGTTTGACGACACGGTCAAGAAGAGTGCGAACCCGAGCGGCGCAGCGGCAACGTCAGTGAAGACTATTCCGCTGCGGTGTCGGCCGCAGGCTGCACATCGCCAGCCTTTTGGCGCTGTGGAAGCACCCAGCCGGGACGGGGGAAGTGACAGGTATAGCCGCCGGGCCGCTTCTCCAGATAGTCTTGATGTTCCGGTTCGGCCTCCCAGAAATCGCCGACCGGCTCGACCTCGG
>NZ_WCHR01000025.1 GCF_008973825.1 Gemmobacter serpentinus | reverse complement strand
GAAACGCGCCCCTCGCAGCCTTCAACACCATGTTTTATATAGGAAATATAATGGTCAGGACAGCGAAATCAGCGCCTTACTTGGGAAATGTGGGATAGAAAGTATCGGTGGTAGTGAGATTTCTTTTTCCGTCGGAGTTGGCAAATCTTTACGTGAGTCATACGTAGCACTTCTTTATGCAAAAAGCACGGGAAAAGCTCGTGTTTGCGACTTCAACTCGATTGGCAAAGATGTTTAGAGTCATTAGTTTCACGTATCTGCTCCGCTATGTCGCGATTGTGACGACTGCTTTGAGTATTTTCGCTTACTGGGGTGCTGAACGGGTACTGCAGAGTGAATTGCCAATCGTTCGTCTTTTGTCTGTTGCGCCTTGGGTGGTACTGATTGTTATTCTTGTTATCACAACCAATTCAACTTCACGAGCGATTTGGAGGCTACTCAAAAAATTCAACTCTTCTCTTTATCCTGATTTGAACGGGACATGGGAAGGCGAGATCGTTCTCGAGGGAGGACAGAAAATCCCGGCAAGAGCGGCAATTAGACAGAATCTTATTGAGGTACAAATCGATCTGCACACCGAGACGTCAAAATCTTTGACACTTGAAACTACCCCCGTGATCGAGGCGGGGCAATTCAAGCTATACTATACTTTTCGTTCAACCCCTTCGAATATTAAGTGGCAATCCTATACTGGATCTACAATTTTGGATGTGCGCAATGCTGGCCTCAAAGCGCCGCAGGATTTGGAGCTGTCGGGCTACTACTACACTGATAGAAAGACCTGCGGTCGAATAAACTTAAGGCAAATCACTAACAAGACGGACGTGGAGGTATCCTACTATTAGCGCCCTAGCTCACATAGATGTTGATGCTCCACGACGTGGCAGGAGCCACGCGCCCGCTGTGTGGGCAGAAGACGTCGTTTTCTCGAACGATACTCGACCCGTCAGTCCCATGAATCTTGAAGGCTTGATGAGGGCGAACATTTTTTTCGTCGGTCCAAGCCTTTCGATCTCCCGTGCAGGTTCTTGGATCGTGCATGTACGGCATCAAGGCCGGACTAAAACTGCTGCATGGCCGCATGCCTCAAAACCGCCACTCCATTTCCGCAGAGGTAAACTCGGGCGGCTATTCAACTAAGGCCATGCCTGGGCTTGCTTCGTGCGCCTGGACCTCATGGATCGAGCCGCGCCTTTTCTTCCCGGGCGTAATCGCGAAGGGTCTTCGAGGGGTCTTTCGACGGTGCAATTCGGCGCAATCTGAGACGGCCAGCCGTATTCAGCCCTTCAATCCAACTGCGCCTCGTCCAATAGACACCTTCGAGGTCATTGGGGGAATGCGGGTCATAAACGAGATCGGCTGCCCCCATGTGACGTTCCTCGTCCGTGGCAGAGGGGTCTTTAGTTTCCTGCTCATACACGTAGGCGAGGTGAATGCGTGGTGTATGCTGGCACTTCCAGGGTCGTGCAGTGATGGAGTAAGATGTGGCGTCATTGGAGCTCAGACCCGTCGCAAGCCTCATGGAGTACAGCGAAGCGGTAATCTCAACTGCGATCGCATCGTGGCGCTCCGCCGTTTCGTATAGCTCCGCAAGGTCGATTGCGCGCTCTGTAGTCGCCGCGTTTCGCATCTTTTCAATGGTCGGCCAGTTCGATGCCGTCGTCCCGACCCACACGCCGTTAAGGTCTGGGAACACCGTACGGTTGAGCACGGGGATCATTCGCCAAAGCAACCGCCAAGGCGCCCAGTAGGCCGTGAGGCCAAAGACAATTCCAAGTACCGCAAGAACCGCTACTGGCAGGTACCGGATTACCACCGCGTCGGAAACCATCACACCTACCAACGCGCCGAAATTGTCTGCATAGACGGCAAGTCCAGCGACGATCATCATCGCCGTACCCAGAGTTCTCCACGGCAAAAGTGCATACATGTTTTGTTCTCCTACACTTCGGGACATCCACCTCTTGGATTCAGATCGGAAATCCCATATATCTTGTAAGCTTACGACTCTTTAGCCGCTACATGGTGTTGTCCCATCCGACAGGCTGAAAGTCCAGTTGATGAATTTGGCCTTTAGGACGAAAGGGTAGCGTCATGCCAGTGAACGCGCACAAAGCGCTCAACAGCACAAACGAAAGTTGCTACGTCAAGAAGCTCAAACTTCCCAAGGAGCGTGAAGACGAGCTGCGCGCGGTCCGGGACGAGTTGAGAGATGCGATCCGTTCGGGATTGAAGGACTGGACCGACCGCTTCCCCATCACTGAAATGATCACGCGTGATGCGATCGTTGCGCTCAACTCAGAGCAGGCGGATATCACCGAGGCTTTCGGTCGACCGAAGTTTCGGATGCAGGGAAGTTTTTCATACTCGACAGTGAACGATCCGGCGAAGGGCAAGAAGCCGCCGCTTCAGATCGATCTAGACGACGGTATGTTCCTTCCGACACGCTATATCAGTCGCGACGGTGCTCTTGCACCGTCTGTTGCGGCAGATGGATATTTCAGAGCCGTCGAGCAGCTTGTATCAGATGTTTGTGAAAAGAACGGGTGGACGCTCAAGCAGAAGACATCCTGCGTCCGCGTTGAGATTGATCGGGAGGCGCACGTGGACATCGCGCTCTACGCTGTTCCGGAAAAGGAATTCGCAACCTTGGTCGAGACGGCGATGGCCCAAGAACGTGTGATCAGGGATGGTTTCATGGATTTGCGCGATGACGACTTTGGCAATGAAATCTATGGACGGCTCTCTGCTGACCAGATGCGTTTGGCCTGTCGCGACGATGACGGGCGCGGAAAGTGGATCCCGTCCGACCCGCGCAAACTTGAAGATTGGTTCCGTGATGCCGTACGGGAGCACGGAGACCAAGTTCGCTTCGTATCTCGTTACTTGAAGGCCTGGCGAGACGAACAAGACTTGGCTGGCCTTGCCTCGATCGCGCTTATGTGGGCGGTCGTTGAAGTGTTCGAGAACCATCAGGGTTATAGACCGTTCAGTGGCCGGGATGATCTTGCCCTTCTTGCCGTAGCACGCGAACTGCCCGAGATATTGCGCCAAGAGATACCGAACCCGGTTGTCTCAGGCGCGCGCCTTGACCAAGGATGGACCCAGGCCGACCGCCAGACGTTTACTGCAGCGGCAATCACATTGGAGGCACAACTTGAGGCGGCGCTGATCACATCGAGCACGCTACAGACCACGTTAAAGCATATGTTGGCCGCCCTCGGTTCAAGGTTTCCGACAGATGTGAGTCTTCTCGCTGACGACGTGGCCCAAGCGGTGGGAACTGTTGCGGCTCCGGAACTTCTAACCGTCAACTTGCTCGAGACTAAAGATGAGCGGCCCGCAGTGAAACTGGGCGGAGATGAACGCTACGCCTGAACTTGCGAACATGAGTGATGTGCTCGGGAGGGTAAGTCGGGCTGCTGAGACCCAATGGCGCGGGCAGAGACTTGCTGCCGACGAGCTGCGACTATTGCCAAAGGGGCCTTGGCTTGCAGGTTGGCGCTTCAGGGTGCCAATTGGGGCGGACGTCAAGGACGTCGACATGGTGATCGACGCCGCCTTCCCTTGGTCGGCACCACGGCTCTACATGCGGCGCCCGCCGACGCTCGGCACCCTTCCACATTTGGAAGCAGATGGGTTCATCTGTGCCTTTCCAAGCCGAACTCCAATAGATCCTGGCAATCCGGTCGGGATTGCACATGCCTACCTAAAGAGGCTGTTGGAGCTTGTAGCGGATTGGTCGAACCCAGCATTCGTCGAGCGTGAAATCTCCGAAGAGTACCTATCCTATCTTGGGCGTGAGAGCGCGCTGCGGCCGATCCGATCGCTTTTGGCGCCTAGCGATTACGCCGGGCCAATTGGTTACATATGGAGAGGTCAAACGGCTGTCGTTCTATCCGACAACGCGCAACACCTAACCGAATGGCTGAATCGTCGGCACGGACGCCAAACGCGGCCCTGGGTGTTCGAGCAGGCGGTAGTGCTTAGACCTGATGCCCTACCAAACCCGCAAGAACTACCCAGCAATGCCAAACAGCTATTGGACATGGCGGCACCGGGAGAGGAGCGCGCTGCCTTGATCGAGCCGCTTATGGGCGGCCCGGGTGCCTTGCTGGTGACTGTCGCGCTACCGACGCGACCACATGCGACGATGATCGCGTATGAGATCCCACGCGCGCTGAAGGAGACCGAGCGCGGGCGCAAGCATGTAACGGCCGGGTTCAGAGCCAATAAGATGCCGCGCGAAGTTTTGATCCGACGGAGAGCCGGCGCATCGTTAAAGATTTCACCCTTTGAGGTAGAGCGCCTTGATGCGGCATGGGTGCATGGGCGAGATCAACTGCGGGAAGTGCGAGCACTTCAAGGCAAGACTGTCACGGTGTTGGGATGCGGTTCCCTTGGATCTGGAGTTACCACTCTTCTAGCAAAAGCGGGTGTGGGCGGGCTAAACCTAATCGATCCCGAAGTCCTCGCGAGTGAAAATACAACCAGACACGACCTAGGTATGTCAGATGTGGGGCGCTGGAAGGCAGACGCGTTGGCTGAGAGGTTGCGCAATGAGTTCCCAGATCTCCCAAATGTGCGCGAGTATCATGTCCGTTGGCAGACGATCGCGGAGACCAAACCGGAGGTCTTGCGCGGCTCGGATATCATTCTCGTTGCGATCGGATCCTGGATGGATGAAGGCGCTTTCGAAGCATGGCGTCTTGCCCAAGATCGTTCGCCTACGGCGATCTACGGGTGGTTGGAACCACACGCAGTTGCCGCGCATGGTGTGTCGGTTTCGGAAGGAGGACCATGTTTCGGGTGCGGCTTAAGCACGTTCGGCGAAAGCCTACTCCGTGTCGCCGAATGGCCAGGAAGCACGATGACGCGGACGCATCCCGCGTGCGGCGGTGCTTTTCAACCCTACGGAGCATCGCAACTTGCGCGCGGCCACGGCCTGATAGCTGATCTGTGTCTTGAGCAGCTGATGGGCGACCCGACACATGTTCACCGGATCTGGTCCGGTCCTGCTCGTTTACTTGGTGCCGTTGGTGGAAACTGGTCCGAAGAATGGAAAAAGTTCGTTGGCCAGTCGTGCCAGGCCGGAGGAGAGTTTGAGCGCACTTGGACCCGCAGCGATCATTGTCGAATTTGCGGATGCAAATCATGACTGTCTGGGTATGTGATCGTTTCGGACTTCGATATAACCTTGCGCCTAAAGCGATGGAGGTTTTGTGGAAGCACCGCCAATTGAGGTGGAGAGACTGTGAAGCCGGTGGCCCGCTTTTTTCCAGTTCACCTGGGCGGCACTGCACAATCGATGTAGCGTCCGGACCTTTCCCCCAAGACCGTAGAACTCGGAATGGCTACATTCCTCACCGGACGAGCGTGCAAGCCGATGTTCTCCAAAAGCATGGGTCGGGTCTGCACTTCATCGGAACTTGGCACACGCATCCATCGCAGCGCCCAACGGCGTCGCCCTCAGATGCTACGTCCATCCTCAATCTCTATAGGGAATCAGACCACGATCTTGACGCGTTCATCATGTTGATTGTTGGCACTAACGTTGATCCAACAACATGGGAGCTATCGGCGCAAGGTAGCTTCGGCAAGGTCGTTCTCACGGCGACAGCATTGACCGCGACCAAGGGTTTTGCTGCTGGAGGCCGCGAGATCGAAGGCAAATCTCCAGACCGGTAAGTCAAACGAGACGGTTAACCCTTCTTTGATGTACGGTTCGCGGACAAAGCAGCCTTTCATTTTAGATCTCTGAATGACCGGTTTGCCGCGCACTCTGGTCGGTCAGTCGGCCGTCAATATCGCGGAAGGTGCAAACGGCTGCAATGCGAGCTGCGACCGCAACAGCCGGAAGTTCCACTGGATGTCGGCTTTGGGCCAGGTGCGTCGTCAACCCAACCTGAGGTCAAGCGCGAGCGGCTTCCTTTTCCAGCAACCCTCGCACCAGTGCTAACCGATCACCGCTGAATTCACCCTCCCTGAGGGTCAGCCCCTGCATTGCCCTTACGAAAAACTGGCGGAAATCCCTGCGCTCCTCGCACCAGGCAAGCAATTTCACCCCCTGGGGCGGATGCACCAAGGCTAGGGGCAGGACCGTGCGCGTCGTCTCTTTCCCCGAAAGGCCGGTGTAACCGAAGGCCACCGGCTGGCTGGCACGGATCGCCCCGTGGAGCGCGGAAAGATCTGCCGCCGCGGCCGCAGGCAGGTCTCCGCGCCAATAGGCGGCGGGACGCACGTCCAGCAACTGGTAGATTCGACCGAGAAGGGCGGCTTCAGGATCGGTTTCCGCCAGTCGAGCAATCGTTGCCTCGGCAGCTTTTGCGGCCACCGGATCGCCGCGATGGCTTGCCAAGGCGAGACCTCTGAGGGCTGCATCACGCAGTTCGCGATCTATAGCAGACGCTGGTTGGGCTGCCACGCTGGTCGCTGCACTTTGCCCAAAACCGATTGCGGCAGCAAACCCAGCAAGCCGGGTGCCGAGCGCGCGGCGCGTCAGGGTCAAGTGCGTGGGGCGACCGGGTCGCATTGCAAATCCTCGTGGGCATTGGAAAAGACGCCCTTGTTCGCACGGAAGGTGCCGATTAGTCCACTATTTTCATTGAAAACCATCGCCCCTGAACCTGGAAAATGCCTGCATCCGCAAGATCAAAGGTCAGCTCAAGATCGCGAAATGGGCCGAAGTTGATCCCCAGATGGCCCTAGAGCTCCAAGCCTGCGAGGTTGTGGGAGAACTTGCTTATCCTCGAAACCACGATTGTGATGGGTGGTCTCAAGGCTGCGAGATCAACCTCGGGCGCTGCGATGGCTTCGGCCTGTTCCACCGTGACGAGCACCTCAGCTGCGACTGCATCCAGCTCGGCCTCTGGCGCGACCTCCCCCCGCGCCACAATCTCGGCCGCAAGTTTCGGCTCTGGCTCGACGGGGGCTTCCGCCTTCACCTTCTCCGGCCTCACATAATCCACCACCATACGTTCGGCCAACCGTCGTTCCAGCGCCTCCATCCTTTGGGTCAGCACCTGCACGTCCGCAGCCTCCTTGGGCGGATAGGGCAGTGCACCCTTCTGAGCATCGAACAGCTTCTTGAACGTCGGATCCTGGAAATACACGATCCGGTGGACCAAGAGCGAGTTCTGCCGTTCAGGGATGAGGATTGCCTGATCAGGATTCAACCGCCGCACCTCATCGGGTGTCAGAAGTGGCCGCTCTTCCATCCGCCGACTGACCGACCGCCGCTGCATGAAATCCCTGTCCCTTGACACGCTGTCCGAGACTGAAAGCTTGGTGGTCTTGCCCAACGCATCCGAAATCTCACCCGCGGTCTTCTTGTCGTTCGCCGCGAGGTAGAGCTTCATGCCGGCCGCAGACTCGAGCGACAGGCGAACGTTTTCGCCATAGATGTTGTCGAGACCGGGGATCGACTGGGTGATGATGGACACCCGCGCACCGTGACCGGCAAGCTGCTTCAACGCCTGTTCGACGATGGGCATGGGCCCCAACTGGTCGAATTCATCCAGCATGACCATGACCGGCCAGGGCTCGGATTTCGGGTCGGGGAGGGTGGAGCGCATGGTGGCGATCAGCTCGCCGAAAAAAAGGCGCACCAGAGGTGACAGGGTGCGGATATCGTCTGCGTTGACCACAACATAGATCGACATCGGCCGCTTGCGGAGATCGGCAAAGGAAAAGTCGTTGCCGGAGGTGGCGCGATCCACGGCCGGGTTGTTCCAAAGCGTCATGCCCGCGCCACCAAGAACGGAAGCGTGGGACGACAAGGTCCGGTCAGAATAGCCCGCGAACTTGCGGAAGGTCTGGGCCGCGTTGGGGTGTTTTACCTCTTCGGCATGCTCGCCGTAAACCTCTTGGGTAGCACCCCGGCCAAATAGGATCCGGCTGATCTCGCCGATGGTCGGCTTGCACCTTTCAATCGCAAGCAACCCCGCGGCGACGAAGAGTTCACGCCCCTCGGTCAGGAAGTCGCCAGCCGTCCCTTTGTCCGAAACCGTCAAGAAGTAGTCGGAGATCTTGGCCAGTTCGGTGTAACGTTGTTCGAGATTTTCAACGCGGGCGACCCGCTCCAGCGGGTTGTAGCGATGCGTCGGATGTTCAAAGTCGAAGGGTGAGAAGCGGTAAACCGCATCGCCTTCAGCCTGACGGTGCCGGGAAGTGGCCTCAAAGATTTCGCCCTTCACGTCGAGCACCACGATGCTGCCGTTAAACAGAAGCGTGTTCGGGATTACATAACCCACGCCTTTACCCGCCCTGGTGGGGGCCACGACAAGACAATGCGGAAATTTCTGGAACGTGGCGCTGACGTAAGCTGCCGTCTTTGAGGGTGCCCCGAGCTTGCCGAAGACCATTCCCGCCCCCAAGGGCTGCAGAAGGCCATTTGCTTTCATCTCAGCGCGCGCCTGGAACTTAGCCTGACCGTATTCGGTGAGCTGCTGGCGGAAGGTTAGGGCGACGGCCGCAACCGTGAAGAGCACGGTCGATGCGCCGACGATCTGCCAAGGCAGGACCCAGGGCACGGAGGTCAGCCGGGCGAAACCGGGGAACTCAGCGATCAGGACAAAGATGCCGGTTGCGTTCGGATCGCGCCCCAAGATCAGGTTGAGAACAAGGCCCCCGGCGATGAGACCAACCAGCAAGCCAGAGGTGAGACCAAGGGGAAGAAGCAGAGCAACGCGTTGCATGATCAAAACTCTCTGTCGTTGCCATGAGCGCGATCATGAACATGTGCCCGCGCGGGTTCCGGCGGTCTCGACGCCGCTTGTGCCACCATTCTGCGTTCCGCCGCTTCCGCTTCATGCGCGCTGAGGCCAAGCGAGGGATGTTCCTTTGCCGCCGAAACGACGGCAACTGCCATCGCCGCCCGTGCGGCCGGGTCCGGCACGTCCTTGGCCAGTGCCTCGGTCCGGCCCGCGGCGATGTCCTTCAGAACCGACGCCCCATAGCGCTCCTTCATTTCTTCCGCGAAATCCCGAGCCTGATTTTCATTTCGGAAGGCGACGGATCCCTGGCTGGCATGGACGCGCGCTAGTGAACCCAAAGCCTCAACCAGCGTGTCAGGTCCGCGGGTCACATCGATGCTGCGGGCGGACTGGATCAATTCGGCTGCACGCTCGTAGAAACGATCCACCCGCTCAGCCGCCGAACTGCGACCTTGAGCGCTGTCGAGATCAAAGCCGTGCCGCTTGGCGACATCGGCAATATCGGATTTCACCCACGACTCTTCTTCGCGGGCATTGGCGGCCCCGGTTTCCAGACGCTTCTGGAGTTTTTCGCCGTCGATGCCTGCCAAGCTGGCGTTGAGGCTTAGGTCTGCCTTGAGCGTATTGGCGCTGCCCTTATGAAACTCGCTCTCCGCGCCACCAACGACCAAAGTGTCAGCGCCGATGGATGTGCTGTAGAGCGTCGAACGGGGCGAGGCTGCTATTTCCGCCTGAACCTGATCCAGTCCAAAGGCTGCCGCCGCCTCTTTGGCGATCCCCTGCATTTCGGATCGCAGGTCGTCTTGTCGGTCCGACGGCAATCTGTCGATCTGGGCCGTCGATTGCGCCACCCAGGCCGAGATTGCCCGCGCCGGGTCTGCCGCAAAGTCACTCCGCTGCCGTTCTTCTTCGACAAAGGCCGCCATCACCGAACTTTGCGCCAGATGCTTTGCCAAGGCTTCACTGAGCGGACCCTCATCGGGGAACTTCGCCAAAACCTCAGCTCCGCCATCGCCACCGTAGGAGGTAACGGCCAAAAGCTCGTCGGGCAAAAAGCCGCTGGAGCCTTCGCCGTCGACAAAGCGACCGGTGCCAAGCGTTCTGTCCGCATTAGGGATATGCTCGGCCACCACCTTGCGAAATTCCGGGTCGGCAACGAGCCGCTCGGCTAGGTCACGGGTGTCTTCATTATCCCGGCCAAGGGTCAGGACGAGCTGCGCCTCGTCGCCTGCGTAGATTGCGGTCTCGGGGCGGGCGAACTCGGGCTGTGGCCGATGCTCAAGGACAAGCCCTTCTGGCCCGCGGTCGGGTTCTTCCAGCAACTCGCGGTCCATTTCGGCCGCGCGCTTTACCGCCAGCTCGAGACCTTCCTCTCCACCTTCATAGAAATCATAGGCATGACGCAGAGCCTCGCGCGAATTTGGGAAAGTGCGCTCAGAGACCGTAAGCTCATTCTCCCCTCCTGGCAGACTTGCTTCATAGCCCGTGTGAACCCCTCGGTCGGTAGCCACCGCCACGGATCGCAGATCGACATTTGCATCGGTGGTGACCCAATCGCCTGTGGCGATAATGGGCGGCTTTTCAGCTGGGGCTTCTTGACATGCGGCCACTTCGCGATCCACGATTTCTTCCCGGGATTGCACCGCCGCGCGCAATTCCGGCCCGGGCGGGACGGCATCACTGTGATCGGCCCAAAGCGCCGCTGCCTTTTCAGGGGCTCGGCGGGCGAAGGCCTCGAGATCATCTCTTAGGCCTGTATCGAGCCGCTCGGTCACGGCAGGACCATCCTTGCCCCACGCGACCTTGCCCAACCGCTCCGTCAGCGAGGCCTCCATCGCATTCAGAAACCCGGCGCGGAACTCCGCATCCGGGGCATGTGAGTCCGGCAGGCTTTTGAAATACCGCGTCTCGCCCGTCTCATGGACCCCGTGGATCTCTGTCCGGGCCATGGTGCGCGCGGTGTTGCCATCGATATGCGCGACCGAGGGCCGCTCGGCTGGATCGGCGCGGAAGAAGGCCTCGCCCGCCTGGCGGGGATCGTCGAATTCCTGCGCGGTCCCAGACAGCGTCAAACGGACAGAGAAGTATTCCTTTGGTCGCTCGACAGCCAAACGTTCCGCAGCGCCGCGCTCTGTTCGCGGGCGCGCCGCGCCTGCATTGATGTCGTTTTCCATGGTGTACCTGCGGGGCAAAGAGCCGGAAATGGGAAAGGGGAGGGCGGGTGCTGCCCCGATGTCAGTCGTCGAGGCCGGGGAAATACATCTCCATGATCCCGCGCTGATCGCCGATGCGGCCCATCTGGAGGATCACGTCGATCGAGGTCTGAAGATACCGGATGACCTCGCCAAAACTGAGCTTGGTGCCTTGGGCCATCACCAGAAGTGCCAGCCGGTCCATCGCCTTGCGGGCCGAATGGGCGTGCAGCGTGGTGAACGAACCCGAATGCCCGGTGTTGATCGCGTCCAGAAACGTGGCGGCCTCAGCCCCGCGCAATTCTCCGAGGATAATCCGGTCTGGTCGCAGGCGCAGAGTGGCCTGCAAGAGTTTGTCGGCCGAGCGGGGCGAGCCTTCATCTCGCTGCGCGATGAGGCTCACGGTATTGGGCTGGCCGGGCAGAAGTTCGAGGGAATCCTCAATCGTGACGATCCGCTCATCGGAGGCGACCATTTCCAGAAGCTTGCGGCCCAACTCTGTCTTGCCGGTCGAGGTGCCACCAGAAACGATGACGTTCAGCCGCTCGGACACCAGCTTGCTGAGGAAAGCCTCGACATCCGCCCCTTCAGAACCGGCGCGGATTTCCGCCACCATCGCGCGGCGCTCCTCTTCCAGGGAGTTTTCTTGGCCGCGCAGGAAGCTGAAGGATTTGGCCACGCGCCGAACATCCCCCTGCCGGGATCGAAACACCCGAATGCCAATCACCGTGCCGCCGGAAACGGCGGGTGAGCCCACCACCTGACAGCGTAGCATCAGATCGCGGTAGCGCACTGCCGCCGAGACCAGAGGCGCCGTTTCCGTGAAAGTGTTCGAGGTCGAATTGGCAATCTGGGAGGCCAAGTCGCGCACCGCCCTGGCGGGCAGGGCGGCAAGGCCGCTTGAGGTCATGTGAATCTGCCCCGCGCGCTCCAGCCAGATTGATCCATCGGCATTGATTGCCAGCTCGATGACGGCCGGGTCCGACAGGGCGGCATCAAGTTGCCCGAGATAGGTGTCGAGATAGCTCATCAGTAAAACGCCAGATCCGCATCGACGCGGATCATCACGACAGCGCCTTGGTTGACGCTGATCGTCGGCGGGATGCTGAGATAATCGGCCATCACCGTATTGACCGCCTCGCCGAGATCAGTGCCGACGTTTTCGGCGGTGTCGGAGGCCACCTCATTGGCCGCGTACTTGTCGGCTGCCAGTGTTGGCACGGCACCAATTAGGGAAATGAGCGCGGCGGTGCCAAAACGCTGGAGGAAGTGGTTTCGGACTGCGCCGGGCAGACCAGAGCGCCCGATGCGGTCCGTGCCATAGGCAGCAAGGGTGACGGATTGCCCGTCGGTCGTCACCAGCCTGTCCCAGGCGATCAGCACACGCCGCTGACCGGCATCGACCTCAGAGTCGTAACGACCGAAGAGACGCGAACCGCGTG
This sequence comes from Gemmobacter serpentinus, assembly GCF_008973825.1. Lineage (GTDB taxonomy): Bacteria > Pseudomonadota > Alphaproteobacteria > Rhodobacterales > Rhodobacteraceae > Gemmobacter > Gemmobacter serpentinus. The sequence continues at coordinate 47,921 of NZ_WCHR01000025.1, read as the reverse complement.
GGATCAGCACGCGGGACATATCAAACGACCAAACATCATGGCTCACGATGGCAGAGACATTGCCGGCAAGATCTGTGCTGATCGCGGTCTCAAGCGCGGCCTCAATCAGCGTGCCTTGCATCACAGTATGGGCCGGATCGGCGATGACCTCTGCCTGCCGGACCTCGGCCGCCTTGGCCCCGGCCCTGCGAAACGCCTCATCTCCGGTGGCGGCCTGTCCGGGAGCACCGGGGGCAGGGGCCGCAGCGCCAGCCTCAAAACCCATGTCCATGCTGGAGCGCAGCGCCACCATGTCGGAATTGATTTGCGCCTCATTGAGCATCTCGGCTTCCTGCCTGCGCCGAGCCAGTTCTTCTTCCCGAGCGCGCGCCGCCTCAGCCTCAGAGTCGCCATCGATCAGCGCCTTGGTCTCAAGTTCGGTCTGCAGCCGGATGTTCTCGCGCTCTAGATCGGAGAGAGCAGCCGCCCGGGCCTTTGCATCGGCATCAAGAGCTGCGACCTGCGCTTTGAGGTCAGAGAGTGCGGCCTCATCCGTGACGGTCACCGGATTGGCTTTCAGATCGGCGATCTGGGCGTTCAACGCCTCGATCTCTGCCTGCAGCCGTTCCGCCTCCGAGGTGTCCGGCGCTACCGGGACGATCTGCGGCTTTGGCCGTGAAACGCTGAACCCGTCGGTTCCAGTTCCGTCGCCTTGGAAATCGCTGACCGAGGCCGTTTCAATGGCGGGTGCCGGGGCAGGGGCGTCAGGTGCGGCCAAAACCAGCCATGCCCCGACGCCAACACCGGCCACGGCCGTCACGGCGGAAAGCGCGTACGGGTTTATGCCCCGGCGGCGCTTGGGGGCCTCGGAAGGCCTCATGCGTTCCATGCGGGCAGTGAGTTTTTCGGCTTGGGTCTCGTCGCTCATTGGCTGACCCCCGGCTCGGCCGTGACGCAGACGTAGTCTTCGCCATAGCGCAGAACCCAGCGTTCTGACCGGGTACTGACGGTGATGGTGGTGCCGCGGACGGAAGAATTGACCGAGTATTCTTGACCCTTGGCATCGGCCCGGAAGATCGTCGGCATCGGCGCGCCCGGCGGGATGATGAAGGTGGTCTTGCGCCCATCATCCGAGATCGACACCGGTGCAAAACCGGGCAGGGCGCGGCCCTTTTTCATGATCTTGTAGGTCATGGGCAGCGAGGCGGGGATCTCGCTGCCGGCAGTGGCGGCGCGCGTGCTTCCCGGCACCGTGAACTTGACCGAATAGTTCGGATTGCCCTTTCCGCCTTCAGTTACCTGCAGGAAATAGATGTTGCGCTGCGTCTCCACCGTCAGGTTGGTCGTGGCCCCGGCGACCACGGGTTTGATGATGAAGAGGTTGGCCCGCTCCAACTTGTCGATCTTGAAGCTTTCGAGATCGCCGATGGCGATGGACTGGATTTTTTCACCCTCGCCAAGTTCAACAAGGGTCACGTTTCTGAGCCGGGTGTTGATCCGGTAGACCTGCCCTTCCTGATAGGTGGCATAGGTCACTCGGGCATCATGGCTGCCGGGCTTCGGCGCAGTTTCGGCCAAAGCGGGCAGGGCGGTCATCGAGATCAGAAGCCCGAGCGCAGGAAGGGTCAGTGGATGGGTCATGTCATTCCTCCGTGGGGGCGAGGGTTTCTGCGGTGATGCGGTAGTCCGTCACCAAAAATCCGGTCGGGTTCTGCCAAACGAGATCGAGCGCGGTTTGTTTGGAGGGCTCGAAGCGATAGGTGACAGTGGCGGTGAATTTGCCGATCCGGTCAGGCACGCCCTCACCATCGGAGACCCAGGTCTTGGTGAAGCGCACTTGCGCGGTGGTATCCGTCACCGGCGTGATCGACAGGATGTCGATGACCACCTTTGAATTCTGACCGTAGAGCTTGGGCGGATAGTTGGCGTTGCCTTCCGTCCAGAGGCTCACGAGGCCTTGGCGGGCATTGCCTTCGGACCAGGTGTAGGCGCGCAGAATGCGGCTTTCATTGTCATGCTGGTCATAGGTTTCACGGTCGGTGACATAGGCAAAGAGCAGGCTTTGGCGGATGGCCTCGGCCTGTTCGATCCCGGCCTTTTCCACTGCGACCACGCGTTCGGCGACCCCGGTGTCCTTGTCGACGATGGCGAGGAAGGCTTCGGTTTGCTTCAATGGGAGCATTGTGACGACAGCAATCATGCCCATGAGACCGATGGCCAGCCCGCCGCCCGCCACCAGATAGGCAATCCGCTCGCGCTTTTTGACGCCGTAGAACATCTCGGCTTCGAGAAAACTTCTCAATTCAGGGGGTGATCCTGTCATTGTCTTGCTCCGAAAATGGGAATTTGCGCGGTAGGCGGCTGTGTGGCGTGGGCCAGTTCGTCAGCGTCAACTGTCGCGGATGAATTGACCCAAACGCGCCCTTGCGGCCTGGCCGCGCTCGGCATCGGATCGCGCCTGATCGCGCAAATGGTGGTGTTCGGTCTTGCCGTGCATGAAGCCCGAGCGCACTTCGTTCATCCGGCGCGCCGAATAGTCGGAAGCCTTTTCCAGCGGTTTGCCCGCAACCCGCAGAGCCTGTGGCGCAATGCTTGCGAGACTGATCTGGCCGGTGATGTGCGTCACGGCGTTCGGGATCGCCATCAGGGCAAAAATGCCGACAAAGACGATGACGAAGAAGCCGAGGATCGAGCCGAGGTCGGTGACTGCATCCGCGTTTCGGAAGACGTCATGGGCAACCGTCACCACAGCGACAATAACGCCGGCAGAGGCGACCGGATACATCAGATAACCGATCATGGCTGAAAGCCAGGCCTCGAATATTCCCTTGGTCTTCTCGAAAATGGTGGCGCCGATGGCGAGCGGCGCGACCCCGAGAAGGAACGCGATCATCAACTTCGAGAAGCCAACAATGAATACATAGACGGCCATGAGGACGCCCAAGACCACATAAAGAACCGCAGCAACGAAACCGCGCATGATGGACGACATTGCTGAAGACACGGAATCCACGTTCCCTGCCATCATATTCGCCATGTCATCCATCGCCGCCGTGGCAGAGGACCCGACACCACTGCCGCCCAAGCGGAAATACTCCAGCGCAAGCGCGCTTAAGCCGTTGCTGGCGGCTTCATAGATCTGGGTGAAATTTGACCAGGTCAACCCAAACATCAGGACCATCACGATCCGAAACGACAGCTGAACCGCATCTCGCATCGAGATCCGATAGACATTCAAAGCCGCGTTGATCCCGACCATGACGAGGAGCAGGGTCAATAGGCTGGTGTAGAGCGGCCCAATCGCCCCCGCTGTCGCCTCGAAGTACTGCCGACCAGCGGCGGTGATCGCCGAGTCCAGCGTCGCCAGTATGGTCGAGACGCTGTCCATCAGAAGCTGCCCCCGCACATTGTCTCTGCGATCGGGAACAGGGCATTCGATGCTTCAAAGACTTCGAGCGTTTGCTGCCAGGTCAAGCGCTCGACGGCCTTCGCGTTCCGCAAGTCGGCGGCCAGGGCTTCGACAGCTTCCCAGTTCGCGACCTTCCCGCCACAAGAGCAGTCCTGAGTTTGAACCACATTCCTGACTTTGATGAACCCGTAGATATCCCGATAAGCGCGGGCTTCAGGGCCCTTCTGCGATAGCTCATACTCAGCAGGCCACAATGCCCGGCAGTTCCGGAATTCTTCGTTCACTGCTCCCGGGATTGGCTGCACATTTTCAGGGATCTCGACTTTGGGCAAAACGTCGAGATAGGCTTCCTCTTGGGCAAGGTTTGCCGGGGCTGGGGTTTCGGCCCAAGCCGCGGCCGAGAAAACCGCGATCAGCCCAAGGGCACCGCCCATCATTCGCACTTTGAAGGCGTTGGTCATGCTCATTCTCCCCCAAGGACCTTGATGAACTTCTGCTCTTCAGCGGCGGTGGCAGCATCCATGACGCCTGCCTCGCCCATACCCATCAACTGGGCGGATTCCATATTCCAGATATTTGCGAGCGCGATTGACAGTTCCGCCGTCACGCGGGTGTTGAGGTCGATGGCCTCTTTCAGCCCCTCGGTGTCCGGGATTTCCTGCACAAGCTCGTGGACCCGCTCGAGGCTTTCTGAGGCCTTGACCGAGGAGGTTTCTGCGGCGGCCGAGAGGAAAGCGGCGGTGTTTGCTTGCGTGCCAATCCGGGCGGCCCCCTCGTCTTCACTGTTCGCAAGAGTATCGACGGTGGCCACATCAAGTCCGGCCGAGGCGAAGAACTCCGAGACATATTGCGCGGCGGGCTTGTCGCCGACCTTGCCGGAGGTGGTCATCAGGGAATACTTGCCATCTTTCGCCGAGATCAGCCCGCCGGTCAGGTCCGCAACATCCGGAAGAATGTCATCGAAAAAGGTGTCCGGGTCCGGGATGCCCAGGGCCTCCAGAGTCAACCCGTTGCGCAAGGCGTCCAGCTGCGCCTTCAGGGTGGCGATCTGTTCGATTTGCTTCAGGATCTGCTCATCGAGCTTCAGGTTGGAGGCGATCATCTCCTTTACCTGCAGCTTGGCCTCGGTCAGCACTTCGCCAATCTTGGCGATGCTGGTGAGGTCAACTGTTGGCACGCCCTGCGCGAGGGCAGGGGAGAGCATCGCGGCAGAAATCAGAAGAGGGCCAAGACCCCGGACAAGATTGCGGATCATTCGGAACCACCCTTCACTTTGATGAATGTTGCGTCGATGGCATAGGCCTGCAGCCAGAGGGCGTAGCGCGCTTGATCGACCTTCACGCGGGCTGCCTTGACCCGCTCGACCATGAGCCCAATGCGGACGGCTTCCGCCCGGGCATAGCTGTTGAGGTCCAGCGCCTCTTTGGTCGATTTGGTTGTCGGGATGCGCTCGATGATGGCGCGCAGCCGCTTCAGCGACGCCTCAATCTCCAGAGAGGCGGCCATGCCATAGTGCAGGCCAGCATCAGATGTGTTGCTGGCCTCGGCGATCGCCATGTCGCGTGGATCGAAAGTGCCGACCTGATCCACGCCAGTGATCTTGCCGGCATAGGCATTGAAGAACCCGGTAATGCGGACGACGTAATTCTGCGTCTCTTCAAACGGCGGGATGCCGCCGTACTTTGTGACGTTGCCCGGACCGGCGTTATAGGCCGCCAAGGCCAGCGGCACCGAGCCGAAGGTGTTGAGCTGGGTCAGGAAGTACCGCGCGCCACCATCCAGCTGCAGCATCGGATCGTCATAGTAGGCGGGGTAAATGCCAAGATCCTTGGCGGTATCGGGCATAACCTGCGTCAGACCAAAGGCTCCGACGGGCGAACGTGCACCGATGGAAAACCCGGACTCCTGTTTCACGAGGCTTTGGAACCAGATGCGAAACTCGACCGGGTTCAATCCGGCACGGGCAAGGCCGGGGTGCCCTGCGTATTTCTGCGCGGTGGCGACGATCATCTCTTCGATGCTGGTCTTGGCATCGCCGAAAAGCCGGGCGGCATAAGGGTTGTTGTCCTCAACCGCATAGAGGACTTCCGCCTCGGCGCCGGGGATCACTTCGAGATCGCCGATCCACGGTGTCTGACCCGTCATCATCGCCAACGTGGCATCCAGCGCATCGAGTTGGTCCTGGTGCAATTCGTCGATACGACGCTTCTTGTCGGCCTCAAGTTCGCGCCCACCGGTCAGATAGGACATCTGCGCGATCTCCAACCCGTGCTGGATGATAGATTTCGGGTCGACAATCGGCACGCCTTGCGCCGTCGCAGGCCAAGGCAGGACCGCCGCGCCCAAGGCCAATGCCCCGATCATGCCAAGAGGTTTATTCGCAGGGAATGACATCAAGACCCGAAGTGTTGCCGCGTGAGACAAGCGCCGCATCCGGGCTTGCGCCCTTGGTGGAAGTGGTCACAGTGGATCCAGCGGTGGCCCAGCAATTGGTCTTGGCAATCGGCACGCCGGTGCAGGCGGCGAGACCGAGGGATGCACCCATCATGACAGCCCAAAATCGGACTCGCATAATCAAGGTTATGTAATATATTGATTTCATTGGACAATCATTCCTTCCAGAATTTGGGCCGGTTGGCATAGTCCGCGCCAAAGGCATTGAGCCCGGCCTGACCACCGCCAAGCGCTGTCAGAAGTGGCCCCAGAGCTTTGAGATCGACGTTCAGCACGGTCGAGCTGCGCGGCGTGCGTGACAGCACCATCCGCTGGCCTGGGATCGGGCTCAGGACAAAATCCAGCTCGCCATCGGACAGCCGGAACCCGTCATAGTCGGCACTTGCTGCTTCACCGTTTGGGAACAAGAGCTGGTTCGGCAGGGCTTCCAGGATCGAGCGGGCTTTTGAGCCCCGGATCTGGTTTGGAAACTGGGTCATCATCACCACGACGACGTTTTTCTTGCGCGCGGTCACCAACCATTCGGCGAGCTTCTTGGCGAAGTATTCGTCGTCGAGGACCTTCCATGCCTCGTCGATCAGAATGAGCGTCGGGCGCTTTTCTTCGATCAGCATCTCGATACGGCGGAAGAGATAGCCGAGGATCGCGGTGCGTTCGGTGCCGAGGTCGAGAATTTCTGTCAGATCCACGGCCGTCACATCATGGCTGGTGAAATCCACCACCGGCTCTTCGGCCTCGCCGAACACCCAGCCGTAGCGCCCTTCCGGCCCCCATTCGCTGATCCGCTGCGCGAGATCGAGCCCATCGCCGACATCACCGAAAAGCTCCTGAAACGCGCGGAAGTTCCGCAACCCTTCGCGGGCTTTGCCATTCTGAGAAATGGCGGATTTGAGGGCCTCAGACTGCATCGGTGTCATCGGCCCGCTGCGCTGTTCGAGAAGGGCCACCAGCCAATCCAGAAACCACGCCTCTCCGCGTTCGCCGGATTCTGTGGCAAGCGGATTCAGCCCGGTCGGCCGTCCGGCACGGATTTCTGCATAGCGGCCACCAAGGGCACGGACCGCCATTTTGAGCCCCGCTTCCTTGTCAAAGATGATCGTACGGCCCCCTACCCTTTGAGCCTGGGCCGCGAGGAAGGCGACAGTGGTGGTCTTACCACCGCCGGACTTGCCCAAGACGAGCGTATGGCCGTTGGTCGGCTCAGCTTTCGGGTCGCCGGGTTCATGGAAACTGAACCGATGCAGACTGCCCTGCAAAGTTTGAAACAACGTCAGCGGCGTTTGCCATGGCAGGCGCGCGGCTTCCGTCCCGGTATCTGCGGCATGTAGTGCTGCCATATCGGCGAAGTTCAAGGACGAGACCGTCATGTCCCGCGCCCGGTAGTCCATGTTGCCGGGGTGCATGGCGAAGAAGGCGGCCTCGAGCGCTGTGACTTCGCGAACCAACCGCATGCCGTTTTGATGCGCGATTCCGCGGATGCGGGCGACTTCGGTATCCAGTGCCGCCTGATCACTGGCAAAGACCGTGATGGTCATCTGATGGATACCAAAGCCGAGCTCGCCGCTTTCGGATTTGTCAGCAGCCTCAAAAAGTTGGGCCTCGATCGTCGCAGCGATGTCTTCGGAAGCCCGCATTTGCGCCACGCGGCGTTTCACGCGTTCGGTGATGCTGCCTCGCTCAATCGGCGTGTAGCTGTGGGTGATAATGGTATTGCGGGAGGCCCCGAGTGCATCCAGCATGCCGGGCCAGGTCGAGGTCGCATAGGATTTGACATAGAGAACAGCACCGACGCGCGGCGTATCTGCCCCCTCCTCCACCGCGAACTGACCTTTGCCGAAGCGAATGGCGGCATCGCTGGCATCTTCGGCGATGATGCCAAAGGGACTGCGTGGTTTGCTGCGCAACTCGCCGGTCAGGAGCGAGGCGTAAAAGCCGATCAGGCTGCCATCGCTGATCTTGAGCCGATGGGATTTGACGCCAAGTCCGGTCTCGAGGATCGAAACCACCTCGCGCAACTCTTCCAAGCGCCGGTCGGTATCCTCGCCCCAGACCTTTGCCGCCGCTTTGCCAAAGAGCGGGACAGCCAGCGGAGCAACTTGCCGCCGGACGACCGTGAGGATCAGCACGGATTCCTGCAGGTTGCGGCGCTGCAGTTCCGTGTTCCATGCCCGGTCGATATCGGCTGCAAAGCTTTGGCCGTGGATCGGTTTCAGCTGAGCTTGGGCCGGGCGCATCATCCGGTGCAGATAGAAGCTGAAACGTTCATCCAACGTGTCGAGCAGATGCGCGAACCCCGCCCGAAGGGCGGTGACCGCCGAAGACCCGGATGTGATCCCGTCAATGCCGGTCACTTCGAGCGAGATCATCAGCCCGTTGTCGCGGGTGCGCACCACCTCGTCATCAAGCTCAATGACATAAGGCAGATGCGCATAGATCTTCGGATCCGCCGGGATCAGCGCCCGCGCCCTGCCCCGCAGGCCTTCTCTCTCAAGAAACATGACGCCGCCCTTTCCGCAGGATGGCCATCGGCGTCACCTGCATCATAACGGCAAAGACGTGATGCCCATTCGGGTTCAGCTTCGTCGCAAAGCGGGCAAGCCCGTACCAGATCGGTGCGGTCAAGAACCACCAAACCGGCTTGAACAAGATGAAGGGCAGCACGGTCATCGCTCCCACTGCCATGGCATAGGGCATCGGCAGGCCAAGAAACTTGGCTTGCCGCGAGAGCCCGAGGATGACCGCGCTTTTCTCCATGGGTCTGGTCTCGCCTCAGCTGAAGGACGAGCGCAGGTTGGCGACAATGGCGGGGCCGGCAAAAACAAGGAAGGCACCTACCACAACCAATGCCACCCAGGCCCAGGAAATCCGGTTGAAGGCCGCGAGGAAGCCGGTCACCACGAAGGCGATGCCGAAGAAGGCTGTCGCGAGGGTGCCCCGGAAGGAGGCCAGAACGCCGGTGGCCACGGTTTCGGCCTTGGTGAAGACCACCTGCGCGAGTGCTGGCTCGGCTTGCGCCAGAAAAAGGGTGCAAAGGGTCAGGCCCAGAAGAGCCACGTTTTGGTTGCGCATTGGGTGAGTTGTCCTTCTTGGTTCAGAGCTCGGTGAGGATGCGGTCATAGACCGCCATCACCTTGACGATGTGGGATTGTGTCTCGGCGTAGGGTGGCACGCCGTCGTATTTGCGCACGGCCTCGGGGCCGGCGTTGTAGGCGGCAAGGGCAAGCTCTAGGCTGCCGAAGGCGGCCATTTGTTCCAGAAGATAGCGTGCGCCGCCGTCGAGGTTTTCGATGGGGTCCGAGGGGTCAACGTTGAGATAATCAGCCGTGCCGGGCATCAGTTGCGCGAGGCCAAGCGCACCGGCATGGCTGACAGCCTCTTGTGTGTAATTGCTCTCGACCTTGATCATTGCCTGAAAGAATGCGGCCCATTCAGCGGGCGAAAGCTCCAGTTGCGCCAAGGCCGGATGGTCTTGATAGCGGGTCGCAATCAGCCGGACCTGTGGCAAGACATCCCTTGGGGCTGCAACCCCTTTGGTGCTGAAGGAGACATCAGCGGCGACTTCTGCCCCCTCCCCTTCCCGCGTCTCTTCTTCAACTGGTTCAGGGTGAATAGGAACGATGAGCTGCCCCTGACCGTCATAGCGCAGGACGGATGAATCAAGTGCTGCAAGGTGGACTTCTCCGCCCTGCCCTTCCGGATCATTCCAGCGGATCACTTCCGCCTGGGCGGCTCCGCATGCCAGTGCAGACAGCGCCAGCGACAGCAGGCACGTCGAGATGGTCGAGGTTGAGCTTGCCGAAGGCGAGCCCGAACATACCGATCGGGGAATTGACGATACGTTCCCGCGCAAGCGCCGTGACCAGAAGGAAGCGTTCGCCCGCGGGGCTGACAACGTAGAACAGCCATTCCCCCGAGAACCGTTCGTCGGGGTTGGGCGCACTGACACACTCGATCTCAACAGTCGCTCCTTCGGATGCGGCCAGCTTGCGGAAGTCACGCTCCAGCAAGACAGGCAATGCGCGCCGTTTGGTATTCATGGGGTCCCCTCGGATCATCTGTTGGGAACGTTGTATCGCAGATTTCTTTGTGAGGCGATGCCTAACAGAAAGTATGGCGCATTCAACACAAAAATGACAAACACAATAGAAGAAGGGCGTATGCCCGAACCTGCGGTTGAACCGGACGGCGTGTCATGAAGGCAGCTGCACCGGTCGGTCCTCGAGAAAATGGAGCCACGTAATGAGACGCAGACGTTGAGAAAAGACCAAGAAATATTGGCATTTTTGCGGGTTCACGGATCGGTTCAATCGGCCGGATTAGCACTTCAGATGCGCAGACGAGAGATGAATTTGGCCGCGATCATTGTGTTCATGTTTATGAACTCCGCAGCCATTGCACAACCAGAGGTGATTCGTTGCCTGCCGCCCGAAGTGCCGGTCACCGACCTCCCCGAGGCGGTTCTCGCCGAGTACCGCGCAGAGATCGCGGCCGAGTTCGAAGCCTATTTTGCGGCCGTCAGCACCCACATCGCCTGCCTCGACACAGAGCGCAATCGCGCCCTGTCGGAAGCCCACAGGGCAACCGAGGCCTATTCAACCTTCCTCAACATCCAGCCAGCTCAGAAGGACCTCCCGTGAAACCTCTCCTCCCTGCCCTCCTCCTGGGTGTCGGTCTCTCAACCGTAACCGTCACTCCGGCAATGGCTTACCCAGTCGACTGCGCGATCCTTCTTTGCCTCGCAGGGGGCTGGCCGGCCTCGGCAGAATGCGCGCATGCCCGTGCAGTCTTCATCCGCCGCATCACGCCGTGGCCGATTGAGCCGCCGCTGCAGATCTGGAACTGCCCGATGCGGGTGAGTTTCCGGGGCGAGGCGAAACCGATAGAGCGCCTGTTCGACATCGCGCTCCGCGGTGAGCCTGTGCCGCTCGTCTCGGTCCCGGAAACGCCCTTCGCATTTCAGCTTGTCCAAGATCGGGCGGATGTCGACATATCGGACCCGGCGTTTGACTTCGTCCGCTCGATCCGCGTGTTCGAGATCACTTACCAGCAGCGGCGCAGCTCTGATGGCGACTGTAACAGTTGGGGCAGTGTCTACATGGGCAGCTACGGCGATCAAGGCGAATACAGCCGCCGTCGGAGCAGCGTTTCTGCGGTGCCGACCGCCTCAGACTTCGCCGTGCCGACCGACTGTCGCAGCTATTGGCACCGGTCGGTCTTCGTCGAGTGGCGCGACTATGAAGGCAGCTACGGACACGAAGAAGTTCACTACTGAGAACCTGAACGACTACCCCCTCCGAAACGATCTAAAGACGTAACCCCTAGAAACAGAAACGACGCCAGACCATAGGCCCGACGCCGCACTGATTTCCTCGTGGTAGTGGGACTTTAGCGCGAGCTTTGGGTCCGTTCAACCGGCAAATACCTTTGCCGGAACGAAATTTTGCACGCCTCGCGGTCTGATGTCGCCCCAAGACGGAACGACACATCATGGAACTCACCACGGGCGCTATCTTGCGCCGCATCACGGAAACCCCATTATCCACGGCGGCCCATAAGCTCGCGACGATCATCCTCGACGGGATTGCCTGGAAAGATGGGTACAACGGGCTCGAGCGCGGGACTGCCGCTTTCACGCTGGCTCATCTTGCGGAAAAAATGAGGGTGTCGCGGCAACATCTGACGGTGCTTTTGGTCGAGCTCGCAGCCTCTGGCCTGGCGCTGGTCCGGTGGAAGACGAACGGCAAGTTCGCGCCTTGGCTTTTCCGGTTCGCGGGGAGCAGCGATGTCGATGCGTTGCCAGATGTCGTGTCAGCCCCAGGCGACACATCACAATCTAGAGAGTCTAAGAACAAAACTATCTTTGCAGGAAAGATCGAGATCGGCGTAGGAACGAACGTCTATCGAACACCCTGGGCAGCCTTGATCAAGGCTGCGAAGACATCGCTGGCCTGCTGGAACGTCGACACGCAGGTCATCTGGGAACGTTTCCTGACCTTCAACCGGTCGCGCGGCAATGCCCATGTCCCGGCTGGCTACTTGCTCGGCTTCATGCGGCGCTGGCGGACCAGTTCGTCAAGCCGGGCTCCAACGGTTTTTTCTGAGCCGAAGCTGCTGGCCAACCAAGATCCCAAAACGCTTGAGCTCCATCAGCAGATTCGGGCTGCTCCGAGCGCCAACCGACAGTTTCACGAATCGGATTTGTGCAGCCTGATTGGCCAAACCGCCTACGATGCTCGTGTCCTAGATGTCGTGCGACAGTTTGGCTGTCCAAGGTTCGCTGCAATCCTCGCCGTGCACGGACGCGCCGTTTTGGCAGGAGAAATCTCCCGATGAGATGGCTTGACGCGGAAGAGAGACCTCGGAATTGCTTGCTCCAATCAGTTTTGCTGGGGTTTTTCCGACTACTTTCAGGCCAGGGATTGACCCATTGGCTTTACGACTGCACCACCCTTGGCAATGTCTTCTGCCTTCGCCAGCCCGCGCCCCTTGATCAGTGCGTAGACAGCCGGAATCACGACCAATGTCAGGATGGTGGACGACACCATGCCGCCAATCATCGGCACGGCGATGCGGCTCATGACCTCGGATCCAGTGCCATGCGCCCAGAGGATCGGCATTAGACCCGCCATGATTGCGACGACAGTCATCATCTTGGGCCGGACCCGTTCGACAGCGCCGACCATGATGGCGGCATCGAGATCGGCGCGGGTGAATGGGCGGCCTGCGCGGGCAACCTCGGCCCGGCGTTCGGCCAGTGCGTGGTCGAGGTAGATCAGCATGATCACCCCAGTTTCTGCCGCTACGCCTGCCAGCGCAATGAACCCGACGGCGACTGCCACGGAGGTGTTGAACCCCATCCACCACATCAGCCAGACCCCGCCGACCAGCGCGAAGGGCAGCGACAGCATGACGATCAGGGTTTCGGTCAGGCGGCGGAAGTTCAGAAAAAGAAGCAGGAAGATCACCGCCAGCGTGATCGGCACGACGATCGCCAGCCGGGCCTTGGCACGTTCGAGGTATTCGAACTGACCGCTCCAGCCCAGCGAATAGCCGGGCGGCAGGATCACTTCGCCAGCCACTGCCGCTTGTGCCTCGGCGACATAGCCGCCCAGATCGCGGCCCGCGATGTCCACGAAGATGTAGACGGCAAGCTGACCGTTCTCAGTGCGGATCGACGTCGCACCCCGTGTACGCTCGACAGCGGCGACCTCGCCCAAGGGGACAGTGCCACCACCCGGAAGCGCGACCTGAACCTCTTGCGCGATGGCATCGGGATCCTGTCGCAGCGCTGCGGGATAGCGCAGTGCTACGTTGTAGCGTTCGCGCCCCTCGACGGTCTGGGTGATCGCCTCGGCCCCAAGCGCCATGGCGATTACTTCCTGCACGTCCTGAATCGACAGGCCGTAACGCGCCAGCCGTTCGCGGTCTGGGACAATGTCGAGGTAATAGCCGCCGATCACCCGCTCGGCATAGGCGCTGGTGGTGCCGGGAACATTGCGCAACACCGCCTCGACCTGTCGCGCGACGGCCTCCATTTCTGTTAGGTCGGTGCCGAACACCTTTACCCCCACCGGCGTGCGGATGCCGGTCGCCAGCATGTCAATGCGCGCCCGGATCGGCTGGGTCCAGGCGTTCGAGACGCCGGGGAATTGCAGCGCGGCGTCCATTTCCAACCGGAGGCTTTCCATCGTGACGCCCTCGCGCCACTCATCCTTCGGCTTCAGCTGAATGATCGTCTCGAACATTTCGGTCGGGGCCGGGTCGGTTGCCGTTAGCGCACGTCCCGCCTTGCCGAAGACAGTCTCGACTTCCGGGAAGCTGCGGATGATGCGGTCCTGCATCTGCATCAGTTCCGCGGCCTTGGTGACCGAGAGGCCCGGCAGGGTGGTGGGCATGTACATCATCGTGCCCTCGTCCAGCGCAGGCATGAACTCGGACCCCAATTGGCGCGCGGGCCAGATCGTGGCGACCAGTGCGACCAGCGCCAAGAGTATGGTGAACACCCGCGCCCGCAGCACCCATTGGATGACGGGGCGATAGAGTGCGATCAGGACCCGGTTCACCGGGTTCCTGTGTTCGGGCACAATCCGCCCGCGCACGAAGATCACCATCAGCGCGGGCACCAGCGTCACCGACAAGAGTGCTGCTGCCGCCATGGCGAAAGTTTTGGTTGCAGCCAAGGGGCCGAACAGGCGGCCCTCTTGCCCTGCCAGCGCGAAGATCGGCAGGAAGGAGACGGTGATGATCAGTAGGCTGAAGAACAGAGCGGGGCCGACCTCGGATGCGGCTTCAATCAGCACCTCAACCCGTGGCTTGCCGGGTTCTGACCTCTCCAGATGCTTGTGGGCGTTCTCGATCATCACGATGGCGGCGTCGATCATGGCACCGATGGCGATGGCGATACCGCCAAGGCTCATGATGTTGGCCCCGATTCCAAGCGCGCGCATGGCTGTGAAGGCCATCAGAAGACCCACGGGCAGCATGATAATCGCCACCAACGATGACCGAACGTGTAGCAGGAACACGAAGGTGACCAGGGCTACGACGATACTTTCTTCAAGCAGGGTCGTCCGCAGGGTCTCGATGGCCGACAGGATCAGGTCGGACCGGTCATAGACCGTGACGATCTCCACCCCCTCGGGCAGGCTTTGCGCGATGGTCTCGATCTCGGCCTTGGCATTGTTGATCACGTCGAGAGCATTGGCGCCCACGCGCTGAAGCACGATGCCGCTGGCGACCTCGCCTTCTCCATTCAGCTCAGCAATGCCCCGGCGCTCGTCGGGCACGATCTCGACCCGCGCAACATCGCGCAAAAGGACCGGGACGCCGCCTTCGGCGCGGATCGGGACCATCTCAAGATCACCGATGCCGTCCAGATAGCCGCGCCCCCGCACCATGAACTCGAATTCCGACAGCTCGACCGTGCGCCCGCCGGTGTCCATGTTGCTGGCCGCAACTGCCTCTCCGATCTCGGACAGGGTGATGCCAAGCGCCCGCATCCGCACCGGATCCACGGTGATCGAGTATTGCTTCACAAACCCGCCGACACTTGCGACTTCCGACACGCCATCGGCACCGCTGATGGCAAAGCGCATCACCCAGTCCTGCAGGGACCGCAGCTCGGCAAGGCTCAGGTTCTCGCCCTTCAGCGCGTATTGATAGACCCAGCCCACGCCCGTCGCATCCGGCCCAAGCGCGGGCGTCACCCCGTCGGGCAAGCGCGCTGCGGCCGCGTTCAGATACTCCAGCACCCGTGAACGCGCCCAATAGGGATCCACGCCGTCTTCAAAAATGATGTAGACGAAGGAGATTCCGAAGAAAGAAAACCCCCGCACGACCCTTGATTGCGGCACAGTCAGCATGGCCGAGGTCAGGGGATAGGTGACTTGATCCTCGACGACCTGCGGTGCTTGCCCCGGGTATTCGGTCAGCACGATCACCTGCACATCCGAAAGGTCCGGAATGGCGTCGATCGGCAGCGTGCGTAGCGACCACAGGCCTGCCGCGACGGTAAAGACGGTGGCAAACAGAACCAGCAGCACATTGCGGGCCGACCATTCGATAATACGGGCGATCATGGGTTGGCCTTCGGGGTGGCTTCAGGCGCTGCCAGGGCAGCCAAAGCCGCATTGAGGTTGCTTTCGGCGTCGATCAGAAAGGTGGCGGCGCTGACAACCGTGTCACCCGCCTCGATGCCGCTGACGATCTCGATCATGCCGCCGCCTTTGCGCCCCACGATCACAGGTTCGGGCCGGAACCGCCCTTCGCCCAGATCAAGGATCACCACCTGCCGGTCGCCGGTGTCGATCACAGCACCCTCGGGCACCTGCACCACGGGTGCGCCGCCGAGCATGATTTCGACCTCGGCAAACATGTTGGCGCGCAGACGCCCGTCCGGGTTCGGCAATTCAATCCGCAGCTTTCCCGTGCGGGTCATCATATCGACTTCGGGGTAAATGGTGTCGATACGGCCCGAAATCGGGCCATCTGTGAGGCCCCGAAAACTCACGCGAACCTCTGCTCCTACCGCAATCTCCATCAGTGCCGCTTCAGGCACTTCGGCGATGACCCAGACGGTCGAGGTGTCAGCGATGCGGAACAAGGTATCGCCCGCCTCCGACATCATGCCCTCAACCGCCATTCTCTCCAGCACCACGCCGCTGCGCGGGGCCATGATTGGGATGCTGACCGTCGTCTGGCCCTCGGTCGCGATGCGGTCGATCACCTCTCCCGGCACGCCGAGGTTTTCCAATCGCTGCCGCGCGCCCTCCCTTAACCGCCCTTCCGACCGCACGTCGGTCAGGAACTGTGCAAGAGCGGCAGCGATCTCGGGTGAATAGAGCGTCACAAGCGGTGCACCTTCGACGATCGTGCTGCCAGTGGTCACATCGGCAACCGTTTCTATGAAGGCGTCTGCGCGCAGCGAGATGACACTGATCCGGCGTTCGTCCAGTTCCACGATTCCCGGCGCGCGCAATTTGGCCGCCAGGGGTGCCAACACCGCTTCGGCCGTTCGAACCCCGGTGCGCTGCAACTTGCCAGGTCTGACAGTGACCGAGCCGTCATCACTGTCTTCACCGTCATAGACGGGGATGTAATCCATCCCCATTGAATCCTGCTTCGGCACTGGCGAGGTGTCGGGCAGGCCCATCGGGTTGCGGTAGTAGAGGATGGTCCGCTCACCTGTTTCCGCCATGGCCGTTTCTGCGGCGGGCTCGGGAGCAAGGCCCAGTGACAGATCCTCGCTTGCCAGGACAGGCAGGAAGTCCCGCCCATCCGCCGTCTGCCGCTCGGATACCGACCATTCGGGCAACCCATCTGGATGCCTCCAATAGATCACCGGGCCGGTTGGCTCTGCTTCAGGGGCGTCACCACCTGGCATGGCGACTGCGTCATTGCCCATCAACGCGGCAAGCTGCATCTCGGCCATGCCTATCAGGCTGGCCACGGTGATTCCCTTTTCGCCAGCGGTCAGCCCGATCCATCCGGCACTGCCTGCAACAAGGACTGCGGCAGTCAGCTTGCCAACCGCGCTCATGGCTCGGCTCGCAATTCCAGTTCTGCCTTCACGGTTTCAGGTTCACCCTGCACCTTGGCCGCCACCGAAAACCGCCATCCGCCCGCCATGGTGAGATCCGTGCTGAACAAGTAAGTGCCCGGACCTTCGGCCGGCAATGCGGTGACGGGTGAGGTCATCATCTCCATCCCGTCGGGGGCCATGTCCATGCGCGTGGCATAGATAACCGCGCCCTCGACCGGCTGGCCGGTGCGAAGATCGGTCAGACGAAGTTCAATCGTCACCCCAGATCCGACTCGATGGTCGGTCGAGACGACTTCGAAACGGTAGTCGTCGGCACCTGCCCAGAGGGCAGATGCGCCGATGAGAAGTGCCAGAACGGAGCCGCAAATGCGGCGGAACATGCTTGTCATGAGGAAGACCCTTTGATTGCAACGATCGCGCACCCGCGAAGCCAACTGGCGCAGGTGCAAACGGCATCATCCGCGCGCTGACGCACGCGGCAGGGTCAAATGCGGGGAGGTCGCCTCAAGCCATCCGGCGGAAGCCCGGATGGAGGATGCCGGTCAGGAAGCATCAGGACAGCAGCAGATGCCTCCTCGGTAACGGACAGCCCTGGGACTTGTACCAGAGCGAGCATTGTCATTCCGCCACGCGCCATCATTTCGCAGGCGACGCCGCATGCCGTGTCCTCAGGGCAATCGCCTTCGCAGCACGGGTCGGCAGCTGCCGCAATCTCCGCTGCAAGTCCGGCCGATACCTCACTGACTGCGGCCCCGAACAGGGACACAGCCAAAAGCACCGCAAGAAATGATCGGACAATCCACGACATTCGACGTGCATGACATGAGGAGACAATTTCGACAACGCACAAACGGTTGACCGAGTGTTGTTGTTGATCAAGCCGCCCGGGGCGCAAGAAGGATGATTGCTGCGCCGAGCAAGCAAATCGCAGCACCCGTCATGTCCCAAGCATCCGGACGCTGCTTCTCGACAAGCCAAAGCCAGACGAGAGAGGCAGCGATGTAGACACCGCCATAGGCCGCATAAGCGCGCCCCGCGAAATCGGCCGGGGCAAACGTGAGAAGCCAGGCGAACACGGCGAGGCTAACCAGGCCAGGCAGCAGCCAGAGCGGGCTTGCGCCTTGCCGCATCCAGGCCCAGACGGCAAAGCAGCCGAGGATTTCGGCCAGGGCCGCTCCGGCATAGATGGCGAGTGTGCCGGGCGCGGTCATGACGGCACCTCGCTTTCTGGGTAGCGGTGATCTGTCGCGCACAGGGAATGGTCTCCCAGCACCTCTATGACCCGGCAGTCGGCGATCTTCCCGCCTGCGCATTGCACGACCATGCGTTCGAGTTCGGCCTTCAGCGCGGTCAGGCGGGCAAGGCGGCTTTCAATTTCGGCCAGTTGCGCCCTTGCGATGGCATCTGCGGCGGCACACGACTGGTCGGGTCTGTCCGACAAGCTGAGGAGATCGCGGATCGCTTCCAGCGTGAAACCCAGATCGCGCGCATGCCGGATGAACGCCAGACGCTCCATCGCCTTGCGGCCATAGAGCCGCTGGTTGCCCGCGCTGCGTTCCGCCTCGGGCAAAAGGCCGATCTGTTCGTAATAGCGGATCGTCGGAACCTTCACCCCGGCTGCCTCGCCCAGTTTTCCGATGGTCAGCATCAGATTCCCCTTGAAGCTATAGTTGCTAGAGACATTAGGTTCTTGATTCGATGAAAGCAACTGCCCGCCCTGCGGCAGGAGGAATGACAATGTCGGAAGCTGCACGCGAAACGTACTGCGACTGGACCGTGACGGGCATGGACTGCGGGTCCTGCGCGACCAAGATCAGGGATGCGGTGGCGCGTCTTCCGGGGGTAAGCGGCGTCGAGGTCGGGATCATGACGGAGCGCCTGCGGCTGACCCTGGACGAGACGCAGACCAAGCGGGACAAGATCGAGAAGACCGTCCGTGCGCTTGGCTATCAGATTGCGCCACGCGCGGCTGGGGCGAAGAAGGACTTCGTTCTGCCCGGTGCCCACGATGGGCATGACGATGACCATGCGGCACATGAGGGCCACGATCACGCCGGGCACGACCACGGCCCGAAGGCGGCCGCCGCAAAGCGCGACGACAGCGGTCACGGCAGCCCCGGCCATGTCCATGATGACCCCGCCGACCGGGGCAAGCGCTGGTATCAGACGGCCAAGGGCAAGCTGGTCATCTTCACCGCGCTGTTGCTCGGTGCGGCCTGGATCATCGAGTATCTTGCGCCCGAGATCGGCAAATGGGCCTTTGTCGCCGCCTGTCTGATCGGCGTGGCCCCAGTGGCGCAGCGTGCCTTCTCCGCCTTGCGCATGGGTCAGCCCTTCACCATCGAAAGCCTGATGACCATCGCGGCCATCGGCGCGCTGTTCATCAACGCGGCGGAAGAAGCGGCGCTGGTCGTTTTCCTGTTCGCCGTAGGCGAGGTGCTCGAAGGCGTGGCCGCTGGCAAGGCGCGAGACGGCATCAGGGCCTTGGCGAACCTTGTCCCGAAAACGGCACAACTGGTCACCGGCGACACCACGCGTGAGGTGCCCGCCGCAAGCCTGACCATCGGCCAGACCGTGCTTGTTCGCCCCGGCGACCGGATTCCGGCCGATGGCGAGATCCTGGATGGCACCTCGGGCGTGGACGAAAGCCCGGTCACCGGCGAAAGCGTCCCCAAAACGCGCGGGCCGGGGGATGCGGTCTTTGCAGGCGCAATCAACACTGAGGCCGCGCTGCGGGTGAAGGTCACCAAGGGCGCGGAAGACAACACCATCGCCCGCATCATCCGCTTGGTCGAAGAGGCCGAGGAGGCGCGCGCGCCGACCGAACGCTTCATAGACCGTTTCAGCCGCTGGTATATGCCCGCAATCGTCGCCGTTGCGGCGCTGGTCGTGGTGGTACCGCCGCTGGCATTCGGTCAACCCTGGGACACCTGGGTGTATCGCGGCCTTGCCTTGCTCCTGATCGGCTGCCCTTGCGCGCTGGTCATTTCGGTCCCCGCCTCCATTGCCTCCGCCATGTCCACCGGGGCGCGGCGTGGGCTGTTGATGAAGGGCGGCGCAGTGATCGAGGCGGCGGCGAAGGTGGAGGTCGTGACCTTCGACAAGACCGGAACGCTGACGCATGGCCGCCCGCAGGTGACGGATGTGGTGCCGTTCGGGGCAACGACCGAGGCCGAGCTTCTTGCCGTTGCTGCGGGCGTCGAAACAGGGTCGAGCCACCCGCTGGCGATTGCGATCCTGAACAAGGCCAAGGACGCGGGCGTTTCCGCGCTGCCGTCGCAGGATGCCAAGGCCCTGATGGGCAAAGGCGTTGTTGCAACCGTGGGCGGCGCGGTGGCCTATGTATCCTCGCCCCGTTATGCGATGGAGCATGGCGGGCTCGATGGCATCGGTCTTCGGCAGGCCACGATTTTTGAGGAGGACGGAAAGACCGCCGTCGCCGTGTTCCGCGAAAAGAACCCGCTGGGCCTTATCGCCATGCGAGACGAGCCGCGTGCGGATGCCAAAGACGCGGTGCGCCAGTTGACGGCCATGGGAGTGACATCGGTGATCCTGACCGGGGACAACCCGCGCACGGCCGCCGCGATTGCCGGAAGTCTTGGGCTGAAGTTCGAGGCCGACATGCTGCCCGAGGACAAGCTCGCCTATATCCGCGAGATCGGTACCCAAGGCAGCGTGATGATGATCGGCGACGGCATCAACGACGCCCCCGCGCTCAAACAGGCAAGCGTTGGCGTGGCGATGGGCTCGGGAACTGATGTGGCGCTGGAAACGGCCGATGCGGCCATTCTTCGTGACCGAGTGACCGACATTCCCGCCACGATCCGTCTGTCGCGCGCTGCGATGGCCAACATCCGCCAGAACGTGACCATCGCGCTCGGGCTGAAAGCCGTCTTCCTCGTGACCTCGGTATTCGGTCTGACCGGTCTCTGGATCGCGATCCTGGCTGACACCGGAGCGACTGTGCTGGTGACGCTGAACGCGCTGCGCCTGCTGCGGTTCAATCCGGAACGGGAGGCGTAGGACGATGATCTCCGGTTTCGGCTGGGCCGCACTGGCCCTTCTCTTCGGCTATCTGGCCCTGTTCTTTTGGGGCAGCGCGCTGGCCGCGAAAGCGGCGGGTCGGCCTGTATGGCTGTTCGCCCGCGCCACGGGGCGCGATCGGCTGGCGGCAATCGGGTTTCGCGTGGCCTTTGCCTTGGCGTTCTTCGGGCCGCTCCTCTGGCTCGCCGTGCCTATCCTGCACAAGATCGATCCGCTTTGGACCGAGGGGCGCGGCGTCCTCCTTGGTCTGATCGGGGTCTTTGTCGCGGGGCTTGGCGCGATGGTGGCCTTTGCCGCGCAGATGTCGATGGGATCATCCTGGCGCGTCGGCTTGGTGGGCGGCGAGACGGGCGATCTGGTTTCGGGCGGGCTTTACCGTTTCAGTCGCAACCCAACCTTTGTGGGTCAAGCGGCGCTGCTGGTGGGTGTTGCGATGGCGGTTCCGGCAATCCCTACGGTCCTGGCCCCGCTCCTGTTCCTCTGGTCGGCCAGCACGCAAGTCAGGTCGGAAGAGGCCGCCCTGCGCGCGGCGATCGGGCCGGACTATGATCGTTACGCCGCGTCGGTCCCACGCTGGATCGGCATCAAGAGCAAGGCCGTAGAATGACCAGGGTGATGCTGACTTCGCTGATTGCTGCCGCAGTGGTGGCAGACCAGTTGACCAAGACCGCAGCGCTGTCGCTGCTGTCGCAGGGGACTGCGGTCCCGGTCCTGCCGGGCCTCAACCTTTCCCTCGGGTTCAATACCGGCGCGAGCTTTGGCATGATGGGCGGGTTCATGGCGGGTAAGCCCCTTCTGATGGCTGCGCTGACGGGCGCACTGACCATCGCCTTCGCCGTCATGGCATTCCGGGCGCAACCTGCTTTGGAAAGGGCAGGCTTTGCACTGGTCGTGGGCGGGGCGCTTGGCAACATCATCGACCGGCTTCGGCAGGGTGCCGTGACTGATTTCCTTGATTTCTATTGGCGTGACTGGCACTGGCCCACGTTCAACGTCGCCGATATTGCGATCACTCTCGGCACGGTCCTGATCCTTGCCGCCTCGCTTCCCCTTCGTCGCCGCAAGGAGCCGGTTCTTGACCAAAGCTGACCCGCAGAGCCTGTCGCGTGACGACCTTTCCTTGACCGTCGCTTTCCTGATCGCACTGGCGGCCACGCTTGGTGCGCTCTTCATCGGAGAGGTGCTTGGTCAGATGCCCTGCACGCTCTGCTGGTATCAGCGTATCGCCATGTTCCCCTTGGTGCCGATCCTTGGCCTGTCGCTCTGGCGGGGAGACGGGATGGCGCGCACCTATGGCTTGCCGTTGGCTTTCGCCGGGCTCGCACTTGCGGCATGGCATTCGGGCCTGTACGCAGGGATCCTGCCCGCACCGATCGTGCCATGCACTGAAAATGGCCCCTCCTGCACCGGTGAGGCGCAGATGATCCTTGGCCTGCCGATCCCCTATCTCTCAGCGGTCGCCTTTGCGGCGATCCTTGCCTGTCTCATCCTGCCGAAAGGACACCGCACATGAACCGCCGCACCCTTATCCGGGTCATCCTCAATTTGTGTGTCACGGTCTGACCGAGTTTCACAGATTGAAGGGATCAGGCCGTGGTATCGAAGAAGCATTGGGCTCCAACCGCCAGCGTCGAGGTTGGTGAGGTCCGCCAGTCTGAGACGGGTGCATGGGTCGTATCTGGCAGACTGGCTCCGAATGGCACCTGCCCTGAGTGCGGGACGTCCTCAAGACAACGACATGGTTGGCGGCGCCGGCGGATCGAGGATTTTCCTGCTCAGGGCCAAGCGGTTTGGATCGAGCTCAGGGTTTGTCGATGGCGATGTTTGAACTCGGATTGCCGCCGCCGCACGTTCTCCGATCGCGAGGGGGCGGTGGCGACCCCTTATGCGCGCCGGACGTCGCGACAGGCACAACTCTTAGGCCATATGGCGCACGCCGCTGGCGGCACCCCAGCTGAACGGCTCTTGCGGCGACTGGGTATCCGGGTCAGTGACGATACTATTCTCCGACAGTTGCTA
Organism: Gemmobacter serpentinus; assembly: GCF_008973825.1. Lineage (GTDB taxonomy): Bacteria > Pseudomonadota > Alphaproteobacteria > Rhodobacterales > Rhodobacteraceae > Gemmobacter > Gemmobacter serpentinus. The sequence continues at coordinate 24,975 of NZ_WCHR01000025.1, read as the reverse complement.
CGCGCAGCTCAAGTTGTTCCACCACGCGCACGGATCATCGGGATCGATGATTGGAGTTGGCGAAAGTCGCAGAACTACGGGACGATCATCATCGACCTCGAGCGTCGCGCTGTCATCGATGTTCTCGAAGATCGTGATGTCGTCACATGCACCGACTGGCTAAGGCGTCATCCTGAGGTGGAAGTCATAAGCCGGGATCGCTGCGGTCTCTACGCCCAAGCCGCCCGACAAGGAGCGCCGCAGGCGGAACAGGTCGCCGACCGGTTTCATATCGTGCAGAACCTTCGCATGGCAATCGAGGAGCAAATGAACCTGCACGGTCGTGCAACTGGAAGGGCCTTGCTCTCCGATGCAGACAACATCAGCACAGCTCAGAACCTTCTGAAATCACGTCTTGCCCATCGCAAATCCCGAGAAGAGATTTTCAAGACCATTTCGGTACTTAGGCAGCAAGGGCTGACGTGCAGCGAGATCGGACGGCGAACGGGGTTTCCCCGGCGTAGCGTCGCGAAATGGCTGCAGTTCGAAACGCCACCTGACCGAAAGCGCGCCGTCCTCAAGCGCTCCTCCGCATGGTATTTTGAAGAGTACCTGAAGCAACGCTGGGAGAACGGTATTCGCAGCGGCAATGCGCTGCTCCCTTTGATCCAAGAACGTGGTTATGAGGGCAGCCTGTCAAACTTGCAGCGGCTCTTGGCCGGATGGCGCAGAGCCGAAAAAGAGGAACAGGAGGGACCCACCAAGGAAGATCAGGTCCTTGCACCGGTCCGGGACCCGGAAACGGGGCACGCGATTTCCCCGGTTATCGCGGCCGCACTCTGCATCAAACCAAGAGGAAGATTTACCTTGGAGCAGGCGAGAAAAGTCGAAGTTCTCAAGGAAGGCTCGCCTGCCTTCACAACAATGCGGCGCCTCGCCATGCGTTTCAATGGCATCTTGCGTGGTCGAAAAGCAGACCCGCTGCCCGCCTGGATCGACGATGCGATCGAAACGGACCTGGCGCCCATCGTGCGGTTCGCCCGAACCTTGAACAGAGACATTGATGCGGTCAGGAATGCCATCGAAATGGAGTGGAGCAATGGTCAAGCCGAAGGCCAGATCAACCGATTGAAGACCTTGAAGCGCGCGATGTATGGGCGAGCCGGCCCGAACTTGCTCAGGGCCCGAATGCTCCCTCTGCACCACACAAATTGAGGATGACCCTAATTAAGGGCTACGCGACATCTTGCGTTTTGACATGTTTTGATCTCCTCGTCCTAAGGACAAGCAGACTTCAGATCCTAACTTCCGTCATTGTCCGATTTTCGGGGGAGTAACTCATTTCGATAGCTGTTAATGCCATGAAGGACCATCACGCCTGACCACGATAATCCCGTGGCCTTCGTGCTGCGAACGCAGCGTAAAAATTAAGCTCATGCCAAGACCGTATCAGATCGGTTGCTGCATGGTAGCTGATCTAATCTGCGGTGCTGACCCAGTGTGGCGCATCAATCGGCGTTCGACCAGCCGCATAATGCCAATCAAGACCAGATTCAGCACCAAATAGAGCACCCCTGCGATGGCGAAAACTTCGAAAATCGCAAATGTCTGGCTCATCAAGCGTTTCGCGTAGCCGGTGATTTCCAGCACGGTGATGGTCGAGGCAAGGCTGGTGCCTTTGACCATCAACACAATTTCGTTGCCATAGGCGGGCAACGCCTGCCGGATCGCCAGCGGAAACTCGATGCGGCGAAAACGCGTCATGCGCGACATACCGCAGGCTTTGGCCGCTTCGACCAGACCAGCGGGCACGGCAACAAGTCCGCCGCGCAAAATCTCAGACGTGTAGGCTGCGGTGTTCAGCGCCAATGCCAGAACCGCGCAGCGTGAACCTTCGCTGACGACCCACCACATGGCTGGCGTGTCGTGGATGAATTTGATCTGCCCAAGGCCGTAATAAATTAGGAAGATCTGCACCAAAAGTGGGGTGCCGCGAAAAACAATACTGTAGTAGCGCGCAAACCCGGAAAGCCACGAATTGTCTGACCCGCGCAGGATCGCAAGGCCCAAGCCCAGATTAAAACCGATAGCCACGGAAAGGGCCGTAAGCGTCAGGGTCATCCAAAGACCTTTGAGCAGCACAGGCACGGCAAGCTGAATAAGCTCCATGGCTCAGGCACCTTTCCGAGGAGACAAAAGGGTTTCAACCCTATTGAAGCCGACCTGGCTTGTCAGAGTGATCATCAAGTAAACTAAGGCGGCAATTGAATAGAAGATCAGGGGATTATGGGTTGATCCCGCGCCGATAAAGGCCGTCCGCATCAACTCTTGCAGTCCAACCACCGACACCAATGCCGTGTCCTTGATCGTGGTTTGCCAGACGTTGTTTATGCCCGGGAAGGCAATGCGTAGCATCTGCGGGGCGATGATGCGCGCGAAGATCCGGCGACTTGGCAGGCCAAGCGCCACAGCCGCTTCGATGTGGCCTTTCGGGATTGCAGCAAGCGCACCGCGGATGACCTCGGTTGAATAAGCGCCCGAAATGGCGCTGATCGCGGCCACTGTGATGAAGAAGGCATAGCCCGCGTCGGCAAGTTCCGCAAAGCCGAAGGCCGTTGCAATCTTGGTAACAAATTCCACGGACCCGAAAAACAGCAGGTAGATGATCAACAGTTCCGGCACCCCACGGATGACCGACGTGTAAAGATCAACCATTTGTGACAGCCCGAAAACCGCGCGCCATTTGATCAGGCCGCAGATTGTCCCGATGATCAGCCCGAAGATCATGCTAGCCACACCGACGGCAATGGTGACTGCGGCACCACGCAGAATTGCACCGACCCAGCCACCCTCCCAGACCTGTACCAAACCGAATTCCATCGCTTCATCCTGTTTTCTGAAACATGCGCCCAGCCGATGCCGGGCGCAGTCTGCTCTTGAAATTTCGGCCCGGCGTTACTGGCAGGGGCGCGAGATATCCATGTTGAACCACTTCTCGCTGGAAGCCTTGATCGAGCCATCCGCGATAAGCTCGCAAAGCGCGGTGTCGATTTTCGCTTTCAGGTCCGCATCATCCTGCCGAATGCCGACGCCAACGCCTTCGCCCAAGGTCGGGTCAAAGGTGGAGATGATGTTCACATCGACAAACTGGAAGCCTGCGCCTTCGGGCTTGTCCAGAAAGCTCTGCAGGGCCGATACATCGGCAAAGCCGGCATCGACGCGGCCGTTCGCAAGGTCGATCTGCATTTCATCCAAAGTGGCGTAGGATTTCAGCGTTGCGGTCGGCGCCAGCTTTTCCATGAAATGGGCATGGGTGGTGCCTGCCTGCACGCCAACCGAATGGCCATCAAGAGCGGCCAGCAGCGCCGGAATCTCGGTGATGCCCGCGAGATCGGACTCCTTGGCGACGACAACCTTGTTGGCCAGTTCAGCATAACCGATCGAGAAGTTGATTTCCTTCTTGCGGTCGGCGGTGATCGACATGCCCGAAATGATGATGTCGAACTGGTTGGCCTGCAATGCCGGGATCAGCCCGTCAAATGCCTGAACCACGAATACACATTCCATCGCCAGCTTGGTGCAAAGCATGTTGCCTACATCGGCGTCAAAGCCGGTGACAGCACCGTTGGCATCGGCCATGCTCCACGGGGGATACGCACCTTCGGTCCCGATCTTCAGCTGGCCTTCGGCCTGCGCCCCAGACGCAGCCCCAGCGAGTAGCGCGATGAGCGAAAGAACTTTCAATTTCATGTCCGTCTCCTTGTTGAACTTCGTTTCCTTTTGGTCTTCACCGCACCGATTTCGCCCTGTTCTGGCTTGCCCGGTCGCGATGTCAGTCTCAGAACGTCCGGGCCAGGAACTGACGCAAACGTTCTGAACGCGGTTGACCGAACAGATCGGCCGGGCTTCCTTCTTCCTCCACGCGCCCCCGGTGGAGAAACATCACCTTGTGACTGACTTCGCGTGCGAACTGCATCTCATGCGTCACAAGGATCATCGTATTGCCCTCTTCGGCCAGTTGGCGGATGACACGCAGCACTTCGCCCACCAACTCGGGGTCCAGCGCCGATGTCGGCTCGTCGAACAGCATCACCTTGGGACGCATCGCCAATGTGCGGGCGATAGCGGCGCGCTGCTGCTGCCCGCCCGAAAGCTGACCGGGATAGTGCGCGTGCTTGTCCGAGAGCCCGACCTTTTTCAGAAGGGCGTGGGCGTGTTCGACCGCATCGGCGCGCGGCTCTTTCAGCACATGGATCGGTGCCTCAATAATGTTTTCCAAGACCGTCATGTGGGGCCACAGGTTGAAGCTTTGGAACACCATCCCGACGCGGGCCCGGATATGCTCGATCTGGCGCTGATCAGCGATAGTCGCGGCACCCTTGACCGCGGTTTTCATCCGCACAACTTCACCGTCGATCACGATGCGGCCGGAGTTTGGCTGTTCCAACAGGTTGATACAGCGCAGCATGGTGCTTTTTCCGGACCCGGACGAGCCGATCATCGATACGACTTCGCCCGGATAGGCGATCAGGTTCACACCTTGCAGAACCTCCAGCGGGCCGAAGGATTTATGCAGATCGACGACCTCGACAGCAGCAGTGCCTTTGGGCGCAATTGAAAGCGGGCTTTTCGGTGCGGCGGCTGTCCTTGGCAAGGCCTCGACCTTTTTCAGGGCGGAAAGCGCGTTATCGAAATGACGCAGGCTGGTTGCAAGGCAGATTTGTTGCCAGCTTTCATCCTGCGGAATGAAGCCCTGAACCAGTTCGGACTTGATCCGCTGGGCGCGATCAGAGCCAAGCTTGCCGAAAAGGTGCAGCCAGTTGTCCTCGACGACACGCCGCTGCATCTCGGCACTGCTCAGCGTGCCACATTCCATTACCAGCGGCAGCACACGCGCTTGAGGCATGGCCTCGCGCACGAAGTTTGACACATAGCCGGTAGCGGTGGCCGCGATGCCGGTTGTGGTGGTGGATGTTTGCCCGGTGATGACCTGACCCATCGCGGGGCCGAATATCTGCGCGCCCCAAGCCAACCCGGGATGATCGACCGGGCTGACCGACAAGAGGGCCGGATAGCCGTAGGGTCCCGCGCCGGTGTGCAGATCGAACACGATGACCTGCGCAGCCCTTTGCCCAAACTGTGCCAGGATCGCGGCCAGCACGCGGTTGGACCAGACCGGGGCATCTCCACCGTAGAACAACCCGTCGGGAAAGCCATATTGACCCGCCTCTATAATCGAGGAGATTTTCGTCTGACCCTTGGCATGGGTCTGTTCTGCCAGTGCATCATCGGCGGCAATCCTTTCGGGACCCTCCAGGGCGGGCACGACCAAAGCCGAGTGCAGTTCGGCATAGCCCGGGTTCACGGGCGGGCGGGTGGTCCAGTCAATGAAGTTGCGGTTCAAATCGACGTTGTCTTCGTTCACCCGACGAGACCAGGCGGTGCCCCAGGGGTTGATCAGGTGAACCATCAGAACCGCGGTGTCGTCGGGCAAGGCCCAATTGGCCTTTTGCGCCAGCCATGCCGTTTGGCAGGCAGAGCCGTAAGCCCCTTCCACCCCGTGCGTGCCGGAAATCAGAACCATAAGCTTGGCTGCATCCGCCTGCCCGATGAGCGCCACATCGGTGGCGATTGTCGTGCCATCTGGCCCGTGCAGCGGGTGAATGTGCTCTGAAAGAGCCGCACCTGCTGCTCGCGCGGCTGCCAAGAACCGATGACGCATCGTCGCGTAGTCCAACGCGAACGGTAGGCTGGTGTCGGCGGATTGCGTCAGGTCGCGCGGCTGTATCATTGGGATTTCTCGCGGGCTTGGGTGGGGATCGGCAGAACTTTGCCGGGATTCAGGGTCAGATCAGGGTCCAGAACCTGCTTGAACAGCATCATCGTGGCCAGCTTCGCCGGATCAGATGTGGCGACCAAGGCGGGTATGCGTTTGGACCCCACCCCATGTTCAGCGGAAAAGGACCCGCCGAGAGCGCGCAGGGCGGCATAAAGCACATGGTCCACAGCGCGGGACAGAGCGGTATCCAGCGGACCGACGCGGTTCAGCACGATATGCAGATTACCGTCGGCAAGATGCCCAAAAATATAGGGAACTAGATCGGCGTCGATCCGGTTTAGACCACTTGTCACATGTTCAACATAAGCCTCGATTTCGGAAAGCGGCACGGAGACATCATAGGACGGCGCTGCCGCATGGGCGCGGTAGAGCTGATCAGTATCCTCGCGCAATCGCCACAAATCGGATTCTTGGCGTTTGGATCCGGCAATAATGCCAGTGGCTGTTGGGTGACGGTCGAAGATGGCAGCAAAGATCTGCTCGATACCCTCGTTCAGACTAGCTTGGTTGGCACCGCCCAGCATCAGCAACAGGCAAATCGGTTGATCCAGTGGAAAGCTCGGTTCCGACCAGCCCTGGGCCCGCGCGGTCAGTTGAATATAGGACTGCCAGAGTCCTTCGGCCGCCCGCAAATGCCCCGCATCGACGCGCAGCGCGAGATTGATTGCCTCAAACGCCGCAGCCACCGATGGCAGGCCCAGCATCGCCGTGGCGGTGGACTGCGGCAAAGGCTCCAGTTTGATGACCACCCGCGTGACAATGCCAAGGGTGCCTTCAGCGCCGATAAACAGGTGCTTCAGATCGTAGCCCGCCGTATTTTTCACCACGCGGGTCATGTCGGAATAGATGGTGCCATCAGGCAGCACCGCCTCCAGCCCCAGCACGCGATGACGCATCACCCCGTAGCGATGCGCCATGATGCCACCCGCGTTGGTCGACACCATGCCGCCGATGGTCGCGGTTCCTCGCGCGGCCAGGTCGATGCCGGGTTCCAGCCCATGTGTCAGGGCAGCACTCTGCAAGGCTTCCAGTGCCACGCCCGCCTGCACGATCGCCACGCGCTCGTCGGGGTAAATGGCCTCAATCAATGCCATGCGTGTCAGTGACAGCACGATCTGGCCGGGATGAGACTGGCAACCGCCGACCAAACCGGTATGGCCGCCTTGCGCCACGATGCTGACACCGTGCGTCCGTGCAATGGCGACAACAGCGGCAACTTCGGCCGTTGATCCGGGCAGGACCAGCAATGTCGCACCATGGTCGGGGCCAGCATCATTGCGCACATGGCCAGCGCCAACAGCCGCCGTCAACGCTTGTTTCAACGCCAGAGGATCAACGCTTGCGACAGCCTGCGTCCTCATCCCGCCACCTGCTTTTGGAGCGAGGCGATCAGCCGATCATTGTCGGCAGGCTTGCCGATCGTGACGCGAAGCCATGTCTCATACCCCAATTCACGCCATGCCTTGACGATGATGCCGTCTTGCAGAAGTGCCGCGGCGACAATGGAACTGTCGTGCCTGGTGTCAAAGAAAAGGAAATTCGTCTGCGATGCGGCAGCATGAAGGCCCATTCCGGCCAAGGCAAGCGCAACGCGATCCCGTTCGGAACGGATGCGCGCAACCGAGGCCGTCATCCATGCCTCATCCTCAAGGGCTGCCACCGCGGCGATTTGTGCGGCCCCATTCACGTTGAACGGGGTCTTGGCCGCGGTAATCACCCGCGCAATTTCAGGGTCTGAACATACTGCATACCCGACGCGCAAACCGGCCAGACCATAGGCTTTGGAAAAGGTACGCAGCACAACGAAAGCAATGCCGCTATTGCGCAGGCTTTCAATTCCGTCGGGTGCATCAGCATCTGCATATTCGAAATAGGCTTCATCCAGAACGAACAAAGTCCCCGGCCGAACGGCTGCGATCAGGCGCTGCAGCGCAGACTTATCCAGCGCGGGCCCAACCGGGTTCCACGGCGAAGACAGAAACACCACGCGCGGCCCGGCGGCAATTGCCGCCTCCAGCGCCGCGAGATCAAAGCCTGCATCTACCGTCATCGGAACTTTCAAGACCGAGGCACCAGCAGCCAGCGGCTCGATCTCATGCAGACCAAAGCTTGGCACCACCGTCACCACCTGCGAGCCAGCCACCAGAACGCCACGCGAGATCGCGGCGATCATTTCCTCGGACCCATTGCCAGCCACAATCACACCTGCATCGACTCCGAGCCGCGCGGCCAAAGCTTCGCGCAATGCGGTGCAGGCCGGATCGGCGTATCGCCAAGGCTCAAAACCACCATTCGCCAAGGCAGCCAGGACTGCGGGCGCGCAGCCATCGGGATTTTCGTTGCTGGCCAGCCGTGCCAAATCGTCATGCCCGCTGAGCAACCGGGCGCGTGCAAGCGACATCCCTGCATTGTAGGCTGGCAAAGCAGCCACATTCGGATTGACCATCAGGGCCGCAGATGCCGCGCCGGGGTTTGGTTGGATTTTGGGCGAAGCGGTCATCACAGATCCAATACGATGGCGGTCTTTGGGAGCGAGCAACACAGCAGCAATTCGCCCTGCGCCAGATCTTCAAGCGGGTCTTCGAAATAGCTCACCTCGCCCGAAATGATCCGCGACGTGCATGTGCCGCAGATGCCCGCGCGGCAGCTGAATTCCGGCTTCAACCCGTGATCTTCTGCAAAGGCCAGCAACGACTGCGCGCTGGCATTCCACTCGGCAACGATTCCAGATTTGCGGAACTCGACCGTGATCGCCCCGACTGCGGGCACGGGAGTGGTACCGGCTGTCGGAGCGACCGGCTTCGGCTTGACCTCCGCGTCAAGCACCGTGGCTGGGCCGAAGAATTCATAGGCGATGCGGTCCTTGGCCACGCCAAGGCCGCGCAGCGTTTGGAACATCGCCTGCATGAATGGTGGTGGGCCACAGAGGTAGAAATCGTAATCGTCGAGGCACAGCAGGCTCTGCAGCACGTCGCGGGTGATGAAGCCTTCACTGTCAAATCGGTTTGCAATGCGATCTTCGGCACTGGGCGCACGATAGCAGTAATGGGCCGACAAGCCGGGACGCTGGCTGATCAGACCATTGACCTCATCGTGCAGGGCATGCACCTCGCCGTTTTCGCAGGCATGCAGAAACAGGGTGCGACGGGCCGACCGGTTGACCAGTGCGTGCAGCATCGCCACCATTGGCGTCAGCCCGACCCCGCCGCTAAACAGAACCACCGGGCGGTCACTGGCCTCATCCAGCACAAATTCGCCGCGCGGGCCGTCGGCGATCAAGACATCGCCGACGCAGACATTGTCATGCAGGTAGTTGGAACTTTGCCCGACCGGCAGGCCCGGCCCTGCTGACGGCTCACGCTTGACCGAAATGCGGTAATGGCAGTGATCGTCGGGCGAGCCGGACAGGCTGTAGTTGCGCAGCACATAGCCTTTTGGGTCGCCCGACGGGATCTTGAATACCAGAAACTGACCGGGACGGAAGGCTGGCAAGGCCGACCCATCCGCCGCTTCCAGATGAAACGAGGTGATGAGACTGCTTTCGACGATTTTTGCGGCAACCCTCAGACCGCGAAACCCAGCTTTGCTTTGCAGACCCTGGTCGATGTTCAGGGTCATTTAGCCGCGACTTTCTGTGCCTGCTCTGCCTCGATCAGTTTGGCCAGATTGCGGCGGAAGCGCATCGGGCCGACGTCGATCTTGAGATCAAGGTTCGGCGTGCGCTTGTTGGCCATGCCCTTGTGAACTGCAGTCAGAACGGCGCGATCCTCATCAAAGGCACCACGCACCGAGGTGGCAAATTCTGCAGAGATTTTTGCGTCGTCGGGCGCGAAATTGCGCATCTGGAACCAGTAGTATTTGGTGGTGTTCTCATCGATAGGGGTCATGAAATTGTAGCTGTCCATCAGGAACGTGTCCTCATGCAGCGGCCGGCCTTCGCCACCGCTGCCTGCAGGCGCGAAGATCGCCTTGATGATGGCATGGCTTGGGTAGTGCACTTCGTAGTGTTGCTTGCGGTCGGTGTTACCCTTGAACTTCAGATAGGGCGCATAGAAGGGCGCAGGCTCCACATCGAGCATCCAGCGCCAAACGGTAACGCCATTTTCGCCGATGGTGGTTTCCAGCGGCGCCTCTTCAGTTGCGGCATTGCCGAAGGACGATTGGTGAACCCAAGCCACATGAGACGGGTCGAGCAAGTTGTCGGTCATGTAAAGATAGTTGCAATCGATCGCCATCGAATCGCCGCGATTCAGGCCCCAGGCCGGATCGCCCCAATGGTCCACCTGGAAGATCAGCGCAGGATCGGCCTTTTCGGCGTCGCCCATCCAGACCCAAAGCAAGCCGTAGCGTTCATGGATCGGATAAGAGCGCACGCAGGCGACATGCGGGATTTTCTCGACTCCAGGAACCCGAGTACAGGTGCCTGTGCTGTTGAATGTCAGACCGTGATAGCCGCATTCAACCGTGTCGCCTTTGATGCGACCCATCGACAGCGGCAGCTTGCGATGCGGGCAGGCGTCCTCCAGGGCCGCCACTTCCCCATTGGTCTTCCGGTAAAGCACGATTTGTTCGCCCAGCATCTTGACTGGGAAAAGGTCCTTGCCGACCTCGTGATCCCACGCTGCGACATACCAGCTGTTGGTTAGGTACATGATCTGCTCCCGGCTTTATGTGTAGACATATTGCTAGTCTGCATTTACCGATTCAAAAAGCACTTGCTTCTGTGTTCTATTTTAGAAAATCTAAACTCTACTTCTGCCGGAATGACGAACTTGCAAAAACTTCCCTCCATGCGTGCGATCCAGGCCTTCGAGGCATTTGGCCGACTTGGCAGTGCTACAGCGGCCGCAACCGAACTGGGTGTGACAGTCGGCGCGATCAGCCAGCAGCTTCGCAAAGCGGAGGCAGAGGTCGGGCTGCGGCTGGTCGAGCGCAAAGGCAAGTCGATCGCGTTGACGACACGCGGGCGCCACTATCATGACGACGTCAAAGCTGCGTTTGATGCGCTGCGCGAGGCACAAAGCAAGATGCTGCGGGCTCGATCAGAGGCATCACTGACGATTTCGTGTCTGCCGTCGCTGGCCTCCAAATGGATTGGCGCGCAACTGTTCGACTGGCAATCGTCACATCCCACCGCAACAGTGCGCTTGATCGGGGACGACACCGAACCCCGCTTTGGATCTGATGAGGTAGACTTTCGGCTGTCTTACGGTGATCTGATAACGCGCTTTGATCATCGAACCGAGTTGTTCACGGATTGGGTCGTCCCGGCTTGTTCTCCGTCGCTTCTTGCAAGACTGAAGCTGCAAACGCCCGGGGACATACTCGATGCGCCGCTTTTGGGGATCGAATGGGATCGCGCGCAGGGTGCAGCACTTGGCTGGGGCGATTGGGCGGCACATGTTGGCGTACCTCGTCGGAAGGCTGTGGGCGAGGTTGCCTTTTCGATGTCCAGTGCGGCGATTGACGCGGCGATTAATGGTCGGGGGTTCGTGCTGGCACAACTTTCCATGGCAACCGAAGATATCGCCTCGGGGCGGCTTGTCGTGCCTTTCGACATCCGGCTCAAGCTCTCACAGGCTTACTCCCTGGCTTGGGACCCGAGCGCGCTGGAAAAACCATTTGGGGCAGAGTTGCGGAACTGGATTCAGACAATTTCTCGCCGCCAAAAGGCGATTTCGGCACCGCAGGCGGGATAGCCTGCCTGCGGTTGTTTATGTCCCAGTTCAGACGCGGTGCTGAACGGTCCAAGTTGCGATATAGTCCATCAGGCCCGGGTTCAGGCAATCAGAAGGTTCCAGCCCAATCGCCCTGAGTTGGCCGCGGATGGCGTCCATTTGCGACGGATCAACGCCCGCTTCGATCACCGAGGACACAAAAGCCGCAAAGCCAGGTTGCGCCCAACCCTTTTCTTCAAACCGCTCGGGATGGATGAAATCCAGTCCCTGAAACGGGTGCTCGCGGGTGACGGGCCCGTACATATGAACGCCGCAGGCCTGGCAAGCGTGGCGCTGGATCAAAGCGGCTGGATCAACAACGGAAAGCTTGTCACCGTTTTCAAGCACAGTCACCTTGTCATGCGGGGCCACCCCGACAATCGAAAAGATCGCGCCTTCGGGCTTCCAGCATTTGGTGCAACCACAAGCGTGGTTGTGGGCGATTTGGCCCTCGACGCGCACGCGCACGGGTTTGTCGGTACAAGCACAAACAAGCGTGCCGCCTGTGAAATCCGGCGAGGTCGCGGCGATGCCGCTGTCCAGTGCCGGGTGCAATTTCGGTTTGGTCATGTGGTGTCTCCTCCCATTTCCCCGGATAGTACGCGCCGGTCCGGTTCCGGTAATGTGATCTCAGAATACGACGACGGACCGGATGCTTTCGCCCGAATGCATCAGATCGAAGCCTTTGTTGATGTCTTCCAGCTTGAGGATATGGGTGATCATCGAGTCGATCTCGACCTTGCCCTCCATATACCAATCGACGATCTTCGGCACATCGGTGCGGCCGCGCGCGCCGCCGAATGCTGTGCCTTTCCAGACCCGGCCGGTGACCAGCTGGAAGGGGCGGGTTTCGATGGTGGCGCCAGCGGGTGCCACGCCGATGATGATCGACTGGCCCCAGCCGCGATGGGTGCATTCCAGTGCGTCCCGCATCACCTTGACGTTGCCGGTGCAGTCGAACGAGTAATCCGCGCCGCCGATCTTGTCGAACGGGGTCTTGGTCAGATCAACGATCGCCTGCACCACCGAGCCTTCGATCTCTTTCGGGTTGATGAAGTGGGTCATCCCGAACTTCTCGCCCCAGACCTTTTTGTCGTTGTTCAGATCGACGCCGATGATCATGTCGGCCCCGGCCATTTTCAGGCCCTGAATCACGTTCAGACCAATACCACCCAGACCGAACACCACGGCCTTGGCACCGATCTCAACCTGCGCCGTGTTCAGCACCGCGCCGATGCCGGTGGTCACACCGCAGCCGATGTAGCAGATCTTGTCGAACGGCGCGTCTTCACGCACCTTGGCCAGCGCGATTTCCGGCATCACCGTATGGTTGGCGAAGGTGGAACAGCCCATGTAATGAAAGATCGGCGTGCCATCGAGCATGGAGAACCGGGTGGTGCCATCCGGCATCAGCCCTTGGCCCTGCGTCGCGCGAATGGCCGTGCAAAGGTTGGTCTTGCGCGACAGGCAAGACGGGCATTCACGGCATTCGGGGGTGTAAAGCGGGATGACGTGATCTCCCGGCTTCAGCGATTTCACGCCGGGGCCGCACTTGATGACCACGCCTGCGCCTTCATGGCCGAGAATGGCCGGAAACAGCCCTTCGGGATCGGCACCCGACAGGGTAAATTCGTCAGTGTGGCAAATGCCAGTGGCCTTGATTTCAATCAGAACCTCGCCCTCTTTCGGGTCGTCGAGGTTTACCTCCATGATTTCAAGCGGTTTGCCGGGGGCGATGGCGACAGCGGCGCGAGTGCGCATGGGGACTTCCTTTCTACAGGGATGGCAAGCCGGAGTTCTTCTCCCGCCGGCGTTATCTGACAAGCGGCAAGGTGATCTCAGTTGCCCAGAATAGTCGGCAGGCGCAGACCACGTTCTTTGGCGCAGTCAATTGCGGTTTCATAACCTGCGTCGGCGTGACGCCAGACGCCTGACGCCGGATCGTTCCACAGGACGCGCTCCAGCCGCTTGGCAGCATCATCAGTGCCGTCGGCCACGATAACCACGCCAGAATGCTGCGAAAAGCCCATGCCGACGCCGCCGCCGTGGTGGATCGAAACCCAAGTGGCCCCCGACGCGGTGTTGACCAGCGCGTTGAGCAGTGGCCAATCCGAGACCGCGTCTGATCCGTCCTTCATGCTTTCGGTCTCGCGGTTGGGCGAGGCAACCGATCCTGAATCCAGATGGTCACGGCCAATCACGATCGGGGCTTTCAACTCCCCCGACTTGACCATCTGGTTGAACATCAGCCCGGCGCGGTGCCGATCCCCGAGCCCGATCCAGCAGATGCGGGCGGGCAGACCCTGAAAGGCGATGCGGTCGGCGGCCATATCAAGCCAACGGTGCAAGTGTTCATTTTCCGGGAACAGCTTTTTCATCGCGGCATCGGTTTTGTAGATATCCTCGGGGTCGCCGGACAGCGCCACCCAGCGGAACGGACCAATGCCCTTGCAGAACAGGGGCCGGATATAGGCCGGCACAAAGCCGGGGAAGGCAAAGGCGTTTTCAAGCCCTTCTTCCTGCGCGACCTGCCGAATGTTGTTGCCATAATCCAGCGTCGGCACGCCCGCATTCCAGAAATCCACCATCGCCGCCACATGGATGCACATCGAGGCGCGAGCGGCCTTTTCCACCGCCTTCGGGTCGGTTTCCTGTTTGGCCCGCCATTCGGCAACGCTCCAGCCTTGCGGCAGATAGCCGTGCAGCGGGTCATGGGCAGAGGTCTGGTCGGTGACGATATCAGGACGTGCGCCACCTGCGTTCATCCGGCGCACCAGTTCGGGGAACACATCGGCGGCATTGCCCAAGAGGCCGACCGACTTTGCCTCGCCCTTGGCGGTCCATTCGGCGATCATCGCCAGCGCCTCGTCCAAAGTCCGCGCTTTGGCATCGACATAACGGGTGCGAAGGCGGAAATCGATCCGCGTCTCGTCGCATTCAACGGCCAGACAGCAAGCCCCCGCCATCACAGCTGCCAAGGGCTGCGCCCCGCCCATGCCGCCAAGGCCACCCGTCAGGATCCACTTGCCCTTGAGTGATCCGCCAAAGTGCTGACGGCCCGCCTCCGCAAAGGTCTCATAGGTACCTTGCACGATGCCTTGGGTGCCGATGTAGATCCACGACCCGGCGGTCATCTGGCCGTACATCATCAGGCCCTTTTTATCGAGCTCGTTGAAATGGTCCCAAGTCGCCCAATGCGGCACGAGGTTGGAATTGGCGATCAAAACGCGCGGGGCATCCTTATGGGTGCGGACCACCGCGACCGGCCGGCCGGATTGCACCAGCAGGGTTTCGTCATCTTCAAGGTCTTTCAGCGTGGCGACGATCCGGTCGAAATCGCCCCAAGACCGCGCGGCGCGGCCAATGCCGCCGTAAACCACCAACTCATGCGGGTTCTCGGCAACGTCAGGATGCAGGTTGTTCATCAACATCCGCATCGCGGCCTCGGTCTGCCACGATTTCGCGGTGATTTCAGTGCCGGTGGCGGGATAGATGTCGCGGCTGTTCTTGCGATCAAGCATGGAAGGCTCCTTTAGCGGTTGAGCACACCCGAACGGGCAAGGGTGTCGAGGGATTGCAGGATTTGCGCCAGAACCGCGCGCAAAGGTGCGGCACTCTGGGCTGCATAGGTCCAAGGTGCGGCCTCGGCGGCCAGATAAGCGCGTTGGGCCAGTTCCATCTGAATGGCATGAACGCCCGTGCCAGGTTGACCATAGTGGCGGGTGGTCCAGCCGCCCTTGAAGCGGCCATTCAACACCGTGTCGAACGGAGTGGCCGCAAAACAGGGCACCGAGACAGCGTCCGACACCTGCGGCGCGCAGTTCTGCCCGTCATTGGTGCCGATGGAAAAGACCGGCAGCAGCCCCGCAAACAAGAAGGGGATGGTCGAGCGGATCGAATGGCAATCATAGACAATCGCCACACCATGCCGGGCTTTCACCCGATCTACTTCGGTGGCCAATGCGTCGTGATAGGGCGCGTGGTATTGCGTCCGGCGGGCGGCAATCTCGTCCGGGCTTGGCTCCTGCCCTGCGGTCCAGATATCCGATCCGTCGAAATCCGTTGTCGGGCACAGGGACGTGGTGTTGGCACCCGGATAAAGCGAAGCCCCGGCTGGATCGCGATTGGCGTCGATGACATAGCGGTGAAACGTCGCCTCGACTGTCGTAACGTCAGCCAAAAGCCCCTGATAAAGCTGAGCAATATGCCAATCCGTGTCTGACAGCCTTCGCCCACGGTCATTCAACCGGGCCATCAGCGCGTCGGGCACATACGTCCCCCCGTGCGGCAGGCCGAGAATGACTGGACTGTCGCCTTGCGTGACGTTGACCAGCATCATGCAGAAAGCTCGGGCAGTGCCAAGCCACTTGCCTGCGCCAAAGCACCATTGCCAATCAGACGTGCCGCTGCGGCCAGATCGGGGGCAAGGTAGCGATCATCGCCCAACGTTGCCACATCCTGACGCAGCCGCGCAACAACGCCCTGCAGCGGCGCACTGGTGTGCAACGGCGCACGGAAGTCGATGCCTTGGGCAGCACAAATCGCCTCGACCCCAAGGATCACGTTCAGGTTTTGCACCATCTTTCCCAAACGCACGGCACCGTGTGCTGCCATGCTGACATGGTCTTCCTGATTAGCCGATGTCGGCGTGCTGTCGGTCACGCAAGGCATGGCGATGTGCTTGTTCTCGGACATCAGCGCGGCAGTGGTCACCTCGGCGATCATGAGGCCGGAGTTCAGGCCGGGGCGCGGAGTCAGGAACGCAGGCAGGTTGAACGACAAAACCGGGTCCACCATCAAGGCGACGCGGCGCTGCGCGATCGCCCCGATCTCGGCCAAGGCCAGCGCAATCATGTCGGCGGCAAAGCCCACGGGTTCAGCGTGGAAGTTACCACCGGACACGATCAGCCCGGCCCCAGTCAGCACCAACGGATTGTCGGTTGCCGCGTTGGCCTCGATCACCAGAGTATGTGCTGCTTGACGCAAAACATCCATCGCGGCTCCGGTGACCTGTGGCTGGCACCGGATGCAATAAGGGTCCTGAACGCGCGCATCGCCCACGATGTGGCTTTCGCGGATTTCAGAACCCGCTAACAGCGCGCGCATAAAGCTTGCAGCCTCGATCTGTCCGGAATGACCACGCAGAGAATGGATTTCCGGCTGCAAGGGAGCGGTGGACCCCATAATCGCGTCGGTCGACAGCGCCGAAGTCACCAAAGCCGACTGCGCCGCATTCCAACCGTCGAACAGGCCGGCGAGCGCGAAGGCGGTCGAGAACTGCGTGCCGTTGATAAAGGCCAGCCCTTCCTTGGGGCCAAGCTGAATGGGGGTCAGGCCAGCCGCAGTCAATGCCTCGGCCCCCGGCAGCACGCGGCCTTGATATTCCGCCGCCCCATGGCCGATCAGAACAGCGGTCATGTGTGACAAAGGGGCCAGATCGCCCGAAGCCCCGACCGACCCTTGCGCAGGAATGACTGGCGTCACACCACGGGCCAGCATCGCTTCAAGCAGTTCAACAAACGCCCAACGCACGCCTGACGCGCCGCGCCCGAAGCTGAGCAGTTTCAGCACCATCAGCAACCGCGCATGGGCGCGCGGGATGGCGTCGCCCACACCGCAGCAATGCGACAGGATCAGGTTGCGTTGCAGGGTAGCCGTGTCTTCGGGGGCGATGCGCAGGGACGCCAGTTTGCCAAAACCGGTGTTTACCCCGTAGACTGGAACGTCGCCAGCAGCAGCAGCACTGATCGCAGCAGCGGCAGCCTCGATCCCCGGTCGTGCGGCGCGGTCCAGCGTGACGGCCAGTTCTTCGCGGTAGATGCGCGCCAGTTGCGCCAAGGTGGTCTGGCCGGGAACAAGGGTAAGAGCGGTCAAAGGACGCCTCCGATAATGCGTTGGTGAAGGGGATTGAAGCCGATGCGGTAGGCCAATTCGGCCGGGTGGCCGCAGTTCCAGACGGCAAGGTCCGCGATCTGGCCCACAGCCAGAGTGCCGCGATCTGCAAGACCAAGCGCACGGGCAGCATGGGTAGTGGCCCCGGCCAAAGCCTCGACCGGAGTCATCCGGAACAGAGTGCAGGCCATGTTCATCGCCAGAAGCAGCGAGACCATGGGCGATGAGCCGGGGTTCATGTCAGTCGCCACCGCCATCGGCACGGCATGTTGGCGCAGGAGATGAATGGGGGGCATCCGCTGTTCGCGTAAGGTGTAGAATGCGCCAGGCAGGATCACCGCCACGGTTCCGGCAGCGGCCATTGCGACCACCCCCGCCTCATCCAGATATTCCAGATGATCGGCAGACATCGCGCCATACCGCGCAGCCAGCGCAGCGCCGCCCAAGTTGGAAAGCTGCTCGGCATGCAACTTAACCGGCAGGCCAAGGCTGCGGGCGGCTTGAAATACGCGTTCGATTTGTGCAGGCGAAAAGGCGATGCCTTCGCAGAACCCGTCCACCGCATCGACCAGCCTTTCGGCATGGGCCGCGTGTAGCGCGGGAATGCAAACCTGATCGATATAGGCGTCGGCACGACCCATATACTCCACGGGGACAGCATGCGCCGCCAGAAAGCTTGTCCGCACCAAAACTGGCCGCAACCGGCCAATACGCCGCGCCGCACGCAGCATCCTCAGTTCGGTGTTCTGCTCCAGCCCATAACCTGACTTGATCTCGATCACCGCGACGCCTTCTGCAATCATCGCATCGACAAACGGCATCGCCGCAGCAACAAGGTCGTCTTCCGAGGCCCTGCGCGTTGCTGTCACTGTCGAGACTATCCCGCCTCCAGCCCGTGCAACCTCTTCGTAGCTTGCCCCATGCAGCCTCATCTCGAATTCCGCAGCACGGTTGCCGCCGTGAACAGTATGGGTGTGGCAGTCAATCAGAGCTGGTGTGATCAGCCTCCCGCTCATGTTCTGTACGGGCATAGCAGCGTATTCGCCGGGCAGATCTGCCTGCGCCCCAACCCATGCGATCTTGCCCCCAACCAAAACGAGCGCCGCCTCGTCAATCAAACCGTAGGGATCAGCGCCCGACACCATCGTTGCCGCCCGAAGTGAGGTCAAAACGACTGAGGGATTTTGCACGGGAAATGCTCCGCAAAAGGTGTTGCCTGCGCGTTATGTATGCAAGTATGATTATTATGTCTACACATAAGGAGTCGCCATTGTGATTTTTGCAGAACGCGCCTTGCTGCCCGACGGATGGGCCGAACAGGTCAGGATCACCGTGGCCGATGGGCATATCACCGGGGTGTGCAAAGCAGCCGCCCCGCAGCAGGGCGATACACTCGTGTCCGCGTTGCTCCCCGCACTTTCAAACCTGCACAGCCACGCCTTCCAGCGCGCGATGGCAGGCATGACTGAACACAGGATCGCAGGTCGTGATAGTTTCTGGACATGGCGCGATCTGATGTATCGCTTTCTGGATCGGCTGACGCCGGCGCAGATGGAGGCGATTGCCGCCCTTGTGTTCATGGAGATGCAAGAGGCCGGGTACGCCGCCGTTGGCGAATTCCATTATGTGCATCATCAACCGGGTGGAGACGCTTATGCCGACATCGCCGAACTGTCGAACCGCATCTTTGCCGCAGCCCACCTGACGGGTATCGGCCTGACGCATCTGCCGGTCCTGTACACCTATGGCGGTGCAGGGCAGCAACCGATGGCAGCCGGGCAGTTGCGGTTTGGCAATACAGTAGATGATTTTGCCGCGTTGCTGGAGGCCACACGCGCAGCTGCCCGCACGCTGCCCCATGACACCCGTGTTGGCATTGCGCCCCATTCGCTACGCGCCACCAACCCTGCCGATCTGGCCCGCGCTTTACCGTTGGCAAATGGAAACCCCATTCACATTCATGTCGCCGAACAGCCCAAGGAGGTGGCCGATATTTCAGCCTGGCTGGGTGCGCGGCCGGTGGAATGGCTGCTGGCGAATACCCCCATTGGCGCGGATTGGTGTGCTGTCCACGCCACCCACATGACCACGCAAGAAACCGCAGCACTGGCAAAATGCGGCGCAGTTGCCGGGCTTTGCCCGATCACCGAGGCCAACCTTGGCGATGGGCCATTCAATGGGCCAGGATGGCTGGCTGCAGGCGGGGCGTTTGGAATCGGATCCGATAGCAACGTCCGCATCAGCCTGACCGAGGAACTGCGCACACTGGAATACAGCCAGCGCCTGCGCGACATTGCCCGCAATGTCATGGTCGAAAAGGACGGCTCGGTCGGCCAGCGCCTTTATGTCGGTGCCGCACTTGGTGGCGCACAGGCTTTGGGGCGCAAATCGGGGCAGATCGCGGTCGGCAATCTTGCCGATCTGACAGCAATCGACTTGTCGCACCCGACGCTTTGCGCGCTGCGCCCCGATCACATTCTTGATGGTCTGGCCTTTGCGGCACCCGATACCGTGGTCACAGACCTGTGGTCCGCAGGCAGACACCGGGTGAAAGAAAGGCGTCACGTCTACAGGGAACAGATCATCGCGGGTTGGCGGAAGGCCCTGAAAGGCTTGATCGACGCTGTTTGACCGCTGTCAGGCCAGTTTCCGCAGGGTAATGCGTATCCCTGCGGCCCCAGCCGCAAGTTCTATGTCTGCGCCGTTCCCCAATGCGAACGCCCCCTCACGCAATCCATCACCGGCAACTGTGATGGCGCCTGAAAGGCAAAGGAGCCCAGTTGTTCCAGCTTCACAGTTCAGCGTGGCTGGCCCCAAAATCACCTCCACGGCAGGCTCGATAACCTTCGCGTTATAAATCAGATTCAGGTTACGGACAGGTCCGCCGACCAACCTGGCTGTCACATCGAGGTCACCGGAGAAGGGAGCAGGGCGGTGCAGGCGCGCCTCCAGAACACCGTCCGCAGACAGCAGATCAATCCCCGCTCCGTCAATGACCGTCAAAATCCGTGTCATTCCAGGAAAGACCGAAAATGGCCCGTCCGAGCCGACCTCAGCAATGCTGATACGCCACAGCCAACCATCGCCAACAGCGTGACGTGCAATCTCATGTGTGACTCCGCCCCCATTCTTCCAGGAGTTGGTCTGGAACTCATCTGCGTTCAGGATGCGAAACACGGGGCCAATCCTTGCCTTAAGCCTACACATAACCGTATCAAGGGCTTCATACGCGGCCAAGAGGCAGACCTGAATGGCGACCACACCAATCATCGAGAAGACCACCTTCAGGGACGTCATGGCAGAAATCCTGCACCGCATCACAGAAGGGCCTTGGGGTCCCGGAACTCTGCTCCCTGGCGAAGTGGAGTTGGCAGAAGAATTCAGATGTTCGCGAACGACAATGAACCGTGCGCTTCGCGAAGTGACCGAACTTGGATTTCTGGACCGCAAGCGCAAAGCTGGAACCCGGGTTCGCATGGCTCCGATCCGGCAAGCGCGTTTTGAGATGCCAATTGTTCGCGTGGAAATCGAAAAAACTGGGGCGTCTTACCGTTATGTGTTGGTCAGTCGCGAAATCCTTGCAGCTCCTGAATGGCTGCGGGCACGGATGAACCTTAAACTTGGCAGCAAAGTGGTTCATCTGGTGTGTTTGCACTCTGCCAATGGTGAAGCATTTCAGCTTGAAGATCGCTGGATCAACGCGGCAGCCCTACCGCAAGCGTTGCAGCAGGACTTTACGGTGATAGGTCCAAATGAGTGGCTGATAGCGACGGTCCCGTTTTCCGAGGTCGAGATTAGCTTCTTGGCAGCAGCCGCTGATGCAATGATCGTCACGCATCTCGACCATAAACTCGGCGAGCCGGTGTTCTGCGTCGAACGCTCCACATGGTGGCAAAACGCTGCAATCACTCTTGTAACCCTGAGTCACCGGCCTGGCTATCGTATGACGACACGCTATTGACGTTTGCCTTCTGCGCACCGGACATCCGCTCCATCGATGCGCAGCAACCGAGCAATAAGAAAATCTGCAGAAGCGCCCCGCGCAAGACTTTTGAATTTGTGACATGCGTAAGCGGTCGCTGGACAGCACGGTCGCGTTATCTTGACGGTGTGAAGTTCCACGGCAGCAGATCGTCGAGGCGGCTTTGCGGATGCCCGTTGGCGATGGCTGTCAGGGTTGCCTTGAGATAGGCGAAGGGCTCGATGCCGTTGATTTTGCAGGTTTCGATCAGCGAAGCAATGCGGCCCCAGGCGACGCCGCCTTCATCGTGACCGGCAAAGAGGGCGTTCTTGCGATTGAGGGCGATGGGGCGGATCAGGTTTTCGACCCTGTTGCTGTCGATCTCGACGCGGCCGTCGGTCAGGAAGGTTTGCAGCCCGTCCCAGTGGTTATGGATGTAGGTCAGCTTTTCGCCCAGCCGGGATTTGGCGGAGATCTTGCGGCGCTGTCCCGCGCCAGCGAACAGGTCGATCATCTTCTCGACAGCGTCAAGCCGCGCCTGCTCATCTTCGACGAATTCCACAGTGTTCGCCTAACCTTCCATGGCCCCCGATGGGCCTGCCAGGCCTGCATCGTCCAATTGCTCGGGGTCTGGCAGGTCGCGCAAGGACTCCATCCCGAAGGCAGCCAGGAACGCCTCGGTGGTGACGAAGGTATGAGGCGCGCCACGGCGGGGTTCGCGAGGGCCGGTGCCGATCAGGTCCCGCTCGGCAAGTCGGCCGATCAGGTCACGGCTGATCTCTTTTCCGAAGATGTCCTTCAACCCGTCGCGGCTGATCGGCTGGTGATACGCAATCGCCGCCAGCACGGCCAGATCGTATTCCGACAGGTTCAGCGCTTGGCCGTCCACATCCGCCGCGGCGCGGATCGCTGGGGCATAGGCCGCGCGCGTGCGCAGCATCCACGCCTTTCCCACCTGTGCCACCTCATAGGGTCGGCCTTCCAGATCCACTGCCAGATCCTCGATCAACAGATCGACTGAGGCCCCCTGCCCCACGACCCGCGCCAGATCCTCGCGCGCCACCGGGGTCGTGCTTGCGAACAGCACCGCCTCGATCCGACGCATCCATTCCCGCCAGCGCAGCTCAGGGGGAAGAACGGCCAATTCGCGGTCAAGTTCTGTGTCCTCGCGCCGCCCCATGCTCAGACCCCGTAAAGTCGGAACGTGTCCCGCCCTGTCAGTTCGCGCACGGCGCCGAGCGCCACCAGTCGGTCGCAGAGCCGTCGCGCGGCCCGATCCGACATGAAGGCCAATGCCCCCGGCACCAGCGCATCGCGCGACAGGAACAGATCGACCGCCCGGCCCGCCGCCTTGGCGCGCAGCTTCGGGGCCACTGCCCGAAGGCGGGCCGCCGCACGGGCCAGATCGCCGGCCAGCGGCAGCGCCTGCCGAACGGCAGAGACAACGGCGCGGTGACAGGCCAGCCGCAGATCATCGCCCCGCAAGCGTATATCGCGGGGCTTGAGCGTCAGCGCCAGAAGCGGCAGCACATGCGTTGCCCCCAACGCTTTTGCCAACGCGGCATCGGACAGGATCAGGGCGGCGGCCTCGGCTCGCGGACTATCGGTCAGCACCGCCTCGACGACCTGCGCCGCGCGGTCCACTGGGGTCGGTCCGGTGGCATCAAGGCAAAGCGCGATCCGCTCTGCCGTTACTCCGTCCAGCGTATTGACCAGATGCGCGACCGAAACCGGCCGCGCCGCCGCGCGTGACCACTGCCGTGCGATCCGCCCCGCCGGGCCGGGGTCGTCGCCCGGTCCCGTCAGGTGCAGGGCATCGCGCAAGGCGCCCTGCCCTTCCCTTCGCCCCGCCATCGCAGCGCAGTTCTCGGCCGCCGTCAGGGCCAGACGATCGCGCCACAGCGCCAGAGGCACATCCCCCGACGCCATTGCCTGACCCAGATGCGCCAGCGCGGCCCCGGACCGGAAGGCCGCAGCCTCCGGCGGCTCGGACGGCGCAGAGACGATCCAGCCCGGCAGCGGGGGCAGCATCGGCAAGGTTTCCAAAGACGCGGCGCGCGGTTTTCTCATGTCGGCAGCCTATATTGTGACGGCGCTTTCAACCAGCGGAATGAACCCATAGCGCCGCAGCTTTGTCGACTCCCCAATGTCCAATAAGATTGCATTATCGGACGTGCCGGGAGTATGCTCGACGGTATGACCGAAACGCCCGAGAAATCGCCTTCAGAACCCCCGGAACGTCCCGATCGCCATGAGCGGGACGACAGCGCTGATACGGAGCGCGACACGATCGCCCTGCCCTCCCATGTCGCTGGCTCGGGCACGCTCGACCGCCTGGTCGAAACGGCGCGTGACTATGCGCGTCAGGCGGCGTCGGAGAACACGCTGAAGGCCTACACCAAGGATTGGGCCCACTTCGCGCGCTGGTGCCGGATGCGTGGCGCGGACCCTCTCCCCTCGTCGTCCCAGCTGATCGGCCTCTACATCGCCGATCTGGCAGCGCCGAGCGGCAAAGCACCTGCCCTCTCGGCCTCCTCTATAGAACGGCGGCTGTCTGGCCTGACCTGGGGCTATGCGCAGCGCGGAGAGCGGCTCGACCGCAAAGATCGGCACATTGCCAGCGTCCTGGCTGGCATCCGCCGCAAGCACGCACGGCCACCAGCACAGAAAGAGGCCATTCTGCCGGAAGACCTGCGCGACATGCTGGCAACCCTCCCCCACGATTTGCGCGGCCTGCGCGACCGGGCGATCCTGCTGATCGGCTTTGCTGGTGGCCTGCGTCGGTCCGAAATTGTCAGCCTCGACCACGGCAAGGATGACACGCCTGACTCCGGCGGCTGGGTCGAGATCTTGGAGGACGGCGTGCTCCTCACCCTGCGCGGCAAGACCGGTTGGCGCGAGGTCGAAATCGCCCGCGGCTCATCAGATCAGACCTGCCCGGTCCATGCCCTGACGCAGTGGCTGCATTACGCAAGGATCGACTTCGGCCCGATCTTCGTCGCCACGTCACGCAACGGCCTGAAAGCCACGAGCGAGCGGTTGTCGGACAAGCACGTCGCCCGGCTGATCAAGTCCTGCGCCCGCGAGGCCGGGCTACGCCCTGATCTGCCTGAAGCCGAGCGCGTGCGGCTGTTCTCGGGCCATTCCCTGCGCGCAGGCCTTGCCAGCAGCGCGGAAGTTGATGAGCGCTACGTTCAAAAGCAGCTTGGTCATGCCAGCGCAGAGATGACCCGCCGATACCAGCGACGCCGCGACAGGTTCCGGGTGAACCTGACCAAGGCCGCAGGCCTGTAAGCCCCCTGCCCTTCCGTCGAGCCTTTGCTGAAATGCCAAGCTCCAACCAGACCGCTCAGGTTTCAGCTAATCGCTTCAATTGAAATCGGGAACCAAACGCGACACAGCCTGAGGAAACGAAGGGCATTTCGCTGACCTCGGCTACCGAGAGCGCCCTTGCTTACGTTTACAAACGGTCGTTTACTCCTGACATCCGCAATTGCAAAAAGGCCCCCTGCCCCGTGCCACTCATCGGATACGCGCGTATTTCCACCGAAGATCAAACCGCCCTGCCCCAAGTTCAGGAGTTGCGC
>NZ_WCHR01000024.1 GCF_008973825.1 Gemmobacter serpentinus | reverse complement strand
CAAAGCGCTGACTTCAGGGCCTCTTTTAGGTGTTTCGCTTGCTGTTGCGTGGTCTTGTGTCTTCGGTGTTGCGCTGTCTTGCGTTGAAACGGGGGGGAATACTCTGTGTAGTTCGGATGGGTCGATCATCCACGCGCCAGATTCATCCTTTTGACCCGAAATACGCCCATTTTTCAGGGATCTTGTGATGGTTGCCGTTGCTACTCCTGTAGCCTTTGCAGCCTGCCCTGCTGTGTATTTCATGGGTCTTTCCGTCCTCTTGCGGATCGTTTCATGCAAGGCATTTTGTGTCGTTGCGGTGAAAGGCTACTCGTCGGCGCCTGTCGCAGGCAAGTCTGGTTCCATGCCATCCAAGAACGGCTGTGAAGGCGGGGGGAGGCCGGGGCCGTTCGGAAGCTGCCTTTCGTCCCTGAATAGGCTTGGCACCTTGCGCAACGGCTCTTGTCGCCCCAGTTCGGCCCGGTCTGGCTGCTCTTCCTCGGAGAGGACAACCGCCGCACTGAACAGGCTGTAGCGCAGCCCATCGCGTCCGGTCGCCCATGCGACCCTGTCGTTGATGACATAGGCATTCACGGTTCCACTCTCGCCCACTTGGCGCACCTCAATCCATCTGTCCTGAGCCAGCACATCGAGGGCGCGTTGCACGGTGGGGCGGCTGCATCCCATGAGGGTGCGGAGCGTCTTTTGGCTGATGATGACGGCGTTATGTTCACCGATCCGAGCTGTCAGGATGTGCATCAGTTGCGCAGCCTTGGGGGCCTTAGCGATCAGTGCTGCCCATGCTTCATGCGCAGCCCGCTCTGTTTGGACCCATTGGCCTGCGGATGATTTTCGCGGCAGGGCTGGACGGTTCTCGGACATTGGCACTCGTTGATTTCGGGCGGCGAAAGTGGTCGATTTTTGATGCGACCCGCATCATCTGTGAACTGATAATGAACGCCAGCGTGCAAAATTTGCAAGAAAATATTGAAAGTCAGTGTTCAATATTTGCACAAACCTGCATCATCTAGATGATGCAGGGGTGCCTCATAGCTCATGAGGCACCCCCCCCTGGTAAGTAATTGATATTATTGTATGAATTTTTTTACCCTTCTTATGATCTTAAGGCAGGCAAAAAATGCACAGTCCGGGCGCGCTTGCGCGCCGGGGGGGAGCGCCTTTCCAAGGGGCTGGCGACCCCCCGCCTACGGACGGGCTGTGTAGTTTTTGCTTGCCATCGGACGCGAGGCCCCTTGTGGGCCGAGTGGACGATTCCGCGCATGTGTGCGCGTGACGGGTGGGGGTGCGGGGGAGGGATGATGCACCGGGAACGCCCCTGGCTGGCCTCGGATTTGCTTAGAACAAGGAAGTGATAACTTTGGTTGTCAGACACCCACATGATAACTATAGTTGTCGGATGATCGAGTTAATCCGAAGCGGAACCTTCGATGCCTGGCTTTCCGGTTTGCGGGATCGCAGGGCGGTTGCGCGCATCGCTGCCAGACTGGACCGCCTTGCGGCGGGGAACCCCGGCGATGTGGAGCCGGTCGGAGAGGGTGTTTCGGAACTGCGGATCAACTACGGGCCGGGCTACCGGGTGTATTTCATCCAGCGCGGTCCGGTTCTCGTGATCCTGCTTTGTGGCGGCGACAAGTCCACGCAGAGCAAAGACATCAAACAGGCCAAGGTGCTGGCCGCAGAGTGGAAGGGCTAAGCGATGCCGGAAGAAAAATTCGCCCGCTATGATTCCGCCGACTACCTCAAGACCGAGGAAGACATTGCGGCCTATCTCGAAGCGGTCATGGAAGATGGCGGCGACGATCCCGCCTATGTTGCCCGCGCCCTTGGGGTGGTTGCCCGCGCCCGGAACATGACCGCGCTGGCCCGTGAGGTTGGTATGAGCCGGGTGGGGCTGAACAAGGCACTGTCTGGGGATGGGAATCCCACGCTATCCACGGTGATGAAGGTCGCCAAGGCGCTCGGGCTGAAAGTCTCGATCCAGCCCGGCGCGTGAGCCGTCATTCCCTGGCTGGCTGTGTCGGTGGCGAAACCATGAAGATGCAGTATCGGCTTCCGTCCCGCTGATCGGCGAATGATCCGCCTGCGGACAGGCAGTAGATGCGGGGATGCTGGCCGAAGGCTTTGGCATCGGCACGGCCTTGCAGCCAGAACACGGCCAGCGCGCCGATAAGCGCCCCTGCGGCCCCGATCGAGGCCAGCCAGACCCAGAACCCGCCGAACCAGCGCCATGCCTCTCTGCGGGCCTCTCCTGCGGCCTGTGAGAGGCTCTTGGCCGTTTGGAGGATCTCGGCATGGGATTCCCGGATAGCCCCTCTGGCGGCGTCCTGTGCGGCTTCTATGGCGGCGAGGTTGGTCTTGGCGGTGGCGAGCTGCAGCTGGCCTTCAAGGCGCTGTTCCAGCCGCTTTCCGGTTTGCGCCATGTTGTCGAGGCTCTGGGCGATGGTCGCGTTGAGGTGTTCGGCCTCGTCCCTGTCGAGGCTGGTGCGTTGCAGGTTCTCGATCTGGCGGCGCAGCGCACCAATATCATCGACCAGAACCAGAAACGGATCGGTGCTGCCGCTCATGCCTCACCCGCCCCGGCGCTTTGCGCCCTGGCATCGAGGTCGGCCAGCAGTCCGGCGATTTCCTTCTGGTCCACGTCCCGGGTTGCGTTCTTGCGCAGGGTGGATGCCAGCCATTTGGAAATCTTTGGGTCTTTCAGGGCCTCGGTGGTGACGATGGCGCCGACGATGATCTTTCGGCGGGTGTCGCTGGCTTTCTGACGTGTTTTGAGCCGCGCCAGCTTCGCTTGCGCATCTGCAATCTGCTGGTCGATGGTGCGCGCCATTCTTCCGCCCTTCCTCGTTACAACCGTTGAATTTGTGCCGCGTAGTGGATAGCGTGTCAAACACAAAGTGCCCACTTATACAAACGCTGCGCGTTTGTGTGGGCAAGGGAACCCTGCGTTTCCCTTGAACCCTTAGCGAAGTGCAGCGCAGAAATGGCAATCTACCACCTTCGGGCCACGATGATTTCCCGCTCCGCTGGCCGCAGCGCCACGGCGGCAGCGGCATACCGCGTGGGCGAACGGATCGAGGATCACCGCACCGGGCTGACCTTCGATTACCGTGCGCGCGGCGGCGTTGATCACGTCGAAACCATCGCCCCTGCCAACGCGCCTGCATGGGTGCAGGATCGGGCGGCGCTGTGGAACGCGGTCGAGGCGGCAGAGACCCGGAAGAATTCGCAGGTTGCCCGCGAAATCCGGGTGGCTCTGCCCGCCGAGCTGGACCACGGGCAGCGCGTCGAGCTGGTGCGCGCGTTCTGCCAGCGCGAGTTCGTGGCCCGTGGCATGGTGGCCGACATCGCGCTTCATGCGCCGGGGCGCGAAGGCGATGATCGCAACCACCATGCCCATATCCTGCTGACCACCCGTGAAATCGGCCACGAAGGGTTCGGGGCTAAGAACCGGGAATGGAACGCGGTCGAGATGCTGGAAGGATGGCGTGAGGCATGGGCGCGGGACAGCAACCGCGCCCTTGAGCGATGCGGCCATGACGAGCGGATCGATCACCGGACACTAGAGGCGCAGCGGATCGAGGCGCAGGAGCGTGCCACCGCGGCGCATGATCGCGGGGACGAGGCCGAGGCGCTGCGTCAGACGGTGCGGGCGGTGGAACTGGACCGGGATCCGCTGCCGCAACTGTCTGCCGGGGCGTGGCAGATGAAGGAACGCGGCATCGAGGTCGCGGCCGTCCGGGTGTGGCGCGAGGTCAAGGCGCAGGCGGCCGAGGTTGCGCGGGTGGCGGAGGTTCTGGCCGGTCAGGTGCGGGACTGGATCGGGCGGGCGGTGGATCGCCTCGGGCCATTGACGCAAGAGGGGGCGGCGCAGGGTCTGGCCTATGCCGGCGCTGCGGATCGGGATGGCCGGGAGGGGAGGCAGGACCTGGCCGCGCGGTTGCGCGAGGCATGGGAAGCCCGCCAGAGCCGCACCGCGTCTGATGCCATAGCCGCACCTGGACAAACCCCGGAGCCGGAATCCGCCCGCAGTCTGGCCGAGCGGCTACGGGAGGCCGCGCAGGGGATCGACCGGGGAACGCTGGCCGAGGCGGCAGCGCGGTTGCAGGAAAGCCGGGAGGCCGAAGAACGCCAGCGGGTGCAGGAGGCCGAGCGCCTGAAGGAGCAAGAGCGGCAGCAGGAACGGTTGCGTGAGCGGGAAGCCCGCGACCACGACCGGGACGGCGGGCTTACCCACTGACCCAGCCTTTGAACTCTCAGTAGGCCGGTCATGGTGGATGTCAGTCGGGCGTTAGAGCAGGACGAGGAAGACTTCTTTTTTTGCAGTGGCAAGCAGGTCGCTGAACTTATTTTCAAACATTGCCGCAAGTTCATCGTCGGTAGTTTCAGGCGAAAAATAAGGTCTGAAATTCTGGTAGACCGGCAATAACGGATTTGTGGTCTTGGCTTCTATGTTGGCGATGATTTCGGTCGCAAACTTCCCTTGCAATTTGATGATTTCCCTAACAGGGGAACGGAAAGCATCGCTCTCAATTTCGCTTTGGCTCAGTGGTGGGGTGTTCGGGATTCTTGGAATTACGAGAGGGAGAAGGTTTTGAGACATGGTCGCTTGATACATGGCGATGATGGCGGTGTGTCGGTGCGACGGGTCCTTGACGCACTTCTGCATGTAAGCTGCATACACTAGGGTATAGGCTGCTTTGACAGCATCAGCATCGGCGCGGATCACGGCAGGCATTGGTGAGTGCCCTCCGTGCGCCTGAAGCAGGCCTAGAATCTCCGTTGCAAGGTCATGTGTGATGTCAAGAAGTGGCTTTGCCTTGCCTCTTACAGCTTCCAGCTTTTGAAGCTTGTCTGTCGCTATCAGATTGGCATCGAAACGTTTTCCTTTCGGACGAATATCTTTGATGCCCTGCCCTGAAAATATGCGATTGGCCTGACTGAGGATTGCAAAGAATATGGTCGTTATGAGGGGGATGTAGGCAAGCTCATCCCAGTAACGACTTTCTGCGAAGATAAATGCAAGGAATCCGCCTAATACGATGATTCCTGCAAGATACTTCTTTTGTATAGTTGCCCCATTGGTCAACCATTGCAGCCCGTAGTGTATCCACACTGGGGACGCCACGGTGAGCAATGCAAATATTCTCATAAACAAGCCGCCATCTAGGACTTGCTGATAAAGGTGCTCGGATATGGGTATCGAGATCAGTACCCATATTGCGGACAGCGCCATAGTCGCTTTTTTGTGGTCGATTTTCAAATAATTACCTTCTCAAAATAAGGTTTGCTCACGGGCAAGCACCATGCTCACAAAGCGGACCTAATTCTTACCGAACAGCCACGCCAAGAACCCTGACTTTCCGGCTGTTGGAGCAGGCGGCGCAAGTGACAGGCGTTCCGCCATATCACGCCACTTGTCCCGGTCTTCCCGAGCATCGGAAAGGGCGTCCCGCAGCGTCTGAACTTCGCGCTCCAAAGCGCTGACTTCAGGGCCTCTTTTAGGTGTTTCGCTTGCTGTTGCGTGGTCTTGTGTCTTCGGTGTTGCGCTGTCTTGCGTTGAAACGGGGGG
>NZ_WCHR01000023.1 GCF_008973825.1 Gemmobacter serpentinus | reverse complement strand
GTGTCGAGATCATTGCGTGCTGCGCGCAGGGCCATAGGGCTGTGCCGCAGATCACCGCCTGATCTGCGCGATCACCAGATAGAAAGGCCGCCCCAAGGGGCGGCCTTTTGCGTCGGGGGGGCCGGGGCTCTGGCGCGGGGCCCGATCCTTCGGCGAAGGATCGCAGCGCACGGGCTGCGCGGGATATGCACCCGATCGCGAAGCTACGGAAATTCGACGAATTTCCGGGGTAGATTGAGAGGATCACTCCCATGCCCATATTCTGCCCGAAAGCCACGGCATTGGTTCCAGAAAAGAATTTCGGACCCGTGCCATGCAGCAAGTCATTCGGATATTTCACGTCTTTCAATACAGTCTGCTAACCGTGATCACATGGTTTGCGGCCTTCTACTTTTCGTGGAGCAGCATTGTCTTTCTGATCCAGGCCGAGGCGGCCGACCTCCTGGTGGTCGAGGTGCAGATGCGTGAGGACGCGGATGGGGATCGAGAATATCGAAGCATTTTTGCACTCGCCGGGGCGGAAGGCTTGCGTCAGGAATATCCCGATGGGCATTGGCGTAGCCACAAGATCCATCTGCCGGGGGATATTGTAAAAGGCCTGCACCACCCAAAGACCGGCGAGTTGCGCAGCGGAAACCGGATGCATCTCCCTGTCCTGTTCTGGATTGCGGCCTGCTGGTCCGGGCTTGTCTCGACCTGGCAGGTGGCGCTTCTCCTTATGGGGGTGCCCGAACATGAATTGCCGTTTCGGCTTTGGCGTGGGCGTCGGCGCTTTTTCGTCGAGCTGCCGCGTTTCTGACCGGGGGCGGTGCCACCGGCACAAGGCGGAAAATGTGGCCTGCCGCGATTCCGCCCTTGCCATGCAGGCGCAAGCGGTCTAAAGGCCCCAAGCGATGTGAACGGGTCGGTCCCTCGGGGCCGACTCGTTTCTTTCATCCCTATGCAAGAAACCTACGGAAGAGGGGTTTGGGGGCGGTGCGCCGGCCCGAGACTTCCCGCCGAG
The DNA here is from genome assembly GCF_008973825.1 of Gemmobacter serpentinus. Classification (GTDB taxonomy): domain Bacteria; phylum Pseudomonadota; class Alphaproteobacteria; order Rhodobacterales; family Rhodobacteraceae; genus Gemmobacter; species Gemmobacter serpentinus. The sequence continues at coordinate 25,754 of NZ_WCHR01000023.1, read as the reverse complement.
CCCAAGGGGCACATATGTCACAGACCATCCGCATCAGGCTCAAAGCCTTCGATTACCGCGTTCTGGATGCCAGCACGCAGGAAATCGTGAACACGGCCAAGCGTACCGGCGCGCAAGTGCGCGGCCCGATCCCGCTGCCGAACAAAATCGAGAAATTCACGGTTCTCCGTGGTCCGCACATCAACAAGAAGTCGCGCGACCAGTGGGAAATCCGCACGCATAAGCGTCTTCTCGACATCGTTGACCCGACCCCCCAGACCGTGGACGCGCTGATGAAGCTCGACCTCGCCGCTGGCGTGGATGTCGAGATCAAAGTGTAAGGGGAGGCGAAACCTATGCGTTCTGGTGTTATCGCCAAGAAGCTGGGCATGACCCGGCTGTTCCTCGAAGACGGCAAGCAGATCCCTGTGACCGTTCTTCAGCTCGACTCCCTCCAAGTGGTCGCACAGCGCACCGCTGACAAGGACGGCTATACGGCTGTCCAGCTGGGTGCGGGTTCCGCCAAAGCCAAGAACACGACCGCCGCACAGCGTGGCCATTTCGCGAAAGCGAATGTGGCGCCGAAGCGCAAAGTGGCCGAGTTCCGCGTTTCGGCCGAAAACCTGATCGAAGTGGGCGCGGAAATCTCCGCTGAACACTATCTGGCAGGTCAGTTCGTCGACATCGCCGGCACCTCGATCGGTAAAGGCTTTGCCGGTGCGATGAAGCGTCACAACTTCGGTGGTCTGCGTGCCTCGCACGGTGTGTCGATCTCGCACCGTTCGCACGGCTCGACCGGCCAGTGCCAGGATCCGGGCAAAGTGTTCAAGGGCAAGAAGATGGCTGGCCATCTGGGTGCCGTGCGTGTGACCACGCAGAACCTGCAGGTCGTCAAGACCGATGCCGACCGCGGCCTGATCCTGATCAAAGGCGCAGTCCCCGGTTCGAAAGGTGGCTGGGTCACCGTCAAGGACGCCGTGAAGAAAGCGGCTCCGGCCGGTCTGCCGCTGCCGGCAGCCCTGCGTTCGGCTGCTGCTCCGGCTGCTGAAGCCGCCGTTGAAGGGGGTGAAGCATGAAACTTGATGTGATCAAGCTGGACGGCGGCAAGGCCGGTTCCATCGATCTGGACGAAGCGCTGTTCGGTCTCGAGCCGCGCGCCGACATCCTGCACCGTGTTGTGCGCTGGCAGCGGGCGAAAGCCCAGGCTGGCACCCACTCGACGCTGGGCAAGTCGGACGTGTCCTACTCGACCAAGAAGATCTATCGCCAGAAAGGCACCGGCGGCGCACGTCACGGTTCCAAGAAGGCTCCGATCTTCCGTCACGGTGGTGTGTACAAGGGCCCGCAGCCCCGTTCGCACGCCCATGACCTGCCGAAGAAGTTCCGCGCTCTGGGTCTGCGTCACGCCCTGTCAGCCAAGGCGAAAGCCGGTGAGCTGATCATCGTGGACAACCTGGCGATTGCCGAAGCCAAGACCGCTTTCCTGGCCAAAGCCGCGAAGGAACTGGGCTGGAAGCGCGTGCTGATCATCGACGGCGCAGACGTGAACGAAAACTTCGTCATGGCTGCCCGCAACATCGAGACCATCGATGTGCTGCCGTCGATCGGTGCCAACGTCTATGACATCCTGAAGCGTGATCAGCTGGTGATCACCAAGGCAGGTGTCGAAGCTCTGGAGGCTCGTCTGAAATGACCGCCAAGCCCGAACATTACGACCTGATCAAGAAGCCGGTCATCACCGAGAAATCGACCCTCGCGGCCGAAACCTCGAATGCGGCGACCTTCGTCGTGGCGATGGATGCGACCAAACCCCAGATCAAGGAAGCCGTCGAGGCTGTCTTTGGTGTGAAGGTGAAAGCCGTGAACACCGTTGTGTCGAAAGGCAAGGTCAAGCGCTTCCGTGGCCGTCCCGGCGAGCGCAGCGACAAGAAAAAGGCCTATGTGATCCTCGAAGAAGGTCACAGCATCGACGTGGCCTCGGGCCTCTGATTGCAGGCTATGTGACAGGACGCCCCCGCAGCATTGCGGGGGCGTTTTGCTTTTGGGTCGCTATGGAGCGGGCCAAGCGCAGGGGCAGGGTTTCCTGCCTTGACGCCACGGGTCACCTCGCATAAAGCGGGCCATCGGTCTGGCCCCGGGATTCGTTCCGGGGCTTTGCCTTTGTTCTGCGTTTCGGCGCGGGACGTTCACCGGGGATCTTCGGAGCCCTACAACCGCGCGAAGGCGACCCGACATCCGCAAGGGTAGGGGGGCGTTATGCGCAAGCAGACGGAAGACAGAAAGCATGGCACTTAAGTCGTATAAGCCGACGACGCCTGGCCAGCGTGGGCTGGTTCTGATCGACCGTTCGGAGCTGTTCAAAGGCCGTCCGGTCAAAGCCCTCACCGAGGGTTTGACCAAGACGGGTGGTCGTAACAACACCGGACGCGTCACGATGTGGCACAAGGGCGGTGGCGCGAAGCGTCTCTACCGCGTTGTGGATTTCAAGCGTCGCAAGTTCGACATCGCGGCGGTCGTCGAGCGGATCGAATACGATCCGAACCGCACCGCCTTTATCGCCCTTGTGAAATACGCCGATGGCGAGCTGGCCTATATCCTCGCGCCGCAGCGCCTGGCTGTTGGTGACAGCGTGATCGCCGGCACCAAGACCGACGTGAAGCCCGGCAACGCGATGCCCTTCTCGGGGATGCCGATCGGGACGATCGTTCACAACGTCGAGCTGAAGCCCGGTAAGGGTGGTCAGCTGGCCCGCGCCGCTGGCACCTATGCCCAGTTCGTTGGTCGTGACGGTGGCTACGCCCAGATCCGCCTGTCCTCGGGCGAGCTGCGCATGGTGCGTCAGGAATGCATGGCGACCGTTGGTGCCGTGTCGAACCCCGACAACTCCAACCAGAACTACGGTAAAGCCGGTCGTATGCGCCACAAGGGCGTGCGTCCGACCGTCCGTGGTGTCGCGATGAACCCGATCGATCACCCGCATGGTGGTGGTGAGGGCCGTACCTCTGGTGGCCGTCACCCGGTTACACCGTGGGGCAAGGGCACCAAGGGCAACCGCACCCGTTCGAACAAGCAGACCGACAAGTATATTGTCCGGTCGCGCCACGCGAAGAAGAAGGGACGCTAATCCATGGCACGTTCTATCTGGAAAGGCCCCTTCGTCGATGCCTACCTGCTGAAGAAAGCAGAGAAAGCACGCGATTCGGGCAAGGCGGAAGTGATCAAGATCTGGTCGCGTCGCTCCACCATCCTGCCGCAATTCGTGGGTCTGACCTTCGCCGTCTATAACGGCAAGAAGCACATCCCCGTCGCGGTGACCGAAGAGATGATCGGCCAGAAGTTCGGTGAATATTCGCCGACCCGGACCTATTACGGTCACGCCGCCGACAAGAAAGCCAAGAGGAAGTAAGCCATGGGTAAGGAAAAGAATCCGCGCCGCGTGGCGGATAACGAGGCGCTGGCCAAGGCCCGTATGCTTCGCACCTCGCCGCAGAAACTCAATCTCGTCGCCGGTCTGATCCGTGGCAAGAAGGTCGAGAAGGCAATTGCCGATCTGACCTTCTCCAAGAAGCGGATCGCCCAGGACGTGCTGAAGGTTCTGCAATCGGCCATCGCCAATGCTGAAAACAACCATGGGCTCGACGTCGACGCCCTCGTGGTTGCCGAAGCCTGGTGTGGCAAGAACCTGGTGATGAAGCGTGGCCGTCCGCGTGCCCGTGGCCGGTTCGGCAAGATCATGAAGCCGTTCTCGGAAATCACCATCAAGGTGCGTCAGCAAGGGGAGACTGCGTAATGGGTCAGAAGGTCAACCCCATTGGGATGCGTCTTCAGGTCAACCGGACCTGGGACAGCCGCTGGTTTGCTGAGTCGAAAGACTATGGCAATCTGCTGCTCGAAGATCTGAAGATCCGCGAGTTCGTGCACGAAGAGTGCAAGCAGGCTGGCATTTCGCGCGTTATCATCGAGCGTCCGCACAAGAAGTGCCGTGTGACCATTCACACTGCACGTCCGGGTGTGATCATCGGCAAGAAAGGTGCAGACATCGAAGGTCTGCGCAAGAAGCTGTCGGCGTTCACCAAGTCGGAACTGCACCTGAACATCGTCGAAGTGCGCAAGCCCGAGCTCGACGCTCAGCTTGTGGCCGAGTCGATCGCTCAGCAGATGGAGCGCCGCGTGTCCTTCCGTCGTGCCATGAAGCGCGGCGTGCAGAATGCGATGCGCCTTGGCGGTCTCGGCATCCGTGTGAACGTTTCGGGCCGTCTCGGCGGTGCTGAAATCGCGCGGACCGAATGGTACCGTGAAGGCCGCGTGCCGCTGCACACCCTGCGTGCCGACATCGATTATGCGCTGTCGGAAGCCATGACCCCCTATGGGATCATCGGCGTGAAAGTGTGGATCTTCAAAGGCGAGATCCTCGAGCACGATCCGCAAGCGCATGACCGTCGTCTGTCGGAGGAGACCCCGTCTCCGCGTCCGCAGCGCCGCGAGCGCGAGCGCGCGTAAGGGAGTAGAGAAAGATGCTGCAACCGAAACGGACGAAGTTCCGCAAACAGCACAAGGGCCGGATCCATGGCGAAGCCAAGGGCGGTTTCGACCTGAACTTCGGCACCTTCGCCCTGAAGGCAACCGAGCCGGAGCGTGTGACCGCGCGCCAGATCGAAGCCGCGCGTCGTGCGATCACCCGTCACATGAAACGCCAGGGCCGTGTCTGGATCCGGATTTTCCCGGATGTCCCGGTTTCGTCGAAACCCACCGAAGTCCGTATGGGTAAAGGTAAGGGTTCGGTCGATTACTGGGCGGCCAAGGTGAAGCCGGGCCGGATCATGTTCGAGATCGACGGCGTTGCCGAAACGATCGCCCGCGAGGCCCTGCGCCTCGGCGCGAACAAACTGCCGGTGACCACCCGCATCGTGGTCCGCGAAGACTGGTAATCAGTCCCTAGCGTTTCACGCAAAAGATCGAGGGCCCCTGCCGGAGACGGCGGGGGCCTTCTCAATGCAGCCACCCGCGCTCGTGTTGTATGACCATATCTTCAATATCCTCGTGATACCCTGCGGGGTCGCGGCCGTAGTTTTCACAGAGCGACCGATATGTCTCTTTCATCCAGTCGTAGTCGGGTTCACTTGTGTATGTTGTGTAACTCGCATTCGCCAAGTGGGCGGGGATGTTTCTCTTTCTGTGTGAAACCGACGACATAGGCGCACGGCAGAAAGGGAAGCTGTATTGAAAATAGGACTTGTGCCTGCCTTGGTTTTCATCTAAGATGTACATCTTTTCCTTCATTTTTTGATCGAGCCGGGTTAAGTGGTGGCTCTGTCTCAGCTTGTCAAGCCTCCGCTTGTATTTGCGCTTGCGGCCTTGGCTTTCGGGGGCCATGCGCTCCTGGCAAACTTTCCCTTGCCTTTCCACCCCCCTCGCCTTAAACGGGCCCATCTGCGGCTCCGGGGTGACTCGGATTCGTCGGTATATCATTGATCCGCCAGGTCAACGGTTACCCTGAACATCGGGGCCGTCTGGTGATTGTCAAAAGGAAAAGGCGTATGACCGCCCAAGAACTCAAGGCCAAGACGCCTGAGCAGCTCCGTGAGCAGCTCGTGGCGCTGAAAAAGGAAGCGTTCAACCTGCGCTTCCAGCAAGCGACCGGCCAGCTTGAGAACACCGCGCGTATGCGCACCGTCCGTCGTGACGTTGCCCGCATTATGACGGTTCTGAACCAGCAAGCCGCTCAAGCTGCGAACTGAGGAGAGACAACATGCCCAAGCGTATCCTTTCGGGTGTCGTCACCTCGGACAAGAACGAGCAAACGATCACCGTCCTCGTCGAGCGTCGCTTCAAGCACCCGCTGCTGCAGAAGACCGTGCGCAAGTCGAAGAAATACCGCGCCCATGACGCGGAGAACAAGTTCAAGGTCGGCGATGCCGTGCGCATTGAAGAATGTGCGCCGATCTCGAAGACGAAACGCTGGACGGTGGTGGTCGAGGCCTGAGAAGGCTTCGATCCCATCGTTCAGATATCTGAACGAAACCCTGGGTTGGTGCTGATCAGCCAGCCCAAAGGTCGGGAGAAACCAAATGATCCAGATGCAGACCAATCTGGATGTTGCTGACAACTCCGGCGCTCGCCGAGTTCAGTGCATCAAGGTTCTGGGCGGTTCGCACCGCCGCTACGCATCCGTGGGCGACATCATCGTGGTGTCGGTCAAGGAGGCGATTCCGAAAGGTCGCGTGAAGAAGGGTGATGTCCGCAAGGCCGTCGTCGTTCGCACCGCGAAAGAAGTTCGTCGTGAAGATGGCACCTCCATCCGCTTCGACCGCAACGCTGCCGTCATCCTGAACAATCAGGGCGAGCCGGTTGGCACCCGTATCTTCGGGCCGGTCGTGCGTGAGCTGCGTGCGAAGAACTTCATGAAGATCATCTCGCTGGCGCCGGAGGTGCTGTGATATGGCTGCGAAGCTGAAAAAAGGCGACAAGGTTGTCGTGCTCACCGGCAAGGACAAGGGCAAGCAGGGCGAAATCTCGTCCGTGAACCCCTCGGCCAACAAAGCCGTTGTGGAAGGCATCAACATCGCGATCCGCCACACCAAGCAGACCCAGGGCACCCAGGGCGGCCGTATCGCGAAAGCGATGCCGATCGACCTGTCGAACCTGGCGATCCTGGACAAGAACGGCAAGGCCACCCGCGTCGGCTTCCGCATGGAAGGTGATGTGAAGGTGCGTTTCGCCAAGACCACGGGGGACGTGATCTGATGCTTGACGCTGCACAATATACCCCGCGTCTGAAGTCCGAATACAAGGACAAGATCCGCGCCGCCGTCAAAGCGGAATTCGGCTACAAGAACGACATGCAGATCCCGCGTCTCGAAAAGATCGTGATCAACATGGGCGTTGGCGATGCGGTGAAAGACACCAAGAAGGTCAAGGCTGCTGCAGAGCAGATGACGGCCATCGCGGGTCAGAAAGCTGTCATCACCCATGCGAAGAAGTCGATCGCCGGCTTCCGCGTGCGTGAAGAAATGCCGCTGGGCTGCAAAGTCACGCTGCGTGGCGACCGCATGTATGAATTCCTCGACCGTCTCATCAACGTGGCCCTGCCGCGCGTCCGCGACTTCCGCGGCGTGAAGGGCACCTCGTTCGATGGCCGTGGCAACTATGCCATGGGGCTGAAAGAGCAGATCGTGTTCCCGGAGATCGAGTTCGACAAGATCGACGACGTTCTCGGCATGGACATCATCATCTGCACGACCGCCAAGACCGACGCTGAAGCGAAGTCGCTGCTCAAGCACTTCAACATGCCCTTCTCCAGCTGATCTCGAGGATATCATTATGGCCAAGAAATCCATGATCGAACGCGAGAAGAAGCGTCAGCACCTGGTGGACGTCTATTCCGCCAAGCGCGCGTCTCTCAAAGAGATCATCGCCAATCAGGACCTGCCCGTGGGCGAGCGCTTTGTTGCCGCTCAGAAACTGGCACAACTGCCCCGCAATTCGTCGGCGACCCGGCTGCACAACCGCTGCCAACTGACCGGTCGTCCCCATGCTTACTACCGTAAGCTGAAACTGTCGCGGATCATGCTGCGTGAACTGGCCTCGTTCGGTCAGATCCCGGGCATGGTCAAGTCGAGCTGGTAAGGGAGAGAGCAGATGCCTGTTAATGATCCCATCGGCGATATGCTGACCCGCATCCGCAATGCGCAAGCACGCGGTAAATCGACTGTCTCGACCCCTGCCTCCAAGCTGCGTGCCTGGGTGCTGGACGTGTTGGCAGCCGAAGGCTACATCCGCGGTTACGAGCGCGCCACGACCGAAAACGGTCAAGGCGAGCTGGTGATCTCGTTGAAATACTACGAAGGCGAGCCGGTGATCCGCGAAATCAAGCGCGTTTCCAAGCCGGGCCGTCGCGTCTATATGGGCGTGAACGAGATCCCGACCGTGCGCAACGGTCTGGGTGTTTCGATTGTCTCGACCCCGAAAGGCGTCCTGTCCGATGCAGCTGCACGTTCCGCCAATGTTGGCGGCGAAGTGCTCTGCACCGTGTTCTGAGGAGGGGTATATGTCTCGTATTGGCAAAAAGCCCGTGGCACTGCCGAATGGCGTGTCGGCCTCCATCTCCGGCCAGTCGATCGAAGTGAAGGGGCCGAAAGGCACCCGCAACTTCACCGCGACCGACGATGTGACCCTTGCGATCGAAGAGGGCTCGGTGAAGGTGACCCCGCGCGGCACCTCCAAACGCGCCCGTCAGCAATGGGGCATGGCCCGTTCGATGGTCGAGAACCTGGTGACCGGCGTCACCAGCGGCTTCAAGAAAGAGCTCGAGATTCAAGGTGTGGGTTACCGCGCCGCGATGCAGGGCAACGTTCTGAAGCTGTCGCTCGGCTATTCGCATGAGGTGAACTTCGAAGTGCCGAAGGGCGTCACCGTGACCGCCCCGAAGCAGACCGAAATCGTTGTGGAAGGCATCGACCAACAGCTCGTTGGTCAGGTTGCAGCGAACATCCGCGACTGGAAGCGCCCCGAGCCCTATAAAGGCAAAGGCATCCGGTACAAGGACGAGTTCGTCTTCCGCAAGGAAGGTAAGAAGAAGTAAGGATAGCGAAGATGGCGAACAACAAGAGAGATCTGTTCCTCAAACGCCGCCTGCGCGTCCGGAACAAACTGAAAGCCATGGCAAACGGGCGTGCCCGTCTGTCCGTCCACCGCTCGGGCAAGAACATCAGCGTCCAGCTGATCGACGACCTGCGCGGCGTGACGCTGGCGGCCGCCTCGACCCTCGAAAAGGATCTGGGCTTCGTCGGCAAGAACACCGTGGAAGCCGCGACCAAAGTGGGCACCACGATCGCAGAACGCGCCAAAGCGGCTGGTATCGAAGTGTGCTACTTCGACCGCGGCGGCTTCCTGTTCCACGGGAAGATCAAGGCGCTTGCAGATGCAGCCCGTGAGGGCGGTCTGAAGTTCTGATCCCGGTGGGGGGCGCTTGGTCGCCCCCCCGATGATCCGGGCCGGGGCCAGCCCCCGGCACCAGGATTGGTTTCAAGGCGCCGTTTGCGCGCCACCAATGCAAGGAATGCCTGAATGGCTGAACGTGAGAACCGTCGGGATGACCGCGGCCAGCGTGGCGGCGACCGCCGCGACCGCGCCGAGGAAACCCCGGAATTCGCCGACCGTCTGGTCGCGATCAACCGTGTGTCGAAAACCGTCAAGGGTGGTAAGCGCTTCGGCTTCGCCGCGCTCGTCGTCGTCGGTGACCAACGTGGTCGCGTTGGCTTCGGCAAGGGCAAGGCGAAAGAAGTGCCGGAAGCGATCCGCAAGGCCACTGAGCAGGCCAAGCGTTCGCTGATCCGCGTGCCGCTGAAAGACAGCCGCACCCTGCATCACGACATGGAAGGCCGTCATGGCGCCGGTAAAGTCGTGATGCGCTCGGCCGTGGCCGGGACCGGGATCATCGCCGGTGGTCCGATGCGCGCTGTCTTCGAGATGGTCGGCATCCAGGACATCGTGGCGAAGTCGCTGGGTTCGCAGAACCCCTACAACATGATCCGCGCCACCATCGACGGTCTGAAGCATGAGGCTTCGCCGCGTTCGGTTGCGCAGCGTCGTGGCAAAAAGGTTGCGGACATCCTCAAGAAGTCTGACGCCGAAGCAGTGGAGGCCTGATCATGACGAAGAAGACCATCGTCGTTCAACAGGTCGCCTCGGCCGCCCGTCGCCCCGCGATCCAGACCGCAACGCTGAAAGGCCTCGGCCTGAACAAGATGCGCCGCACCCGTGAGCTCGAAGATACGCCTTCGGTTCGCGGCATGGTCAACAAGATCTCGCATCTTGTGAAGATCATCGAAGAGCGCGGCTGATTTCAGGGTGACTTGTGTCGCCCGGATCACCAGCGAAAACGCCCCGTGAAACTCACGGGGCGTTTCTGTTTTCGGCGGGCGTGCCCGGCCAGTGGCTGCGGGCAAAGCTGGGTTGGAATGCCGCCTCGGGCCCATCGGGGTCGGCGGCCAATGCGCTGCCCGTCAACAGCGCCGGTTGGCCGCTCTGGGCCCTCTGCTCAGGCCAGATGCGGGCGGAAGGCGGCCACGACTTCTTCATAAACCGCGCGCTTGAAGGGCACGATGGAGGCGATCATGTCATCGGCCCGGCTCCATTGCCAGCGGTCGAATTCGGGGTGATCGGTCTCGATATTCACCTGATCGTCGCGGCCCAGATAGCGCAGCAGGAACCATTTCTGGCGCTGACCGCGATACTTGCCGCCCCAGACCTTGCCGAGCAACTCGGGCGGCAGGTCATAGGTCACCCAATCCTCGGTCTTGTCCAAGATCTCCACCAGATCTTCGGTGACGCCGGTTTCCTCCCACAGCTCACGCAGCGCGGCGGCGCGGGGCTTTTCGTCTTTGTCGATGCCACCCTGCGGCATCTGCCAGGCGGCGCTGGTGCTGTCGCGACGATTGCCGGTGAAGATCAGCCCCTCGGCATTGATCAGCATGACGCCCACGCAGGGACGATAGGGCAGGGTGGTAAAGTCGGGTTCGGTCTGGCGCATCTGGATATCGCTCAAATGATACGGGGCTGGCGTCTTGCGAAGGGGGGCTTGAGAACAGCCCCTTTGTGAAGGAGCGGTCTTGAAAGCGGCGACCATCATGAAAAGGGGCCGGTCTCCCGGCCCCTTGCGATCTGCTCAATTGGCGGAGGCCGGGGCTTCCGCCACCGGATCCACAGCGCTTGGCACGATGGCGGCGGCACCTTTCAGGATGTCGACGGCATAGGCCAGCTGGTAATCTTCGTCGCGCAGCTTGGCGGTCTCGGCGACGCGCTGTTGCTCTTCCTGATACTGGCGCTTTTCGTCCTCGGTCATGCTGTCATTGGACAGCACGCCGCGCAGATCAGCCTCAGTGCGGGCCTTGGCTTCGGCCTCTGCAGCGGCTGCCGCTGCCTCGGTGCCTTCCTCACCCGGCTTCTTCACCGGCTGGTTCACCACGATATCGGGGGAGATGCCAAGTGCCTGGATCGACCGACCCGAGGGCGTGTAATAGCGCGCCGTGGTCAGGCGCATCGCGCCATCGCCGCGCAGCGGAATGACCGACTGGACCGACCCCTTGCCGAAGCTCTTGGTGCCGACCACGATGGCACGGCGGTGGTCTTGCAACGCGCCCGCCACGATTTCGGAGGCCGAGGCGGAGCCGCCATTGGTCAGCACGACCATCGGCTTGCCCTTCAGCATATCGCCCGCTTCGGCATTGAAGCGTTCGCTGTCCTTTGCATCCCGCCCACGGGTCGAGACGATCTCGCCCTTGTCGAGAAATGCGTCTGACACGGAGATGGCTTGCGTCAGCAACCCGCCCGGGTTGTTGCGCAGGTCCAGGACAAGGCCGTTCACCTTGTCCAGCCCGCCGATTTCCTCGACCGCCTTCTTGAATTCCTCCTGAAGCCCTGGATAGGTCTGGTCATTGAAGGTGGTCAGGCGGATCACGATCGTATTGCCGACGATCCGGCCTTTGGCCGCCGTCAGTTTGATCGTGTCACGGATGATCGACACATCGAAGGGTTCCTCGGCCCCTTCGCGGGCCACGGTGATGACGATCTCCGATCCGACCTCGCCGCGCATCAGGTCGACTGCCTGATCCAACGTCAGCCCCAGCACGCTTTCCCCGTTCACATGGGTGATGAAATCGCCCGCCTGAATGCCGGCCTTGTCGGCAGGCGTGTCATCCATCGGCGACACGACCTTGACGAAGCCCTGTTCCTGCGTGACCTCGATGCCGAGCCCGCCGAACTGGCCACGCGTCTGCACCTGCATGTCGCTGAAATCATCGGCGGCCATATAGCTGGAATGCGGATCCAGCGAGGTCAGCATTCCGTTGATCGCGGCTTCCATCAGCTTCTTGCTGTCGACCTCTTCGACATATTGGCCGCGGATGCGTTCAAAGATATCGCCGAACAGATCCAGCTGTTCATAGACGGAGGAGCTTTTGGCCGCCTCCTGCGCGATGAGGGGACCGGCGATCTGCGTGGTCAGAAGCAGCCCCGCCACCGTCCCGCCCAAAGCGGCCATCACATGTTTCTTCATCGCCTCAGACATCCTTCCGTCACGCTGTCTCCAGCCATGCAAATACCAGTGCCGGGCTGCCCCGGCGATCATCATACAGGGGCTCAGGGCACCTGCTGGCCGCTGGCCATCGCGGCGGTTGCCGCGAACCATGGCAGCGGATCGACCGGCGTGCCACCCTGACGCAGCTCCACATAGAGCGTTTCCGTATCCCTTGCGCCACCGCCATCCTGTGCAGAGACAAGGAATTCTTCCATACCCGGCTCACCGCCCCCCATCAGACCCAGCGGTGCGCCTTCGCCCACAACCTCGCCCACATCGCCATAGACGGTTTGCATCCCGGCGAGAATGAGAAGATATCCGGCCCCCGGCTCCAGGATAATCACGTTTCCGAAATCCAGCAGTGGCCCGCGATAGCGGATGGTGCCCGACCATGGCGCAGTGACCAGAGCTTGCTTGCGGGTGGCCAGCACCATGCCAGGGCGGCGCACGCCTGCGGCATCGGCCTCCTCGGGGCGACGCAGCAGGGTGCCCTGCACCGGCAGTTGCAGCTTGCCATGGCCAAAGCCGAAATCCTCGATCCCCTCGGATTCGATATCGTTCAGCGCAAGCCCCGCGGCAAAGGCATCCAGCGTGTCGGCACTTTCCAGCAGGCCCTTCAGCACCTCAGGGTCTTCGGTAAAGCGGCGCGGCAATTCGGTGCGATCCGATATCGCCTGACTGAGCGCGGTGCGCGCGGCCTGCGCCACGCGCAGCCCTTCGGCCAGCGTCTTGCCTGCGGCGGTCTGCAACTGGCGCAGGTCGCGGACCTCGGCCAGTTGTTTGCCCAAAGCCTCGGCCTCGGCCTGAAGCGCGGGGGTGACATCGGCGATCATGATACCTGACCGCACGGTGCCGACCGGCCCGGTCGGATGCAGCAGCAACAGGGGGGCAGGGTCGCTTTCCAGCTGGCTCAGAACCCCCACCAGTTGCGCCACGCGGTCGCGCTTGGCCTGAAACTGCATCAGCAGCGTGGCCTCGCGGATCGAGGCTTGGCGCAGGCTTTCGCGCAGCGCCGTCAGCCCCTGTTCATAGGCGGTGATCGTCTGGGTCAGGGCGCGGATGCGATCCTTGCCCTGTCGCGCCTGATCCAGTGCCTTCACCGCGGCCTGAAGATTGACGGCCGCGGTTTGCGCCTGTTCGGCGACCGTCGCGGCCATCGCGCCGGTGGTCCCGCCCAAGGCCGTTGCAAAGCCAAGGCCCAGGCACAGCGTCAAGGCAGCGGCAAAGGGGGCGCGGCGGATCAACATCAGGCGATCAGGCTTTTCCCGGTCATCTCTGCCGGTTGCGGCAGAGCCATCAGTTGCAGCAGCGTGGGGGCCAGATCGGCCAGCCTTCCACCCGTGCGCAGGCGCGCCCCGGCCGGTCCACCAACAAGGATCACCGGCACCGGATTGGTGGTATGCGCGGTATGCGGCCCGCCGGTCACCGGATCGACCATGGTTTCGCAATTGCCGTGATCGGCGGTGACGATCATCGCGCCGCCCGCAGCCTCCAGCGCGACAAGGGCACGGCCAAGCCCGTCATCCACCGCCTCGCAGGCCTTGATCGCGGCCTCAAGGCTGCCAGTATGGCCAACCATATCGGGATTGGCGAAGTTCACCACGATCAGGTCATAGCCATGGCGGATCGCGCCGACCAGTTGCTCGGCCACCTCCGGTTCGCTCATCTCGGGTTGCAGGTCATAGGTCGCCACTTTCGGCGATTTCGGCATGAAACGATCCTCGCCGGGCGAGGGGGCCTCTTTGCCGCCATTCAGGAAGAAGGTGACATGGGGATATTTCTCGGTCTCGGCCAGCCGGAACTGGCTGCGGCCATGGCTGGCCACCCATTCGCCCAGAGTGTTCACGATTTCCTGCTTGGGATAGGCGCTGGCCATGAAGCCGTTGTGATGGGTGGAATAGTCCACCATGCCCAGCAGGGCGGCCCAGACCGGCCGCGCGCCGGTGTCGAACTCGGTAAAGCCTGCATCGCCCACCGCCAACAGGATCTCGCGGGCGCGGTCGGCGCGGAAGTTCAGGCAGAAGAAGCCATCGCCATCACGGGCACCTGCAAAGCCGCCGATCACGGCGGGCTGGATGAACTCATCGGTTTCCGCTCGCGCATAGGCGCGCTCCACCGCCTCCACAGCGGTGCTGGCTGCCTCGCCATCGCCACGCATCATGGCGTTGAAGGCACGGCTGACGCGCTCCCAGCGGTTGTCACGGTCCATCGCCCAATAGCGGCCGATCACGGTGCCGATGCGGACGCTTTCGGGCAGCAGATCCTGCAATTGCTGGACATAACCAAGTGCCGAACTGGGGGCGACATCGCGCCCGTCGGTGATCGCGTGCAGGACGACCGGCACGCCTGCGGCTGCAATCGCGCGGCAGGCGGCGACGACATGCAGCATATGGCCATGCACGCCGCCATCTGAGACCACGCCCATCAGATGCGCGGTGCCGTTTGAGGCCTGCAGGGCCGCTATGAAACGCAAAAGCGCGGCATTCTGAAAAAAGCTGCCATCCTCGATCGCAAGATCAATCTGGCCCAGATCCATCGCCACCACCCGGCCTGCGCCGATATTGGTATGGCCCACCTCGGAATTGCCCATCTGCCCGGTGGGCAGCCCCACATCCGGCCCATGGGTGGTCAACAATCCATGCGGGCAATTGGCCCAGATCCGGTCGAAATTCGGGGTATGGGCCAGGGCGGGCGCATTGGCGGCTCTGTCTTCGCGATAGCCCCAGCCATCCAGAATGCACAGCACTACGGGTTTCGGGGTGGTCATGCGCGGCCCTTTCCTTGTCTGATTGCGGTTTTACGCTGCCCCGCGCGGGCGCGCAACGGGCGGCTTTCGCGGGGGGCTGTTCGGTGCAGGCGGTGGAGCGCGCGACCAGATCCGGCCCCTGTTTTCTTGCAATCGTTGACCGGAGGCGGGCAGGGCGCTAAATGCCGCGCAAGGGCCATGGCCCGCGGTTGCCCGGAAGACAAGCCGGGATTTGTGATTGGAGTGGGTGAAATGGTTACCGTGACCGCGCAACGCGCCGTGAACTTCACGAAGCTGAGCTTTCCAGATGCCGATGCACTGAGGATCTTTGATTATATCAGCGCGGGGGCCGTGTCGCTCAGCAGCGGCGGCAGTCTGCTTCTGACCCTGCGGGGTCCGTTCACCAATACCCGCGACAATGATCTGGTGCGCGGCCTCAGCATCAGTGACGCCGATGACCGCCAGCTTGTGAAGATCAGTGGCCTTGGCAATCTGCGCGAAAATGCGCTGATGGATCTGTTCGGCAATGGCAAGGCCGCCAGCGTGTTGCCCAAGCTGTTTGCCAAGGCTGATACGATGGTTCTGTCTGCGGGCGGTGACCGCGCGCTTGGCTATGGCGGCAATGATGTGATCCGCGGCGCGGGTGGCAATGACACGCTCAGCGGTGGCGCGGGCAATGACCGGCTGTTTGGTGAAACCGGCAATGACCGGCTGATCGGGGACGCGGGCAATGACCGGCTGTTTGGCGGCAAGGGCAATGACCAGCTGACCGGCGGGGCAGGGGCAGATCAGTTCCACTTTGGCCGGGCCGATGGGCGCGACCGCATCACCGATTTTGAGCAGGGTCAGGATCTTCTGGTGTTCAAGGGCGCGACCAGGATGGGCGATCTGGCGTTGAAGCAGATGGGCGATGATCTGCGCATCACCCATGGCAGCACGGTGGTCTTCGTCGAGGATGCCCGGCTGCGCGACTTCAGCGCCGACGACTTCCTGTTCTGATCCGCAATCTGGCGGATCTTAAATCCGGCTCTTATGCCCGGTGATAGGGCGATCCGGCAAGGATCGAGGCCGCGCGGTAAAGCTGTTCGGCGAGCATGACCCGCACCAGCATATGCGGCCAGACCATCTTGCCAAAGCTGATCGAGGCATCGGCGCGCGCCCGCAGCCCGGGTGCGATGCCATCGGCCCCGCCGATCACAAAGGCCAGATCCTGCCGCCCGCCATCGCGCCACCGCGCCAGCATCTCGGCAAATTCGGGGCTGGAGACCAGCTTGCCGCGCTCATCCAGCGTGACCAGCATCGCGCCCGACGGGATCGCGCGTTCGAGCAGGGGGGCCTCGGCCTCCATGCCGCCGCCCTTGCGATCCTCGATCTCGTGTTCGGAAAAGGGGCCAAGCGCCAGGGCGCGGCCGGTGCGGTCAAATCGCGTGACGTAATCGTCAATCAGGTCGCGCTCGGGGCCGGAACGCAGCCGGCCCACCGCGCAAAGATGGACCCGCATCAGGCCTTGGCGCTGCGCTGCTGATCGGCGGGCAGCCACATTTTCTCAAGCTGGTAGAATTCGCGCACTTCGGGGCGGAAGACATGCACGATCACATCGGCGGTGTCGATCAGCACCCAGTCGCCGGTCTCTTTGCCTTCGATCTTGCTGAGGCGCCCGAAAGCGGTCTTCAGCCGGTCCATCAGCTTTTCGGAGATGGCCGCGACCTGACGCGACGACCGGCCCGAGCAGATCACCATGTAATCGGCCATCTCAGAGCGGCCGCGCAGGTCGATTTTCACGATATCCTCGGCCTTGTCATCCTCGAGCGAGGCGATGACGGCTTCGAGAAGCACTTCGCTTGACGGGTCGGCATCGGTCATCCGCGCGGCCCTCGGTCCGACCGGAAGCCCGGTCGCAGGATCAGAATGAGACAGGACATCGTCCTCCAGATAGCGCGCCCAATGCCCCGACGCAGGGGGAACCCGGATAGGGTAGCACCGACACGGCTCCGACTCAATCTCGGGGCGCGCGTGCCTGTGCAATGCAAGGCGTGGGCCTTACAGGTTTTGCGCGGCATCGGCAAGGCGGGGCCGGGCGAAAGGCGGGGGAATCCGTCGGGAAACTGCACCGGATCGGGCCCCTTGCCGCAGATTCACCTTCGGCCTGCCGCAGCCATGGGCGCAATCGGGGCGATCGATCCTTGCCTGCAAGGGGATTCGGGCGTATCTAGACCTTATGCACGGGTTCATCTACTTCAACATCACCGATCATGCGCGGCTTCCGGCCCGCTTTTTCGGCATGACCCGCACCGCCCTCGCGCGACTTTGACGCTTAAGCGCCCGCGATTTTTCGTCGAAAAATCGTGGCCTCCGTCGATCTCGCCGCGCCGCATATCGCCCGAGATACCCACAGCTATCCCAAAGATGAAGGTGAGAGCCATGACCGCTCCGCGTACGCTTTATGACAAGATCTGGGACGACCATGTCGTCCATCAGGCCGAGGACGGCACCTGCCTGCTCTATATCGACCGCCATCTGGTCCATGAAGTGACCAGTCCGCAGGCCTTTGAAGGTCTGCGCATGACGGGCCGCAAGGTGCGCGCCCCGGAAAAGACCATTGCCGTGCCGGACCATAACGTTCCGACCACGCTGGACCGCGCCAAGGGCATCGAGAACGAGGAATCGCGCATCCAGGTCGAGGCGCTCGACAAGAATGCCCGCGATTTCGGCGTGAACTATTATCCGGTCTCGGATGTGCGTCAGGGCATCGTGCATATCGTGGGCCCCGAACAGGGCTGGACCCTGCCGGGCATGACCGTGGTCTGTGGTGACAGCCACACCGCGACCCATGGTGCCTTCGGCTCGTTGGCGCACGGGATCGGCACGTCAGAGGTGGAGCATGTTCTGGCGACCCAGACGCTGATCCAGCAGAAGTCGAAGAATATGAAGGTGGAGATCACCGGGTCCTTGCGCCCCGGTGTCACCGCCAAGGACATCACCCTGTCCGTGATCGGTGCCACCGGCACCGCAGGCGGCACCGGCTATGTCATCGAATATTGCGGTCAGGCGATCCGCGAATTGTCGATGGAAGGCCGGATGACCGTCTGCAACATGGCGATTGAGGGCGGTGCCCGCGCCGGTCTGATCGCCCCCGACGAGGTGACGTTTGCCTATGTCATGGGCCGGCCGCACGCGCCGAAAGGCGCGGCATGGGAGGCAGCACTTGCCTATTGGAAGACGCTGTTCACCGATGAGGGCGCGCATTTCGACAAGGTCGTGGTGCTGAAGGGCGAGGATATCGCCCCGGTCGTTACCTGGGGCACCAGCCCCGAAGACGTGCTGCCGATCACCGGCACCGTGCCCTCGCCCGAGGATTTCACGGGCGGCAAGGTCGAGGCCGCGCGCCGTTCGCTGGAATATATGGGTCTGACCCCCGGCCAGAAGCTGAGCGAAATCAAGATCGACACGGTCTTCATCGGCTCCTGCACCAATGGCCGGATCGAGGATCTGCGCGCGGCCGCCGCAATCCTGAAGGGCAAGAAGATCGTCCCCGGAATGCGGGCGATGGTCGTGCCGGGATCGGGCCTTGTGCGGGCGCAGGCCGAGGAAGAGGGGTTGGCCCAGATCTTCATCGATGCGGGCTTTGAATGGCGTCTGGCGGGCTGCTCCATGTGCCTTGCCATGAACCCCGACCAGTTGACCCCGGGTGAGCGTTGCGCCGCTACCTCGAACCGCAATTTCGAGGGCCGTCAGGGCCGCGGCGGGCGCACCCATCTGCTGTCGCCCGCAATGGCCGCAGCGGCCGCCGTCACCGGCCATCTGACCGATGTGCGGGAGCTGATGACGGAAAACGCGTGATGCAGGTGCTTGGCATTGATGGCTGCAAGGGAGGCTGGATCGGTTGCGTGACCGATCCGGATTTCAAGGCAGTTTCGGTGCTGAGCGATACCAGTTTGCAGCGCCTCATCGAGCGGGGCGCTGCGGCTTGGGTTGTTGTCGACATGCCGATCGGCCTGTCATCGACCCAATCCCCGCGCCCATGCGAGGTTGCGGTTGCGTCCTGGCTGAACGGGAAAAGGGCATCGGTGTTCAATACGCCGGTTCGGGCAGCCGTGGAGACGGCAGACTATACCGCTGCAATTCGCATCAATCTGGAGGCCTCAGGCAAGAGCATCCCTCCGATGTCATGGGCGATTGTGCCCAAGATTCGCGAGTTGGATGCGTTGGTTCGGTCCGTCAAGGGAACGCTTATCCGCGAGGGACATCCCGAGCTTTCGTTCGCATTGGCGCATGGCCACCCGATCCTTGCACCCAAGAAGTCTGCCCTCGGGGCCTGCACACGCATTGGGTGTCTTGCTCGGCATGGGTTGAAAATCGAGACATTCGACCTGTCTGAGCTGACACCTGTCGCGCAAACCGACGACCTTCTGGACGCGACAATCATGGCCTGGACGGCCGCGCGTCTTTCCAGGGCGCAACATCTATCATTCCCCGAGGCGGCAGCGTTCGACGCCTTTGGTCTCCCTATGCAAATGGTCGCCTGACCTTCCACAAGCGAGTAAGCCATGGACAAGTTCACCACCATCACCGGGATCGCGGCACCCATGCCGCTGGTCAATATCGATACCGATATGATCATCCCCAAGCAGTTCCTCAAAACCATCCAGCGTTCCGGCCTTGGCAAGAACCTGTTTGACGAGATGCGCTTTACGCAGGACGGGGCCGAGATTGCCGATTTCGTGCTGAACAAGCCGTCCTACCGCCAGGCCGAGATCATTGTCGCGGGCGACAATTTTGGCTGCGGTTCGTCGCGGGAACACGCGCCTTGGGCGCTGCTGGATTTCGGCATCCGCTGCGTGATCTCCACCAGCTTTGCCGATATCTTCTTCAACAACTGCTTCAAGAACGGCATCCTGCCCATCGTCATGCCGCAAGAAGTGGTCGATGTGCTGATGCAGGACGCCGAGCGTGGCGGCAATGCCCGGATGACCATCGATCTGGAAAACCAGACCGTCACCACCTCGGATGGGCAGAGCTTTGGCTTTGATGTCGATCCGTTCCGCAAGCATTGCCTGATCAACGGCTTGGACGATATCGGCCTGACGCTGGAAAAGGCGTCCAGCATCGACAGCTTCGAAAGCAAGACCAAGGGGCTGCGCCCCTGGGTCTGATCGCGTCGCGGTCAATCCGGCAGGGCAGGGGCATCTTGCGCCCAGACGGCCTTGCTTGATCGATAGGTCCGGGATCTGATTTCGCCACAACATCTTGTGCCGCCCCGTGCCCAACTGGCCGGGGCGGCCTTTTTTCAGCGCAATTTGATGCAATCTGGCGACAGTTTGGCCAAGGAAATGCCGCATTAACCAAGTGTTATATTCCAGACCATTGCGGCTGGGATCGAAAGAAGGCAAAACTTGGGCAAGATTGAGGCAGCCCGCCACAATGCGCGGGGATTTATCGGGAACAAGGTCCGGCAAAGCATCGGATCGGCTCGGATCGAGGAAGGCAAAGCTGTGGTTTCAAGACTGACAGGCGCCGCGTTGCGGGCGTTCTTTGTCATGGTGTTGATCGCCACACCCTCTGCGCTGTTGCCCGGCCTGGGGTCGGATGGCAAGCAGATGGTGGCGCTGATTGCGCTATTTGCGGCTGCGCTGACCTTCGCCGAATACAAGACCACCTATCCTGGCCTGGTCGAATTCCGCGATGCGCCGCCCTTCAACCGCATCCGCTTCATGATCCTGTTCATCACCGTCTTCTTCCTGACCGTGATCGAAAAGGCGCAGGTCACACCGACGACATTGTCGACGCTGTTCAATGCGCTTGGCATCATGGTGGGCAATGCGCTGGACTTTCCATATTCCCCGGTGCGCCTGGCCAAGCTGATGCTGGCCGATGACGCATCCGAGGCCCAGCAGATGGCGGTCGCCACAGCAGCGGGCATGGCCTATCTGATTTCGCTTCTGGGGCTTATGGTCTTTGTCTTGGTGCTCAAGCTGCAAAGCTGGCCCAATCAGGTTGGCGGGTTCAATGTCTGGGTCAATCTTCCGACCTTTGACCCGACCGCAAGCGGTGATATCGTGACCCGATTGGAGCGCGACGCCCGTCTGAACGTGGCGTTCGGGTTCCTGTTGCCCTTCCTGATCCCGGCCGTGGTGAAGATCGGCTCGGCTGGGTTCGAGCCGCTGACGCTGACCTCACCGCAAACCCTGATCTGGACGATGACGGCATGGTCCTTCCTTCCCTGCAGCTTGCTGATGCGCGGCATCGCGATGAGCAAGATCGCGACGATGATCCGGGCCAAACGCCGCACCGAAGGGGTGGAGGAAGGCTCGGGCTATCTGCCCGCCTGAGACCGGCCCACCTGACACTGGCCCACCTGAAACTGGCCCGTATGATTTTGGCCTGTTGTGCGGCTCTGACGACGGCACCGGCGATGGCCGAGACGCTGCGCATCGCCACATGGAATGCCGATCTGACGCGCCGGGGGCCGGGGCTGCTATTGCAGGATCTGCGCCGCGAAAACATGCCGCAGATCGAGGCCTTCATGGCAGTCCTGCGGGAACTGGATGCCGATATCCTGCTGCTGACCGGGGTGGATTACGACACAAGGCAGCTGGCGCTTGCGGCATTGGTGGATCGGCTGGCAGCGGCGGGCCTGTCTTATCCCTATCATTATGCGCGCCCGCCCAATGCCGGATTGCCGACCGGGCTTGATCTGGATCGCAACGGGCGGCTCAATCAGGCGCGTGACGCCATGGGTTATGGCCGCTTTCAGGGGCAGGGTGGCATGGCGTTGCTGTCGCGTCTGCCGATCGTGACCGACGCGGCGCAGGATTACACCGATTTTCTATGGGCCGATCTGCCGGGCGCGCTTCTGCCGCCGGATATGACCGAGGTCGAGCGGGCGATGCAGCGCCTTTCTTCGGTGAATCACTGGCAGGTGCCGGTGCGGTTGCCGAATGGGCAGAACATGGCGGTGATGGGATATGCCGCGACCCCGCCGGTTTTTGACGGACCCGAAGATCGCAATGGCCGCCGCAATCATGACGAATCCGCCTTCTGGCTGCGCCTGATGGAAGGGGCCTTGCCTTACCCGCCCCCGGCGCCGCCCTTCGTGCTGCTGGGGGACGCCAATCTGGACCCCGAAGACGGCGACGGGCGGCCGGGTGCGATCCTGGCCTTGCTGCAGGGCGCCCATGTGCAGGACACGGCACCGCGGGGCAGCCATGGGCGGGCAGAGCCCGCGCATCGCGGTGACCCGGCCCTTGATACCGCGCTGTTCACCAATGGTGCGGGCGGGCTGCGGGTCGATTACGTCCTGCCATCGACCGGGTTGCGGGTGACGGATTCCGGCATTCTATGGCCAGCGCCGGGGCCAATGGCCGAGACGCTGGCGCAGGCATCGAACCATGCCCCGGTCTGGGTGGAGATCGATTTGCCCTGAAGGGCCGCGAAGGCACCTTGGCGGCTGCGGAAAATCCCCAACGCCGCTTGACCCAACTGCCCCCAGGGGCTAGGCCACCGGGCAAGCCTTTTGCAGTTCAGGGAGCCTCGAAGTGGCCAATCCTTCCATCCTTATCCTTGCCGGTGACGGCATCGGTCCCGAAGTCATGGCCGAGGTGAAAAAGATCATCGGCTGGTATGACGCAAAGCGCGGCATCACCTTCGATGTCAGCGAAGACCTCGTGGGCGGTTGCGCCTATGACAAGCATGGCACGCCGCTGCATGACGACACCATGGCCAAGGCACAAGAGGTGGACGCCGTTCTGCTGGGGGCCGTGGGCGGCCCGAAATATGACACGCTTGATTTCAGCGTGAAGCCCGAGCGCGGCTTGCTGCGTCTGCGCAAGGAGATGGATCTTTATTCCAACCTGCGCCCGGCCCAATGCTTTGATGCGCTGGCCGATTTTTCCAGCCTGAAGAGAGAGGTCGTCGGTGGCCTCGATATCGTCATCGTGCGCGAACTGACCTCGGGCATCTATTTCGGCGAGCCGCGTGGCATCTTCACCGAAGGCAATGAGCGCGTGGGCATCAACACCCAGCGTTACACGGAATCCGAGATCGCCCGCGTCGCGCGTTCGGCTTTCGAGCTTGCACGCCGTCGCAGCAACAAGGTCTGCTCGATGGAGAAGGCCAATGTGATGGAATCCGGCATCCTGTGGCGTCAGGTCGTGCAGGAAATCCATGACAAGGAATATCCCGATGTCGAGCTGTCGCATATGTACGCCGATGCGGGCGCGATGCAGCTGTGCCGCTGGCCCAAGCAGTTCGACGTGATCGTGACCGACAACCTGTTCGGCGATCTGCTGTCGGATGCGGCAGCAATGCTGACCGGCTCGCTTGGGATGCTGCCTTCGGCAAGCCTTGGCGCGCCGATGGCCAACGGTCGCCCGAAGGCACTGTATGAGCCGGTGCATGGCTCGGCACCCGATATTGCCGGTCAGGGCAAGGCCAACCCGATTGCCTGTGTGTTGTCCTTCGCAATGGCGCTGCGCTATTCGTTCGACCTTGGTGACGAGGCCGAGCGTCTTGAGAAAGCGGTAGAGAAGGTGCTGGCGGATGGCTATCGCACGGCTGATCTGATGGGGCCCGAAGGCGGCACCCCGATCTCGACCGCTGCCATGGGTGATGCGATCGTGGCGGCGCTGGACGCAAGCCTCTGAGAGAAACGGCCCTTCAATACAAAGGCCCGCCATTTTGGCGGGCCTCTTGCGTTTGCTGCTCTCATCCGCTGACAGGGTGCCGTCTGACAGGGCGCGGGATGCGTTTTCCTAGCTGGCCAGATGGCGCAGGCCTTGCGTCACATCGCTGCGGATCGCAAGGCGCAGGCCCGGCTCGTCGCCCGCCCGCAAGGCGGCAAGGATCAGCCGGTGGTGATGCGGCGGCTCGTTCCGGCGCAGCCGGGAATAGAGCGCGCGCATCGTTGGCCCCAGTTGCAGCCAGACCGTTTCCAGAATGGCCAGCATCGCCGGAGCCTGCGCCCGCAGATAAAGCGTGCGGTGAAACTCCAGATTGGTGCGAATATAAGCGACCGAATCCTGCCGTGCCACGGCCTCGGCATTGGCTGCATTGATCGCGGTCAGCCGGTCGATCAGCGCGAAATGCGCGCGGGGCAGGGCGCGGCTGGCAAGCTCCGGCTCCAGCAAGGCGCGGATCGAGGCCAGTTCCTCGATCCGTTCCGAGGTGAGTTCGGGGGTGGCGACCCGCCCCGATGACGAAAGCGTCAGCGCACCTTCGGCCACCAGCCGGCGCACCGCTTCACGCGCAGGGGTCATCGACACGCCGAATTGCTTGCCAAGACCACGCAGGGTCAAGGCCTGGCCAGGGGCCAGTTCGCCATGCATGACCTGTTGGCGCAGGCTACGGTAAAGCCGTTCATGGGTGGCGGTATCTGCGGGGGGGCGCGCGGGCTTCATGCCGGGCAGCGAAACACCCGGCGCAGGCGGGGGTCAAGGCCCATCTGGCGCGCGGCTGATCTGGGTGACGTCATTTTGGCGCGCCGCGATTTTGGCGCGTTGTCAATTTGAGGCACTGTCAAATCGGATCGCGTGCAGCGCCTGTCCCTTGGCCTTCAACCAGCGGCGCGGCACCTCGTAATCGGGCATCAGCCGCGCCACCTCGGCCCAGAAGGCGGGGGAGTGGTTCATCTGCGCCAGATGCGCCACCTCATGGGCGCAAACATAATCCAGCACCTGTGGCGGGGCCATGATCAGCCGCCAGCTATACATCAGCCGCCCGTCATGGGTGCAACTGCCCCAACGCGACCGGGTGTCGCGCAGGCTGAGGCTGGTATAGGGCCGCCCCAGCAACGTCGCGTAATGATCGGAGGCGGCCGCCAGCCGATCCCGCGCCAGTGTTTTCAGAAACGCGGCGAGCCGCCGCCCCAGTTGCGCCGGATCCCCCGGCACCAGCAACGCCTCGGCCTCCAGCTTCGGGGCCCTTCCGGTGCCCGGAAGCAGGCGGCGTGCCACCCCTTCCACCGGCAGGCTGCCGCCGAACGCGGGCAGATCCTCGGGCGGCACCGCGATCAGCGCGCGGCGCAGCCAGGCCTCTTGCGCGCGGGCAAAGGCCAGGGCATCGGCCTCGCGCGCGCGTGTCGGAATCGACAGCGTTACCCGTCCGTCCAGCCGTGAAACCCGCAACGAAAAGCGCCGCGCCCGCGCCGAACGGCGCAGCGTGATCTCGATGGGCATCTGCCCCGGAAGCGAGGGGGGAAGGATCGGCATATTGGTCCTTGCGAAAGCCTGGCCAGAATAGCCGGATGAGCGCGCCCCGCAAGGCACACGAAAAGGCTTTGACAGGGCGCGTGGCCTGTGGCATGGGCCAGCATTCGCGGGCCAAGCTGCCCGATTCCGGCCCATACGGGGCCTTGAACTCAGGGAATCACCATGCCCAATGCTGAATGGGGGACGAAGCGCCTCTGCCCGACCACCGGCAAACGCTTCTATGACCTGAACCGCAGCCCGATCGTCAGCCCCTATACCGGCGAGATCGTGGATATCGAAAGCGCGCGCCGCAAGATGGCCGCCGCGGTCATCTCGCGCAATGTGCCCGAGAAGGATGATGACGTTCTGGTCGACGATCTGGACACCGATGAAGATCTGCTGGCAGGCGGCGTCAGCGACGATGCCGATATGGAAGACGATCTGCTGGAAGATGACAGCGACGACAATGTCTCGCTTGACGAGCTGACCGATGTGGCCGGCGATGAGGAAGACGTCTGATAGATTCCCGCCCCGGCCCGTCTTGCGGCCGGGGCGCGCGATCAACCCGGCGCATGTCTTGGACATGAAGGGGCACTTCCTTTTCCATGCGCAGCGTGCACCCGGCTTTCGGCGCGACGCACCAGATTTCCTTTGACAGCCTCGGCCCCGATGCGCTCATCGGCTCATCGGCTCATCGGCTCATCGGCTCATCGGCTCATCGGCTCATCGGCTCATCGGCTCATCGGCTCATCGGCTCATCGGCTCATCG
>NZ_WCHR01000022.1 GCF_008973825.1 Gemmobacter serpentinus | reverse complement strand
GAGCCTTGAGCCTTGAGCCTTGAGCCTTGAGCCTTGAGCCTTGAGCCTTGAGCCTTGAGCCTTGAGCCTTGAGCCTTGAGCCTTGAGCCTTGAGCCGTGCCGACAAGTGGCCCGCATTTTTATGTCTCTAAATATCCCGGGGTGAATTGGGCCGCAGGCCCAAGAGGGGCAGCGCCCCTGTCTTCCCGCAAGCGCCCCGTCACACCCCTTCCCGACCCCGCGCGCGTTTTTCGCTGTCATCGCCGGGCCGGCCTCTATATACGGTCGCGGGTTTCACTTTGCCGAAAGGTTCGGGCATGGCCAATGTCGTTGTCGTGGGCGCCCAATGGGGCGACGAGGGGAAGGGCAAGATCGTTGACTGGCTCAGCGAACGCGCGGATGTGATCGCGCGCTTCCAGGGCGGTCACAATGCCGGCCATACGCTGGTCATTGACGGCAAGGTCTACAAGCTGTCGCTGCTGCCTTCGGGCATTGTGCGCGGCGGCAAGCTGTCGGTCATCGGCAATGGTGTGGTGCTTGATCCCTGGCATCTGGTGAACGAGATCGCCAAGCTGCGCGATCAGGGCGTCGATATCAGCCCGGAAAATCTGATGATCGCCGAGAACACCTCGCTGATCCTGCCGCTGCATGGCGAGCTGGACCGGGCGCGCGAAGGCGCGGTGGGTGTGGCGAAGATCGGCACCACCGGCCGTGGTATCGGCCCGGCCTATGAGGACAAGGTCGGTCGTCGCGCCATCCGCGTCGCCGATCTGGCCGATGCGGCCACGCTTGAGGTCCGGGTGGACCGGCTGCTGGCGCATCACGATGCGCTGCGCAAGGGGCTTGGCCTTGATCCGGTGGATCGTGCGGCACTGGTGGCTGCGCTGCAGGCGATTGCCTCGCAAGTTCTGCCCTATGCGGCCCCGGTCTGGAAAGTGTTGACCGAGGCGCGTCGCGCCGGCAAGCGCATCCTGTTCGAAGGCGCACAAGGCGCGCTGCTCGATGTGGATTTTGGCACCTACCCCTATGTCACCTCTTCCAATACTCTGGCAGGGCAGGCGGCAACCGGCGTGGGTCTTGGGCCGACCGCCATCGATTTCGTGCTGGGCATCGTGAAGGCCTATACGACCCGCGTCGGCGAAGGCCCCTTCCCGGCAGAGTTGTTCGATGCCGATGGCGACCGTCTGGGCGAGCGCGGGCATGAGTTCGGCACTGTCACCGGGCGCAAGCGCCGCTGCGGCTGGTTCGATGCGGTGCTGGTGCGCCAGACCTGTGCCACCTCGGGCGTGTCGGGCATCGCGCTGACCAAGCTGGACGTGCTGGATGGCTTCAAGACGCTGAAGATCTGCGTGGGCTATGATCTGGACGGCAAGCAGATCGACTATCTGCCGACCGCCGCCGATCAGCAGGCGCGCTGCAAGCCGATCTATGAAGAAATGGACGGTTGGGACGAATCAACCGCAGGCGCGCGCAGCTGGGCCGATCTGCCGGCCGCCGCGATCAAATATGTCCGCCGCGTCGAAGAACTGATCCAATGTCCGGTCGCGCTGCTGTCGACCAGCCCGGAGCGTGACGACACCATTCTCGTCACCGATCCCTTCGCGGATTGATCGCATGGCCCTTGGTTACCGCACCCGCAAACGGCTGGCGCTGCTGATCCTGATCGTCGGGTTGCCGCTTTATATCGCGGTGGCCTGGGGCATCATGGGGGCATTGGAGCGTCCGCCGATCTGGCTGGAGCTGGTAATCTATGTGGCGCTTGGCCTGGTCTGGGCGCTGCCCTTCAAGTTTGTCTTCAAGGGCGTGGGGCAGCCCGATCCGGATGCCCCGCCATCGCGGGACGACCAGCTGCACTAGATGGTCTGAAAATGAAAAAAGGCGGAAGGGAAACCTTCCGCCTTTCGCGTCCGGGGAGGGTGGCAGCCCTGCCACCCGGACCTGTCTGCAGATCTCAGCCCACCAGCTTGCGGGCTTCGACCAGATAATGCGAACGTTCCGTCAGCGCGTAATGGCCGCGCCGCACTTTCACAATGGTGCCATCCCGCAGCAGACGGCCAAAGCTGCGCAACCCGTCTTCGCGGCTGCTATCGGCCCCGGATTCGGTATTGGCGATCTGCCGCATGATCTGCGGGCGCGAGAAATGCGGGCGCCCTTCGACGCAGGCAGCATAAGCTGCGGCAGCCTCCAGAAGTGCGGGCAGACCCTGCGCGCCAAGGCGGTCGGCAAATTCGGCAAATCCTTGATTGTCCTCAAAGATATTGCCCGCATCTTCGTCGTCCAGATCCTCGTCATCTTCGGGTTCCATCAGACGCGCCGCAGCCGCGGCCGCGCCGCTCGACAGGCGCTGCGGGCGCAGCGTTGCCACAGAGGCAGCCGGGGCTTGAACGGCCTCTTCGGCAGCATCAGCGGCCAAGGTGACCGGCTCTGCCGCGACAGGCGTGACTTGCGTCGGGCGGCGGTCGATCCGTTGCTCCGAGACCAGAACCAGCGGCGAGGGGCGGTTGGCCACGGCCTCGCCGTCGCCATGCACGATCTGAGACAGATCGGCGCGATAGGGGTCCTGGCGTTCCACCGGATTGGCGGGTTTGGCAAGACCGGCGCGCCGTTCCGCGACAGTCGCGGCAACGGCCGCCTTCAGATGCTGGATCGCAGCCAGACGGCGGCGGTTTTCCGGGCCATCCATCTGCGAATTGGTCTCGGCCAGCAGGCGCGACACTGATTCCTCGCCGGTCTCGCCGCCAAGCGCGGTGGCGGGCGGCGGCGTGACCGGGCCGGAGGTGGATCGGACCGGACGCACCGGGCGGACCGGACGCACGCGTCGCGGCGCGACGGAGCCATCGTCTGCAGGCGCAAGCGCGGCTTCGGCGCGCACTTCGGCCAGTTCGCGCATCAGATCGGCCTCGGCCTCGGCCGAAAGTGCGCTGGCGCGTTCCTGCATGGCGGGCGTCGTGGCCACGGCGTCTTCGGCAGGGCTCGCAGAAACCGGCGGATTGCGGCGGATGCGAATCACCCTTGCGCGGGCACGTTCCAGCCGCTCATTCGTGGGGCGGGCCGGCGAGGCCGCTTGTTCCGGCGTGGCTGTCAGCGCGGCGGCGATCCCGGCAAAGGCATCTTCCTGATCCTGCTCGGGTTCATCCTCAACCGTCTCAGCCGCAATCGCGGCTGCATCGTGCAAAGCATTTGGCGACAGATCGGCGGACAGGTCGCGCCCGTTCAATGCGCTGAGGTCGATGTCCAGATCAACCGCCGACTCGGCCACGTCGTTTTCCAGGCCGAGATCGTCTTCCAGCACCAGATCATCGGCCTCGGCGAGATCCAGCCCGTAGGCGGCCTCTTCGTCGTCATACCCGGCCTCGGTTTCCGGCTGGATTTCCGCCGTCTCCGGGGTGGCTTCTGCCAAATCTTCCTCAGCGGTGCTGAAATCGATCCCGGTCAGCATCCCTGCCAGATCGTCGTCTTCGTCATTCTCGGCCAGATCGGTTTCGACACTCGCTTCTGTCATCGCCGCGACCGCAGGCCCGGCCAGCGCGGCCGGCCCCTCGGTCAAGGCGGTTTCCGTTGCGATCGCGGCAAGCACCCCGCTCAGATCGTCTTCAGCATCGTCGGATTCGGCCACCGGCTCTGCAGCATTTTCCAGCACGAAGTCTTCGCCGAAATCTTCAGTCTCCAGCGCATCGGATGTGCGGAAATCGCCTTGGGCGAAATCGGCCTCGGCAAAGTCCCCATCATCAATGCCCTCATCCTCAAGGCCCAGATCGAAATCCGGCACCGCGATATCGCGCGGGACAAGCAGGGTTGCATCGGGCTCGGGGATGAAATCGGCCGGGGCCACCTCATCCTCGACGTAATCGACAAGGGCCGCCGAAAGCCGCGTGGTGTCCAGCACCGGCTTGGCGACAGCCGGGGCGACGGCTGCCTCTTCGCGGGCCTGGTTCACGGCATTCCGGATGCGCGACAGCCGCGCCTCGGTTGCGGGATCGTTATCCTTTGTCGCCGGCGTGGCAACGGATGCATTCGCGACAGGAGATGGGGCGGCGGTTTGGGCAGTTGCGGTGGGGGCGGCCTCCGCAGGTTGCGCTGAAGATGCAGGTTTCGGCGCGATCTGCGGTGCGGCGGCGTGCAGCGCGGCGGCCGAAGCCTCCGCGCGCAGGGTGGCAGGCACCCCTGCCGGTCGGGCACCCGGCGCAGGCATCGCCTGAACCTCGATCTCTCCCGCGCGCAGAATCACGCCGTTCTCCTGAATCTTTGCTTCGACCCGGCGCTGGATCTCGCGTTCGGCGATCTTGTGCAGCATCGCGGCATCGGGCGTGGGTGGTTCGGCGCCGAAATAGCGGTCCTCCGCAGCGAGGTCGCGGAAATATTCTGCGATGGCCTTCATGGTGTTGAAAGGTTCGTCAAACCCCTCCAACGTGCATGAGAAGGTCCCGTAGGAGACCGTTAGAATTTTACTGGCACCGATCATCGGTCGCTTCGCCCTCTACAAACCATGCTGCCACTTTAGGCCACCGGGGTTCAATTCCATGGACAGATAGGGGTAATTTGAAGGATTGATTATGGCCCGTAGCCCCATTGTCTGCCACATTTCGAGAACAGTATCCGTATGAATCCTGCCATTGTCGATGCCGAAGCCATGCGGTTTGACGCAGCCGTGACGTTGATCGCGGCGGGTCCGCTGCGGCGGGCAGAGCTTGCCTTGGCGCGGGCGCGGGCGCCGCATGTGGTCGCGGTCGATGGCGGTGCGGACCGTGCGCTGCGCCTTGGCATCACGCCGGATCTGGTGCTGGGGGATCTGGATTCGCTGAGCGATGCCGCCCGTGCTGCCCTTGGCCCCAGCCGCCTGCGCCAGATCGATGAACAGGAGACCACCGATTTCGACAAGGCGCTGCGGGGCATCTGCGCGCCGCTGGTGATTGCGGTCGGTGTCATGGGTGGGCGGCATGACCATGCGCTGGCGGTGCTGTCGGGCTTGATGCGGCATCAGGCAGCGGGGGGCGGGCCGGTCTTGCTGCTGGGGCCCGAGGACGTGATCTTTGCCGCCCCTCCCGACATAGCGCTGAAGATGCGCGCAGGCGACCGGCTGTCGCTTTACCCGCTGGCCCCTGTGACCGGGCGCTGCACCGGGCTGGACTGGCCGATCGAGGGGCTGCAGTTCACGCCGATGGGGCGCATCGGCACCTCAAACCGGGTCACCGACGGGCCGGTGACGCTTGAATTTGATGCGCCGGGCATGTTGATCATTCTGCCGCGTGCGCGCCTTGATGCGGCAATCCGGGCGCTGCGGGCCTGAGCGTCGCGCGTCACCTCACCTTCCGTCAGATCGCCTCGGGGCTGCGGCTGATCGCCTCGCTGCCTCGTGCCGCCGTCCGGGCGGTGACCCTCTCGCGCCAGATCACATAAAGCCCCGATCCGGTGATGATGGCGATACCTGCCCATGTCATCAGGTTCGGGAAATCGCCAAACACCAGAAAGCCAAGCGCCACCGCCACCACGATCTCGAAGTAATGCAGCGGGGCCACGGTCGAGGCCGGAGCCAGTTTCAGTGCCCATGTCATGCACATATGGCTGACACTGGCCCAGAAGCCGACGCCGAACAGCCAGAGCCAGACCATGCCCTGCGGCATGACCGGGTCCAGATCGGGCAGCCCGGTGCCATCGGCCCAAAGGATCACTGGCGCGCAGATCAGGCTTCCCGCAATCGCGGTGTGCAATTGCATCGGCACCGGGTGCAGCCCGCTGGCCATGGCGCGCGTCACCAGCATGTAGAAGGCGAACAGGAAGGCGGTGCCCAAGGGAAACAGCGTGACCCAGCCAAAGGTGGCAAAGGCCGGCTGAATCACCAGAAGCGCGCCGGCAAATCCGACGACCGAGGCCGCGATCCGCCTTGGCCCGACCGTGTCCCCAAACAGCAGATAGCCCAGCAGCAGCAGGATAAACGGCTCCACAAACACGATCGCCAGCGCATCGGCAATCGGCATCACCGCAATGCCTGCGATGAAGCAATAGGTGGACAGAACCAGAAACACCGCACGCAGCAGCAAAAGCCCGATCATCCGGGCATCCATCCGGCCCCATTCGCCCATCAGGGCCGCCACCGGCAGCATCAATGCGGCCTGCACCAAGAACCGCGCCAAGGTGATCTGCCCGACCGGCAGACTTGCG
Organism: Gemmobacter serpentinus; assembly: GCF_008973825.1. Taxonomy (GTDB): domain Bacteria; phylum Pseudomonadota; class Alphaproteobacteria; order Rhodobacterales; family Rhodobacteraceae; genus Gemmobacter; species Gemmobacter serpentinus. Next base: position 47,211 of record NZ_WCHR01000022.1, on the reverse strand, counting down.
GCCGCCAGTTTGGCGCAGACATCCAGCAGGGGGGCCAGCACGCAAAAGGCCAGCATCAGAAGGATGCCGGGCAGGGGGCGGTCTTGGGTCATCGGCTTGGGCTTTCGTCAGGGTCAGGCAAGCGGGACCATGGCCCGCGCCCGCCCGCCTGTCCCGTCTGATCGCGGCATCGCTGTGTCGCACGCTCTGGTCTTTGGGGGGCAAACATGGAATATCTGCCAACCGCAACCACCGAAAGGGATCCGCGCCATGACCTTCGATTATGATCTTTTTGTCATTGGTGGCGGCTCGGGCGGCGTGCGGGCTGCGCGCATTGCGGCCTCGGAAGGTGGGGCACGCGTCGCGCTGGCCGAGGAATACCGCATGGGCGGCACCTGTGTGATCCGGGGCTGCGTGCCGAAAAAGCTGATGGTCTATGCCAGCGAGTTTCCCGCAGCCTTGCAGGACGCCCGCGCCTATGGCTGGCAGGTGGATGCAGGTGGCTTTGACTGGCCGCAATTCCGCGCGCGGCTGGAGCAGGAGTTGAACCGGCTTGAGGCCGCCTATCGTGGCGGTCTGACCAATGCAGGCGTGACCATTTATGACCAACGCGCCCGGCTGGTCGATGCGCATCAGGTCGAACTGGCCGATGGCACGCGCTTTCGGGCCAAGCATATCCTGATTGCGACCGGCGGTCGCCCCTTCATCCCCGAGATCCCGGGGGCGGATCTTGCCATCACCTCGAACGAGATCTTCGGGATGGATGCCCTTCCGGGCCGTGTGCTGATCGTGGGCGGTGGCTATATCGCATCTGAATTCGCCTGTATCCTCAACGGATTGGGGGTGAAGGTCACGCAATCCTTCCGCGGGACGCAAATCCTGCGCGGCTTTGATGATGAATGCCGCAGCCTCGTCGCGCGCAGCATGGCCGAGGCCGGGATCGACATGCGCCCCGAGACCACCGTCGCCGCGCTGTCGCGCCACGAAAGCGGGATCCGCGCCACATTCGGCGACGACGCGCAGGAAACCTTCGATCTTGTGCTTTACGCCACGGGTCGGGTGCCCAACAGCGCAGGGCTCGGGCTTGAAGGGCTTGGCGTGGGCCTTGGTGCACGCGGCGAGATCGTCGTCGATGGCTATAGCCAGACCGCGGTGCCCTCGATCTTCGCGGTGGGCGATGTGACCGACCGCATCGCGCTGACCCCGGTCGCGATCCGCGAGGGTCATGCCTTTGCCGATACCGTGTTCAAGGGGCAGGCGCGGCAGGTCGATCATGAACTTGTCGCCTCGGCCATCTTCACCCAGCCCGAACTCGGCACCGTGGGCATGAGCGAGGAAGACGCCCGCGCACAGGGCAAGATCGATGTCTATAGCGCCAGTTTCCGCCCGATGCGGACATTGTTTGCCGGGCGCGAGGATCGCATGTTGATGAAACTGGTCGTGGCGCAGGACAGCGGCAAGGTTCTGGGCTGCCATATCGTCGGCCCCGGCGCGGGCGAGATGATCCAGATGGCCGCAATTGCGGTGAAGATGGGCGCGACCAAGGCCGATTTCGACCGCACGGTGGCCGTCCATCCGACTGTGGCCGAAGAACTGGTGACCCTGCGCAACCCGTCCCGCCGCGACTGAGCGGGATAGAACGGCGGCCAGATGGCGCGTCCCCGCAAGGGGTGATCATGTCTTGGTGCTCATGTCTGGCCTCCCGTGTCTGGCCCAGCCGCCAATGACCGTTTGGCGACCTGGCGGCGCGTCGGTGCTGCGCCCTGGCCCTTTCCGGCGGTGATCTGTCGCAATTTTCCTGTCCCTCGCCCAAATCAAAGGCATAGTGAGCGGGAACAGGGAGAGCCGAATGCACATCAAACCGCCATCCAAACCCGCAAGCCGCCAGATCTGAGGCCGCACATGTTCCTGTCTGTCTTCGATATGTTCAAAGTCGGTATCGGCCCGTCCTCGTCGCATACGATGGGGCCGATGGTGGCGGCCGCGCGGTTTCTGGCAACGCTGCGCAACAGCCCGTTTCAGGCGCAGGGCCTGCGCGCCTCGTTGCATGGCAGCCTGGCCTTTACCGGCGTGGGGCACGCGACCGACCGGGCAACGATCCTCGGCCTTGCCGGGTTTGAACCCGCCACCTATGACAATGCCAAGGCCGAGGCCGCCCTGGCCGAAATCCACGCGACGCGGCAGATCACGCCGCCGGGCCTTGGCCCGATGCGGTTCGATCCCAAGGCCGATATGATCTTCGATTACGGCCCCGCGCTGCCGGGTCACGCCAATGGCATGATCCTTCGTGCGCTGGACGGGCAGGGCGACGTGATCCTTGAGGAAACCTATTATTCCATCGGGGGCGGATTCGTGCTGACCGCGGCCGAGCTTGCCGCGGGCTCCTCCGCAGCCAGCGGCCCGAAAGTGCCCTATCCTTTCGAGACGGCTGCGCAGATGCTGGAGATGTCGCGCGAGTCCGGCCTTTCGGTGGCCGCGATGAAGCGCGCGAATGAACTGGCTGTGCGCAGCAAGGCCGAGATCGATCAGGGGCTGGAGCGCATCTGGGCGGTGATGGAGGCCTGCATTGATCGGGGCATGACGACAGACGGCATCCTGCCCGGCGGCCTTTCTGTGCGCCGCCGCGCCAAGGGCATCCATGAGGCCTTGCTGGCCGAACGCGGGCTGAACATGACCGCGCCCCATACGATCAATGACTGGATGTCGGTCTATGCCATGGCGGTGAACGAGGAAAACGCGGCCGGGGGCCAGGTTGTCACTGCCCCGACCAATGGCGCGGCCGGGGTCTTGCCCGCAACGATCCGCTATTGGCTCGATCATGTGCCGGGGGCAAGCCGCGCCAAGATCGGGGATTTCCTGCTGACCGCCGCCGCGGTGGGGGGCCTGTGCAAGCACAATGCCTCGATCTCGGGTGCGGAATGCGGCTGTCAGGCCGAGGTCGGATCGGCCGCGGCCATGTCGGCGGCAGGGCTTGCCGCCGTGCTTGGTGGCACGCCGGAGCAGGTTGAAAATGCTGCCGAAATTGCGCTGGAACATCACCTTGGCATGACCTGCGACCCGGTGAAGGGTCTGGTTCAGGTGCCCTGCATCGAGCGCAACGGTTTGGGCGCGATCAAGGCGGTCTCTGCCGCCAGCCTCGCGCTGCGTGGCGATGGTGTCCACCTTGTCAGCCTTGACGCCTGTATCGAGACCATGCGCCAGACCGGCCATGACATGCACGAGAAATACAAGGAAACCAGCCTTGGTGGCCTTGCTGTCAACGTGCCGAACTGCTGACCTGCGCGCGCGCCTTCGAAGGTCAGGATGAAAATGCGGTGGCGGTCTGCCCCCGCACCCCCAGGATATTTTGGGACAGAAAATGGGCAGGCAGCCAAGCTCTGCCTGTTCAGCTGTTCTCAAATATCCTCGGGGGTGAGCCGCAGAATGCGGCGAGGGGGCGCGAGCGCCCCCTTCTCGTCCGATAGCCGAAGGGCTGTGGCTTCAGAAATCGGCGAAGATATTGTCGCTATCGGCGAATTCGATACGCTCATCGAAGGTTTCACCGGAATTGATATCGCGCAGCACCACGCGGCCATCGCCGTGCCCGATGATGACCTTGTCGCAGATATCAATGAACAGCCCGTTTTCGACCACGCCGGGGATCTGGTTCATCACCAGCGCCAGTTGCCGCGGATTGCCGATGCGTTTCAGATGCAGATCGAGGATGTAATTCGCCTCATCCGTCACCAAGGGGGCCGCGCCATTCATCCGCAGCGTCACGTCACGGTCCAGCACATCCATCGAGACCAGCGTTTCCTCAATCAGCGCCTTGGTGGTCTGCCAACCAAAGGGAATCACCTCCACCGGCAGCGGAAAGGCACCAAGCTGCGTCACCTCTTTCGCCGCATCGGTGATGACGATCATCTGATCCGAGGCCGTGGCGACGATCTTTTCCTGCAGAAGCGCCGCACCGCCGCCTTTGATCAGGTTCAGTTGCGGGTCGAACTCATCCGCACCATCAATGGTCAGATCCAGCCATTTTGCATCATCCAGCGAGGTGACGGTGATGCCCAGATTGCGCGCAAGTTCTGCCGTGCGGGTGGAGGTCGGCACGCCGGTGACGCGCAGACCTTCCTCGCGGATGCGCTCGGCCAGGCAACGCACCATCCAGGCCGCGGTGGAGCCAGTGCCAAGGCCAAGTTTCATGCCATCTTCAACGAAATCCACCGCGCGGCGGGCGGCAACGAATTTGGCCTTGTCGATGGGGGACAGTTCGGCGGGCATGGGCGACTCCGGCAGGCAGCTTTGGATCTGGCGCGCTTATAGGGCGGGAAACCGCGATAGGCGAGACATGTTTCACGGCCGTTGCAAATGCAAAAGGGCCGGTCGACAGGACCGGCCCCTGATCTCTGTGCAGCCCAGATCAGGCCGCGATGTGATGCATGGCCAGCTTGTGGGTATAATCAAAGGCGGTGCGCGCGCCTTCTGCCAGATCGGCGCGCCCTGACTCATCCAGATCCAGCGTGTTCAGCGCGGTCGTGAAGGTCGCCCAATGGCGGGCGCGCCCTTCCGGGGCCCCGGCCAGATGGCGCGCGCCATGGGTTTCCGACAGGCCAAGTGCTTTGGCGGCTTTCAGCAGGAAGGCCGCGCCCAGATTGGAGCCTTCGATGACATAAAGCGCGCCCAGTGCCTTGGGCAGCGGCATGGCCCCGAAATCAGGGGCCGAAAGCTCGGCCACCGGGGTGGGCAGCGACAGATCCTCGAGGTCGGCGGTGGTCGCATCGCTGCGCCCCAGCGTCTCCAGGTCGGGGATGATCGCGGCCAGATCGGCACGGCTGTAAAGCGGGCGCATCGCCTCATGCAGCAGGTGCTGCATCTGCACAAAGCCGCCATAGCGGGTGGTATCGGCAAAGGGATTGCGCGCCATGATGGCCTTGTCGAGACGGTTATGGGTCTCGGACGTTTCTTCCCGCAGGATCTCCAGATTGGTCTTGCTCATGATGCCCCTCGGCTGGCCGCTTTGATCGCTGAAGGTGATAGCGAGGGGTCGAATGCACGGCAAGATAAATCTTGACTGTTTTGCATTGGATTTCTGTTTGGCGGCAGCTTCAAGGGGGTGGCTGAGCAGGCCAGTGGGCAGCAATTCCATCTGCCGGGACCATATTCACGCCAAAATTTGACCACAGCGCCGGGAAAGGGTGGGGGTAGGGAGATTTGCTTGAGGTGCCGCAATGCGACCGATTTGGGTTCTGCTGTTTTTACTTTTGCCCCATGTGGTGCAGGCGGGTGCTCAGGCGCGTTCCCTTGTCGAAGCCGATCCGCAGATGTTGGCGGCACTGGCCGGGCTGGTGCCAGACCTGCCGGATTGGCATTGCACGGAGCCACCGTCATCTCCGATGCTCGACGCCGTTGCCCCCTATGCGCCTATGGCCGTCAGGGAATGTCAGTGGGGCGAGGTCAGCCTTATTCTGATGATCGCATTCGATCCGGACTTTGCGGCAAGTAACTGCACCCAGATCCGGCGGAGTGCCGCAGCCCCGGCACCGGGCAAGAGCCGGCCTGGGCGGTCCTATTTGCAGGAGGGCGGCTGGCTGGTGGAAGCCGGGGCTGCGGGGTTCAAGGCTTGCTTGGACAATCAAGTCTATACCGATGCATCATTGCTTGGGGCGGGAACACACAGCAGCACGGTGAATGCAGCGCTGGATCGGTTTCGCACTGCGCTGACGTCGCGCGATGTCACCAAGATCGAACAACTTGGTCCTGAAAGCGAGAAACGGCTGACCGAGACCTTTGCCGTTTTGCATGAGCGCAGCCTTGAGCTTGATCGCCTGTTGCCGCGCCCCGAGGGCTGGACGGTCAGCGCGAATACTGTCGAACAGATGAACATGATGGAACAGGCAGGCGTCCTCGACCTGCCCGTGCTGTTGCGCCTGATGTGGGGAGCGTTTGCAAGCCTGCGCCTATCGCGCGGCGACTGTTCGATCAACCTGAGCCTGTCGGCTGCACCTGAGGCGCTTCATGAGACGGGGGCGGAATTTGCAAGGTTGCGCTTAAGGGAAGGCTTCACCCGTTTCACCAAGCGCGACAGGGTGACGGCGCGTTTGCGCGGCCAGGAGGCGGTCGATGGCAGCGCTTACCGCTTCGTCCTTGACGAGAAGGTGGTGATGCGGGTCACGGCATTGGGGGATTGCTCGGCCGAGCCTGGGGCCGCCGAAGCCCTTTCCAACACCATCATCGGACATGATTTCTCGGGCTTCCCGCAAGACTGACTGCAAAAGCCGTGGGGCGGTTCCGGTTTCCGAGTGCATCAGGGCAGAGGTCTCGGGGCGAACTGGCATGACGGCATGAGGATGCAGGAAGGGCGGATGGTTCGGATTGCGGAGCCCATTTTCATTGGACAGCACGCTTGTATGACTGGACGTCTTGCGGCCCGAACCATAGCGCCGCGCATGAAGGCATCGGCCTGCAGATGCAATTCTCCGAGTGGTCTTTAAGCAGGATGGAGCGGTCGTTGTCGCTCCCCATTCCTGTGATAGATTGACCTCAGCCCATACATACAGACAGACCATCATGCCCAACCGTCTCGCATTCTTTGCAATCCTTGTCCCAGACTATGACGAGGCGCTCGAGTTCTTTCTTCAGATCGGTTTCGAATGCCGCGAGGATACCGATCTGGGGAATGGCAAGCGTTGGGTAAGAATTGCACCTCGCGGGGGAGAGACTGAAATTTTGCTAGCTCGTGCGGTCGGTGCACGGCAAGTCGAAGCGATTGGAGAGCAAGGGGGAGGTCGGGTCTGGCTGTTCCTCGAAACGACTGACTTCGATGCAGATTTTTCACATATGCAAAGCATCGGAATTCACTTCGAGACCAAGCCACGCGATGAACCATACGGGCGTGTTGCTGTATGGGTGGACCCTTGGGGGAACCGCTGGGACTTGATCGAATTTGTCCGAGAGGATCGCCGCGGCACAGTCCGCTAATGGGCGCTTCTCGACGGATCCGTCTCATGCCGGCGCAGCGCGTCGATCAGGTCTTCAACGCCTGCGGGGCAGGCGCGCAGGCAAGCTGTGTCTCGCGTCGGTCTATGCCGCGCCTGCAAATCCCGGAATTTGGTAGGGCCGGAGGGACTCGAACCCCCAACCAAGGCGTTATGAGCGCCCGGCTCTAACCATTGAGCTACAGCCCCGCCGCGCTCTGCCTAGGCAATCGTCGCGCGCGGGTCAAGCGCAGGCGTTGCCTGTGCGGCGTTTATCGTCTATGCGGGCGCCACATCCGCAACCCATATCCGCCACATAGCCTGGAGCGCCCAGATGACCACGCCGAAAAACGGACTGACCTATGCCGATGCCGGGGTGGATATCGATGCAGGTAATGCGCTGGTGGAGCGGATCAAGCCGGCGGCCAAGCGCACCAACCGCGCCGGTACTATGTCGGGCCTTGGCGGCTTTGGTGCGTTGTTCGATCTGAAGGCTGCAGGCTACAAGGACCCGATCCTTGTCGGCGCGACCGACGGGGTGGGCACAAAGCTGCGCATCGCCATCGACACCGGCAATGTCGACACGATCGGTATCGACCTTGTGGCGATGTGCGTGAACGATCTGGTGTGTCAGGGCGCGGAGCCGCTGTTTTTCCTGGATTATTTCGCGACCGGCAAGCTGGAGCTGGATCAGGCGACCCGCATCATCAACGGCATTGCCGAAGGTTGCGTGCAGTCGGGCTGCGCTCTGATCGGCGGCGAGACCGCCGAGATGCCGGGCATGTATCACAAGGGTGATTTCGATCTGGCGGGCTTTGCGGTCGGCGCGATGGAGCGCGGCGAGGATCTGCCCAAGGGCGTGACCGAGGGCGACGTGCTGCTGGGTCTTGCCTCCAATGGGGTGCATTCCAACGGCTACAGCTTCGTGCGCAAGGTGGTGGAGCTGTCGGGCCTTGGCTGGGATGCCGATGCGCCCTTTGCTGACGGCACTTTGGGCCATGCCCTGCTGGCACCGACCCGGCTTTATGTGAAACAGGCGCTGAACGCGGTGCGGGCGGGCGGTGTTCATGCGCTGGCCCATATTACGGGGGGCGGTCTGACCGAAAACCCGCCGCGTGTGCTGCCCGAAGGGCTGGCCTGCGAGATCGACCTGTCGTCCTGGGCGCTGCCGCCGGTCTTCCGCTGGCTGGCGGAAACCGCTGGCATGTCGGAGCCGGAGCTGCTGAAGACCTTCAATTGCGGCATCGGCATGATGCTGGTGGTGCGTGCAGACCGCGCGGCAGAAGTGTCGGCGCTGCTGGAGGCCGAGGGCGAGACCGTGGTGCAACTGGGCCGCGTGATCGCGGGCGAGGGCGTGGTCTATAAGGGCCGGCTGCTGTGAAACGCGTCGCCATCCTGATTTCCGGGGGTGGCTCCAATATGGTGGCGCTTGTCCGGTCGATGACCGGCGATCACCCGGCGCGCCCGGTTCTTGTGGCCTCCAACGATCCGCAGGCCGGGGGACTGGCCAAGGCTGCCGCCGATGGCATCGACACAGCGGCTGTCGATCACCGGGCCTTTGGCAAGGATCGCGCAGCCTTCGAGGCGGAGCTGTTGAAGCATATCGAGGCGGCGGAGCCCGATATCCTGTGCCTAGCGGGTTTCATGCGGGTGTTGACGCCCGGTTTTGTCGCCCGGTTCGAAGGGCGGATGCTGAACATCCACCCCTCGCTTTTGCCGAAATATCCGGGCCTTCACACCCATCAGCGCGCGATCGATGCCGGGGATTCCGAGGCCGGTTGCACCGTGCATGAGGTGACGGCGGTGCTGGATGATGGCCCGATCCTGGGGCAAGCCCGCGTGCCGGTTTTGCCCGGTGATCTGTCAGACACGCTGGCGGGGCGGGTCCTGGTGCAGGAGCATCGCCTTTACCCTGCGGTGTTGCGCCGTTATGCGGCAGGGGACCGGAAACCGCTGTTCTGGTGACTGCGGTCGGCCGGGGGGCTGTCTGCCCCCCGCACCCCCCGAGGATATTTTTGAACAGGTGAGGGCCGGGCGGGCTTGCGCTTTGCTGGATCGTTTTCCGGGCTGTTGTCGTCTGGACTGGCCCGCAGGCCGGGCTTCCTGAGGTCAGTTATCCGAAGGTGGCTCTGCCCGCGTCCAGATCCAGCTGCCCATGGTGACGAGCACCAGCGCCTGGAGCAGCAACGCCCACCATGCCACGCCAAGCGCCACGCTCAGCAAAAAGGCCAGCCCCATCGCGATCAGGGCCGCGCGCTTGCCGCGCCGGGGGATCGCGCGATGCGCGCGCCAGTCGCGGATCATCGGGCCGAAGACGCGGTGACCCATCAGCCAGCCATGCAGCCGGTCTGAGGATTTGGCGAAACAGGCGGCGGCGAGGATCATGAAGGGTGTGGTGGGCAGCAGGGGCAGGAAGACCCCGATCACCCCGACCGCGACTGCAAGGCAGCCCAGGATCAGCCAGACCAGCTTCATGGCGGGGCCTGCATGATGAGGGGAGGGGGCCTGGGCGGGGCTGTCATGATGGGCGCACCATAATCGCATTTCCGGCGATGGAAAGCCCCGGTTAAGCCCGCAATCCATGGCCCAGGGCGGGGTGGCGCGGATGGGTTTTCGGGCGAATGACCCGCAGGCACGGGGCATTTGCCCGGCATGGGGCTGTTGCAGGCCTGCCCGGAACGGCAGGCGCAGGCGCGCGCCCCTCTTTTCAATTCAACGTGAGCGCCTTACAGCTAGCGGATTCCGGTCAGATCCGTGGGTCGCCATGCCGGTCGAATGCGGGAGATCCCCGCGCAGCAGCAGGGGACCGATGCGCACCATCACCACGACCGAAGACCTCGTCGCCTATTGCGAGGCCGCCAAGCAGCAACCCTATGTCACCATCGACACCGAGTTCCTGCGCGAACGCACCTATTGGTCCAAGCTCTGCCTGATCCAGATGGCCCTGCCCGGCAAGACCGGCGAAGCGGTGCTGGTCGACCCGATCGAGGGCGAGGGCATGAGCATGGAACCGCTCTATGACCTGTTCCGCCATCCGGGCACCGTCAAGGTGTTCCACGCCGCACGGCAGGATCTGGAGATCTTCTTTGTCGAGGGGGGCGTCTTCCCCGAACCGCTGTTTGACACCCAGGTGGCCGCCATGGTCTGCGGCTATGGCGAGCAGGTCGGCTATGAGACGCTGGTGAAGAAAATCGCCCGCGAAAGTCTCGACAAGACCTCGCGCTTCACCGACTGGTCGCGCCGTCCGCTGTCGGATGCGCAGAAGGAGTATGCGCTGGCCGATGTGACGCATCTGCGTGTGGTCTATGAAAGCCTTGCCAAGCAGATCGCCAAATCCAGGCGCGAGGCATGGGTGGCCGAAGAATTGACCCTGCTGACCGATCCGGAAACCTATACCGTGCGTCCGGTCGAGGCCTGGACGCGGGTGAAGACCCGCACCACTTCGGGGCGGTTCCTTGCGCTTGTGAAGGCCCTGGCACAGTTCCGCGAGGAATATGCCCAAGGGCACAACGTGCCGCGGTCGCGCGTGATGAAGGACGACGCGCTGCTGGAGATCGCCTCGACCCGCCCGACCAATCACGAGGAACTGGGGCGGTCGCGCCTGTTGTTGCGTGAGGGGCGGCGGGGTGACATCGCCGATGGCATTCTGGCCGCCGTGAAGGCCGGGCTGGAGATGAAGCCCGAAGACATGCCCAAGCCCGACCTCTCGCGCGAGCAATTGCAGGTCAATCCGGCCCTGGCGGATCTGTTGCGGGTGCTGCTCAAGGCGAAATCCGAAAGCCTCGGGGTGGCGGCAAAACTGATCGCCTCGGCCTCGGAGCTGGATGCGATTGCGGCGGGTGAGCGCGACCTGCCCAGCCTGAAGGGGTGGCGCAAAGAGGCTTTTGGCGATGATGCGCTGCGGCTGTGCAAGGGCGAGATCGCCCTGACGGCCAAGGGCAGCATGGTGCAAGTGGTCACGCTCTAGGGCTTTTCCGCGCCGGATCTCCGGCGCGGGGCGCGCCCGCCCGCGTCGCGGCGGCCCAATCAGCGACGGGTGGTCATGCCATTGGTTGCACCCTGCACGGTGACCGAATTGATCCGCGACAGCTTGATATCCGACAGGAACACCGCTGCGGTGATGCTGCGCGAATGCGGGGTGGACACCCCGGCCTGATTGATCGGCGGATAAGTGCGGAATTCATAGACCATCTTGCCATCGACGGGCTCCTTGTCGACGGCGACCAGTTCGGCCTCCCACCAGCCTTGCGTCGGCATGACGGCAGTGGCGCGCAGGATGGCACCACCCGGCATCGGCTCCATCTTCAGATCGGTGATTTGGCCGGCAAGCGCGCGCGGATCTGCAGGTCTTGCCGGTATCACGGGCGCGGCAGCGGCCGGTTCGGCACGGCCGAACCAGTTGACCGGATTCAGGCGCGATTGCGAAAACCCGCCGCAAGCGGAGGTGAACAGCACGAGTGTCAGCGCGGCAAGCAGCGGCTTTGTCATTCCAGATCCTTTCGCGCCAGACCTTTCAGCCCCGGGGCTGCAATCTGCACCGGCCTTGGCGTTCCATCCCTTGGCTAACCGATGCCGGGCCGTTTGAAAAGCGCCCCTCTGGACGTTTTGGCCCTCAAAGGCTAGCTCTTCACCCGAAGCAGGAGAGCGCGCCATGGCCACCGCCGCCTTTGAGGATATTGTCGAGATATTCGAGTTTCTGGATGATTGGGAAGACCGCTATCGGCATGTGATCGAACTGGGCAAAGCCTTTCCCGATCTGGATGCGGCGTTTCAGGTGCCGGCCTTCAAGGTTGATGGCTGCGCAAGCCAGGTCTGGCTGCGTCCGCTGATCGAGGGGCAGGGGGCGCAAGCGCGGTTCGATTTTCAGGGCACCTCGGATGCGATGATCGTGCGCGGCTTGATCGCGATCCTGCACGCGCTCTATGCGGGGCTGAGCAAGGCGGATGTGCTGGCAGTCAATGCCGCGGCCGAACTGGCGCGGCTGGGGCTCGACGATCACCTGTCGGCGCAGCGCTCCAACGGGCTGCGGGCCATGGTGGAACGCATCCGCCAGACCGCCGCGGCCTGAGAAGGGCATTGATCCTTCGGCGAAGGATCGGGGCCGGAAAGGGCAAAACCGGGTTTTCGACGAAAACCCGTGGTCCTGTGCGGCAAAATTCGCGCCGGGCCTTGCCTTGCGCAAAACTTGCCTCGCGCCCGGTCTTACTTCGCAATCGTCTCGCTTTTCACGAACATATTGGCCCAGGCCCGGTCGATCAGTTCGGGCGACATCTGGTTCTCGATCCCTTCGAATTCGCAGATCGCCAGCATCTGGTCGATCAGGAAGACCGGCTGGTAATTGGCGTAATTGTTGTTGATTGTCGGGTATTTGTTCTTCAGCAGATGGATGATCGCCGCCTGATCGATGGGCATCTTTTTCTTGCGGGCGACCATGGCGAAGATCTTCAGGAAGTTTTCCTGGTTCGGACCGTCGATCTTGATCTTGAAGAAGATCCGCCGCAGCGCCGCGCCGTCGAAAATCTCGTTCGGGTGGAAGTTGGTCGAAAAGATCACCAGCGTGTCGAAGGGCACGGTAAACTTCTCGCCCGATTGCAGCTGCAGGATGTCGCGGCTTTCCTCCAGTGGCACGATCCAGCGGTTGACCAGCTTTTGCGGCGGCTCGGACTGGCGGCCAAGGTCGTCGACGATGAAGATACCGCCATTGGATTTCATCTGCAGCGGCGCGGTATAGGTGCGCGCGACCGAATTGTACTTCAGGTCCAGCATATCCAGCGTCAATTCGCCGCCGGTGATGACTGAGGGGCGCTGACAATAGACGTAACGCTGGTCATAGCGGTTGGAATTGCGGCGCAGGCTGGCCGGATCATCGACCAGTTCTTCGGCGGCGCTGTGAACGATCGGATCGAAGACCGTGATGACCTGGCCAGAATATTCCACCGCGCGCGGGATATAGATCTTGTCGCCCAGCGAATCGCGGATGCCGTTCGAGATCGAGGATTTGCCATTGCCGGGCGGGCCATACATCAGGATCGACCGGCCCGAGCCGACCGCCGGCCCCAGATTGCCGATCAGGTCATCGGGCAGGATCAGGTGGCCCATGCCTTTCAGCAATTGCTGGCGCGTCAGCTTCATGTTGCGCACGGATTGCCGCTTGGTCTGGGCATTGTATTCTGCCAGCGGCACCGGCATGGCCCCGTAATATTCGGATTGCTTCAAGGCATCCAGGGCGCGGGTCTTGCCGGTATCGGTCAGCTGATACCCCATTTCATTGCCCGAAGTCGCGTGGAGCGTGCCGGTGGCCTCCAGCAGACGTTGCGCCCGGGCCATATCCACCAGCTCTTGCACCGCGGTGACCGGCAGACAGACCACGCGCGAGATCTGGCTGACCAGATCCAGATTCATGCGGAACATGGTCTTCAGCAGAATATCGCGCATCATCACGACGGAAAGGCCGGTTGCCGCCAGGCTGCGCGGGGCGGGCGGGGCGGTCACATTCGGGGTGATCGCATCGGGGCTGATCTGCACATTCATCGGAACTGGTCCCTGTCAAACGGCAACAGGCCCGAAGGGGGCCTGTGCGGTGTCAGGACTGATCTGACCCGATCATTGGGCCAGAATTGCGGCAAGAAGATAGAAAATCAGCGTTCCTGCCAAGGCAAGCCCAAAGGGAAAGTCCTTGCGGGTCCAGCTTTCCCAATCGGGGGTGGCCCGGCGCACGGCCGGAATGGCGCGCGCGATGCGATGCACCACAAGTGCCGCAAACATCGCGCCGCAGATCAGTGTCAGGATCAGCCGCAGATCGCCGGTGATGAAGATCGGGGCCATGGCGGCCCCGAATTTCGCGTCCCCCGCGCCGAACAGCCCGATGGCATTGCCAAGAAAGCCGATGACCATGGCGATCGCCATCACCAGCCAACCCCAAAGCCAGGTCTCCAGCGGGAAGATGACGAAGCCGATCACGGCATAGACCGCGATCATGGCGAGGGTGGCAATATTGGGGATCTTCATCCGCCGCATATCGGTGATCGCGATCCAGATCGCGAGCGGCACACAGAAGGGCAGCAGCCAGGCTGCCTGCGTGAACGTCAGCATGATGGTCTCAGCTCTTGAGGGCCTCAAGGCTGCGCGCGGCTGCCTCGAAATATTGTGGATGGGTTTCGACAGCCTCTTCCAGCAGGTTGCGGCCGGTGGAGACATCGCCCTGTTTCACGGCCGTCAGACCAAGGGTGTAAAGCAGTTCGGCCCGTTCGGTCTGGGTCATCTCGATCACCGGCAGGTCATATTTGCGCTGCGCGCCGCGCGCCATGACCAGATTGTTCTTGGCGGTGAACATGGTGGGGTCATTGCCAAGCGCCTCGATGAACAGCTTTTCCGAGGCGGCATATTCGCCCCGGTTCATCTTGGAGAAACCCCAATTGTTCAAAACGCTGGCGGGTTTGGCAGTCAGCCCGGCCGCGATCTCGTAAAAGCTGTCAGCCTTCTTCCACTGTTTCTTGCTGTCGGCAACCATCGCCTCCAGCCGGTAGCGGTCATAGGTTTCATGCGTTGGCGGGATCTTGGCCAGCTCGGCCTCAGCCTCGGGCCATTTATTGGCGCGGATCAATGCCTCGGCATAGCCCACGCGGTCCTCATTCGTGCCTTCATGCGAATTGACAAGGCCGGACCAGGTGCGCGCAGCCTCTTCCGGCTTCCCCGCCCGCATCAGCGATTTGGCGAGGCCGCGTTGCAGGTCAGGGCGGCCCGGGTTCTGCTGCAGCGTGCGCGAGAAGTAATTGACCGCTTCATTGGGGTCGCCGACCGTCAACATGATATCGCCGAGATTGCTTTCATCGACGACGTTCACGTCCTTCACCGCGCGTTTCACCTCGGCATCCGAGGGGCCGCGATTGCACCCGGCAAGAACCGCCATGCCGGTCAGGCATAGCGTCACATACAAAGAATGGCGCATATAGCGTCCTTCCAACTGCTCAATACGGGCGCGCGATCCCTCGGATCAAAGCGCAGACAGCAGGACGAATTCACCCTGTCCGCGCCGGACCAGCTTGAGGTTCGGAGCCTCTTTTTCCGTTTCCTTGGGCTCAGAATAGACAGAATTCTCGGTCATGGCTATGGCGAGGCGGAGATTTTCGCGGATCGAGTCCGAGGCGCCACTGTCCAGGGCAAAGGCCTGCTGAAAGACGTTGCGCGCCTCATGCAGCTTGCCCTGCTCCATCAGGGCGCAGCCCAGATTGTTCAGCGCCGGCACAAAGGCCGGATCGCGCTCCAGCGCGCGTCGCAGCACCTGTTCGGCCTGGCCCAGACGGCCCAGGGCAAGATTGGCCGATCCGATGGCCGACAGCACATCGGCATCGATGCCGTCTTCCGCCGCTGCACGGTAATAGGCTTTCAAGGCAAGCTCATGCTCGCCCGCCTCCATCAGCCGGTGGCCGACCAGCAAGCCATCGACGCCTTCGCCGCGCGCATCGGCCGCAGGGGCGCGGTTCTCGGCAGTCATGCGCGCGCCGCCCAGCGAATTGCAGGCGGCGAGCGTAAGCAGGACAACTAGGGAAATCGTGACGCTGTGCAATTGGGCTCCGGTCTCAGCCCCCGCTCAGACCCGCAGCGATACTGTAGACCGAGGGGCCGACAAGCATCACCATCAAGGGCGGAAGGGTGAAGACCATTGTGCCAAGAGACAGTTTCGTCGGCAAGGTGTTCGCTTTTTCTTCGGCCCGCATCACGCGTTTGTCACGCATTTCCGCCACATAGACCCGCAGCGCATCCGAGATCGAGGTGCCGAAAGTCGCGGATTGGATCAAGGTGGTGATGAAGGATGACACATCCGGCACCGCGATGCGTTCGGACATGTCCTTCAGCACCTGCACCCGTTCCTTGCCGGCCTTGACCTCTTGCGCGACGATTTCGAATTCTTCGGCGAGGGATTTGTAACCGTTGCGCATTTCCTTGGCGACGCGGTTGATCGATTGGTCCAGCGACTGCCCGGCCTCGACACAGACCAGCATGAGGTCAAGCGCATCAGCAAAGCCCGCGATGATCTCTTGCTGGCGGGTTTGCAAGCGGCGTTGCACCCAGTATTGCGGCAGATAATACCCGATCCCGCCGGGTATGATCGTGTGCAGCAAGATGGTTTTCATCGGCAGCTCACCCTGCTGCGATTGCAGATACAGCGTATAGACCACCCCAAGCAAAAGCCCGCCAAGCCCCAGCGAGAATTTGGCAAAGTGGAAGATCCGCACCGCATTCTTGCTGCGATAGCCGGCGCGCATCATCATCAGCTTGGCCTTGGACATGGAGGCCATGTCTTGCGGTTCCAGATATTGCGCATATTTGTCGAGCTTGGCGGCGGCACCGCTTTTCTCGCGCAGATGCATGGTTTCTGCCGAGGGCGCGCTGCGCAGGGCCTTCAGCTTATCGAGCGGATCGATGCGTTTCTGCAGCACAGAAGGCAGGATGAAGGCCAGAAGGCCTGCACCTGCGATCAGGATGAGGAAGGCCGGGGCAAGCGGCCCAAACGCATCGGTCAGGGGGGTCAACAGACCGGACATGGCATTACTTCCTCAAACCTTGATATTGACCATGATCTTCATGAAGATCACGTTGACGACCAGCATCGCGAACACACCGATGGCGACCGGCGTGAACAGCGCGCTTTCTTGCACCTGGTCGAAATAGTCGGGCTTGATCATCAGGATCATGCCAAGCGCAAGCGCAGGGAATGCCGACAGGAACATGCCGGACCATTTCGCTTCGGCGGTGATGGCGCGCACGCGCCGGAACAGCTTGAACCGCGCCCGAATGACCTGGGACAGACCATGAAGGATTTCGGCAAGGTTGCCGCCGGATTGCTGCTGGATCGATACCGCGACTGCGAGGAAACGCAGATCCTGATTGTCGACACGTTCGGCAAATTCCTCAAGGCTTTCGGACACGTCACGACCATAGGCCGCCTCGTCCGAGATCAGACCGAATTCGGTGCCGATCGGATCGGGAATTTCCTTGGCGACGATGCCGAGCGATGCGTTGAACGGATGTCCCACACGCAGGCTCCGCACGATCAGTTCCACCGCGTCGGGAAGCTGTTCCTCCAGCAAGGCCATGCGTTTCTTGGCCTTCTTGTTGACCCAGAAATAGACACCGCCCACGCCCGCTACCAGCGCCATGACCGCACGGACCTGCGGCGAGGTGCCGGTGCCCACGGTCAGGCCGACAAAGGCAAGGATGGTAACGCCCAGCATGATGCCGAGCAGGACCAGCGGCGAAAAGGCGATATTGGCCTGTTGCGCCTTCTTGGCGAGGATCGAATAGAGCGGAATCGAGGCTGCGTTCAGGTGTTGGCCGGCTTCCTTGCGCAGCTGATCCAGCGCCTGTTCCTTGTTGCCATGCTTTTCCAGCAGGGCCATGCGGCGCGACATGCGCTGATCCAGGCTGATGGATTTACCGAAGGTGACCCGGTAGATCCCTTCAATCAGCAGAACGACGCCTGCAAAGACAATGACATAGACGATTAGGACGGATTCCATGGCATATCCTCAGGCGATGGGTTCATAAATCGATGGCGGCAGATGGAAGCCCCATTGCTTGAAACGGTCGGAATAGTGGGACCGCACACCGGTCGCGTTGAAGCGGCCGATGATCTTGCCGTCGGGCGCAAGGCCCAGGCGCTCATAGCGGAAGATCTCCTGCATGGAGATCACCTCGCCCTCCATGCCGGTGATCTCGGTGATCGAGGTCATCCGGCGCGAGCCGTCCTGCAGGCGCGAGGCCTGCACGATCAGGTTCACAGCCGAGGAAATCTGGCTGCGCATCGCCTTCAGCGGCATGTCGATCCCGGCCATGGCAACCATGTTTTCAAGGCGGCTGATGCCGTCACGCGGGTTGTTGGCGTGGATCGTGGTCATGGAACCGTCATGGCCGGTGTTCATGGCCTGCAACATGTCGATCACTTCTTCACCGCGGGTTTCGCCCACGATGATGCGGTCGGGGCGCATCCGCAGCGCGTTGCGCAAACAGTCGCGCTGCGTCACCGCGCCCTTGCCTTCGACGTTGGCGGGGCGGCTTTCCATCCGGCCGACATGGATCTGCTGCAGTTGCAGTTCTGCCGTATCCTCGATGGTCAGCACGCGTTCGGTATTGTCGATGAAGGAGGACAGCGCGTTCAGCGTCGTGGTCTTGCCCGAGCCCGTGCCGCCCGAGACGATGACGTTCAGCCGGGTTGAGACGGCCGCTTCCAGATACAGCGCCATTTCCTCTGTGAAGGCCCCGAAGGCGACCAGATCCTTGATTGCCAGCTTGTCCTTCTTGAATTTCCGGATCGAGACGAGCGAGCCATCCACCGCAACCGGCGGCACCATGCAGTTGAAGCGCGAGCCATCCGCCAGACGGGCGTCGCAATAGGGGTTCGATTCATCGACCCGCCGCCCCACGGCCGAGACGATCTTGTCGATGATGCGCAGCAGGTGGCGTTCATCCTTGAAGGTGACGTCCGACAATTGCAGCTTGCCGCCGCGCTCCACGAAGATGCGCTGCGGGCCGTTGACCAGAATATCGCTGATCGTGTCATCCTTCAGCAGCGGCTCCAGGGGCCCAAGGCCCATGACCTCGTCATAAAGCTCCTGGTTCAGCGTGGCGCGGTCCGGGCCGCTCAGCACCACCGCCATATCGTCCAGAGCCTCGGCGCTGATCGCGGCGATCTCGGATTTCAACTGGCCTTCCGAGGCTTTTTCAAGCGCCGCAAGATTGAGATCTTCCAGAAGGCGCTTGTGCAGCTCCACCTTCAGGTCCTGCAACCGTTCCTTACGCTTGCGCTCCTTGTCGGCCACCGCAGCCTCTGCCGGGTTTCTCGGCAGCGGCTTGGCGGCGGCAGGTGCCGGGGCCTTGGCCGCAACGGGCGCAGGCGCGGCTTGCGCCGCGCCGACCGGAACCATCTTGGCGGCGGGTTTGGCAGCCCCGGCCGCTGGTGTCTTGAAACGCGAAAACATCGTCACTCCCCCATCGTGCAGGCTCAGGCGCTCGTGCCGGCCTCGGCGGTTTTACTCAGATCGAACAAAGACTTGGCCAGCTTTGCAATTTCCTTGCGCAGCGGGTTCTTCGCCGCCGTTTCCGACAGCGGCAGCCCATGGTCGTTGGATTGCGTGACCTGCGGTCCGCCCTCGGGCAGTTGCAGTTCCAGCGTGATATCAAGGCTTTCTGCCAGCCGTTTCACCCGGCTTTTTGCCGTCAGATCGGTAAATTTCGGCGCGCGGTTCAGCACGAAGCGCAGCCGCTCATAAGGCAGCCCTTCGGCCTTCAAGGCGCGCGCCAGCCGCAATTCATTCTGTGCCGAACGCAGGTCCAGCTCCATCAGCGCGAAATAGACCTGCACCCGGTTCAGCACCGTTTCGGTCCAGGCCACGATGGTCTTGGGCATATCGACGATGACGAAATCGAAATTCGCCTGCGCCATGTCCAGCAGCTTTTCGATCTCGTTCGGTCCGATGATGTCCAGCGGCAGCATATCGGCGGGGGCGGTGAACACGTTCAGCTTGTCGTTGAAGCTGACCATGGCCTGCAGGAACATCTCGCTTTCGACGTTTTCCAGGTCCTGCAGCACCTCGAACACCGCTTCGCGGCGCGGCAGATCCAGATAGGTGCCGACCGAGCCGAATTGCAGATCAAGGTCGATCAGGCAGACGCGCGGGGCCTTGCTTTTGTCGACGGTGGCCAGTTCCCAGGCCAGGTTGGTCGCAAAGGTCGAGGCACCGGCACCGCCCGCCATGCCATGCACCGCCAGAATCACCCCGTCGCGATCCCCCTTGGCCTTGAAGCGCGGCGCGTGGTGGTCATCTTCGGGAATATGCGGCGGGGGCGGGGCAGGGGGCGCGGCCACAATGGCCGCCTGTTTCAGCCGCTCAATCGCATCATGCAGCGCGCCATCGGGCAGCGGATAGGGCACGAAATCATCGGCCCCAAGGCGCAGCAACTGGTGCAGCGCCACCGGGCTGACCTGATCCGCGATCAGCACGACCCGAATGTCACGTTCTTTCGCAATGCGGATGATTTCTGTGATGCGGCCCAGATCGCCCTCGTCATCCGTATCGACGGCGACAGCCACGAATTGCAATGAGGCAGCATCGGGTTGTTGCAGGAAAAGCGGCGCATCCTCGAACGAAAGATCGCCCCAGTTTTCCCCCAGCTCCTGCTCCATATCATCGATCAACAGCTCGAAATTCTGCACATCCCGAGAGATCGTGCAGGCCAGGATCGGCGCCGGTTCCGGCTGGAGATTTGCCACACTCGTCATTCGCCTCAAGTCCTTTCTGATCGGTCGGATGGGTGGGGGAACACATCGACACCTGTCCGGCCGAGCGCAGGCATTGGTCTGCGCAATCGGGTTCTATTGTTGCGACATTCACCGGGAAGTTGGGCGAGAATGGGGCTAAACTTTCGTATTTCTGGGGATTCTGAGGGGCCGAAATGGGCAAGGGCAGACCCTTCGGTCTGCCCCTTTCCTTCTGGTTGTTTCCTGCGAAGGATCAGTTGCTGATGTTCAGCTGTGTGACCTGCGTCGGCGGATCGATGGCGCGACGCGCGGATTCCACATATTCGCGATGGATCACTTCGGCATATTTGCCGCTCAGCGGGCCGGATTTGCGATTGGCCCAACCCGAGACCTCGGTCACGGTGCGGCGGTTGCGCTCTTCCGGGCCAAGGGTGTGAACAACGGGTTGTGTCTTGCCGAACGAGACCAGCGCATCCAGCCGCGAGGACGAGATACCGCGGCTGCCCAGATAGGCGACAACGGCCTGCGCCCGACGTTTGCCAAGTGCCTTGTTGTAGCTGTCGCCCCCCACAAGATCGGTATGGCCATAAACTGAGAAGCGCAGTTCCGGGAATTGCCGCATCCAGCTTGCCTGCAGATCCAGCACCGACCGTGCTTCGGGTGTCAGCGAGGCCGAATTGAACGGGAAGGTGATGGTTGGCGGCACTTCGCGGTTGAACCGCTGCGCCAGCAGCGCCTGCGCGTCGATCGCACCCATCTGCACCATGGTGTTGTTCATGGTGGAGTTCCCGAAATAGCCGCTATCGACCTCGGCCCCCACTTCGCGGTTCATGTCGCCACAGGCGGCAAGGGCCGCAAGGGTCGACAGGGAAAGAAGAAAACGCATATGCCCCCGCATGGCCTTACTCCATCACATAGCCATAGGGGCTGGTGAATTCCTGCCGCGCCACCTCGGCCGCAGGGCCTTTCTTGCCGGTGACCTTGCCAAACAGGAACAGCTCTTTTTCCGTCGGCAGGCGCACCCGGTCGGTCGGAAGCGCCAGCGCCTCGCCCCGGGTCGGGGTGACCAGATGCGGCGTCACGATGATGACCAGTTCGGATTGCGACCGCTGATATTCGGCGCTGCGGAACAGCGTGCCCAGAACCGGGATATCGCCCAGCCACGGCACCTGGCCGTTCAGATCGCGGAAGTCATCCTGCAACAGACCGGCAATGGCAAAACTTTCGCCATCGCGCATTTCGACCGTGGTCGAGGTCTCGCGCCGCTTGAACGCATTCACCGAGAAGCCGCCGCTCGACATCGTGATGCTGGTATCGATCGAGGACACCGCCGCGTTGATCTCAAGGTTAATCAGATCGCCATCGACCACGACGGGGGTGAAGTTCATCTCCACGCCGAAGGGTTTGTAATCGATGCTGATTCCATTGTCGGAAACCACCGGGATCGGGTATTCGCCGCCCGCCAGGAATTTGGCTTCCTGACCGGAAAGCGCGGTCAGGTTCGGCTCTGCCAGCGTGCGCACGACACCTTTGGATTCAAGGGCTTCCAGAAGAACCGCGAATTGCAGGGAACCGGCGGTGAAGCCTAGGGCAAGCGCGGAATTCGCGTTTTCGCGCGCGGTGATCGTGCCGTTGGAGATACCGTTGTCGCCGTTCAACCAGGTGCCGGTTTCGCCGTTGACGCCCACCGATTTGCCGCCTGACATTGCCAGCGACGAGGACAGGTTTTTCGACACAGACCGCTGCATCTCGGCAAAGCGGATCTTCAGCATCACTTGCTGGGTGCCGCCCACGCTCATCAGGTTGGAAACCCGGTCAGGCGCGTAGCGCTGTGCAAGATCAAGCGCGCGATCCAGTTTTGCGGCAGATGAGACGGTGCCCGACAGCACTATCCCGTCATTGGCGGTGCGCACCTCAATGGTTTCGCCGGGCAGGATCTGGCGCAGCCGTTCCTTGAATTCGGCAACGTCGGGGGCGACCTGCACCTCGACATTGGAGATCAGTTTGCCCTCGGCATCGAGAAGGGTCATCGTGGTGCGGCCCGGGGCCTTGCCCAAGACGTAGATCGATTGCGAGGAAAGGGCCGAGACATCCGCGATCCCCGGATTGGCAATCGAGACCTCGTTGAAGATCACGTCGCTTTCCACGACGACGGCCCGGTTCATCGGGACGTTCAGGGGGGCTGACGCCTTGCCTTCCATCACGCGCAGGTTCTGCGCGAATGCGGGCGCGACTACGGCGGTGCAAAGCGCAAGGCCAAGCAGGCCTGCGCCGAAAACTCTATTGTACTGCATGTGACCTGCCTTTCGGATCACGCCTCGTTACCGGGTCTTTGCGCCCATTATGCCGCCTAAAATGCCGGAGGTCGGTTTTTTTGCAAGAATCAATTGGTTGAAGCCCTGACCTGCTGTGGACAGTTGGCAACAGCCGGTTTTGGCCCCGAAATGCGCCATTGCGCCCCACAAGATCTGGGGGCGCGATGGCACTTCATCACTTCAGTTGGTGCAAGGGATCTCGACCTCGACCACATCGGTGCCAACGCGCTTGCGCACCGTGCAGGCCTTCGGGGTATCCGCGACCTGGATATCGGCGACACCGAAGATCGAGGTGTCGACTTCCAGATTGGAGACCGTCTCGCTGCCCTCGGAGGTGCCAACCAGCGAGACCGACAGTTTGCCGGACGCTTGCGCCTGCGCCAGACGGGCCACCTGTTCGGGCGAAACCGAGACCGTCATGGCCTTGGGCACCTGAAAATTGTTGCCGTCACGGCTTTTGCCCTCGGGGCGGTCGACCGCGATGATCTCGACCGCGCTTTCGATGAGCATGGTCTTTTCCTGGCCGGTCATGGTGACGCCGGTCCAGTAGACATCGACGCGGTTGGTCGGCTGCAACAGGCGCGAGGCACCGGCAGTGTCGCTGAAATTGATGGTGAAGGCGCGTTGGCCGGGGGCCAGCATATTGGTCAGGCCTGCGGTCTCGCCCGGTTCGGTGACCTTGACCGCCAGAAGCGGCTCATAGGTTTCAAATTGGCGCAGCACATAGCGCGGGTCCTTCTGCCCTTCCACGAAGGGCGGGTTCTCGGCGGTGAAGATGCCTTCGGGCAGGGCCTTCTTGGGCCAATAGATCGTCTGCACATCTTCAGGGGTCAGAACATCGCCATAATTCAGCGGCTTGTTGACCACATAGACCTTCACGACCTGCCCGATTTCGCGCAGCGTATCCTGGTCGCGTTTGTGCTGGGCCTGGGTCTGGCCCACATATTGCTGCACCATATAGACCGATGCGCCCGCAAGGGCGAAGCCGGCCAGAAGAATTCCGACACGCGTCAGCTGCATAACAGTCATCCTAAAGGGGCGCGCCGCAACGGGGGCGGCCCGGAAAAGAAATCAGGACCGGAGGAAGGTCCCCACGAGCTGAGCCAGGAGCGTTCCTTGCAGCACGCCTTCGTTCACGATCACCACGATGACGCCAAGTGCCATGATGACGATGGCTGCGGTGATGACCACGAAATCCACGGTGACGGCACCGTCATCCCGTTTGAGGAAGGAGTTGAAAATACGCTTCATCTGCCATGGGCCTTTTGAAGTTTCCGGCGCAGGCGGGTCCGACGTTCTGCTGGACACCATTCACGCAAGAGGCTGCGGTCCACATGGAACCGCAGCCTGCTTTGTCACGCTTAAGTCAAACGTAGACGGTCAGATCAGTTGCGGCCGACTTCGCGAGCTTCTTGCATGTCGGTGGCGATCTGGTCAGCGGTCGCCTGGACTTCCGGGGTGACGGCGCTGATGATCAGGATGCCGAGGCCCACGATGCCAGCGGTCAGCACCACGAAGTCAACGGTCACGGCGCCCGACTCGTCTTTGGCGAAGTTTTTGAAGATGTTCAGGAGTTTCATGGTCTCAGTCCCTTAGGTTCGATTTTGCTCTGGTTACCACCGCCCCGTTTCGCGTCTGACCGGCCTCTGTTCCGATCCGCTCTTCGTTGCGGCATGGGCTCATATAGCCCTCCAATGGTGGCGGCAGTTGGGAGGCAATATGGCCGAATTGGAAATCTTGCTGAGGCTTGAGCGATTTCACTTAGGGGCCTGAATCTGCGCGATTAATTTTTCGTAAATTTTTCCGCTTCAACCTGGGCGATAATTTTGGGCCGCGGAGTTGGACGCAATTGCGGCAAAACTGCCACGATTGCCCTTGGTTTGCGCGGGTTTTGCTGGATCGACGGGCACGATTCTGCGAGGATTCCCGGATAACACCGAGAAACGGGCAGGAACCCCATGAGGCGGGGACGTAACACAGGCGCTAAAAGCGGCATGATTCTTGTATCTGCGGCCGGGATTTTCCTGTCTTGGCCGCTGATGGGGGCTGTTGGCGCTCAGGATTCGGCGGATCCTTTGCTGGATTCTGTGCCCGATTCCGGTTTTTCGTCTGACCCCGCACCGGATCCGGCTCCAAAGGCAGATGTCGATAACCCCGATGTGACGAAATCCGATGCGACGCAGGCCGAATCTGCGGCGCAAGCACCAGCCGCTACGCCGCCCCCGTTTGAGGATTTCACCTTTCGGCGTGTCACGGCCCCGACCGGCGGGGTCGGCAAGCGCATTCAGGTGCAGATCGATCCGGCCGAACAGGCGCGCCGTCTGGCGGCGGGCGCGCGCGTCAAGCTCAAGCGCGCGGCGGATCTGACGCCGGAAGACGCGGTGATCGCGGATGCGCCCGAGGCCCCGGCACCCACCGTGCCCGGCAGCCAGACCACGGTGCCTGCGGCCTATTCCTGGTTCTGGGACAGCGTGCCAACGGCGCGCGATGCGGTGCAGGGCCGCTATCCGCTGGCGATGTCGATGCTGTCGCAAGGACCGAAGGGCGCACAGGTGGCTGCCCCCCGGATGCAGCATATGCAGGATATCGCTCAGACCTATGGCACGGATATCCTCAAGGCCACGGTCGGCACTGAAGTGTCGCCGGCGCTGGTGCTGGCGGTGATCGGCATCGAAAGCGCCGGGCGCAAGGATGCGGTCAGCAGCGCAGGGGCGCAGGGGCTGATGCAGCTGATCCCTGCGACGGCGGAACGCTTTGGAGTCACCGATAGCATGGTGCCGGCACAGAACATCAAGGGCGGCGTGGCCTATCTTGACTGGCTGATGAAGCGGTTTGACCGTGATCCGTTGATGGTGCTTGCGGCCTATAATGCGGGCGAGGGGGCGGTGGATGCCAATTCCGGCGTGCCGCCCTATGCCGAAACCCGCGATTATGTGCCAAAGGTTCTGGCCGCCTGGCAGGTGGCGCAGGGGCTTTGCATGACCCCGCCCGAGATCATCTCTGATCCATGTGTGTTCCGCATCATCGCGGCGGGGGGCTGACCCCGCGCCTTGCGGGATCGGCCAAACGGTCAGAGGTCAGACTGAAAAGGCATCCGCCCATTCAGGGTGCTTCTTGCGCTGCGCATTCACAAAGGGGCAAAGCGGCATGATCTTCACGCCCTCGGCCCGGGCCTGTTCCACCATCCGTGTCACAAGGGCAAGCCCTGCGCCGGTGCCGCGAAAGCTGTCCGGCACGCCGGTATGATCGGCGATGATCAGTGTGGGTGAGGCGATGGAGAAGGTGACCTCGGCCTCTTCGCCATTCTGGCGGATGACGTAGCGACCCTTGGAGCCGTTCACCTCGCGGGTGATCTCGAAATCGGGCATCTGAACCTCCTGTTTCCTGTCGCCATCTGGTGCCGAATGGTCAGACAAGGCAAGCACTCCGACGGTGCGGGCCTGCACAGGACCTCTGCGCAAGCCCTGCGGGTCTCAGCCCGGCAGCATCGACCAGGCCAGAAAGGCCATGGCATTGTGCTGGATATAGTCGATCTGCACCTTGTCATGGGCATCGCCGCGCCGGAACTGCCCGCGCCGGAACCAGCGCAATTGCAGCGCCAGGTTCTCGCGCAGGCAGCGTTTCAGATCTCGGATCTGCTCGGGCGTGAAGAAGCGTCCCGGGGCCTGGGTGTCCAGCCAGAGGAAATGCGCCAAAGCCTCGCTCCGGCAGGCGATGGGGGTGGATTCGGCCCGGTTGCGATAGCTGTCATCGGTGACAATCGCCGCCAGCAACGCTCCCAGATAGTCGCGCCCCAGATCCTGCGGCACCAGCCCCCGCGCGCAGGCCTCGGCTGCG
Source organism: Gemmobacter serpentinus (assembly GCF_008973825.1). GTDB lineage: Bacteria > Pseudomonadota > Alphaproteobacteria > Rhodobacterales > Rhodobacteraceae > Gemmobacter > Gemmobacter serpentinus. The sequence continues at coordinate 20,866 of NZ_WCHR01000022.1, read as the reverse complement.
GCATAGGACATCCAGTGGCTTTGCACATCGATGCCATAGCCCTGCTGCATCAGCGCCTCGGCCACCGGGCCAGTCAGGGCCGGATCGGCGCCGCTGGCAATCAGGCCGAACAGCGCCTCGCCGGTATAGTAATCGCTGTGAAAGCCCTCGTCATGGCCATCCTCGGCCTGCCGCATATGGGCAAAGCGTGCAGGATCGGCCTTGTCCTGCTGGGCGAAGGCATAGGTGCCAAGCGCCGCCATCGTGTCGGGCAGGTCCATCGGCAGGCGCGGCGCGCGCAGGGCCGCCGCATCCGGTGCCATCGCGCGGGCATATTCCGGCAGCATCAACAGCGCGAGGCCGACACCTCCCAGCTTGACGCGACCGCCAGTGACCAACGCAAGGCCCGGCGCCCAGTCGACCGCCCGCATTCGCCGCCCGGCATAGCCGACGCCTGCGCGCAACGCCCGCGCCTCGGTCTTCAGCAGCGGCAGGCGCAGCACATTCACCGCCCGCAGCATGAACCACAGCGTGCCGCAATGGCGCAGCATATTATATCCCTCGATCTCGGCCTCGGGATCATCCATCTTGTGGGCATAGATGAAACTGCCTTCGGGGCGCAGCATACGGAACAGATGGGCAAGCCCTTCTGCGGCGACCGCACGGGCCAGATCAGGTGTCAGGGCATCGGGGGAAATCGGCGCGCTCGGTGCGCGGGCAGAAACTGGCATCACGGTCTTCCGAAACAGGGAACGGGGCCTGAGTTGCGCAGGGTGCGGGCCAAAGGTCAACGGGCGATGCACGCCTGTCCAGCGCATCTTTCCCTTTCTCTATCGCAGGGTTATGGTGCCGCGCGGCCCGCGTGGTGGAATGGTAGACGCTGGGGACTTAAAATCCCTTGCCTTCGGGCGTGCGGGTTCGAGTCCCGCCGCGGGCACCAGATGACATCTGTTCTGAAAAGTCCGTAGCCCGCGCAATCTGGCGGGGGCGGTCCTGTGGGGGATGGGTTTAGCCTCTGGGTTGCCACCCGGCGGGTTCCTCAGCCATCACGCTTGTGTGCCGGTTCGAAAGTGATCGTCGTCAGGTGATTTGCTGGCAAGTGCTGCGGGGGCGCTGTCCGCAGGTCGCGCAAGCCCCCGGCGTGATCTGCACCGGCGGGCTTCATCTATCCGAACCGGGCAGGCAACCGGCTCTCGCAGTGTCGGGGCGTTCGTTCGGGGCAATGCATCTGTTGCCCGGCCCAGACCCGGTTTCCGCTGTCCCGGGCGGATAAGCGGGGTAAATTACAGCCGTTGCCAAAGCCTGCGTGCCCAACCTGCTTTTGCGGAATAAGGCCGTCGCGCTACTGGCGCAGCCAGAGGCGGCTGTGCCATATTGACATTTAGATAGGTGACATACTATATGCCGACATATGAAAATGCTGGAACAAAAACATCAAGCCTTGCTGGATGAGGCGGAGCGTCGCGGGCAGCCGGACACCGACAATATCCGGCTTTGCTTTCAGGTGCTGACACTGGCCGCGGCCATCGATCGCGCTTGCGCGGCCAGACTTGCGCCGCATCGCCTGTCTGAAGGGAAATTCGTGCTGCTGTTCCTGCTGCGCGATCTGCCGCAAGGTCTGGCTGCGCACGCATTGGCCGAGCGCGCCGGCGTGACGCGCGCAACGGTCACCGGGTTGCTGGACGGATTGGAACGCGACGGCTTTCTGGCGCGTCATGATGACAAGGAGGACCGGCGCAAGCTGTCGGTGCGCCTGACTGAAAAGGGGCAGCAAATGGCGGCCACCTTGTTTGATGAACACAGCCAATGGATCGCCAGTTTGTTCGCCGGTGTCGATCCCGAGGGGCGCGCGGCGCTTACGGCGCTTCTGCACCGCGTCTGGCGCAATGTGGATGCCATGGCTGAGGGCAGCCCCCTCTGAGCCCGCGCGCCCGGCTTGCGCCCCGCAGGCTCAGGTCTCGCAGGCTTGGGCCTGCGGGTCGGGTTTATCTAGGCAAATGACGGAACGGGCTGGCAAAGGCCCACGCGACTTGAGGTGCCTGCCTCAAGCGATTTCTGCAACCGCGCCCCGCGATCCATCAACCGTTTGGGCAATTCATGGAAGGACCCTCGACATGGCACATTATCTGGCCGAACTCTATACGCCGAAACCCGCATGGCTGGCGCTGGACCAGACTGGCCGAAAGCAGTTTTTCGCGACCATCGGCGCGGGCATGGGGGCGCTTGCGGCCCTTGGCGTTGAGGCGATTGCCTTGGGCGAAACGGAGGCTGCGACGCTTCATGCCCCCGCGCAGCAGTTTTTCGCGATTTGGCGTGGACCGGATGCGGCATCCATCGGTGCGCTGGTCTCGGGTATCGCCGCTTCGGGTTGGCATGATTACTTTGAGACGATCAATGCGACCGGCCAGGGTCTGGACCTGAACGGCCACCTCGCGCAACTTGCGGCGCTGGAAGCCTGAACGGCGGGGCGGCCAGCTTGCCAATACCTGCAAACCAATACCCAAGGCAGATCCTTCGGGAGCGTGGTGATCTGTTTCTTCTGCCGCGCGGCCCTGATCCGCGCCAAATGTCGGGCTGCATGGCGGGCTACCTCGCCGCGTGGCCCGGGCCACACCGCAGGGGCCGGATACAGGCGGTGCGCTGCGCCGAGAGGTTCGGTGCTGCGCAACCGGTTGCTCAGGACAGATCCGCCGTCACATGACAGCCCAGGGTGCTGCGCCGAACTTGGAACCCGCGCCTGGGCACCCAAGGCTTGGGGTGCCCAGGCGCGGGCAGCCGGTGACGGAGGGAGCCGGTGCCGGGCGATCCGGTGTCGGGGGAAGTCGGGCCTTGACCGACCGCCGGCCTGACGAACGTGGATATCTGCCTTCGGGACATCGACATCCCGGACCGGGGGCGGCCCCGTCCGGGACAATCCAGCACCGGACGATCCAGCACCGGACGATCATGGGGGCCAATCGGGGCGCGCCGATCCTGCTGGGCCTCAATCGGCGATCTGTGCGAATGCCGCGCCCATGCGTTCCGCAGCCTTGGGGGGCAGCTTGGCAGCTTGCGCTGTTTCCAGATTGGCGGGTGCGGCCCCGACCTGGATCAAGGCGACCATCCCCATGGTGAAATGTGGCGTGCATTTCACGCCATAGACCCCCGGCGCGTCCAGGGTCAGCACAAATTCCTCATTCACCTTGCTGCGGAACGGCTCCACCCCTTCGGGCAGCATGGTCTTGATGCCCTCGACATTGTGGCTCTTGTCGGTGGGCACAAAGCGGACCGTATCGCCGGGTTCGGCGCGCAGGAAAGCGGGCTCGAACACCATCGTGCCGCTTTCGCCCTTGTTCAGCATCTTCACCTCATGCTCGGCCGCGCGGGCCGCAACTGGTGCCACGATTGCCGGCAGGGCAAGGGCCATGGAAAGGGTCACGATCAGGTGTTTCATTGCGTTCTCCCGTTTTGGTCTATGCGGACCATGGCGGGGCGTCAGGACAGAGACAATGCGACCATGGTCGATGCGACCTTGGCGCCGGATGCGCCTTGGCGCGGGTCTAGGGCAAGGCGGCGGATTGCAGCACGAAGGCCCCAAGGGCATCGGCGTCTATGGGCTTGAACATGATGTCCAGCCCGGCTTGGCCCGCGGCGTCACGGGTGTCCTGCGTGCGGTCGGCGGTGATGATCCGGGTCGGACGAGGGCCGAAGCGGCGATGCAGGACCTGCGCGGTCTCGACCCCGGTCAGACCGGGCCCAAGTTGCTGATCGATCAAGTAAAGATCGGGGACGATGCCGATTTCTTCCAGAAGGGCGATGGCCTCGCTGCCACTGGCGGTTTCCAGCACCTCGATGCCGCGCCGTTCCAGCGACAGGGCGATCGCGCGGCGCAGCCCCTCGTCATTCTCGATCAGCAAGGCGATGCGCCCGCCGGGCAGGTCTTCCGGTCGCGGTGGGGCGGGCTGGTCATCGGGCGGCGGCACCGCGCGCGCCACCGGCAGTTCCACCGCGAAACAGGTGCCGATCCCCGGCTTGGATCGCAGCGTCAATGGATGGCGCAGCAGCGCGCAGGCGCGCTCCACAATGGCAAGGCCCAGGCCCATCCCCTCGGCCGCCGATGCGGAGCCGCCGATGCGGTGAAATTCGCGAAACACCGCCTGCTGGTTTTCCGGCGCGATACCGGGGCCGGTATCATGCACCTCGATCCGCACCGATCCGCCAAGGCGGCGCGCCCCCACCAGAACCCTGCCGCTGCTGGTATAGCGCAGCGCATTGCCGATCAGGTTCTGCAGGATGCGCCGCAGATAGGCGGCGTCGCTTTGCACCGCCAGCCCGCAGGTCACGATCGTCAGCCGCAGCCCCTTGTTCGCGGCGATGGGAGCAAATTCATCGGTCAGTTGCGCCAGCAACAGCGACAGGGGAATGGGCATCACCTCGATATAGTTCGCCCCGGCCTCAAGCCGGGATATATCCAGCAGCGCCCCCAGAATGCCCTCGACGCTGAGAAGGGCGTTATGCGCCTTTTCCAGCGTGGCGGACTGGCCCGGCCCGGCCTCGTCGCGGGCAGCGGCGACAAACAGCTTGGCCGCTGACAGGGGTTGCAAAAGGTCATGACTGGCCGCCGCCACAAAGCGCGCCCGCGTCGCATTGGCGCGCTCGGCGCTGGCAAGGGCTGCCGCCAGTTCCTCGGTCCGGGTCGCCACCCGCATTTCCAGCGTTGCATTGGCGCGCAGCATGGAATGGACCGCCAGTCGTTCACGACTGACATCGCTGAAGGACAAGACAAAGCCGCGGCCCGGCATTTCCTGGCCATAGGCGGCCAATACCACGCCGGAGGGCTGCTGGATCTCGAAGGAGATGGGCGGGCGGCCATTGCTCATGCGGATCCAGGCCCGCAACCGCGCCGCAGTGAACCCCGAGGAAAACGCCGCATGGGCCAGGGCAGGGGCGATCAGCGCCTCGAAATCCACCCCGCGCCGCAACAGGGGCGCGCGAATGTCGAGCATTTGCGCCATCCGCCAGTTCCATCCCGCCATCCGCCGGTCGCCATCGACAATGGCCACGCCTTGATTGAGATGATCCAGCGTGGCGCGGATCATCCGCGCCTGATCGTCCAGCAGCTTGCCGCGTTCAGACCGTTCCGCCCGGATGATCTCGGTCACATTGGTTTGCAGCACCACGGTGCTGCCATCCTCCATATGCTGTTCGCTGACCTGCAACCAGCGGTCGCCGGTCAGATCGACATAGAAGACCCGGCCCGACAGGTGATGGGCCATGCGTTTTTCCGCCCAGATCTCGCTGCCTTGACCATGGGGCAACAACAGATGGCGTGATCGGCTGGCGGCGCGAATGTAATCGGTGAAGGTGATGCCGGGACGCAGCCGGGCGCGGGCATCGGGCAGTTCGCTGCAAAAGCGGCTGTTCAACAGCACCAGCCGCTGTTCGGGATCGAAAAGCGCAAAGCCTTCCTCGATGGCTTCGACCGCCTGCGCCAGCACATGGCGCGCGCGTTCGGCGGTGGAATTGGCCTCGTTCAACAGGCCGAGCGCGGTTTCCAGCTCGCGCGTGCGCTGGCGGACATGGTCTTCCAGCACGGCGGCGCGACGAAATTCCTCAAAGGCGGCATCGTGATCGCCGTGACCCTGTTCGGCATGACGCATCAGCGCATCGGTGATGGTCAACAGCTTCTCGATACTGACAGCGGGATCGTCATTGGGATCCAGCAAGCCGTCGGAGATGCGGTGGCGATCGGGGTTCATTGTGCAGCCTCGATGCGGGTGCCGGGCGGATAGAAGGCGCAGCCGGTCAGGGTGTGGTTCACATGCATCGGGCCGATCTGCTCGCCATAGGTTGAAAATCCCCAGACCTGATGGCGGCGCAGCACCTCCGAGACGCGTCCGGCAAGCTGTTTCTCGCGCGCCTCGACCCGGCGCAGGATGCAGTCAAAGCCAAGGATCGCGATGGGGCGGCCCGGGGCGGCCAGGCGCTGCAACTCGGTCTCCAGATGCGCGACCATATCGCGTGGCCGGGTCACCGACAGCACGACACCGCTGGCGATGGCCGAAAAGAACAGCAGATCGCCCGAGGGCAGCATCCGCTGGATCGCCCGGACATGGTGGCGTGGCCCCATGCGCAAGGCCAGCGGATAGGCCGCGAAGGTCAGGCTGTCGAGGCTGGCGGGATCCTTGCCCAACAGGCGCGCATATTCCTGGGCGGCGGGTTCGGCATTGATCCGCCGCACGATGCGCGCAGCCGGATCGGCATCCGTCACCACCATGCGCTGCCCTGTCGGGTCCAGGTGGTCCATGTTCAGCGCCTGCACAGGGCAATCGCTGCGCAGCACGCATAGGACGGCGGCATGTTGCAAAAGCTGCCCGTCATGCAGGATGAAGGTGCGGGCAAAACGGGTGCCGTCGCCCGCCGATCCCCCGATCATCGGAATATTGCCTGCGCCGCCGGCAAGGGCTGCGGCCAGTTCGTCCTCGCGCACCGAAAGCCCGTCCACCAGCAGCAACGCGCATTCATGGGCAAAGCCTGAATGGGCCAGCAACAGCCGTTGGCGGGCCTGCAGGAATGCGGCCGCCACCGCATTGCGCGAGAAATGGTCCAGATCCGGGATCAGCAGGGTTTCGGCGGCGAAATGCTGGGCGGAAAAGCCGATGGCGACCACCGTTTCCTCTTCATAGCCCGCGCCGGTGATCTCACCCGCGGTGGTGCAGCCGACAATCTGCGCCCCGGCATGGCTGGCCCTGAAGGCTTGCGCCATGCCCGCCAGATCGGCCTGGGGCGACATCAGCAGCAGGATCAGGCTGAACGGCCCGGGCCCGAGGGCGCGCAGCAACCGTTCGCCCGCGTCTTGATCGCGGATCGACACGCTGGCGCGCGCCACGATTTCTGCGCCCTTTGTCATGCAGATCCCTTGTGTCCGATCCTTGGTCTTGGTCGTGAGACCCCCACCCGATGCCTCGCCCCAAAACACGGCCCCAAAACACGGCCCCGGAAAATGCGGCCCCGGATAGACATCCTTGCCGGCCTAGTCAGGGCCTGTGCCTATTCCCCCCGCATTGCGGCGCTGGGCATCTCGGCGGGGGACATGGCAGCAAAGCTGACATCCTGGGTAAACAGAACGGCCTGGGTCCGGGTCTGCACGCCCAGCTTGCGCATGATCGCCGTGATATGGGCCTTCACGGTGGTTTCCGCGACCGACAGCTCATAGGCGATCTGCTTGTTCATCAGCCCGGCACTGACCAGCTGCAGGATCTTGCCCTGCTGCCGGGTCAGAAGTGACAGCCGCGCCACGGCCTCTTCGGCAGGGGTGGGCGTGGTCTGGTCCAGAATGCGGCGGCTTGGATGGGTTTCGCCGCGCGCCAGAATGGCAAAGGCCTCACGAAAGGCCTCGCGCGCAGCATGTTTGGGCACGAAGGCGCTGACGCCCGCCCGCAGCGCGGATCGCACCACGCGTGGCTCGTCCATCGACGACACCACGATGATGGGCGTTGCAGGGGCCGCCTGACGCATCCGCACCACACCGTCCAGCCCGTTCACATCGGGCAGGTTCAGATCCAGCACGATGACATCCGGCGCCTCCCCCATGGCGAGCCGGTCCAGTGCTGCGCCAAGGTTCCCCACGGCCTCGACCCGGCTGATGCCCACCGGGCCTGCCAACGTCATCGACAAGGCGTCACAAAACAACGGATGGTCATCCACGATCAGCACCGAACGCAGCGGGCGATCCGTCGCCGAGATGCTGCTAGCTTGCGCCATGCGCCTCCTCCTCCCGAGGTTATGGACATCCGGGCCTCCGTCGCCCTCGCGTCCCGCGACAATCTGGAGGTTTGCCCGACCGGCCTCCCGCGCCGATGGGCATTCCTGCTTGTTCAGCATCCGCTGCCCGCCCCTGAAATTGTATAAGACAATGGTCGTAGGCGGCCGGGGCTGGCTGATGGGGCCAGATGGCCGCTCTGGCCTCGCCGCAGCAGATCGCCAGGCGATCGGGTTGGGGGGCGTGGGGCCTTGCGGAGGGCCGCTGCCGCGCAGGGGTCTGTGGCGGATCGCAGCCGCGCTGGGCCGCTATGTGGCGGGGGCGGCCCTTTTGGCGGGGCGGCGCGCATTGGATCGGTCAGGGCTTTTCAAGGCTCATCCGCCAGCCGCCCGAGGCATTGACCTGCAGGCTGTAGCGGCCCGGATGGCGGATCAGGTAGCTGGCGGTCCCGGCCCCGGCTTGATGCAGGTTTTGCACCACCGCCCCGGTGCCATCCAGCAGATAAACGACCATGATTGCGTCCATGCTTTCAAAGCTCAGCAGCGTCGGGGCCTGCAGATCGAAGGGGGGCGTGACCTGGCTGCCAGTGCCCCGAAACACCGTGCCGGGGGCCTTGGCGGGTAGCGCATCGTAACAGGCAAGCCGCGCCATCGTGTCGGACTGGCGGCGGCAGGCCAGAAGGCCCGCCGCATAATCCTGTGCCGCAAGAGGCACCGCCATGGCCAGGGTCACGGCCATGGCAGACAGGGCGACAGCGGCCCTGGGTCCCGTCAGCGAAGGCATCCGGTCCCGCCAGATCGCCGGCTTCGGACTTTGCAGGTTCGTGCTTACCAGTTGACCGGGCATCCGGTGCAATTCTCCATATGGACGCCCTCCCAGATCGCATAGGGCGCATAATTGCCCTCCAGATGCGCATCGGCGAAGTCGGCATTGTAGAACTTGGTTTCCAGCAGATTGGCCGCGACGACCGTAGCCCCGACAAACTTGCCCTTATGCACGGTCGCAGCCTCCAGCGAGGCGGCTGTCAGATCGGCATGTGAGAAATCCGCGCCCGCCAGCCGCGAATAGGCCAGATTGGCCCCGACCAGCTTGGCATTATGCAGGTCGATCCCCTGCGCCTGGGTCACTTCCATATTGGCGCCGGTCAGGTCGGCACCCGAAAAGTTGGCCCCCTTCAGCTCTGCCCCGAAGAAATTGGCGCGCGTCAGCAAGGCCCCCGACAGATCGATCCCGTTCAGCTTCAACCCGCGCAGATCGGCATGGCGCAGATCGGCGTCTGGGCAGGAGCCGCCGGGCTTGAGTTCGCATCCGTTGATGACCAGCGGACCTTCCTGCGGGGCGTCGGTATCGACGATGACGGGGAAGCCCACGGTATTGACGCCGCCGGTCAGGGCACCGCCCAGCATATCGGCCTGCGCCGCAAGCGGCAGCAAAAGCGCGGCCGTGACGGCCATAAATTTGGTGTTCATCGGAACCTCCAGCCAAGGGGGGAACGGCAAAGGGGGGGAAAAGCAAAAGGGGGATCCCCGATCAGGGGCGTTGCAATCTTGCGATCCCGCAAAACGGGGGCGGCCGGTGCCGCCCCCGGCAGTCAGCGGGATCAGTTGGCCGAGGCCAGCAATTCGTCCGGGATCTCGAACACCCAGAAAGAGCCGCCCTGGCTGACCTGCGTGGTCAGTGTCGCCATATCGCCACCCCAAAGCGGAACCGCGCCGCCGTAACCCGAGGCAATGCCGATATATTGCTTGCCGTCCAGCTCCCAGGTCACGGGCTGCGAGATGATCCCCGAGCCGGTGTTGAACGACCAGAGCTGCTCGCCGGTTTCGGCATGGAAAGCTTTGACAAAGCCGTCCGAGGTGCCGGTGAAGACCAGATCGCCCGCGGTGGCCAGCGCACCGGCCCAAAGCGGGAACTTCTCGTTATGCTCCCACTTCTTCTCGCCGGTGACCGGGTCATAGGCGCGCAGGGTGCCGATGTGATCTTCATACATCCGCTTGATGCGGAAGCCCTGACCCAGATAGGCCGCGCCTGCCTGATAGGTGACGTTCTCGGTCCAGTAATCTTCTTTCCAGTTGTTGGCGGGGATGTAGAACAGGCCGGTCTTCTTGGAATAGGCCATCGGGTTCCAGTTCTTGCCACCGAGGAAGGGCGGCGAGACCTCGATCGTGGCCCCCTTGTCCTCGCCTTCTTTCGGCAGCGGCGGGCGTTGACCCTCGTTTTCGACCGGGCGGCCGGTTTCCAGATCGATGCTGCTGGCCCAGGTGATGTTATCCACGAAGGGGAAGGCATTCAGCAACGCGGTCGGGCGGTTGATATCGCCGCCGCGCTTGGACAGCGCATCGACATCTGTCACATAGAAAAAGCCGTTCCGGTCGGCATGGCCGCCCGCGCGGTGGGTCTTGCCGTCCTTGTCGGTATAGTCGAACAGGATGATCTCGTTATTGCCCGAGAAGTCCCACGCGTCATTCGGCGTATGCTGATAGAAGCCGACCAATTCGCCATTGGACGGATCGACATAGGCCTGACCCGAAGTATACAGGCTGTCGCCCGGCGTGCGCGCCCAGGTGTTCCAGGGGGCAGGGTTGCCCGCGCCCACGATGATCGTGTTGGTTTCGGGGTCGAACGAGGCCGATTGCCAGGGGGCGCCGCCACCATGGCTCCAGGCTTCGACCTTGCTGCCATCGGCATTGTTGGGCCAGCTGGGTGCTGCCGGATCGCCGGTGATGGTGCCCTCGGCTCCGGCCAGCGTGCCCTTGTGACCTTCGACGAAGGGGCGCATCCAGATCTCTTCGCCGGTATCGGGATCGCGGGCGTAAAGTTTGCCGACCACGCCGAATTCATCCCCCGAGGATCCATGGATCAGCATGACGCGGCCGGTCACCTGATCCTTCACGATGGTCGGTGCGCCGGTCAGGGTATAGCCGATCTTGTGGTCGTCGAACTTCTCGCGCCAGACCACCTTGCCGGTGTTCTTGTCCAGCGCGTAGATCGAGGCATCCAGCGCGCCGAAGAAAACCTTGTCGCCATAGATCGCAGCACCGCGGTTCACCACGTCACAGCAGGGCCGGATGTCTTCGGGCAGGCGGGCCTCGAACTTCCAAAGCCGCTCGCCGGTCTTGGCGTCCAGCGCCCAGATCCGGGAATAAGAGCCCGTGATATAGATCACGCCATCATGCACGATGGCCTGGCTTTCCTGACCGCGCTGCTTTTCATCCCCGAAGGAAAAAGCCCATGCCGGGCGCAGATGCTTGACCGTATCGGCATTGACCTGCTGCAGCGTCGAATAGCGTTGGGCATTGTTGCCCATGCCATACATCAGCACGTCAGTTGTGGTTTCACTATCGGCCAGAATGTCCTCCCAGGTGACATCCTTGGTCTTGCGGGCCTCGGCCAGCGCAACCCCCGCCATGGCAATCAGCGCGATGGCGCTGGCGGTGGTCAGTTTCTTCAGCATGGTCATGTCGTCTCCTCCATCCATGAACCGGCATTTGCAGTCAGAGCCCGCCGACAAGCGGCAGGGCTTCCGTTTCGTGATCCGCCCATCGGTGAATGACCGAGCGCAGGTATTCCTCGGGATTGGCACCAAGTGCCGCGAAGGCGGGCGCGGGGCCTGCCGACATCGCCTCGATCGGGGCCAGCCCCAGGTCGGCCGCCTGTGTCAGTCGGGCGCGCGTGGCTTCCAGATAGGCGCGGGTCTGGGCCAGTGCCGCGCTGGAGCGGTGAAAGCCGCCATGGCCCGGCACCGTGCCCGAGGGTTGCAATTGTGCCAGCCTGTCCAGCGCCTTGAGCCAGATCCCGTAATCGGCATCGGGCAGGCTTGGGGCACGGTCGAGAAACAAAAGATCGCCCGCAATCAGCGTGCCGCTGTCTTGATCCAGAATGGCCAGATCGGCCTGAGTATGGCCCGACAGCGCCAGAAGGCGCAGCGCCCGACCGCCGATCCGTGCCTCGCCGGCCTCGGTTGTGCCACTGGCGGGCAGCGGGCTGGTGCCCGACATCCACGGCCCCAGAATGGCGTAGAGCGAGGCCGCGAAATCCTGTCCGTATTGGGCGCAGGCCGCCGCGGTTTGCGGCAGCGCCACGATCTGGCGGTCGGCAAAGGCCCCATTGCCGAACCAGTGGTCGGGGTGATGATGGGTGTTCACCACCGTCGCGACCCCGCCCAGCCGATCATCGGCAAAGGCGCGGATCTCGGCGCCCATTCCAAGGGTGGAGCCGGTATCGATCACCACCGCACCCTGCCGGGTTTCCAGCAGCACGATATTGACGATGGCCCCGCCATTGGCAGGCGCGAAGACCTCGCGCGCGCCCTCGATCATCCAGACACCCGCCGCCACTTCGACCGGGCGCAGATCATAGCGCCGGGTCTTGGCACGCGCGGGCACGGGGGCGAACGTCGCGCCCAAGCCAAACGTGCTGAGGCCTGCGGTGGTTGGAGTCAAGGCGGCCGCAGCCATCCCGACCAGTGCATCGCGGCGGTGCAGGGAGATGGGGCTCATGGTGCGCCCTCCGCCCCGGACACCTTGCCCCGGAAGCCGTTGCCCAGATTGTCGCGGGCCCGGATCGTCACCTCGCCGCGCGCCAGATCCTGCGGCAGCAGGAAGGTGAGCGAGGGGTTTTCCTCCAGCGGCTCGAACAGATCCAGCGCTGCGATCTCGGCCCCATCGGCATCCAGCAAGAACAGTTCGGTCAGGAAATGCGCGGCAACGCCATCGGCAAGCCCTGTATCCTGCGGATGCCGGATATTCACGCGCAGCCTGCCGGTCTCGGGCCAGATCCGCGCGCGCATTTCGCCAAAGCCAAGTTGCCAATCGGGCCGTGCATGGGCGACCGAAGGCGCGCTGCACCCGCCGCCCAGGGCGCTGACCCAGGCCGCACCCACATGCCAATCCTGCCCGATCCGGGCCGACGCGCGCAGCGCCCCCGCAACCTCGTATTTCACCGCAAAGCCCAGAAATGGCAGGGCGCGGCCGGGGCGAAAGGTCATCGCATGGGCGAAGGGGCTGTAATCGACGGTCACAAGGATCTCGTCAACCCGGCCCGGCAGCGCCGTCGCATCGATCAGAAAGGGCACATGAGCCGAGTTTTCGGCAGCTTTGGGCGCCAGCACCGCGATTGCCGGATCATTGCTCCAGCGGGCCTCTTTCCCCAGATAGGCCTCGCGATGCAGCGGCCACATACCGCTGTCGAACGGATCGCCCCCCACCGCCGCCGCGCCGGTGGCCGGCAGGATCAACGGCCTGTCGCCTCCGGGCAGCAAAGAGGTGAGAAGCGCGCCCATCTGCCTCAATCCCGCAACGATCCGGCGATCAACTCGGCCGCGACGGTGGCGCGGGCCGGATCGGCACGCAGGATATGCGCGGCCTGCGCCAGCACGGTCACTGATTTCGGCGCGCCGGACAGGGCGGCGAACTGGTCATTCGCGGTGTCCAACTCATCGGCGACAGCGCCCGCGGCCGCGGCATCCGCGCCCGCCTCCAGCGCCTTCACCTTGTCGAGAAGCGCGTGGATCTCAGCCGATTTTCCGGCCATCTCATCGGCATCGGGCCGGGTCTCGATATAGGTGCGGATCGCCCAGACTGCCTGCTGGTTGAAGATATCGGCGAAGGGCGGCATCTTCACCGCGCCGTTCTGCTCATAGCCATGCAGAACGCGGTCAAGATACCATTCATCGCCGAAATCATTGGCTTCGAGATAGCGCAGATCCGGGGCAAGCCCGCCCGAGATCGCCTCCAGCCCATGGCAGCGTGCGCAGTTGGAGTTGAAGCCCTTGGCCCCCACCTCGACGGCCTTGAACAGCACGTCGCCGGTGGCCGCGCGCCAGGGGTTTTCCTTGGCCATCTCCTCGGGCAAGTCCGGCAGTCCGGCGGTGTCCACAGCCTGCGGCACGGTATCGCCATGCGCCAGCACCATGGGCGCGGCCAGGGCCAACGAAAGTACAATAGGAATGGTCTTGCGATTCATGCTGGTCTTTCCCGAGGTCTGGCACGCCATCGAGGCGCGGCTTGAAACCACAATTCGCCAAAACGAGGGGGGCGATAAATTGTCCATAGGTCGTAGGTCGCGCCGTCTGATGCTTGGGACCGCGCTTGTGCTGGCTGGGGGGATATGGGTCGGGACGCCCGGGGCATGGGCCGAGGAAGGGCCGCTGTTTGATGGGCAGGGTTATCGCCTGAAGGACTACCGCGCGCCCGTCCCGGCCGAGGCCCCAGGGGCCCGCACCATCACGCTGTCAGAGCTGCAGGCGCTGCAATCCGAGGGGGCCGTGCTGCTGGATGTGATGGGGCTTCGCCAGTTCGAGATCGGGCAGGACGGGGTCTGGATCACGCCCGAGGATCACCTGACCATTCCGGGGGCCATATGGTTGCCGGTGGTCGGTTGGGGCAAGCTGGAAGAGTGGCAACAAGCCTATCTGGAACAAGGGCTTGCGCGGCTGACCGAAGGTGATCTTGCCACGAAGATCGTGGTCTTTTGCAAGCTGGATTGCTGGCTCAGCTGGAACGCGGCGCAGCGTATTTCGGCGCTTGGATATCGGCAGCTTTACTGGTTCCCACCGGGGGTGGACGGCTGGTCGGATGCAGGGCTGAAGCTGGTCTTGACCACGCCGTTGCCGCGCCCGCCGATGCGGGAATGAAGGCCGATTCAGGCAGCATCACCGGCCCGCAATCGGGGCGGGGTCAATCGGATTGAGCCGGAGGTTGAGATCGCCATGCGGTGCACAGGCTGCGCAAGCGGCGGGGAGCCGCCGCAGGCATCATTCCCCCGGGGGCCAGGGGCGATCAATCCTCGGGCGGGGCCGAGGTGGGGGGCACGTCCGGGTTGCCCTCCATCCGGTCGCGATGCAGCGCGGCGCGGCTCAGCAGCATCAGTGTGATCGGCGTCGTAATCATCACGAAGCTGCCGATCACCAATTCATGAAGGATGGCGCGGCCATCGAGCCAGGAATAGGCCAGCATCGAGGCCAGCATGATCCCGGCGGTGCCCCAGCTGGTGCCAAGGGTCGGGGCATGGATACGGTCGTAAAAGCTGTTCAGCCGCACAAGGCCAAGCGCGCCCAGCATGGTCAGCGTGCTGCCGATAATCAGCAAAAGCGCCACGGGAATCGCGATCCAGAGGGGCAGGGTGTCCAGCGGCGTGCTCATTCGATCACCTCGCCGCGCAGCAGGAACTTGGCCAGCGCGACCGTTGCCGCAAAGGCCAGAACGCCGATCACCATGGCGGCTTCAAAGAAGAAAGGCGTGCCGATACGCATTCCCGTCACCACGAACAAAAGCATCGTGGTCACATAAAGTGTATCAAGCCCCAGCACGCGGTCCTGCGCGCGCGGGCCGCGCAGGGTGCGCCAGCCCGCCATGCAGGCGGCAAGGGCCAGCATCAACTGGGCATAGCTCAGCGCCGCGATCAGGATGGTTCCGGCCGTCATGCGAAAGCCTCCAGCAAAAGCGATTCATAGCGGTCGCGGATCTGGCTTTGCCAGTCATCCTCCTCGCGCATGTCGAAGACGTGCAAAAGCAGGATGCCGCTATCCATGTCATGCTCCATCCAGGCGGTGCCCGGGGTCGCGGTGATGACCATGGCCAGCAGCGCCAGCGGCATCGGATCCTGCAGGCGCAGCGGGATCTTCACAAAGCCCGAGCGGCGGCGGTGATGGCGGTCGCCGCCAAACAGGATCAGCCGCGCCACCGCGATATTGGACCGGATGATGTCGACGCTGACAACGGCACCAAGCCGCACCAGCGCCCATGGGCTGCGCAGTTGCGGCCCCACGGGTTCCAGCCGGGCGAAAGCCAGGCCTGCCAGCCCCGCGATCATGCCGCCCAGCAACAGATGCCCCAGAGAAAAGCTGGTCAGCAGCATCCAGACCAGCGTCAGCCCGGCGGTCAGCAGCGGATGGGGAAGGATGCGTCTCATGGTTGAACCTCCCCGTTGGGCGCGGAGGGCGCCGGCGTTGCCGGGGCCGGTGCGGGAGCCGCTGCGGAGGACGGTGCCTGAGCGGCGGGTTTTGCGGGGGGCGAAGGTGCCGGTGCGGGGGTGGGTGAGCTGACCACGCGCGGCGCGCGCAGCACGCCCTCGGCATAGATCGTCGGGCGATACAGCGCCTCGGCGGTGGCGCGCATATAGCGCAGCGCATCATCGGCGCGCACCGACAACAGCACGATCATGGCGCAAAGCACCAGAACTGGCGCGATTTCCAGCGCCAGCACACGCGGCACGACACCATCCGAGGCCCAGAAGGTCTGGATGCCGATCCGCACCAGCCCGATCAGCGTGGCCAGTCCCGAGACCAGCATCAGCGCGACAAAGGCCCAGCCCAGACCGGCGGGCAAGGCCTCGCTTGCCATGACGCCGCGCAGGATCGCGACCTTGCCGATAAAGCCCGGCAGCGGCGGCAGACCTGCCAGCACCAGCAGGCAGATCCCGAAGGAAAGCCCCAGCACGGTCAGGGTGCCCGGGATGGCCAAGCCGGTTTCGGGCTGGCTGTCCTCTTCCTTCTCGTCCAGACCATAGGCATCGGCAGTCAGCGCCAGCAGGGCGGCGATGCCGCCTTCCTCGCGGCTCATCGGCTCAATGAGCAGGAACAGTGCGCTGGTCGCAAGGGTCGAGGCCAGCATATAGAACAGCGCACCGCCCAGCATGGCGCTGCCGCCGCCCATTAGGGCGAAGCCTGTGACGGAAAGCAGCGTGCCAGATGACACCAGCACCAGATGCGCGGCCATGCGGCCAAGCCCCTGCGAGGCCAGAACGCCGATAAAACCGAAGATCACGGTGGCCATGCCGCCGCCCAGCAGCAGATAGGCCCCAAATCCCGCCGATGCACCGGCAGAGGCCCCGAACATCAGCATGGACAGACGCAGCACCACATAGACCCCGACCTTGGTCATGATGGCAAAGATCGCGGCCACCGGGGCGGCAGCGGCCATATAGGCGGTCGACAGCCAGAAGGATAAAGGCCAGATCCCGGCCTTGATCAGAAAGGCAAGACCCATCAGAACGGCGGCCGCGTGCAGAAGCGGGCGCTCGCTTTCCGGCAGCAACGGCACCAGATTGGACAGATGCGCCATGTTCAGCGTGCCGGTCACGCCATAAATCATGCTGACGCCGATCAGGAACAGCAGCGAGGCCGCAAGGTTGACCGCGATGTAATGCAGACCCGCGCGGATCCGCAGCTGCCCCGAACCGTGCAGCAACATGCCGTAGGATGCGGCCAGCAGCACTTCGAAGAACACGAACAGGTTGAACAGATCGCCGGTCAGGAAGGCCCCGTTCAGCCCCATCAGCAGGAACTGGAACATCGAATGGAAGTGCTGGCCCTGTCTGTTCCAGCCCGCCGCCGCATAGACCAGCGCGGGAAGGGCCAGCAGCGCGGTCAGCACCAGCATCATGGCCGACAGCCGGTCGATCACCAGAACGATGCCGAAAGGCATGGCCCAATCGCCCAGCAGATAAAAGCCGATATCGTTGCCGCCCGACAATGCGCTGCCCTTGGCGCGATTGAGCAGCTCGATCGCGGTCAGCAGCAGCGCCAGAGCCGATCCAAGGCTGATCAGCAGCTTGGTCCGGCGCTGCCGGTCATCGTAGAGCAGCATCAAGGCACCCGCGAAGAACGGGATCAGGATCGGCGCGATGATGAGGTGGTTCAGGCCTGCGGTCACTCGTCACGCTCCTTGCCGTCAACATGGTCGGTGCCGGTGACGCCGCGCGAGGCGATCATCACCACCAGAAACAGCGCCGTGGTGGCAAAGCTGATGACGATCGCGGTCAGGACCAGCGCCTGTGGCAGCGGGTCGGCATAGGCGGCGGGGTTGATGAAACCGCCCTTCGGCATGATCGGGGGCGCGCCAGGTGTCAGCCGCCCCATCGAGAAGATGAAGATATTGACGGCATAGGACAAAAGGCACAGGCCGATGATCACCTGAAAGGTGCGCGGGCGCAGCAGCAGCCAGACGCCCGAGGCGGTCAGGATGCCGATGGCTGTGGACAGCACGATCTCCATGTCAGACTGCCTCCCTTTCCGTCGGGCCCGATGCCGCTTCTGCCGCGGCTTCGCTGGCTTCCTGTTCGCGCAGACGGGCCGAACGCAGCGACTGGTGGGCGATCGCGATCAGCATCAGCACAGTGGCGCCAACCACCAGCGCGAAGACGCCGGTATCGAACAGCATCGCGGTGGCCGCGGGCACCTTGCCGATCAGCGGGACCGAGACATACTGCGCATGTGCGGTCAGGAACGGGTAGCCGAAGGCAAAGGCCCCGACGCCGGTCGCCCCCGCGATCAGCAGCCCGACCCCCATCCAGCGGATCGGCAGCACGGTCAGCCGTGCCTCCACCCAGCGGACGGAATGGCCCATATATTGCAGCAGGAAGGCAATCGCGAGGGTGACGCCGGCCGAGAAACCACCCCCCGGCAGATCATGCCCGCGCATGAAGAAATAGGCGGAAATCACGATCATCACCGGGAACATCCAGCGCATGATGACCGAAGGCACCACCAGATAATCGCGCAGATTGGCGGCGTGGATATCCTTCTGCTGATCCGGGCTGGAGCGGCTTTCCGACGCCGGACGGAAGCGGCGCAGCAGCGCAAAGACCGTCAGCCCCACGATGCAAAGCACGGTGATCTCGCCAAAGGTGTCAAAGGCGCGGAAGTCGACAAGGATCACGTTCACCACATTGGTGCCGCCGCCCTCGTAATAGGCATTGCGCAGGAACCAGTCGCCGACATTGGGGATCAGGGGCCGGGTCATGATGATATAGGCGAGGAAGGCCATGCCAAGGCCCGCGATGGCCGCGATGCCCAGATCGCGCATCCGCCGCATCCGGGCGGGCAGCAGCTTGTCATCGGCAATCTCTTCGCGCCGCTTGGGCAGCCAGCGCAGCCCCAGCAGCAGCAGGGCGGTGGTCACGATCTCTACCAGCAACTGTGTCACGGCAAGGTCAGGTGCCGAGGCCCATGCGAAGGTCAGGCAGGTCACCAGACCCGCCCCGCCCAGCAGCATCATCGCGGCAAAGCGGTGATATTTTGCCTGCCACGCCGCGCCGATGGCGCAGGCTGCGCCCACCACCCACATCAGTGCGAAGGCGATGTTGAACGGGTTGGAGCGGGGCCGGTCGGTGATCTGCACCGTCTGCCACAGCGTGGCCGTCGTCAGCACGATGGCCAGCACAACGATAATGGTCAGTTGCGGTTGCAGCCGTTCGGTCCCGGTCAGCTTGTGCAGCGCGCGCGGCCATTTCCACGACAGGGCCAGCAGCATCCGCTCAAAGATCTTCTGTGCCCGGATCCGGTGCAGCAGCGGCGGGCCCTCGGGTCCTTCGGCAATCCGGGCGGCGAAGACCAGATACAGCACCGTCCCGCCGGCAAGGGCCAGCAGGCTCATGATCATCGGCGTGTTGAAGCCGTGCCAGATCGCGATGTCGTAATAGGGCAGGTCCGGCCCCAGCACGGCGCGGGCGGCAAGGTTCAGCGCAGGCCCCAGCGTCAGCGCGGGCAGGATGCCAACGACAAGGCAGACCAGCACCAGAAGCTCTACGGGGCGGCGCATCCAGGCCGAAGGCTCATGCGGTTCGCGCGGCAGATCGACCGGGGCCGGGCCGAAGAACACGGTATGGATGAAGCGCAGCGAATAGGCGACGGCGAAGATGCTGGAAATGGTCGCAAGATAAGGCATGGCATCGTCCAGCCATGTGCCATTGTGCCAATCCACCGCTTCGGCAAAGAACATCTCTTTCGAGAGGAACCCGTTCAGCAGCGGCACACCTGCCATGGCGGCCGAGGCCACGATGGCCAGCGTGCCGGTCACCGGCATGAAGCGGATCAGCCCGCTGAGACGGCGCATGTCGCGCGTGCCGGTCTCATGATCGATGATGCCCGCCGCCATGAAGAGCGAGGCCTTGAAGACCGCGTGGTTCATGATGTGGAAGATCGCGGCAAGGATCGCGCCTTCGCTGCCGATGCCCGCCAAGGCGGTGATCAGGCCCAGATGGCTTATGGTGGAATAGGCCAGCAAGCCTTTCAGATCATGGCGGAACAGCGCGATCATTGCGCCCAGCAAAAGCGTCGCCATACCCGTGCCGGTCACGGCATAGAACCACAGCTCCGTCCCACCCAGAACCGGGAAGAACCGCACCAGCAGGAAGACGCCTGCTTTCACCATGGTGGCCGAATGCAGGAAGGCCGAAACGGGCGTGGGCGCGGCCATTGCGCCGGGCAGCCAGAAATGAAAGGGGAATTGCGCCGATTTGGTGAATGCGCCCAGAAGGAACAGCCCCAGCACCAGCGGATACAGCCTGTGCCCGCGCACCAGATCGCCCGCCGCCAGCACGCGGTCCAGATCGTAGCTGCCGACAATCTGGCCCAGAACCAGCATTGCAAACAGCAGACAGACCCCGCCTGCCGCCGTCACGATCAGCGCCATCCGCGCACCATCGCGTGCCGCCTGCCCCTGATGCCAATAGCCGATCAGCAGGAAGGAAATGACCGATGTCAGTTCCCAGAACACCACCAGCATCAGGATATTGCCGGAAATCAGCATCCCGACCATCGCGCCAGTAAAGGCCATCAGGAAGGAATAGAAGCGTGGCACCGGGTCGGAGCGCGACAGGTAATAGCTGGCATAGATCACCACCAGAATGGCAATTGCCAGCACCAGCGCCACAAACAGCCACGAGAACCCGTCCAGCCGGAAGGTCAGGTTCATCCCGATCGAGGGGACCCAGGGAATGGTGACGCGCAAAACCTCGCCCGTCACGATCCGGTCATGCAGCGCCATCAACACCGCAAGCGCGCCCGCCATGCTCAGCCCCGAGACCCAGGCGGCAGCGGTATGCGAATTCACCGAAAGCGACGCGGTGATGAGGGCTGCGATAAAGGGCAGGCCGATCAGGATCAGGATCAGGTTCTGTTCGATCATCCGGGGCTGTCGGCTCCTGTAACGGTGGCGGAACGGTTGCCGCCCCGTCAGGCCGATACATCACGACTCATGTCCTGCCGATGACAGCGGATCCGCAATACGACCTCAAAAGGGAAGCTCGTCACTTATGAAGGCAATCTATCTGGAATTTCGCGGCACGCAGCTCAGTTCCGACGGCGGCCTTCTGGTGATGCGCGAGCTTGATGACGCGCTCGGGTTGTCCGATTTGGCGTCAGCG
>NZ_WCHR01000021.1 GCF_008973825.1 Gemmobacter serpentinus | reverse complement strand
CCGACGCATAAAAACCGCACCATAGTGTCCACCATCTATAGCGGACACTATCCGTCACTCTCACATCGCGGCAGAGCGGTCAGACCGGACGCTTACATCTTTGGCAATCAGTGCGTAGATGGTCGAGCGGCTGAGACCCGTGATAGCTTCCACTTCCGGGCGGCGCAGTAGGCGGGGAACGGGCTGCTGCGGACTTGCGGTGCGAAATGCGGTTTTTTTGAGTGTCATTACGTGTGGCTCCAAGCGGCCGAGGCTGGAGTACCTCGGCTCGTGTTGGAAGCTGCGCTCGGGCGTCTTCGCAGTCGTTGGACATAACTATGGAAAGCTAGTTTTTCGGCTCGTCGATCATTTCGCGCTGCCCAAGTGCCCAGCCTGTTTTCCAGCGTTTTAGAAGTTCCTCGTTATTTTTTAGGGCCGGTATATGGTGGCGAAGTACAGCTTCAAAAGTATCTGGGGCAGACGTCAATACAGCTGCTGCCGCAGGCTCGATTTGCTGAGCTAAGCGTGACAGGGCGCACAGGTATGCATCGATGGCACTGTGGAGGGGAGACTTAGGGGCGGGGTAGTGATTGCGAGAGCGGGTTAGGCCCATCCCCTCGGCGTATCCGATCAGGTGAATCGCAAAAGAACGGCCACGACGACGCTCGATCCTTCCCTCTCGCTTTGCTGTAGCGTCGAAGCGTCCGGCCAGCAGTGAGCGACTATCTGATTGGAGGCGCATCACGCTTTCTATGTGACGAGCGAGGTCTGCGGCTGCTCGAGCGTTTTCGGCAGACATGATTGCGACCGGTGGATCGGGATCGTCACAGGCCACTGAGGCTGGGTCGTCTGGCTCGAGTTCGTCGGCGGTAAGCAGCTCCGCAATCTCGTGGCCCGCAGCGGCGCGTCGAAGGTGTTCCCTGTGGTATTCATGAAGCATTTCAAGATACGAGCCCAAATACTCCACCAAGCCTATCAGGTATTCCTTCTGAGCGGCTGGCTCCAGTGAGCTAAGCTTCACCGAGAGGGACGTGCGAGGGCCGCGATCCATTGTTTCACCGAGGCGCAGAGTTTCGTCTTGCGCCAATTTCAGAGAGGTATCGAGCAGGGATTTCATGTTCGTCTGGATACCAATTAGGCGGTCGAAGAACTCTGTCTCTGAAGGCTTCTCTGTTCCGAGAAAGCTAGACCTGATGCCCGTCGTCGCTTCGCGAGCCAAAAGGTGTTCAGCTCTCTTTGTAACTTTGGCAACGACCGCTTCAAAATACTCTTTTGATACCGGCGGCTTCCTTGGCATCCGGTCGCTCGTGGGGCGCTTTCGGTGAGGCGGGGCTGGGGTCATATTGAATCGAGCAAGTCTGCCCACTCCTGCATCATCGATATACGCTCGGCGAGGTACTCAGCCTGATTGTAGCTGGCACGTGTCTTGTTCTGTTCTGAATGCGCCAGTTGCCGCTCGATCACGTCAGCACGAAAGCCCAGCTCGTTCAGCAGCGTTGAAGCGGTTGCGCGAAAGCCATGTCCTGAGAAGCCGATTGTCCCCGCGCCGTTCATCCCCATCCGTTCAAGGGCACGGTTCACTGTGGTGGCGGACATGAACTTCTCAGGGTCGCGAAGATTGGGGACCAGGTATTTTTGCCCCCCGGTATGGCTGTGCAGGCCACGAAACAGCATGACTGCTTGCCGCGACAGAGGAACAAGATGGGGCTCGCCATTCTTCATAACTATGTCGGGGAGCCGCCACTCTGCACGCTCAAGGTCGATGTGCCGCCATTCCGTCTTGCGCAATTCGACAGTACGCACAAAGGTCAGCAACATGATCTTTATGGCGATCTTGGTGGTGTCGTGCCCGCCATATGCATCCACGTGCTCAAGAAGCTCACGGATCTGGCTGCGTGACAGCGGCACCGCATGTTTTGTTCTCGGCATTTTCACCGCTCCCCGCAGGGCGGCGGCCGGGTCAGTCTCTGCGCGTTGTGTAATGATGGCATATCGGAAGATTGCGGAACACCATTGTCGAATGTTGCGGGCAATGAATGGCGCGCCGCGCGCCTCTGCCGTCTGCATGACTTTCAACAGCTGCGCCGCTGTAACGCTTCGGATTGGCAACCTGCCGACTATCGGCAAGATGTCATTTCTGAGCGCGGTTTCGATCTGCTTACGATAGTAATCGCTGACATCGCTCTTGGTCTTCGCAAGCCACTCTTTGGCGAGGGTTTCGAACGTGTTGGAATTTGAGGCTAGGTTCGAGTCCAAGCCAGCGCGTCGATTGTGTGCGGGATTGATCCCTTGCTTTATGAGTGCGCGGGCCGCCTCGTTCGCCTTGCGCGCATCTTGCAGGCTCAGAGTGGGATAGGCACCGATTGCAAACATATTTGCCTTGCCGCCCAGCCTGTAGCGCAGCCGCCAGAGCTTTGTGCCGTTCGGGCGTACCTCCAGCACCAGGCCATTACGGTCTGCCAGCCGGGTTACCGCTTTGGCCGGATCATGTTTGGCATTCTTGCAGGTGAGATCTGTAAGGGCCATTGAGCGTGAGTATCCCCGATACGATACTCACATATGTACTCACAAAAATGCTGGCTTCCTAGGGTATTCTGTGGAAGGTCGCGGATGATTTTTCTGAATACTTATTTGATAGTATGGGCTTGTTGGAACGTGAAGGACATAGGTGGAGCTCAATGCCGATTTTCGATCAACAGAAGCATCGGGCCGGGCCTTGCGAAAAAGGGGATGGAGGGGGGTGAACCCCGCGCATCGTCGCGCTATACATGGGCGAAGCTGGCGGGCAAGGTCAAGTCGATCCCCGGGCGTGACAAAGGCAGAGGCGGGCAAACCGCCGTAAAGGTGGAGGGCAGCAGTGCGTGGGTTTCTGTCAGGTGTGATCTGGGGCGGAGTGGTTTCGGTGCTCAGTCTGGGTGTCGTATCGCAATTGATCGAGGCCCCGGCGCCGCAAGTCGCCGCCAACTCGCCGCAAGCGCCAGCGCCAGATGCTACGGGCGCTGATGCACCTGAGGCGGCGATGCCTGCGCCGGAAGGGGCCGCGTCGGATGCTACCGCATCTGCGGGTCCAGCCGCCGAGGCACCTGCCGCAGAAGGTGCGGAACCATCTGCATCAGAGGTGCCTGCGGCCCAGCCGCCCGCAGCCGAAGGCCCTGCGCCGGGCTCGCCTGCGCCCGCAGGCCAGATGCCCGCAGACCCTGCGCCCGAAAGCCCGGCACCCGAAACGCCGGCACCCGAAAGCCCTGCACCCGAAAGCCCTGCACCCGAAAGCCCTGCGCGAGACACCTCTGTGCCGGCAACGCCTGCGCCCGAGGAACAGGTCCTGGCGGAAGTCCCTGCCGAGGCTGTTGGCGCAGCGCCCGCTGCGGCGGCCGATCCCGTGGCAGATGCGCCCGGCACCGTGACCGATCCGGCCGCACAACCCGATGGGGCAGCGATCGAGGCACCGCAAGGGGGGCAGGTGCAGCCCGGCGCGGATGGGGCCTTGCCCGACCAGCCCGCGACCAACCAGCCCGCGACCGACCAGCCCGCGACCGATCAATCTGTCGCCGAAGTGACTGTGCCTGACGCGACCGACCCGGCCCGAGATCCTGATCCCGCAACCGAGGCCGATCTGGGCCCCTTGCCCGGCGAGGTGCCCGCCCATTCACCGCTCGCGCCCGAACCTGCGCCGGAACCCGAGGTCGCGGTCGAACCCGCCGCCCCGTCCGAGCCGCTGCTGGATCGGCCGACGGCGGAAGCCGAGACCGATGACGCCGGGGCGGGCGCAGGAATCACCACCAACCGCCTGCCGCGCATCGAGCCTGCCCCCTCAGCCCCGGTCGATCCGGCGGAAGAGGTGGTCGTGCAGGATGATCGTCCCTTGGCGCGCTTCAAGGCTGCGTTCGAGAACCCCGCGAACAAGCCGCTTTACGCCATCCTGTTGATCGATGACGGCAAGGCCGAGATCGACCGCGCGGGTCTGGCCGCGCTCAGCGTGCCTGTGACCATCGTGATCGATCCCGCGATCCCCGATGCCGCCAAGCTACAGGCGCTCTATCGCGGCGCGGGCAAGGAGGTGGCGATGCTGGCCACCGGCATCCCGAAAGGGGCGAAGGCCAGCGACCTGCAGGTGACGTTCGAGGCGCATTCAACCACGCTTCCCGAGGCGGTGGCGGTGGTCGATCTGCCGCAGGACGGGTTCCAGAACAACCGCTTGCTGGCCGCCGATGTCGTGCCGGTGCTGAAAGATCAGGGGCGCGGGCTGGTCACCTTCGACCGGGGCTCGAATGCGGGAGACCAGCTGGCGCGCCGCGAGGCGGTGCCTTCGGCGGTGATCTTCCGCGAGTTGGATGCGGACGGCGAGGCTGCCCCGCTGATCCGGCGCTATCTGGACCGTGCCGCCTTCAAGGCCGCGCAGGATGGTCGGGTTGCCGTGCTGGGGCACGCCACGCCGGAGACCATCACCGCCGTGCTGGAATGGTCGCTGGAAGGGCGGGCGGGGTCGGTCGCGCTGGCACCGCTGACCGCCGTGATGTCGCAGCCGGAGTGAGATGGGCCTGCCGTTGGGGGCTGCTGACGGATCGTCTTGGCGGCAGATCACGCATTGGATTTGGGGGCAGGGGTGGCGTGCGCCACCCCTGTGCCACCAGCGTATTCATCAAACGGATCATCAAACGGGGCCGGGCAGACGGCGCGCGCCCGAACTGGCGGGTGTTTGGCAAAGGCAGAACGCGCAGACTGCTTTCTGAACTGGAATCATTTGATCGGACGACATGGGACCGGCTGGGAGGCCGATGACCGTAAAACAAGAAAGCCCCGGGATCGCCATCATCCCGGGGCTTTCCTGTTTCTGCTTTTCCCAATTATCCCGGTGAGGCGCGCATTTTTGCGCGCCTTTGCCAAGTGACCTGAGCCGCTGGCTCAAGAGGGGGCCCCGCTTCCTTTTGCCCTGGCGCAACAGGGGGACTGGACAAGGCAGACCCGAATGCGCCTCAAAGCAAAGGCCGCATCATCTGCATTGGCATCTGCCTCTTGCAGCCCCTCAGATGCCCGGTTCAGCTATTGCCGCGCCGTGCGAACAGGCCCGCATCTTCGGCTGCACGACGCAGGGCCTTGGATTTGTTCACCGTCTCCTGGAACTCGGCCTCCGGGTCGCTGTCATAGACCACGCCGCCGCCCGCCTGGATGTAAAGTTTCTCATCCTTCAGCACGGCGGTGCGCAGCGCGATACAGAAATCCATCTCGCCATTGGCGGCGAAATAGCCGACGCCACCGCCATAGACGCCGCGCTTTTCCGGCTCCAGCTCGTCGATGATTTCCATCGCGCGCACCTTGGGCGCGCCGGACACCGTGCCCGCAGGCAGGCCCGCCAGCAGGGCGGAAAGCGCGTCCTGCCCCTCGGCAATCTCGCCCACCACATTGGAGACGATATGCATCACATGGCTGTAACGCTCGATGATGAACTTCTCGGTAGGCTTCACGGTGCCAACCTTGGCCACCCGACCCACATCATTGCGCCCCAGATCGAGCAGCATCAGATGTTCGGCCAGTTCCTTCTGGTCTGACAGCAGGTCAACCTCCAGCGCCTTGTCCTCTTCCGGGGTCGCGCCGCGTTTGCGGGTTCCGGCGATCGGGCGGATGGTCACCTCGCCATCGCGCAGCCGCACGAGGATCTCGGGGCTGGCCCCGACAACCTGAAAGCCGCCGAAATTGAAGAAGAACATGAAGGGCGAGGGGTTGGTGCGGCGCAGGCTGCGGTAGAAGGCGAAGGGGGGCAGGGCAAAGCTCTGCGTCCAGCGCTGCGAGGGCACGACCTGAAAGATATCGCCCGCGCGGATATAATCCTTGGCGCGTTCCACCGCCTGCTTGTAGCCGTCATGGCTGAAATTCGAAACCTGCTCGCCAACCGGCGCGGCCTCGCCCAGATCGCGTTGGGCTTGCGGCGTGCGGTCCAGATCGCGCAGGGCATCCATCACCCGCTCTGCCGCCTGCGCATAGGCTGCCCGCGCCGAAAGGCCCGAGGCCACCCAAGCGGGGGCGACCAGCGTGACCTCGCCCTTTACCCCGTCCAGCACGGCCACGACTGAGGGGCGCATCAGCACCGCATCGGGCAGGCCCAGCGGATCGGGATTCACATCCGGCAGATGTTCGACCAGACGGATCATGTCATAGCCGAGATAGCCGAACAGCCCCGCAGCACCCGCCGGAATGTCGGCGGGCATATCGATATGGCATTCCGCCAACAGCCCGCGCAGCGTCTCGAGCGGATGGCCATCGAGCGGCTGGAACGCCGCCGGATCAAAGCGCGCCTCGCGATTGATTTCCGACTGCGCACCGCGGCAGCGCCAGATCAGGTCGGGCTTCATGCCCACCATGGAATAGCGCCCGCGCACCTCGCCGCCCGTCACGCTTTCCAGCATGAAGGTATCGGCGCGCGCCTCGGTCAGTTTCAGCATCAGGCTGACCGGCGTGTCCAGATCGGCGGCAAGCCTTGCATAGACCAGCTGGTTGCGCCCGGCATTCCAGCCTGTCTCGAAGGCCTCGAAGCGAGAGATGATCGCCATGGGTCGGCCTCAGCGCAGCATTTGCGAATGAACGGCGTCGATATTCGCCTGATTGAAGGTGATGCCGGCCTGTTGCGCGAGGCCCGCGGTGAACAGCGAGAGCGCATCCTGCGCCAGCCCCTGCTCGACCTGCATGGCAATCGCCCCTTTCAGCGCGATGGCATCAGTGCCGGCGCTGTCTGCGGGCATGACCGCATTGACCTGAACCAGACCGACATAGGACGGGCTTTCAACCACCGCGACACCGCCCTGAGGAAGTTTGAAAGCCTCGGCCATCAGACTGTCGGGGGTGGCCTCGATCCGGCCATCGCGGGCGATCTCGCGCGCGACCGAGACGATCCCGAATTGCCCGATCGGGGTGCCTTTCTCGACCTCGGTCTTGATCTCTTCCGCGCGCGCCATCAACGCCTTGTGCAGCGCATCGCGATGCCAGGCTTCGGTGACGGCGGGTTTGGCCTCGTCAAACGGGATCGGCGTGGCCGGCACGGTCTGATCCATGCGCAGCGCAGCGATGCCGCCATCATTAAGCTGGATGGTTTCGGCGAAATCGCCTTCGGCGGCCTTGGCTGCCGCATCGCGGAAGGCAGGATAGCCCACGATCTGCTCGTCTGATTGGGCCGAGAAATCCAGCGTGGCAAGGGTCATGCCCTGTTCCTTGGCCAGATCTTCCAGCGTGGCACCGCCTGCCAGGGCGTCATCGACGGCTTCGGTCTTGTCGGCAATCTCGCGGCGTGCGGCATCTTGCTGGTATTCGGTGGCCAGATCGGCGCGGGCATCCTCAAAGCTAGTTTCCTGCGCCGCAAGCACGGCGTTGATGCGGTAAAGCGCCGGGCCAAGATCCGAAGGCAGCGGGCCTGCAATGCCCGGCTCGGTCAGGGCAAACACCCCATCCGCGGCCGCGCCAAGCTCGGCGCGGGTCACGTCGCCCATATCGACATCAATCAGCTTCAGCCCGCGCTCGGCCACCAGCGTATCGAAGGCCTCGCCCGCATCCAGGCGTGCCTTGGCGGCCTCCGCCTCGGCGTCAGAGCCAAAGACCAAGCGCTCGACCAGACGGCGCTCGGGCTGGCGATACTGATCGGCGCGCGCCTCATAAAGCGCGTGCAGCTCATCCTCATCGACCGGCATGGTCTTGGCCAGATCCTCGGGCAGCAGCGCAACATAGGTGATGCGCTTGGCCTCGGGCTTGGTGAAGGCCGCGACATTGGCCTCGTAATAGGCTTGCAGCACGGCATCATCGGCGGCAGGCAGCGGTGCGGTCAGCGCGGATTCGGTCAGCGTCAGCACCGACAGCCCGCGCCGTTCGGCGATATAGGACTGGATGGTGGTGGTCAGCGTCTCGGGCGCGACAAAGCCACTGGCGACAGCGCCCGTCAGCAGGCTGCGGGCAATATCCTCGCGCACGCCGGTCTCGTATTCACGCACCGTCATGTTGTTGCGGCGCAACGCCTCTTCATAGCCGCGGGCATCGAACTGGCCCGAGACGCCCTTGAAGGCATCCATGGCGCGGATTTCATGCGCGACAGCCAGATCGCCGACGGACAGGCCGATGCGATCGGCCTCGTTGTCCAGCGCGTAATTGGTCACCAGGTTCTGGCGCACCTGCGCATCGATGCCGAATTGCTGCGCCTGTTCCAGCGTGAGCGGCGTGCCCATCTGCTGGCCGAAGGTGGTGATCTGGTTTTGCAGCGCGCGGGCATAGCGGTTGGCGTCGATGTCGCGATTGCCGACAGTGCCGATCGACAGGCTGGCGGTGCCAAAGCTGGTGATGCCATAACCGCCAAAGCCGGTCACGACCATGGCCAGCAGGGCCCAGGCCAGGAACGAGCCGCCGCGGCGCTTGCGTTTCGGGCTGTCGGTGTCGCTGTCTTTGGTCATGTCTGGCCTGTCGAACGTGAAATCATGGAGGGTTCTATGCCGGTTTCACGGCAGCGGAGCAAGGGTGGCGGGCTGCATCAGCCGGGAAAGCCCTGCAGGCGGCGGAACATTTCCGCGATCCCGCCTGCATCGACATTGGCGAAGGCGATGCGGAACTGTTGGGCCCCTTCGGGATGGTTGTCAGGCTGGAACATGGTGCCGGGCAGCATCAACAGGCCCGCTTCGCGCACCAGGCGGCGGGCAATCTCGGGCGAGGCGGCGCGGAACGGGTGTTCGACATAGGCGAAATAGGCACCGCAACCGAGCAGCTTCCATCCCTCCAGCGCGCCGAAGCCTGCGACCATCGCAGCGCGGCGCGCAAGGATTTCGGCCCGTTCGCCCGCCACCCATTGGCCTAGATTGCGCATCCCCCAAAGCGCGCCGATCTGGCCCAACTGGCTGGGGCAGATCGCGACGGTATCGAGAAACTTTTCCACCTCGGCCAGTTGCGCGGTCGAGGCGACGACCGCACCGACCCGGTGCCCGGTCAGCCGGTATGCCTTGGAGAAGGAATACAGGTGGATCAGCACATCGTCCCAGTCGGGATCGGTGAACAGATCATGCGGGCGGCCGCCGATCTCAAGCCCGTGCCGGCTGTCGAAATCGCGATAGGTCTCGTCCAGGATCAGCGCAAGGCCGCGCGCGCGCGCCAGATCGCGGAAGGCCGCCAGCAGGGCTGGTGGATATTCCACGCCGCCGGGATTGTTGGGGCTGACCAGCACGATGGCGCGGGTGCGCGGTGTGATCAGGGCGGCGGCGCGTTCCGGATCGGGCAGCAGATCGGGGCCGGTCGCCAGCGGCACCGAGGTGACGCCCTGCATGTCCAGCCACATCTTGTGATTGAAATACCAAGGCGTCGGCAGGATCACCTCGTCGCCCGCGCCCGCCAGCGTGGACATCACGGCGGTGAAGGCCTGATTGCACCCTTGGGTGATCGCCACATTGCCGGGCGCGATGGTGCCGCCATAGGCCGCAGACCATTGCGTGGCGATCTCCGCCCGCAATTCGGGCAGGCCCAGGACGGGGCCGTAAAGATGGGCGGCCCCTTCGCTGAGCGCTGCATCTGCCAGCGCCTGACGCAGACCCAGTGGCGGGCTTTCCACCGGGGCTGCCTGGCTCACATTGATCAGGGGGCGCTCGGGCGGGAAGGTCACGCCCTCAAGCCAGCGCCGCGCCTCCATCACCGGCGGGGCAAAGGTTGCGGCCATGGCGGGATTGAGGGGCAGGGACATTGGGCAATCTCCGTTGCGCGGGCTGTGGGTATGGCGGGGGCTTCCGCCCCCCATCTCCCGCGGAGATGTTCCCCGAGGATATTTGGGAACAGATGAATGGGCAGATCATCGCCCCCTCTCATCTGTTCAAAAATATCCTCAGGGGGTGAGCCCCGCAGGGGCGAGGGGGCGCGAGCGCCCCCTGTGAAATCAGTCGGTGCCGCGCATCGGCTGCACATATTGCAGCGCCATATCCCAGGGGAAGAAGATCCAGGTGTCCTGGCTGACTTCGGTAATATAGGTATCGACCTGCGCGCGCCCGGCGGGCTTGGCATAGACGGTGGCGAAATGCGCCTTGGGGTAAAGCCTGCGCACCAGTTCCAGCGTCTTGCCGCTATCGACCAGATCGTCGACGACCAGAATCCCCTCGCCATCGCCCATCAGATCGATCTGCGGGCTTTTGGTGACCACCGCATCGGCCTGGGCCTGATGGTTGTAGCTTTTCACCGAGATCGTATCGACCACGCGGATATCCAGCTCGCGCGAGACGATCATCGCGGGCACCAGCCCGCCGCGAGTGATGCCGACCACCGCGCGCCAGCTGCCATTCGCACCCGGACCCTTGCCATCCAGCCGCCAGGCCAGCGCCCGGCTGTCACGATGGATCTGGTCCCAGCTGACATGGAAGCCCTTTTCATGCGGCAGGCGGTCGATCATGGTGTCCTCTTCATGTGGCTGGCCCGATCAAACGGGCGCAGGCGCGTCTATCTCGGGTGGCAGCGATCTCATGTCGCAGCGTCGGGGCCGGCATGGCGCAGCGCCTCAATGATCAGCGACAGGCCCAGAAGGCCCAGCAGGCTGGCGGCCCCCCGGTCGATCCAGAATTTCGCAGCGGCATAGCGCGCCCGCACCGGGGCCGTCGACATCACTGTGGTGACAACGGCATACCAGAACAGTTCGGTTCCAAGCGCCGTGGCATAGATCGCGCCCTGCATCGCGAAACTTTGCGGGCCGGGAAACAGTGCCACGATCAGGGCGGAGTAGAACAGGGCCGGTTTGGGGTTGGAAAGGTTCAGCGCAACCCCGCCCCAGAAGCCGGTGCCAAAGCGCGCCTTTGCGGCCTCGGGCATCGGCTGGCGCGCGCCGCGCCACAGCCCGATGGCCATCCACAGCAAATAAAGCCCGCCAAAGATCTTCAGCGCCAGATAAAGCATCGGCACGATGGTGAAGATCACCGTCAGCCCCAGAATGGCGAACAGCCCCCAGAGCGAGGCCCCGAAGGCCAGTCCGATCCCATAGGGCAGCGCCACGTCGCGGCCGCGTGCAAAGGCGGTTTGCGTCGCCGCGATGATCGCAGGGCCCGGCGACAGGATCGCGAGCGTCATGCTCGCGATCAGGATCAGGAATGGCTCAATCCCGCCCATCAATGATCCTTGCGCCCGGTTACGACATCGATATCGGGCGCATCCACCGCCTTCATGCCGACAACATGATAGCCCGCATCCACATGCAGGTTCTCGCCGGTGGTGCCCGATCCCAGATCGGACAGCAGATAGAGCGCGGCCTTGCCGACCTCTTCCTGCGTCACATTGCGGCGCAGCGGCGAATTCAGCTCGTTCCATTTCATGATATAGCGGAAATCGCCGATGCCGGAGGCGGCCAGCGTCTTGATCGGGCCGGCGGAAATCGCGTTGACGCGAATACCGTCCTTGCCCAGATCTTCGGCCAGATATTTCACCGATGCCTCCAGCGCCGCCTTGGCGACGCCCATCACATTGTAATGCGGCATGACCTTTTCGGCACCGTAATAGGTCAGCGTCAGCAGGCTTCCGCCGGGGGCCATGATCGCGGCGGCACGCTGGCACACAGCGGTAAAGCTGTAGACCGAAATATCCATGGTCATCGAGAAGTTGCCGCGCGATGTGTCGACATAGCGGCCGCGCAGCTCGTTCTTGTCGGAGAATCCGATGGCGTGCACGACAAAGTCGATCTGGCCCCAGATTTCCTTGATGCGGTCAAACAACCCGTCAAGCGAGGCTTCGCTTGCCACATCGCATTCGATGAAGGTGGAGGAGCCGATGCTTTCCGCCAAGGGCTGCACGCGCTTGAGCAATGCATCCCCCTGATAGGAAAATGCAAGTTCCGCGCCTTGGGCGGCACAGGCCTGGGCAATGCCCCAGGCGATAGACTTGTCATTCGCAAGCCCCATGATGAGGCCGCGTTTGCCCGCCATCAGTCCAGAAGCCATGAAATCCCTCAATTCTCGCGTGGTCTGGCGTGCAGGTGTAGGGCAATGCGCGCAAGGCATCAAGGGCGCGTGGCGCGGGTATCGAAAGCCGCCGCCTTTGCCCCCCTAGTGGCTTGCAACTGGCGCGGGGGCGGGTGCAATCTCGCCCTCGGGGCGGGGCCGGGTTGCCTTGTCCGCCGCAAGGAGGTGCGTTTTGGACAGATCGGGAATTTTCGCGGGCGACAGCCCCTTCGTGCTGGCGCAAAGCTGGCTGGCCGAGGCCACCGCATCCGAGCCGAACGATCCCAATGCCATCGCGCTGTCCACCGTCGATGCGCAGGGGCTGCCGAACAGCCGAATGGTTCTGCTGAAGGAGATCGAGACCCGCGGCGAGGGCGGCGGTGCATTTGTCTTCTACACCAATTACGGCAGCGTGAAGGCCCAGGAGATCGAGGCCAGTGGCAAGGCGAGTTTCGTGATGCACTGGAAATCGCTGCGCCGCCAGATCCGGGTGCGCGGTCTGGTCTCGCGAGAGGATGGACCGCAGGCGGATGAATACTATGCCAGCCGCAGCCTGCAATCGCGGTTGGGGGCCTGGGCCTCGCGACAAAGCCAGCCTCTGTCATCGCGAGGGGCGCTGATGGCCGAGGTGGCGCGCCAGACCGCCAAGCAGGGCCCGATCCCGCGCCGCCCGCCGTTCTGGGGAGGCTATCGCATTCGACCTCTGGAGGTGGAGTTCTGGGCGGATGGGTCCTTCCGGTTGCATGACCGCTTCCGCTGGGTCAGGCAAGACCTGTCCAGTGGCTGGAATATTGAACGTCTCAGCCCATAAATTTCACGCTTCGTGAAATTTCGTTGTCATACATCCATGCATTTTCGCTTGAATACGCCGACCGATTAACGGATTGACTATGTGAAGGGTCAAACTGGGGAACGGCTCTGACTATGTCTGAAGAAACGATCGCCATGCCGCGTGAGGTGCATGGCAAAGTGAAATGGTTTGATCCCGCCAAAGGGTTCGGCTTCATCGTCGCCGATGAAGGGGGTGCAGATATCCTTCTGCACGCGAATGTGTTGCGCAACTATGGGCAAAGCACGGTCGCGGATGGGACGGGTATTGCGGTCAAGGTGCAGAACACGCAGCGCGGGGTTCAGGCAGTGGAGGTTCTGACCATCGAACCCCCCGCCGGAGTGGCCTTTCCGTTGGGTGAAGATCACGCCATGGCCACGCCTGAGGAAATCGCCGCGCGCCCGATGGAACCGGCGCGCGTCAAATGGTTCGACAAGGGCAAGGGCTTCGGCTTTGCCAATGTCTTTGGCCGCCCCGAGGATGTCTTCATCCATATCGAGGTGCTGCGGATGTCCGGCTTTGCCGATCTGGCAGCGGGGGAGGCTGTTTGCCTGCGTATTATTGATGGGAAGCGCGGTCGTATGGCCGTTCAGGTCGTGTCGTGGGAAGCCGCCGCGCGCAAGTAAAGCTGGGATTGGCGCTGGCGCTCTTGCTGCCGGTGCCTGTCCTTGCGGAAGTTTGCGACCCGGATCGGGTCGATCTGCGCGGAGCCTTTGGCTCCGCGCGCTTTCGCGTTGAGGTGGCCGATGATGCGGCAGAGCGTGCGCAGGGCCTGATGTTCCGCGAGGCGATGGCTGCCGGGGCGGGTATGCTTTTCGTTTATGACAGCCCGCAGCGCCCCTATTTCTGGATGAAAAACACGCTGATCCCGCTCGACATGATCTTTGTCGATGAGACGGGTGTGGTCACACGGGTGCATGAAAACGCCGTGCCGCATGACGAGACGCCGATTGATGGCGGCCCGGATGTGCGCTTCGTTCTGGAGATCAATGGCGGACTTGCTGCCCGTCTGGGCATCGCGCCGGGGGATCAGTTGCGTCATCCGACGATCACGGCGGGTGTGTGGTCCTGCGCTGTCGAATAGGTCTTTCCTTCCGCAGATCAAGCGGCTACAGAGACCGCAGTCGGGGCGTAGCGCAGCCTGGTAGCGCGACGGTTTTGGGTACCGTAGGTCGCGAGTTCGAATCCCGCCGCCCCGACCATCTTCCCAATCAAGCTTGAATATGCCAGCGACCGGGCCCATTGCTGCGGCGCGGGCCGATTATTCTGCCTGTGTGTATTTGCGTTTTGCAGCGCAGATTCGCGCTTCGCGAAATTTTTTCATTCGAGATATGCCTAGAATTTGTGCATATGGATGGGTTTCGCACTTTGTTGGAAAATTTCGGCAGTGTTTCGCCCAGCGGGTTTTGGAATGAAGGCAATGTCCTGCGTTGTGCGGGGGCGGCGCAGTTCCTAGATTGGGTCTGCATTTCTGTCCCGGGATACGCCATGCGCCCTCTTGCCCCACGCCGTCAACGGCGCTTGCCAGATTGGCTTTCGCAATGACTGCGCAACCCAGGATCAAATTGCATCTTCCGGCCCATATGCTGGACCATGGTGCTGCAAGGATGCCCGTCTTTTACGGTCGGGTCACGGCGGGGCTGCGCAGCCTTGGCGCGACGGTGGATCTGGTCCATCGCGACATCTATGCGCTGCAGGCCGGGCCGCAGGGGGCCGATATCGATCTGGTTCATGCGACCGCGGTCGGACGGGCGCAGGCGCTGACGCTGGGCACCGCCTATCTTGACCGCTTTCATTACATGGACCCGGACGGGATT
Source organism: Gemmobacter serpentinus (assembly GCF_008973825.1). Lineage (GTDB taxonomy): Bacteria > Pseudomonadota > Alphaproteobacteria > Rhodobacterales > Rhodobacteraceae > Gemmobacter > Gemmobacter serpentinus. The sequence continues at coordinate 51,540 of NZ_WCHR01000021.1, read as the reverse complement.
TTTTTTGAAAGCACGCTGGCCCGGGCGCGGTTCCGGCCCGAACAGATCCCGCAGCCGCAGGCGCAGCAGTTTCTGGCGCAGTTGCGCGATCAATATGTGACACCGCGCCGGTCGCGCCATGTCCAGCCAGAGGCGGTAGAGACCTTCGGTCAGGGTCATATCGCGCTGTTCCTGCAAGATCTGTCTGACCCGGTCGAACGTGCCCGAAACATGACTGCGCCCGAGATGGTCGAGGCGGTGCTGGCCCATCGTGACGGGCGTGATCTGGTGGTGAAGCCGCATCCGCGCAACAGCGGCCCGGAAAGCGAGGCGATCCTGCGGCGGCTGCAGGGGGTGCCGGGGGTGCGGATCAGCCATGCCAATCTGCATGACATCCTTGCAGGGGCGGCGGTCTCCGTCTCGATCTCGTCTTCGGTCGGGCTGGAGGGGATGCTGCACGGCGTGCCGGCGGTCTTCTTCGGCGCGACCGACCTGCATCATGCCGCGGTGACGGTGCAGCGCGCCGCAGACTGGCCCGCCGCCTTGCAGACCGCGCTCGGCACCGACTGGCCCCATGCGCAGTTCCTGCTTTGGTTCCTCAGGCGGCGCAATCTGGATGCGCGCCGCCCCTTCATGGACCGTGTGCTGGAACGGATCACCCATGTCGGCGGCGATCTGGCGGCGCTTGGCCTGCCATCCCAGCCGCCTGAAGGGTTTAGGGTCTAGGCCATTTGCAAAAGGGCCGGTGCTGATTGGTCCTTTCGCGCTTACCGGAGAATGGAACAGCCGCGATCAGATCTGCCGAGATCAGATCTGCACCAGCAGAAAATCGCCGCCCTTGTCAAAATTCAACGAGTTGGGGGCCACATCCAGCAGGGTCAGCGTCATGCCAAGCAGGCTGACCTCACAATCCCCCTTGGCATAGCGAAAGCGGATCGCGACATCGCTGGGATCGCTGTCCCCAAGCTGGATCTGCACCTTGTCGACACCGCTGACAAAGTCGGTGATCGTGTCATTGCCGTGGCCCACTCGCAGCACAAAGGTATCGGCCCCAGCCCCGCCTGTCAGCCGGTCATCCTGTGTGCCGCCAATGATGGTGTCGCGGCCAAGTCCCCCCATCACCGTGTCGCGGCCGTCATCGCCGCGCAGCATGTCATTGCCAGCCTCGCCACTGAGCCAGTCATTGCCAAAGCCGCCCAGAAGGCGGTCGTTGCCCTCTTTGCCGTTCAGGCGGTCATTGCCCTGGCCGCCGATCAACTGGTCATTGCCCGCATCTCCGGTGAGGCGGTCATTCCCTGCATCCCCGCGCAGGGTATCGTCTCCGCCGCCGCCACGGAGATTGTCATTACCGTTCCCGCCATAGATCGCATCGTTCCCGCCCCGGCCCAGCACGAGATCCGCGCCGCCGAAGCCGCGCAAGCTGTCATCGCCTGCGCTGCCGGTGACACTATCGGCCCCACCCAGAAGGGCCTGCATGAAGGCGATCTCGGGTCCGTTGAAGCGGTCAAACAAGGTGGAGGCCACATCCAGGACAAGCCCGGTGATGCTGGTCTGCATCACACCGCCCGTGCTGTCGGTGATCCGGACTGCGCCCAGTTCCCCACCCGAAAGCGTGAAATGCAGTGGGCCGCCGGTTGAGGCCGTCATGACCTCCAGCCCTATGCCATAGAAGGTGGTCGTGCGGCCCCCCAGCGTATAGGCGACGCTGCTGTCATAGGTGACGCCCGCAATCGGGATCGCGATATCCGTGGTGACCAGAACATCCGTGGTCGCAGCCGGCAGCGCGGCGAGGCCGAAACCCAGCATGTTTGCCGGGGTCATAATTTTTACAGAGGCAGCAGGGGCTGGCATCTTACGCTCCAAGACAAAAACCGATGAACCAAATGTTGAAAAGGCTACGCCTCAATCGGAGATTCGCATAGGGTCCGATCATACGGGGTTGGCCCCGGCCTGTTGCGCGTCATCTTGGCTTCGGCCGTCTCAGATTGGGTTTGCGCAGGTTCGGGCGTCGCGGGGCATGTCGGCTCGGGTTCGGATTCTTCCGCCTCCAACCTGTTCCGCATCGGTCTGATCGCGGCGGTCAGACCAGCTCTTTTACCGCCTCCATCGCCACATAGGTGGAGGTGGCGGCGACATGGGGCAGGGCGCTGATCCTTTCGGCCAGCACCCGGCGATAATCGGCAATATCGGCGGTGCGCACCTTCAGAAGATAATCAAAGCGGCTGGCAATCATATGGCATTGCTCCACCTCGGGGATGGCGCGCACCGCACGGTTGAAGGCCTGAAGCGCCGCCTCGCGGGTATCCGACAGCCGCACCTCGACAAAAGCCACATGCGCAAGGCCCATGGCGATCGGATCCAGCATGGCGCGATAGCCGGCAATCACCCCGGTTTCTTCCAGCCGTTTCAGCCGCGCCTGTGTCGGGCTTTTCGACAGCCCGATGCGGCGGGCAAGTTCGGTCGCGGCGATCCGTCCATCGGCGGCAAGGATGCGCAGAATCGCTTCATCATAGGAGTCCAGCGCGGGGCGGGCGGATGGCATGTCATATCCCCTGATTAATGGTCGATTCGCCCGACATGCTGCCCATCATCGGGAAAATCGCCTGCAAACTTCGCGCTATTCTGGCGCAAATGCAATCGCGCCAATCAAGGCGCTTGCGGCGGGATTGAGATGATGGACAACAGCTGGTCGGTGATCGAGACGGGAAGCCTGCGGGATGAGGCGGCGCTGGTGCGCGACCTGATCGCGGAAACGGGGCTGGACGGAGCCGCGCGCGCCCGGATCAGCGCCAGCGGTGCCGATCTGGTGCGCCGCATCCGCGCCTCGACCAAGCCGGGGCTGATGGAGGTCTTTCTGGCCGAATATGGCCTGTCCACCGATGAGGGCATCGCGCTGATGTGTCTGGCCGAGGCGCTGCTGCGCGTGCCGGATGCCGAGACGATGGATGCGCTGATCGAGGACAAGATCGCGCCGTCCAATTGGGGCCGCCATCTGGGCCATTCGGCATCAAGCCTTGTGAATGCCTCGACCTGGGCGCTCATGCTGACCGGCAAGGTGCTGGAAGAGCGCGAGCCGGGTGTGGTCGGCCATCTGCGCGCCGCCATCAAACGTCTGGGCGAGCCGGTGATCCGCACCGCCGTGGGCCGCGCGATGAAGGAAATGGGCCGCCAGTTCGTCTTGGGCGAGACCATCGAGGCCGCGATGAAGCGCGCGCAGGAGCTGGAAGCCAAGGGCTATACCTACAGCTATGACATGCTGGGCGAGGCCGCCCGCACCGAGGCCGATGCCCGGCGCTATCACCTGTCCTATTCCAAGGCGATCACCGCGATTGCGACCGCCGCCAAGACCCGCGATATCGGCATCAATCCCGGCATCTCGATCAAGCTGTCGGCGCTGCATCCGCGCTATGAGGTGGCCAAACGCGCCCGCGTCATGACCGAACTGGTGCCGCGCGTGCGGGCGTTGGCGGGGCTGGCCAAGGCCGCAGGGCTTGGCTTCAACATCGACGCCGAAGAGGCCGACCGCCTGCAATTGTCGATGGAAGTGATCGAGGCGGTTCTGGCTGATGAAAGCCTGGCTGGCTGGGATGGTTTCGGCATCGTGGTGCAGGCCTATGGCCGTCGCGCAGGGCCGGTGCTGGACTGGCTCTATGCGCTTGCCACCAAACTGGATCGCCGCATCATGGTGCGTCTGGTCAAGGGTGCCTATTGGGATGCCGAGGTGAAGCGCGCGCAGGTGATGGGGCTGGACGGCTTCCCGGTCTTCACCCGCAAGCAGGCAACCGATGTCAGCTATATCGCCAATGCGCGCAAATTGCTGCGCATGACCGACCGGATCTATCCGCAATTCGCGGGCCATAATGCCCATACCGTTGCCGCCGTGCTGGACATGGCCGAGGTCGAAGGCGTGCGGTTCGATCAGTTCGAGTTCCAGCGCCTGCATGGCATGGGTGAGCGTCTGCATGATATCGTGCTGACCGACCGCAAGGCGCGCTGCCGCATCTATGCGCCGGTTGGCGCGCATCGCGACCTGCTGGCCTATCTGGTGCGCCGCCTGCTGGAAAACGGCGCGAATAGCAGCTTTGTGAACCAGATCGTCAACGAGGATGTGACGCCCGAACAGGTCGCGGCTTGCCCGGTGACCTTCATGGAAAGCGTGGATCCGGTGGAAAGTCCGGCGATCCGCCCGGCGCGGGCGCTGTTCGGTGCCCGGGTGAACTCCAAAGGGTTCGATCTGACCGATACCGCAGACCTCGCGGTGATCGAGGCCGCGCGCGCGCCATTCGCGGACACCATCTTTGACGCCCGCCCGCGCATCGCCGGCGCGGTGGCCGGTGGCCAGCGTCTGGACGTGCTGAACCCCGCCACCGGCGCGCGGGTCGGCAATGTCATTCCGGCCGCAGGCCCCGATGTGGAAACCGCACTGGCCGCCGCCGCCGCATGGGATGCCGCGCCCGCGCAGCGCGCCGAGGTTCTGCGCCGCGCCGCCGATCTCTATGAAGAAAACTTCGGCCAGATCTTCGCGCTTTTGGCGCGCGAGGCGGGAAAGACGCTGGCCGATGCCGTGGCCGAACTGCGCGAGGCGGTCGATTTCCTGCGCTATTACGCCGATGGTGCGGCCATGCTGACCGCTCCGGCGCGCGGGCGTTTCGTCTGCATCAGCCCGTGGAACTTCCCGCTCGCGATCTTCTCGGGGCAGATTGCGGCGGCGCTTGCCGCAGGCAATGCCGTGCTGGCGAAACCGGCCGAGCAAACCCCGCTGATCGCGGGCCTTGCCGTCGATCTGCTGCTGCAAGCAGGGGTTCCTGCGACGGTGCTGCAACTTCTGCCTGGTGACGGGGCGGTCGGTGCGATGCTCACCTCGGATGCCCGCGTCGATGGCGTGGCCTTTACCGGCTCCACCGAGACCGCGCTGAAGATCCGCCGCGCCATGGCCGAAAACTTGAACCCGGCGGCGCCGCTGATCGCCGAGACCGGCGGGCTGAATGCAATGCTGGTCGACAGCACCGCGTTGCCTGAACAGGCGGTGCGCGACATCATCGCCTCCAGCTTCCAGTCGGCCGGGCAACGCTGTTCGGCGCTGCGTTGCCTCTATCTGCAGGAAGACATCGCGCCGCATGTCCTGGACATGCTGCAAGGTGCCATGGCCGAGCTGCGTCTGGGCGAACCCTGGAGCCTTGAGACCGATGTCGGCCCGGTGATCGATGCCGAGGCACAGGAAGGCATCGCCGCCCATATCGCGCAGGCCCGTGCCGAGGGGCGGTTGATCGCGGAAATGGCGGCCCCGGATCAAGGCACGTTCATCGCCCCGACCGTGATCCGCGTCGCGGGCATTGCCGAGATGGGGCGCGAGATCTTCGGCCCGGTCCTGCATGTCGCGACCTTCAAGGCGACGGGGATCGATCGGGTGATCGCGGATATCAATGCAACCGGCTATGGTCTGACTTTCGGGTTGCATACCCGCATCGATGACCGGGTGCAGCGCGTGGTCGATACGATCCGCGTCGGCAATACCTATGTGAACCGCAACCAGATCGGGGCGGTGGTGGGCAGCCAACCCTTTGGCGGTGAAGGGCTTTCGGGCACCGGCCCGAAGGCGGGCGGGCCGGAATATCTGACCCGTTTCACCAACGAAACCGCGCCGGTGCCCGGCAGCGCCGAAGGCCGCGCGACCGAGGCAGGGGTGCAATCTGCCCTCGATGCCGCAGCCCCCGCGCCCGGCGCGCTGGCGGCGCTGGATCTGCCCGGCCCGACCGGCGAAAGCAACCGGCTGTCCTTCTTCGCGCGGGATCCGCTGATCTGCCTTGGTCCCGACCGTGCCTCGGCGCAGGCGCAGGGCGATGCGGTGCGCGCGCTTGGCGGCGTGGCGGTCGAGGCGGCGGGGCTGGATCCTCAGGCGCTGACCCGGCTCAAGGGCTTTTCCGGCGCGATCTGCTGGGGCGATGAGGCCCGTGCCTATGCCCGCGCTCTGGCGCAACGCGAAGGCCAGATCCTGCCTTTGATCGCAGGCCTGCCCGACAAGGGTCATGTCGTGCTGGAACGCCATGTCTGCATCGACACCACCGCATCGGGCGGCAATGCCCAACTGCTGGCGCAGGTGTCCGAAGTCTGACACGGACCCTGTTGCGATGGATCCGGCAGGGGGGGCTTGCGCCCCCTGTTGGGCGCGCGCCCAATTGACCAGAGCGCAGGCGGAAGGCCTGCGCCCGACCCGAGGATTCATGGGAAAAGAAGACCTGGGGTCGGGGTCTGCCATGCCTGTGGCGCGTTGAGTGGCGCAAGCCCGTCCCGCCTTTCATCTGTTTCCAAATATCCTCGGGGGGCAGGGGCCGCAGGCACCGTCGGGGGGCAGACAGCCCCCCGCCTTTCGCGACCGCTTGACGCGGGCGTCGCGATCATCAAGCCTGCACCCATGTTTCCAATCCGCGACCATAACCCTTCGGGGCGTATCCCGCATGTCACCCGGCTGCTTGTGCTGCTGAATGTGGCGGTGTTTCTGGCCACCTGGTTCCTGCCCGACAGCGATTATGGCCGCGACCTGATCCTGTATGACTGGGGGGTGGTGCCGGCGCGACTTTTGCAGGAAGGCGATATCAGCCGGGTGTTCAGCTCCATGTTCCTGCACGCAGGCTGGGCGCATATCTTCGGCAATATGCTGTTCCTGTGGATCTTCGGCGACAATCTGGAGGACCAGTTCGGCCATATGGGCTTTCTGGTCTTCTACCTGCTGGCGGGCGTGGCCGCTGCCATGGCGCAGGTCGCGTTCGAGCCGGGATCAGGCATCCCCATGGTGGGGGCATCTGGCGCGATTGCGGGGGTGATGGGCGGCTATCTGCTGCTTTATCCGCGCGCCAAGGTCGATGTGCTGTTCTTTTTTCTGATCTTCTTCCGCATCCTGCCGATTCCGGCCTGGGGTGTGCTGGGCTTCTGGTTCGCCTCGCAGCTGATCGGGATGGTCGGCCCGGTGGAACTGGGCGGTGTCGCCTATTGGGCCCATGCCGGGGGTTTTGTCGCCGGGCTTGTGTTGGCGCTGCCCTTCTGGTGGCGGCGCGGCGGGCGGCAGTTCTGGCAGCAAAGCGACGGCCATCCGGCGCATCCGCCAGTCACATACCAGCGAAGCTCGATCCCGGTGATCGGGCGCAATCGTTAAGGGCAGGGCGGCAATATAGGTAGGACGGCATTGCGGGCAGGGGGCAAATATTCGTCGAATATTTGCGGCCCCCAAGATGCGCGCATTGGCGGCCTCAGCCCCGGATGATCTTGCAGAGTTGTTCGAACAGCGGCTCATTGGCGCAGATGACCGAGCCGTCATTGACGATATGGTGATGCTCGCGCACCGGGCCGACCAGGCCACCGGCCTCTTTCACCAGCAGAACGCCCGCCGCCACGTCCCAGGGCTTCACGTTCAGCTCCCAATAGCCGTCATAACGTCCGGCCGCGACCCAGGCGAGATCGAGCGCGGCCGCACCAAAGCGGCGCATCCCGGCGGTGCCCGGCATCAATCGCGCCAGATCCTGCAATGAGGTCGGCAGGCCCGGCTTCACGCCGAAGGGGATGCCGGTCGCAAACAGCGCCTCATGCATATGGCGGCGGCCCGACACGCGCAGGCGCTTGTCATTCATCCAGGCACCATTGCCCTTTTCGGCCCAGAACAGCTCGTCCTTGGCGGCGTCAAAGATCACGCCTGCGACGATCTCGCCCTTGTGCTCCAGCGCGATGGAAACCGCCCAATGCGGGATGCCGTGCAGGAAGTTGGTGGTGCCATCCAGCGGGTCGACGATCCAGCGCCGGGTCGGGTCGGCACCGGCCACCTCGCCACCCTCTTCGCCAAGAAAGCCATAGGTCGGGCGGGCCCCCAGCAGTTCTTCCTTCACGATGCGTTCGGCCTCGCGATCGGCCTTGGAGACAAAGTCGCCCGGCCCCTTGGTCGAGACCTGCAGGTTTTCCACCTCGCGGAAGTCTTTCACGAGGCTGCGCCCGGCCTTGCGGGCCGCCTTGATCATCACGTTCAGATTGGCGCTGCCCTGCATTGGCGTTCCCCGTCCCGGTCTCTGGTGCTGTCGGCTGTTCAGACCGGGGCTTCTAGACGATGCAGCGGCGCTTGTGAAGGGGCACCGCCCGACAGAACGCCGTCAAAGCAGGATGTCACGCGCGACCATGCTGTCGATGCCCAAAAGGCCGATGCGGAAATCCATCACCCCATCGCCATTGCGGTCCCCCTCCAGGATCTCGTCCGAGAAGCGCAGCTGACCCTTGGCCCCCGTGAAGGCCTTGTCGCCAATGAAGGTGAAGGCCTGATCGCCGGCGCGCGTGGGGTCGGCATCGATGCCGCGCAGGTCGATCTTGTCGCCCTGGGCGCGGTTGAAATCCATCACGATATCGATGTTGTTCGAGGCCACGCGCGCCTCGGTATGGCTGCGCCAGACGAAGGTGTCTGCTCCGCCCCGGCCGGTCAACTGGTCAAAGCCTTCGCCGCCGGTCAGGCGGTTGGCACCGCTCTGGCCAAAGATCGCGTCATTGCCGATGGTGCCGATCACATTCTCGATCTGGCGCACGAATTCCACCCGGTTTGCCCCGGTCTGCACCTTGCCCGCCTGCAGATCGATGGTCAGGCCGCTGCCGCGCAGCGAAGTGTCATGGTCGCGGGCTTCATAGCTGATCGTATCGCTGCCATTGCCGCCGATGAACGTGTTCTGCCAGCCGACCGAGATGAACAGATCATTGCCCTTGTCGCCGGTATAGGTGCTTTTGAAGGTCGAGACGGCGATCGTGTCATTGCCGTCGCCGCCGCGCACCGTATCGCCCCGGTCGGTCGAAAAGCTGCCGAAGCCTTCGCCGGCATAGGTGTCATTGCCCTTGCCCAGCAGGATGATATTGCCCTGTTCCTTCAGATTGTGGACAGCATCATTGCCCGCGCCCGCGTCAACGCGGTTGTTTCCGCCGAAATCATCGGTGCGGTTCAGGATCACGATGTCCTTGCCGCCCTTCATGAACAAGGTTACTTCGGTGTTCTGCACAGACCCGCCTTGGGTGAATCTGTTTGCGGCATCGTTGAAGCGGATCGTGCGGCCCATGATGGTCTCCCCTGGTTGCGATGATCCTATCATGTCAGGGTTGCATCTGTATCGCTGTTCCGCAGGGAACAGGCCTCAATCGCGTTGCAATTTGACTGCCTCGGACCGCATCAGGCGCAGGAAATGCGCCATGAAGGGCTGGGTCGCGTCCGCATTGCGGGTTGCGGCATACATCCGTTTGGTCACGGTCTGGGGCCCAAGCGGGCGGGTAACATAATCGGGCTTGCCGCGAATCTCGCGCATCACCCAGTCGGGCAGCACTGAAACCCCGCGATTGGACCCCACCAGCATGAAGATCACGGCGGTCAGGTCTGCCTGCCGGTGCTGGCGCGGCTCTACCCGTGCGGGTGTCAGCAGTTCGGTAAAGATATCCAGCCGCTCGCGCCCGACCGGATAGGTGATCAGGGTCTGGTCGCGAAAATCCTCGGCGGTGATATAGGCTTTCTCCGCAAGCGGGTTCTGGGCCGAGGCCACCAGGGTCGGGTGATAGTCAAAGAGCGGATTGAACAGGATCCCCGGCATCTCCACCGGGTTGGACGAGATCACCAGATCGACCTCCTCGCGGTCGAGCGCGGGCAGGGCATCGAAGGCGAGCCCCGCACGGATATCGACGTCAATATCTGGCCAGACCTTGCGGAACTGCTCCAGCACCGGGAACAACCAGTCGAAACAGGCATGGCATTCCAGCGTCAGATGCAGCCGCCCGGTCTTGCCCGAAAGCAGGGCGCGAAACTCTTCTTCCAGCCCCTCGACCTCGGGCAGCACCCGTTCGGCCACCCGCAGCATACGCTGTCCGGCGGCGGAAAGCCGCATCGGCTTGGACCGCCGCACGAACAGTTCCACCCCGGCCTGATCCTCCAACCCCTTGACCTGATGGCTGAGCGCGCTTTGCGTCATGTTCATCATCTCTGCCGCCCGGGCAAGGCCACCATGTTCGTGGATCGCGCGGATAGTGCGCAGGTGACGCAATTCAAAATACATGAAGATTTCTCATGTTCATGTTGAGCATTATGAATTTGTCTCACATCCTGTTTTCGGGCACAAGTCTTGGCAAAAGAAAGCAGGATCCGATCCATGACCGCACCGCGCATCTCCTTCGAGTTTTTCCCGCCGCAGACGCTGGATGCGTCGTTCAAGCTGTGGGAAACGGTGCATATGCTGGCGCCGCTGAAGCCGGAATTTGTTTCGGTCACCTATGGGGCGGGCGGCACCACGCGCAAGCTGACCCATGATGCGGTGACCACCATCGGCAAGAATACCGGGCTGCGGGTGGCGGCCCACCTCACCTGCGTCGATGCGACCCGCGCCGAGACGCTGGAGATTGCGGAGGCCTATGCGAGCGCCGGCGTCACCGATATCGTGGCGTTGCGCGGCGATGCGCCCAAGGGGTCTGACGGGTTCAAGGCCCATGCCGATGGGTTTGCCAATAGCGTGGAGCTGATCGAGGCGCTGGCCGCGACCGGCAAGTTCACCCTGCGTGTCGGGGCCTACCCGGAGCCGCATCCCGAGGCCAAGGATACGATGCAGGATGTGCGCTGGCTGAAGCGCAAGATGGATGCCGGGGCCTCTGCCGCGCTGACCCAGTTCTTTTTCGAGGCCGACACCTTCCTGCGCTTCCGTGATCTTTGCGCGAAGGAAGGCATCACCCAGCCGGTCATTCCGGGTATCCTGCCGATTGCCAGCTTTTCGGGGCTGAAGAAATTTGCGGCGCGCTGCGGTGCCAATATCCCCGCGGCGCTTGATCTGGCCTTTGAGGCCGCCGCCCGCGACGGGCGCGAAGACGAAGTGTCGGTGGAGCTATGCACCGATCTCTGCCGCAAGCTGATGACGGAAGGGGTGGAGGATCTGCATTTCTACACCCTGAACCGCCCGCATCTGACCGCCGAGGTCTGCGCGGCGCTTGGTGTTGCGGGCGCGTCTGCCGCGCTTGGCAAGGTGGCCTGAAACAATCGCCTTGGCGCGAAGAGGGCAGAGGAATAACGGGCTGCGACCTCTGGCCGCAGCCTTTTCATTTGCATCGGGGCGCGGCGCGGTTGCAGGCTCGGTTCAAGGTTTATCTCAGACCTTTGTTTTATCGTGAGGTGCCACCCATGCCTTCGGCCCCGTCCGCAGCACATCCTTCGCCTGAAATCGAGCGCGCGCCACGCAATTTCGCCTGGCAGGAATTCACCGCGATCCCGCGCTATCAATTCCTGATCGAGCTGGCCTTGCCGCTGCCCTGGCTTCTGCTGTCGGTCTGGCTTTACAATGGCAGCCTGTGGTTTCTGGGTCCGATTGCCAGCTTTTTCTTCTTCCTCTGCTGTCTGCGCCTGAACCATGAGGCGATCCACAACAATCTTGGCCTTGCGCGCCGCTGGGACCATGTGGTGATGCATGGGCTTGGCGCGCTGATGATGGGATCGAACCATGCCGATGCCTTTTGCCATTTGCAGCACCACAAGGACACGCTGGGCGCGGATGATCATGAAGGCCATTGCGCCACCATGCCGGCATGGCAGGTGCTGCTTTACGGGCCGCGCTTTCCGGTCGATCTGAACCTTGCCGCCTGGCGGCAGGGCGGTCCGGTCTGGCGCAGGCGGTTGCTGATCGACTGGCTGCTGGTTGCGGGCTTTGGCGCGCTATGTCTTTCCAGCGGCCTGCGGGGGCTGCAATTGCATGTGCTGTTCATGCTGCTGGGCCAGTGCATGACGGCGTTCTTTGCGGTCTGGATCACCCATCAGGGCACCATCGGCACCGGGCTTGCCGGGCGCAGCCAGCGCGGCCCGATGGCTTGGCTTGCCTATCAGATGTTCTATCACCGCGAACATCACCTGTTTCCCAAGGTGCCGGTCAGCCGGTTGAAGGATCTGGCGGAACGGCTCGACCGCGATGTGCCGGGTTATGCCGCCGCGCGTCTGCCCGTCACCGAGGTTCTGGACCCGGCACCCGCGCCCGCTGTGCGGGCCGCGACCGGGGCACAAGGCGCAAGCCAAGAAGTCCGGTGATCAGCGCCAGATAGATCATGGGTTCCGCCGCCCATGCCTTCATCACCCAGATGAAATGCGCCGCCGCCAGCAGCGCGGCCGGATAGACCAGCCGGTGCAGCCGCTGCCATGCGGCCGCCCCCATGCGCCGGATCGACAGGTTGTTCGATGTCAGCGCAAGTGGCAGCAGCATGAGGAACGCGGCCATGCCGAGGATGATATAGGGGCGCTTCACCAGATCATTGCCGATCTCGGACCAGCGGAATTGCAGATCCAGCGTCACCCAGACGAATAGATGCAGCCCCGCATAGACAAAGGCCAACACCCCGATCTGACGGCGAAAGCGCATCAGGTTCAGCCCGACAAAGCGCCTGAGCGGCGTGACGCACAGCCCCGCCACGATCAGTTGCAATGCCACCTCGCCCAAGCGGTGCTCGATTGTCTTGACCGGATCGACGCCCAAGGCCCCATTGACGGTCTGCCAGATCAGCATCAGCAGCGGCAGACTGCCAAGCGCATAGACCATCCATGGCCGAACGGGGCGCAGCGCGCGATGCAGCGCCTCCATCAGTAATCCACCGCCAGATCCTGCCCGGCGTAAAGCCCGGCCACCAGATCGCCATAGCCATTGAATTTCAGCGTATCGACACGCTTGGCAAACAGGCCCCCGCCAATCCGCCGCTCCGACGCCTGCGACCAGCGCGGGTGATCCACCTCCGGGTTCACATTGGCATAAAAGCCGTATTCCTTGGGTTGCAGCATCTGCCAGGTGCTGACCGGCTGCTCATTGGTCAGGCTGATTTTCACAAGGCTTTTGGCGGATTTGAAGCCGTATTTCCACGGCACCACCAGCCGGATCGGCGCCCCGTTCTGCTTGGGCATCGCCTCGCCATAAAGCCCGGTCGCAAGCAGGGTCAACGGATGCATTGCTTCATCGATGCGCAGCCCCTCGCGATAGGGGAAATCCAGCAATCCTGCGGCCACGCCGGGCATCTCATCGGCGCGGGCCAGGCTTTCAAAGCGCACATAGCGCGCGCCCGGTTGGACGCCAACGCGCGCCAGCACCGAGGCCAGCGGCACACCGATCCAGGGGATGACCATCGACCAGGCCTCGACACAGCGGAAACGGTAAATGCGTTCCTCCAGCGCGATGCCTTTCAGCAGATCGTCAGGCGCGTAATCGCCGGGCCGGTCGACCAGCCCCTCGACCCGCACCGACCAGGGCGCGGTGGTCATGGCCCCGGCATGGCGGGCCGGATCGGATTTGTCGAAGCCGAATTCGTAGAAGTTGTTATAGCCGGTGATGTCCTCAAGGCTGTTGGGAGCCTCATCGGTCGAATAGGGGCTGGGTGTGGCCGCGATCTTCGCGCCCGCAATGCCCGCAAAGGCCAATGTGCCAATGCCCAGCCCGGCGGTGGCCAGAAAACGGCGGCGGTCCAGAAAGGCCGCGCGTGGTGTGACATCCGACCAACGCAGCCCGGTATTCCAGCGTTCCGCCATCGCCTGCTCTCCCTTGCAACTGACGCCAAGGATGCGCCCGGCGCGACGATCCGGCAAGGGCCTCACACTTCAACTCCGCGTGGCCGGGATTTCGAGCCGGGACGCAGTGGTCAGGGTTTGTGCGGGTGAGAGTGAAGGGCGGGCGGGATGGCGGATGGTCGGAATGATGCGCAGAGGCCTGGCCTTTCGCCCTTGGCGCCAAGACGATTTGAGTGTTCGGACGGGGATCAGGCGGAAAGATCCAGCCAGAGCCGGATCAATGCGGCCTCGGCGGTCTCAAGTCCGCCATTGGCGACACCCGTCGCCCAAAGGCCCGCGCCTGCCGCATAGGCACCGGGCTCCAGCCCGCCTTGCAGGCATTGGCTGACGGCGCGGATGCGGGTTCCGCGCTGCACCGCCTCGGCCAATACCTGCAACAGTGCAGGCTCCGCCATCATCGTGCCGGCCCCGAAAACCCGCAGAACCGCCCCGTCCAGCTCCGCGAGCATGGCACGCAGCGCGCCGACGGGCAGGCCGGGGCTCAGCGTCAGCACCGCGACACGCGCCGCACCGAAGCGCGGGTTTGCGCGCGGCCAGGCGGGGGGCTGCGGCACAGCGGTAAAGGCACCTGCCGCATGGCTGTCGGTCTTGACCAGCCCGTCCGCCGGCAAGAGCCGCCCGGCAAAGGCCAGCCAGACACCGGGGTCCGCCTCGCGCGCGGCTTGCAAGGCCAGATCCAGATTGGCCTCGCCATCCCCGCCCATGCCAAGCGGCTGCATTGACCCGCATAGCACCACGCGCCGTCCGCTGCCCGCCAGGGCCTGCGACAAGGCCGCGCCGGTGAACGCCATGGTATCGGTGCCATGGGTCAGGATCACATCTGCGCCGGGATGCGCGGCGATCAGATCCAGAAACAGGTTCCAATGTGCAGGGCCCACATCGGCACTGTCCAGCAGCGGGTCAAAGGCATGGGTTTCCAGCCGGCCGCCCGGTGCCAACCGCGCCGCAACCGCCGCCTCCAGCTTGCCGGGCACCGGCATCAGGCCCTCCGGCCCCGGTCCCATGCCAATGGTGCCGCCGCTATGGATCAAAAGCAGTGTCATCGCCGTTTCCCCCCATTCAGTCCTGGCCCCCGTCCTTGATCTTTTGTCCAAGGCTTTGCGCCCGCGTTCCGGGGGCCCCCGTCGCGTCCCTCCTGCCATGCCACATGCCCTGAAACAACACCGCAGTTCTTACCATTTTCTGCCCATGAATATCCCGGCATCCGGGGCCGCGCCCCGGTCCATCCTTTACCAGAGGCGTGGCATTGGCCAGAACTCTGGCCAGCCACCGCCACTCCGGCTAATCTCGCCCGCAAAACGAAAAGGCAGATGATGAAACCGATCCATATCCTGAATGGCCCCAATCTCAACCTGCTGGGTCTGCGCCAGCCCGAGATTTACGGGCACGAGACGCTGGCCGATGTGGCCGCGCGCTGCGCAGCCCTTGCCAGCGAGCTGGGGGTGAGCGTGGCCTTCAAGCAATCGAACCACGAGGGGGAGATTGTCGAGATGATCCATTTGGCCCGGCTGGAGGCTGCGGCCATCGTCATCAACCCCGCCGCCTATACCCATACTTCGGTTGCCATTCTGGATGCGCTGAACACCTTTGAGGGTCCGGTCTTCGAGGTGCATATCTCTAATGTCCACAAACGCGAGGGTTTCCGCCACCATTCCTATGTCAGCCTGCGTGCCGACGGGGTGATCGCGGGCTGCGGCACCGAAGGCTATCTGCTGGCGCTGCGGCGTGCGGTCTCGGTGCTGCGCGGCTGATGCGGTTTCGATGGCATGGGCAGGCGCGGCTTTGCGACGCGGCGGGGCTGTGGCACCAGGCGGGCAAGCCCGCCGCCGCACCTTGCGCTTTGCAGGATCGGCCAGCAGCCCTTGCCTTGCAGACGGCACTTGGCGCGCCTGCCTTCCGCATTGGCGGTGATGGACCTGCGCCTGAGGGCGAGGGCATGTTCGAGACCCTGACAGGCGGCAGCAGCGGCACGCCCCGCCGCATTCGACGCAGCCAGCAAAGCTGGATCGCCAGTTTCGCCGTCAATGCGGGTCTGTTCGGCATTGAACCGGGCAGCGCGGTCGCGACTCTCGGTGATCTGGTGCATTCGCTGGCGCTCTATGGTGCGGTGGAGGCCCTGCATCTGGGGGCCGAGCTGCATCATCTGGCGGGCCTGCGCCCGGACCGTCAGGCCCGCGCCTTGGCGGATCGCCGCATCCGCCTGCTTTATGCCACGCCCGCACAGTTACGCGCGCTGATCGAGGCCGGACAGGATTGGCCCGATCTGCGGCATGTGGTGATCGGTGGGGCGCGGCTGGATCCGGGGTTGCGCGCGGCGCTGTCGGGCCGCAGCGATGCCATGGCGCATGAGTTTTACGGCGCGGCAGAGACCAGTTTCATCGCCATTTCCGATGCCGCCACGCCCCGGGGCAGCGTGGGGCGCCCCTATCCGGGAGCGGAGATCCGCACCGATGCGGCGGGCCGGATCTGGGTGCGTTCGCCCTATCTTGCGGCATCCTATGCAGGCCCGCCCGGATCGGCGCTATGGCAGGATGGCTGGGTGTCTCCGGGCGAGGCCGGGCGGCTGGAGGATGGGTTCCTCTGGCTTGATGGTCGCATTGGGCGGCAGGTGAAGATCGCCGACCAGACCGTGCAACCCGAGGAAATCGAGGCCGTTTTGCTGGCATGGCCCGGCATCCGCGCGGGTGCGGTGCTGGCGCAGCCGGATGCGCGGCGTGGTGCGGTTCTGGTTGCCTGCTATCAAGGCGCGATTGACGAGGCGGCGCTACTGACGGCGCTGCGCCAGTCCTTTGGGCCATTGAAGGCACCGCGCCGCTTGCATCTCTGCGCCGAATGGCCGGTGCTGCCCTCGGGCAAGACCGATCTCACGGCGCTTCAGGCCCGTCTGACATGAGTGGGGTCTGGATCATCGCCGCGCGGCGCAGCCCGGTCATGCCGCGGGGCGGGGCCTTTGCGGAGCTTGCGCCGCATGAACTGGCGGCCCCGGTCATCGCGGCCGTTCTCGCGGATGCCGGTCTTGCGGCGGATGCGGTGGATGAGCTGATCCTGTCCAACGCGCTTGGCGCGGGCGGCAATCCGGCGCGGCTGGCGGCATTGGCGGCGGGACTGCCCGACCGCGTCGGGGGGCTGTCGATCGACCGGCAATGCGCGGGCGGGCTGGATGCGATCCGGCTGGCCGCCGCCATGGTCGCCGCCGGTCAGGCCGAGGTGGTGCTGGCCGGGGGGGCGGAAAGCTATTCCCGCCGCCCGTTGCGCTTGGCGCAGATGCCGGGGCTGGACCCGCAGCCCTATGATGCGCCGCCCTTCACGCCCTGGCCCGACCGTGACCCGGACATGACGCAGGCCGCTGCCGATCTGGCGGCGCGACTGGGCATCAGCCGGGCCCGGCAAGAGGCCTGGGCCACGCGCTCTCATCGATTGGCCCTGGCCGCGGACCAGCCGGAGATCGTGGGCCTGGCCGGGCAGGGGCGCGATGGCTTTGCCCGTGCGCTGTCGCCCCGGCTGCTGGCGCGCGCCCCGGTTCTGACAGGGGATATCACATCGGCCACGACGGCTGTCGCGGCCGATGCCAGTGCCTTCGTGCTGGTCACCACTGCAAGCCGGGCCGCCAAGGCCGGTCGCGCCGCCCGTATCCTTGCGGCCCGCACCCTTGGTTCCCGGCCCGATGCGCCGGGCCTGTCGCCAGTGCCGGCCATCCATGCGGCCCTGTCGGATGCCGGACTGCAACCCGCAGGTCTGGAACGGATCGAGATGATGGAGGCCTATGCGGTGCAGGCGCTGGCCTGTCTCGACGCCTGCGCCTTGTCCGAGGATCGGGTGAACCTGAAAGGCGGGGCGCTGGCGCGCGGCCATCCCATCGGTGCCTCCGGCGCGATCCTTGCCGCGCGGCTGTTTCATGATCTGGAGGCCGGGCCGGGCCTTGCGGCCATCGCGGCGGCGGGGGGTGTCGGCGCGGCGCTGATCCTGCAAGGCCGGGCCTGATGCCGGCAGCGATCTGACAGCGAGAAAGACGGGCCAAGGAGAAAGACAGGCCACCTACAAAGACTGGCCAGAACGCAGTGTGGCAATGCAAGGCGGCCCCGCGAAGGGGGCCGCTAATGGTCACACCCGGAGGATCTCAGGCCCGTGACAGGACCGAGGCGGGGCGCATCCGGGCCAGACCCTGGGTGATCCCGGCAGCAAGGCCGGATTTCAGCAAATCACCGGCCAAGAAGGGCAGGGCCAGCATCGCCGCTTCGGGCAGGCTCTTGCCAAGGATCGCGGCCATGCCAAGGATGCCGCAGAGATGCATGACGACAATGCCGCCGAGGACGGCACCTGCGAAGGCCGCGACTCCGATGGAGATGCGCCAGCGCTCCACCACCAGACCGGCGGTGAAGGCCGCCAGCGGGAAACCCACCAGGTAGCCGACGGTGGGCGAGGCAAAGACGCCCAGGCCCCCGCGTCCGCCCGCCAGCAGCGGCAGACCGGCCGCAACCAGTGCGAGGAACAGCAAGACCGCCAGCGCGCCGCGTTTGGCCCCCAGCACCGTGCCGCACAACATGATGCCCAGCGATTGCGCGGTGATCGGCACGCCGGACACCAGGTCGATCTTCGGCACTAGGCCAAGCACGGCGATCAGCGCGGCAAACAGCGCGATATGGGTCAGATTGCGTTCCATCGTCTCTCCTGAAAGTCTTGATTTCTTGCGGGAAATGCTAAATTCGTCTCGGCATTGCTAAAGACCGCCGCGCGCGCGCAGGGCCTCGGCCACATGATCGGCATCGTCCAGCGCGGCCAAGGCCAAAGGCAGGACGATCTGGGCACCTACCCGTCTGGGGCTGCGCGCCCGCCATGCCTGCCGCAATTGACCTGCCTTGTCCAGCAGAACCGGCACGAAGCGGATCACCAGCGCCATGGCCAGCGCAAGAACACGCGGGCGCAGCCCCAGATGGACCAATGGCGCCAAAAGCCGCTCCAGCACCGCAAGCATGGCATCGAGCCGGGTGGTCATGGTCACCAGATTGGCCAGCGCCACCGCCGACAGCATCCGCCCGGCCAGCAGCAGGCCCTGACGCGGCTCCGCCAGCCACAGATGCCACAGCGCAAGGATCAGGAAAAACGGCCAGAGCGGGTGCAGAAGCCGCAAGCCTTGCGCGGCAAAGCGTGCGCCCTGCGCCAGATATGCCAGCATCAAGGCGGCCACCACAAGCCCCATGATCCATGGGTCCTTGATGGCAAAAATCAGCACCGTGCCAAGCGCCACCATGGCCAGCTTGACGCCCGCCGGCCAGCGATGCAGCCAGGTTTCAACCGGCGAGGTGAGTGTCAGCATCCAGATCCCCCAGTCGCGCCATCTCGGCCCGGAAAGCAGGCAGAACCGCCTCAGGTGCGCCATCTGCATGGATGCGCCCGCCCTCCAGCCAGATCACCCGGTCACAGGCGGTGACCGAAGCCGGATCATGGCTGATGGTGATCACCTGCTGCGAAAGCCCGGCAATGCGCCGGGTGAGCCGCGCCTGCGTCGGCAGATCCAGCGCCGCAAAGGGCTCGTCCAGCAGCAGGATCGCGGGCTGCATCAGCAGGACGGCCATCAGGCAGAGCCATTGCTTCTGGCCCTGGCTCAGACTGGCCACCGGCACCGGCGCCCAGTGCAAACGCGCCTCGGCTTCCAGCATCATCCGAACCCGCGTTGCGGCCTCTGCGCCCGTTTGTCCCTGCTGACGCAAGCCGAAGGCCAGCTCCTCCTCCACGGTCGGGAAGATGATCTGGTGGTCGGGATTCTGGAACAGGATCCCAAGCGTCGAAAGCATGGCCTTGCGGTCACGCGACGGATCAATGCCCGTCACGCGCACCTCGCCCGCGGTGGGGGGGATCAGCCCCGCCATCAGGCGCAACAACGTGCTCTTGCCCGAGCCGTTGCGCCCGACAATCCCGATCCGTGCCTCGGTCAGATGCAGATCAATCCCGGTCAGGATGGCTTTGCCTGCAACGGCATAGCCTGCATCGCGCAGCGTGAGGCCGGCTGGGGATATGCTGGTTTCGAGGGTTACGCGCTCCATGCCATCTGATAGCCGCGGCGCTGCATTGCGGCAAGTGCGCAAGCAGGGCGCAAGCCATGGGCGCGAAGGGGGCGCGAAGGGGGGCGCTGCCCCCCTGTCGACCGGATTGCCCGAACCAGAGGTCAGGCAATCCCCCCGGAGTATTTGGGCAATCAGCAAAGCGATCAAGCAGCGCGGGCCCGGCAGCCGCAAAACCACCTGGCAGGGCCAAGCCTGGTGGCCGGATGATGGCCTGCTCTTTGCAGCTTGCCCAAATACTCCGGGGGTGCGGGGGCTGGCCCCCGCTGGTTTCAGGCTCAGCCCTGGCGGGCTGCGGCGACCGCGGCTTCCAGAATCTCCATCGCTTCGGCGAAGATCGCATCGGGGATGGTGATGGGGGCAAGGAAGCGCACCACATTGCCATAGACACCACAGGTCAGCAGGATGAGGCCGCGTTTCTGCGCCTCGTTCTTCACCCGGTTGGTGAAATCGGCATCGGGTGCCTTATTGCCCGGATTGGCGAATTCCACCGCCACCATGAAGCCCGGGCCGCGGATCTCGGCCATTTCGGGGGTGGTGGCGCGGATCGCCTCCAGCCGCTGTTTCAGGCGCGAGCCAAGCTCCTTGGCGCGGTCACAAAGCTGCTCTTCCTCGATCACATCCAGCACGGCATGGGCCGCAGCCACCCCCAGCGGGTTGCCGCCATAGGTGCCGCCCAGCCCGCCCGGATTGGCGGCATCCATGATCTCGGCCCGGCCGCAGACGGCGGCGATCGGCAGGCCACCACCCAGGCCCTTGGCCATGGTGGTCAGATCGGCCACCACATCATAGCCATGCATCGCGAACATGGTGCCGGTGCGGGCAAAGCCGGTCTGCACCTCATCGGCGATCATCACGATGCCATGCTCGTCACAAAGTTTGCGGATGGCGCGGACCAGATCGGCCGGGGCCGGGTAGAAGCCGCCTTCGCCCTGCACGGGTTCGAAGATGATCGCGGCCACCCGTGCGGGATCGAGATCTGCCTTGAACAGTTTGGTGATCCCCGCCATCGCATCGGCGGTGGTGATGCCGTGCAGATCCTGCGGGAAGGGCACATGATAGACATCGGGCATCATCGCGCCGAAGCCCTTCTTATAGGGCTCGACCTTGCCTGTCAGCGTCATTCCCATGAAGGTGCGGCCGTGGAAGGCCCCCCCAAAGGCGATCACCGCATTGCGGCCGGTATGGATACGGGCGATCTTCACCGCGTTTTCCACCGCCTCGGCGCCGGTGGTGACGAAGATGGTTTTCTTGGCGAAATCGCCGGGGGCTGCGGCGTTCAGACGTTCAGCCAGACGGATATAGTTCTCATAGGGCAGAACCTGATGGCAGGTATGGGTGAAGCGCGTCATCTGTTCGGCCACAGCGGCCATGACCTTGGGGTGGCAATGCCCGGTATTGACCACCGCGATGCCTGCCGCAAAGTCGATATAGCGGTTGCCCTCGATATCCCAGATCTCGGAATTCAGCGCCCGGTCGGCATAGATCTGGGTCTGCATCCCCACACCGCGCGCCACCGCATCGACCCGCCGCTTTGCCACATCGCTGTTCTGCATCTTATGTCCCTTTCAGGCCCGCCACGGGCTGTTCGGCGGTATTTTGATCAAAATACCGCAGCCCCGCAACCTGATTTGCGACATGCAATGATGCGTAAAACGCATGGAAACGCCGCCGGGGCGACAGGCAGGGCCGCGGGTTTTCGTCGAAAACCCGATCAGGCCCCGAAATGCGAGAATCGATAGGGGGAGACGCCGTATTTCTTGCGAAAGCTCTTCGAGAAATGGCTCGAAGAGGCATAGCCGCAGGCGACCGCCACCTCGGTCACGCTCATATCGGTTTCCGCCAGCAGGGCGCGTCCGTGCTGCAATCGCAGGTCGTTCATGTAACGCACTGGCGTGACGCCGAGATAGCGGTTGAACAGCCGCTCGATCTGGCGCCGCGACACGCCCAGATGATCGGCGCAGGCATCGAGATCGAACTCTTCCTCGATCCGCGCCTCAAGGAAGGCCACGGCCTTGATCAGCTTTTCGTTGCGCGTGCCCAGGCGTGCGGCCAGAGAGGTGATCTGTTCATCCTCTTCGGTGCGTCGCTGGGTCAGCAGGCACATATTCATGACCTCCTGGCTCAAGCCCGCGCCATAACGGTCATGGATCAGCTTCAGCATGAGGTCAGCGGCCGCCATGCCGCCCGCGCAGGTCACGATCCTGTCCTCGATGCAGAACACCTGGCGGGCGGGGTTCAGATCCGGGAAGGTTTCGCAAAACCCGCTGAGGTTTTCCCAATGCAGTGTGAAACGCCGCCCCTTGAGGATTCCGGCCCGCGCCAAGGCATAGGCCCCGGTGCAAAGCCCGCCCACCGTGCGCCCGCGCCGCCATTGCCCGCGCAACCAGTCGGCCAGCGATGCCGTGATCCGGGTTTCCGGCTCCACCCCGCCGCAGACCAGCACATAGCCGGGCGGCGGGCTTTCCGGCAGGGTGCCTTCGGTCATGACCTGCACGCCATTGGAACAGGTGACGGGCTTGCCATCTTCGGAGAAGGTCTGCCAGCGGAACAGGATCTGCCCGGTCAGCTGGTTGGCCACGCGCAGGGGTTCGATGGCCGAAGTGAAGGCCAGCATGGTGAATTGCGGCACAAGAACGAAGGTCACCGAGACAGGTTCGGAGACCTTGGGCAGCGTCACATGGGCCACGCCACGCGCCACGAACTTGCGACTGTCTTCGGGTTCTGCCGGTGCTTTCATCCCTTTGGCGTAGCGCGCCGCGCAAGCGCCCGCAAGCGGGCTGAACGGGACAGGGCGGTGCTGCGTGATTTTTCCTGCGAGCCGGGCGAATCTTTACTGCCTGTTAACCAGTGATCGCGCAGTCTGACCCGGCGAATGAGGAGCAGAGGATGGTTGCCGGGCCGGTGCGTGACACCCCACACCCCAAACGACCCCACAGCGATCGGGATCGGCTGGCATCCCTGCGCCTCATTCGTTCCCGCAGGGTCGGTCCTGCGACCTGGCACCGGCTGATCGCCGAACATGGCAGCGCCATTGCGGCGCTGGAGGCCCTGCCGGAAATTGCCCGCAAGGCTGGGGTTGATCGCTATGAACCCTGCCCGGAAGGCGTAGTGATGGCCGAGATGCGGGCGGCTGCCGCCATTGGCGCGCGGATGCTCTGCCATGGCGAGGCGGGCTATCCCGAGGCTTTGGCGGAAATCTCGGATGCGCCGCCAGTTCTTTGGCTGCGCGGGCGGGCGGAATTGCTGGCGCGGCCGATGGTGGCGCTGGTCGGGGCGCGCAATGCCTCAAGCCTTGGATTGCGCATGGCGCGGCGGCTGGCCGAATCGCTGTCGGAAACGGGCTTTGTCGTGGCCTCCGGTCTTGCGCGTGGCATCGATGCGGAGGCGCATTCAGGTGCGCTGGCAGGGGGCACGGTTGCGGTGCTGGCCGGGGGGGTCGATCATGTCTACCCGCCCGAGAATGCCCCCCTGATGCAGCGCATCGCGGAGGAGGGCTGTCTTCTTTCGGAACAGCCCCCGGGCTTGGAGGCGCAGGCCCGCCATTTTCCCTTGCGCAACCGCATCATATCCGGCCTCGCGCGCGCGTTGGTGGTGGTGGAGGCGGCAAGCCGCAGCGGCTCGCTCATCACCGCGAAAGAGGCCGCCGATCAGGGGCGCGAGGTGTTCGCGGTCCCGGGCCATCCCTTCGATGCCCGCGCCGCCGGCTGCAATCAGCTGATCCGCGAAGGCGCAACATTGGTGCGATCTGCCGCCGATGTGATCGAAGCGGTCGGCGGGCAGATTTCCGGGGCGCGGTCCCCGTCATCGGGTCGCCCTATGTCGGCCCATCTCGCGGCACATTCCGTGCCGGGCGGAACCTTGCCGGGACCTGCGCCGGTGCGCAGGCCCTTGCGGGAGATTGCGGCCTTGCATCGGCTGATCTTGGATCGGCTGTCGCCCAGCCCGGGTGCCGAGGATCAACTGATCCGGGATCTGGATGTGCCCGCACAGGAGGTCTTGCCGCAGATCCTGCAGCTGGAACTGGAGGGAGAGTTGCGTCGCCAGCCCGGCGGATTGCTGAGCCGTGGATGAAGCTCTGTGCCGGGATCAACTCAAGCGGCGGTCGGGAACCCGGCATTTCTGGTCCGCAGCAATATCAGAACACGTCTTTGTCACAGCCCTAAAGGAAGGAAATGCGCATCGATATCGAGGTGACCTCGGACCTGCACATCGATGTGGCGTTGTAGGCAATGCTTGGAAAGGTGACTCCATTCCTGATGGCTTCGATGAAAGACGGTATGATAGAGCCCGCAGCCGGATGTCGCAGGCAAGGCACGCGGCAGAAAGGGGCCTTGGGCTATGGCCCTTGATCTGGCGCCAAGCCAGGCCTCGGATCAAGGGCAGGGGCCCGGTCCGGTTACTGCCCGGATCGCCCAGCCCCATTGCGCGCAATAGGGCTCGCCCGCATACCAGACATCGGTGGCACCAATTGCCCAGTTTACCGCAACCCATGTCTCGCCGGATTTCTGCAGCATCACCTGCAATGTCGGATGGCCATCCACCCGATCAATCAGATCCTCGGCCATGTCGTCACGCGCCACCATCGGGGCTTGATCCAGCGCGATGGCGGCACCGCCCGGGCGTTGCGCCAGCAGGCTTGCCCAACCATAGCTGCCCTCCACCATGAGATCCTGCACGACGAATTCGACCGGCGGGCCAAGGTTCCATTCCGCAATCGGGCGGATCGCATCCAGCATCGCCTTGCGCTCGGCCGAGCCGCGTTCAGGGCGTTCAAATCCCAGGGCGGCGGGCGCGCTCAGCACCAGAACGATCAGGGGGATCAGCATTTGGTGCATGGCATACCTTGGGGTGGGGGGCAGCAAAGATGCAGCACATTGGCCGGTTTTTCCCCCTGCGTCAAAGCCCCGCCTCCCCCTGTCCGGGCTTGACGAATGCCCCCCGCCTTGACATGGGGGCGGGGTCGCACACATCTTTTCGGCGCCCAGCACGGGCTGGGCGCAAGAGGTATTCATGGCAGTTGTCGTCGTCGAGTCTCCGGCCAAGGCCAAGACAATCAACAAATATCTTGGCTCCGACTATACGGTTCTGGCCTCCTATGGCCATGTCCGTGACCTGCCGCCGAAGGATGGATCGGTCGATCCCGAACATGATTTCGACATGAAATGGGAGGTGGCGGCTGACAGCAAGAAGCATGTCCGCGCCATTGCCGAGGCCCTGAAAACCGATGACACGCTGATCCTTGCCACCGACCCTGATCGCGAGGGCGAGGCGATTTCGTGGCACTTGCAAGAGGCGCTGGCCCCGAGCTTGAAGAAGGGCAAGAAGGTCAGCCGCGTCACCTTCAACGCGATCACCAAGGATGCGGTGACGCAGGCGATGAAGAACCCGCGCGATGTCGATGTGGCGCTGGTCGATGCCTATCTGGCGCGGCGTGCGCTGGATTATCTGGTGGGCTTCACGCTGTCGCCAGTGCTGTGGCGCAAGCTGCCGGGGGCGAAATCGGCGGGCCGGGTGCAATCCGTCTGCCTGCGTCTGATCGTTGAGCGCGAAATGGAGATCGAGGCGTTTCGTGCGCGGGAATATTGGTCGGTCGGGGCTGCGTTCAAGACGCCCCGCGGTCAGGAATTCGAGGCGCGCCTTGTTTTGCTTGGCGGCAAGAAGCTGGACAAATTCGACATTCCGACGGCTGAGGCCGCCGATCTTGCCGTGGCCGCCATTCAAAATCGAACATTCCGGGTCGAGGCGGTCGAGAAAAAGCCTGCCAGTCGCAACCCGTTCGCGCCCTTTATGACCTCTACCCTGCAGCAAGAGGCCAGCCGCAAATTCGGCATGGGCGCCAAGGCCACGATGTCGGCGGCGCAGCGGCTTTATGAGGCCGGCCATATCACCTATATGCGGACCGATGGCATCGACATGGCACCTGAGGCGGTGACCGCTGCGCGGGAGGCGATCCGGTCAATGTTCGGGGCCGATTACCTGCCCGACGCCCCGCGCATCTACAAGAACAAGGCCAAGAATGCGCAGGAGGCGCATGAATGTATTCGCCCGACCGACATGGCGGCGCGGCCCGAAAGCCTGTCACTGGCCGAGGCCGATCAGCGCAAGCTCTATGATCTGATCTGGAAGCGCACGATTGCCAGCCAGATGGCGGCCGCGCGGCTGGAGCGCACTTCGGTCGAGGTCACTTCGCCCGATGGGCAGGTGGGGCTGCGCGCGACCGGGCAGGTCATGCTGTTCGACGGCTTCCTCAAGGTCTATGACGAGGGCCGTGACGAGGATGGCGATGATGAGGGCCGCCTGCCGCAGATCATGCAGAATGACGCGCTCGACCGCCAGTCGGTGACGCCGGAGCAGCATTTCACCCAGCCGCCGCCGCGCTATACCGAGGCCACGCTGGTGAAGCGGATGGAAGAGCTGGGCATCGGGCGCCCCTCCACCTATGCCTCGATCCTGACCACGATCCAGGACCGTGAATATGTGCGCCGCGACAAGAACCGCCTGATCCCGGAAGATAAAGGTCGCCTCGTAACTGCTTTCCTTACCAACTTTTTCCGCAAATATGTGGAATATGATTTCACGGCGGAACTGGAAGGCGAACTCGATGACGTCTCCGCCGGGGAGCGCGATTACAAGGAAGTGCTGGCACGGTTCTGGCGCGATTTCTCGGCGGCTGTGTCGGAAACCTCGGATCTGCGCATCTCGGAGGTGCTCGACAAGATCGACGATTTTCTCAGCCCGCATCTTTATCCGCCGCGCGCCGATGGTGGGGATCCGCGTGCCTGCCCGACCTGCGGCAATGGCCGCCTGCATCTGAAGACCGCGCGTTCGGGTGGGGCCTTCATTGGCTGTGGAAATTACCCGGAATGCCGCTACACCCGGCCGATTTCGGTCGGCGATGACAGCGGCGCGATCAGCCCGGATGGCAAGATTCTGGGCCAGGATGTCGATGGGCTGCCGGTCAGCCTGCGCGCCGGGCGCTTTGGCCCCTATGTGCAGAAGGGTGAGGTGACGGAGGAAACCCCGAAGCCGCCGCGCGCCAGCCTGCCGAAAGGATGGTCGCCGGAAAGCATCGATCTGGAACGGGCTTTGCTTCTGCTGAACCTGCCGCGCGCCATCGGGCCACACCCCGAA
This sequence comes from Gemmobacter serpentinus, assembly GCF_008973825.1. Lineage (GTDB taxonomy): Bacteria > Pseudomonadota > Alphaproteobacteria > Rhodobacterales > Rhodobacteraceae > Gemmobacter > Gemmobacter serpentinus. Next base: position 24,792 of record NZ_WCHR01000021.1, on the reverse strand, counting down.
GACGGGGTGCTGGTCGAGGCCGGGATTGGCCGCTTTGGTCCCTATGTGAAGCATGACAAAGTCTATGCCAACCTGCCGGATGTCGAAGAGGTCTTCACCATCGGCATGAATCGCGCGGTCGAGGTTCTGGCGCTGAAAGCCAGCCGGGGTGCCGGGCGGGGGGCTGCGGCACAGCCCTTGCGCGAATTGGGCGATCACCCCGATGGCGGCGCGATCTCGGTCATGCCGGGGCGCTATGGGCCCTATGTCAAATGGGAAAAGGTGAATGCCACCTTGCCCAAAGAGGTGACGCCGGAGACGGTGACGCTGGAACAGGCGCTGGCGCTGATCGCCGAAAAGGCCGGGAAGTCGGGCAAGAAGCCGGCCCGCAAGGCCGCAGCAAAGCCGAAGGCCGATGCGGCGGAGCCCGTGAAAAAAGCGCCTGCGAAAAAGGTCGCCGCCAAGAAACCTGCCGCGAAAGCCGCAGCGGATGGGGTCAAGAAATCTGCCGTCAAGAAAACTGCGGCGAAAAAGCCCGCAGCCGAGGCAGAAGGCGACGTGGTGGAGTGATCCACCACCGCCTGACAGGCGCGACGCCTGGCGGCTAAATTTTCTGTCTTCAAATATCCTCGGGGGGCTTGGGGGGCAGACAGCCCCCCAATGATCCCGGTCGGCATCGATCGCGCTTCAGGCCGCGCGCGGATCGACCAGCCGCGCCAACACATCCCGCGCGATGATCGTGCCGATGACCGCGCCGCTTTCGGTCACGGCCAGTTCCTCGATACCATCGCGGATCTGCGCCATCACCGCGCGCACTGGCAGGTCTGCGGTGACCGCATGGCCCGCCGAGGACGGGCCGGGCCGCATTACATCCCGCGCGGTCAACACGCTGAGCGGGTTCATATGCGCCACAAAATCCTGCACATAGTCATTGATCGGGTTGGCGATGATCTCGCGGGCAGTGCCGCATTGCACGATGCGCCCGCCTTCCATCAGGGCGATGCGGTTACCGATCTTGAAGGCCTCGTCCAGATCATGGCTGACAAAGATGATGGTGCGTTTCAGGCGCTTTTGCAGATCCAGCAGCTCATCCTGCAGCTTGCTGCGGATCAGCGGGTCCAGCGCCGAAAACGGCTCATCCATCAGCAGGATCGGGGCCTGGGTGACAAAGGCGCGCGCAAGGCCCACGCGCTGCTGCATCCCGCCGGACAGGTCGCCGACCTTGCGATCGGCCCATTGGCTCAGGTTGACCAGCGCAAGCTGCTCATCCACCGGCTTCTTGCGCGCCTCGACTGGCATCCCGGCAAGTTCCAGCCCAAGGCCCACATTCTCGCGCACCGTGCGCCAGGGCAGCAGGCCGAATTGCTGGAACACCATCGCGATGCGCGACAGGCGCAACCGACGCAGCGTCTCGGGATCAGCCTTGGTGACCGAGACCATCTTGTCGCCGTCCGATACCCGCACCTCGCCGCGCACCACCGGGTTCAGTGCGTTCACCCCGCGCAAGAGTGTGGATTTGCCGGAGCCGGACAGGCCCATCAGGACAAGGATCTCGCCCTCATCGACCTTGAGGGAACAGTCATGCACCCCCAGAACCTGGCCCGTGGCGGCCTGCACTTCGGCGCGCGACTGCCCCTTGTCCATCAAGGGCAGCGCACGGTCGGGGTGGTCGCCAAAGACGATGGAGACGCGATCAAATTCAACGGCCGTCATTTGCGCGTCACCCTCAGCATACGGTCCAAAATGATGGCCACGACAACGATGACGAGACCGGATTCAAAGCCAAGCGCGGTGTTGCCCTGTCCAAGTGCACGCACCACCGGGATGCCAAGCCCGTTTGCCCCCACCATGGCTGCGATCACCACCATGGAGAGCGACAGCATGATGGTCTGATTGAGGCCGACCATGATCTGGGGCAGGGCCCAGGGCAGTTCCACCTTGAACAGTTTCTGGCGCGGCGTTGCGCCAAAGGCGGTTGCCGCTTCGACGAGGGCCTGTGGCGTCGACGAAACGCCGAGATAGGTCAGCCGGATCGGGGCGGGCAGCACGAAGACCACGGTCGCAAGCAGGCCCGGCACCATGCCAAGGCCGAAAAACACCACAGCGGGAATGAGATAGACGAAGGTCGGCAGCGTCTGCATCAGATCCAGCACCGGCGAAAGTGCGGCATAGAGCTTGGGGCGATGCGCGCAGGCGATGCCGATCGGAATGCCCACCGCCATACAGAAAATGCAGGAATAGAACAGCAGGACCAGTGTTTCGGTGGTCGGCTTCCAATAGCCTTGGTTCAGGATGAAGAGAAAGCCCAGAAGCACCAGAACACAGAGCTTCCAGGACCGCTGCCGCCACCAGGTGAAGGCAAGAAGCAACGCCACCACGATCATGGGATGGGGATATTGCAGCAGGCTCAACGAGCCGTCGATCAGCCGTGTGAGCAGGTCACTGATCGAATCGAACAGCCAGCCAAGATGCGTCTTCAGCCAGTCCACCGCCGTCTTTGCGACGCGTCCAACCGGAATTTTGGGAAAGTCGAGCCAGTCCATTACCGCCTGCTATAGAGGAATGAAAAAAGGGTGCGCGCGCCGCGCAGGAAACAGCCTGTGAAAATCGTGGCGAAGGACATGCCCTCGCCACGAAAGCACGACAGGCGCCGTCAAACTCAGTTCAGAGCGGCTTCGACTGCGGCCACCGCATCGCCACCGTCCTTGGTGGTCACGCCGGCAAGCCAGGGCTTCCAGGTCTCGGGGTTGGCCTTGAGCCAGGCTTTCGCCGCGTCGCGCGGTTCAGCCCCGTCATTCAGGATCGCGCCCATGATCTCGTTTTCCATCGGCAGCGAAAACTCAAGATTTTCCAGGAACTTGCCCGTATTGGGGCATTCGGCCACATAACCCTTGCGGGTATTGGTGGCGACGATCGCACCGCCGAAATCAGGGCCAAACACCTCATCACCCCCAGCAAGATAGGTGATCTCGAAATTGGCATTCATCGGATGGGGTTCCCAGGCAAGGAACACGATGGGCTTTTGCGCGGAAGAGTTGCGGTCAACCTGCGCCAACATGCCCTGTTCCGAGCTTTCGACGATCTCAAAGCTGCCAAGCCCGAACTTGTCGGCCTGGATCATGTCGAGGATCAGCCGGTTGCCATCATTGCCGGCTTCGATGCCGTAGATCTTGCCGTCAAGCGCATCCTTTTGCGCCCCGATCGCGGCGAAATCGCTGATGCCAAGCGCCTTGCCGGCCGCATTGGTGGCTAGGGTGTATTTGGCCCCGGTCAGGTTGGTGCGGACGGTATCGACCGAACCCGCCTCACGGTAGGGGGCAATATCGCCCTCCATCGTCGGCATCCAGTTGCCAAGGAAGACATCGATATCGCCTTCAGCCAGACCGGCATAGGTCACCGGCACCGACAGGAGCTTGGTCTCGGTCTCGTAGCCCAGGCCCTCCAGCACGACGCTTGTCGCGGCGGTGGTGGCGGTGATGTCGGTCCAGCCGACATCCGAGAAGGTGATCTTGTCGCAGCCCTCGGCATAGGCGGTGCCCGTGAAGGCGAAAGCGGCGACAGAGGCCAGAAATGCGGCTTTGAAGTTGGTCATGGTCGACTCCCTGTGGTCGTTTGGGTCATCAGCGTCTGACGCGCTTTTTGTTGATTGACGGATCAATAAAAAACACGCTACCCCGGTTTGGCAAGAAGTTTCTGACGGATTTGCCAGAATGCCGAAGATTGGGATGGAGCCTATCCGAAAGGCCGCGCTGGTCAAAGCGACCATCGTGGAGATCGGGCGCGCCGGGTCGCTGGATGTGACGGTCAGTCAGATCGCCAAGCGGGCAGGGATGTCCTCGGCCCTGGCGCATCACTATTTCGGGTCGAAGGAAGATATCTTCCTGGCCGCAATGCGACATATCCTGTCGCTTTATGGCGCAGAAGTGCGCGGCGCGCTGGCTGCGGCCAGTGATGAACCCGAGGCGCGGCTGCGCGCCATCGTGCGGGCCAATTTCAGCGCCGGCAATTTCCGGCGCGAAGCTGTCGGTGCCTGGCTCAATTTTTATGTTCTGTCGCAGACCGTGCCCGAGGCACGCCGCCTCTTGCGGGTCTATCAGCGCCGCTTGCGCTCGAATTTGATGCATTCGCTGCGCCCATTGGTCGGCGCGCGGGCGGATGGGGTGGCGGCCGCCATGGGGGCGCTGCTGGACGGGGTCTATCTGCGCGAGGCGCTGAAGGAAGGGCCGCCCGATTCGGGGACGGCTGTTGCGGTGGTGATGGAGTTTCTCACCTCCGAACTCGGAAAACGGATATGAAGGGGATCGCCATGCGGGCACAGCCCAAAGCCAGCCATTTCGTGAATGGTGCCTATGTCGAGGATAAGGCCGGGGCCGAGATCGAAGTGATCTATCCTGCCACCGGCGAGGTGATCGCGGTCTTGCACGAGGCGACGCCTGCGGTGATCGAGGCCGCACTTGCCGGGGCAGAGGCCGCGCAGAAGGCTTGGGGGGCCACGCGCCCGGTGGAACGCGCCCGCATCCTGCGCCGCGCCGTTGATCTGATCCGCGCCCGCAATGCCGAATTGTCGGAGCTGGAGACGCTGGATACTGGCAAGCCCATTCAGGAAACAGAGGTGGCCGATTGGCCATCGGGCGCGGATGCCTTGGAATATTTCGCGGGGCTTGCACCAACCGTGACCGGCGAGACGATCCCGCTGGGCGGCGATTTCGTCTACACTATCCGCGAGCCGCTGGGGGTTTGCGTGGGCATCGGGGCCTGGAACTATCCAAGCCAGATCGCCTGCTGGAAGGCCGCGCCCGCGCTGTCGCTGGGCAATGCGATGATCTTCAAACCGTCCGAGGTGACGCCGCTTGGTGCGCTGAAACTGGCCGAGATCTTTATCGAGGCCGGGATGCCCGCAGGCCTGTTCAATGTGCTGCAGGGGCGCGGCGCGGTGGGGGGCGCATTGGTGACCGATCCGCGCGTGGCCAAGGTCTCGCTGACCGGATCGGTGCCGACGGGGCGGCGTGTCTATGCCGCCGCCGCAGAAGGAATGCGCCATGTCACGATGGAGCTGGGCGGCAAGTCGCCGCTGGTGGTGTTTGATGACGCCGATATCGAAAGCGCCATCGGCGCGGCGATGCTGGGCAATTTCTACTCCGCCGGGCAGGTCTGCTCCAACGGCACCCGGGTTTTCGTGCAAAAGGCGATAAAGGAACGCTTCCTGACCCGTCTGGCCGAGCGCAGCGCCGCGATCAAGCTGGGCGATCCGCTCGATCCCGAAACCCAGATGGGGCCGCTTGTGTCCTCCGCGCAGCGCGACAAGGTGCTGGCCTATATCGAAAAGGCCAAGGCGGAAGGCGGGCGGCTGGTGACCGGCGGGGCGGCGGCGGATCTGAATACCGGCTTCTATGTGCAGCCCACCGTCTTTGCGGATATCACCGATGATATGACGCTGGCGCGGGAAGAGGTCTTCGGTCCGGTCATGGCGGTCCTGGATTTCGACAACGAGGCCGAAGTGATCGCGCGCGCCAACGCCACCGAGTTCGGACTGGCGGCGGGGGTCTTCACTGCCGATCTCGCGCGCGGGCACCGCGTGGTCGGGCAGTTGCAGGCGGGCACCTGCTGGATCAACGCCTATAACCTGACGCCGGTCGAGGCACCCTTTGGCGGGGTGAAGGCCTCGGGCGTGGGGCGTGAAAACTCTCGCGCCGCGATTGAACATTATACACAGGTCAAGTCGGTCTATGTCGGCATGGGCCCGGTTGAAAGCCCCTACTGATGGCCAGCGATTACGTCATTGTCGGCGCGGGCTCTGCCGGATGCGCCATGGCCTATCGTCTGGCCGAGGCCGGGCGTTCGGTCACCGTGATCGAGTTCGGCGGCACGGACGCCGGGCCCTTCATCCAGATGCCCGGCGCGCTGTCCTATCCGATGAATATGGGCATCTATGACTGGGGCTTTCAAACCGAGCCCGAGCCGCATCTGGGCGGGCGGGTGCTGGCCACGCCGCGCGGCAAGGTGATCGGCGGGTCGTCGTCGATCAATGGCATGGTCTATGTGCGCGGCCATGCCCGCGACTTTGACCATTGGGCCGAACAGGGCGCGCAGGGCTGGTCTTACGCCGATGTGCTGCCCTATTTCCGCCGGATGGAAAGCTGGCATGGCGATACCGGCGAGGGCGAGTATCGCGGCGACAGCGGCCCCTTGCATGTGACGCGCGGCCCCCGCAGCAATCCGTTGTTCAATGCCTTTATCGAGGCGGGGCAACAGGCGGGCTATCCCGTGACCGCCGATTACAACGGACGCCAGCAGGAAGGCTTTGGCGCGATGGAAGCGACGATCTGGAAGGGTCGCCGCTGGTCCGCCGCCAATGCCTATCTGAAGCCTGCGATCAAGACCGGGCGGGTCAAGGTCGAAAAGGGTTTTGCCCGGCGCGTGGTGATCGAGAACGGACGCGCCACCGGGGTGGAGATCGAGCAAAAGGGCCAGGTGGTGGTGATTCCCGCCGCGCGTGAGGTCATCATCGCGGCGTCCTCCATCAATTCGCCGAAATTGTTGCTCCTTTCCGGCATCGGCCCCGCGGCGCATCTGGCCGAACATGGTGTGCCGCTGGTCGCGGATCGCCCCGGCGTGGGGCAGAACCTGCAGGACCATCTGGAACTTTACCTGCAATTCGCAGCCAGCCAGCCGGTCAGCCTGTATAAATACTGGAATCTCTGGGGCAAGGCCTGGGTGGGCGCGCAATGGCTGTTCACGGGCGGTGGCATCGGGGCCTCGAACCAGTTTGAAAGCTGCGCTTTCATCCGCTCCAAGCCCGGGGTGGATTATCCCGATATCCAGTATCACTTCCTGCCGATTGCCGTGCGCTATGACGGCAAGGCAGCCGCCGAGGGCCATGGTTTCCAGACCCATGTCGGGCCGATGCGGTCGGCCTCGCGCGGGTCGGTTTCGCTGCGGTCGGGTGATCCGCGTGTCGCACCGAAGATCCTGTTCAATTACATGAGCCAGGACTCCGACTGGGATGATTTCCGCCGCTGCATCCGCCTGACCCGCGAGATCATCGGACAGGATGCCTTCAAGCCCTATCTGAAATCCGAGATCCAGCCCGGCATCGGGTTGCAATCCGATGACGAGTTGAACGGTTTCATCAAGGAACATGTCGAAAGCGCCTATCACCCCTGCGGCACCTGTCGGATGGGGGCGGCCAGCGATCCGATGGCGGTGGTGGACCCGGAGGCCCGCGTGATCGGGGTGGAGGGGCTGCGGCTTGCCGACAGCTCCATCTTCCCGCGGGTGACCAATGGCAACCTGAATGCGCCCTCGATCATGACCGGCGAGAAGGCCGCCGATCATATCCTTGGCCGCACAGCATTGCCGCGTTCCAATCTGGAGCCCTGGATCAATCCGGGCTGGCAGGTGAACCAGCGCTGACAAGAGGCCCCTTCGGGGGCCTTTTCTTTTGGAAGGGGCTTACGGGGCACGCCCGTGTCTTTTCGGGAAACTTGATCCGCATCAAGGCCGAGGGCGTGAGCCGGGCCTAACCTCAAGCGTGCAAGACCCAAGGAAGGAGACACGCGCATGTCCAACACCCCGCATGAATTGCTGGAGGAATTTCCGGCTGAGGCCCTGCGGATTTCGGCGCTGAAAGAAACGGATGCCCATTTTGCCCGGCTGGTCGAGGAATACCATCAGGTGAACCGCGCGGTGCATCGCGCCGAGACACGGGTGGAGCCGGTCTCGCCGGAACGTGAAACCGAGCTGCGCAAGACCCGCGCCGCGCTGAAGGACCAGATCTGGCAGCGCATCGGCGGTTGATGATCAACCGGCTTGGAATTTGGGCAGGCTCTGGCGTTCAGGTGGCTCCGAATTTCGAGAGCCTCCGAATTTTCGACGAAAATTCGCACCCCGTCCGATGGCATTTGGGCGGGCGCTATTCTGCGATCTGATAGGGCAGGATGCCGCGCCGGTCGGGATCGACCTTCAACCGGCGTTCCAGCGGCGGGACGGAGCGCTGGTGGCAATCGCGCCGCTCGCAGATCCGGCAGGAAATGCCGATCGGCTCGAACTGACCGCGCAGGTCCAGCCCATCGGCATAGACCATGGCATCGGCGTGCTGCACCTCGCAGCCGATGCAGATCGCATAACGTCGCACCGGCGCGTTGAAGCTGCCACCCGGCTTGGAGACGTCCCGCGCCAGACAGAGGTAACGCACACCGTCCGGGGTTTCCGCCAGCTGGCGCAGGAATTGCCCGGGCGTCTCGAAGGCGCGGTGCACATTCCACAGCGGGCAGGCCCCGCCAAAGCGCGCGAATTGCAGCCGTGTGGCCGAATGGCGCTTGGTGATGGTGCCGGCCTGATCGACGCGCACGAAGAAAAAGGGAATGCCCTTTGATCCGGGGCGTTGCAGCGTCGACAGGCGATGCGCCACCTGTTCGATACTGGCACCAAAGATATCGGCCAGCCGCTCCAGATCGTGGCGTTCGGCCAAAGCTGCCTCCTGAAAGGCGCGGTAGGGCAGCAGCGCCGCCCCGGCAAAGTAATTGGCAAGGCCGATCTTGGCGATATCGCGCGCCTCGGGCGTGGCAAAGCGCGCAAGGTCCAGCGTCGCCTCCAGCAGCTCGTTCTGGGTGGTCAGCGCCACCTGATAAAGCAGCTGAAACCGCTGCGTCGGACCCGAGGCGCGGCCCGAAATAGCCAGGCGTTTGGCCCCTGCATCAAAGGCGCGCAACTGCCCGGTATCGGCAAATTGCAGATCGATCCCGGCCTTGGTCAGCGTGTCGGAGGCAATGAAGAGCGGATCCTTCCGAACGCCGCCGGGCATGGCGTAATGCTCTGCCGCGCGGTCGATGGCATCCAGATAGTTGTCGCAATAATGGAAGAAATCGCGCACCTCTTCCCAGGGGCTGGGGCGCAGCGCGGTGTCATCGCGCCCCAATGCCTCATCCAGCGAGGCCAGACGTTCATGCGTCTGCCGATAGGCGCGGTGCAGGTCCAGAAAGGCCCGCGCCAGTGCCGGCGCGTTGGAGGCCGCAAGCCGCAGATCGGCCAAGGGCGGTGCGGCGCTTTGGAACACCGGATCGGCCAGGGCCTCGCGCATGTCCGAGACAATGCGCTCAGCATCGCCCGCCGTCAGCTCGGTCACGTCAAAGCCGAATTCCTGCGCCAGCGACAGCACGACCGAGGCCGAGACCGGCCGGTGGTTGTTTTCCATCTGGTTGAGATAGGGCAGCGACACGCCCAGCTTGTCAGCAAAGGCCTTTTGCGTCACCCCGAGCCGCCCGCGCAATTCGCGCAACTTGACCCCGGCATACAGCTTCTGCGTGCTCATCGCGCCCCCCTGGCTCGGCCTGCCCCTCGGATCACGAGGCGGGAGCGTGCCTTGCTGATGCGCTCGGCGGGCGCGGGCACGCTTTGCTAATGCCCTTTTCGCCTTTGCAAAACATTGCTGTCAAGGGCACCCGGCATGGCCGGGTCAGGCTGTGAGGCCGATGCGCCGCGCGCGGGCCATGATCCAGAGAATGGCCAGAACCGAGCCGGCAGAGGTTGCGAACATCAGCACGGCCAGCGGCAATTCGCTGGCACCCGGATGCAGCAGCGCCCCCGCAAGGGCGGCAAGCGCCGCGCCACCGCCGATATTGATCGCACCGCCAAGCCCCGAGGCGGTGCCCGCCAGTTCGGGTCGCACAGAAAGGATGCCCGCATTGGCATTGGGCAGGCAGATGCCATTGCCGATCCCGATGATCAGCGTCAGCCCGAAGAAGGTGACCGGCCCGGTCATTTCTGCCAGTGATAGCAGCATGATCGCGGCACAGGTCAGCGTGGTGATGACCGTGCCGACCAGCACCATGCGGTTCATGCCGACGCGCATCGAATAGCGACCGGCCAGATAATTGCCCGCCGCATAGCCAAGGGCTGTCAACGCGAACAGCACACCGATCCTGGACGAACTGAGCCCGAAAACCTGATCGCCGACAAAGGGGGCCCCGCCCAGATAGGCAAAGAAACAGCCCGAGGACAAAGCCGCGGCCAGCGTATAGCCCCAGAAGCGTTGTGACGCCAAAAGCCCGGGATATTGCGCGAATTGCGCGGTGAATCCCAGATCCGACGGCGTCGAGGTTTCGCCCAGATCGCGCCAGCACAGCCAGGTGACGGCAGCCCCCGCGACCAGCAGCAGCGCAAAACTTGCCTGCCAGCCAAAAGCCTCATCCAGAACACCGCCGATCACCGGGCCGATCATCGGCACGATGCTCATCCCCATGGTGACATAGCCGATCATCGAGGCCGCGCGTTCGTCCGAGACCATATCGCGCACGATGGCGCGGCTGAGCACCATGCCCGAGGCGATTACAGCCTGCGCCATGCGGGCGATCAGGAAGGTTTCCGCCGTCGGTGCAACCAAAGTGGCGACCGTCGCGATCAGAAACAGGATCAGCGACCCCAGCACCACCTTGCGGCGGCCATAACGATCCGAGACCGGACCGATCAGGACCTGAAGCCCCGCCGACAGTGCCAGATAGAGTGCAACCGACAGCTGCATCGTCGCATAGGGCACGCCATACCACGCAGCCATCGAAGGCAGCGAGGGCAGGAAGACATTCATGCTGAGCGCCGAGATCCCCGCAAGCAGGGTGAGCGTCAGAACCGAGGGCGGGGTGGCCGGGTCCAGAAACCGGGCAGGGGGAAGATCACGCATGGAGATGGGCTAGGCGGTCGGTGCGCGCCTGTCCATCCTGTCTGCGACTACCACTTGTGGAAAATGAAGAATGCACCAAGCGCGATGAAGGAAAAGCCGAGGATGTGGTTCCAGGTCAACGGCTCTTTCAGGAAGAAGACCGAGAACACCCCGAAGACCAGCAAGGTGATGACCTCTTGAATGGTCTTCAGCTCTGCGGCCGAGAAATGCGTGTGGCCGATGCGGTTGGCGGGGACCATCAGCATATATTCAAACAGCGCGATCCCCCAGGAGATGAAGATCACCGTGACCAGCGGCGCGCCTTTGAACTTGAGATGTCCATACCAGGCGAAGGTCATGAAGATATTGGAGGCCACAAGCAGGCCGATGGTGATGACGGGCACGGGCAGGGCAGGCATGGCATGGGCTCCGAAGGGGTTGCTGCTGCATGTTCTCGAAATTTTATCGCAACGCAATGGGGCGCGGGGGGCTGTGAAAGCGCACGACGCGCCGGTCATTGTCGGGCATCGCAGAGAAGGCCTTGGGCGGCAAGCGGCCGCATGTTCCGGCGGGGTGGCCTCCTTTGGTGGCGGTGGCAATGGGGGATTTCCGGCGCGGCTGCGCGGCGCGATGGCCACCCTTGGGGGCCAGCGGTTGTCATGGTGAATTGGCGGCGCAGTCTGCGGCGCGGAGCGCGGCAACAAGTTGCATTGCTGGCGGTGGGCGAATGCAGGGGCGAATGGCTAAAGGGATGCCGTCGCCCGATCATGCTGGGGCCGGGCACGCAAGGCAGTGTCTGCAAGGCAGCCGATACAAGACAGGGCAGGCAAGGCCGGGCTGTACGGCAACGGACTCGCACGGCCAGATGCGCAACCCGTTCCCGCCAAATCAAGATCATGCGCGGCAGGGCGGGCGGATCCTGCACCTGGTTTAATTTGATCAAATTCTTGCGCCCGCCCTGGAAACCCCCTAGACTGAAGGCAACCACGCGAATCCGCTTCTGGATTCCGGCGCGAACACGACGAGGCTTGCCATGAACAAGATCACCAATCATCTGCCCACCGCCGAGCTTCAGGCGCTGGACGCGGCGCATCACATGCACCCGTTCACCTCGGACGGGCAATTGGCCAAGCGTGGCGTGCGTGTCATCACCGGGGCGAATGGCGTCTATCTGAAGGACAGCGAAGGCAACAAGATCCTTGATGGCATGGCCGGTCTGTGGTGCGTGAATGTGGGTTATGGCCGGGATGAGCTGGCCGAGGCCGCCGCACGGCAGATGCGCGAGCTGAGCTATTACAACACCTTCTTCATGACCACCCATGTGCCCGCCATCGCACTGGCCGCGAAACTGGCCGAACTGGCCCCGGGCGATCTGAATCATGTGTTCTTCGCCTCCTCCGGGTCGGAGGCCAATGACACCAATATCCGCCTTGTGCGCCGTTATTGGGACATCAAGGGCCAGCCCGAGCGCCGGGTGATCATCGCCCGTCGCAACGGCTATCACGGCTCCACCATGGGGGGCGGCAGCCTGGGCGGCATGGCCTATATCCATGCGGCGGGCGGCAAGATCGACGGAATCGAGCATATCGGTCAGCCGCATTGGTGGGCCGAGGGCGAAGACATGACGCCCGAGGCCTTCGGCCTGATGCGCGCGCAGGAGCTTGAGGCCAAGATCCTTGAACTGGGGGCCGACAAGGTCGCGGCCTTCATCGGCGAGCCGGTGCAGGGTGCCGGTGGCGTCATCGTGCCACCCGCGACCTACTGGCCTGAGATCCAGCGCATCTGCGAGAAATACGGTGTGCTGCTGATCGTGGACGAGGTCATCACCGGCTTTGGCCGCACCGGCAACATGTTCGGCTGCCAGACCTTCAACATCAAGCCGCATATCATGACGGTCGCCAAGGGCCTGTCCTCGGGCTATCAGCCGATCGGTGCCTCGATCGTCTGCGACGAGATCGCCCATGTCATCGGCAATGACGAGGATGACTTCAACCACGGCTATACCTATTCCGGTCACCCGGTGGCGGCGGCGGTGGCGCTGGAAAACCTGCGCATCATCGAGGATGACGGCATCGTCGATCACGTCCGCAACGTGGCGCATCCCTATCTGGCCGAGAAATGGCACGCGCTGGCCGATCATCCGATGGTGGGGCAGACGACGCTGGTCGGGTTGATGGGCAGCCTGCAACTGACGCCCAACAAGGAAAAGCGCGCGAAATTCGCCGCCAAACCCGGCCGGATCGGCTATATGGTGCGTGAGCGCTGCTTTGCGAACAACCTGATCATGCGCCATGTCTATGAGCGGATGATCATCTCGCCGCCGCTGGTCATCACCCCGGAGGAGATCGATATTCTGGTCGCACGGGCCCGGCTGTCGCTGGATGAGGCCTATAAGCAGATCCGTGACGAGGGCCTGTGGCAGGAAGCGTGATTCGCGCAAAGTCGAAGAAAATCGAATAAAGGACGGGCGCGACATGTCGCGCCCGTTTTCGTTTTGGGCATTCTGCCTATGGAAATATCTGTTCCGCGCGGATTTGCATGAAGAAAATGTAACGGAGAGATGACAGACTCGTTGCGCGACGAAAAATTCCGCGCTTAGATCGGGGCTGTAATCTGCCTGTTACATGCATGGCGCAAAACCGTCACGCAAGGCCAATAAGACGCGAATGTCACCAACAGGGCCCGGGCGGCCCAAGGGAGATGGGATGATGATGAAGAAAACCACCGCAGCTGTCACGCTGGCGGCGCTGCTGGCGTCGACCGGCATGGTCTCGGCGCAGTCGCTGGCCGAGATCGAGGCGGCCGCAAAGGCCGAAGGCATGTTGACCACCATCGCGCTGCCGCATAGCTGGTGTGGCTATGGCGAGGTGATCGCGGGCTTCAAGGCGAAATACCCTGAAATCACCGTGAACGAGCTGAACCCCGATGCCGGTTCCGCCGATGAGGTCGAGGCCGTGAAGGCCAACAAGGACAACAAGGGTCCGCAGGCCCCGGACGTGGTTGACGTCGGTCTGGCCTATGGCCCGTCGATGAAGGCCGAGGGCCTGTTGCAGCCCTATAAAGTGTCGACCTGGGACGAGATCCCGGACAATATCAAGGATGCCGAAGGCTATTGGTATGGCGACTATTACGGCGTCATGTCCTTCATCGTGAACAAGGATCTGGTCGAAAACGTCCCGACCGACTGGGCCGATCTGACCAAGCCGGAATATGCCGGCCAGGTGGCACTGGCGGGCGATCCGCGCGCCTCGAACCAGGCGATCCTTGGCGTTCTGGCCGCTGGCCTGTCGAAAGGCGCTGCCGCCGGTGAGGCCGCTGGCAAGGCCGGTCTCGACTACTTCGCCGAAGTGAACAAGGCTGGAAACTTCGTGCCGGTCATCGCCAAGGCAGGCACCATTGCCCAGGGCGCGACCCCGATTGCCATTGCGTGGGACTATAACGCCCTTGCCTGGCGGGATGAACTGGCCGGCAACCCGCCGGTCGAGATCGTCGTGCCGAAAACCGGCGTTCTGGCTGGCGTCTATGTTCAGGGCATCTCGGCCTATGCGCCGCACCCGAATGCCGCGAAACTGTGGATGGAATACATCTATTCCGACGAAGGCCAGAACCTCTGGCTGAAAGGCTACTGCCACCCGGCGCGCTTCAATGCGATGGTCAAGGCTGGCAAGGTCCCGCAGGAGCTGATCGACGCGCTGCCGCCGGCCGCTTCCTATGAGGCCGCCTATTTCCCGACGCTGGAAGAGGTGGATGCTAACAAGGCCGCCGTCACCGGCGCATGGGACGGCGTTGTCGGCGCGAACGTCCAGTAATCGCATTTGACTGCAAAAGGCCCCGGCCCGGAGATGTTCCGGGCCGGGGTTGCTTGTGACAACCATATCCAAGAACAACAACAGTCGCACGCGCGACAGGGGACGCCTCACGCATGAGCTCCGTGCCGATCACCCGGCGGTTACCGCTGACATGGCTGGGGCTGCTGCCCTTCCTGATTTTCGCCACGCTGTTCCTGATCCTGCCCACGATGCATATCGTAATCGGCGCATTTCAGGACCGCAGCGGTGCCTTCACCTTGCAAAACATCAAGGATCTGAACACCGGCACGATCCCGTCCAGTTACTGGGTCTCGGTCAAGATCTCGCTCGCCTCGGCGCTTCTGGGCTGCCTGATCGGCTTTGGCATGGCGGCGGCTGTCACCTTCGGCGCGGTGCCGCGCTGGATCCGTTCACCGCTGATGACATTCTCGGGCGTGGCGTCGAACTTTGCCGGTGTGCCGCTGGCCTTCGCCTTTCTGGCGACCTTCGGGCCGGTCGGGCTGGTCACGGTCTTCCTGCGCAACAATTTCGGCATCGTGCTGCAACGCGATCTCGGCTTCTCGATCCTCAGCTTCTGGGGTCTGACCATCACCTATCTGTTCTTCCAGATCCCGCTGATGATCCTGATCATCACCCCGGCGCTGGAAGGGTTGAAGCGGGAATGGCGTGAGGCGGCCGAGGTTCTGGGGGCTACAGCCACGCAATATTGGCGCATGGTGGCGCTGCCGATCCTGTTCCCGTCCCTGCTGGGCACGTTTGCACTGCTGTTTGCCAATGCCTTCGGGGCGGTGGCGACCGCAATCGCATTGACCGGATCCTCGCTCAATATCGTGCCGATCCAGCTGTTTGCGCAGATCCGGGGCGATGTGCTGGGTAATCCCAATCTCGGTTACGCCATGGCCTTTGGCATGATCATGGTCACGGCGGTGGCCAATGTCCTTTACATCTGGCTGCGCGTGCGCGCTGAAAGGTGGCTGAAATGAGCCTCTGGGCCCGCATCACAGGCTGGATCGTCCTGATCTTCGGCCTGACCTATTTCGCGCTGCCGCTGCTCGGCCTGACCGAGTTTTCGCTGAAGGCCCGGCGTGGCGTCTACAGCCTTGACGCTTATACCAAGATCATCGGCGACCCTGAATTTCAGGCGACCTTCACCTATTCCATCATGATGGCGCTGGTCACCATCCTGTTCGGGGTGCTGCTGGTGGTGCCGACCGCCTATTGGGTGCGCCTGAAGATGCCATGGGCGCGGCCCTATGTGGAATTCATCACGCTGCTGCCGCTGGTGATCCCGGCCATCGTAATCGTGTTCGGCTACATCCGGCTGTACAACACCTCCAGCTGGCTGCCGATGACCGGCACGATCATGGGCACCAATCTGCTGCTGGCCTTCGGCTATACCGTCCTGGCGCTGCCCTATATGTATCGCGCCGTGGATACGGGGATGCGCACCATCGATGTGGCGACCCTGACCGAAGCCGCGCAAAGCCTTGGCGCCGGATGGGCCACCATCCTTGCCCGCGTGATCCTGCCCAATGTCATCCCGGCGGTCTTGTCGGGGGCCTTCCTCACCTTCGCCATCGTGATCGGCGAATTCACCCTTGCGGCGCTGCTGAACCGTCCGGCCTTCGGGCCCTATCTGGCCCGGATCGGCGCGAACAAACCCTATGAGCCTTTCGCGCTTTCGGTCATCGCCTTCGGCATCACCTGGGGCTGCATGGGGCTGATCCAGTTCGCCAACCGTCTCTCCAAACATACGAAAGCCGCGCAATGAGCTTCCTCGACATTTCGCATCTCGAAAAAGCCTTCGGCACCAACCGCGTGGTGAAGGATTTCAGCCTGAGCGTCGAGAAGGGCGAGTTCATCTCGCTGCTCGGGCCGTCCGGCTGTGGCAAGACCACGGTGCTGCGCATGGTGGCGGGGTTTGAACAGCCCAATTCCGGCGCAATCACCATCGGCGGCAGCAATGTCGTGGGCAAGCGTCCGAACCAGCGCAATATCGGCATGGTGTTTCAGGCCTATGCACTGTTCCCGAACCTGACGGTGGCCGAGAATGTGGGCTTTGGCCTGAAGATCAAAGGGGCATCCAAGGCCGAGATCACCGCGCGTGTGCAGGAAATGCTGGCGCTGATCGGTCTGCCGGACAAGGGGGCCTCCTATCCGTTCCAGCTGTCGGGCGGGCAACAGCAGCGCGTGGCGCTGGCCCGCGCCCTGGCGCCCAAGCCGCAGGTCCTGCTGCTGGACGAGCCGCTTTCGGCGCTGGATGCCAAGGTGCGGGTCAGCTTGCGCAACGAGATCCGCGCCATCCAGCGCGAATTGGGCATCACCACCATCTTCGTGACCCATGATCAGGAAGAGGCGCTGTCGATCTCGGACCGGATCGTGGTGATGAATGGCGGCATCGCCGATCAGGTTGGCACCCCGTTCGAGATCTACAATCGCCCGAGCACCCGGTTCGTGGCGAATTTCGTGGGCCAGCTGAATGTGTTCCGCGCCGATGAGGCCGGTCGCATCGGCGGCGTCTCCATGGGGCAGGGCGATTTCGCCGCAAGGCCCGAGGCCGTGCATCTGGGGCGCGCCAGCGGCGCCGATATCGTGCTGCCCGCGACGGTGACCGAGGTGCATTTCCTGGGTTCCGTCATCCGGCTGACAGCGGATGTCGCGGGCACGCGGGTCTCGCTCGATACCTTCAACCGCGCCGATGCGCCGCCGCCCGAGGTGGGGGCGGTGGTCGAACTCAGCCTTGCCGCGCGCGATCTGATCCAGCTCGGGGCTTGAAGAAAGGGGGCGCTTGCGCCCCCTTGCCGCAAGTGCGGCCCGCCAAGGGCGTGCGCCTGACCTGAGATGTCTGAGGCAGGAAGAGACAAGGGGCGGGCCTTACAGCCTTCTTTTCCTGAATATCTTCAGGGATTGAATTGGGTCGCAGACCCGGAAGGGGGCGTAAGCGCCCCCTTTCTTCGTCTTGCATCCGGGCGCTGCGGGCGCGATGGTTCGCGAAATCGCAACGGAGCCGTAAATGCGCTTTGCCACCATCACCCTGCCTGGAAGGGGCGAGACGGACCGGCTCCTGGCCGGGCTGGCCGCGCGGCTTCTGGAGGACGGGGTCGCCTTGGCGGGGGCGGTGCAGCACAATCTTGATTGTGGCGATGATTGCGAGATGGAGTTGCAGATCCTGCCCGATGGGCCAGTGATCGGCATCAGCCAGAAGCTGGGTGCGGGGTCGCAAGGCTGCAAGCTGGATACCGGCGCGCTGGAAGGGGCGGTGGCCGAGGTCTCAAGCCGCATGGCAGGCGCGCGGCTGTTGATCGTCAACAAATTTGGCAAGCACGAGGCCGAGGGACGCGGCTTTCGCGATCTGATTGCGGCGGCCTTGGCCGAGGATCTGCCGGTGCTGATCGGGGTGAACAAGATGAATATGGCGTCTTTTCAGGATTTTGCTGGCGATCTGGCGCAGCCGCTCTCGCCCGATGCGCTGGAAGACTGGCTTGCGCAGGTACTGGCATGAGCGCGCGGGTCGCCATCCTGACCGTCTCGGACCGCGCGGCGGCGGGGATCTATGAAGACAAGGGCGGCCCCGCCATCGAGGCCTGGCTGCGCGCCGCCATCACCTCGGATCTGGATATCCACCGCCAGATCGTGCCGGATGGTCGCGACAGCGTGGCGGATGCCTTTCGGCATTGGGCCGATGTGGCCGGGGCGGATCTGATCCTTGCCACCGGCGGCACCGGGCCATCCCCGCGCGACATGACGCCCGAGGCCATGGCGGATGTGGTGGAGCGTGATTTCCCGGGTTTTGGCGAGCTGATGCGGGCGGTATCCTTGCGCGAGGTGCCGACGGCGATCCTGTCGCGGCAGGGGGCGGGGACGCGCGGGCGCTGCCTGATCATCACCCTGCCGGGCAAGCCTTCGGCCATTGCCACCTGTCTGGATGCAGTGTTCCCGGCGGTGCCCTATTGTCTGGATCTGATGGGGGCGGGGCGCATCGAGACCGATCCCGCGATCTGCAAGGCGTTTCGTCCGGCAAAATAGTGCGGCTCAATTGGCCAGCACCAGTGCTTCGGCGATCATCGCGGGGACACGCGTGTGTTCCCCGATGGCGGGCAGCAGCTTGCCGGTAAAACCGGCCTCTGTCAGCGCCGCGGGCAGATCCTGCGCCACATGGCCGGCGCGGGTGGCAAACAGCGGCAGGCAGAGCGCGGGGCCAAGATCGCGGGCTTGATCGACCACAAAGGGGGCCTCTTCGAGATAGCCGGTGACGATGCGAAACCGCGTGACCTCACGCAGTTGCGCCGCCAATTCCTCGGTCCGGGTGGCAGAGGCGCGGGAGGCCTGACTGCCATGGGCGGCCAGCAGCAGCGTGGTATCGGGCGGCAGATGCTGCGCAAGGGCTGCCTGTTCTGCGACCTTGGCCAGCAGGGGCAACAGGCGCGGATGATGGCCGAAGGCCGGGGTCTGGCGCGGCGAAACCATCCCGGCCTCTGCCAGACGGCGCGGCAATTGCTGGCGGGTGAACCAGCCCTCGGCCATGAAAAACGGGAAGATCAGCGCATCGGGTTGCGCCGCGACCGCCCTGTCCAGCGCGCCGGGCAGGGCCAGCGTTGTGCCGCGCAGGCACCATCCGGGCAGATAGGTGCCAACGCGGGCGGCCAGCGCCTGCAGGGCCGCCTCTTGCGGTTCGGGATCGGCGGGCGATCCATGGGCGATGATAAGCGCATTCTGCATTGCCTCAAGATAGGCGGCTGCGGCGCAATGTCCACCCAAGGCGGGCCTGTCCGACCTTGCGATGGCCCGGTGCGGGCGGCAGGATCAGCGGGACGAAAGGGTATGAGAATGGCGGAATGGTTTGAATTCGCGCTGGCGCTGACGGCGTTCCTGCTCAGCCATCTGATCCCGGCGCGGCCCGGTCTGCGCGCGGCGCTTGTCGCGCGGCTGGGACGGGCGGGTTATGGCGCGGGCTATGGCATCCTGTCGCTGTTGCTGCTGGTCTGGGTGATTGCGGCGGCGGGGCGCGCGCCTGTTGTTCCGCTATGGGATCAGGAACAATGGATGCGCTGGCTGGTCAATCTGGCGATGCCGCTGGCGGTGCTGCTGGTCTGCCTTGCCATTGGTGCCGCCAACCCGCTGAGCTTTGGCGGAAAATCGGGTGGCTTCGATCCGGCACGGCCCGGGATTGCGGGCGTGGTGCGCCATCCGCTGCTTTGGGCGCTGCTGCTTTGGGCCAGTGGGCATATGCTGGTGAACGGCGATCTGGCCCATGTCATCCTGTTCGGGGTCTTTGCCGGTTATGCGCTGCTTGGCATGGGCATGATCGACCGGCGCAAGCAGGCGCAATGGGGGCGCGACATGTGGATCACCCGGGCTTCCGGCACAGGGGCGTGGCCCTTCGGCGGCAATTGGCGCTGCTATCGCCCCGCTTGGTGGCGCGTGGCGCTGGCGGCCTGCCTTTGGTTGGCGCTGCTGCATCTGCATGAGCCGGTGATCGGCGTGATGCCCGCGCCGTAAGGCGGCCCTCAGGGCAACAGATCGGCCAAACGATCCAGCGGACGCAGCAGGGCGGTGCCGCGCGACGTGCGCAGGAAGGGGCGCTCCACCAGAACCGGATGCGCCAGCATTGCCGCAAGGATCGTGCTGTCGGATGTGCCTGCGTCCAGCAGGCCAAGATCGGCGGCGAGCGGGGCCTTGCGGCGCAGCGCCTGGGCCGGGGTCAGGCCCGCCTCTGACAGCAGGGCGGTCAGGTCTTCGCGGGTCCAGCCGGTTTCCAGATAGTGGATGATCTGCGGTTGCAGACCGGCAGCCTCCAGCGCGGCAAGCGCCTTGCGCGAGGTCGAACAAGCCGGGTTGTGCCAGAGGTGACAGGATCATGCATGGAAAATCACATGCCTGCACCTTGGCGCTTGGTCAAGCGGGTGGCCGCAACGGCCAATTCCCACCTTTATTGTCACGGGAAGTTTACCAGGCACTGTCTGCATTTGGTGCATTGTTGGACAATAGTCCAACGCGACCTTCAACCAGGTCTGACACGGTGCCGCAGGCGCGAAGCCGTGTTGCCGAGGCGGGGTTTCTGTGGCATGACACGAAAAATGGAAACAAGACTGACGAGTTCAGCATGACCGATTTCGCCGCCCGCCGCACCATGATGGTCGATACGCAGGTCCGCCCCTCGGATGTCACGAAATATCCGATCATCGCAGCCATGCTTGCGGTTCCGCGCGAGGCCTATGTGCCTGCCGCGCGCCGTGAGGCCGCCTATGTCGGCGAACATGTTGCGGTTGGTGCAGGCCGCGTCATGCTTGAGGCACGCACTTTTGCCAAGCTGTTGGACGCGCTGGATATCCAGCCCGCCGAGATCGTGCTCGATCTGGGGTGCGGGCTTGGCTATTCGACAGCCGTGATCGCCCGCATCTGCGAAGCGGTTGTGGCGGTTGAGGAAGACGAGACGCTGGCGACCGAGGCGCAGCGCACCCTGTCTGCCGAAGGCGTCGACAATGCGGCGGTGATCCATGGCAAGCTGGTCGAGGGTTCGGCCAAGGCTGGCCCCTATGATGTCATCATGCTGCAAGGCGCAGTTGAGACTGTGCCGGAGGCATTGCTGGCCCAATTGAAGGAAGGCGGGCGCATCGGCGCGCTGTTCATGGATGGTAATTTGGGCGAGGCCCGGGTTGGCTACAAGATCGACGGCCAGATGAACTGGCGCCAGGTGTTCAACGCCTCGGCACCGTTGCTGCCGGGGTTCAAGGCGCATCACGCCTTCACCCTGTAAGATTTACTACGCCCGCGACGGAAAGCGCGGGCGTCATCGTTATTCACCGGCGGTGCGCAGCGCCGGAAGATTGCCCGCAAGAATAAGGGCGCAGAGGCAGAACAGGAGCCAAGAATGGTCGGGTTGAAGCGGAAACTGGCGGCAACGGCTGCGGCAACTGTGCTGGCTTTTGCAGCAATGAGCCCGGCAGCATTGGCGGAAACCCTGGCCGATGCGCTGGTGTCTGCCTATCGCAATTCTCATCTTCTGGACCAGAACCGCGCGCTTTTGGCGGCTGCGGATGAGGATGTGGCGCAAGCGGTGTCGGCGGTGCGTCCGGTCATCACTTTTGCTGCGAACTACTACAAACAGCGCCGCTTGAACGATATCGGCTCGCCGGTGTTCAACGGCACGGGCTTTGACATTGTCCGCGCCGAGACCTTCGGCGAACAGACCACCGTTGAACTGGCGATCCAGTTGACGCTGCTGGATTTCGGTCGCAACAAGGCCAGCATCGCGGCGGCGAAGGAAACCGTTCTGGCGACCCGCGCTAGCCTTGTCGGCATCGAGCAGGACGTGCTTCTGACCGCCGTGCAGGCCTATGTGAATGTGCGCCTGACCGAAGAAATCCGGCATCTGCGCCAGAACTATGTGAACGTGATCGGTGAAGAGCTGAAGGCCACGCAGGATCGTTTCGATGTGGGCGAGGTGACCCGCACCGACGTGGCCTTGGCCGAGGCAACCCTGGCCGAAGCGCGGGCGGCGCTGGCCTCGGCGGATGGCGATGTGCGGGTGGCGCGCGAAAGCTACAAGGCCGCGACCGGCAAATATCCGGGCCGTCTGGCCGCCTTGCCGCGCGCGCCGAAACTGCCTGCCACGATGGATGCGGCCCTTGCGGTGGCGCGTCGGGAACATCCGAGCATGATTCGCCAGCAACATCTGGTGAAGGTTGCCGACCTGACGATCGAGCTGGCCAATGCCAATATGCGCCCGACGGTCACCGTGCGCGGGACGACCGCGCTCAGCGGAGGGGCAGGGGATTCCAACCATTACAACCAGCAAAGCCTTTCGCTGTCGATGAACCAGACGCTTTACGCTGGCGGGCGGCTGTCTTCGCAGCTGCGTCAGGCGCAGATGCAGCGCGAGGCGCAGCGTTCGGCGCTGCATCAGACGGCTGTGACGCTGGAGCAGAATGTCGGCACCGCTTGGGCCCAGATCGATGTGGCCGCGGCGCAGATTTCGGCGAATGAGCGTCAGATCGAAGCCGCTGTCGTGGCCTTCCAGGGGTTGCGCGAGGAAGCCAAACTTGGTGCCCGCACCACGCTGGAGGTGCTGGACGCCGAACAGGACGTGCTGGATGCGCGCGCGGCCAAGGTGCAGTCCGAGGCAGAGCGATATTTCTATGTCTATCAGGTGCTGTCCTCGATGGGCAAGCTGACGGTCAAGGATCTGAACCTTGGTATCCCGACCTATGATGTGACCGGCTATTACAATCTGGCCAAAGATGCGCCGGTGGTCAGCTTCCAGGGCGAAAGCCTGGACCGTGTGCTGAAGGCGCTTGGCAAGAACTGAGCGCCAGGTTTACCCCGACCTGCTGCTTGAGCAGCAAGCCGTTGCTCCTTCTGCGGAATTGTTAACCGATCCAGCGCCTCCTTCTTGCGGGAAGGGGGCGCTGTCGTTAATCTGGAAACAAATCGCAGGACGAGTGGAATGACAGAACCAATGACATCTGTAGAGATCGAGGATGTGCTGTCCTCCATCCGAAGACTGGTGTCCGAGGATCTGCGGCCTTCCCATGATCCGCGGGACGCCGGGCCGCGGCCTGGCCCCACCCCGGGGCCTGAGCTTCCTGCTTCCCGCTTGTTGCTGACGCCTGCGCTGCGGGTCGTGCCGCCGCTGCCTGCAGATGTGGATCGGCCGATGGTCACGCCGTCCGATATGCCAGACACCCCGCGCTCCGAGGCCGCCATGTCCGATCCCGCATCGCCCGATCCGCGCGCGGCGGAGCCCATGCCGATTGAAGCCGCCGCGGCGATGCCGATTGAAACCGTTGTGGCCCGCGTCGGTGCGCAAGTCAGTGACGATTGGGATACCGAGGCCGAGGCGGAGATGTCGCCGGTCTGGTCCGCGTTGCCGGTGTGGAACACCGAGATTGTCGAGGTCGATCTTGACCGGGTCGAAGAGGCCGAGGTCTTGCAGTTCACCTCACCTGACGCGGCCCGGCTGGAAGAGGCCTGGCGCGACGGTGCATGGGCCGAGGGACCGCAAAACTCTGTCGCAGAGCCGGATGCTTCGGAGGCCCTCGAGAGGGAGTCCGCGTTTGTTGATCCTGCGCCCTATATTGAGGTCGATGAGGCGGGCTATCCGGTTGAGCCGGAAATGGGCCGCAGCCCCGGCGATCTGGCTGAGGCGGCTGTGCTGGAGGAATTGCGCGGATTGGAGGATGAGCTTGCGGCCTCGGTGGCGGCGGCTTCCCCCAAATCCGACCTCTTCGCACCGCAGGATAGCGATGATTTCGATGAAGAGGCGCTGCGTGAAGTGGTGCGCGATATGATCCGGGAAGAGCTGCAGGGGGCCCTTGGGGAGCGTATCACCCGCAATGTCCGCAAGCTGGTCCGCGCCGAGATCAACCGCGCCCTGGCGAGCCGGGATCTGTCCTGATTTCCTTCGGTGGGGGCGTGTCGCGATAGTGCCCATGCCCATTCTTGGCGCGCCTGATCGATTGGCGGGCACATGCCGGGCCAACCCCGGGGCAATGCCTTAGATAATCATTGATCTTCTGGCCGTCCTGCTTTGGCTGCGGCGTCAGTTCTCCCCTCAACTGTGCCAGATAAATGCAAAACGCGCCCCTGTGGGCGCGTCATGCATTTCGCTGTCACCGGATCCGGTTCGGCATCTGCCGGGCAGGGGGCAGGCCGGATAGGGGATCAGGCGGCTTCTGCTTCCAACTCGGCGGCGTGGCGACGCTCGCTTTCCTCGCGCGACAGCGCCACCGAGGTGCGCACGCCCTTGGAGACGAATTCCATCAGGCCCTTGACCACACGCTCATTCGGGTCGATCCCGGCGCAGGACAACACCTCGCGCCCGTCCCGCGACCGCGCCCAGCGGGCGATCTGCTCGGGGCCATTGCCATATTTCTTGTCATCCGCAATCGCGTCGTCAAGCGCAGCAAGAACCACCGCGGCAAACAGCTTGCGCGCGCGTTGACCTTGCTCGTAGTTGAACGCGGTGCTGTCGATGAAGTCAGCCATATCAGTCTTCCTGTTCTTGCTCTTGCATGATCCGGCGCTCGCGGAATATGACCTTTTCGCGACGATTCGGTATTCCACCTTTTGCATAATTGCTATGCGTCTTGCGCATGGCTTGCCTGGAAATCATACCGTATTTAGTCGGTGCGCCGCAGAGTGCCAGACGAGATATAGGTTCGCGCGTCATAGGTTCAAGGATTGGTCGAATTTTCGCCATAATTGACCGGACTGCGGCGCATTGTGATGCAGGGCATGATTGAACCATCTGATCGGCATTGTTGCAGAAGTCCGGCTGCGGCTAGACGCGCCCCTTTCCCCGTTGGGTTCAGGCCACGCGTTCGATCTCGGCAGTGCCGAGTGCATTGA
>NZ_WCHR01000020.1 GCF_008973825.1 Gemmobacter serpentinus | reverse complement strand
TTCAATGCACTCGGCACTGCCGAGATTGAACGCGTGGCCTGAACCCAACGGGGAAAGGGGCGCGTCTAGCCGCAGCCGGACTTCTGCAACAATGCCGGGCTGCACGCTCCGATCGGCCTTGCAGGGCAGGGGGGCCTCAGTGGGCAGGGGGGCAGGCGGTCTGGGCGCGGCGGCTCGTGCGCGCCTGCAGGCCGCGCGCGATGAGGATGCCGAGGCCCAGGGCTGCGACAAATGCCAGCGGCTCGGGGCGCAATGTGCCAAGTGCAGGCAGGGCAGCGCCGGGGCAAAAGCCCGCAATGCCCCAGCCGATGCCGAAGAGCGCCGATCCGGCAACCAGCTTCACGTCGATCCGCTTGGTATCGGGCAGCTGGAAGGTCGGCTCGAACCGGGGCTTGTTGCGGGCCAGAGCCAGGCGGTAGCCCGGAATTGCCACGGCCAGCGCGCCGCCCATGACGAAGGCAAGGCTCGGATCCCAGGTTCCGGCGAGGTCAAAGAAATTCAAAACTTTTGCCGGGTTGATCATGCCGGACACTGCAATGCCGGTGCCGAAGATCACCCCGACAATCAGGGCGGAAAGCAGGCGCATATCAGGCTCCGATCAGATGGCGGGTCATATAGACCGTGGCAAAGGCGGTGATCATGAAGCTGAGCGTTGCGGTGATCGAGCGGCGCGACAGCCGCGCATTGCCGCAGACCCCGTGCCCTGAGGTGCAGCCGCCGCCATAGCTGACGCCGATGCCGACCAGCAGACCCCCTGTGATGATCGCGGCCAGCGGGACCGGAACCTCCAGCGCCGGCCATGTGCCGCTGACGGCAAGGATCAGGCCCGGTGCCAGAACCATCCCTGAAAGCAAGGCGACCCGCAAAGACCAGTCACGGCGATCGCCGGTGCGCATCAGGCCCGACAGGATGCCTGTCGCGCCCAAGATACGTCCATGAAGCGCCATCAGCAGAACGGCAGCCAGCCCGATCAGCATGCCGCCCGCGAATGAGGTGAAAGGGGTGAACGGGGTCATTTTTTCATCGGACAGGTGGAAAGGCCGAACAGGCGGTAAGCCGGGCATCTGCCTGCGGCAGCAGTCAGGATCAGGATCACGGCGATGACCCACAGGACGGGGCCGAGCACCGGCCAACCTGCGCCCCAGGTCCAGGCGAGAAGGGCTGTGGCAAGACCGACAACGAGCCGGAGGATGCGATCGAAAGAGCCAAGGTTTCTACACATGCGGGCACCTCAGGAATGGTTTCCGCTGACGCATATCCCGGCCTGCGCGCCCGTGTCTGTGACTAGGTTACAGTTCGTCCTCCTGCGCCAGTTTTTCCAAGGCGGCCCGATCGCTCAGCCGCACCGCGCCGCGCGCCTGTTCGATCCAGCCGCGGCGCTGGAATTCGGATAAAGCGCGGCTGATCACCTCACGCGCAGAGCCCAGTTCGGTCGCGAGTTGCTGGTGCGTGGCGTGAACGGCGTCTCCTTCGGCCAGTGCCAGCAGGCGTGAGGCCAGCCGCAGATCGATGCGCTGAAAGGCGATGTCATCTATCAGTGCTAGCAGATCCGTCACCCGCCGCGACCAGGCCCGCATGACGAAGCCGCGGAACTCGGACGACAGCGCCATCATCTTGTCAAAGGTGGTGCGCGGAATGCCAATGGCCTGAATTGCGGTTTCCGCCACGCCTTCGGTCGCCAGGTCGTCATAGGCCACCATGCAGGCCGAGGTCAGCACGCAGCTTTCTCCAGCTCCGACGCGATACAGCACCACCTCGCGCCCTGTGTCAGAGATCTGCGTGACCCGGATCCGCCCCGAACGCAGCAAAAGCAGATGGTCAGCGGGCTGCCCCGGCCCGAAGATCCGGGTTCCGGCAGAAAATTCCAGCGCGCGGCTGCCCTGCAGAAGCCCGTCCCGCATCGGGGTAGGAAGCTGTGCCAATTCTTTGAAATGGACGGTCCAGTCTGGCATCGAAAGCTCCTGTCATGAAACCAGCATAGCGGGATCCTGATGAAATGGCAGGGCGTGCGATGAGAAGCGGCGTGTCGGGATCCGCTGCTTTGGCGAAGCACGATGCTGCGATGCTGGGGGCGCCCCGGCCATGGCCCGCGCTTTTTCCACGTTCACTCTTAGATATTGCGTGCGGACCGGCTGAACACCCGCACAGAAACTGATGATGGCTGCCTTTCGCCTTCTTCTGCGCCCCGATAAAAGGGGGAGGACGACCGCCGCACGGCCCCATTGCCAACCTGCCGCGATCTGCACGGGGCTGCGGTGCCGGCTTCAGGCCCCAAAATATCCTCGCCTCTCTCACCCCAGATATTCGATGAACAACTGGAAAAGCTCTGACTGGCTGCTGATGTTGAGGCGCTTGTAGATGTTGTAGCGGTGCAATTTGGCGGTCCCTTCGGTGATCTGCATATGGCTTGCAATCGACACATTGCTATGTCCCCGCAGGATCAGCCGCACCACGGTGTGCTGCGTTGGCGTCAAGCGATCTCCGAAGGCAGAACGAAACGCCGTTTCGCTATCGCTGTGCGATGGAAGAACGTTCTGGGACGCACGGTTTGCACCAAGGTGACGCCGCATCGAGGCCGCGATGATGGGGCTGGCAATCTGCAGGCCCCGGAACTCGGCCGCTGAAAACGGGCTCCCTCCTTTCCGGCGCATCAACGAATAGACGGCCGAGGCACCATCACCCAATGGTGCGATGAACCCGATCTCTTCGACCAATGTTCCTTCTTCTTCCGATATGCAGGGATGAACCTCGCGCGAGGATGCAAAATCCGACGCGAAAAACCCGTCCGGCGCGATTTCCCTCATGCGCCACAAGCCTTCCTTCACGCCAGATATGCAAGCGACATAGAAGGGGTCCAGCAAATAGCCCCCTTTCAGATATCGGCTCAGGGCATCCCTGCTGACCGCGGCGCTGTAGCCGTCATGTATGACCTCCGGGGTGTGATCATAGCGGTAGGCAAAGGCGCAACTCATGTCAAAGCTGGCCAGAAGCCGGCTCAGGTCATCCAGGCGCGCGCCATACCCGGCGGTGTCACAACTGGTGATCAGGGCGGCAACAGCTTCTGCTTCCTTGGGCGTCATCCGGTCATCCTGCCCCTGTATGACTTTCGTGATATGGTTCGGTGACATTTCTGCTGGCTAATGTCGTTCGTAACGAGAGCTTCGCATGACGAAGCCCCAGCCGACAACCAACGGATCGAGGCGGATACCCCGCCGAGGAGGAAAAATTGACCAGACGTCTGGAAGGACGGACCGCGCTGATTACAGGCGGCGCCGGTGGATGTGGCTTGGCCGCCTCCGAGCTTTTTGCCCGCGAAGGGGCGCGGGTCGGTATCGTCGACCTTCCTCGAAGCGAGGGGGCGACGGTTGCCGAGCGGCTGCGCGCCGAGGGCCATCAGGTGGTCTTTGCGCCTGCGGATGTGTCAGACGCGGCCCAGGTGGGGCGGGCGGTTGCGCATGTTCAGGATGCCTTCGGACCGATTACCGTCTTGATGAACCATGCCGGGATTCTGGCAGCCTTGCCCTTCCTCGAGACCAGCGAGGAGGAATGGGATCGCATCATGGCGGTCAACGTGAAAAGCATGTTCCTCGTCACCAAAGCGGTTCTGCCCGGCATGATCGCGGCGGGTGGCGGGTCCATCGTCAGCACCTCGTCAATCTCCGGCGTCGTCGGGACCCCGATGGAGGTGCTCTACTGCACCAGCAAGGGGGCATGTCACATGTTCGCCCGCGCCATCGCCGTCGAGTTTCGGGACCGCAACATCCGTTCCAACGCCATCTGTCCCGGCTTCATCGCCACGGCGCATGGCCTGCGCGAAATCGACCTGCTTCGCAAACACGGCGTCGATGTTTCGGAAAGCATGATTGCCGCCGCTCAGGGCCGTCTTTGCAGGCCGGAGGAAGTGGCGTCCGCGGCCCTGTTCCTTGCAAGTGACGAGGCAAGTTTCGTGAACGGTGCCCATCTCTTTGCTGACAACGCCTATACCGCAATCTGAAAAAAAGAAGACGACAACAGGGAAATCAGACATGACGACATCGTCGCACAACATGCATGTCAATGACTTCGGTATTGAACATGCCCATTGGCGCAATTGGGTTGGCAACCAGTCTTGCATAAGGGCCGCGCGGGGCGCACCACAAAGCGAGGACGAGCTATGCGCCATGATCGCGGATGCCACCGCGAAAGGCATGAATGTCCGGGTTGTAGGCTCGGGCCACAGCTTCACCCCGGTCGCGCTGACCAACGGGCTGCACCTGACCCTTTCAAAGATGAAGGGGGTCAAAAGCATTGATCACGCCAGGCGGCGGGTGACAGCCTCCGCCGGAACCACGATCAACGAACTGGTCAAGGTGCTGAAAGCCGAGGGGCTTTCGCTGATCAATCAGGGCGATATCGACAGTCAGGCCATTGCGGGTGCCTTCACGACCGGCACCCATGGCACGGGGGCCACGCTGCCGGTCCTGGCAGATTGCATCGTCGGGATGAAACTGGTTCAGCCCGATGGCTCGATCCTCACCGTCGATGAAACAACCCCCGATCTGCTGCTGGCCGGGCGTGTTTCGCTGGGGACACTTGGTGCCATCTCCGAGATGACATTGCAGGCCACCGATAGCTATCGCCTCAAGGAACGCATCTGGCGCGAAGATTTCGAATCCGCGATGGAGATGCATGACGAGCTTGCGGAAAAGCACAGGCATTTCAGCTTCTTCTGGTGCCCCTATGAAGAAAGCCGCCACTGCTATTGCCTGCCGGACACCTCGGCCACTTCAAAGACCGGCCGCACGACGGATGTCTGCGAGATGAAGGTGATGGACATCACTGACGAAGAGCCTTTCGAAGCCGAATTCGAGAAGGTCGCCTATAGCTCTGACGTTTATCCCATTGAATACATTGCCAACTTTCACGAACTGGAATATGCGGTGCCGCGGCAGCATGGAAAGGACGCCGTCCGCGCCGTCCGCAAGATCATGCTCGAACAGTTCCCGGATGCGATCTACCCCATCGAATATCGCTTCACCGCCGGGGACGAGGCCTGGATGAGCCCGTTCTACAAGCAGGATAGCGTTACCGTCTCGGTTTCGGGCGAACCCGGCAAGGACTATTGGGATTATCTGCGGGCCGTCGACAAGATCCTGCGCGGCTATGGCGCGCGTCCGCATTGGGGCAAGATGCACTTCCTGACGGGCGAGGATGTGGCGGCAATCTACCCGCGCGCCCATGATTTCCGTGCCCTGCGGCGCAAGCTCGACCCGCAGGGCTTCTATCTCAACGATCACCTCAGCCAGCTTTTCCGCTGAGCGCCCGGCCGGAATCGGGGCGCAGATCCCGACCGGCCCGATCCATCCAACCGGGAGAACCTTCATGGCGTTTGTTGGAACCTTCGTCATCTATATCATCATGGCCTGTGCGGTAATCGGAGCCATCGCCGCGATCATCGACAGCGAAAGCGCATTGGGCAAAGAGTTCACTGCGGGCCTGCATTCCATCGGCCACATCTTCATTCCGGTCGCCGGCATCATGGCGGCCATCCCCTTCCTTTTGGCGGCCATCAGCGCAACGCTTGGACCGATCTTTGCCGCGATGCACGCAGACCCCGCAATGGCTGCAACCTCGCTCGTGGCGGTGGACATGGGCGGCTATCAACTGGCTGCATCGCTGGCGCAATCGACGGAAGGCTGGATCATGGCCTCCGTGACCGGCTTCATGGCGGGTGCGACCATTATCTTCTCCATTCCTGTCGGCCTGGCCATGCTCGACAAGAAGGATCATCACTTCATGGCATTGGGCATCATGTGTGGGCTGCTGAGCATCCCTGTCGGCGTGCTTGCATCCTGCCTGTTGATGATGGGCATGGATGTCAGCGTTCGGCCTGATATCAATACCACGGGCGAGGCAACCCATCTGCTGACGCTGACCGTTCCGCAGATCCTTGCCAATCTTGCCCCGCTGGCGGTGTTCTGCGGTGTCCTCGCCATCTGCCTGTGGTTCCTGCCCGATCTGATGATCCGGCTGTTCCTGGGCTTTGGCAAACTGATGTATGCGGGGATCACCCTTGTGCTGGTCTTTTCCATCGTCGAGTATTTCACCGGCGCATTCAGCAAGATCTTCGGGGCCTGGGGCTTCGACCCGATCATCGCTGACGCTGCAGATCAGTTCCGCGCTCTTGAGATCGCGGGATATATCGGGATCATGCTCAGCGGCGCATTCCCCATGGTCTACCTCATGACAAGGTTCCTGGAAAAGCCCATGGCCATTCTGGGCGCGCGCCTTGGCCTTTCGCCCAAGGGCGCGACCGGCCTGCTGGCTGCATCGGCAAACATCCTTGCGATGTTCCGGCTGATCGGCGACATGCCCCCGCGCGACAAGGTGCTGGTGATTGCCTTTGCTGTTTGCGGTGCCTTCATGTTCGGGGATCACCTGGCCTTCTCGGCGAACTTTCAGCCAACCATCATCCTGCCGCTGCTGCTTGGAAAGCTGATCGGCGGGTTCTGCGGGCTTGCCTTCGCGGCGAAGCTTTCGACCGTGGGCTTGCGCGCCGCCGCGCGTTAAGCGCGGTCATCCGGTCGCGGGCCCCTGATCCACCTGATGCCGGGCCCGCATCCCTCGCAGACCTCTGGGGGTCAGGGCATCGGCGTCAGGTGGCGCGCAAGCTCTGCCGCCATCTGGGCCGCGACCTCGTGCAGCGTGGTGATGAACCGCTGCACCTGCGCCTGCCTTGTGCTGCGGGCGGGGTGCCAGAGCGCCAGGTGATACGGCACCGCGACCGACAGCCGCCGAAAGGCCACGGGCATCCCGAGATGGCTGGCGGCAGTAAGGGGGTTGATGATCGAAATCCCCACCCCTGCCGCGGCCATTGCGCAGACACTGGCGGCGGTCGTCGTCTCGGCCGCATAATCGCGGATGACATCCGCCTGATGGAACACCGCATCCAGCTTGTGGCGATAGGGGTCGTTCTGGCCGAAATAGATGAAGGGTTGCCCGGCGAAATCCTGTGGCGTCAGCCGCGCGCGCGCAGCCAGCGGATGCCCCTGAGGCAGCACACAGACCATATCGCCGACATAGACCGTCTGACCCGTGGCGCTTTCCCGCTGGAACAGGGTCTCGGCCAGAAACAGGTCAAAAACCTGCGTCGTCATCTCATGCCGCAGCGAGCTTTCCTCATGGGAATGGATCGAGAAAAGCACCGCCTCGCGCGTAGTCTCGAACCGTTGGATCACACGGGGAACAATCGATTCCGCATAGGCAGGAATGCTCGCGATGCGAAAGTTGGCGGCATTGTATGTCCGGATCGCCGAGGCCGCTCGGCCGATTTCATCCAGACCGACAAAAGACCGCAGCACCACCTCATGCAGCAACAACGCCTGCTCGGTAGGGGTCAGGCGTTTGCCAAAGCGCAGGAAAAGATCAAAGCCAAGACGGCTTTCGATCTCGCGGATTTCGCGGCTCAGGGTGGGTTGCGAACTGCCCAGTCTGGTCGCGGCCGCGGTGATGCTTTTGTTCACCATGACCGCGTTGAACACATCGATCTGGCGTTGGTTCAGTTTCATGGTGTCTCCTTTGCGCTTTGCATATCGAAATAGCATAAGAAAGGCTAGAAAAGCATTTCCTTCGCATATGGGTTTCTGGAACTTTGATTGAAATCCGCATCAGTCGAAGTATCCGCATGACCAAAACCAGCCCGGTTCCCTCCGCAGCCTGCACTGATCCTGCGGGCGAATGGTTTCAACGCCAGAACGGGACGCTTTGCGCCGATGGCGTGCCGCTGTCCCGGATCGCGGGCGCAATGGGCACACCGTTCTATGCCTATTCGGCGGCCGCATTGCAGGCGAATTATGCGGCTTTGACACAGGCCGTTGCGCCCTATGGGGTGAAGGTTTGTCTGGCGGTCAAGGCCAACAGCAATACCCATGTTCTGGCTGAATTCGCCCGGCTGGGCTGCGGCATGGATATTGTCTCGGGGGGCGAGATGACGCGGGCATTGGCCGCCGGGACCCCACCGGAGCGGATCATCTTTTCCGGCGTTGGCAAGACCGAGGCCGAGATCCGCGCCGCGCTGGAGGCAGGTCTGCATCAGATCAACGTCGAAAGCCCGGCGGAGCTGGAGGTCGTGGCCAAGGCGGCGCGGGATCTGGGGGTTCGGGCACCTGTGGCGCTGCGGGTCAATCCCGATGTCGATGCCAGGACCCATGCGAAAATCACCACCGGCCGCAAGGACAGCAAGTTCGGCATCGCGGCGTCCGAGGTGCCAGAGCTTTACGCCGCAGCTTCTGCAAGGCCTGAACTGCGCATGGTGGGTCTCGCGCTTCACATCGGTTCGCAGATCCTGGATCTGACACCCTTCCGCGAGGCCTGGGCGGCGATGGCCATCCTTGTGCGCGATTTGCGCGCGGCGGGCCTGTCGGTGACGCGGCTGGATCTGGGGGGCGGACTTGGGGTGGGCGATGCGCATCATCCCGGCCCCGATCTGGCGGAATACGCCCGCATCATCGGTGAAACCGTCGGTGGCATGGATCTGGACCTGAATGTTGAGCCAGGGCGCTGGCTTTGCGCACAGGCCGGGGTGCTTGTCACCCAGGTGTTGTATATCAAACCCGGCGAGGCGGCCGATTTCGCCGTTGTCGATGCGGCGATGAACGATCTGATGCGCCCCGCGCTTTATGAGGCGGTGCACCCTGTCGTTCCGCTGCACGAGCGGCGCGGTGCCCATGAACGGCCCTATCGTCTGGTCGGGCCGATCTGTGAAAGCTCGGATGATTTCGGGAAATATCCGCAACTTGGCACGCTGTTGCCGGGCGACCATCTCGCCTTTCTGCAGGCCGGTGCCTATGGCGCGGCGATGTCCTCAACCTATAACTCCCGCGATCTTGTTCCCGAAGTGCTGATTGATGCCGGGCAATTTCGGGTGATCCGCCGCAGGGCGGATGTGCAGGACGCGCTGCGGCTGGAAGCCGCCACGGAATGGCAGAAGGCGTAACCGTTCTATTGCAACCGACGGGGCAATGCGACCTGCCCCGTCCTTTACAAAAGCAAGTCGCAAGATGCCGTCTTTTCGGCTGACCGTCCAACAGACACCGAGGTGTAACGTGAACCAGAAAATGAAACTTCTTATCGCATCCGCGCTGACCAGTCTGGCAATGCTGTCCCCGGCGGTGGCCGAGAACATGCTGCGAGTCTCGTATTCCGAGGATCCGAAAACTGCCGACGGGCAGATGACCACGGATTCCTATACCCTGCCGCTGAACATCTTTGACCGGCTTGTGGAATCAGAGACCACTGCCCCCGGTGAATCCGCTCTTGTGCCGGGGCTGGCCGAGAAATGGGAAGTCTCCGAGGACGGGCTGACCTATACGTTCCATCTGCGGCAGGGCGTGAAATTCCATGACGGCGCGGTGCTGACTGCCGATGACGTGGTCTATACCTTTGACCGGATGCTGAATCCGGCGACCAAGGCGTTGAACACCGACATCCTGACCTTTATCGCTGGCGCGCAGGACCGGCTCGACGGCAAGGCTGACAGCGTGTCCGGGCTGAAGGCTCTGGACGATCAGACCGTGCAGATCACGCTGGCACAGCCCTATGCGGCTTTCCTTGCGTTGCTGGCAGCGCCAGGTGCCTCGATCTACAACCGTGCCTTTACCGAGGCTGCGGGCGACCAGTTCGGTCTGACGCCCGAGACCACCAATGGCACCGGCCCGTTCATCTTGCGCGACTATACGCTGAATGACAGCCAGATGCTGGAGGCGAACGAGGATTACTGGCGCGGTCGCGCCAAGGTCGACCGGCTGCTGATCCGCGTCGTGACCGATGCGGAAACCCTGCGGATGCTGTTTGAATCCGACGAGATCGACGTGTTCGATCTGGATTATGCGCCGACCCAGACGCCGTATTTCTATGGCAGCGATCAGTGGAAGGATCTGATCCGCTCCGGCCCGCGCGTCGGCATCTATTACTACAACATCAACCAGGCAAAGAAGCCCTTCGACGATCCGCGCGTCCGCAAGGCCTTCCAGATGGCGATCGACCGCCAGACCATTCTGGACAAGAACTTCTACGGCAAGGGCGCGCTGGAAAACGGCGTGATGCCGCGCGGTCTGACCTGTTATGCCGAAGCCGCGCCGATCGAATACAACCCCGCCAAGGCCAAGGAGCTGCTGGCCGAAGCAGGCTATCCTGATGGCGTCGAGATCAAGCTGCAACAGGCGGCCAACTGGTCGCCGCGCTGGTCCGACATGAACCAGATCATTCAGGCCCAGATCGCCGAGGCAGGGTTCAAGGCGCAGATTGTCACCACCGACGAGGCCGCCTTCATGGCCGCAAGGAAGGTGGGCGAGACGGACAATTATACCCAGGTCTGGTCGGCGGATTTCAACGATCCCGACAACTTCTTCTATACGTTCTTCTCTGAATCCGGCTCCAAGAGCCGCGCCTATAACAACAATGACCCCGAGGTCTTTGCCGATATCGAACGGGCGCGCGGCATGACCGATCAGGCGGAACGCTGCAAGCTGTATCAAGATCTGACCACCCGCATCGTCGATCAGGATGCGGCCTGGGTGCCACTGTTCAGCCTTGACCACAGCTATGTGGTGCAGCCGCGGGTCAAGAACTTTGTCGTGCCGTGGAACGGCTGGAGCGACATGAACTACTACAACGTCGAAGTCGAGTAACAAGTGCCAAGCCGGGAAGCCGCGCGGGTTGCGCGACTTCCCGGACCTGTTTCCTGCTTTGCCGCGGGCCCCCAGGCCTGCCTTCTGCCACGACCACCCGCAGCCTGCGGGCGCAGCCGAAAGAGCATTCCGCCGATGTTGATGTTTGCACTCAGACGGATTCTCGTCTCGATCCCGGTTCTGATCGGGATTACCCTGATCCTCTTCATCATGCTGAACGTCGTTCCGGGTGATCCCATCGCCCTGATGATGAAGGAGCATGGCAGCCCCGAAGTGATCGAGCGCGTGCGCGCGCAGATGCACCTGGATGATCCGCTGATCACGCGCTATCTGCGCTTCCTGTGGGACGCGCTGCATGGTGATCTGGGAACCTCGATCAAGCTGAACCGGCCGGTCACCGATCTGATCCTGAAGGCATTTCCCAATACATTGATGCTGGCGGTCTGTGCCGCGCTCGTATCCTGGCTGATCGGCATTCCGATTGGCATCCTGTCGGCGGTGCGGCGCGACACTTTCCTTGACCGCTTTTGCATGGGCTTTTCGCTTTTGGGCGTGTCGATGCCGATCTTCTGGTCGGCGTTGCTGCTGCAATACGTCTTCGCGATGAAGCTGAAACTTCTGCCGGTCTCGGGGTTCTACGGCTGGAGGTATATGGTGCTGCCGGCCCTGGTGCTGGGCTGGTCTTCCGCCGGCGTGATCTCGCGCCTGACCCGCTCAAGCCTGCTGGAAGTGATGCGGCTGGATTATATCCGCACCGCCCGCGCCAAGGGTCTGGGCGAAGCCGGCGTGATTACCCGCCATGCGTTGAAGAATGCCCTGATCCCGGTGGTGACGATCATGGCGATCCAGGTGGCGGGGCTGTTGTCCGGCGCGGTGATCACCGAGGCGATCTTTTCGATCCCGGGCGTGGGGCGCATCACCGTGAATGCAATTTCATCCCGTGACATGCCCTTGCTGCAAGGGGCCGTGCTGTTTGCCACGGTGCTGGTGATTCTGGGCAATCTTGTGGCGGATATTCTCTATTCGGTCCTGGACCCGCGCATCCGCGCACAGATGAAGAAAGAGGCGTGATGACCGATATGTCCGACATTGCCGCCCCCGAGGCGCTGGAGGAAGCCAGCTTTCTGCGTGACACGTTGCGCACATTTTCCCGGAATCGCATGGCGATGATCGGTCTGATCTTTGTCGTGACGCTGGTGCTTGCTGCGGCTTTTGCCCCCTGGATCAGCCCGCATGATCCCTACCGCGTGGCGCTGGATGAGCAACTTCTGCCCGCCTCGACCACCTATTGGCTGGGGACCGACAATTTTGGCCGTGACGTGTTGACGCGCATCCTTTACGGCGCGCGGATCTCGCTGGTGGTGGGGATCGTGCCCAGCCTGATCTCGCTGGCCATCGGCACGGTTCTGGGCATCCTCAGCGGCTATCTGGGCGGCAGGACCGATTTCGTGGTGATGCGGCTGGCCGATATGATGATCGCCTTTCCCTCGCTGCTATTGGCGATGGTGGTGATGTATACGCTGGGGGCCAACCTGCTGAATATCTTCTTCGCGCTGGCACTGGTCGGCTGGGCATCGGTTGCGCGGGTGGTGCGGGCGCAGACGCTGGCCCTGCGTGAAAAAGAGTTCATCGAGGCCGCACGGGCCAATGGCACCTCGCGTAGCCGGATCATGTTCGGCCATATCTTTCCCAATGTGATCCCAACCCTGATCGTGCTGTTCTCGCTGTCGATCCCCGAGGCGATCATGTGGGAATCCAGTCTCAGCTTTCTGGGGGTCGGCGTGCAACCGCCCGAGGCAAGCTGGGGTCTCCTGGTGGCCAAGGGCAAGGAATACATGTTCCAGGCCCCGGCTGTTGCCATCGCCCCGGGCGTTGCAATCCTGCTGACGGTGATGGCCTTCAATTTCATCGGCGACGGTCTGCGCGATGCGCTTGACCCTTCAATGAAGGATTGACGTCATGGCGGATTATGATCCCATCCTCTCTGTCCGCAATTTGCGCACCGAATTTTCGGGCGGTCGCGGCGATGTCCGGGTGCTGGACGACGTGTCGTTTGACGTGGGGCGTGGCAAGATCATCGGGCTGGTGGGCGAATCCGGCTCGGGCAAAAGCATGACGGCGCTGTCGCTGATGGGCCTGGTGCCAAAGCCGCAGGGACGGGTCAATGCCGGCTCCATCCTCTTGGACGGGACCGAGATCTCCAAGCTGGACGCCGCCGGGATGCGCCGCATCCGGGGCCGCGACATTGCGATGGTCTTTCAGGAACCGATGACCAGCCTCAATCCGGTTCGCCGCGTCTGGGAACAGGTGGGCGAACCTTTGGCGATCCACAAGGGGCTTGGCCGAAGCGCGATCCGCAAGCGCGTGCTGGAAATGTTCGAGATGGTCGGCATTCCTGAGCCCCAGACCCGGCTGGACGCCTATCCTCACCAATTGTCGGGCGGTCTGCGTCAGCGGGCAATGATCGCCATGGGCTTGATTTGCGAGCCGAAACTGCTGATCGCAGACGAGCCGACAACTGCGCTGGACGTGACGACCCAGGCACAGATCCTGCGGCTGATGCGCGATCTGCGCGACCGGGTCGGCACCTCCATCATCCTGATCACCCATGATCTGGGGATCATCGCCGAAATGTGCGACGAGGTGAATGTGATGTATGCGGGGCAGATGGTCGAACAGGCCAATGTGTTCGATCTGTTCGAGAACCCCTCGCACCCCTATACCCGTGGGCTGCTGGCCTCGATCCCGCGCGCGACCGAGGCGCGGGTGGCGCGACGAATGCCCTCGATCCCCGGAATGGTGCCCAATCTGGCGAAGCTGCCGCCCGGCTGCCGCTTTGCGCCCCGTTGCCGCGATGCGATGCCGACCTGTCAGCGCCCACCCGATCTGGAGACGGTGGGGACGGGCCATGTCGCGCGCTGCTGGCTTCACGCTGGGCAGACGGCTTTGCAATCGGAGGCGACGCGATGAAAGACACGATCCCCGCCGATATGCCCCCGGCCGAAGATATCGTGCTGTCCACCCAGAACCTGACCAAGCATTACCGGGTTGGCGGCGGCGGCTTCGGCAAATCCGCCCGCGTGGTGCGCGCCGTTGATGGCGTGACGCTGGATATCCGCGCCCGCGAAACCTTTGCGCTGGTGGGGGAATCCGGCTGTGGCAAGACCACACTGGGCCGCATCATGCTGCGCCTGCAGGAGCCCAGTTCGGGAACGATCAACTATCGCGGCACCGAACTGACGACGCAGGGCGAAGCAGAGATGCGGGCCTTGCGCAAAAAGCTGCAAATCGTGTTTCAGGATCCCTATGCCTCGCTGAACCCCCGGATGCGGGTCGAGGAAATCCTGGCTGAACCGCTGCGCAGCCATGGTTTCGGGACTGCTGCCGACATCCGCGACCGCTGTGCCGAATTGCTGGAGATGGTGGGCCTGCGCAAACAATATCTTCGCAACTACCCGCATCAATTCTCGGGTGGGCAGCGTCAGCGGATCGGCATTGCCCGCGCCCTTGCGAACAAGCCCGATTTCGTGGTTTGCGATGAAAGCGTTTCGGCGCTGGATGTGTCCATTCAGGCACAGGTCTTGAACCTTCTGATGGACTTGCAGGACCAGTTGCAACTGACCTATTTCTTCATCACCCATGATCTGGCCGTGGTGCGGCAGTTCGCCACTCGGGTCGGCGTGATGTTTCTGGGGCGATTGGTGGAGGTCGCGACGACCGAGGATCTGTTCGCGCAGCCCCTGCATCCCTATTCCATGCTGCTGATGTCGGCTGTGCCGCGTCCCGATCCGCGCCTGCGCGGTCAGGAACGCCCGATGATGCAAGGCGAGATCCCCAGCCCGATGAACCTGCCCTCGGGGTGTCGGTTCCACACGCGATGCCCCTTTGCGCGCGACATTTGCCGGATCGAGGATCCGGCCTTGCAGGACCGCGGTGGCCGTGCGGTTGCCTGCCACTTTCCGCTGGACGGCTGACGGAGGCGTTGATGGATCTGATTGTAACCCGGCAAGATCAAGGCTGGCAGGCGCGTTTTGGCGACAGGGTCTGGCAAGCCGGCGTCGGCCGCAGCGGCATTGCGGTGAAGCAGATCGAGGGCGATGGCGTAAGCCCGATTGGCTGTTGGCCGATCCGCCGCGTGCTGTATCGCGCCGACAAACTGGACGCGGCACCCGTTTCGGTGTTCCCGACCGCCGAAATCGCGGCCGATGACGGCTGGTGCGATGCGCCCAACCATCCAGATTACAACCGGCCAGTCAAACTCCCCTTCGCCGCCAGCCATGAGGAAATGTGGCGCAAGGATGATCTTTACGACATCGTGGTGGTGCTTGGGCAAAATGACGATCCGGTGATCCCCGGCGCGGGCAGCGCCGTGTTCCTGCACATTGCCAGCGCCGGATATGGCTCGACGGCAGGCTGTGCCACGCTCACGCGCGCGGATCTGCTCGAATTTCTGTCGCTGGCCCAGGCCGATACAAGGCTGTGCTTCCAGGCGTGACGCAAGACAAGATCCCCCGCGCCGCGCCTTTGATCGCGTTTGATCGTCTGCCCGCAGCGGATTGCAGTCCTGCCAGGGAGGCGGGCGTGGTCGGGGATGGCCGGGTGGACTTCCGCAATCTCATCGCGGGGGCCCGATGATGGCGACACGGCGGATGCCCTGCGGTTCCATCTGGCATGAGCTGCGCGCGCGACCGGGTCTGTTCCTTGGGGTAAAGGCACGGGCGACACGGGGGCCGTGGCGCAGCGTGTTAACAAGCCCTAAAGCCTGTTTGCGAAAAGGGGCGCTGACCATGTTGCACAGGGGCCCCCCGATGCAACGCT
This sequence comes from Gemmobacter serpentinus, assembly GCF_008973825.1. Taxonomy (GTDB): domain Bacteria; phylum Pseudomonadota; class Alphaproteobacteria; order Rhodobacterales; family Rhodobacteraceae; genus Gemmobacter; species Gemmobacter serpentinus. Next base: position 256,006 of record NZ_WCHR01000020.1, on the reverse strand, counting down.
TCGCTTTGAAGGCTGGCAGCGCCTGCGCAGCCGCCGCAACGCCTGGCCTGCTTTCATAAGCCAGTCGGGGGCGCAGGCGTCACAAGTGGCGGCAGGCTGTGCCTTTGGTCGGGCCGCCCGGCGGGCATCATGCCCCGCGTTACAGATGCGGCCGATCGACCGATCGCCCCCCTCAATGCAGGCCGAGGCCGGTCAGCTTGTCGGGATTGCGGGTGATGAAGACACGGGTGATCCGGCCCTCCTCGATTTCCAGCGCGGTGGTCTGTAGTGCCCCGGCGATGCGGCAGACAAACCCCGGCAAGCCGTCGATCACGGTCACGTCCAGCAGTTCCATCCCGTCACCGAACTTGCGGGACAGGGCCGTGAACATGCGGATGATCGCGGGCTCGCCCTGGATCACGTTCAGGACCGCATTCACCTTGCCGCCACCATCGGCGTGCAGCGTGGCACCTTCCGCCAGCATCGTGCCAAGTGCCACCGCATCGCCCGTTTTGCAGGCGTCGAAGAACGCACGCGCCAGCGCCGCGCCGGTGTCGCGTGGCACGGCATAGCGCGGGCGGTCAATCTGGACATGCGCCCGCGCCCGCGCCGCCAGTTGCCGCGTGGCGGCGGGGGCGCGGTCAATGGTGCGGGCCACCTCCTCCAGCGGCTGGCCAAAGACGTCGTGCAACAGAAAGGCCGCGCGTTCCAGCGGCGATAGCCGTTCCAGCGCGACCATCAGGGACAGCGTCAGGTTATCGGGGCGCAGCGCATCGTCGGGTTCCTCGATCAGCGGTTCCGGTAACCAGGTGCCCGGATAGGTCTCGCGCCGGGCGCGGGCCGATTTCATCTGGTCCAGACACAGCCGCGAGACCACCCGGGTCAGCCAGGCCGCAGGTTCCGCGATCTGGCCGTGATCGCCGTTCTGCCAGCGCAGCCAGGCCTCCTGCACCATATCCTCAGCCTCGGCATGGCTGCCAAGCATCCGGTAAGCCAGACGCAGCAGCCGGGGCCGCTGCGCCTGAAACATCTCGACCGGGTCAGGCCGCATGGGGGCGTTCGGCCGGCAGATCCAGCCCATGCGCGACAGCAAAGGCAATCTGGGTCCGGTTCCACAGGTTGATGCCGCCAATGGCAAATGTCAGGAAGGCCAGCTCATCCGCGTTGAAGACAGCCGAGACCGCCTCCCAATCCGCATCGGTCGGATGGGCTGCGGCAACGGTGGTCAGGACCTCGGTCCAGGCCAGTGCCGCCCGCTCACGCGGCGTGAACAGCGTGCTGTCGCGCCAGCCCGCCACCATATGCAGGCGCAGATGGGTTTCGCCGTCTTTCAGCGCATCGGAGACATGCATCTGGATGCAGAAGGCGCAGCCGTTGATCTGGCTGGCCCGCAGCTTGATCAGATGCAGCAGCACATGGTCCAGTGGGCCTTTGCGCAATTCCGTCTCGAAGGTGACAAGGCCATTGAAGGCGCTGCCGATGCGTTTGAAATGATCGGTCATCCGAGGTGTCATCATGGGTCTCCTTTGGTGATCTGACACCAACATGACGAGGCAGCCCATGCCTTTGTGACATGGGTCGCGAATTTTTTCGAGTTCGGGTCTTGCCCATGTCCTTGGCATGGCCAGGCCAGATGATCTGGATCGAACTGCGGGCGATGTGCAGGGGATCGAACCGATCTGCGCGATGCTGCCGCCTCCGTGCCACCGTCTGTAAGCGCCTCGCCAAGCGTGGCGATCCGGCGACGCGGCCGGACCGAGGGACAAGTGCCGCGCGCTTCGGATCGAGATTCAGCGGCGGGCCGATCCGGGCTGGCAGGTCGATGCCGCGCGCAAGATCATGGAGCAGGCCCGGCACTGGCGGCATTGCGATGGCCCGATCCACGATCCCCCGGCTGATGGTGCGATAGGCCCGACATCCCGAGCCTGGCTATTGCGGAACGGGCGCGGCCCGTTCGCATCCAATGTGCGCACTCAAGGGGGGATCGCAGCGATGGCTTCGCGCGTCCGCTGCGCGATGCTGGACGCGATCGGATTGGATCGCCTGCTATGGATCATATCTGTCGATAGCGCGCGGCATGTTTCGTGACGTGGAAACGACGATGCCAGCCCGCTTTGGCCGGCATCGTCATCTTTAGACCAGCTCTCTTATTCGCTGCCGCCCCAGCGTGCCGGATAGCCCGGCAGGTTCTGACATCCGCACAGGCTGTAATGCAGCGGCGGCAGCTTCTCGTCGATATAGCCGTCACGGGTCTCCGCCGTGATGGCAGGCTGCGGCAGCACCCATTCCGGGCCAGGCACGGGTTTTCCGGCCAGAATATCCAGCGCGGCAAGGATCGGGGTGCGCCATTGATAGGTGGGATAGGAGGGCGCGATCGCGGTCAGGTTCTCATCGCGCCATTTGCGCAGGAAATCCTGCTGATCCTCACCAGAGATCACCGGATAGGGCAGGCCTGCATCCTCGAAAGCCTCCAGCGCCGCTGTCGCGGTGTCGCCTGCATCCATCCAGATCGCGTCGATCTGCACGCCACGGTTCAGGTAATCCTCGACCACGGCTTTGGTCTTGGCGCGGTCCGATCCGGTGAACTCCGACCCGACCACGTTGATCCCGGCCTCGTCAAAAATGGTCTTGGCTGCCGAATAGCGGGTTTCCAGCACATCAACGCCGGGCACGATGCGCAGCGCCAGCACATTCGCGCCTTTTTCCAGCTTGGACGCGATGAACTCGCCCGAGGAAATCCCGAACCCATATCCGCCGACAGGATGGATATAGGTCACCGGCGCGGTGGTATTAACGCCGCGGTCGAACACCACGACCGGCAGCTTTGCCGCCGCCGCCTCGACCGCCGGGGTCAGGGCCGCGGTGGTATTGGGCGACACGATCAGCACGTCGCATTTGCCGCCCGCGACCAGCGCCTCGATATCGGCGATCTGCTTTTCATCCTTGCCCTCGGCATCGACGACGATCAGTTCCTTGATCTTGTCGCCCTGCGCTTCGGCCTCGGCCTGGAAATTGTGCATCCCCACCACGCGCCAGGGGTTGAAGATCCCCGCATTCGAGAAGCAGATCGTGGCCGGGCCGTCTTTCTTCCATTTGGCGGTATCGACCATGCTGTCACCCAGATGCTGCGCCCAGGGCGCGCCCTCGGGGCCTTGCGGGGTCATCGAAAGCTGTTCGCGCTGTTTGGCAAATTCCGCCGGATCGTTGAAATCCTGCGCCATGGCGGCCCCGGCCAGACCGGACAGCGCGACGGTGGCGACAAGCATTACTTTCATCGACATGGTTTCTTTCCTCCTCGTTGAAACCTGTGGTGGTGGTCAGTTGCGGGCGCGGCTGCGCCAGGCGGTCAGGCCGACCGCAACAATCAGGATCAGTCCCTGGATGCTGTCGCGTAGCGCCTGTGGCAGCCCCAGAAGGTTCAGCAGGGTGAACAGCGCGAACAGGGACAGCGCGCCCCAGACCGCACACCAGATGGTGCCGCGCCCGCCCAACAGCATGGCCCCTCCGATCACGCAGGCGGCGATGGATTGCAGCTCCAGCCCCACGCCCGCATTGACCGAGACGCCCGAAAATCCGCCCAGAAGGATGCCCGCAGTCACCGCCGCCAGAGCCGAGATGACAAAGGCGGTGATCCGGGTGCGCCCGACGGGGATCCCTGCCAGTTCGGCCGCGCGGGGGTTGTCACCCACGGCCAGGGCGCGACGGCCATAGCCGATGCCATGCACCCCCCACCAAAGCAGCGCCAACACCGCGACCAGCACCAGAACCGCCATTGGCAGCGTGCCCACCAGCGCCACATCGCGCCATTGGAACCGACCGAGATTGCGGAAATTCTCGGGCAGATCGCCGCGCGCCGCGCCACCCGACCAGGCCAGCGCCAGACCGTTCAGCCACAGCATTGTGCCCAGCGTGGCGATGATCGACGGCACTTTCAGAAAGGCCACGACCAATCCGTTGAACAGTCCGATCCCCGCCCCCATCAGGTAAAGCAGCGCGATCACCGGCCAGGTAGCATCGGGATCGCCATTGGTCAGCAGCGCGGCTGCGGTGACGGTAAAGGTCACCACCGCCCCGACCGAAAGATCGAAGCCGCCGGTCAGGATCACATAAAGCTGTCCTGCAGCAAGGATCACCAGCGGTGCGGCCCGGCGCAGAAAGTTCATGAACAATCCGGGCTCAAGGTAGTTCGGCTGGATCAGCACGATCAGAGCATAAAGGCACAGGAACAGCAGCAACCCTGCATTGATGGCGATCCGGGCGGCACGGGGTTTCGACATCGCGTCGCTCATGCCACATGCCCCCGGCCGCGCACCGCATGGACCGCCACCGCCGCGATGATGACAAAGCCGCGCAGCACCTGTTTCAGAAAGGCGTCGATCCCCAGCATGTTGAAACTGGCATCCAGGCTGGCAAACAGGAACACGCCCGCCAAAGTGCCCGCGACACCCCCCTTGCCCCCGGCCAGAAGGGTGCCGCCGATCACGGTGACGGCGATGGATTCCAGATCATAGATGCCATCGCGGCCCAGCCAGGGCGTGCCCGATTGCACCCGCGCCGCCAGATACAGCCCGGCCAGCCCGGCGAACAGGCTGCAGATCACATGGGCGGTCAGGATAACACGCCCTGTGCGGATCCCCGCCAGCCGCGCGCCGTCGGGATTGCCGCCGACCGCAAAGATCCGCGCGCCCAGCACGGAACGGTTGAGAAGACCACCCATCGTCAGCGCCAGCCCGAACAGTGCCAGCACCGACCAGGGAATGCCGAACAGGCTGCCATAGGCAAGCTGTTGAAAGACGGGGGCGACGGCACCTCCTAGGCTGCCATAGCTGGCCGACAGCACCCCTTGCAGGATCAGCCCGGTGCCCAGTGTCGCGATCAGCGGGTTGATCCCGGCAAAGGCCACCAGCGCGCCATTGACCAGTCCGACCGCCAGGGCAAAGCCAAGGCACAGCGCAACCGCCGGCACAATCATCGCCGGATCGCCCCCCATCAGCCAGGAGGCCAGCACCGCCGTGCCGGAAATCACCGCCGCCACCGAGAGATCGATCGAGGCGACCAGGATCACGAAGGTCTGGCCGATGGCCACAAGCCCAAGCGCCACCATCCGTTGCAACAGCCCGGTTACCCCTTGCAGGGAAAACTGTGCGGTCTCGCCGGTGGCGATGGCGGTCACGGCAAAAATCGTGACCGAGATCAGCAACAGGACCATTGCCACGGAAAGCCTTGGCAGGGTGCGATCTGCCATCATACCGATACCCCCAGCGACAGTTGCATGATTTCTTCCTCACGGGGGTCGCGCGGCAATACGCCCGCAATGGTGCCGCGATGCATCACCAGCACGCGGTCGGAGATCCCGATCAGTTCGGGCAGATCCGAAGAGACAACGACAATGCCGCGCCCCTGATCGGCCACCTCGCGCATGGTCTGATAGATGGCGGCCTTGGCGGCGATGTCGATGCCGCGCGTCGGCTCCACGAACAAGAGCACCGCGGGATCCAGCGCCAGCCATCGAGCGATGATCGCCTTTTGCTGATTGCCACCCGACAGGGCACCAATTTCCTGCCCGAAATGTGCGGCGCGCACATCCATGCGTTTCAGCCCTGCATCCAGCATGGCGGGCGCAAAGACCCCGGCCGCAGGACGCGCCCAGGCGGGGCGCATCGCGCGCAGGGCAAGCGCGGCATTGTCGCGCACCGACTGGCGCAGAACCAGCCCCTCGCGCTTGCGGTCGGCGGGAAGATAGCCCAGGCCCGCCGCGATCATCCGGCGCGGATTGCCCAGCGGCATTGGGCGACCGGCCAGCCGGGCGGTGCCGCCCGCAGGCCGCAGATCCCCCGCCAGCAGCCGCGCCAGCTGGCCCTTTCCGGAATCCTCAAGGCCCGCCACGCCAAGAATTTCGCCCCGGCGCAACGTCAGGCTAATCTCGGGCAGACCCTCGGCCTGCACCGCGTCCAGCTCCAGCACCGTCTCGCCCGGCGCGGCGGTCGGGGCGGCGGGATAGAAATCCTTCAGGTCGCGCCCGACCATGGCCGAGACGATGGCCGGAATCGTGGCCTCGGCCTGGGGGCGGGTCCAGATCAGCCGGCCATCCTTCAGCACCGTCACCCGGTCGGCGATCGCCGCGACCTCGGGCATCCGGTGCGAGATATAGACCAGCGCCACGCCTTGCCCGCGCAAGATGCGGATCAGGTCCAGCAGCTGCCGCGCATCGCGGTCATCCAGCGCGGCTGTCGGTTCGTCCAGCACCAGAATCCGCGCATCCAGCAACAGGGCCTTGGCGATCTCGACCAATTGCTGCTGCGCGATGGACAGGCCCGCCACGCTGCGATCAGGATCGATCTGCGCCCCCACCCGGTCCAGCAGCACGCGGGCCCGGGCCCGCATCGCCCCCCGGTCCAGCAGCAGGCCCGCAAAGCCAGGGCGCACCAATTCATGCCCCATGAAGATATTCTCGGTCACCGACCGATGCGGCAAGAGGCTCAGCTCCTGGTGGATGATCGCAATTCCGGCCATCGCGGCCGCACGCGGATGGGCAAAGCGCATCGCTGCGCCGTCGATGCGGATTTCACCGGCATCGGGGCGGTAGCTGCCACCCAGCACCTTCATCAAGGTGGATTTGCCCGCGCCGTTCTCGCCGCAGATGGCATGGACTTCGCCCGGACGGCAATCAAAGCTGACATCATCCAGCGCCTTGACGCCCGGAAATGCCTTGCAGATACCGCGCATATCCAAAGCGGGGGTCATGTGGCCCCGCCTTCGCCAGCCCGCGCCCATTCGTGGCGGATGAAGGCCGCGCTCTCGGCAAACAGCGCATCCAGATCGTCAAAGAGATCGCGCCAGACCCGGGTGGCCCCGGCCAGTTCCGGCAAGGCGCGACCAAAGGCCTCGACCGTCAGCCAGCCGTCATAGCCGCAGCGGCGCAGCGCCTCGAAATGGGCCCGGAAAGGCACATGCCCGGTGCCCGGCACACCACGATCATTTTCCGAAACATGGAAATGGTTGATTTCGCGGTGATATCGCTCATAGGTCGCCGGGGCGTCCTTTTCCTCGATATTGGCGTGGAAGGTATCGAACATATAGCCGTAATTCGGGTGATCGACGGCACGCCAAATGCGCGAGGCCTCCTCCATGGTGGACATCATATAGCATTCGAAACGGTTCACCGCCTCGGCCGAGACCTTGATCCCGGCCTCGCCAGCATATTCAGCCAGCGCCCGCATCGCCGTAATGCAATGGGCGCGTTCTGCGTCGGTGGGGCCGGATCCGGTGAAAACCCCAACCGGCGAATGCAGCGGCCCGGCGATGATCTCGCCGCCCATGGCATGGGTGCAATCGACGATCCAGCGATGGTGGTCGCGCGCCCGCGCCCGCACCTCTGGATCGGGGCTGACGGGGTTTGCCGCAGCTGTCGCAACCGCAGCGGCCCCCGGTGTGATGCCCAGATCCGACAGGATGCGCCCGATCTCGCGATACTGCGCCAGCGTGCCGGAGAAGACCGGGATTTCAAGCGCGTCATAGCCAAGCGCCTTCAGACGCGCCAGCTGCGGCGCATGGGCTGGCGTAATCTCGGCCCCGATCACCAACAGGTTGAAGGCAAGCTTCATCGTCATCTCCTCTTCCCGGGATCAGGCTGACAGACTTGACAGCGGCTGGCTTGCACGGATTATCACTGGTAAAAATCTTAAGTCATATTTCTGCGGGGAGGCGGAAACGATGAACGAGATCACCCAATTCCCGGGCGGGCCTTCCTGCGAAAAGCGCCGACCCTCGGTGTTCCGTCAGCCCGATTCCATGATGTATGCCGACAATTGCCGCGAATTGCAGGCGGCGGCACGGCGCGGCGAATGCGACCTCCATGCCTGGACGCGGGGCAGCTATCCGGGCACAGGTCTGGGGGACCGGCTGCCTGGCATCTGCACTGTCGGTTTCTGGGATGCGCGGCACAGCCAGAACTGGGGCCTGGCGCGACATTGCAATGAAGGGTTCAAGATCGCTTGGCTGGCGCGGGGTCAGCTGGACCTGGTGGTGGATGACACCCAGCATGAATTGCGGCAGGGCCAGTTCATCGTGATCCGCCCCTGGCAGCAACACGCCATCGGGGCGCCGCATGTCGGGGCAAGCCGGCTGATCTGGATTCTGCTGGACGCCGGGCTGCGCCGCCCGTCGGAGCACTGGCACTGGCCCGACTGGATGGTGTTCTCCCAGACCGAGGCGCAGGCGCTTGGCCAGTTGCTGACCCAGAACATGCGGCCAGTCTGGGATGGCAATTCCGATCTGGCCAGAGGCTTTGACGCCTTGCCCCCAATCCTGACCAGCCGCAGCCCGGAAGAGGGCGAAAGCCGGCTGAAGCTGGCGATCAACGCCGTCATGCTGTCGTTGATCGAGCGAATGGCTGCGCAGGCCCCGGAACCGGATCCGCAACTCTCCACCTCGCAACATACGGTGGCGATTTTCCTGCGCCGCCTGCCTGATGCGCTGGCCGAGGACTGGACATTGGATGCCATGGCCGAGGAATGTGGCCTGTCGCGCACCCGTTTTGCCGATCTGTGTCGGCAGTTGACCAATCGCACCCCGCGCCAGTTTCTTCAGCATCTGCGGCTTGAACATGCGCGCGGCCTGCTATCAGGCGCGCAGCCTGCAAGCATCACCGACATCGCCTTTGCCTGCGGCTTCAACTCCAGCCAGTATTTTTCGAACGCCTATCGCAAACACTTCGGAGAGGCCCCCCGCAACACCGGGCAAGCCGCGGCGCTGTGATGGCAAGCGACGGCGGCTGGCAGCACCGAAATGGAATGCCGGGCCGTAGTTGATACCTGCGTGGTGCGACAAGCGACGGGCAGGTTTCACAAGACTGTCGTCCGCCATTCAATTTGGCGAACCTCCGCTTTGGCCTGGCCGTCGCGTGACCTATGCGGGCCCACCAGCCATTCAATGGCTCCCGCCCGCCTGACGCCCGCCTTTGCGCGATGAGATCGCTTGCCCGGTTTCGCAGACTGTCTATCATCGGCTGTCTGGGGTGCGACGCCCTTGAGGGTCCTGAGCATCGCCGCCCGTAGAAGGAGCACGTTCCGATGCTGCCGCAACAAAGCAAGGACATGACATTCCCGGGGCTGGTCCTGTCGCCGCTCTATGAGGATTGCATGTTGCGGTCGCGAGAGCGGCGCGAGACCTATGATGCGATCGCGGGAGAGCTGTGCGATTACGGGTTGCGCTGGCAGGGAGGGGAGGTCGATGCCCGCGCCTTTCGCTGCAAGACCGACAGTCTGGCGCTTTACTCCATGCGCTACGGCGATGAGGTCACGATCACGCCGGACGTCTACAAGGATTTCTTTCTGGTCCATCTGTGCCTGAAGGCAGGGATCGAAGTGGAAACCGATGGTATGATTACGGATGTGCCCGAAGGTTCGGTCTTCCTCAGCGCGCCGCGCCGCGCGATCCGCCTGCGCTGGCAAGAGGGCTGCGAGCAGTTGATCCTGCGCGTGCCCTACGCGGCGGCGGGGATGGAGGGCCGCAAGATGCAACGATCGGCCGCTCTGCTGCCGCGCGCCCTGTCACCCCTGCTGGTCAGCCAGTTGAACACGCTGATGGCCTTGTCACGGCAGGGTCCCGGTGATGCGGATTGGGCGGCACATGTGCAGACGGGGCTCGCCCGTTTTGTTGCGCAGCACCTGCTTCCCGGGGCTGCCGAGGCGGTCGGGATCGCTGGTGCCGATGCGCGCGACAGGTTGATCGGCTTTATCGGGGCGCATATGGCGCGTCCTGTCCAGCTGTCGGATCTGGCCCGGGCCGCAGGGTTGGGGCGGTCGCAGCTGAACGCGCTGACGCAATCTGCCTTTGGCTGCGCGCCGATGGTGCTGTTGCGCCGGATGCGGCTGCAGGCAGCGCATCGGGACCTGGAGGAGAATCCCGGACAGAATCTTACCCAACTGGCATTGCGCTATGGCTTTGACCATCAGGGACGCTTTTCCCAATACTATCGGGATGCCTACGGGGCGGTGCCGCGCCAGATGCGGACCGATCTGCGCCGGGGCGGCAGGGCCGCCGGTAAAAACGGATAGTCGCGCGCGTTTTGCCGGTATCTGCGGATATTTCAGTCTTCAAGCATCTCTCATGCTGATCCCAAATCCTGCGGCATGGCCTGCCTGCGGGACAGCGACAGGGAGATGCAAATGGCCCATGAAATGCCCGCGCGCAAAGCGCAATACGAGAACTTCATTGGCGGCGAATGGATCGCCCCGGCGGAAGGCAGATATTTTGAAGATCGCTCGCCCATCGATGGCAGCCTGATCGCGGAGTTTCCGCGCTCCACCGCTGCCGACGTGGATCTGGCGGTGGCGGCTGCATGGAAGGCGGCCCCGGCATGGGGCGCCATGTCACCGCAGCTGCGGTCGAACACGCTTCTCAAAATGGCCGACCGGATCGAGGCCAATGCCGCAGAGCTGGCGCTGGTCGAATGCTGGGGCAATGGCAAGCCGATCCGCGAATGCATCTATGTCGATCTGCCGAACACGGTGGATCAGATCCGCTATTTTGCCGCCGCGCTGCGCGCCGATAGCGGGGAATCCTCGGATATCGACGCGACGACGATCAATCTTGAGGTGCATGAACCTTACGGCGTTGTGGGCTGCATCATCCCGTGGAATGCTCCGCTGCTGATGGCCGCAATGAAACTGGGCCCCGCGCTGGCGGCGGGCAATGCTGTGATCCTGAAGCCTGCCGAGGATACGCCGTGGTCGATCACCCGTGTGGCAGAACTGGTGGCCGACCTGCTGCCGCCGGGTGTGCTGAACATCGTGCAGGGCTTCGGGGCCGAGGCCGGACATGCCCTGGTCATGCATCCCGGCGTGAAGAAGATCGCCTTCACCGGCGAGGCTTCGACCGGCAAGACCATCATGCGCAACGCCGCCGAGAACCTGACGCCGGTCACGCTGGAACTGGGCGGCAAGTCGCCCAATATCTTCATGCCCTCGATCATGGACAAGGATGATGACCTTCTGAACAAGGCCATCGAGGGATTCCTGATCTATCTTTACGATCAGGGTGAAGTCTGCGCCTCGCCGACCCGGGCGCTGGTGCATGAGGACATCTATGACGCCTTCATGGCGAAGGTGCGCGCACGGATCGCGCAGGTTGGTCTAGGTCACCCGCTGGACATGTCCACCGGCATGGGGGCGATGACCTCCAAGGCGCAATTCGACAAGGTGATGGGCTATCTGGAGATCGGCAGGGCCGAGGGGGCGAAGGTCGTCCATGGCGGGCAGGCTTACGCCGTGCCGGGCTGTGATGGCGGCTATTACATCCAGCCGACGATCCTTGAGGGCACCAATGACATGCGCACCTCGCGCGAGGAGATCTTTGGTCCGGTGACCACTGCAATCCGCTTCAAGGATGAGGCCGAGGCACTGGCCATCGCCAATGATACCGAGTTCGGCCTGACAGCAGGTGTCTGGAGCCGCGATTACCACGAGATCCAGCGCTTCGCCAAAGGCCTGCAAGCGGGCAAGATCTGGTGCAACTGCTATTACCTCTGGCCCGGCCATACCTCTTTCGGGGGCTATAAATCCTCGGGCTTTGGTCGCGAGATGCACAAGGTCGCGCTGAACAATTACCGCCACACCAAAAGCGTCGTGCATTCCTTCGGGACGCAGGCGTTTGGCTTCTTCTGATCGGGGGACAAGATGAAACAACTTTCCGAAGGCTTCCGGTCCGCGATGCTGGACAAACTGGATGCGGGCCTCCTGCGTGGCACCCTAAGCCGCCGCAAGTTCATCCAATGGTCGGTGGCGCTTGGTGTCTCGATGCATGCGGCCGCCGCGCTGGCCGATACGCTGGATGCGGCCCGCGCCAATCAGGACGCGCGGGCGAACAACCTGCCCGATCAATTCGATATCGTGATTTGCGGCGCGGGCACCTCTGGCTGCACGCTGGCGGGGCGGCTGGCCGAAGCGGGCCTTTCCGTCGCGCTGATCGAGGCCGGGGATTGGGACACCGCGCCCAGCATTCTCGATCCCGGCCAATGGTTCATGAACCTTGGCACCGAGCGTGACTGGGGCGATATCGCCGTGCCGACCGCCAGCGTGAACGGGCGCGCCATCGCCTCGCATATGGGTCATGCGGTGGGGGGCGGATCATCGATCAATGCGACGATCTGGGTGCGCCCGCCGCGCGCCGATTTCGATGGCTGGGCCGAGATCGCGGGCGATGCGGGGTGGGGCTATGACGCCGCGCTGAAAATCTTCCGCGAAAGGATCGAGAACTGGCAGGGGGCCGACAGCCCGTATCGCGGCAAGGGCGGCAAGGTCTGGGTGCAGGAGGCGGCGAACCCGCCCGCCATCGCGCCCGCCTTGCTGGACGCGGCCCGGAACCTTGGCCTGCCTGCGATGACCGACCTGAATGGCGAACGTGAGGAAGGCATCGGCGGTTTTGCCCTGATGAACCAGATCATCCGCGACAGACGCCGGGTGAATATGGCGCAGGCCTATCTTTACCCGGTGATCGACCGCCCCAATATCACCGTGCTGGTCAAGACGCAGGTGACGGGGCTGGTGATCGAGGGTGGCAAGGTGGTTGGCGTCAAGGCGCGGCGCAACGGGGACGAGATCACCCTGCGTGCCGCGCGCGAAGTCGTGCTGTCGGCAGGGGCCATCCGCACGCCGCAAATCCTGATGCTGTCCGGGATCGGTGACCGCGATCATCTGGCCGAACACGGGATCGCCGCGACCCAGCACGCGCCCGAGGTGGGGGCCAATTTCCATGACCATATCCTGCATGGTGGCTGTATCTGGGAAAGCCCCGAGCCGGTAGCGATTGCCAATTCTGCCGCCAATGCCTCGGGGTTCTGGAAATCCGATCCGGGTCTGGACCGGCCCGATATGAACATCGTGCAGATCGAATTGCCCTATGCCTCGGACGTCATCGGCAAGGAATATGCACCACCCGGTCAGGCCTGGGCGCTGTGTGCCGGGCTGGTCGATCCCAAAAGCCGCGGTACGGTGCGGCTGGCATCAAAGGACCCAATGGCCAAGCCGGTGGTCACAGCGAATTTCCTGTCCGACCCGCAGGATGTGAAATCCCAGATGGCCGCCATCGACCTTTGCCGTCAGCTTGGCAATGACGCGGCCTTTGCCCCCTATCGCACGCGCGAAGTGGTTCCTGGCCGTGATCTGGATCCCGCCGCCAAGGCCGAGTTCGTGAAGAATGGTGCCACGACCTTCTTCCATCAGGTCGGCACCGCCCGGATGGGCAAGGACGATGCCGCCGTGGTGGGGGCCGATCTGAAGGTGAAGGGGATCGAGGGGCTGCGCATCGTCGATGGGTCGATCATGCCGCGCATTGTCACCTGTGCCACGATGGCGACCTGCGTCCTGATCGGAGAGCGGGGGGCGGATCTGATCCTTGGGTAAAACGCAGGGCGGCACCGTGGAAGGTGCCGCCCGGCATTTTTCCGACCCATGACGCAGCAGGTTGCCTGAACCTCCGGCGTGGCTGAATGAAGGCACGATGCAGACATCGACGGGCTGGAAGGACCGCGCCGGCAGCGCAGCCGCCGATCAGCCGCTGGCAGCACGTCGACCGACCTTGTTCTGGGTGACTCGGGCGATTTTTCATCCTGTGCGCCGCGCAGCCATCGCAACCTCTCAGGCGGCGACCGACGCAGCCAAGAAACGTGCGGTCAACGGCCAAGTTGACTTGCGCAGGATGCCGCAAGTTGTTGCCATTTCGTGGCGAACAGGATGGGCCAAACATGCGTCAAAATCCTGGCCGATGATAGGCCCGCCGCGTCTGCCCCGCGCATATAAACCGCCCCCAGCGGCCTGCGCGGGGCACATCATGCACCATGCGCCGCATCTTGCGCAGATGATTTCCGCGAACTGCAGAAGCTGGCCTGAGAAGGTGCAGCCCCTTCAACCAGTGGAACGGCCTTTCGGATGATCCGGCGGGTCAATTCGCGGCCTTCGCGACCCGTCAGGAAACGGCGGGCTGTCTGAGGGGGCACCGCGATCGCGCGCGGCGCAAGCTCGGGGACGATCGCGAATATTTCCTGACGGGCTTGAGCGCCAAGAGATTTCAACGCCTCCTTGCCGGTAAAAAGTGACTCTGTCTGTGCCCCGTTCGACCAGATGACTTCTAGCGGTCGAACAGGAAGTGACAGTATTCCACCGCCTTCAGATCTTCGGCCACGTCAATGCCCGGCGCGCCGATCAGGTGTTGGCTGCAACCAGGCCCGTCTTTTCTCCCGCAACGGCGCGCAGCTCACCCGAAAGGCATAGGTCACGCCATTTCGGGTCACGACAACGCTCAGGAAGATGACTTCATCAAAGTTGATCTCGCCATTGGCCGAAATGTTGCTGTCGCGGATTTCGATCCTGACCCAGTCTGTCGCAAGGAATGGGTTGTTACCGACGAGGACTGTGCGCCCGCGACCCTCCCACGCTGGTGTCGCTGACGGAGTTGAAGAAGGCGACCTTGTCGCCTGCAAAATACAGGAATGCCATAGCACGTCACTCGATACGAAAAGGTCGATCGCCGATTCCGATCAGGGATCTTAGGCTGATAGGGGGTTTTGTAACACAATATCAGACACTTATGTGATACTGCCTAGTGGAAGACCTTCTGCTTCAGAATGTGGTCTTTTGCGGGTTGGATGGCTATTTCGCTCATGCGGCGGCCTGTGCCTGCGGTGCCAGGGCTGCCTTGCGCAAGCACCGCGATCCGGCAGGCCCGGTCCCTCGCGTTCATTTCGCAACCGGCCATCACCCCTGAATGCGGTCGGGCTGATGGCCGGGCTATGAATGCGCTATTCTTGTCGGATGCCGTCCTCATGGCGCAACCGGCTGCCATGCATCAGGCCCGCCGCAGCCAGCCGCGGATAGGCGGCGGCGGCCAGCACGGAATTGACCCGATGCAGGTCGCGCAGGATATCGAGGAACAGCTTTGCAGCGGCGCTGTTTGCTGATCCCTGCGACAGATCCGTCGCGACGATGTGATCTTCCAGCGCGCGGAACGCATCCTTGCGGCTGGCCAGCGCCTTGGCCACCTCCAGATCATCCGAGCACAGCGCGGCAGGCATCACCCGCAGCGTATCCAGCACGAGGGCGCGCAGTTCGGTCAGACGGGCTTGTTGAGTGGGATCAAGGCGGCAACTGCGCCGAACCTTGGCCCGCGCCCGATCTCCCAGGTTGCGTCGGATGATATTGCCCGCATGTTCGAGACTGCCGGCATAATGCAGGATCATCCGGGCACGACGCGCCTCTTCGCCGGTCTGGCCTTCGGCGCTCAATCCCCCAAGATAGCGGTTCAGCGCCTTCAGATGTGCGGCAAGCTGATCGTCCAGCACTGTCAGCTCGCGCAGGGTTTCCAGCTTGCCGCTGTCCAGCACATCCAATGCCCGATCGGTCATGCGCGATACCATCTCGGCCATGCGGGCTGTCTCCAGCCCCGCATTGGTCAGGGCCATATGCGGGGTCCGGGTTGCCGAAGGCACCAGATAACGCGGGGTAATCGGTTCTTGGTCCTGCGGGGCGGTATCCGCCACCAGCCATGCCACGATCCGCAACACATGATGCGACAGCGGAAGAAAGATCGCAGCCGCGGCAAGATTGAACCCCAGATGCATCTGCGCCACCGCCGTGGCCGGGGTCAGATGCAGCAGGTCCAGCCCGCGCAGCAGCGGTGTCATGGCCAGCAGCGCCAACAAGGCCAACCCGCCCCGGCACAGCAGGTTTGCAACCGGCAATTGTCGCGCGGCAGCGGGTTGCCCCATCGTTGCCGAAAGCGCGGGCAGGCCGCCTCCGAAATTCAGCCCCAGCACGAAAGGCAGCGCCTGCTCCGGCGCAAGGCTGCCATTCATCACAAAGGTGGTCAGCAGCAACACCACGGCCAGAGACGAATGGCAGATCCATGTCAGGATGGCCCCGGCCAGAAAAGCCAGCATTGGCTCTGCCGCCAAAGCGTTCAGCACCTCGTGAAACAGCGTCGCCTCGCGCAAAGGCGCGGTGGCACCGACCACCAGCTTCAGCGCGAACAGCATGAGACCAAGGCCGATCAGCATACGCCCCAGGTTGCGTGGCCGGAACTCGGCCGAACGACCAAAGGTCAGATAGCCCGCAAAGATCAGCACCGGCGCCAACATCGCAGCGACGGAGGAACCAGAGGCGAGAACCGCAGCCGTGGCAGCCGATCCGACATCGGCCCCCAGCAGCACCGCCAGCCCCGTCGCCGGGGCCAGCACGCCGCCTGCCGCCAGACTGGCCACGATCAGCGTTGTCGCGGTCGCGCTGCCAAGCACCGCAGTCACGCCCAGCCCGCCGCCAAAGGCCGCAATGCGGTTCGACAGCCGCCGCTCCAGCCAACCGCGCAGCCGTTCTCCCCAGCCACGCTCCATCCCGGTGCGGACCATGCGCACCCCCCAGAGCAACAAGGCCACGCCCCCAAGCAGATCGAGGATCACAAAGGTGCCGGTCATGGCGAATTCCTTTAATCCGCGACGGAAAGATCGGGAACGACGGCACCGATATTATAGCCCTCCAGCTGCGCCTCGGCGAACTGGCCGGGCACAAAACTGAGGATGGTTCCAGTGCCGGGCGTCACCGGGATGACCCGTGCCGGCGGCATCTGCAAAAAGGCATCCAGTGCCGCGCGGATCACACCGCCATGCACCACCGCCAGCAAATCGCCTTCGCCCGCGCCCAGCCAGTGCCGCAGGCCCCCCGCCACGCGATCGCGGAACACCGCCCAAGGCTCGCTTCCTTCGGGCGTATAGGTTCCGGCCCGCCAGGCATGATACAGTTCGGCATGGGCGGCGATCAGGTCGGGCTTGGTGCGCCCGGTCCAGCTGCCCATGTCCCATTCGCGCAGGCGCGGATCACTGGGGCAGTCGCCATGACCGATCAGCGCCGCCGTCTGCCGGGTGCGCCCCAGATCCGACGACACCACCCGCGCCGGCTTCAGGGCCCGCACAAAGGCACCGAACCGGCGGGCCTGCTCGATCCCGCGTTCGGACAGGTCGGAGTTATCCTGCCCCTGCAGACGGGATTCCGCATTCCAGGTGGTTTCGCCATGGCGCATCAGGATAAGGCGCATCATTCGATCCTTTCGCCGGTGGTGGCAAAGACGGCGTCAGGCGCGCCGGAAAGTGCAAATTCGATCGGGTCACCCGGACGGGTATCGGGGAAGTGGTCGACAATGGCAGAGAGGCGCAGCGCGCCCGCGGCGGCCGTCACCATCACCCGGCCTGCCATTGGTGCCGCCTCGGAAAACTCGGCCAGCAGCACCGGACGGTCGGGCGCGCGGCCCATGGTGATCTGCTCGGCGCGATAGAACAGCTGCACCGCGTCGCGGCCCTGTGCCAATGCGGCAGGGGCCAGCGGAACGCCTGCATGAAACAGCATGTCACCCTGTCGGGTCGCAGGCAGCAGGTTGCCCGGCGGTGTGCCAAGGAAGGTTGCGACAAAGGTGGTCGCCGGGCGCTCCAGCAGGGCGCGCGGCGGCCCGAACTGTTCCACCCGACCCTGGTTCATCACCGCCACATGGGTGGCCATGGTCATTGCTTCCACCTGGTCATGGGTGACATAGACCGAGGTGGCGCCGGTGGCGCGATGGATGCGCATCAGTTCGCTGCGCATCTCGATCCGCAGCTTGGCGTCAAGGTTCGATAGCGGCTCGTCGAACAGCAGGATCGCGGGCTTCGGGGCCAGTGTGCGGGCGATGGCCACCCGTTGCTGTTGCCCGCCCGAGATTTCCGCCGGGTAGCGATCCCGCAGGGCCGAGATGCCGAGCATCTTCAGCACCTCGTCGATCCGCGCCTCGCGGGCCGCATTGTCCCAGTTCGCTACTTTCAGCGGCCAGCCGATATTGCCCGCCACGGTCATATGCGGCCAGAGCGCATAGGACTGGAACACCAGCCCGGCATTGCGTTCCCTGGGGTCGGCCACGACGCCCCCCGCCCCGGACGACACGGTCTTGCCCATGAAGGCAATCTCGCCGCGCGTCGGCTCATCCAGCCCTGCCAACATCCGCAGCAGGGTGGATTTGCCACAGCCGGAGGGGCCGACGAGCACCAGAAAAGACCCCGGTGGCACCGACAAGGACAGGTCGGGAATGGCGGTGAAATCGCCGAAGCGTTTCACCAGGTTGGAGATGCGGATGGCATCCTTTGCTTCGGTCTGAACAGAAGCCATATTGGTCACTCCTTCCATTTCTGCACCCGTGCCTGAAGGGCCTGCGCGATCAGCGAGGCAGCCAGACAGATCACAAGGATCAGAACGGTGATGGCATTGGCGAATTGCATGAACCCCTCGGCGGCGTAACGATAGGCGACCATCGACAGGACCGGAGAGGTGGCGCTGAACAAGAGAACGACCAGCGACAGATCGCGGACCATCTTGACGAAGACCAGGATCGCCCCGGCCAGCAGGCCCCTGATCGCCAGCGGAAAAATGATCGCCCACATGCGCCGCAGGGGCCCGGCCCCGGTCAACCGCGCGCTTTCCTCCAGATCGGTGGCGATCTGGCCCAGAACGGAGCGCCCGGCCTGCACGGCATAGGGCAGGTTATGGGCGGCGGCAGCGATCACCAGCAGCGTGAAGGTGCCGTAAAGTGAGGGCAATGGCCCGAATGGGGCACCGAACAGTGCGATATAGGCGGCGGCAAATGCAATGGAGGGGATCAGCAGCGGCAGGAAAGCCAGTTGCGACAGGATATTGGCCAGAACCGTGCCCTTGTTGCGGGTGATGGTATGGGCCAATGCAAGCCCCAGCACCATCGAGATCAGCGCAACCACCAGCCCCAGCTTCAGCGTGTTGAACAGGGCCTCGATCAGCACGGGGTTGCGGAAGATCCCCGCCGTGCCCTGGGCGATCTGCCCACCACCTTCGCCGATCCAGAAATGCAGTGTCCAGTTCGAGAACAGTGCGCCGCTTTGCGGTGCAAGGCTCGAGGCTATCAGCACGACCACCGGCACGACGGTTGTCACGATTGCAAGGCCAAAGCCCGCGACAAACAGGGGCCAGCGCCATTTGCCCAAGGTAAAGCGACGCGTGCGCCCGCCCTTGCCGGTCACGGTGACAAAGGCCCGCCGCCCCGAGACCAGCCGGTCGGAAAGGAACAGGAACACGCCCGAGACGGCGATCAGCAGAAGGGCCAGCACGAAGCCGCGCTCGGCCTGGCCGATCTCGATCATGCCAAACAGGCGGGTCGACAGCGTCTGCATCCGCACCGGAAGACCCAGAAGCGCAGGGGCCGCGAAATTCGCCACCGCCCCAGCCAATGTGAGCGACGCGGCGGAAACCAGTGCGGGCGTCACCACCGGCAGGACGATGCCAAAGAAGATGCGCGGACGGCGCGCGCCTGTCATCTGGGCCGCCTCGACCAGATCGGCCCCGACCGAGGACAGGGCAGCGGCAATGATCGTGAAGGCCAACGAATAGTAATGCGCGATCAGCACGATCAGCACCGGCACGATGCCCCAGGCCAGCCAGTCGGGAATGATGAAACCATTGGCCTCGAAGAAGCCCGAGGATCCACCCATGCGGCTGTTGCGAAACAGCGTGCCCCAGGCCAAGGCGGCGGCAAAGCTGGGGATCATGAAGGGCAGGGTATGCATGACGCCCAGGATGCGGCGGCCCGGCACATCGGTCATCACCACCAGCCAGGCAGTAAAGCCCCCAAGCAACAGGCACCCAGCCGAGACGCCCAGCCCAAGGATCAGCGTATTCATCAGCGGTCGCCACCACAGATTCAGCGACATCGGGCTGGCGAGGATCGCGCTCCAGGCTTCAAGCCCGGACGGGGTCAGCGTGGCAAGCAGGATGCGCAAAAGCGGGGCCAACACCAGCACGCCGACGATCAGGATCATCAGCAGCGGCACCAGCCCGCGTGTATTCAATCGCCTGCGCCCGGATGGCGCGGCGGTGTCTGACAGGGGCATTGCGAAAATCTCCAGCGCTCAGGGCATGGTGCCGGGCGCAGCATCAGCGGCCACGCCCGGGCAATCTGTCACTGCAGGGTGATGATCAGATCGGCGATACGGGCGCGATGTTCGGCGACAGCTTCGGTATTGATGGTCCAGGCATTCAGCCCCTCCAGCGGCACCGAATCCGGGTCATCGGCAATGGTGGTGCGGGTGGCATAATCGCCCGGCACATTGAAGGGCGCAAAGGCCGGGCCGCCATCGGCGCTGTCATCACCGAACATGAAGTCGATGAGCAGCCGCGCCGCCGCGGGGCTGGGTGCCTTGTCGGCCACCGCCAGAACGGCCGGGAAGAGGATGCCGTTCGCCGGTTCGACGTCATTGGCGACCTGCAGGGCCCAGCCTTCTTCCTCATTGTCGCGGCGATCGGAATAGGTGCCGAAGGCCACCGGCGGATTGGTGGCGTCTTTGGTGCCCACGGCCTTGTTCAGATCGTCGCTGTTCGAGACCAGCACCAGATCGTTCAGGAAAAGGTTGCGGATGAACTGCTCCCCCGCACCATTCAGGTCGCTGTCCACAGCAATATCGCCACCGAATTGCGCCTTGTAGGCGGCGGCCATCTCCTCGGGATGCAGGGCGATCTCGGTCAGCAGATCCAGCAGTTCTCCGCGTTGGGTCGGATCCACCATCATCACCCGGCCAGACCATTCCGGCAGGGTCAACTGCCACAGATTGGTGATCGGGCTGCCATCGGGATAGGCCTGTTCATTATACATCAGCACCTTGGTCGAGAGGCGGTGCACCAGAAGCGGTGCCTTGAAGCCGTCATCGATCTGGGCGGCGACCCGGGGCGGCACATAAGTATGGACCCGGCCTTCAGCCAGAAGATCGCGCAGAACAATCGGCGCGTCGGCGATGTAAAGCACATCGACCGCATGGACCCCGGCCTGCTGTTCGGCCACGACCCGCGCGATCTGCTTGGCCGAGCTGAGATCCAGCCCGATCAGATCGACCCCGGGATATGCCGCCTCGAACGCCTTCTCGACGCGGGCGATCCGGCTTGACAGCGAAAAGACGGTCACCGTCTTTTCCTCTTTCGCCTTTTCATAAAGTTCGGCTGCAGACATGGTATCCAGATCCTGCGCCACAGCCATGACAGGGACGCAGGCCGCCGCAAGAAGTGCGGCCTTCAAGGTCTTGAACATGCTCTCTCCTCCCAGAGATGATCGCGGTTATGCGAAGCGGTCGAACAGGCCTGCCAGCTCCTCCAGCTTGGCGACAACCTGCAGTTCATGCCGACCAGCAATGGTCAGCAGAATGGCGTTGACGATGGTCATGGGAACGATTGGGGTCTGGAATTCCGTGCCCGACCGTCCCCTTGACGCGGCCAGAAGATGCCCTGCCGGTGGTGTCATGGTCGGCCCCGCCAGATCCGAGATCAGCAGCGTGGCCGCCCCCACCTGCGCGGCATGACCCATGACTGCCGCGTAGTCGGTCGGTTGCTTGCGGAAGGCCAGCACCAGCACCAGATCCCCGGCACCAAGCCCGGTCAGCCGCTCCGCGATGTCGCGCCCGCGCCCGGTCAGCATGACGGTGGTCATACCGAACCGATCCAGCCGTCGCTGCAGGAAAGCCGAAACGGCGGTGGCGTGGCCTTGCGCAAAGATAAAGACCTTGCGCGCCGCCACAATCATATCGGAAGCCGTATCGACATCGCGCTGGTCGATGCTGCGGGCAAGTTGCTCCAACGCGGCCAGTTCGCTTTGCACGAGATCGACCAGATAGCTGCCATCCGCCACCTTGGCGACCGACCGGCGCATCCGCGCGGCGGCATCCTGGCCTTCCATCACCTCACGCTGCAATTGCGCCCGCAGTTCGGGATAGCCGCTGAAGCCAAGTTTCTGTGCCAAGCGCGTGGCCGTCGTCTCATGCACCTGCGCCCGTTCCGCCAGTTGGGCTGCGGATAGGAACACCGCCTCGCCCTGCTGCCCCAGCAACACCTCTATGATGCGGCGATCCGAGGCGGTCAGGCGTTCGGATGTATCCTGAATGCGCGTCAGCAACGTCATCGCCGGGTCTCCCTTTTCATGTATACAGCATTCCGCAGGAAATCCTGCAAGTCAACACATTGCTGCAGGATTATCAGGATTCCTGACCGGGGGCCGCATATTCACCTCAGTGGCGGGGCCTTGCACAAAGGGCTACCAGCTTACCCAATGTGGCTATGAAGCGAAACGCATCACGCGACAGCATCATAGGCTGAGAGCCGTCCGGCAAAGCCACCTCCGAAGGGTGGATCGCCCCGAAGAGGCGCTTGCACACTGGCCGATATGTGCGATGTCATGTAGTAGCGTCGATATACGCAGCCAGCACGCTTTGCAGCCAATCGGCGAACACCGTCAGGCGTCGTATGCTGCGGGGTTGGCCGGGAAAGAGCAGCGTCATCGGCAATGATTCCGCGCGGTGACCAGGCATGACCTCGACAAGATCGCCTGACGTGATGTGATGCGCCACATCATAGGCCGGGATCTGGATCATCCCCATCCCGGCCAAAGCGCAGGCGATATAGCCTTCGGCACTATTGGCACTGACACGCCATGGCACCGAAAAGCTCTGCGGCCGGTCACCGTCTTGCCATTCCCAATCGGCGATCCGCCCGGTTGAGGGTGAGGCGTAGGCCACCTGCCAATGGTGCTCCAGATCCGCGGGGACAAGCGGGATGCCGTATTGGGCCAGATAGGCCGGACTTGCCACATTGATCTGGCGCAGGTCGCCGAACCGCCGCGCCCGCAGCCCCGACGCGGGCAGGGGGCCCACGCGCAGGGCCATGTCGACCCGTTCGCCGATCAGATCCACGGCACGGTCGGTCATGCCCAGTTCGATCCGCAGCCCCGGCCAGCGGGCCAGAAATGCGGGCAGGGCCGGGGTAACGATCAGCCGCCCGATCCGCCCCGGCAGATCGACGCGGATCCGCCCCTCGATCCGGCGCGAGGCCGTGCGAAACATGCCCTCGATCTCTTCGCTTTCTGCCAGAAAGGCGAGGCAGCGTTCGTGAAAATCGGTGCCTTCATCCGTAGGTGTCACCATCCTGGTGGTGCGGTTCAACAGCCGCACCCCCAGCCGTGCCTCCAGATCGGCGATGGCGGTGGAGACGGTGGAGCGTGGCATCTGCAGCAGATCCGCGGCGCGGGTAAAGCTGCGGCTTTCGATGACGCGGACGAAAATCCGGTAATGCTCGATCCGGTCCATTGTTCGAATCCTGCGACAAGTGAAATCAGAGGCTAAGGATTTATGTATCCCGCCTGCAAGCTATCTTCTGCCTGTCTTATGTATGCAGGAGTGATGTTCATGGTTGCGCGAACATTGAAGGACAAGACGGTTCTGATCGCAGGTGGCGGCAAGAACCTTGGGGCGTTGATCGCCAAGGATTTTGCGGCGCAGGGCGCAAAGGCCATCGTGATCCACTACAACAGCGATGCGACTGCGGCCTCGGCGGCGGAAACCGTCGCGGCGGTGCAGGCGCTTGGTGCCAAGGCTGTGGCGATTCAGGCGGACCTTTCGACCGCAGGCGCGGTGGAGAAGCTGTTTGCGGATACGATTGCGGCCGTGGGCCGCCCGGATATCGCGGTGAACACCGTTGGCATGGTGCTGAAAAAGCCGATGCTGGAGATTACCGAAGCCGAATATGACGCGATGAGCAATGCCAACGCGAAATCGGCCTTCTTCTTCCTGAAAGAAGCGGGCAAGGCGGTGCAGGACAATGGCGTGATCACCACGCTGGTTACCTCGCTTCTGGGGGCCTACACCCCCTTCTATTCCAGCTATGCCGGAACCAAGGCCCCGGTGGAGCACTTCACCCGCGCCGCATCCAAGGAGTTCGGGGATCGCGGGATTTCGGTGACGGCCATCGGGCCGGGGCCGATGGATACCTCGTTCTTCTATGGGCAAGAGGCTCCCGAGGCGCAGGCCTATCACAAACAGGCTGCTGCCCTTTCGGCCTTCTCGAAAACCGGGCTCACCGATATCGAGGATATCGTGCCGTGGATCCGCTTCCTCGTGACCGAGGGCTGGTGGATGACCGGCCAGACCATTCTGGTCAATGGTGGCTATACCACCAAGTGACCGGAGCGGCCCGGCTGTCCCCAGCAGCCGGGCCTTCTGCCTTTCAGGTCTTTGCAACACCGAGTGTATTTTCATGTCCGATCCCGTTCTTCCGCCGATCCTTGACCGCTTCGTCTCCGCCGTGAATGCCGGTGACACGCCGGGCTTTCTGGCCTGTTTCACCGCCGACGGGGTGGTGGATGACTGGGGCCGTGCCTTTCACGGCCATGACGGCATCCGCCGCTGGTCAGATGGCGAGTTCATCGGGGCAAAAGGCACCCTGACCGTGGAAAGCCTGTCCACCAAAGGCGGCGTCGAGGTGATGAAGGCCAATTGGGCCAGCCGAGTCTTCACCGGCGACAGCACCTTCCGCTTTCGTCTCCGCGACGGGCTGATCGTCGAGATGAAGATCTCGGAGTGATGCGATACACAGGAGCAGCGTATTTTTCCCGCAGGTGCCATGTGTGGACATCCCCGGCTTCTGTGGCGAGCGCTTCGTCCAGTATCTGTGCCTTACGCTAGAAGGCGATGGGCATTGAAAGCCGAGTGCTGAATGTCGCGTGATGCGGTTATGGAGCCCGTCAATACACGGGCGACAGCACGTTCGGCCTGCTGGCGGGATTGCCATGCGACAGCCCCTTTCAGTTCCGACTTGATGGTCTTGAGAACGTTTCGGCCATCGCGCTATTGACGCAGGCCCCGCGCGCGCTCATCGAGATCAGGATGCTGATGTGTCAACTTTTCGGGCAGGTTGCGGTGCGCCCCTGTGAGGGTCTTCTGTGATCCATTCCGGATCGCCGCGCGTATTCCCAAGGTTGATCTGCAGCGGAGCGCCAGAACCATGGGACAAGTCGTCTTTCTCTATGCGGTGACGTCGTCGGTTTTCCTGGTTTTTGACAGTCTGGGCATTCGCTATCTGATCCGCCCTATCTTCGAGACCCATATCGGGCACCTGCTGGCCGCGCCGCTCAGGCTGGGGGCTGCGGTCGCGTTTTACCTGCTCTATGTTGCGGGGGTGATGGTCTTCGTTTCATGGCCGGCCCTGAAGTCGGGCGCGCCGTTACAGGCGCTGCTGTTGGGGGCGCTTTTGGGGGCGATGTGCTATGGCACCTATGAAATGACGAATTACGCGACGCTTGCCGATTGGTCGTGGCAGCAGGTGGTGGTCGACGGGCTTTGGGGCACCTTCCTGACCGGCTTTGCGGCTTGGGCCGGGGTGGCCGCGGTCAGCGGCCGTCTGGTTTGACGCCAAGGCGCCGGGTCAGGCGCAGCGAAAGGGCATAGGGCAAGGCGCGCAGCGCCTTGATCGCCCAGGTAAAGCGTTTGGGAAAGTGCAGCTCGAAGGCGCGGCCTTGCAGCCCCCGTATCACCGCTTCGGCGGCGTCGTCGGGGGTGATGATCGCGGGCATGGTGAAGTCGTTCTTCGCTGTCAATCGGGTTGCCACAAAGCCGGGGCAGACCAGCCGCACATCGACGCGCGGGGCCAACTCGATCCGCAGGGATTCCGCCAGATTGTTCACCGCCGCCTTGGTCGCACTATAGGGCTGGCCGCCGGGCAGGCCGAAATACCCGGCGACCGAGCCGAACAGTACCAATTGCCCGCCATCGCGCAGCAGGGGCGGGGCAAGGCGTGCGACCTCGAAACTGCCCAGCAGGTTCACAGCGACCAGTCGCGCGGTGGTTTCGGGATCCATGTCTTCGACCCGGCTCGGATCATAAAGCGCCGCGGTGCAGATCACCGCATCCAGACTGCCGGGGCCAATCGTCGCCGCAGCCTGCGCCAATGATCCCGCCGTGGCCAGATCCACAGGCAGCACCTGTGCCGCCGCGCCGCAACGCGCGGCAAGGTCGTCGAGGGCGGCCTTGTTCCGGGCGGAAAGGATCAACTGCGCGCCCGCTTGCGCAAGGGCCCGGGCCAGCGCGGCGCCGATCCCTTCACTGGCCCCGATGATCCAGACAGTCGTGCCAGCAAAGCCCATGGTGTCAGATCCGGAACAGCGGCTGCAACAGGCGCGGGATCATGGCGCGGAATCGCAGGGGGGCATCGGTGGCGGCCAGACAGATGCATGGGCCTTCGGGGCCTGCGACTGGCTGATGATCGATATCGTCATGCGCGGTCTCGACATCGCCGGGGCCGAAGCGGCCCGCGCTGTCAGAAAAGCTGCCCTGCAACACCAGCGTCAGCTCCAGCCCGCCATGGCTGTGTTCGGGCACTGCGCGGCCCGGCGGAATATACAGCAGCCGCAGCGACCCTTCGCTATCGGCCGACAGGATGTGCTGACGGATGCCACCCCCCAACATGCGCCAGCCGGGCGGACGCCCGCCAAGTGCCTGCATGACCGGGGCGGGAAAGATGCCCGAAGCGGCAATGGGCACCGAGGGGGGCGGTGCCCGATCCAGCGCTGCCAGCAGCCGGTCTTGCGCGCCAGCGCGCATCGCCGCCGGGGCGATCCGGTCCAGCAGCGCGCCACCGATCATCTCGGCGGCCTCGGATCGCGCGCGGCAGGCATCGCAAAGCGACAGATGGGCGGCCACGACCACAGCGAAAGCATGGGGAAGATTGCCGGTGACATAGGCATCCAGCAGCGCGTCGGGAAGGTGATGGGTAATGGCGGTCATGGCTGCCTCAACTCGTTCAGGTCGCGCCGCAAGCGTTCCAGGCCCAGCCTGATCCGCGATTTGATGGTGCCAAGGGGCAGGCCGGTCATCTCGCTGATCCGGCTATGGGGCAGATCCTCGAAATAGGCCTGTTCCAGAACGCGGGCCTGATCGGGCGACATCGCGCCAAGCGCGCGGCGCAACAACGCGGCCTCTTGCCCAAGGGCCATGATCTGCGCCGCGTCGGGTTCCGCGCCTTCGGGTTCCACCAGTAGATCGGGTTCCGGCGGTGCCTTGCGGCGGGCGAGGTCGATGTGGCGGTTGCGGGCAATGCGATAGATCCAGGCGCTGGCCTCTGCCCGGTGTGGATCGAATTGTGCGGCCTTGTGCCAGACCGCGAGCATGACATCCTGCACCACATCCTCGGCGCTGCCGTCGCGCAGACCACCGCGCAGCAGCATTGCCTTGAGACGCGGGGCAAAGTGTTCAAACAACAACAGAAAGGCTGCGCGGTCGCGCTGGTCGCGCACAGCCAGCAACCACAGTGTAGGATCGCTCCGGGTGGCGTCGGTCTGGTTCACCGTATCGGCTTGCAAAAGCCCGCTCTCCCCTGCTGTCATCCGGGCCCGATGGCACGGCGCTGTTGCGACCGTATCCGACACCCCCACCGCGCCCGCAAGGGGCGGCGCGATCACATCGGGGCTGTTGCGGTCATTTTGCACCATGGCATGAATACGCCCGTTTGTTTCAAACAGATCACCCCGGCAGAAAGATATCTTTCCGGTGATCCGGCAGCCGCATGGTGGCGTAATCCAACACGGACGGATATGAAGGAGACGGCTTTGCCCTTTGATCTCACGCATGGCGCACCGCAAAAGATCGCCATCATCGGCGGCGGGATTTCTGGCCTTTCAGCCGCCTGGCTGCTGTCGGGGCATCATCAGGTCACCGTGTTCGAGGCATCGCCCCGCCTTGGTGGCCATGCCCGCACCGTTTTGGCCGGGCGGCGCGGCGATGTCGCGGTCGATACCGGGTTCATCGTCTTCAATTACGCCAATTATCCGCATCTGACGGCGCTGTTCCGCGATCTGGATGTGCCGGTGCAACGCAGCGACATGAGCTTTGGCGTCTAGCTGGATCATGGCCGGATCGAGTTCGCGCTGCGGTCGGTGGGCGCGCTGTTTGCGCAGCGCAGCAACCTGTTGCGGCCGGGGTTCCACCGCATGATCCGTGATATTCTGCGCTTCAATGCCAAGGGGGCGGCTGCGGCAGAGGGGCGGGCAGACCTGACCATCGCCGGGCTGCTGGCAGAAATGGGTCTGGGCGCGCGGTTTCGGGACCATTATCTCTATCCGATCTGCGGCGCGATCTGGTCGACCCCCGCGCAGGATATAGGCGCCTTTCCGGCGGCAACCTTGCTGCGGTTTCTGGGCAATCACGCGCTGATGTCGCGTCAGGGCCAGCACCAATGGTGGACAGTGACCGGCGGCAGCCAGGCCTATGTCAGCCGCCTTGCCAATGCGCTGACCGCACGCGGCGTGGCGCTGCGCCCGGGCACGCCGGTCCGGCAGGTGATGCGCAGCGGCGGCACGGTGACGGTGCAGAGCGATGGCGCGCAAGACCGCTTTGATCAGGTGATCCTGGCCTGTCACGCCGATCAGGCGCTGGCCCTTCTGGGCGACCCCTCTGCCGAAGAACGCGCGGCCCTTGCTGCGGTGCGGTTTCAGGACAACCATGCGGTGCTTCATGCCGATCCGCGCGTGATGCCGCGCCGCCGCGCCTGCTGGAGCTCATGGGTTTACCGGGCCGATACGGCGCAGCCTGCGCACGCAGGCGGCGTCGGGGTCACCTACTGGATGAACCGTCTGCAATCCCTGCCGCAAGATTACCCGCTTTTCGTCAGCCTGAACCCCGGCACGGCGATCAACCCGGGCCTGATCTATGATGAGACCACCTTTCGCCATCCGGTTTTCGATCAGGCGGCGATTGAGGCACAAGACCGGATCAGGACGATGCAGGGGGCAAGGCAGACCTGGTTTGCCGGTGCCTGGTTGCGCAACGGCTTTCACGAAGATGGCTTTGCCAGTGCCGCGCGCATCGCCCGCCACCTGCTGCCGGCAAAGGTCTAGGCGATGGCAGGGGGACTTGCCGCAATTCTGGCCGCCGGCGGGGTGCTGCATCTGCCCGCAGATGTGACCCATGCCCGGCGCGGCGCGGTGCGCCATGCTTTCCGCTACGGAGTCGATTATCTGCTGCTGGCCCCCGAAACCGTGCGCCCGCGCGGGCTTTTCCGTCTGGGAAGGTTCGGGTTGTTCAGCTTTTGCGCCACAGATCACGGTGGCCCCCGCAAGGCGGGCAACGGTGCCGCATGGGCCTGGGATGTGCTGGCGCGGGCGGGGCTTGCGCGCGCATCCGACATGACCATGGCGCTGATGGCGCAGCCGCGCTTTCTGGGCTTCTGGTTCAATCCTGTCAGCTTCTGGATGGTGTTGCGCGGGACCGATCTGCTGGCGGTGATTGCCGAGGTGAACAACACCTTTGGCCAGCGTCATTCCTATATCTGCCATCACCCCGATTTCGCCCCGATCGCACCGGACGACCGGCTGCATACGGCGAAGGTCTTTCATGTCTCGCCCTTTCAGGATGTCGCGGGTGACTATGCGTTTCGCTTCGATGTCGCTGCGACCGATATCGCTGTGCTGATCCGCCAGACCCATGGTGAAGAGGGGCTGGTTGCCACGCTGCGATCCCGGCCGCGCCCTTTGCGCCAACACGCGCTGATCGCCGCCGCCCTGCGCCGTCCCGGCGGGGCGTTGCGCATTGTCGCCCTGATCTACTGGCAGGCGCTGCGCCTGCGTCTCAAGGGCGTCGCCTATCGCCCGCTGCCCCCCAAACCCGCCAAGGATACCAGCCGATGAGCCTGCTGCAGACCCGTTTTCTCGCCTCGCTCGAAGGCATCCAGCATGGACGGCTGCACCTGACCACACCCGAAGGGCATCGTCACAACTTCGGATCCGACGGCCCCGAGGCCGTGATCCAGATCATCGACTGGGCGCTGCTGACGGCCTTGGCGCGGCGTGGCGATGTAGGTTTTGGCGAAAGCCATGTGGCGGGCCATTGGGACAGCCCCGATCTTGAAGCCCTTCTCAGCCTTGCCATCCGCAACCGCGACCATCTTGGGGGGCAGGGCCGCCAGGGCTGGCTGGCTGGGCTGCGCTTTCGCCTGACGGATCGACTGCGCGCCAATTCGTTGGCCGGGTCCGCGCGCAATATCCGCGCGCATTACGATGTGGGGAATGAGTTTTACCAGCTTTGGCTCGATCCGGGCATGAGCTATTCTTCGGCCTTGTTCGAGGGAACGAACGATCTGGAAACCGCACAGATGCGCAAGAATGACCGCATCCTGTCGCGACTTGGCCCCGGCGAGCGCATTCTGGAAATCGGTTGCGGCTGGGGCGGTTTCGCCGAGCGCGCGGCAGATATGGGACGTCATGTGACCGGGTTGACGCTGTCGCCCGCGCAGAAGGGCTATGCCGATGCAAGGCTGGATGGGCGCGCCGAGATCCGCTTGCAGGATTATCGCCATGCTGGCGGGCGCTACGACAATATCGTTTCGGTGGAGATGATCGAGGCGGTGGGTGAACGCTATTGGCCGACCTATTTCGCCACATTGAAAGCCCGCCTTGCCCCTGGTGGACGGGCGGTGCTGCAAGCGATCACCGTGCCGGATGCCGAGTTTTCGATATATCGCAAGCGATCCGATTTTATCCGTCAGCATATTTTTCCGGGCGGGATGCTGCCCAGCCCGGCGATGCTGAGCCATCATGGCGCGCAGGCGGGGCTGGAACTGCGCAGCCGGTTTTCCTTTGGTCAGGATTACGCCAGCACCTGCCGCATCTGGGCCGCGCGCATGGCGAAGGCCGCGCCGCGTATTCGCCGCAGCGGCTATGACGCGGCTTTCCTGCGTGGCTGGCGCTATTACCTTGAGGGCTGCGCGGCAACCTTTGCGACCGGGCGCACCGATGTGGTGCAGGTCGAATATGCCCATGCAGATGGCGCGGCACGGGCGGCATGACATGACCTCCATCCTCTGGCTGTGCCGCGATTTCAGGTTTGACGACAATGCTGCCCTGACCGCCGCTTGCGCCGAAGGCCCGGTGCTGCCGGTGTTCCTCATTGATGCGGCGACCCGGGCGCAAGGTGCTGCCAGCCGCTGGCGGTTGGGGCGGGCGCTTGTCTGTTTCGATGCGGCATGGCGGGCACGGACCGGCGAGCATATCACGGTGCTGGAGGGGGAGGCCGCCGATCTGTTGCCCGATCTGGCCGCGCGGATCGGGGCGCGCGCCATTCATCACAACGACTGGCCGACAGAGGTGATGCAGGCGGCCCAAGCCGGTTTGCGCCAACGCCTCGACTCTGATCCGCCCAGTTCAGACCAGTTCCCTTCAGGCCAGCCCCGTTCAGCCCCGACCCGGCTCCATCTGCATGAGGGGCATTTGCTGATCCATCCCGCTGCGGTGAAGACCGGCACCGGGGGCAGCTTCCGGGTCTATACGCCCTTTGCCCGCGCGGTGCGGCTGGCCGGGCCGGATCGCCCCGTGCCATCGCCGTCCCGACTTGTGGCGCTGCCCGCCCTTGGCCCCCTGCGGGCCAGTCAGCTTGCCCTCGCACCGGATATGTATCGCGGCGCGGCGGTGCTGACCGAGCATGCCTTGCCAGTGGGCGAGGCTGCGGCCTTTGCCCGGCTTGATGCGTTCTGGGATCGCATAGCAGACTATGCAACCCAGCGTGATCGCCCCGATATCGACGCGACCTCGGGCCTGTCGGAACATCTTGCCTTGGGCGAGATCAGCCCGCGTCGCATCTGGGCGATGGCGCGCCTGCGGGCCGAAACCACCCCCGCACTGGCCCTGGGGGTCGAGAAATTCCTGGCAGAGCTGCTGTGGCGGGAATTTGCCTGGCATCTGCTGCTGGCCTTTCCGCGAATGGCGCAGACCCCGTGGCGCGCCGAATGGGCGGAGTTCCCCTGGCAGGGCGCAAATCCTGCGGCCGAGGCCTGGGCGCGGGCCGCGACCGGGATTGCGCTGGTCGATGCAGGGCTGCGCGAGATGCGGGTCACGGGGCGGATGCATAACCGCGTCCGCATGGTGGTGGCCAGTTGGCTGACCAAACACCTGCTGACCGATTGGCGCATCGGTCTTGCGCATTTCGAAGATAGCCTGACCGATTGGGACCCGGCGGCGAATGCGATGAACTGGCAATGGGTTGCTGGTTGCGGCCCCGATGCCTCGCCTTTCTTCCGCATCTTCAACCCGGACAAGCAAGCCGCCAGCTTTGATCCCGAGGGGCGCTATCGCAACCACTGGCTGTCCGGCCAAGGCGCGCAGGCCTATCGCGCGACGCTGCCGCCATCATGGAAGTCCGCGGAAATCTGGCGTCCAGCCGACCAAGGCCCGCTTCTGGATCAGGGCCGCAAGCGGGCGCTCTCTGCGCTGGAGACCTTCAAGCGCTTGCATTGAGACGGTTGGCGCTGCTTCGGCGCGGTGCAATATACCGCACGCGAATAGGTGGGCCCGGTCAGCAACCGCCACCTTGCTGGTGACGATCGGGCCATCCCGCCCGTCGAAACAGCGGCCAATTTCCACGCAGCGCTGAGAACCGAAATCATGGCCGCGCAAGGAACCGAAATCAGCCTGCGGCAAACGAGCGCGGGCACCTCGCCCCGCGCAAGGACGGGGCGAATATCAAGATCAAAGGGGGCGGTGATGGGCGGCTCCTGGCTTGAGGGGCTGGAAGAGGACGGGCGGGCGGGGGATAGGGCGCAGCACTGGGGAAAGATGTAACAGCCGTCGGATCGACAGCAGCTCATGCGCCCGGCCCCGCGCCACCATTCGTCCGGGCCGACGGCACCCGTCAGCGCAAGACACAAGGACAGCAGCAGGCCCAGCAGGGCCATGCCGAACCAGGTCATCGTTCAGGGTGAAAGCTGTGCAGATAGCATTGGGCCCGT
Organism: Gemmobacter serpentinus; assembly: GCF_008973825.1. Lineage (GTDB taxonomy): Bacteria > Pseudomonadota > Alphaproteobacteria > Rhodobacterales > Rhodobacteraceae > Gemmobacter > Gemmobacter serpentinus. The sequence continues at coordinate 223,409 of NZ_WCHR01000020.1, read as the reverse complement.
CCCGAGAAGGATCGTGTCAGTATCACGCGCAAGTTTTGCGCTGTCCTCGATGCGGCGCAAGCTTCGCATCTTGCGCAACTTGCCTGCCAAGGGGCCAGGGTTCGAGCCAGGCCGGGCCTGCTGAACCTGGGGTCTGACCGTCTCGTGGTCAGGTCCGCAGAGGCAAGTCTTCAGGATACGGAGAAGCTGTGACCAAGAGACCGTGACCAAAGGAATGGTGCCAGAGCCACGGGGGCAAATGAGGTTATGCCGGAAGATCGGCGGCAAAATGACAGGGATCAGAGCAACCGCCCGTAAAACGACCGGGGATTGAGAACGACGGGGCGAGGACGTCTGGACGAGAGAGTGCCGCAAAAATTCGGGGTCAGAAATGCGGCGTCACCGCGATATGGCGCTTGGTCCGGGCTGCCTGGACCTGCGGCCCGGATCGCCTTGTCAATGGGGCAAGCGCGATTGGTCTTGCGCGGGCAATCCTTGCCGGGCGCAAACCGGCAAAGCCCTCGGGCGCGGATCACGCACCGCGCCCGAGGAAAGGCATCAGGCGGCGGCGCGCTTGCGCTGCGTGTTGATCTGATTGTCCACCCCGTCGAGCAGGCGGGTCAGGTAGATGTCCCATTCGATCTCGGCAAAGGGACCGTTCAGGCCGTTGGCATTGATGCCAGCCTCGTCATCGCGTTCGATCACCGCAGGGACCAGACCTTCACGGGTCGCATAGGCGAAATCGTCATTGATCAGCGGATCGCCTTCAATGTTGATCTGGGTGGTCAGCTTGCGATGGCCATCGGCACTGACGAAGAAGTGGATATGCGCCGGACGCTGGCCATGACGGCCAAGCGCGGATAACAGCTTTTCGGTCGGGCTGCCCGGCGGCACACCATAGCCCGACGGCAGGATGCTCTGGAATTTGTAGCGGCCCTGGTCATCGGCAAAGATCGTGCGGCGCATGTTGAACGGGGCCTGTTGGCCGGTCGGGTCGAAATGCGAATAGAAACCACGGGTATCGCAATGCCAGACCTCGACCTTGGCCCCCGGCAGCGGCTTGCCATCCGCATCATGCACCACGCCATGCATGATGAGCGTGTGGCCATTCTTGTCATTGCCGTCATCGAGCCGCGCAAAGCCCGTCGATTCCGGCGCACCCGCCACATAAAGCGGCCCTTCGATGGTGCGCGGGGTCGGATTGTCGATGCCAAGCTCGGCGTCGATCGCATCCAGACGCTCGTCGATATAGTGGTCCAGCCCCAGCCCGGGTGAGATCAGCCCGGCCTGACCGGCCGCGCCGATATCGTTCAGCCAGGCGATGCCGGTCCAGTATTCATCGGGGGTAATGTTCAGATCGTCGATCGCCTTGAACAGATCCGACATCAGGCGATGGGTGATTTCCTTCATGCGGGCATTGCCGCCGGTCGCGTTCAGCCCGCTCAACTCTTTCAGGAAGTCCTGAATATCGGGGCGATTGAAGATCGAGACAGTCATCGTAGCTCCTCCTGGATTCGTATGAAACTGGGTGGGCCGGCTCCTCCGCCGACCAAAGGCCGGTCCTAGCTGTCATCCTCGCGGATCGAGGAAGGGTGGCGCAGCAGCGGCGTCACCTGAATTTCCATGAATGGAAACAGGGGCAATCCGCTCAGGATCTGGTGCAACTCGTCATTGCTGCTGACATCAAAAATGCTGAAATTCGCGTATTCGCCCGCCAGCCGCCAGATATGGCGCCATTTGCCGCTGGCCTGCAGGTCCTGCGAATAGGCCTTTTCACGCGCGAGGATCGCGGTGACCTCGGCGGGCGGCAGGTCGCGGGGAATACGCACATCCATTCGGACATGATACAACATGGGGTCCTCCTCAGGATGCCGTGCGGCGATGCAGCCCGTCGCGGGCAAAGAAGGCGACACGATCCTCATCAAGCGCGATGCCAAGGCCGGGGCCGTCGGGCACGGTCAGGGCGAAGTCCCGGTAGTCCAACGGGGTGGCCAGGATTTCTTCGGTCAAAAGCAGCGGGCCGAACAGTTCGGTCCCCCATTGCAGATTGGCGAAGGTGGCAAAGAGATGCGCTGAGGCGATGGTGCCGACACCCCCCTCCAGCATCGTGCCGCCATAAAGGCCGATCCCCGCCGCATCGGCGATGGCTGCCGTGCGCTGCGCGTTGAAAAGGCCGCCATTCTGTTCGATCTTGATGGCGAAGACATCTGCGCCCTGAACGCGGGCGATTTCAAAGGCGCTTTCCGGGCCGGTCAGAGATTCGTCGGCCATCAGCGCCACAGGGAAGCGCCGCATCAGTCGCGCCAGCGCCGCGGCCGAGGCGACGGGCTGTTCGACCAGTTCGCAGCCCGCATCCGCCAGCGCGGCCATCCCGAAGGCGGCGTCCTGTTCGCTCCAGGCCATATTCACATCGACCCGCACCGAGGCCTGCGCGCCAAGGGCTGCCTTGATCGCGGCGACATGGGCAATATCCTCGTGCAGTTCCTTCGCGCCGATCTTCAGCTTGAAAATCCGATGGCGGCGGCGGGCCAGCATCTCTTCGGCCTCGGCAATGTCCCGCGCGGTATCCCCCGAGGCGAGGGTCCATGCCACCGGCAGGCTTTCGCGCCGCCGTCCGCCCAAAAGCGCGCTGACCGGCAGGCCGAGGCGCTTGCCCTGGGCATCCAGCAGCGCGGTTTCCACGGCGCTTTTGGCAAAACGGTTTTCCTTCACCATCTTGCCGATACGCGCCATCAGCGCCTGCACCTGCGTCGCATCCTGATCGCGCATCACCGGCGCGAAATAGGTGTCGATATTGAGCTTCATGCTTTCGGGGCTTTCGCCGCCATAGGCCAGGCCACCAATGGTCGTGCCCTCGCCGATCCCGATGATGCCATCGCTGCAATGGATCTTCACCAGCATCAGTGTCTGGCCATTCATGGTCGTGACCGACAGCCTGTGCGGCCGTATGGTTGGCAAGTCGACCAGAAGGGTTTCAATCCGTTCGATGACGGGCGTGTTCAAGCTGCGGAATGGGGCGGATGACTGGTTCATGGCCGGATCATGCCGCTAATCCCATACCTTTTCTATGATCGGATACGTCTTTGATAATACCAGAAAGGTATCAGGTATTGGCCTAATCTGCTGTCATGTGCCCGGTCTTTAAGGCGGGCCGGGACGATGAGAAGCAAGGAAGACACATGCAGATGCTGACGCGGCCTTGGGGGGCGATGCATTACCGGGTTGATGGTCCGAAAGACGGGATCACCGTGGTTTTCGCCAACTCGCTTGGCACCGATCTGCGGCTTTGGGATCAGGTTCTGCCCTTGCTGCCGGGCATCCGCGCGCTGCGTTTCGACATGCGCGGCCATGGCCTTTCAGACAGCGGTGCGCCAGAGGCCGAGGTCACTATCGCGGGCCTGGCCTCCGATGCCGCCACGCTGATCGAGGCCGAGGGGCAGGGGCCGGTGGTCTTCGCCGGCCTGTCGATCGGCGGCATGATCGGGCAGCAGCTTGCCCATGATCGCCCCGATCTGCTGCGGGCATTGGTCTTGTCGAACACGGCGGCGCAAATGGGCAATGCGGAAGGCTGGAATGCCCGGATCGCGGCGGTCCGGGCCAGCGGTGTTGGTGGAATTGCCGATGCGGTGATGGAACGCTGGTTCGCCGCCTCCTTCCGGGCGACACCGGCATTGGCGCTATGGCGCAATATGTTGGCGCGCACCGATGCCGCTGGCTATGCCGGAGCTTGCGCCGCCATCGCGGCGGCCGATCTGGCTGCCACGACCGCGCGGCTGTCCCTGCCCACGCTGGTGATTGCCGGCGATCAGGATGGGGCGTCGCCGCCCGATCTTGTGGCGAAGACCGCCGCATTGATCGCGGGGGCCGCGCTCCAGATCATCCCCGGTGCCGGGCATCTGCCGCCGGTCGAAACCCCTTCCGACTGGGCCGCGCTGCTGCGCGGGTTTCTTCAGCAGCACCTCGATATGCGACCTGCGAGAAAATCCCCATGACACATCCCTGCACCCCCCGCGTCGTGATTGCCGGATCTTTTGGCCTCAAAAGGGCAGGTCCGCGACGATGATCCCTTTCGCCCGATCACCCCAGGCACGGCTTGCGGCGCTTGGGGCGCACGCCTCTTTTGCAGATTGCCAGCCGCGCGCTGTGACCGGGTTGTGCGGCGTGACAGACCCTTGGCCTGCGCGCGCCGGCGCAGGTCGTCGGTTGACCACAGGCCCGACTGTGGCAAACTTCTGGCCTGCCATCGGCAATGCGGCAGGAGGTTGAGGAAGAGGCCCTTGGATTTCAGACGGCTGAAGTATTTTCTGGCGGTGGCGGAGGAGCTGCATTTTGGCCGTGCCGCCACCCGGCTCGACATGGCGCAGCCACCGCTTTCGCGCCAGATTGCCGCGTTGGAGGAAGATATCGGTGTCTTGCTGTTCGACCGCAGTCGCAGCCAGATCCGGCTGACCCAGGCCGGCGAAGTGCTTCAGGAACATGCCCGCCAGATCTTTGAGCGGCTGGACGCTGCCCTGCGCGAGACCCGTCTGGTCGGTGCGGGCGGGGCAGGGCGGCTGCGGATCGCCTTTGTCGGCTCGGCCTCGCATGGGGTGCTGCCAACGCTGATAAAATCCTTCCGCTCTTTCTACCCGGACGTGGAACTGGCGCTTTCGGCGCTGAACAATGCCGAATTGCAGCGCGCGCTGATCGCGCGTGAAATCGATATTGCCGTGGCTCGGCCCGAGTTGAAGGACGAGGAATTCCGCCGTGAACTGCTGGTGCGGGAAAAGCTGATCCTTGCGCTGCCGGACAATTCGCCGCTGGCGGCAAAGCCAGAGATCAGCTTTGCCGATCTGGCGGGCCAGACCTTTGTGCTTTACCCACGACGTCCGCGCCCCAGCTATGCCGATGTCGTGCTGAGCATCTGCGAGCGCGAGGGGTTCACCCCGACAAAACTTGAATTGACGCAGGATTTCCAAAGCGCGATTTCGCTGGTCTCGGTCGGGGTGGGGCTTTCGGTGGTGCCGGAATCGGTGGCGCAGACAACCCGGCCAGGCGTCACCTACCGCCCCTATCTCGGTCACAACCCCGGCACCGGGCTGACGGTCCATGCCAGGCTGGACAATCGCGCGCCACAAGTGATGAACTTCTTTGAGATCACCCGAAAATTCGCCCGCACCTCAGACTTGGGCGAGGTCCGGCGCGCCTATCGCGCCTGATCCATCCGCCGCAGCACGAAGTCATAACGCAGCACCAGATCGGTATCCGCCCCCTCGGGGGCGCGACGGAACTCACCCACCAGTGCCTCTTTCACCGCAAAGACCGAATCATCATCCAGCCAGTCACTCGATGAATCGTAGATCTGCGTGACCAGCCTTCGATAGCCGTCATGGCTGACCATCATATGCACATGGGCGGGACGCATCCCGTGATGGCCCATAAACCGGATCAACTCGCCCGCGGCACCGCCATCGGGGATCGCATAGGGCACAGGGCGGATGGCGCGAAAGGCGTAATGGCCGTTTTCGTCGGTTTCGAACCGGCCACGCAGATTGTAATCGGGCTGGTCGGGATCGTGGTTTTCATAAAGCCCGTTGGGGGCATCTTCCCAGACATTGACGATGGCCCCTGCCAGCGGCTTGCCGTCGGGGTCGCGCACATATCCCTCGATATAGACGGTTTCCTGCCCTTCGAACCCCTGTTGAACGGTTGAGGTTCCTTTGGGCATCACCGGCGCGTTCTCGCGGAAAAACGGGCCAAGAACGGTGGAGATCGTTTCATTCGCTGCAACGGGGTTCGAGATCATGTCGACCAGCACCTCGACGCCCAAAAGATCGGCCAGCAGGATATATTCCTCCCGTCCGCCCGCACCCGCGCGCCCCAGAAAGGCGCAGGCCTCCAGCAACTCGGTATGGTTCAGCCGTGTTTCGCGGCAAAAGCCGTGCAAATGGCGGATCAATGCCTCCAGGATTTCACGCGCGCGCGGCGCAATGGGGCGCTGCCGCCCCAGTGATGCGATCACCAGTTCGGTCACATTCTCGATCGTGACATCCCGCATGGCCCGTCCCCTCTCCCCTCACCGTTGCGGGGGCTCGGGACGCGCGCGCGCAGGTCCGCCGCCGAGCCTCCTCCCCCGCCGTCCTTATCGACAAGGGGCAAGGCTTGCATGGCTGGCCCCGGCCGGGCGAGAGGGGGGAGGGGTATGTTGTGATACCCAAAAGGTCCTTCAACTCGGCTTCTTATACCCCAGGCGCGCGGAGATGCGCTCTGCCGCCTCAATGGTGATATTGCGAAAGGCGCGGGGCTGGCGATCGTGGCGACTGGCGGGGGCCGCCATGGAAAGGGCCGCGACCGGGCGCCCGGTGTGGTCGCGGACCTGTGCGGCCAGACAGACGATATCATCATCCCCCATGATCGGCCCAACCGCAAAGCCGTCTTCGGCCAGCGCGGTCAGATCGCTGCGAAAGCGCGAACGCGAGGCGATGGGACCACCGGGCCTGCTATGGGCATCCAGCCATTCTTCCAGCCGGGCGTGGCTGAAGCCGGCCAGATGCAACAGTCCGGGAGGGGCCTGATACAGTGCCAGATGCGGGCCGATCACATCCCGCGACACCCGCAGCGGGCGCTCACCCTCGATGGCCTCGACCAGCAACAGCCTGCCCTGGTCATGCATGGTCAGATGCAGCGTTTCGCCATGATCGACAGCCAGCTTCTGCATCACCGGACGGGCCGCTTCGGTCAGGGCCGAGCTGTCATCCAGCGCCCGATACAGCGTGGCGACCAGTGGCCCAAGCCGATAGCGCCCGCGCTCGACCTTGCTCAGAAGGCCGATCCCGGCCAGCCCATCGACCAGATCATGGGTGCCGCTGGTGGAATTGCCGATTGCCCGCGACAGATCGGTGGTGCTGTGCTCCGGCTGCGTGGCGGTGAATTGCCGCAATACCGCGCCAATTTTCCGAATTGTCTTCATATGAGACCTCACAAATTCGACCATCGTTCCAATTTTCCGGTATTGCCGGAAAAAGACACGGTATGACCCGATACCTTCCGATCCGCCCCGATTAACTGGCAGGCTGGCTGCATGGAGCGCGGCATCTGCCGCAGGGAGGTTCCGATGAAGGACCAGAATGGTGCGACGCTCGCGCCCTATACCGGCAATGAATTCCTCGACAGCATCCGCGATGGCCGCGAGATCTATGTGCATGGCGAACGGGTCAAGGATGTGACCAGCCATCCGGCGTTTCGCAATTCGGCCCGGATGGTGGCGCGCTGGTATGACCGGCTTCATGCCGAGAGGGACAGCCTTGGCCGCCCGACCGATACCGGCAGCGGCGGCTGGACGCATCCGTTCTTCAAGGGGCCGAAATCGGCCGAGGATCTGATCGCGGGCCGTGATGCGATTGCCGCCACGCAACGGGTGGCCAATGGCTGGATGGGGCGTTCGCCTGATTACAAGGCCGCGTTCCTTGGCACGCTGGGGGCAAATTCCGGCTTTTATGGCGAATATGCCGAGAATGCGAAGGCTTGGTATAACCGCACCCAAGGCCGGCTGGACTATTGGAACCATGCTATCGTCAACCCGCCGATTGACCGTCATCTTCCGATTGAAGAGACCGGCAATGTCTTCATGCAGGTCGAGAAGGAAACCGATGCCGGGCTGATCGTGTCCGGCGCGAAGGTGGTGGCAACCGGCTCTGCGCTGACACATTACAATTTCATCGCCCATTATGGCATCCCGATCAAAGAGAAGAAGTTCGCGCTGATCTTCACCGCGGCAATGGACAGCCCCGGCGTCAAGCTGATCTCTCGCGCCAGCTATGAGCTGAACGCCGCCGTCATGGGCACGCCCTTTGACTATCCGCTGTCCAGCCGTCTGGATGAAAACGACGCGATCCTTGTCTTCGACAAGGTCCTGGTACCGTGGGAAAACATCTTCATTTACGGCGATATCGAGAAGATCAACGCCTTCTTCCCGGCTTCGGGTTTCGTGCCGCGCTTCACACTGCATGGCGCAACCCGGCTGGCGGTGAAACTTGATTTCATCTCGGGCCTGTTCTCGCTGGCGCTGGAGGCGACGGGCACCCGCAGTTTCCGCGGCCCTCAGACGGCTGTGGGCGAGGTGCTCGGCTGGCGCAACATGTTCTGGGCGATCTCGGATGCGATGGTGAAAAGCCCGATCCCCTGGCAGGGCACTGATGGCTATGTGCTGCCCAACATGAATTACGGCCTTGCCAGCCGGATCTTCGCGCCGATGGCCTATGGCCGGATCAAGGAGTTGATCGAACGCCATGTCGCCTCCGGGCTGATCTATCTGCCCTCGTCGTCGCTGGACTTCGCGAGCGAGGCGGTGCGGCCCTATCTCGACCGGTTTGTCCGCGGATCCAATGGGATGGTGGCGATCGATCGCGTCAAGCTGCTGAAGCTGCTCTGGGATGCCCTGGGTTCGGAGTTCGGCGGTCGGCACGAACTTTATGAAACCAACTATGCTGGCAATTACGAGAATATCCGCATTGAGACCATGCTGACCGCCGAGGCCACCGGCGAGATGGAGGCGCTGCACGGCATCGTGCGCGACTACATGGGCGAATACGACCTTTCAGGCTGGACGGTGCCAGATCTGGTGAACCCCTGGGATGTGAACCGTCTGAAGGCGGGCTTCCAGGGCTGAAACCACCTTGCGGGTGGCCCGCTATCGGCCACCCGCATCGCAGGGAAGGAACGGATATGGGACTAGACTTCGCCGGAATGACCACGCGTATCGTCAGCGACCGGCAGCTGGCGCTTCCCGGTTCGGTTCTGGCCATCGGGGCCTTTGATGGGGTGCATCGCGGCCATCAGGCGCTGATCGGAGCTGCGGTGTCCGAGGCGCGGGAACGAGATCTGCCTTCCGTGCTCTGGACTTTCGATCCCTTGCCCAAGGTGTTTTTCGGCCGGGCGTGCGCCCTGCTCAGCCTGCGGCAACGGCTGGCGCTGATGGCGGCGCTTGGGCCGGACTGGATTGTGGTTGCCCCGTTCAACGCGCGGTATGCCGCCCGTCCGGCGGAGGCGTTCTTGACGGATCTGGGGCGGATCAACCCGCAGCGTATCCATATTGGCCAGGATTTCCGCTTTGGTGCCCGCCAGTCCGGCGACCTTGCGCTGCTGGCGCGGCATTTCCCAGTCACACCGGCCCCGGCCATCACCTGCCCGGCAGGCGAGCGGATTTCATCGACCCGGATCCGCGCGCTTTGCGCCAATGGCCGCGCCGATGCCGCCGCGCCGCTGCTGCGCCCGCCCCATATGTTCGGCAGCCCTGGCATCCTGCCGCTGACCGAGGATCTGCGTTTCAATGAGGACCATCATGACTGATTTCGACAGCCGCGCGATGCGCGATGCCTGTGGGAGTTTCGCCACCGGCGTCACTGTCATCACCACCAATTCGGACGAAGGCGATCATGGCATGACCGCCAATGCCTTCATGTCGGTCTCGCTCGATCCGCCGCTGATCTCGATCTCACTGGATCGAAACGCGCGGATGCTGGGCCGGATCCGGGCCTCGGGGCGCTATGCGGTCAATGTTCTGGCAGAGGATATGGAGGCGCTGGCCTGGCACTTTGCCGGGCGGCACAATCCCGAAATGGTCGGTGTGCTGGAACAGCGCGACGGTCTGCCGGTTGTGCCCGGCGCGGCTGCCGTCTTTCTGACCGAAGTGGCGCAGGAGGTCGAAGCGGGCGACCACACCTTGTTCATTGGCCGGGTTACGGGGCTTTCGCGCCGACCCGATGCTGCGCCCCTGTTGTTTTGCAGCGGCAAGTTCCATCGGCTGCCAAGCTGAATGGAAGGCTATGGATTGGCCACGGCGGGCATCCATTCGCGGGGTTCTGGCAGCTTGCCCATGGCGATTGCCGGGTGACCTGGGCGAAGGTGCAGACGGGGTCAGCGATGCGTTGAAGGGCAGAGAGACAGGCCCCTGCCTTCGCGCGATACTGACGGGACAAAGCTGACGGGCAAATGCGCCGGGCGCGCTTAGTCTGCCTTGCCGGTCAGGGTTGCGTAAAGCGCGCGCAGCGTCTGGTTCAGGTTGGTCAGCTCTGCCGGGGTCATCCCCGCCTTGGCGAACAGTGCCTCACCCAGACAGCGGCTTTGTGATTTCAGATCACGCCCGCGCGCAGTCAGGGTGACCGCAACGCCGCGCTCGTCGTCCTGACGTCTGCTGCGCGTGACCAGGCCTGCGGTCTCCAGGCGTTTGACCAGCGGCGTGATGGTGCTTGGCTCCAGATCCAGCCGTGTGGCAATGGCGCCGATGCCCTTGCCATCCGCCTCCCACAACACGCTCAGCACCAGATATTGCGGGTAGGTGATGCCCAGCTGGTCCAGCAGCGGCTTGTAAAGGCGATTGATCGCCATCGAGGTCGCATAGAGCGAGAAGCACAGTTGGTTCTCAAGGGGCAGGTCATGGGTCATGAGAGGGTATTATCACGAAATTCATTATCGCGACAATAAAAATGCTGGACGGGGCGGTCTGGATGGTCTAAAGGAAATTATCGCAATAATCATTATCGAGATACAAAAGGAAGATCACCATGTCTGTTCAGGTTCTCTATCGCACCAAAGCCACCGCAACCGGGGGGCGCGAAGGTCAGGCCCGCAGCGAGGACGGCCGCCTTGAAGTCGCGCTGTCGACGCCCAAGGAATTGGGTGGTGCAGGCGGGGAAGGGACCAACCCCGAACAGCTTTTCGCCGCCGGCTATGCCGCCTGCTTTCTGGGGGCGCTGAAGCTGGTGGCCTCGCAGCACAAGGTGAAGCTGCCCGCCGAGGCTGCAATCACCGCCAGTGTCGGCATCGGCCCGCGCAGCGAGGGCGGCTTCGGGATTACCGCGGATCTGGAAATCAGCCTGCCGGGCATCGCGCGCGATGTGGCGCAGCCGCTGGTCGAGGCGGCTCATCAGACCTGTCCCTATTCCAATGCCACGCGCAACAATGTCGCGGTCGGGCTGACCCTGATCTGAGGCCAAATGGCAATGCCCTGGCGACGGCTGCCCTTGCTGCCGTCGCCCGCTGAAAGCGCGGGCCGCCGCAACCTGCCGAAAGGCCGCAGGACGCCACCATCCCCAGGATACTTCGGGCGGTCAGTTGGCTCAGCAAGGGCCGCCATCCCGTCGATGTCGGGTGATCCCGCACGGACCGTGCCGCGATCAGGTGCAGCGCGCTTGGGCGATGATCTGCCGGGTTTCGCGTTGAAGATCGTGCTGAACATCGGTGTCACGGTCTGTGGCGGAGTGCGGATTGGCCAATCACCGGGCTGCGCCGGGGGGCAACAGCGGTCCGCACGACAGCGGAGAAGCAAATCATCGTAGGGCACTGGTGTGGCAGCACAGCGTAACCCTTTCGAAAGCCGCCTTTGGAATGGCTGATGGCGCGGGCGCGGGCTAGCCTCTGACGAATATCGGCCTTCGGGTCGATCGTCATTCCGGCAGCTTTTGCCGGGTTCCGCTCCGTCGTCCGGCCTTTTTCCGGCCAGACCCTATTTCCTGGCACGCCCATGTCCCTGATCGAACCGCCCCCCGTTGCCGATGGCCTGACCCCGCCCGCGCCCTTGCCACACGCCTTTCTGGATCGTCTGCGCGAGGGGGCCAGCGCGCGCGACGCCAACCGCCTGCTGCCCCATGCCGAAATCGCCGAGATGAAGGCGTGGCGCTTTGGGGCGCGGCGGCTGCCACCTGAAATTGGCGGGGCTGGAGCTTCGATTGCCGAGGTGCTGGCCGAAGTGACCGACCTGGCCGAGGCAGACCCGAACATCGCCCATATCTGGCGCAACCATCTGATGCTGGGTGAGCGGCTGGCTCTGCCACCGACCGGTCATCCGCCCCTTCTCGCGCTGCGCAGGCGGCTGGCGGCGGGTGACCTGCTGGCCCTTGCCGCAACGGAATTGGACCGGGCGCAGACCGGCGGGGCCTCGTCGTTTTCGTCGATCTTCCGGCGTGAGGGCGATCACTTTCGCCTGTCGGGGCGCAAGTTCTATTCGACGGGCGTGCTCTATGCCGATTGGATCCTGGTCAGCGGCTCGTTCGAGGATGGCAGCAATACCAGCGCGCTGATCCCTGCCGACCGTGCAGGTGTTGAAATCATTGATGACTGGACCGGGATGGGCCAACGCCTGACCGGCACCGGAACCACGGTCTTTCATGATGTGCGGATCGAGGCCGATGAGATCATCCCCGCCAATGCCTTGGCAGCAGAGGCCACGCCCTTTTCCTCCACCATGGCGCAACTGGTGCTGACGGCTGTGATCGCAGGGATCGTCGACAGCATTGCCCGCGACGCGGCGACCTTGCTTGGCGGGCGCAAGCGCAGCTTTTACTTCGCCCCGGCGGAACGGCCCGGCGATGATCCGATCTTGCTGCAGGAACTGGGCGAGCGCGATGCGGCGGCCTTTGGTGCGCGGGCTGCCGTGCTGGCAGCAGCCCATGTGATGGATCAGGCGGCGCGCGCGATTGCAGAAAATGCCCCGCCCGAGGATCAGGACCATGCCGCCCAAACGGCGGCGGCCGCGGCCGCCAAGGCCAAGATCGTGGTGGACCGCATCGCCCATGCCGCGGGCACGGCGGTGTTCGATCTGGCCGGGGCGTCTTCGACGCTGCGCGAAAAGAATCTGGACCGGCATTGGCGCAATATCCGCACGATCTCCAGCCATAACCCGGCCAGCTACAAGGCCCATGCGCTTGGCAATCTTCGCCTGAATGGCGTGGCGCTGCCCAAGCTCGGGTTCTTCTGAAAGCACGAAGGGGAAGAGATCCCCAACCCGAGTGTCGCGACCTTGGCGGGAAGGCCCGGCAATTGCAGCGGCTACCGGAAGGCTTCTCGCGATGCCGAAGATCTGGAATGCGGTCTCGGCACTTGCGACGGTGGGGCGGGGCATGGCGCGGTCGCGCCCTCAGGCGCGGCCCTGTCAGCCGCGCAGGCCATCAAGGCCCGCCAATACTCCGTGTCTTCACCACCCGAGAGCGCAAAAGTCATCGCCAAAGGCTTGCGAGAAACCTTGTCTTTGCGCGAACGGATCAGCCGTTGAGTTTCCGGAAGGTCTGGACCGTCACGCTTTCGATCCAGTCGGCGGTCAGCGCCTGATGGGCGCGCATGGCATCGGTCACCGCATGTATATCCAGCGATGCCTGATCCTGCCAGATTTCGTAAAAGGCGAAATGGCCGGGGTTCGCGCAGTCTTGATGCAGGTCGTAGCGCAGGAAACCCGGCTCTGCCTCCGTCACGGTGACCAGCTTCAGCAAAGCGTCCCGCAGCCGATCCTCGTGGCCGGGCCGCGCCTGCACATGCGCGAAGACATAGACGAGATCCGACATTGCGCTTCTCCACTGGATATCCTTGGATTTCACGCCGGGGGCGATATGGCAAGCCCCTCGCGCCTGTTCAGATGTCTGGGCATCTGGGCATCTGGGCATCTGGGCATCTGGGCATCACGCAATCGCAGCGAGCTTTTGCCATCGCGCGCGCACCCGGCTACATCTGCGTAACAGATGCCCCAGACACTCATTGGCAGATTGATTCATGCGTTTCCTGCCGGTTGGCCCCCACACTGTCCTGATTGAACTTCCGGACCTTGCTGCGACGCTTGCGCTGCATGACGCGTTGGTCGCGGATCCGGTGGGGGGGATTGCAGAGATCATCCCGGCGGCCCGCACGCTGATGATCCGCACCGCGCAGGATGTGCCGGTCGATGCGGCGCTTGCGCAGCAGATCGCGCAGCGCCGTCAAACCGCAGCGGTCGCGCGGGTCGAGGCGGCTGCCGAGCCGGTCGAGGTTCCGGTTGTTTATGGCGGCGAAGACCTTGCCGATGTCGCACAGCATATGGGGCTGAGCGTGGCCGAGGTGATTGCCGCCCATCAGGCCGCCATCTGGCAAGTGGCCTTTTGCGGCTTTGCGCCCGGCTTTGCCTATCTTTCCGGCAATGACCCGCGTTTCAATCTGCCGCGCCGCGCGACGCCGCGCAGCCGCATTCCGGCAGGGGCGGTCGCGCTTGCGGCGGAGTTTAGTGGCATCTATCCCAAGGACAGCCCGGGCGGCTGGCAGCTGATCGGCACAACGGACCTTCTGATGTGGGATCTCGCCCGCGACCCGCCCGCCCTGTTGCAACCCGGAATGCGCGTGCGCTTTGTCAAGGCCGGGGGCGAAGTGGGGCCAAGGCATATGGCGCGATCAACACCCTGCCCGCAGGCTCCCGCGGCGGGGGCCGTCGCAGCCGGTTCACCGCCCAGTCCGGCCTTGACCGTCATCTCCACCCCCTTTCCGCTTCTGTTTCAGGATGAAGGGCGCATCGGTCAGGCAGGGCAGGGGGTATCGGTCTCAGGCGCCATGGATTTGCCGGCGCTGCGGCGTGCCAATCGTGCCGTTGGCAACCCCGCGAATGCAGCCGCGTTGGAAATCACCCTTGGCCCGGTGCGACTGCGTGCCGATGCGCCGATCACGCTGGCGCTGACCGGCGCGGCCACCGTCCGTATTCCGGGGCAGCAGATCGCAGCGGGCAGCGCCTTTTGCCTTGACCCCGGTGATCTGATGACCATTGACCCGCCCAAGGCGGGGATGCGCAGCTACCTTGCGCTGCGCGGAGGCTATGCCGTGGCACCCGTGCTTGGATCCTGCGCGACGGACATGCTGGCTTTTGTCGGCCCTGCGCCGGTCGCATCCGGGGCCGTGCTGGAGGCCGCGAAACGCCCCGCCTGCGCGGTCGGTATGGCCGAACACCAGCCAGCATTGCCCCGCCCCGGTGATCTGGTCGAACTGCCGGTAACTCTCGGGCCGCGGACGGATTGGTTCTCGCCCGATCTCGTCCAGCTTTTTCTGACGCAACACTGGCTGGTCACCCCGCAAAGCTCGCGGGTTGGTATCCGGCTGCAGGGCGATCAGCCCTTGCTTCGGGGTGACGCAAGGGAATTGCCGTCCGAGGGCACCGAATACGGGGCCATTCAGGTGCCCCATTCCGGTCAGCCGGTGCTGTTTCTGGCCGACCATCCGCTGACCGGCGGCTATCCGGTCATTGCGACGCTGCACCCCTCCGCACTTGCCCTTGCCGGGCAGATCCCGCCTGGCGCGCGCATTCGTTTCACCGCGCTTGCCCCCTTTGCCCCTTTCACATTGGCGGAGCTGACATGACCCTTTTTTCCGGTGCCCCCATTCGGCCCATCAAGCGTCTTCTCATCGCCAATCGGGGGGAAATCGCCGTTCGGGTGATCCGTGCCTGCCGCGACGAGGGCATCGTCTCTGTCGCGATATATGCCGACAGTGATCGGGACTCGCTGTTTGTCCGCATGGCCGATGAGGCCCATGCGCTGGGCGGCGAAAAGCCTGCCGAGACCTATCTTGATGCAAAAAAGATCATTGCCATCGCGCGGTCTGCGGGCGCTGATGCCATTCATCCAGGTTACGGCTTTCTGTCTGAACGCGCCGATTTCGCGCAAGGGGTTTGGGATGCCGGTCTGATCTGGATCGGCCCTGCCCCAAAGGTGATCGCGGCGCTTGGCGACAAGATCGAGGCGCGGCGCATTGCCGAAGAGGTCGGCGCGCCGCTGGTCGCGGGCACGCCGGGGCCGGTGGAGACATCGGCGGAGGCGCTCGCCTTTGCGAAGGCACATGGTCTGCCCATCGCGATCAAGGCGGCCTTCGGCGGTGGTGGACGCGGGATGAAGGTCGCCTGGCGGCTGGAAGAGGTGGAGGAGCTGTTTGAAAGCGCCACGCGCGAGGCGCAGACGGCCTTTGGGCGCAGCGAATGCTTCATCGAGCAGTTTCTGGATCGCCCCCGCCATGTCGAGGCGCAGGTGCTGGCGGATCAGCACGGCAAGGTCAAGGTTCTGGGCACGCGGGATTGCACGTTGCAGCGCCGCAACCAGAAACTGGTGGAAGAGGCCCCCGCGCCCTTCCTGACGCCCGATCAGCGCGACCGCATCCACGGCTCTGCGCGCAGGATCTGTGCCCATGCGGGCTATTCCGGTGCGGGCACGGTCGAATTTCTTTTGTCCGCCGACGGCACCCTCTCCTTCCTGGAGGTGAATACGAGGTTGCAGGTGGAACACCCGGTGACCGAGGAAACCACGGGCATCGATCTGGTCCGCGCGATGATCCGCATCGCCCAAGGGGCGGAACTGGCAGATGAGACGGTGCCCACCCCGCGCGGCCATGCCATCGAATTCCGTATCAATGCCGAAGATCCGGCGCGGGGCTTCTTGCCGACTCCCGGCCCCGTCACTGTCTTCGATATGCCGTCCGGGCCGGGGATCCGCGTCGATAGCGGTGTCGTCAGCGGTTCAGTTGTGTCGGACAGCTTCGATTCCCTGATGGCCAAGCTGATCGTGACGGGGGCGACCCGCGAAGAGGCACTGGCCCGCGCCCGCCGTGCGCTGCATGAGTTTCGCATCGAGGGCGTGGCATCTGTGCTGCCTTTCGACAGGGCGGTGCTGAACCAGCGTGATTTCCTTGCACTGGATGGTGATTTCCGCGTCCATACCCGCTGGATCGAAACCGATTTTGCCCAAGCCCTGTCGGAAGCGGTGCCACCGCATCCAAGGGTGGCGCCTGCCGAGATCCCTGCGATGCTGCGGCTGACGGTCGAGATCGACGGCAAACGCCACGCACTTGGCCTGCCTGCCAATCTGCTGGGCACCCTTCCGGGGCGCCCAGCAGATACTGCACAATCCATTGCCCCTGTTGAGGATGCGCAGGCGCTCGCCGCCCCGGTCTCGGGCACGCTGACCCATTGGCTTGTCGAGGATGGCGCGCAGGTCGTGGCGGGTGAGGTTGTCGCGGTGATCGAAGCCATGAAGATGGAAACCCGGGTCGAGGCGCATCATTCCGGCAGGCTGGTGCATCATGCCGCAATCGGGGATACGATCCCGTTTGGCGCAAGGATTGCGCAGATCAAGGAATAGGTGGGGAAGCCTCCCCGTTTTAACGGTGGGCAGAAATTGACTTCAGGCAGCGATTTTCAGCTTCCGGGCGGGTGTGGTGCTGCCTATGCCCATCTTGGGGGTGTAAGTCCATCGCCAGTCGGTTGTGATCTCCTGCGCCCTCCATCGCGCCTCACCCGTGCCGTGCAGGCGATGTTTGGCGGCAGGTCGGGTTTTCGGACCCAGCCGAGGTTCAGGGCCGTGAAGCGGATGCGGGCACAGGATAGGACCATGTGTGCTGCACCTGCGCTGACAGGCCGGTCGTCACGCAACGATGATGCAGCAGCCTGCGGCTGAATGAAGATCGGGTTGTTGCTGCCTGAGGATTGGGAGGCTCCCGCAACCCATTATGCCATCCCGCAAAAAAAGGGGGGCGGCACTGTGTTCTGGGGGTGCCCGGCTTTCGGCGACGGATGCCCCTGCGCTGCCGTGCCGGTTCACAAGCGCCAGCCTGCATGGGCGATCTTGGCCGATGCGCTGTGGGATGCGGCAAATGCGCTGAACCCGGCCCCCGCCGCTGGCAGCCGTTGCACCGCGGATCGGGGCGCGGCACCCCTTTGAGGTGCCGCAGCCTGAGGCTGTCCTTGCCAGGGTCCGGCCTCGGCCGCACCATCGCTGCAGGGCGCGCCGGGGCTGATTACACCGGCATATGGGTCACGAATTTCGTGGTCAGATAGGCCTCGATGGCCTCCGACCCGCCTTCGGTGCCATAGCCGGAATCGCGCACGCCGCCAAAGGGGACCTCTGGCAAGGCAAGACCCAGATGGTTGATCGTCGTCATGCCTGCGTCGATCTCTTGCCCCAGGCGCTGAATGGTCTGCGCCGAGGTCGTGAAGGCGTAGGAGGCCAGGCCGAAGGGCAGGCGGTTGGCCTCGGCAATCGCGTCATCAAGGCTGCCAAAGCGGTTCACGATGGCGATAGGGCCAAAGGGTTCCTCATGCATGATGCGCGCGGCCAGCGGCACCTCGGCCAGCACGGTCGGTTCGAAGAAATTGCCGACATTGCCGATGCGTTTGCCGCCGGTCACCAGTTTGGCACCCTGCTCGACCGCGTCGGCCACCAGCGCCTCGAGTGCGATCACCCGGCGGTCATTGGCCAGCGGGCCGATGGTCACGCCCGCCTCCAACCCGTTGCCGACCCGCGCTGCCTGCATCGCGGCGGTAAAGCCGGTGAGGAAGGGCGTATAGGCCGCCTCCTGCACCAGAAAGCGGGTGGGAGAGACGCAGACCTGCCCGGCATTGCGCAGCTTGCTGCCCGCAATCAGCCGCACGGCCTTTTCAAGATCGGCATCATCGCAGACGATGACCGGGGCATGGCCGCCCAGTTCCATCGTCACGCGCTTCATATGCAGGCCCGCCAGCCCGGCCAGATGCTTGCCCACCGGGGTGGAGCCGGTGAACGAGATCTTGCGGATCACCGGATGCGGGATCAGATATTCCGAAATCTCGGCCGGGCTGCCATAGACAAGGTTCACCACGCCCGCAGGCACCCCGGCATCGGCAAAGGCACGGATCAGTTCTGCCGGGGCGGCGGGGGTTTCCTCGGGCGCCTTGACGATGATCGAGCAGCCTGCGGCGAGCGCGGCCGACACCTTGCGCACCGCCTGATTGATCGGAAAGTTCCACGGCGTGAAGGCCGCAACCGGCCCCACCGGCAGTTTCAGGGTCATCTGGGTGACGCCGGGCACGCGCGCGGGGATGATCTGGCCATAGCTGCGCCGGCCCTCTTCGGCGAACCAGTCGATGATATCGGCCCCGGCCATGATCTCGCCCTGCGATTCCGCCACCGGCTTGCCCTGTTCCTGGGTCATTGTCACCGCAATGGTCGCCGCCCGTTCGCGCAGCAGATCGGCGGCGCGGCGCATGATGCGATAGCGATCCATGACGCCGGTCGCGGCCCAGACGGTTAAGCCGCGGGCGGCGGCCGCCAGGGCCGCATCCAGATCGGCGATTTCGGCCCGGGCGACATGGCCGATCCGTTCCGAGGTGGCGGGGTCGATGACCGGAATGGTGCGCCCGCCGCTGCCGGGGCGCCATTGGCCGTCAATGAAAAGCTGGGTATCGGGATAAGACGCGGTCATCGGGTGTCCTCTGGTCTTTGGATCCGGGTGGTGCAGCCGGATCAGGATCGCGGCAGATAACCCAAGGCGGCAGAAATGGCCTGAGCCGCTTCCATCACCTGTGGGGCGATCAGTTTCAGTTGCTTGCGTTTGATGCGCGAATCCGGGCCGGACATGCCGATGGCCCCGACCAGTTCGCCGGATCGGCCAAGGACGGCGCAGGCACAGGCGGCGATGCCGTCGCGCCATTCGCCTTGCAAGACCATGGAATAGCCTTGCGCCCGCGCCTGCAGGATATCTTCGTGCAGGTCCTCGATCGTGATGCGGGTGGTATCGGTATAGCGGCGCAGATGCGGGCGGAACCGTTCCAGATAGTCATCGGGCATATGGGCCAGCATCGCCTTGCCGGTCGCAACCGTAAAGGCCGGGGCGCGCGCGCCCACGCTGGTATGCGCCCGGATGTAATGCGCGCTTTCGATCTTATCGAGATAGATCACGTCGATGTCTTCCAGCACCGACAGATGCACGGTTTCGCCGGTCTGTTCGGCCAGCCGCTGCATGGCGGGGCGGGCGAGGGTGATCAGATCCATCCGGCGGATCACATGGCTTCCCAGCTCCCAGATCTTGGTTGTCAGCTCATAGGTGCTGTGGGGTGGAACCTGACGGACATAGCCCTGCGCTTGCAGGGTTTGCAGCAGGCGATGGATATTGCTTTTCGTCATTGCCAGCTCGGCGGCCAGATCGCTGACCCCGCGCGGCTGCTCACTGACCGCCAATGTTTCCAGCAGGCGCAATCCCTTGATAAATGCCTTGTCCATTCTAAGCCGTCAGTCCCTTCTGCACCGGCCAAAACGGCCGCAGGTCGGTAAGCACAATGAGTATAGTGTAGGCAACGACGGCCGCCACAGGAACTGTGCGGCCGTCGTCAGGGATCATTTCGCCAGAAGGGCGTTCAGCTGTTCCTGACCATATTCCTCATTGGTCATGGTGCCGTTTGCCGCTTGGGCACCCCAGTAATCCGGGCTCCATTCGATGGCGCGCGAGACATTGGCCGGATTGTTGGCCCAATAGATGCTGATGGCCGGATCTGCGGCCTCGAACACCACGGAAGAGGGCAGGGCGACCGGGAAGTTCGAGGTCAGCTCTGCCGCCCGCGCGGGTTCAAGCCGCCAGGACAGCAGCTTCATCGCATTGTCGTAATTCGGCGCATCCTTGGGGATCGAGAAGAAGTCGTAGTAGACAAAGCCCTGGTTCCATTCGACCTCGATCGGGGCCCCTTCAAGCGCCAGTTTGGAGGTCGAGCCGGTGTAGGCCATGCACATATCCGCCTCGCCATCCAGCAGCAGCTGCGGCGGCTGCGCCGAGGTGGTCCACCATTTGGAGACATGCGGCTTGATCTCTTCGATCTTCTTCAGCGCGCGCTCCATGTCGAGCGGATAGAGCTGGTCCTTGGTCACGCCATCGGCCATCAATGCCGCTTCCATGACAAAGCGCGGCCATGCGGGCAGGCAGCGCTGGCCGGGGAACTTTTCCACATCCCAGAAATCGGCCCAGCTGGCGGGCTTGGCATCGCCGCTATAGACATCCTTGTTGTAGACCAGCCCCACGCCGATCACCTGAAGCGCCACCCCCTTCTGGCGTTTCAGATTGTCGGGCATGACGGCCAGGGTCTTTTGTGCCTCTTCCGACATCTTGCTGTAATCGATATCGGCAAGGCAGCAATCGCCCAGCAGCTTGGTTTCCTGATCGAAGATGAAGGTCAGGTCCCATTCGGTCTTGCCGGCCTCGACCTGCGCCTTGATGCGCGGACCGGAGCGGGCCTCCTGGACTGTGACCACGGTGATGCCGGTTTCTGCGGTGAAGGGGTCATACATGACCTTCCGCAGCGCCTCGCCATAGCCGCCGCCCGGATCCTGCATGATCACTTCGGTGCTTTCCGCGTGCACAGGGCCCGCAAATACCGCCATGACCGCAAGTGCCGAGACCAGTCCTTTCACCTGTTTCCGTTCAAGCATGACATCCTCCTCCGTTGTTTTGCTTGATCTTGGTCGTCAATGGCCCCCGCGCGACCGGGACAGAACCGGACGCGCAAGGATAATTCCGCCCACCACCAGCAGCACCTCCAACGTGGAGACGACGGCCAGAACCGGGTTGAGCTGATAGTTGATGTCGGCCCACAGCATCAGCGGCAGGGTCTTCATCCGCGGGCTGGACAGGAACAGCGACAGCACCAGCTCGTCGAACGAGTGCAGGAAGGCAAAGAACACCGCCGCCGCCAGCCCGGGTGCAATCGCGGGCAGGGTCACCGTGCGGAACACGGTCAGCGGCGAGGCACCGTGCACGGCGGCCCCCTGTTCCAGCTTGCGGTCCACCGCCTGCAGCGAGGCCGCGACAATGACCACCACAATCGGGATACCGCCGATGGCATGTGCGGCTGCCAGCCCGAAATAGGTGCCAACCAGGCCCATTTGCAGGAACAGGCTGTAAAGCGACAGGCCCAGCACGACCGGCGGCACGATCATCGGGCTGACCAGCAAGAGCATCAGCGCCGATTTGTAGCGGATCTCGCTGCGTACGATGCCCATGGCGGCCGAGGCCCCCAGGGTCACCGCGATGGTGGCCGAAAGCGCGGCGATTCCCAGCGAGTTCCAGAACGCGGTCATCCAGTTGGAATCCGAGAAAAATTTCTCATACCATTTCAGTGACCAGCCCGGCGGCGGGAAGGTCAGATAGCTGGCCTCGCTGAACGAGATCACGATGACGACCAGGATCGGCAGGATCAGTGTGCAGATGATCAGCACGCCGATGCCCCGCACGGTCCATGCGCCGACTGCTGCAGGCATCCGGCCCAAAAGGCGCAGCAACGGCCAGCCGATGAGATCGGCTACCATCATGCCAAGGCTGCGGCGGCCCTGGCCAGCGGCGCGGTTCCGGGTCTTGGTGGGGGCCTCGGTCGTGTCGGACAGCTTGCCGCCGCCCCAGATGAATTCAAAGCCCATCATGCGACCGGCCACCGCCACCACGCCCAGCGTGATGAGCAGCAGCACGACCGCCAAAGCCTGAAGGAAGCCCTCGCCGGTGATCGAATCCGCCTGCTGGGTGATGTGCATGGCGAACATCTGATCCGCGGGTCCGCCCAGCAGCGTCGGCGTGATGAAGAAGCCAAGCGCGCTGACAAAGACCAGCAGGAAGCCCGCACCGATCCCTGGCAGGGTCAGCGGCAACAGCACCCGCCAGAACACCGCCAGCGGCCCGGCCCCGCTGGCAAGCGCCGCGCGGGTCAGGCTGGGATCCAGTCGGGACAGGCTGGAATAGATCGTCAGCACCATCAGCGGCATCAGGACCGCGGTCATCCCCAGCAGCACGGTGCCCCGGTTGAACAGCAGGGCCAGCGGCTGGTCATAGATCCCCAGCCAGATCGCGAATTTGTTGATCGGCCCGTTGCGGCCCAGCAGCACCATCCACGCATAGGTGCGGATCAGGATCGCGATGAAATAGGGCAGGATCACCGTTGTCGCGATCAGCACCTGCATGATGCCACGGCTGCGCTGGATCAAGAGCGCGGTCGGATAGCCGAACACCGCGCAAAGACAGGCGACGGTCAGCGCGATCTTCATCGTGCGGATCAGCGATTCCCAGTAAAGCGGCACCGAGAACACGCGCGCGAAATGCGCCCACCATGGCTCGCCCGTCATGCTGACGCGGCCCAGATCGATCAGCGGCAAGACATAGATGACGGCAAGGAACAGCGTCGCGGGCAGCAGCAACAGCGCAGGATTGCGCCAGAAGCCACGCCCGCCTTTGGCCGTGGCGGGCGGCGCGGAAATCGACGTGTCGCTCATGCCAGCACCCAGCAATCCTGGGCATTCCAGCTGACATGGATGCGGGTGCCAATCTCGGGCAGATTGCGCGCAGCGGTATCGGGGCAGCGGATCAGAAGCGTTTCGCCGCCCTCCATGACCGCTTCGATTCGCAGGGTCTCGCCCATGAACAGGGCAGAGGTGACCGTTGCCGCGACGGTGTTTGCGGATGGCTGGTCATGCAGCGCAATCCGTTCCGGCCGGACCAGCACGGTCGCCGCACCAGAGGCGGCACCATTGCGGCTTTCGGCCTCGAAAACATAGCCCGCCCGGCTGCGCAGCCGCATCTTCCCGCCGCGATTTTCCAGAATCTCGGCCTCGATCAGATTGCTTTCACCGACGAAGGAGGCAACGAATCGGCTTTGCGGGTGGCGATAGATTTCCACCGGGCGCGCCATCTGGATGATATGGCCCTTGTCCATCACCGCGATGCGGTCGCTCATGGTAAGGGCTTCGCTCTGGTCATGGGTCACGAACAGGATCGTGCTGCCAATCGTCTGATGCAGCTCGCGAATCTCGATCTGGATTGATTCCCGAAGGCGTCTGTCCAGTGCCGAAAGCGGCTCGTCCATCAGCACGACCTTGGGGCGCATCACGATGGCGCGGGCGATCGCCACACGCTGCTGCTGACCGCCCGACATTTCCGAGGGCGTTTTGCGCGCATGTTCCGACAGGCGCATCATTTCCAGCGTTTCAGCCACGCGGCGGTCGCTGGTCGCACGGTCCACCCCCGCCATGCGCAGCGGGAAGGCCACATTCTGCGCCACGGTCATATTGGGGAACAGGGCATAGCTTTGAAAGACCATGCCAAAGCCGCGACGATGGGTGGGCACATGGGCGATGGACTTGCCATCAATCAGAATCTCGCCGCCATCGATGGTCTGGAAGCCGGCAAGCAGGTTCAGAAGCGTGGTCTTGCCGCTGCCCGATGGCCCCAGCAGGGTGATGAACTCGCCCGGTTCGATATCAAGGTTGATGCGGTCGGCGGCGACGAAGGCGCCATACTTCTTGACCACATTGCGCATGGATATGCCCGAACCAATCACGTCGCGGCCCGTGGCGGCCGATGCACGGGACGCGGCGTCCTGGCGCGATCCACGCCAGTCCAAAGTCTCTGCCATTGCTTCCTCCCTTGCGTTCCATATTATAGAACAGCATTCCGTATTTCATTTTCGGGCGACATTTTCTCTTGTCAAGAAGTTCTGCGACGCGCGGGGCAGATCTGCCGAAAATAAACTTCTCTCCCTGTCTCGGCACAGTGATTGACACCCAGACTTTGCTCTGTCTATCATAATTTCAGAAAGGCGTTCTATAATATGGAACGTAGCTGTCGCCGGGCGGAGGGCTGGCTTCAGCAGGGGAGGAGAGGGCGGGATGCCGAGCGATCTGCGTTCGATGGCACAGCACATCAAGTCGGGTATGCGCCTTGCGCTGCCGGTCGATTATGCGGGTGTGTCTATGGCAATGACGCGCCCGATGATCGATCACGGGGCGGGTGATCTGCATCTGATCTGCGTGCCCACAGGGGGATTGCAGGTCGATCAGCTGATCGGGGCGGGGCTTGTGACTTCGGTCGAGACCAGCGCCGTCAGTCTGGGTGAGGCGGGCGGTGCGCCGCGCTTCAATCAGGCGGTCAAGGATGGTGCGCTTCGTCTGCGCGATGCCACCTGTCCGGCGATCCATGCCGGGTTGATGGCGGCGCAGAAAGGCAGCCCCTTCGTGCCGATGCGTGGGTTGATCGGCACCGATGTGCTGCGGCACCGCGATGACTGGCGCGTCATCGATAATCCATTTGCCGATGGTGGCGACCCAATCGTGCTGATCCCGGCGATTCGGCCCGATATCGCGATCTTCCATGCGCCGATGGCCGACCGTTTCGGAAATGTCTGGATCGGGCGGCGGCGCGAACTGGCGGCCATGGCCTATGCCTCGACACAGACGCTGGTGACGGTGGAGCGGATCGTGGATCACAGCCTGCTGGCAGATGAGATGACGGCGGCGGGCACGCTGCCCGCGCTTTACGTCACAGACATTGGCCTCGCCCCGGGTGGAGCCTGGCCCTACGGGCTTTGGGGCGAATATCCGACCGATACGGATGAGCTGGCGCGCTATGCGCGCGCAGCCCGCAGCGCAGAAGGCTTTGCAGAATACATGGCCAGCCAAGCAAAGGTGCAGGCATGACCCCGGCCCTTCCACGCGAGATCCTGATCTGCACCATCGCCCGGCTGCTGGAGGGCGTGCGCACGGTTGCCGTGGGCGCGGCCTCGCCAATGCCTGCCGCAGCCTCGATGCTGCGCCGGGCGCTGGACGAGGGCGCGCGGCAGGTGCGTCTGTCGATCCTTGGATCGGTCGAGCACAACTTTTTCACCAATGGCTCGACAGAGCTGTTCGATTGCGCGGGACAGGGTCGGCTTGATGCCTTCTTTCTGGGCGGCGGGCAGATCGACGGACAGGCCAATGTCAATCTGGTGGGCGTGGGTGACTATCCGCAAAGCCGTGTGCGCTGGCCCGGATCCTTTGGATCGGCCTACCTTTATTTCACCGTGCCGCGCGTGATCCTGTTCCGCGAAGAGCACACGCCGCGCGTTCTGGTCGAGAAGGTCGATTTCATCTCGGCGCCGGGCATCAGCCCGCCGGGGGTCTATCGTCCGGGCGGACCGGTGGCGCTGCTGACCAGCAAGGCGCTGTTCAGCTTTGACCGGGAACGCCCCGGTTTCACGCTGGAAAGCCTGCATCCCGGCCATGATCTGGCAGAACTGCACGCGGCCACGGGCTTTGCCTTCGCCCATACGGATGATCCGCCCGTCACCCCCGGACCCGACACCGCGACGCTTTCGCTGTTGCGCGGGCGGGTGCTGGACGAGTTGGAAGAAACCTACCCCGCCTTTGCTACAGACTGGCGCCGCGATCTGGCAGCGGCGCAGCCTGTGACCTGACTGAAGGAATTTCCCATGCTGCATCCCGGCTCTTTGGCCAATCTGAAGGTGATCGACGCCAGCCGCGTGCTGGGTGGGCCCTATGCAGGGCAGATCCTTGCCGATCACGGCGCGGATGTGATCAAGGTGGAGCCCCCGGCTGGCGACGAGACCCGAGGCTGGGGCCCGCCCTTCCTCGATGGGGCGGCCAGCTATTTCCTGGGGCTGAACCGCAACAAGCGCGGCATTGCCGTGGATCTGGCACAAGAGGCCGGGCGCGACCTGCTGCTGGAATTGCTGGAAGATGCCGATGTCCTGATCGAGAATTTCAAGACCGGCACGCTGGAACGCTGGGGCCTTGGCCATGAGGCACTGTCTACCCGCTTTCCACGGCTGATCCATGCCCGCGTCTCGGGCTTTGGGGCCGATGGCCCGATGGGTGGACTGCCCGGCTATGATGCAGCGATTCAGGCGCTGTGCGGCATCATGAGCGTGAATGGCGAACAGGGCGGCCAGCCGCTGCGGGTTGGCCTGCCGGTGGTGGATATGGTCACCGGCCTCAATGCCACGATCGGCATCCTGATGGCGCTGAACGAGCGGGCGCAAAGCGGCAAGGGCCAGTTTGTCGAGGCAAGCCTTTATGATTGCGGGGTCTCGCTGCTGCATCCGCATCTGCCGAATTACTATCTGTCGGGCAAGGTCGCGGGCACATCGGGCAATGCCCATCCCAATATCTGCCCCTATGACACCTTTGCCACCGCGACGACGCCGATCTTTCTGGCGGTCGGCAACAACCGGCAATTCGCGACGCTCTGCCGCGAGATCGGGCTCCCGGATCTGCCCGAGGATGCCCGTTTCACCAATAACGGCACGCGCAACATCCATCGCGATGCGCTGAAGGTCGAGCTGGAGGCGGCGCTGTCGGGCTTTGATTGCGCGACACTGTCGGACCGTCTGATCAAGGCAGGCGTCCCCTGTGGTGCGGTGCGCAGCATCGATCAGGTGATTGCCGACCCCCATACGATCCATCGTGAGATGGTGGTGGATATCGGCGCCTATCGCGGCACCGGCAGCCCGATCAAACTGTCGCGCACCCCGGCCAGTTATCGCCGCGCGCCGCCGCAATTTGCCGAGCACAGCACAGAGGTGCTGCAAGAGCGCGGCCTTGATGCCAACCATTACAGCGCCGTCCTGCCCGGGCTTGATGGCGATCACGGTGCCTAAGGATATGCGATGACACAAAGCCCCCTGACAATCGGCGTGATCGGCGACGGGTTCATGAAGCCCTCGTTCTTCATCGAGGCCATGACGGCCCGGCTGAAAGATCGCCCCGTCACCTTCCGCGAGATGGAAATCGGCTGGCCGCTGAACCGGCAATCCACCAAATATGATCCGACCCTGCCGGTGGGCGAATTTGTCGGCCGCCCCGAGGAATATTACGGCTTTATCCAGGGGCTCGACATCCTTGTGACCCATCTGGCCCCGATCATCGGCGACAGCATGGATCAGTCGCCGCAGCTGAAGGTCATCGCGGTGTCGCGCGGCGGGCCGGTCAATGTCGATATGGCAGCGGCGCGGGCGCGTGGCATCACGGTCATCAACACGCCGGGCCGCAATGCCTCGGCGGTGGCCGAATTTACCGTGGCCTCGCTGCTGGCCGAAACCCGCAACCTGATCCGGGGCCATAACGAGGTGGCGGGCGGCACCTGGGGGCGGACCTATTACCATTACGATCATGTCGGGCCGGAGCTGTGCGAGCTGACCATCGGCATTGTCGGTTATGGCGATATCGGCACCCGTGTGGCCCGGCTCTTGCAGCCCTTTGGCTGCAAGATCGTGATCTATGACCCGTTCAAGGAACTGACCGAGGCCGAGAAGGCCGCAGGCTTTGAAAAGGCCGACCTGGATGATCTGATGCGCCGCTGCGATGTGGTGACGCTGCATCCGCGCGTGACGCCCGAGACCCGCGGCATGATCAGCCGCGACCGCATCCAGATGATGAAGCCGGGCGGCTATATCGTGAACACCACGCGCGGTCAGGTGCTGGACTATGCAGCCCTTTATGACGCGCTGGTCAGCGGCCATCTGAAGGGGGCGGCGCTGGACACATTCGAGCCAGAGCCGCCGCCGATGGACTGGCCGCTGCTGAAACTGCCCAATGTGACGCTTTCGCCCCATATCGCGGGGGCTTCGCGCTATGCCGCCGTGAAATGCGCGCGCATGATCGCGGAGGACATCGCGTTGATCCTGGACGGCCAGCCGCCACGCTATCCCTGCAAATGAGGTGTCATATGACCGATGAAGAACGCGCCCTGCGCACCGAACTGATCGAGGCCTGCCGCAGCATGAACCGGCTGGGCATCAACAAGGGCACCGCAGGCAATATCAGCGTGCGCCATGGCGACGGATTCCTGATTTCGCCCACCGGCATCGCCTATGACAAGCTGACGCCGGAACATGTGGTGGCGATGAACTGGGACGCGACCTTTGCGGGCGACGTGCTTCCCTCGTCGGAATGGCGCTTTCACCGCGACATCCTGCGGGCGCGGCCCGATCTGAACGCGGTGGTTCATACCCATTCCACCAATGCAACCGCCGTCTCGATCCTGGGGCGCGAGATCCCGGCGATCCATTATTCCATCGCGGCGGCAGGGGGCAGCACCATTCCCTGTGCCCCTTATGAGATCTTCGGCTCGCAGGAATTGGCCGATGCGGTGGTGCGCGCGCTGGAAGGGCGGCGCGCCTGCCTGATGGCTCATCACGGGGTGATCGCCGCGCATGTCTCCATCGCGCGGGCGCTGGCGCTTGCGGTAACGGTCGAGGAACTGGCCACGCTTTATCTGCAATGCTTGCCGATGGGGGAACCCCCGGTGCTGAGCGCGGCGCAGATCGCGGATGTCATGGTCAAGTTCAAGACCTATGGCCAGCAAAGCCCCGAGGTTCAGCAAGGTCTGCGTCAGGCGTCGTGATGATGGACCCGATCCTGCTTGCCCTCGATTGCGGTACGACAGCGGTAAAGGCTGCGGCTTTTGCGGCAGATGGCCGGATGATCGCCACGGCCGAGCGCGCGAATGGCGCGCTGCGCCGCGATGGCGTCCGGGTCGAGCAGGATATGACCGTGACGCGGGACGAGGCCTTTGCGGCGCTGCGCGACTGTGTGGCGCAGATCGATGCGGTGGCGCGCGGGCGGATCGTCGGGCTGGTGCTGACCGGGCAGGGCGATGGCCTGTGGCCGGTCGATGCGGCAGGGCAGCCTGTCGGGCACGCGATGACCTGGCTGGATGGCCGGGCGCGCGGGCTGGTCGCCGAAATGGGGCCGCAGCTTGATGCGGTGCAGGCGATTACGGGGTCGCGCCCCACCGCTGCGGCGGCCTCGCTGCAATTGTTGTGGTTGCAACGCCATGACCCCGACCGCCTTGCCGCGATCCGGCACGCGCTGCGCCTGAAGGAATGGCTGCTGCTTTGCCTGACCGGGCAGATCGCGGGCGAACCGACTGCGGCGTTGCCGGTCTGGGGCCGCTGGCAGACCGGGGATGTCGTGGCCGAAGTGTCCGATCATCTGGGCCTGGGCCGGGGGATTGACCTGCTGCCGCCCTTTGCCCCGGTGGGCCAGTGTCGTGCCCCGCTCTCATCTGCGGCGGCGGCAGCCATTGGTCTATCGGAAGGGCTGCCGGTGCTGCTGGGGCCGGGGGATGTGCAGGCGACCTTTATCGGCATGGGGCTGGGGACAAGGCCCGGGGTGCAACGCGGCTCGATCTTCGGGACCAGTTCCATCCATGCCTGTTTGCAGAACGACCCGAGCGTGATGACCGAGGCCCCCGCCGGGGCCATGGTGCAGCGCTTTGCCTTGGGCGAGGGCTATCTCTGTTTCCATCCGAGTTTCAACGGTGCCACGCTGTTGCACCATCTGGCGCGGCAGTTCCGCGATCTGCCCAACCCCGCGCTGCCCGCCTGGTCCGGCCTGATCCTGCATCCGTTTCTTGAGCCAGGGGGGGAGCGCGCGCCCTGGACCGATCCGGATGCAAAAAGTGCGATCCTTGGTCTGACCGCGTCCACGACGCCTGCAGAAATCGCCTGGATGGGGCGCGAGGCACTGGCCTTTGTCGCCTGTCACAGCCATGCGATGCTGGGTGGGCGGGATGGACAGCAGAATGGTGCCCTGTCGCTGGGGGGCGGATTGGCTGCCGATCCGCATTTCGCACAGTTTCTGGCGACGACCCTGGGCTGTCCGGTGCAGCGCAACACGGCGGGCCATGCCGGGCTGCGCGGGCTTGCGGCCATCGGGGCCAGATACCTTCTGGGGGCCACCGCCGGGGATCTGGGCACTCGCTGGCTTGGCCCCGGCGGCGACAGTCTCGCGCCACAAACGGGTGCCGTGGCAGAGTATGCCGCCGCGAAATTCCGCACTTTCACCGAAATCCTGCAGGCGGTGATGCCCCTTTGGGCCGCGCTTTCAGCCTTGCGGGCACAAGCCGAAACCCTGACGGAGCAAGACCCGACATGAATGGTGCCGATATCCTGTGCGAGACCCTGCTGGCAAATGGCATCGACACCTGCTTTGCCAATCCCGGCACGTCCGAGATGCATTTCGTGGCCGCCCTTGACCGCCAGCCGCGGATGCGTTGCGTGCTGGGGCTGGCCGAAGGGGTGGTGACGGGGGCCGCGGATGGCTATGCGCGCATGGCCGACAAGCCCGCCGTAACCCTGCTGCATACCGGGCCGGGGCTGGCAAACGGTCTGGCCAATATGCACAATGCCCGCCGGGCACGGACGCCCATGGTCAATGTCGTGGGCGATCATGCGACCTATCATTTGCAGCATGACGCGCCGCTGACCTCGGATATTGCGGGGCTGGCGCGGCCGATGTCGCATTGGGTTGGCCGGGCCGAAAATGTGGAAGAGATGCGCGCGCAGACAGAGGCCGCGATCCGCGCGGCGCTGACCGGGGCAGGGGGGATCGCGACGCTGATCCTGCCCGCCGATGCGGCATGGTCTGCGGCGGATGCGGGCACGCCCAAGGCCATCGCCCGCCCGATGCCGGATGCGATCGATGCAGGCCTGATCCGCGATGCCGCAACGGCCCTGCGCAATGGCAAATCCACCACGATCCTTGTCACTGGCACGGCCCTGCGCGCCGGGGCGCTGGAGGTACTGGACCGCGTCGCACAGAAAACCGGCGCGCGCGTGATGGCGCAACAGGCCAATGGCCGGATGCAGCGTGGCGCGGGCCGCGTCGCGCTGGACCGGGTGCCCTATGTGATCGATCAGGCCCTTGCCAGCTTTAAGGACACCGAACAGCTGATCCTGATCGGGGCCAAAGCGCCGGTGGGCTTTTTTGCCTATCCCGGCAAGCCGGGCAGCATGTTGCCCGAGGGGTGCCGGGTGATCGCGATGGCCGGCGCCGACAGTGATCTGCCCGCCGCTGTGGCGGCGTTGGCCGAGGCGGTAGGGGCCGATACCGCCCCGCCCGCGCGTCTGGTGGCGCGGGCCATGCCGGATATGGCCCAAGGTGCCCTGACGCCGGATGCCATTGCCATCGCCCTGGCGCGGGTCATGCCGGAACAGGCGATTGTCTGCGATGAATCCGTGACCTCGGGGCGTGATTTCTTCCGCTCCACCTATGGGGCGGCACCGCATGATTTTCTGCAACTGACCGGGGGCGCCATCGGCCTTGGCATTCCGATGGCGACCGGCGCGGCGGTGGCCTGCCCTGACCGCAAGGTGATCGGCCTGCAGGCCGATGGCAGCGGCATGTATACGGTACAGGGTCTCTGGACGCAGGCGCGCGAAAATCTGGATGTTGTCACCATCATCTTTGCCAATCGCCGCTACCAGATCCTGCACGGCGAGCTGAAGAATGTCGGGGCCGGTGCCCCGGGCGAGAATGCGCGCCGGATGCTTGATCTGGACGATCCGGCGCTGGATTGGGTCAGCCTTGCCCGCGGCATGGGCGTCGAAGCGGCGCGCGCCACCACCGCCGAAACCTTCCATGATCTTTTGCAGGCGGCCTGCCAGCGGCGGGGGCCATTCCTGATCGAAGCCGTTATCTGAGGGGATGACAGATGATCACGCGGGTTCCACATTGCAGCCATTGGGGTGCCTATACCATTCTGGTGGAAGACGGGCGGATCGTGGGGGTCGAGCCCTTTCCCCATGACCCCGCGCCGTCAGAGCTGATCCATTCGGTTCCGGAATGGGCAAAGCCTGATCGTCGTGTTCTGCGACCGATGGTGCGCGAGGGCTGGCTGGCCGCGCGTCAGCACAGCGACCGCCGTGGCCGGGGCCGCGAGCGTTTCGTGCCGGTCTCGTGGGACGAGGCGGCAAGCCTTGTGTCAGATGAGATCCGGCGGGTGGCGACCGACCATGGCAATGCCTCGATCTTTGCGGGCAGCTATGGCTGGACAAGCTGCGGGCGGTTCCATCATGCCTCGACCCTGCTCAAGCGGATGCTCAATCTGGTCGGCGGCTATACCGGCCATGTCGATACCTATTCCATTGCGGCGGGGCCGGTGATCCTGCGCCACACGCTGGGCGATGACCGGGCTTGCGGCGGGCAGGCCAATACGCTGGATTCCATTGCTGAACACAGCGAAACGCTTGTGGTCTTTGGCGCGATGTCGCCGCGCACCGCGCAAAGCGAGGCAGGCGGCCTTGGCGCCCATCATCTGGAAACCTATCTGCGCCGCATTGCCGAACGCGGTGTCCGGGTGATCCTTGTCTCGCCGCTGAAAGAGGATATGCCCGACTGGATGGGCGCAGAATGGTGGCCGATCCGCCCCAATACCGACACCGCGCTGATGCTGGGCCTCGCGGGCGAGATCGTGGCGGACGGGCGCCATGATGCCGATTTTCTGGCACGTTGCACCAGCGGATCGGAATGGTATCTGGCCTATCTGCGCGGCGAAAGCGATGGCCAGCGCAAGGACGCCGAATGGGCCGCAGGCATCACCGGGCTGCCCGCCGAGGCGATCCGCGCCCTTGCCGGTAACCTCACCCGGACCCGCAGCATGTTGACGGTCAGCTGGGCGCTTCAGCGCGCCCATCACGGTGAACAGCCGTTCTGGGCGGCACTTGGGCTGGCGGCGGTGATCGGCCAGATCGGTCTGCCGGGCGGTGGCGTGGGATACGGCTATGGCTCGCTTGGTGGGGTGGGGGCCCCCTTCACCATCGGCAAATCACCCGCCATGTCGCAACTGTCCAAGCCGATCAACAGCTTCATCCCGGTGGCGCGGATCAGCGACATGCTGCTCAACCCGGGTGGCAGCTATACCTATGAGGGCGAGACGCGCAGCTATCCCGATATCCGGCTGGTCTATTGGGCGGGGGGCAATCCCTTCCACCATCATCAGGATCTGAACCGGCTGTCCGAGGCCTGGACCCGGCCCGAGACGATCATCGTGCAAGACCCGATGTTCACCGCCACCGCGAAACGTGCTGATATCGTGTTGCCCGCCTCGACCTCGATCGAGCGCAACGATCTGGCGGGCAACAAGCGGTCGGATTTCATTCTGGCCATGGGGCAGGCGATTGCGCCGATGGGCGAGGCGCGGTCGTATTTCGACATCTTCAACGCGCTTTGCGAGAAGCTGGGCGTGGCTGCGGCCTATAACGAGGGCCGCGACGAAATGGGCTGGATCCGCAGCCTTTATGATGAAAGCCGCGATTATGCGCAGCGGCGCTACGATTTCCCGATGCCCGATTTCGACACCTTCTGGGCGCAGGGCTATGCCCCCTGTCCGGTGCAGCGCGACCATACCTATCTGGCGGAGTTCCGGGTCGATCCAAAGGCCAATCCGCTGGATACCGAAAGCGGGCTGATCGTGCTGGGCAGTGAGACCTTGGCGCGTCTTGGCTATGCCGATTGCCGGGCACATCCCGCCTGGATCGAGCCAGCCGAATGGCTGGGCGGGGCGCAGCAGGGCGAACTGCACCTGATCTCGCATCAACCTAATGGCCGGTTGCACAGCCAGCTTGAAACCGGACCGGCCAGCCTTTCGGGGCGCCGGGCCGGGCGCGAACAGGTGCTGCTGCATCCGGCCGAGGCCGCCCTACGCGGCATCGGCGATGGCCAGACCGTGCGCTTGTGGAATGCGCGGGGGGAATGTCTTGCCACCGCCAAAACCACCGACCACGTGGCCCCGGGCGTGGCGATCCTGCCGACCGGCGCCTGGTTCACCCCGATGGGAAATAGCGGCCTCGACATTTCGGGCAATCCCAATGTCCTGACCCTTGATGTCGGCACCTCTGCCTTCGGGCAGGGCTGTTCCGCCCATACCTGCCTTGTCCGCATCGAGCCCTATGCGGCCGAGGTGGGCGACGCGATCCAGATCTATCACACCCAGATGGCAGATGTTCTGCCCGTCCGAGAAGGAACCTCCAGATGACCCACGCCGCTGTCAGCCGCTTTCCCGTGCCCGAGATCAAGGACATGCCCGAAGATCTGCGCGCACGCATTCTGGCCGTGCAGGAAAAATCGGGCTTCGTGCCGAATGTCTTTCTGACGCTTGCCCATCGCCCCGATGAGTTCCGCGCCTTCTTTGCCTATCACGATGCGCTGATGGACAAGCCCGGAAATCTGACCAAGGCCGAGCGCGAAATGATCGTGGTGGCGACCTCCAACGCCAATCAGTGCCAATATTGCGTGGTGGCGCATGGCGCGATCCTGCGCATCCGGGCCAAGGATCCGCTGATCGCGGATCAGGTGGCGATCAACTATCGCAAGGCCGATATCACACCGCGCCAGATGGCAATGATCGATTTCGGCATGAAGGTGTCCGCCCGGGCCTATGAGGTGAGCGATGCCGATATCGCTGAACTGACATCGCATGGCTTCACCGAGGATGACATCTGGGACATTGCCGCCATCTCGGCGTTTTTCGGCATGTCGAACCGGCTGGCCAATGTGACCAACATGCGCCCGAATGACGAATTCTACGCATTGGGGCGCTGATCATGGCCAAGGGCTACAAGCAGATGCTGGCCGAGGCCGAGGCCGTGGTGCAATCGGTCAGCGGCGCGGAGATGGCCGGGCAATTCGATGCGGCGGGTATCGTGATGGTCGATATCCGCGACCCGCGCGAGCTGGAACGCGAGGGGATGATCCCCGGGGCCTTCCATGCGCCGCGGGGGATGCTGGAATTCTGGATCGACCCGGAAAGCCCCTATCACAAGCCCCGCTTCGCCGAGGGCAAGACCTATGTCTTTTACTGTGCCAGCGGCTGGCGATCCTTGCTGGCGGCGCGGACAGCGCAGGAGATGGGGCTTGAGGCGCGCAGCCTGCTGGGCGGCTTTGGCGAATGGAAGAAGGCGGGCCTACCCGTCGCGGAGAAAGCCGCGCGCGGCTGAGCCGCCTTCTGACACCTGCCGCATCGTCCGTTCGGGGAGGAACGCATGAACAAATACGAAGACGGGCTTGGCCGCTGTGCGGCCAACCATCAGCCAATGACGCCGATCTCCTATCTGGAGCGCGCGGCCCGGACCTACCCCGCCCATATCGCGGTGATCCATGGCAGGCAGCGTGTCACCTATGCCGCGCTTTGGCAGGATTGCTGCAGGCTGGCCTCGGCGCTGCAGGCGCAAGGGGTGGGCAAGGGTGATACGGTGACGGTCATGCTGTCCAATACCCCACCGATGGTTCAGGCACATTACGGCGTGTCGATGGCCGGCGGCGCGGTGCTCCATGCCCTCAATACCCGATCCGATGCCGCGACCATCGCCTTTCAGCTGGATCATGCCGAAACCCGCGTGTTGATCGTGGACCGCGAATTTTCCGCTGTGATGGCCGAGGCGTTGGCGCAGGCCAAGGTGAGGCCGCTGATCATTGATTATGATGACAGCGAATACCCGGAAACCGGCGTGCCCCCCAAAGGCGCGCGGATCGGCACGCTGGATTACGACGCCTTTCTGGCCAGCGGTGATCCCCAATTTGATCCGGTCCTGCCCGACGACGAATGGGACGCCATCGCGCTAAACTATACGTCCGGCACCACCGGCAATCCCAAGGGCGTGGTCTACCACCACCGGGGCGCCGCGCTGATGGCGCTGAACAACAGCCTGCATGGCGAGATGGGCAAACATCCGGTCTATCTGTGGACGCTGCCGATGTTCCATTGCAATGGCTGGAGCTTCAGCTGGACCATTGCGGTGCAGGGCGGCACGCATGTCTGTCTGCGTTGGGTGCGGGCGGGGGCGATCTATGCGGCCATCGCCGAACATGGCGTGACCCATCTTTGTGGCGCGCCCATCGTCATGTCGACGCTGCTGAACGCCCCGGATGCGGAAAAGCGCGTTTTCCCGCAGCAGGTGACCTTCAACACCGCCGCCGCCCCGCCGCCCGAGGCGGTGTTGCAGGCAATGGCGGCGGCAGGGTTCCGGGTGAACCATCTTTACGGGCTGACCGAAACCTATGGGCCGACCGTGGTCAATGAATGGAACACCGATTGGGACGCGCTGCCTGCTGCCGAACAGGCCGCCCGCAAGGCCCGGCAGGGCGTGCGCTATCTGTCGCTGTCCGATCTTGCCGTTCTGGATCCCGAAACCATGCAGCCGGTGCCCGCCGATGGTGAGACGCTGGGCGAGGTGATGTTCCGCGGCAATGTGGTGATGAAGGGCTATCTGAAAAACCCCAAGGCCACGACCGAGGCCTTTGCCGGCGGGTGGTTCCATTCCGGTGATCTGGGGGTCATGCATCCCGATGGCTATGTGCAGCTGAAGGATCGCTCCAAGGACATCATCATTTCCGGGGGCGAGAATATCTCGTCGATCGAGGTGGAGGATGCGCTTTACAAGCACCCTGCGGTGGCCCTTTGCGCGGTGGTGGCGATGCCCGATGCGAAATGGGGCGAGCGTCCCTGTGCCTTCGTCGAATTGCACCCGGATCGGCTGGCCGATGAGGCGGAGCTGATCGCGCATTGCCGGACGCTGATCGCGTCCTACAAACTGCCCGCGCGGGTGGTCTTTGCTGATCTGCCCAAGACCTCGACCGGCAAGATCCAGAAATTCACCCTGCGCGCCCGCGCGACAGAGGTCGCCGCCGGGGCCTAGGCTGCGGGACAATCAAGAATGGCCGGAGATGTCTCTCCGGCCCTTTTGCTTTTCCCGGTCAGATTCCGCTGTCAGGCCGTCACATCGATGATGACGCGCCCCCGGATCTTGCCCGCGATGATGTCGTCGGCAAGCTGCGGCAGGGCCGACATCGGCTCGACCCGGGCGATACTTGCCAAATGCGCCTTGTCCAGCCGCGCGGCCAGCGTGGACCATGCGCGATCCCGCCGGGTTTGCGGTGCCATCACGCTGTCGACCCCGATCAGCGCCACGCTGCGCAGGATATGCGGCATCACCGTGCCGGGCAGATCCAGACCGCCGGCCAGACCGCAAGCCGCGACCGCGCCGCCATAGACGGTTTGGGCCAATGCATTGACGAGCGTGGTGGAGCCCACGGAATCCACCGCACCGCCCCAGCGTTCCTTTTGCAGCGGTCCGCCCTTTTCGGCCAGCGCCGCCCGGTCGACAAACCCCGTCGCGCCAAGGCTTGCCAGATAGTCATGGGTCTCGGGGCGTCCGGTGGCGGCGGTCACCTTGTAGCCACCCTGCGCCAGCAGGCTGATCGCGGTGGAGCCCACGCCACCGGCGGCCCCGGTCACCAGGACCTCTGCGCCGCCCGGCTGGATCACGCCCCAGTCTTCCAGTGCATCGACGCAAAGCGCGGCGGTGTAGCCAGCCGTGCCCACCGCCATCGCTTGCTCGGCGGTAAAGCCTTCCGGCAGCCGGGTCAGCCATTGGGGCTTCAGCCTCTGAAAGCGGGCATAGCCACCCCATTCGGTTTCCGACAGGCCCCAGCCATTGACCAGAACCCGGTCCCCGGCCTTCCAGGCAGAACTACGGCTTTCGACCACCACCCCGGCCAGATCGATCCCCGCAACCATCGGCAGACGCCGGGCGATCCGGCCCTTGCCAGAGATGGCCAGCCCGTCCTTGTAGTTCAGCGTCGAATGCGAAATCTCGACCAGCACCTCATGATCGGGCAGGTCGGCCAGCGTCAGGTCGCGAAATTCGGCCTTTGGCTTGCCATCCTGATCGACGATCATCATCGCGCGGAATGGTTGGGTCATCTGTCATCTCCTCCCTCGGAATGTCGTGCAGAGGCAGCGGCGGCGCGCCGCTCCAATGCGGTGTCCAAAACGCTGCGCAGGCCATCCAGATGGCTGCGCATCAGTGCCGCCGCGCGGTCACCCTCGCGATCCGCAATCGCCATCATGATCCGTTCATGGCTATCGGCGGTGCGGCGGCGTTCGTGCTCGCGATAGATCAGCATATTGGTGATCGGAATGAAGCTCTCGATCACGGCATACATCATCAGGCGCAGCGGGCCATTGCCCGTGGCGGTCACCAGCGCGCGATGAAACCGCACATCCGAGGCGCAGAAATCTTCATCCGTCAGGCCGTCTTGCCGTTGCAGCGCGATCTCTTCGCCCATGCGGGCCAGATCCGCGTCGCTGCGGTTTGCGGCAGCCAGTTTGCAACACAGGCTCTCGGTCTCGACCCGGGCCAGAACGATCTCGTCGCTGCCAAAGCTGCCAACGCCGACCAGCAGCGTTGCGGCATCTGTGATGGCGCGCGCCACGCCCTCCGGCTCGGGGCGGATGACGAAATTGCCCCCCGTCGGCCCACGCCGCGACCGGATCAGATTTTGCGCCGCCAGAACCTTCAGCGCCTCGCGCACCGTCGGGCGCGAGATGCCGAAGCGTCGTGCCAACTCTTCTTCATTGGGCAGGCGTTCATCGACCGCCAGACGGCCATCCAAAATGGCAGCCCGGATCAGATCGGCCACCTGCCGCGACAGGCCGGATCGGACAATCTCGTCATATTGCAGTGCCATGCCGATCTCCCCGTTCGTGGATTCGACGCGAGCATAGCTGGAATATTTAAACAATAATAGGTTTGACAAATATATAAACTGACGCATCTTTTCGGGGCAAACCGGGGAGGGGGCGCATGACCAAAGATCAGAGATTCGGGGATCAGATGGTTGGGGATCAGCGACTCGAAGCCTTGCTGGCCCGGTTGGCGCAGGTTGTGCCTGCGCAGGCCCTGCTGACTGGCGATGCCATCGATCCGCGGTATCAGGAGGATCGGCGCGACCGGGCCTCGGCCCGGCCCGCCTTTGTCCTGCGCCCGGGGTCAACGGCAGAACTGGCGGCCGCCATGGCGGCCTGCCATGCCTTTCACCAGCCGCTGGTCGTGCAGGGCGGGCGCACCGGCCTGTCCGGCGCGCATCGCATCCGCGCGGGCGAGGCCGTGCTGTCATTGGAGCGGATGACCTCGGTGGAGCCAGTCCGCCCCGGTGCCACCACCGTTCTGGCCGAGGCCGGGGCACCGCTGCAGCGCGTGCAGGAAGCCGCGACTGAAGCCGGCCAGATGTTCGGCGTCGATATCGGCGCCCGTGGCACCGCGACCATCGGCGGCAATATCGCCACCAATGCCGGGGGCATCCGGGTGCTGCGCTATGGCATGTTCCGCGCGCAGGTGGCCGGGCTTGAGGTCGTGTTGGCCGATGGCACGATCCTGAGCGCGCTGAAGGACATCGCCAAGGACAATAGCGGCTATGACCTGAACCAGCTGTTCATCGGCTGCGAGGGCACACTTGGCATCGTGACCCGCGCCCTGCTGCGGCTGCATCCGCGCCCGGTGGTGGAGGCGAACGCCTTTCTGGCCCTGCCTTCGGTCGAGGCGGCGCTTGCCCTGCTGGAACAGCTGCGCGCCGAGGTGGGCGGCGTGCTATCCGCCTTCGAGATCATGCTGCCGGGTGCCTATCATGGCGTGACCAGGCATCTGGGGATCACCCCGCCACTCAGCACCGAAGCCCCGGTCTATGTTCTGGCCGAGATTCAGGCCGAGGCCTGCGCCGCCGCGGCCGAAGAGGTGTTCATGACCACGCTGATGGCCGCGATCGAAGAGGGGCTGGCGCTGGATGCGGTGGTATCGCAATCCCCGCGCGAATTTCTGGCCCTGTGGGATATGCGCGATGGTTGCGCGGATTTCGTGCGCAGCCTGGATCATGTCGCCAGTGGAGATATCAGCGTGCCCACGCTCCGTATCGCCGATTTCCTGCGCGACAGTCAGGCGGCCCTGCGGCAGATCGACCCCGAAACCGCCTTCCATGTCTTTGGCCATATGGGCGACGGCAATCTGCATTATGTGTTCCAAACACCGCAGAAAGAGGCGGCGATGGCGCGCTTGCTGGAGCTGGTTGCCGCATATGGTGGCTCGGTCTCGGCAGAGCACGGAATTGGCGTCGACAAGAAGCCTTGGCTGCACCTGTCGCGCAGCCCGGAACAGATCGCGACGATGCGTCTGTTGAAAGCGGCGCTTGATCCACGGGGCATCCTGAACCGTGGGCGCATCTTTGACATGGATTTTGCGGCGGCACCTATGCAGAGCTGATCTTCGGCGGGCGTGTCAGGTCGTGACCTTGGCTTTGGCAAGATGGACCGGGATTGCCGCCTTCATGCGCCGGCGAAGTCTCGCGCGGCAGCAATAAAGGCGCTGAAGGCGGCGGGTGGGTTCTTCCGTCCCGGATAATAAAGCGCCAGCGGTGCCAAGGACGGGGTCCAGTCTTCGAGAACCCGCACCAGCCGACCCGCGGCGATATCCTCGCGCACATCCGCCTCTTGAACATAGCCGAGCCCCATGCCTTCCCGCACCGCGATCCGAACAAGGCTTGATTCATCAAGCGTCAGGGCACCCTGCACATCGATCTGGACCGGCACCCCGTCTTTCTCAAATCGCCAGCGGAACAAGGCGTTGTTGGGCAGGCGCGCGCGGATGCAGCGGAAGCGGTAAAGATCGGTTGGCACGGTGGGGGAGCCATGGAGCTGAAGGAACTCCGGCGCGGCGACGACGGCGTTTCCACGCGGCAGGCGCAGCGAGATGGCGATCATATCGCTGGGCACCAGGTCGAGGGGGCGCAACCCCAGATCAAACCCGCCCGCAACGATATCGACCAGCTTGCCTTCCGTCACCAGATCGATCTGCACCTGCGGATAGCGTCGCAGGAAGGGGATAAGGAGCGGTGCCATCACCTCGCGCGCAGCCGAGGCGAAAGCATTTATGCGCAAGGTGCCGGTAGGTGTGTCCTGCAACGATTGCACGACGCGCATCGCATCGTGAATATCCGTCATGGCGGGCCCGACCCGGTCGACAAAGGCCCGCCCTGCATCGCTCAGCGCGACGCTTCGCGTCGTGCGGTTGAACAGGCGAACCCCCAGACGCTGTTCCAGCTTGGCGATGGCATTGCTGAGTGCCGTGGTCGACATGCCGAGATCAAGCGCCGCCGCCCGGAATGAGCCAAGCCGGGCCACGCTGAGAACGGCATCCAGATCAGAAAAGAGAGGCCGGGTCATTGTCCTTATTATCGACATTCCTCATGCTGCTTTATCCCAATTATCGCGCCAATCGTCCAGATCTAGATTGTCTCTCGTCAACCCCGCACCGCGGCGATGCCAAAGCGGGGCCTGCAGAAACCATGGATGGAGATCAAAATGGCGATCATTCTACCGAATAGCATCAAAGCCTACTTCGACGCCGACCGCGACCGCAGCCCAGAGGCGGTCGCGTCTGCCTTCACCGCAGGTGGTATCGTGAAAGATAAGGGCAAGACGCATCGGGGACGCGATGCCATCCGCGACTGGATGGCCGCAGAAGAACAGCAATACGATTATACGGTGACACCCTTCTTCATCGGCACCGAGAACGGCAGGACCCAGGTGACGGCCCATGCCGTTGGCAATTTCCCAGGTAGCCCGATCGACTTGCGGTTCTTCTTCGTCCTGGAGCAAGACAAGATCGCCGAGTTGGAGATCACCGTATGACCCCGTTCCTGACATTGCAGGGCCGCCGGACCCTGATTACCGGCGGCACTTCTGGGGCTGGCGCTGCGACGGTTGCCCTGTTCCGGGAACTTGGTGCCCATGTGCTGACCACGGCGCGCAAGAGGCCCGCAGATGCCCCGGCTGTGGGCTTCGTTGAAGCGGATCTGACCACGGTCGCGGGGGTGCAGACCGTCGTCGATGCAGTGCATCGCGATCTTGGCGGGCTTGATATTCTGGTGAATGTGCTGGGCGGTTCCTCCGCGCCCTCCGGCGGCTTTGTCGCGCTGACCGATGCGGAATGGGAGAAGGAACTCAACCTCAACTTCTTTCCTGCCGTCAGGCTGGATCGTGCGCTGATCCCGGGCATGATCGCGCAAGGGCATGGCGTTGTCATCCATGTCACCTCGATCCAGGGTCGGCTGCCGCTGCCCGAGGCGACCACCGGCTATGCTGCGGCGAAGGCCGCGCTCAACACCTATAGCAAGAGCCTCTCGAAAGAGGTCTCGCCCAAGGGCGTGCGCGTGGTGCGGGTATCCCCGGGCTGGATCGCCAATCCGGGGGCCAACGGTCTGGCCCTGCGCATCGCCGAAGAAGCCGGGATTTCCTATGACGAGGCGGTTGCGGTCATCATGCGATCGCTCGGCGGCATTCCCTTGGGTCGCCCCGCCGCCCCGCAAGAGGTTGCAGACCTGATCGCCTTCCTGGCGTCAGACCGCGCCGCATCCATCACCGGGACCGAACATATCATCGATGGCGGAACGGTGCCTGTGGCATAGGGCGAAACGGTGTCGTCCCAATTGGGACGGCACCTTCGCGCTTACATATTGGCGGCAAACACACTAAGTAGCCTTGTCTTGCAGGGGGTCCGTCATGGCGCAGAATGCCACCATCCATAAAGTCGAGCTGTCCGTGGCCGACATGGATCGTCACTATTACGATACCCACAAGTTGACCGTTGCCAAGCACCCATCGGAAACGGATGAACGGCTGATGGTGCGCCTGCTGGCTTTCGCGCTCAATGCAGCGGCGCAGCTGGAAATGACCAAGGGCCTGTCGACGGAAGATGAGCCGGATATCTGGCAAAAGAGCCTGAGCGGCGAGCTTGAACTCTGGGTGGCGCTGGGCCTGCCCAGCGAGAAGGTCATTCGACAATCCTGCAGCAAGTCCCAAAAGGTCACGGTCTATGCCTATGGGGGCAGACAGGCCGAGATCTGGTGGGACAAGATCAAGGGCAGCTCTGCGCGCTTTGACAATCTTCAGGTGGTCAACCTGACGCAAGAGGACACCGCCGGGCTCGCAGGGCAGGCCAGTCGCTCAATGCGGTTGCAGGTCAACATTCAGGATGGAGACGTGATGGTCAGTGTCGATGGCAGCATTCTTTATGTCAGCCCCAGGACCTGGAAGGTTGCGGCATAGAGTGCGGATCCGTTGAGGACATCGGCCCGTGCGGCACCCAACTTAGGGTTCGGCATTGCGGACATGACTTGCGGCCTGTGCTAAGCCTGCGCCATCTTGTTGCAGACATCACCGAACCACCGCATGTTTTTCCGTCTTATCGCCGCCATCCTTCTGCTGCTCGCCGCACCGCTACACGCGCAGACGCCTGAGGCAGATCTCGGTGCCACAATTACCCGGCTGGAGACCGATCTGGAGGCGAGGATCGGCATCCAGATCCTTGATACCGCCACCGGCTGGAGCTGGGGGCATCGGCAGGACGAGCGGTTCCTGATGGCCAGCACGTTCAAATCCGTCCTCTGCGGCGGCATCCTGCAGGGCGTTGATCGCGGCGAAATCAGCCTCGAAGAAAGCGTGCGGATCGGGGCGCAGGTTCCGCGCAATTCACCTGTCACGTCACGCTATCTTGGCGGCAGCCTGTCGATCGCCCGTCTGTGTCTCGCCACGCTCGACCAAAGCGACAATGGCGCTGCCAACCTGCTGATCGACCGCATGGGCGGCACGCAGGCGGTGACCGCCTTCCTGCGCGGGATCGGCGACAGCGTTACCCGGCTGGACCGCAAAGAGCCCGAGATGAACCTGTTCTTGCCCGGCGATCCGCGGGACACCACCAGCCCCGCCGCCATGGTGGCCAGCTGGCAGGTATTGCTGACAGGGGACGCGCTTGCTCCCGCCTCGCGCGCGCAACTGATCGAATGGATGTCGATCGGCGGCGTCACCGGCACCTTGCTGCGCCCCTCGGTCCCGCCGGGCTGGCAGGTTGCCGACCGCTCCGGCGGGGGGCGCGATCACACCCGCAATATCGTAGCAATGCTGACGCCCCCCGGCCGCGCCCCGTTCTTCGTGGCGATCTACCTTTCGGACACACCAGCGAACTGGTCGACCCGCAATGCTGCGGTGGCAGAGCTGTCCGCAAAGGCGGTTGCGCTGCTGGAAACCCGCGTGACAGATTGACGGCCATCTGTCGTCGATGGATGCGGGCGATCTGGTAAAATGGCCGCATGACCGCGTTCCCGTTGCAGGCGCAGCTTGGTTCTTTGGGGCGGGTCGTGCCAAATGGCTGGTCAGATGGCCGCTGAGGACAAGTCGCCCATGCGCATTCTTTTGGTGGAAGACGATGTCGATCTGGCCAACTGGCTGAGCCAGTCTCTGGCACAGCGCGGCTGC
Source organism: Gemmobacter serpentinus (assembly GCF_008973825.1). Lineage (GTDB taxonomy): Bacteria > Pseudomonadota > Alphaproteobacteria > Rhodobacterales > Rhodobacteraceae > Gemmobacter > Gemmobacter serpentinus. Next base: position 179,198 of record NZ_WCHR01000020.1, on the reverse strand, counting down.
GTGGTCGAATGGGAAGATGACGGGCTCATGGCCGAGCGCCGCCTTGCCGGAGATGATTTCGACGCGGTAGTGATTGACCTTGGCTTGCCGTCGCTGGATGGGGCGGCATTGCTGACGCGGCTGCGCAAATCCGAAGACGGCATTCCAGCCTTGATTGTCACGGCCCGCGACAGTCTGGTCGGTCGGGTTGCTTTGCTCAATGCCGGGGCCGATGACTTTCTGGCCAAGCCCTTCGCGGTTGAGGAGCTCGAGGCGCGGTTGGCCGCATTGGTGCGGCGCAGTCATGGCCGGGCGCGCGGGGTCTATACCTGTGGTGGACTGGTCTATGACCAGGCTGCACAGCGTTTTACCCTGGCTTCCGAAACCCTGGCCCTGTCGCCGCGCGAACATGCAGTGCTTGCCACGCTGATCCGGCGCGCCGGGCATCCGCTGTCAAAGCAGCAGATCCTTGATCGGCTGGTGGGACATGACAGTGACCTGCAACTTGAGGCGATCGAGGTGATCATCCATCGTCTGCGCCGCAAGCTGGGCGAAGACAAGGTGCAGATCGTGACGCTGCGCGGCCTGGGCTATCTGCTGGAAGCCTGCGATGGCTGAGCGTGCCGCCAAGCGCCCGCGCTCGGCCCGTGCCCTTTGGCAGACATTGGGGCTTTGGATCATCCCGACATTGGCCTTCCTGATGGGGGTCGGCCTTTGGCTGACGGCATCGATCCTGCGCGATCTTGCCGACAGCGCCTATGACCGCTCGCTCTCGGGGGCGATCCGCGCCATCGACCTGAACATCTCGACCGAAAGCGGCGGGGTCGGTGTGGAGCTGCCTTATCCGCTTTTTGAAACCTTTCAGGCGACCGCCGGGGGCGAGGTGTTTTTCCGGGTCTCGACCGATGATCGTCTGGTGCAGATCGGCGATGCGCTGCTGCCGCCCCCGCCGCCTTTGCCCGATGGGCGTATGATCTTCTACGATGCAGAATATTTTGGCCGCACAGTGCGGATCGGGGCCTATATGCGCCCGCTTGACGCGCCGCTTTATGGCGCCTCCAAGGCGCAGAACATCATCATCGAGGTGGCCGAAACCACCGGCTCGCGTGAGGCATTCCTGCGCAATGTGATCGGTCGCGCCATCTGGCGCGATGTGCTGGCGGTGCTGGTGGCGGGGGGCTTGCTGGCGCTTGGGGTCCATATGGCCTTGCGGCCGCTTTTCGCGTTGAAAGAACGGCTTGACCGTCGCGAACCCGATGATCTGCGCCAGTTGGACGGCAGCCAGCTGCCGCGCGAGGTGCAGCCCCTCGTCGGGGCAATGAACCGGCTGATGCAGCGCAGCCGTGCCGAGGCTGAACTGCAACGCCGCTTCATCGACGATGCCTCGCATCAGCTGAAAACACCGATTGCGGTGCTGCGAACACAGGCCGATTATGCCCTTCGGGCGACGGATCGCGATGCGCAACGGGATGCCGTCGCGGCGATGCTGCCGGTGATCGACCGGACGTCACGCATGACCGCGCAGCTTCTAGCGTTGGCGCGGGCGCGCAACGGGGCGATGCTGGCCGCCGACGGCGTGGGGGTCGATGCGGCAGATCTTCTGCGCGAAGTCGCGCTGCTGCATCTTCCGCCGGCCCGCAAGCGGCGCATCATGCTGGAGGTGGATGTGTCCGAGATGCCGCTTATGACGGCCGCGACCGAGCCACTGTTGTTCGAGGCGGTCAGCAACCTTGCCGCCAATGCGCTGGCTGCATCGCCCATGGGCGGGCGGGTGCTGCTGGCGGCAAGACGCGCGGAGGAGCAGATCGTGATCGAGGTCACCGATGAGGGGCCCGGGATGGACCCCGAGGCGCTGCGCATCGCGGGGGAACGGTTCCGCCTGGCGCGCAGCGGTGACGACAGCACCGGACTGGGCCTTTCCATCGTGCTGTCCATCATCCGCGGGCAGGGCGGCACCCTGGATCTACGCAACCGCCCGACTGGCGGGCTTGCGGCGACGATCCGTCTGTCTTCCGCGTCCCCCTCTGCGAAAAACCTGTCAGACTGAAAGCTGGATGAAAGGTTGGATTTTCTAAGGTGTCGAACGGGCAGGGAGGCCCAGACATATTCCTTGGGAGGGAACCATGAACATTCTGAGCATCGGTCGCAGCGCCGCGCTTGTCGGTATTGCGGTTGCGGCGGGCACATTGGCGGCGGCGGCTGAACCGGCGAGCCCCGAATGCATTGCCCCGGCGCAGCCCGGCGGTGGGTTTGACATCACCTGCAAGCTGGCACAGGCGGCGCTGAAGGATGCCGGCCTTTTGGCGGATCCGCTGCGCGTGTCCTACATGCCGGGTGGGATCGGCGCCGTCGCATTCAACACCGTCGTGGGCCAGCGTCGGGCCGAGCCGGGCACCATTGTGGCCTTCTCCGCCGGCTCGCTGCTGAATCTCTCGCAGGGCAAGTTCGGGGCCTATACGGCAGATGACGTGCGGTGGGTTGCGTCGATCGGCACAGATTACGGCGCGGTGGTTGTTCCTGCCGATAGCCCGTTTGGCTCGCTGGCCGATCTGATGGCGGCAATCAAGGCTGATCCCGCTTCGGTCATTCTGGGGGCAGGTGGCACCATCGGCAGCCAGGACTGGATGAAGGCGGCACTGACGGCCCGCGCCGCCGGGGTCGATCACAAGGCGATGCGCTTTGTCGCCTTCGAGGGCGGCGGCGATTGCGCGACGGCGCTGCAGGGCGGGCATGTGCAGGTCTGCATGAATGATGTCGGCGACAGCCAGGCCGCGATTGACGGTGGCGCACCGCTGAAACTGCTGGCGATCTATTCTGCCGATCGTTTGGCCGGAAAGCTGGCCGAAATCCCGACGGCAAAGGAACAGGGCTTTGACATCGAATGGCCCATCGTCCGGGGCTTCTATGTCGGGCCCGATGTGTCCGATGCCGATTACCAGTGGTGGAGCGACGCTTTCGCCACCGCGATGGCCGCACCGGGTTATGCCGCCCTGCTGGAACAGCGCAACCTGCTGCCGCTGCCAATGGTGGGTGCCGAGCTTGACGGCTTTGTCGATGCCCGGGTGGCCACCTATCGCGAACTTGCCGACAGTTTCGGTCTGGTCGCGAACTGAGGACAAGCCATGAGCAATAACAGAACGCTTGGGGGCCTGGCATTGCTCATGGCCCTTGCCCTGGCCGCATTCGGTTGGGGTCTTGTGGCGCCCTTCGCCTATGAACCCGTGGGGCCGCGCGCCTTTCCGATGATCACCGCCGTCTTGATCGGGATCTGCGGGACCCTGCTGCTGATCCGGGGCGGTGGCGCGGTCGAAGGCAATGCGCCGGGCGTCAATCTTGGCGTCCTGGCCATTGCGGCGACGCTGCTTGTCTATGCCATGGTCTTTACGACGCTGGGGTTCGTGATTTCGACGGCAGCGATGTCGCTGGTGGTGGCACGGATCTTTGGCGCGACCTGGGCACAGGCCACGATCAGCGCGGCGGTGCTGTCGGTCGGTGCCTTTCTGCTGTTCGACCACGCGCTGGATGTGGTGTTGCCCACCGGGCTGCTGGGGGATCTGCTGTAATGGATACTTTGGCCTTCTTGATGACGGGCTTTGCCGTCGCGATGACCCCGACCAATCTGGCTCTGGCGGCCCTTGGTGCGGTGGTCGGCACCATGGTGGGGGTGTTGCCCGGCCTTGGCCCGGTGAATGCGGTAGCCATGCTGGTGCCGGTGGTCTTTGCCCTTGGCCTGCCGCCTGAATCATCGATGATCCTGATGGCGGCGATCTATATCGGGTCCGAATATGGCGGGCGGATCAGCGCGATCCTGATCAATGTTCCAGGCGAGGCCTCGGCGGTGATGACCGCGCTGGAGGGCTACCCCCTGTCGCGGCAGGGCAAGGCCGGGATCGCGCTGTCGCTATCGGCCTGGACTTCCTTTGTAGGGTCCATGCTGGCCACGGTGGGGATCGTCGTGGCCGCGCCGATCCTGTCGAAATGGGCGCTGGCCTTTGGCCCGGTGGAATATGTGGGCCTGATGGTCTTTGCCTTTGCCTGCCTGACGGGCCTTCTTGCGGATGAGCCGGTCAAGGCCCTGCTGGCTGTGGGCATCGGTCTGGCGCTGTCCGTCGTTGGGATCGACCCCAATTCCGGCGTATACCGTTATACCTTCGACATGCCGAACCTGATCGACGGGATTCAGTTCGCCACCATCGTCATCGGGCTTTTCGCGATTTCCGAACTGATGCTGCTTTACGAAAGCCACAAGGAGGGCATCCCCACCAAAGTCGAACGCATGGGCCGCAGCCTGTTCAACTGGGCCGAGGTGAAACTGACCACGGCGGCCACCCTGCGGGGCTCGGTCATCGGGTTCTTCATCGGTCTGCTGCCGGGGGCGGGGGGCACGGTGGGCTCGGCATTGGCCTATTCCACCGAAAAGCGCGTGGTGGAGCGCACCGATCCCAAAGGCAACCGCTTTGGTAATGGCGACCTGCGCGGATTGGCGAGCGTGGAGGCTGCCAACAATTCGGCCTCGAATTCCAACTTCATCCCGATGCTGACGCTTGGCATCCCCAGTTCCGGCACCACCGCGATCATGCTGGGCGTGCTGACGCTTTACAACATCACCCCCGGGCCGGTGCTGTTCACCGCGCAGCCCGAACTGGTCTGGGGCCTGATCGCCTCGCTGTTCATCGGCAATGTGATGCTGCTGGCGATGAACATCCCGCTGGTCGGTGTCTTTGCGCGGATGCTGTCGGTGCCGGCCTGGGTGCTGGTCCCGTTCATCGTGGTGGTCAGCGCGGTCGGTGTCTATTCCGGCAAATCGGCAAGTTTCGATCTGGTGCTGATGACGGTGATCGGGGTCATCGCCTATTGGTTGCGGCGGATGCATGTGCCGATGGCCCCGTTGGTGCTGGGCTTTGTGCTGGGCAAGATCCTGGAACAGAACCTGCGCCGCGCCTTGTCGCTCTCGGCGGGCGATGTGCAGATCCTGTGGTCCAGTTGGATCGCCATTGTGCTGTGGGGGGCGGCCATCGCCATGCTGGTGATCCCGCAACTGCTGGCCCGGCGCAGGTTGAAGGCGCTGCACTTGCAGCAATATCGGGAGGATCGGGAATGACCTATATCACCCCACCCCTTGAGAATGCAGGCCGGGCATTGCGCGCCCGGCTGGCGCAGGGCGGTGTGTTGCGGATGCCGGGTGCCCATAACGGGCTTGCGGCATTGCAAGCGCGGCGCGCCGGGTTCGAGGCGCTCTATCTGTCGGGTGCCGCCATGAGCGCCTCGATGGGGTTGCCGGATCTGGGCATCATCACCGTCGATGATGTGGCCTTTTTCATCCGGCAGGTGGCGGGTGCCTCGGGCCTGCCGGTGCTGGTCGATGGGGATACCGGCTATGGCGAGGCGCTGAATGTGATGCACATGGTGCGCCGGTTCGAAGCCGCAGGCGCCGCAGCCGTGCATCTGGAAGACCAGATCCTGCCCAAGAAATGTGGCCATCTGTCGGATAAACGCCTGGCCACCCCGCAAGAAATGGCGGCGAAGGTGGCCTCTGCTGCGCGCGCGCGGCGCGATATGGTGATTGTCGCCCGCACCGATGCTGCCGCCAGTGAAGGTCTGGAGGGTGCGATTGCCCGGGCGCGGCTGTATCTGGAGGCGGGGGCGGATGCAATTTTCCCCGAGGCCCTGACGGATGCCGACATGTTCCGCGCCTTTGCTGCGGCCTTTCCGGCGGTGCCGCTTTTGGCCAATATGACCGAATTTGGCCGCACGCCTGTCTTCACGGCAGCGGAGTTCGAAGCGATGGGCTACGCCATGGTGATCTGGCCTGTCAGCGCCCTGCGCTGCGCGGCAAAGGCGCAGGAGGGCCTATATGCGTCTTTGGCCGAAACGGATGCGACCTCGGCAATGCTGCCCGAGATGCTGACCCGGGCAGAGCTTTACGAGACGATCAATTACTTCGGATATGAAGATCTCGATCGGCAGATCGCCACCAGCAAGCTGGCTGAATAGGAGATTTGTTCCGCATTCAAGGCGCCTGTGGCACTGCGGGGCGTCGTGGTTTGGATCAAGCTACGACGCCCCGATGCCGCGCTTGTAAAGCGATCAGATTGCCACGCGGCCAGCACCCGGCACCTGCCTGGGCCGCGCGCATTCTGTGGGTGATGCTGCGGCCCGCATCGCCCTGTCGGGCCGGTCCGCGATGTTTGCCGTTGATGCGGGCTGTTCTCGCCGCAGGATTGTCCCCGGTGCATATGCGCGCGGGGCAAGTGCCTCCGGTGACACGATCCTGCCGAGCCCGGCTGCGACGCGACATATGAACAAATCCGGCGTGGCTGTGATCTGCGGGTTGGCACCGGCAATGAGATCCAGTGCACCTCGCGCCCTGCATCTGCCTGCATGAGAATACGATCACCATATCTCCATCTTGGGCGGTCGGCTGCCGCCGGGACCGGCACGGTTCTGAACCTGCCTGCCGGACCGATGTCCCACGCCGAACGGCGGGCATCACTTCCACGACCCGCCAAAGCCGCACGGGCGAGGTTTCCTGCAGAAAGGCCTTCGCCCCTTGCTTCGCGGGCAAGATGGCAATCAGGCAGCGCAACCAGGGTGAGACCGGCTGCACCCGGGATGCGTGTCAACACCTTCGCTGTTGACAGAATGTCGCAGGACCATAATTCTTAACTCATAAGTAAAGAAATTCGCCAAAGCGCGAATCGCATTCAACAGCGGAGGGGCGGATGCTCCAGGAACGGGTGGAGGGCACATGGCTTTCCAGCTTCAGGCGGGTTTTTGCCCTGAATGGCATCGGCAAGGGCACGGAGATCGCAATCCTGTCCGAGACCCAGTCGCGGCCAGTGCTGGTGCATCTGGCCGAACTTGCGGCGCATGATCTGGGCGCGTCCTTCTTTGTCATCCAGATGCCGACTCCGCCGCAAAGCGCCCCGGTGCCAGTGAAATCCACCGGAACCTCATGGGCGGTGCAGCAGAACCGCGCGGTGATCGAGGCGTTGAAGCGGGTCGAGGTGATCGTTGATTGCACGGTCGAAGGCATGATCCACGCCCCGGAATGGCCCGAGATCGAAGAGGCCGGCAAGGCAAGGCTTCTGGTCATCACCAATGAACATCCCGAGATTCTGGAACGGACCGAACCCCGGGCCGAGCTTGGCCCGAAGGTGCAGGCTGGCATCCAGATGCTGCGCGAGGCATCCCAGATGCGCGTCACCTCGGGCTTGGGCACCGATCTGACCGTCGATCTGCGCGGCGCGCCCTGCGGGGGCACGGCAGGTTTTGGCACCACACCGGGTGCGGTCGCACATTGGCCGGGGGGCCTGTGTCTGGCCTTCCCCGGCAAGAACGCGGTGAATGGCCGGATCGTCATGGGCGTCGGTGACATGAACCTGACGTTCAAGACCTATCTGACCAGCCAGATCGACTTCACGGTCGAGGATGACTTTGTCACCGCCATCAAGGGCGACGGCATCGATGCGCTGCATTTCCGCGAATATATGGAGGCGTGGAACGACCGCAACGCCTACGGGATGAGCCATGTCGGCTGGGGGATGAACCCTGGTGCGAAATGGGTCAGCGCGGCGATGTATGACAAGCGCGACATGCAGGCGGTCGAATTCCGGGCTCTGGCGGGGTCGTTCCTGTGGTCCACCGGCGCCAACCAATATGCCGGGCGCTACACCCTTGGCCATTTCGACCTGCCGATGCGCAATTGCACCATCGCGCTGGATGGCCGTGTCGTCGTGAAGGACGGCGTGTTGCAGGGCGATCTGGCCCTCTGAAATCTTTCCGCGAAGAGAGACCGAGATGAGTGATATTGCCGACTATTACGACCTGTCCCGCATCCGCCCCGAGGTGCAGCAGATCCTGCGCCGGGTGAACGATCTGGGGCCGCGCTTTGCCGAACGGGCCAAGGGTGTGGACGACGATGCCTCGTTCCCGGTCGAAAATTACAAGGATCTGGCGGATGAGGGCTTTCTGACCCTGTGCATCCCGGTGGAATATGGTGGCATGGGCTTTTCCATGGGCGAATATGCCATGGTCGGGGCCGAGATCGGCAAGTTCTGCGGTGCCACCGCGCTGACCTTCAACATGCACAATTCGTCCATGGCCTGGTCGCGGTTCATGTTCGAGATGCCGAACCTGACCGATACCGAACGCGCCGAATTTGCCCCCTTGCGCGAAAGGCAGTTCCGCCGCGCGATTGCCGAGCGCGCGATCTATTCGCAGCCAATTTCCGAGGGCGGGCAAAACTGGACATCGAAGCCCAACCAGACCCAGTGCCGCGCGGTCGAGGGCGGCTGGAAGATCAACGGGTTCAAGAAATTCGCGAGCCTTGCAGGGTATTGCGATTACTACACCATCGTTTGCACCGAAGCCTTCGAGGGTATCGAGCCCCGGCATGAAGACACGATGATCTTCGTGGTCCACAAGGACAATCCGGGCCTGACGGTCAAGGGCGAATGGGATCCGCTGGGGATGCGCGGCACCAACTCGCGCGATCTGATCCTGAAGGATGTCTTTGTCACCCGCGACGATCTGCTGATGCCCAAGGGGATCTTCGGCAAGACGCTGGCGAACTGGCCGCATATGATGGCCACCCTGTCGCCCACCTATATGGGCGTGGCGCAGGGGGCGTTTGACTTTACGGTGGCCTATCTGCAGGGGCGTATCCCCGGCCAGCCGCCGATTGACCGTCGGATGTTTGCCACCAAGCGGGTGGCGGTCAGCAAGATGTATGCCCGTCTTGCCAATATGCGCGCCCTCTGGTGGCAGGCCTTTGGCGAGGCCAAGGGCTTTCCGACCAAGGGCGAGGTGCTGCGCATGTATGCCGCACAGTATAACGTGATGGAGGGCGTGCAGGAGATCGCCGCGCTGGCGATCCGCACCTGTGGCGGGCAGTCGATGCTGAAAAGCCTGCCGCTGGAGCGGATGTATCGCGACAGCCGCTGCGGGGCGCTGATGCTGCCCTATACTTCAGAAATCATGGAGGACTATATCGGCGTCCTTGCCCTCTATGATCTTGACGAGCTGGACACTGCCCCCGGCGATGAAGGCGGCGCGCGCACCTCGCTCTGGCGGGGTGAGGGTGGCACGATCAAGGGGGTGCGCTGATGCTGCGCGACCGTGTTCAGGTGCTGGGCCATTCCCCCGCCGCGCCGGATGCGGTCTGGGCGGTGCTGCGCGCGTTCTGCGGCCTCTGGCATCCGCTGATGACAGGAATTGCGGCTGAGCGCGATGAACAGGGCGGGCTGATCCGCGCCTTCACGGTGCAGGGCGAGGATACGATCTATCGCGAACGGCTGACATGGTATTCCGACAGCGACCGTTCGCTCGGTTACACCCATCTCGAGGGGATCGCCGGTGTCACGGATTATGATGCAAGGGTGACGGTCAGCCCCGCTGAGGGTGGCGGCAGCGCCATCAGTTGGAATGCAGAGATTTCGGCAAGGGCTGCCCGGATCGACCAGATCCGAGAGGGAACCCGCGCGGTGTTCGAGGTGGGGATCGCGGCGCTGGCCTGCCCCGATCTGCTGCCGATCGCGCGTCCCGAACCCCTTCAGGTGGCATCGCTGCCGCAGTTGGAAGAGCGCAGCATCGATGCCTTGCCACGGCTTGCGCTGACGACTGCAGGGCAGGGCGACCGGCTCTGCCTGTTCCTGCATGGTATCGGTGGCAATCGCGGCAACTGGGCGGGTCAGGTGCCTGTTGCGGGTCAGCATATGCAGGCCGCCGCGCTGGATCTGCGCGGCTATGGCGGCAGCGGTTTTGGCCCGCAGCAATCCACCGTCGATGATTATTGCGACGATATCCTGCGTGTCATGCAGGTGCTCGGGGCCAGGCGGCTGGTGCTGGTCGGTCTGTCGTACGGAAGCTGGATCGCCACATCTTTCGCGATGCGCCATCCCGACCTTCTGGACGGGCTGGTCCTGTCAGGCGGCTGCACCGGCATGTCCGAGGCGGGCCCGGAGGAGCGTGAGGCCTTTCGCCTGTCGCGCGAGGTGCCGTTGGATGCGGGCCAGACCCCGCGTGATTTCGCGCCGGCGGTGGTCAAGGTTCTGGCCGGGCCGGATGCCAGCCCGGAGGTGCGCCAGCAATTGTTCGATTCCATGGCCGCGATCCCGAGCGCGACCTATCGCGATGCGCTGACCTGCTTTACCAACCCGCTGGAACGGTTCGATTTCGCGCGCCTGACCATGCCGGTGCTGCTGATGACCGGCGCGCATGACCGCCTTGCCCCCCCTGCCGAAATTCGCAGTGTGGCGGGCCGGATCTGGGATCTGTCGCCGCGCCCCGATGTGCGGTTCGAGGAAATCGCGGGTGCCGGACACCTGTGCAATCTGGAACGCCCCGAGACCTATAACCGCCATCTGGCCGATTTCCTGCGGCGCCTGCCATGACGCAGATCTCGCGCCGCGAACAGAACCGGATCGAACGCGAGCATCGCATCCTTGAGGCGGCGATGACGGTCTTTGCGCAATCGGGCTATTCCGGCGCGGGGATGGATGCCATCGCCGCCGAGGCCGGGATCACCAAGCCGACGCTCTATCAGTATTTCGAAAGCAAGGAGGCCCTGTTCTCCGCGATGATGCGGGGCTTTCGCAACGAGATGCTGGATGTGTTCCAGCACCCCTCGGATGAGGGCATGGTGCAGGATCTCTACCTTTTCGCATGGGATTACGCCGATACGGTGATGCGCCCCGATATGCTGGCACTGGCCCGGCTGATCATCGGCGAGGTCGGCCGCTTCCCCGAGATCGGCCGTTATTATCAGGAGGCCGGGCCGGATCGTCTGTTGCAGGGGATCATGACCTATCTCGACAGTTGCCGCGCGGCGGGCAGGCTGGAGTTTCAGGATGCGGAGCTGGCGGCCGAAGACCTTTGGGGGCTGATCCTTTCCGCCCCGCGCACCCATGCGCTTTACAAGCCGGACCTCGTGCCGCCGCGCGCCGATCTGGCGCGGTTCATCCATAACGGGTTGCGGGTGTTCCTGCGCGCCTACTCCACCCGGCCTGCCGACGATCTGACACAACTCGAGAAGCTGACAAGGCTTCCGCCCCCCGCTTCAACAGGTGATGCATGACGCTTGACGAATTTCTGGCGGATCCCGCCAGCCGTTTTGCCACGGTGGCAATGACCGATACCAACGGGCTTTTGCGCGGGCAGATGGTCTCTGCCAGCAGTCTGAAGGGGATCGCCCGGAACGGCATGGGCATGTCCCCCGCGCAACTGGCGCTGGACCCGACCGATGCCTTCCAGACCATCCCTGGCGTCAATGATGACAAGGGCGATTTTCACGACGATCCGCTGGAGCTTGACCCCGCGACGATCCGCCGCCTGCCATGGTCGAAACCTGGCCATGACCTGCTGGTGCTGTCGAATTTCACCGGGGCCTCGGCGAAGATCTGCCCGCGCTCCATCCTCAAATCGGTGCTGGCCCGCGCCGAGGCGGCGGGTCTGGTGCCGAAATACGGGATGGAGCTGGAATATACCCTGTTTGACGAGACACCCGAAAGCGCCCGCGCCAAGGGCTATCGCAACCTTAAGCCCGCGACCCAGCACGCAAGTCACGATCTAATCCTTTATCAAGTGGTGCAGACCGAATGGTATGAGGCGCTGGCTGCGATCTGCGAGCCGTTGAAGATTGATCTTGCGAAGATGCATGAGGAAATCGGTGCGGGGTTCATGGAGGCCTGTATCGGTGCGGGCACCGGGCTGGAGCCTGCCGACCAGCTGGTGCTGCTCAAGAATTTCCTGCGGGCGCTGGCGCTGCGGCAGGGCAAGTCGGTCACCTTCATGCCGCGCTGGAGCGAACAGGCCGACAGCCAGTCGATCCATCTGCATATCAGCCTGCTGGACAAGGCCAGGGCACCGCTCTTCTGGGAGGAGGGGGCAAAGAACGGCGTTAGCCAGACCTTCCGCCATTTCCTTGGAGGCTTGCAGAAGTATATCGGGGACATGACGCTGCTGTTCCAGCCGACGGTAAACAGCTACCGCCGGTTTGCGCCGGGCACTTTCGCGCCGCCGGGCCTGACCTGGGGCTATGAGAACCGGACCACCTGTTTCCGGCTGGTCGGTCACGATCCGGGCAGTCTGCGGGTGGAAAACCGTCTGCCGGGCGCGGATTGCAATCCCTATCTCTCGGCTGCGGCGACCATCGCTGCAGGTGTGGCCGGGGTAATCGAACAGGTAGAGCCCGACCCGGAGGTGATCGGGTCCGGCTATGCGCAAGAGCCCGGCCGCGATTTTGCCCGCTCCATGCCCGAGGCGATCGCGCGGCTGCGCGGATCGGATTTCGCCAGGGACTGGCTTGGCCCCCGCTTTGTCGAGGCCTTCAGCGCGACTCGCGAAGGCCAGTATCACGAATTTTGCCGCAAGGTTCCCGATGTGGAGCTGGAGCGGTATTTCGATCTGGGCTGACGGGGATGGAGGATCTGCGCGCCCGTTTCCTCGAAGGCATGAGCCGTGCCGCAACCTTTGTCGCGGTGGCGACCACCGATGGGCCTGCGGGGCGTTTCGGGGTCACGATTTCCTCGCTGACCTCGGTTTCGGCGGATGGCGATCAACCCTCGCTTCTGGCCTGCATCCACCACCTTTCGCCCGCCGCGGGCGCAATCCTGAAAAACCGCAGCTTCTGCGCCAACCTGCTGCATGAGGGGCAAGAGGCGATGGCGAACCTTTTTGCCGGGCGCGGCGGCGACGGTCATGACAACCGCTTTGACCGGGCGGGCTGGACACCCGGTCCGCTGGGCCAGCCGCAGATCACCGGGGCGACAGCGGTGTTTGAATGCCGTCTGGCCACCGCCCTGCTGTGGGAAACCCATCACATCATCGTCGGGCGGGTGGTCGGGATCACACTTTCCGAAGATCCGGCGGCGTTGCTTTACGGCCAGCGCGCCTATCGCCGCGCGGTGCATCTGCCAAAGGAAAACTAACCACGCGTGACATCTTGGGTGACCCAGGCGGCGACAAGACCGCAGGGCCCCGGAACAGGGAGACGGAACATGACGGATATCGCGGGGGCTGGGGCGAACCAGCTGCGCAAGAATTCACTGGGGCTGATGGCAGTCACCTTCATGGTGATCTCGGCGGCGGCGCCCCTGACCGGGGTAGCGGGGGCCATGCCCATCGCCTTTCTGCTGGGCAATGGCACGGGGATCCCGGCCACCTTCATCGGGGTCACGTTGCTGATGCTGGCCTTTTCGGCAGGCTATGTCGCGATGGCGCGGCATGTGAAGAATGCGGGTGCCTTTTACGCCTATACCGCCCGCGGCCTTGGTGGTCAGGCCGGGGGCGCGGTCGCGATGGTGGCGGTGCTGGCCTATAATGCCATGCAGTTCGGGCTGATCGGCCTGCTGGGTGGCATCTCGGCCGGGGTCTTTGGCGAAATGGGGCTGACCGCGCCATGGTGGGTCTATTCGCTGGTGGCGATCCTGCTGGTGGGCTTGCTGGGCTACCGTCAGGTTGATCTCTCGGCCAAGGTGCTGACCATTCTGGTGATCGCCGAGTATTTGATCGTGCTGATCGTGGATCTGGCGATCATCGGCAAGGGCGGTGCGCAGGGGCTTGGCTTCAATCTTTTCGACTTTGCCGCGATCAATTCCGGTTCGCTGACGGTGGCGGTGCTGTTCTGCCTTGGCTCTTTCATCGGGTTCGAGGCGACCACGATCTATGCCGAAGAGGCCCGCGATCCGGCCCGCACCATCCCGCGCGCGACCTATCTGTCGGTCCTGATGATTGGGGTCTTCTATGTCTTCACCACCTGGCTGATGATCGTGGGCATCGGTGCGGCCGAGCTTGTGCCGATGCTGGCAGGGCTGCCCGATCCTTCTGCGTTGTTCTTCATTCTGGCCGATACCTATGTCGGCGGTCCGGTGCCGATGGTGGCGGGGCTGTTGCTGGTCACCAGCCTGTTTGCCGCCCTTTCGGCCTTTCACAATTACATCGCGCGCTATTCCTATGTCGCCGGGCGCGAGGGGCTGCTGCCCGGCGCCTTTGGGCGCACCCATGATGTGCATCAAAGCCCGCATGTCGGATCGCTGGTGCAGACAGCGGGCGCGCTGCTGGTTCTGGCGATCTTTGCCGGGCTGAAGCTTGATCCGGTGCTGAACATGTTCACCTGGATTGCGCAGATCGGCACGCTGGGCGTTCTGGGGATGATGACGGTCACCTCGGTCGCGGTGATTGTCTTCTTCCGGGGCCGTGGCGATGGATCGCCCGTGACCACGCTTGTCCTGCCCGGCCTGTCGGCGCTGATCATGGCGGCGCTGTTCGTTTATATCTTCCTGCACTTCGGTGACCTGACCGGCACGGCGGGCGCGGCCCTCGGGGTGATCCTGCCCAGTCTGGTGCCGCTGGTGGCACTGGCGGGTTGGCTGATGGCTGCCCGGCTGAGGGCGCGCGATCCGGCAGCCTTCGCCCGGATGGGGGAAAACCGTCTGGAATGAGGGGGGCTGTCTTGCAGGCGCGTCGTGACCGGTGGGCCTGCAAGCATCAATTGCATGTCGCTCCGCCCGGCGTCCCGTCATGCCACGACTGCGGTCTCAATTGGACGGTTGGCCGGGCCAAGGCCGAGAACAGCAGACAGGCAACAACCGTACCTTTGGGGCGGGGCCACTCCAAGGTGGTGCCAACGGCACCCTTGTCAGTGAGCCTCAGCTCTTGTCGGCTTCTGCCATCATCCGCAGGCGGATCTGGAAGCCCGCCAGAATGTGTTTGCGGGCCGCCCGCTCCGCACGGTCGCCATCGCCTTCGGCAATCGCCGCCACGATCTCTTCATGCTCGCGCTGCGCTGCCTCCAGCCTGCCGGCTTCCATATAGGTCGTGCCCGGCAGCAGGCTGAGATGCACCCGCAGATTGTTCAGCGCGTCGATCATGAACTTGTTATGCGAGGCATGGGCGATCTGGCGGTGCAGAACTTTGTTGCGCTCCAGCAGTTTGACCGGATCTTCCAATGCGCGGTCCGCCATCACCATATCGCGCAGCAGATTGACCTCTGATCTTGAGGCATGTTCTGCGGCAAGCCGGGTCGCCATGCCCTCCAGTCCTTCGCGCACGGCAAAAAGCTGACGCAGCTGGTCGTAGCTCAGATGGGCGATAATCAGCCCGCGCTGCGGACCATGTTCGGCCAGGCCCATGGCATGAAGGCGATGCAGCGCTTCACGCACGGGGGTGCGGCTGATGCCGAGGCGTTGGGCCAGTTCAGTCTCGGTGAGGCGGCTGCCCGGACGCAATTCACCAGCTTCAATCAATTCCATAAGATGATCCAGCGGGTTGCGCCGGATCATCGTCGCCTCGGTCTCTTGCTTCATAACGATGGCTAAGCCTTTCACGGAACTTCTGGCCGCACCAGAACAACACGGAGCATTCAATTGTATCCTGTATACAAATGTTCCCTGTTCGGCGCCAGAGGGTGGAAGGTTCTTCCATGGGATGCTTGGCTTGGGGAAGCTTATTCTCTCAGGCGGTCAAAGCCGCGCCGCAATTCGGCGATGAGGTCATCGGGGTCTTCCAGGCCGACATGGATACGCACGGTTTGCCCGCCTGGCGTCCAGGTGGTGGCGCTGCGATAGACGGACGGGTTCGAGGGCACCAGCAGGCTTTCAAACCCACCCCAGCTTGATCCCATCCCAAACAGGGTCAGCCCGTCGAACATCCGGCCAAGCGCCGCGCGGTCAACCGAACGCATCACAAAACCGAACAGGCCCGACGCGCCGGAGAAATGCTGTTTCCACAGGTCATGCCCTGGATCGCCCGGCAGCCCGGGATGCATCACGCGCAGCACTTCTTCCTGTTGCAGCAACCAATTGGCGACCTTCAGGCCACTGGTGTGATGGTGCGCCATCCGCACGGCCATTGTCCGCAAACCGCGCATGGCAAGGAAGGCATCATCGCCACCGACACAGACGCCAAAGCGCAGATAGGTGTCGCGCAGCCGGTCATATTGCGCGTCCCTGCACGCAATGCTGCCAAGCATCAAATCGGAATGGCCGGAGATATATTTGGTGCCCGCTTGCACCGAAATATCAACCCCTTGCGTCAGAGGTTGGCAGAAATAACCGCCACTCCAGGTGTTGTCGATCGCGGTTGGGATGGCACGGCGCTGCGCGACTGTGCAGATTGCGGTGACGTCCTGCACTTCGAAGGTCTGCGAGCCGGGCGATTCCATCCAGATCAGCTTGGTTTCCGGCCGAATCAGGCTCTCGATCTCGGCACCGATGGCGGGATCATAATAGGTCGTTTCGACGCCGAATTTCCTGAGCATCAGCTCGCAGAACTTGCGGGCCGGGCCATAGGCGCTGTCCGTCATCAGGAAATGTGCGCCGGGTTCGGCAAAGGCCATCAGGACGACACTGATCGCATTGACGCCCGAGGGGGTGACCAACGCCTTGTCAGCCATTTCCAGTGCGCAGATCGCATCTTCCAGCGCATGGGTGGTGGGGGTGCCCCGGCGGCCATAGCGCAGCTTTGTGCCCTCCTTTGCTTCCAGCGCAGCCAGATCGGGGAACAAGATGGTCGATGCCCGATAGACCGGAGTGTTGACCGCGCCGGAATGCTGCGCGGGGGCGCGGCCTGCATGGGTCAGGATCGTGTCATAGCGCAGATGTTCACTGTTCATGTTGGCTTCCTTTGGCGAGGAGTTCCCTGTTGCATACTGCATAAAACATATGTATACAGTGATGCAAGGGGCATCAATCACGCATAGCGAAAAGCCATGAGCCGCCCCGCAACAGAGAGGGAATGACATGATCAAGACAAAGGTTGCCGGACTTTCCGCCGTGGCAGGCCTCATGCTGGGTGTTGCGGTCGGGTCGGTGGCGCAGGCCGGTGCGGGCGATACGCTGGCTGCCGTCAAGGCGCGGGGCGAGTTGCTTTGCGGTGTCCATCCGGCCCGTCATGGCTTTGCGGCCCCCGACAGCCAGGGCAAATGGAGCGGCTTCGAGGTTGACTTCTGCCGCGCCATCGCCGCGGCAGTGTTCGGTGATGCGTCCAAGGTCCGCTTTGTCGCGCTTTCGTCGCAGCAGCGTTTTCCCGCGATCCAGTCGGGCGAGGTGGATGTGCTGGCCCGCAATGTGACGGCCACGCTCAGCCGCGATACGGCCTTGGGTCTGAACTTCGCGCCGCCGATCTTTTACACGGGCACCGGCTTTCTCGTGCGCAAGGCCGACGGTATCGCAAAGGTGTCGGATCTGGACGGGGCGGTGATCTGCATGGCACCCGGCTCGACCACCGAGCGGAACGTCGCGCAGATTTTTGCGGCCGCGGGGATGACCTATACCCCGGTGGTGATCGAGAACAACAAGCAACTGGTGGATGCCTATGTCACCGGGCGCTGCGATGCGCTGACCAAAGACAAGGCCGCCCTGCCGGGTGTTGCCGCGTTTGACACCGAAAACCCCGCCGACCATATGCTGCTGCCGGGCATCTACTCCAAGGAGCCGCTGGCAATGGCCGTGCGCCAGGGCGACGATCCGTGGTATGATCTTGTGAAATGGGTCACCTATGCGACCTTCAACGCCGAAGAACTGGGCGTGACGCAGGCCAATGTCGACGAGATGAAAGCCTCGGCCGACCCCGACATCCAGGCCTTGCTGGGCGTGATCGGCGATAACGGCACCAAGCTGGGCGTCGACAATGCTTGGGTCTACAATATCGTCAAGCAGGTCGGAAACTACGAAGACATCTACATGCGTCATTTCGGTCCCGAGACGCCGGTGGCGTTGGACCGCGACCAGAACACGCTGTGGTCCGAAGGCGGACTGCTTTACGGCTTCCCGATGCAGTAACGTCGCTGGCCCGCTTATCCCGTCTCCCTCGCGCCCGGCTTGCCCGGGGGTGAGGGACATGCTTGCCCGGCACCGGGCCCATCTTCGGGGACGACAGATGATTGATACCAACCAGGACCGGAGCGGGAAACGATCCGCACGCAGCCTGACAGACATCCTTTACAGCGAGAGTTTTCGCACGCTGATCTATCAGGTCGCATTGGCGGTCGGTGTGGCCCTGCTGGGCCTTTACCTTTACCAGAACGTCATCGAGAACCTGAGCCGCCAGAACATCGCCACCGGCTTTGGCTTTCTGGATCAAGTGTCGCAATTCGAGATCGGCGAGACGCTGATCAACTATTCCTCGCGCGATACCTATGGCCGCGCGCTGATGGTCGGGTTGATGAACACGCTGACCGTTTCTGCGGCGGGGATCGCTGTCGCCACGGTGATCGGCTTTTCGATCGGCATCGCACGGGTGTCGAACAACTGGCTGCTGCAACGCATCGCCATCGCCTATGTCGAGATCGTGCGGAATATTCCCGTCATCCTTCAGGTGATCTTTTGGGGGGCGGTGATCCGCAACCTGCCCGCGCCGCGTCAGGCGGTCGAGCTTTGGGGGCTTGGGTTCCTGTCCAACCGAGGGCTGACCTTCGCGCTGCCCGCCACCGACCCTGCGCATGTCTGGATGTTTGCGGCGTTGATCGCCGGGATCGTTCTCGCCATCGTCGCCTGCCATATGGCCAAGCGGCACCGCGAGGCGACCGGCCGGTATATCGACATGCTCTGGCCCTGTGTCGCGCTGGTTTTCGGGCCGCCTGCAATGGTCTGGCTGGGGTTCGGTGCGCCGCATGACATCAGCTTTCCCGAACGCCAAGGGTTCAACTTTGTCGGCGGGGCCACGATCAGCCCGGAATTCGTGGCGCTGATGGCAGGGATCGCGCTTTATTCTTCGGGGTTTATCGCCGAAATCGTCCGCGCCGGCATTCAGGCCACCCCGCGCGGCCAGATTGAGGCAGCCCGTTCCATCGCGCTGCGCCCCCGTTTTGTCATGCGCTATGTCGTGCTGCCACAGGCGCTGCGGGTAATCGTGCCGCCGCTGACCAGCCAGTATGTCAGCCTGGTCAAGAACAGCTCGATCGCGGTCGTCATCGGCTACCCGGATCTTGTGAACATCGGCAACACGGTGATGAACCAGACCGGGCAGGCCGTCGAGGCGATTGCGGTGATGATGATGGTCTATCTGATCATCAGTATCGTGACCTCGCTTCTGATGAACTTCTACAACCGCCTTGTGGCGATCAAGGAACGGTAAGATCATGACCTCGGTTTCCCAACACCCTGTCGCCAAACCCGCCGCCTATAACCCTGACGCCAAGATCCCCGCTCTGGTCTGGCTGAAAAGCAACCTTTTCAGCTCGGTCTGGCAAAGCCTGCTGACGGTCATCGTGGCTGCCGTGCTGATCCGGTTCTGCTGGTTCGTGCTGGATTGGGGCGTCATCAACGCGGTGTTCTACACCGCTGACCCCGATACCTGCCGGGCTGCTACCGGGGCCTGCTGGGCGGTGATCGTCGAAAAGCACCGGCCCATGCTGTTCGGGCTATATCCCTATGCCGAGCATTGGCGGCTTGTGCTGATGATGGTGATCTATCTTGTCACGATCGTCGTCTCGCTCAGCCCGCGCTTCTGGAACCTGCGCCTGCTGGTGCCGCTGTGGATCGTGGCGACATCCGCCATTGGCGTCCTGATGTTCGGCGGTGTTTTCGGTCTGCGCTATGTGCCGACATCGGAATGGGGCGGCCTGCCGCTGACCATGCTGCTGTTCACCGGCACTGTGCTGATCGGGATGCCGATTGCGGTGCTGCTGGCTTTGGGGCGGCGTGCGCCTTTGCCGGTGGCGCGCAGCGTATCGGTTGTGTTCATCGAGGCGCTGCGTGGCGTGCCGCTCATCACCATCTTGTTCGTGGCCGTCAACGTGTTTCCGCTGTTCCTGCCCGCCGGGGTCGAGGTGAACAAGCTGTTGCGCATCACCATCGGCATCGCGATCTTCTTCGCCTGCTATCAGGCCGAGGTGATCCGGGGCGGGCTTCAGGCCATTCCGCGCGGCCAGTATGAGGCCGCAGCCTCGATCAGCCTCAGCTATTGGCAGACCACCCGCAGGATCATCCTGCCGCAAGCGTTGCGGATCTGTCTGCCCGCGATCACCAATCACATCATCGCTGCGATGAAGAACACCTCGTTCGTCATCATCATCGGCCTTTTCGACATCCTGACCGCAACCACGGCGGTGATGCAGGATCCCCTTTGGCGCAGCTTCTACATCGAAGCCTATCTGTTCGTCGCGCTGGTTTACCTCTTCTTCGGCTATGCGCTGTCGCTCTATGCGCGCCAGGTCGAGAAGTGGATCGCCTCGGGCCGGATCTGACAGCACATACCGGAGAATATCATGACCCAATCCTCCTTTACCGATCAGACCGCAGCGCCCGTCATCCGCATGGAGAACGTGTCAAAATGGTTCGGCAGTTTTCAGGCGCTGCACGAGGTCAACCTTGATGTGCGCAACGGGGAACGTGTCGTTGTCTGCGGGCCTTCCGGCTCGGGCAAGTCCACGCTGATCCGCTGCATCAACCGCCTTGAGGTGCACCAGTCCGGCCAGATCTTTGTCAAGGGTCTGGAGATGACCGACAACGTCAAGAACATCGACACGATCCGCCGCAACATTGGCATGGTGTTTCAGAACTTCAACCTTTTCCCGCATCTGACCGTGCTGGAAAATCTGACCCTGGGGCCGATGCTGACAAAGCAGGTGAAGAAATCGGCCGCGGAAGAGCTGGCCATGCATTTTCTGCGAAAGGTCCGCATCCCGGAACAGGCGCATAAGTATCCGCTTCAGCTTTCGGGCGGGCAGCAGCAGCGCGTGGCCATCGCGCGCAGCCTGTGCATGGAGCCGGAGATCATGCTGTTTGACGAGCCGACCTCAGCCCTTGACCCCGAGATGATCAAGGAAGTGCTCGATACCATGATCGAACTCGCCGAAAGC
The DNA here is from genome assembly GCF_008973825.1 of Gemmobacter serpentinus. GTDB lineage: Bacteria > Pseudomonadota > Alphaproteobacteria > Rhodobacterales > Rhodobacteraceae > Gemmobacter > Gemmobacter serpentinus. The sequence goes on along the minus strand of NZ_WCHR01000020.1, from coordinate 158,419 downwards.
GGCATGACCATGATCGTGGTGACGCATGAAATGGGCTTTGCCCGCACCGTGGCCGATAGCGTGGTGTTCATGGCCGATGGGCGCAAGATCGAAAGCGCGCCACCCGAAGAGTTCTTCGGTAACCCGCGTGAGGAACGGACCCGCGCCTTCCTCGACCAGATCCTGAAGCACTGATCCGATCCGGCCCAGACTGGGCCGGATTCCCTAACAGGAGTTTCCCTCGTGCCGTCCTTGACGTCCGAGCTTGCGGCCCGCGCCGCAGGCCTGTCTTTTCACGACCTCAGCCCGGCGGTATGCCACTGGGCGTGTCATGCCCTTGCCGATACCATCGCCTGCGGCATTGCGGGTGCCAATGAAGATGTGGTGCGCCGTCTCGCCTCGGTTCTGCCTGCCGCCGCCGGGAGTTCTGCCCTGCTGGGTCAGGCCGGGCGGCTGCACGAACTGGACGCCGCCCAGATCAATGGCGTCGCCGCTCATGCGCTGGATTTCGACGATTGCAACCTTGAGATGGACGGCCATCCGTCCGTTTCCATCGTGCCCGCCCTTCTGGCGCTTGGTGACCGTCTGGATGTCAGCGGTGCGGATCTGCTGACCGCCTATATCGCAGGGATAGAGACCGAGATCCGCATTGCCCGCCTGTCGAACCCCGCCCATGCCGACCGCGGTTGGCATCCGACAGTAACCTTTGGCGTGCTGGGCGCGGCGGTCGCCTGTGGGCGGCTGCTCGGGCTTTCGGCAGAGCGTATGGCGGTGGCGATCGGCATCGCGGCCTCGTCCGCAGCCGGGCTGCGGGCCAATTCCGGGACGATGACCAAACCGCTGCACGCCGGGCAAGCCAATCGCAACGGATTGCAGGCGGCCTTGCTGGCAGAGGCGGGTTTCACCGCCAATCCCGCCGTATTGGAGCACAAGTTCGGCTTCATGGCTGCCTTTAACGGCAGCGTCCCGGCAGATATCGCCCCGGCGCTGGAGGGGTGGGGGCAGGATTTTGCGCTGTTGTCGCCGGGGATCGCGATCAAGCAATATCCCTGCTGTGCCTTCATCCATTGCGCCATTGACGCCGGCGCCGAGCTGCAATCCCAGATCGGCACCAGCACGATTGAGGCGGTCGAGGTGGCGCTGCACCCAAGGCGGCTGAAGAACATTGACCGCCCGCAGCCGCGTGACGGGCTGGATGCGAAGTTCTCCACCCAGTATCTGACGGCCCGCGCGTTGATCTCGGGCACTGTCGGCTTTGCGGATTTTGAGCAACCGCTGCTGTCGGATGCGGCAACCCAGACACTTTCGGCCCGCGTCGGCCTGACGGCGCATGAGGGCGATGACCTCTCTTTCGGACGGGTCACTGTGACCCTGAACGATGGCCGCCGCCTTTCCGCCGGTGCCAGCGTCGCGATGGGGCGCGGCCCTGCAAACCCGATGACCGAGCCGCAGTTTCGCGCCAAGTTCACCGATTGCACCCGGCGGGCGCTACCCGCTGCGGTGGCAGCCGCGTTGTATGACCGGCTGGCAACCCTGGCCGATCAACCCTCCCTCCGGCAGCTGACGGCGCTGATGCAGCCTGGACCACAACGCAGCCTTCCCCTTGCGGCAAACGAAAGGTAATCCGATGTCCCTGTCACGCGAACTCGCCAAGCGGGTGGCCGCCCTTGATCCCGCAAGCTTCGATCCCGAAGCGGTGAAATGGGCCCGCAACGCCATTGCCGATATGATCGGCTGCACCCTGCTGGGGGCACCCACCGACACGACCGATGCGGTGCTGATGCCCGATCTGTATGGGGCCGGCCCCTGTCTGGTGCTCGGCCGCAAGACCCGACTGGGGATGCTGGATGCGGCTTTTGTCAACGGCACCGCCGGCCATGCGCTGGACTATGACGACACCTCCAAATCGCTCTCCGGTCATCCCACCGTCATCATCATCCCCGGCCTTCTGGCGCTGGCCGAGGCGCGGGGGGCCAGCGGCAAGGACCTGACGGATGCCTATATCATCGGGGTCGAGGCGGCGACGCGATTTGCCCGTGGTGTCAACTTTCAACATTACGAAAAGGGCTGGCATCCCACCGCCACGCTCGGGATTTTCGGTGCCGCTGTGGCAGCCGCAGTCCTTATGAAACTGAACGAGGACCAGATCGCCAATGCGATCTCGATCTCGGCTTCGCTGGCTGCGGGGATTAAGGCGAACTTCGGCACAGCGACCAAACCGATGCATGCGGGGATCGCCGCCCGCAACGGGCTGTTCGCGGCCTTGATGGCCGAAAAGGGGGTGAACGGATCGCCCGTGGCGCTGGAACATCCGCAGGGTTTTCTGGAGGTGTTCAACGGGGCCGGCAATTATGACACCGCCCGGATGCTGAAGGATTGGGCCGCGCCGCTGGATCTGCTGGCACCGGGTATTTCGATCAAGAAATATCCCTGCGTCTACAGCGTGCATGGCGCGATTGACGCTGCGATCCAGATGCAGGGCGAAGCCTTGCCCGACAGTGTCGCCGTGGCCGAAGTGATGGTGCGGATGCATCCTCGCCGCCTGCTGCCGCATGTGCGCAATGCCGCGACCTCTGCGCTGAATGCCAAATTCTCGCTGCCTTATGCGGTGGCGCGTGGTCTGGTGAACGGGGCTGTGCTGCTGGAGCATTTCGAGGATGGTGCCCTGCATGACCCCGAGGTGACTCGTATCATGGGCCTGATCCAGATGGAGCCGCATGATGACGACGCCAATGATTATGGGGCCGAGGTGGTGGTGACGCTGCAAGATGGCTCGGTGTTGCGGCAATCTGTGGCGGCACCCCTGGGCCGTGGCCCCGAAACCCCGCTGCCACAGGAGATGCTGGAAGCGAAGTTTGCCGATTGCGCCCGCGCCTGCCTGACCGAAGCGGGGGCAGCCGACGTCTTCGCCCTGTTGATGCGGCTGGAGCAATTGCCCCATGCCGCCGATCTGACCGCCGCCATTGCCGCCGCGACCCGCTGAAGGAAACCCTGACATGAGTTTTGCACGCGAACTTTCCCGCCGAGCTCTGGCGATCAACCTTGACACGGTTCCCGCCGAGGCGGTGCATATCGGTCGCCGCGCATTCGCCGATACCGTCGGGGTGGCGCTGGCGGGTGCCGATGCACCCTATCTAGACGCATTGGAGGCCACGCTTGAGATTGGCGCGGCCCCCGGACAGGTGACCCTTTGGGGGCGTGGCGGAAGCCGGGCCTCGGTGCTTCATGCGGCTCTGGTGAATGGCACGGCGGCCCATGCGCTGGATTTCGACGACTGCTCGACCACGATGGGCGGCCATCCGTCTGCGCCGGTGGTGCCGGTGGTTCTGGGGCTGGCCGAAGCCTATGGGGCCACCGCAGGCAAGGCGCTGGAGGCCTGGATCACCGGCGTCGAGGTGGAAACCCGGCTGGCACGCGGGCTCCTGCCGCATCACTATGAGAAGGGCTGGCATCCTACCGCAACTTTGGGCGTGTTTGGTGCCACCGCAGCGGCAGGGCGGATGCTGGATCTGACCGAGGATCAGATGACCACGGCATTGGCGGTGGCGGTGTCGATGGGCTCGGGGCTGAAATCGAATTTCGGCACTCCGGTCAAGCCGCTGCATGTCGGGCAGGCCGCGCATAATGGCATCATGGCCGCGATGGTCTCGCAGCGCGGCATGACGGCCAACCCCGATGCGTTCGAACATAATTACGGCTTTTTCAACCTGTTCAACGGGGCGGGCACCTATGATGCCGATGCGATCCTGTCGGGCTGGGACGGCCCCTTGGAGGTGCTGACCCCCGGCATCGCGATCAAGCAGCACCCCTGCTGCGGCAGCGCGCATTCGGCCATTGACGCGGCGCTGCGGATCGTCGCGCGCGAGGGTCTGCTCCCCGCCGATCAGATCGCCCGGATCGAGACCCGCACCCATGACCGTCGTCTGGCGCATACCAACCGGCCTGCGCCGCGCTCGGGTCTGGATGCCAAATTCAGCGTGCAGTTCCTGACCGCCAAAGCCTTGACCACCGGGCAGATCCGGCTGGCCGATTTCGACGATGCGCGGTTCATGACGGTCGATCTGGCTGCGCTCTTGCCGCATGTCACCGCCTCTGGCCATCACGAGGCGAATGCCTATCTGGGCGAGGTTCGGGTGGTGATGAAAGACGGGCGCGAATTCAGTGCCAGCGCCTCGACCAATTTCGGGCGTGGGCCGTTGAACCCGATGTCGGATGCCGAACTGGGCGCCAAGTTCACCGATTGCGCCGGTGCGCAACTGGGCGCGGCTGCGGCGGGGGTCTATGCGGATTTCCTTGCGCTGCAAGCTGATAGCCCGCTTGGCCCGCTATTGGCGCGGCTGTCCGGCAAGGGGGCGTAAACGATGTTGACGGTCTACGGGCGCACCAATTCGTCGAACAGTGCCAAGGTATTCTGGCTGCTTCAGGAACTTGGTCAGGACTACCGTCTGGTGCCGACGGGGCGTGGCTTTGCCGCCACCAATACGCCGGAGTTTCTGGCACTGAACCCCTTCGGCAAGGTGCCGGTGGTGCAGGATGGGGAAATGGTGGTCTGGGAATCCAACGCCGTGTTGCGCCATCTTGCATCGCGCTTTCCGACCCCGCTCTGGCCTGCCGAGCCAGGGCTGCGCAGCCGGGTCGATGGCTGGATGGACTGGGCCTCGCTGTCGTTGACGCCGCCGCTGACGCGGCTGCGCAAGGCGCGTGCCGCCGGCAAGACCGAGGATACCGACCTTCCGGCGGTGATCGCGGCCTTTGCTGCGCTGGATCGCTGGCTGGCCGGGCACAGCTTCATCGCGGGGGATCGGCTGTCGCTGGCCGACATCACCGCGGCCCCCGCGGTGTATCGCTTTTTCCTGCTACAAGAAGCGGGCACCGGCTTTGCGAACCTTGCCCGCTATGCCGGGCTTTTGGCAGAGTACGGGGGATATCGACACTTTGTTCGCGATGCGCTGTCCTGATGCCGCAGCGGGGTGACCTGACCCGGTTTGGCCATCAGGGGGCGGGTCCATTGCCGCCGCTCTGCAAGGCGGGTGCTGGCGATGGCCGATACCTGCTCCCCTGATCTGGGGATAAAGATCGGAAGCCAACCCTGGGGCCTGATACCCCGTTAGGGCAATCAGGCCGCCGGATGGCGCACAGGGCAGGCACCCGGTGTACTCTCCTGCGTGACCGCCTGCCGCGATACCAGCCTACGGATCAAAGCTGTGCCAGCGCGGCCGCGCGCCAGCGCCGCACGCGGGCGGGCTGCGGATCACGCAGGGTGATACAGCGCGTGTTGACTGCAAGATCGACCAGTTCCAGCATGATCTGCAGCCGGGTGCCGGCAATGGTGACAATCGCCTCTGTGCGGGTGGCCCCGTCCGGCGGGGCCGGGGCCTGTTCAAAGGCAACCTGGCTGGCTATCTGGCCTTGCCGCGCGGCCCAGGTCAGCGCGGCATGTTCGGCCACCTGCGCGGGCGCGGACAGTTCTGGATTGCCGCGCCAGGCTGGCAGATAGGGCTGGTCTGCCCCCAGGGCCGCCAGAAATTCCGGCACCTGTTCGGGGGTCAGATGGCCATAGCGATGGCGAGATGGCAGATGCACCAGCGAGGCGGCAAAGCGACAACCGCCCAGATGGGTTGATTGCAGGATGCGAAAACGGGTGGGGTCTGCGGCGGCGCGGAGCGCGCGAAACGTGGCATGGCCATACCGCGCGCAGCAGGGATCCTGCCGGCCATCTGTGCAGCACAAGATGATCTGGCGCGGGTCGGGTTGACCGTCCAGTTCAGCGCCAAGGGCAAGCCCGGGCAGCAATCGGGCTGCCTCTTGCGCGCTGCACGCGCTGCGGATGCGGCCGCCGGCCGACAAGGCGATATCGTCCCCCTCGACCAATGCGACATGGGCACCATGCGCCGTGGCGGTGCGGATCGCGTCTGAAAGCGCGGGTGGCATATCGCGCGATTGCGCGCGTGGCACGCGCCACGCACCGCGCGGCCAGCGCAGCAAGATATAGCGCGCCGCCGCCTGGCCCATGCCGATCAGCGGCTCCTTGCGCGCCAGCGTCAGGTCGCGACAGAATTGCCGCCCGTTCATAGGCCTAGGCATCGGCCCGGGCATCGGCTCTGGCGTCATGGGCTCAGTCCAGCAGATCGGGTTCGGTCTTGACCCGGCTGAGGTGGCGCACCAGCAGGGCCGCCGCCAGCTTGCGATCCCCCAGCCGAACCGCCTGCAGGATCGCCAGATGGTCGCGCGCCGCGCGGCGCAATCCTGTTTCGGTCAGCGCGGTGAATTCCGTATATTCGGTCATGCGCCGCAGATTGTTTTGCAACTGGATCGCCCGCACCAGAAAGCGGTTTTGCGACCAACTGACCAGCGTTTCGTGAAAGCGGGCATTGGCCTCGAACCACGCGCTGCCTTGCAGATCTTCCAGCGCCACGCCCAGCAAGATGCGCTGTTCGGCCTCGAGCGCGGCAAGTTCGGCGGGATCAGGCCGAAACGTATCTTCCTGAATCGCCCCGCATTCGATGATCGCGCGGAAGGCGTAGCTTTCGTTCACCGATTGCGTGTTGTCGAGACATTCGGTGAAGCGCCAGCCGTGCCCCTCGCGCCGCTCGGCCAGCCCCTCGGAGGAGAGCCGTGTCAGCGTGCGGCGGATCGCGCTGCGGGGCGCGTCCAGCAATTCGAGCAATTCGGCCTCGGTGGTCTCGGCCCCGATGCGGCCACTTGCGCGGGCCTGCAATACCTGACGATAAAGCTGCTCGCCGCCCGACGGGGGGAACAGGTCTTCGGCGACATCGAAATCCTCGATGGCACGGGCGAGGGTAAATCCGCGCGCGTGCTGCGCAAGAAAACCGCGCGCCACGAGATATTGCAGCACCTGTCGCACGGGTGTGCGCGAGATGGCGAATTCCCGCGCGAGGCCCGCATCGGAAATCCGCTCACCCACACTCCAGCGGCCGGCGCGGATCAGGCCGATCAGCTTGTGCGCCACCTCGATCTGCAGCGCGCTCAGCCCCGCTGTTTCGGCATCTTGTGCAGGTGCCTCAAGCGGGCTGGCGGGGGCTGACATTGCGCGGTTTACTCCTGCATCAAGGCATGGGCAAAGAAGTCCTTCACCTTATGCAGCATAGTGCGGTCATCATGCGCAACCCCCGGCACGATGTCATGCCGCACCGAGATACCCTGTGCCTCATAGCTGGCCTTGAGGCTGCGCATCCGGTCGTTGCGGTTTGCCCCTTGCAGATCGGCCCCTTCCATCCACCAGCTATCACCCTTGGCGATGCTGATTTCCCAGGTTTCAAGGTCGTCTCCGCCCACCAGCATCTGGACCGGGACGCGTCGCATCGCCTCCAGATCGATCTCTTTGCCAAAGTGTTTGCCGAAATCGCGCAACCCCACCCACCAGTCATGGTTGAAATCGAGCAAGGTCACGATGCCCGGTGCCCCGATAGAGGCGGCGCGCAGCCGCTCAGGGTGCAGATAGAAGAAACGGTGGGTGAAATGCCCGCCGCCGGAAAAGCCATACATCATGACGCGCGGATCGGGGATGCGGTATTTCTCGCGCATTTCCTCGATCATGTCGATCATGATGAGGTCATAGTCGATGCCGTCCTGGCGCATCGTCTTGTAGGATGACAGATCGCCCGGATAGCAGATATTGACCGGGAACAGCGGGGCCAGCACGATCACGCCATGCGCCTCGGCAAAATCGGCAAAGGCGTCGCGGTAATTCTGCATCCCGCGCTCTGTGCCATGCACGATCACGGCCAGCGGATAGGTCTTGTCACCTTCTTCATCGTAATCTGAGGGGACATAGGCGCAGTAGCTGAATCGCTGGTCCATGCGCGCGGCATAGACCGTGGTATGGCCGAAATCGTAATAGGTCAGGTTCTTGCCATGTCCGGCGACATTGCGCATTTCTTCGCTCCTTGCAGCCCCCTCCGGGGCGAAAAATCCTAGCGGGCTCCCAGCCGGCGCCCAAGTTCCGTGGCCACTTCGCCAAAGGCTGCGGCCGCCCCCGGCGACACCCCGCCCTGTCCCATGAAGTTGTGGATCATGCCCGTCTGGCAGATATAATCCGATGCGGCCCCTGCGGCCTTTGCGGCAAGATGGAAGGCGTGGCCCTGATCGCGCAACGGATCGTGACCGGCGGTGATGACCACATGTGGCGGCATCAGTCCAAGATCCGGGGCCAGCAACGGCGATGCCAGCGGATCAAGCGCGTCCTGCGGGGTGCGCAGATAAAGCTGGCCGAAATGTCGCATCAGCGTGGTGTCGAGAAAGAAGCCGTCGCCATAGGCCGCAACCGAGGGGTAGTCCGGCCCGCCCTCGGGGGTAAAGGGGCGGAAATCCGTCACCGGATAGAGCAGAACGGTGGCCGCAACCGGCTGGCCAGCACGGCCAGCGGCCAGCGCGGCGCTGATTGCCAGATTGGCGCCGGCACTGTCGCCACAAAGGGCGATCCGGCCCTTATCCAGCCCGAGCGCCCCGGCGTTTTCGCGCAACCAGCCTAGCGCGGCCTGGGCGTCAGCCACGGCACAGGGAAACCTGGCCTCGGGGGCGCGGCGATAGTCGACGAACAGGATGTCGACACCCGATTGCTGCGCCAGTTGCCGGGATTGGTTGTCATAGGCATCGGCATCGCCCAGCACAAACCCGCCGCCGTGGAAATAGATTGCCACCGGACGCAGGCCCGCCCCACCCACGCCTTTCCCGGTCGCGGTTCGCGCCCGCTCCAGCATTCTTCCGATATCGGGATCCAGTTGCATGATTGGCCTCAATTGAATTATGAAAGACTATAATGCAAATATTCAAGAGGATGCAATGGAAACCCGTGATCCCCTGATCGCGATGCATGTGCCGCCGCATTTCGGTGCGACAGAGGCGCAGATCCGTGCGCAGATCATCGCAGAGCCGTTTGGCCAGTTGGTGACCTGCGATTCTGCAGGGCTGGCGGCAACGGCAACGCCGTTTCTGTTTGAAAGCGACGGCCCGAATGAAATGTGCCTGCTGGGGCATATGGCAAACCGGAACCCGCAGGCGGCAACATTGCAGGATGGGATGCCGGGTCTGGCGCTTTTCATGGGACCGCAATGCTATGTATCGCCCCGCATGTTTCTGGAATCGGCAGAGTTGCCAACCTGGAATTATATCGCCTGTCAGCTCAGGGGCAGACTGACGCCGATCGATGATGAGGCGGGCAAGCTGGCGGTGCTGGCGCGCACCGCCGCGGTGATGGAGCGTCAGGGCAACCCCTGGTCGCTGGCCGAGGCTGACATGGCGCGGGTCACCCGTCTGTTGCCGCATATCCGTGGCTTTCGCCTGACGGTGGAGCGTCTGGAAGGCGCACGGCGGCTGAACCAGAACAAGCCCGCATCCGAGCGCAACAATATCATGACCGGGTTGTTCGACAGCGGTGCTGGCGACAGCTATCGTATCGCCGGGCTGATGGCGGCAGACCTGGGCACCCTCGCATCGGCCCGCGTCTGACACCTTCATGCCGGTGCTGCCGGGGCAGGGAGGGCATCCAACGGGCATCGCCGGGCATCTGATATCGGCGTGGATGGCAGATCTGCTTTCGCTCGGGGGCGACTGCCGAGGAAATTGACGGGTTCTGTCCCACGCTGCCCCGCGCTTGCGGCAGCCGATCCCATGCCCTGCAGGTATTGGCCGGTCAGCCTTCTGAAAAGCGCATGTAGCGCGGATGGGCGCGGCACCATTCCTCGGCTGCGAGACGCGCAAGGGCAAGCGCCGCTTCGGCCTGCGCCCGGCGCGCCTTGTTGAGATGGACACAGCGCACATCCATCGGGGCCAGTTGCACGGTTGCCGGCACCTCGACCAGCAGGCCATTGGCCAATTCGCGTTCGACCGCCGCAAGGGGCATCGCGGCAACGCCATATCCGGCGCGCACCATATCGCTGATCATGCCCAGAGAATTCGCCATATGGCGCGCCTTGGGGCGGCGGCGGGTCTCTCCGATCATCTCGGCGACCGGCGCATATAGCGGCGAGCTGCGCGGATAAAGCACCAGCGGCAATTCGCGCAATTCGCCGGGGGTCAGCGGGCGGGTCAGTGTGCCGACCACATCGGGGCGCGCCACCCAGCCCACATGATACTGCACCGAAAAGCTGCCGCCGACCTGTGGCAGACCGGCTTCGCCGGTGACAAAGGCAAGATCTATGGCCCCCGAGCGGATCAGCGGATTGAGATCGGCATTGCCGCCGGAGATGAAATCGACCAGCTCGTCCGGGCGTTCGGCCGCGAGCTTGCGGCGCAGCGTGACCCCCCAGCTTAGCGTGACCATCCCGACCAGCCCGATGGTCAGGCGACGCTTCTGGCTGTCCTTCATCCGGGTGGCCAGCTGCTCGGCGAGATTGAGGAAGTTTTCGGCGAATTCCGCCACCACCTGTCCTTGATCGGTCAGCGTGAAATTGCTGGCTTGCCGATCGAGAAGTGGCGCGCCAATGCTGTCCTCAAGCCCCGAGATGCGCGCCGAAATGGCCGGCTGCGTCAGGCCGACATGATCCGCAACCTTCTGAAAGTTCTCTAGTTTTGTTAGCCAGTAGAACGCTTCCAGTTGTTTGAGATTCACGCCAGCCGCCCCGTTAACACCGCTCGGTGCTCTTCATAAATTTTTTCTATGGCTGGGACCAGATTTTTTGCTTTGACCTGCCATGACCGCAGGCTTGATATGCTTGCGGACCCCTGCGGCGCATGATGGTGCCAAGGGGATGAGCGACAAGGACGAGCCATGACGATTGCCGTTTATCTGCCCGCGGCCAGCAGCACGCAGAACTGGTGCCAGATGCTGGGCGACCTTATGCCGGATTGGGACATCCGTGCCTTTGACCAGATCGAGGATCCCGCATCGGTCACTTATGCGGTGGTCTGGCGTCCGCGCGTAGGCGATCTGGCGCGGTTCCCGAACCTGAAGGCAATCGTATCGATTGGCGCGGGGATCGATCATGTGTTGCTCGATACCGAAGTGCCGCGCCATGTGCCGGTGATCCGCACCGTCGGCACCGACCTGACCCAGCTGATGAAGGAATATGTCGCGCTGCACACGCTGCGAATGCACCGTAACCTGCCCCAGATGCAGGCCAATCAGGCCGCCTCGAAATGGGATGCAATCGTTGTTCCGCCCGCGCCCGAGCGGCGGGTTGGCGTGATGGGGCTTGGCAATCTCGGGGCTGCCTCGGCCCAGCTTCTGGCGCAGATCGGGTTCCAGACGGTCGGGTGGTCGCGCTCCCCCAAGGAGATCGGGGGGATCACCACCTATGCGGGCATGGCGGGCCTGCCGGATTTTCTGGCCGGGACCGAGGTCCTGGTCTGTCTGCTGCCGCTGACCGACAGCACGCGCGGCATTCTGGATGCCAATGTCTTCAATCAATTGCAGCGCGGTGCCAGCATCATCAATGCAGCACGCGGGCCGCATCTGGTGGATAGCGATCTGCTGGCGGCGCTGGAATCTGGCCAGGTCTCGCACGCCACACTGGATGTGTTCCATATCGAGCCGCTGCCGGTGGATCACCCGTTCTGGAGCCATCCGAAGATCACCATCACGCCGCATGTTGCCTCGATGATCGACGCCCCGACCGGCAGCAAGATCATCGCGCGCAACCTGCGCCTGTTTGATCAGACCGGCAGCGTGCCCGATCTGGCCGATGTCGCGCGCGGCTATTGAGACGCGACCAAGGAGGACGTCATGAATTATACGATCAATCCGATGCCGCCGCAGATCCCGCAAGACACGTTGGACCTGCTGGCCCAAGTCGAAACGGCGACGCTGGGTCATTGGCGTCATTTCGGCTTCCTGCACCGTTCCATCCAGCCGCTGATCCCGCGTCGCCGGGTGGTCGGCACCGCCGTCACCATTGCGATTCCGGGGCCGGATTCGACGCTGCTGCACCACCTGATGGGCATGATCCGTCCGGGCGATTTCATCATCGTTGATCGGCTGCATGATGATCGGCACGCCTGCTGGGGCGGCGGAGTGACCGTGGCTGCCAAGGCCGCGGGGGCTGCGGGGGCCGTGGTGGACGGGCCCTGCACGGATCTTGAGGAAATCGTGACCTCGGACTTTCCGATGTGGTGCCTTGGCATGTCGCCGATCACGACCCGGATCTATGATCTGGGCGGCGCGATCAACGTTCCGGTCAGCGTCGGCAATACGGCGGTGATGCCGGGTTGGGCGGTGCTGGCCGATGAAAGCGGCGTGCTCGTACTGCCACCCGAAGACGTGCGCGCCGAGGCCGAAAAGGCCATCGCGACCCAGACCCGGGGTAAAGTGCGTGAGGCCAGCCTGCGCACCGATGGTGTCAAACTCGGGGATCTTTCGGGGGCGAGTGCCAAGGTCCTGGCCAAGCTGGCCGCGGGTTGATCCCCGGCTGCTGATTCCTTTACGGCGGTGCGCCGATCCTGCGCGCTGAAGAATTGCAATGTCCCGCAACCGGAGCCCAAGCCGTGACGACCCTGCCCTTCACCTGTGAAAAGACCTCAGCCCATGGTGCAGGGGGCATGGTCGTGACCAACCACCCGCTGGGGACAGCCGCCGGTGCCGAGATGCTGGCGGCGGGTGGCAATGCCATAGATGCGGCGGTGGCCGCCCTGCTGGCGCTGACGGTGGTGGAGCCGATGATGGTCGGCATCGCGGGCGGGGGGCTGTCGCATATACGAATGGCGGATGGCCGCTCGATCGTCTTTGACGGCTTGGCGCAGGCTGCGGCCGGGATGCATCCCGAGATCTACACCCCCGTCGCGGATGAAGGACCTGCTTACATGGATGCGCTGGATCGGCGCAATCTGGTCGGCCCTTCGGCGGTTGCGGTGCCGGGCAACCTTGCTGGCTGGGCGCAGATGCACAGGCGTTTTGGGATATTGCCTTGGGCCGATGTGGTTGAACCCGCGATCCGCTACGCCGCGCGCGGCTTTCAGGTCACGCCCTATCTGGCCGGTGCGATTGCCGAAAATGCTGCCGATCTGGGGCAGGATCGCGCAGCTTCTGCGCTGTTTCTGCCGGGTGGAACGGCAATCGCGGCAGGGGCACGGCTGGTCATGGGCGATTACGCCGAAAGCCTGCGCCTGATCCAGACCGAGGGGGCGGCGGCGCTTCATGGGGGCGCGCTTGGGGCGGCGCTGGTCGCCAGCATGGCGAAAGGAGCGGGTTCGGGCTGGCTGACGCTGGAGGATCTGCGCAGCTATGCGGCACTGGAGCGGGCACCGCTGGTCGGGCAGTATCGCGGCTATCAGATCGTCGGGCCGCCGCCACCTGCCTCGTCGGGGGTGCATATCCCGCAGATGTTGAACATGCTGGCGGGGTTCGATGTTGCGGCCATGGGCTTCGGCACGCCCGAAAGCCTGCATCTGCTGGCCGAGGTGATCCGCATCGCCTTTGCCGACCGCCGCGCCCATTCCGGGGATCCGGCCTTTATCGATGTGCCGGTGGAGCGGTTGATGTCTCAAGCCCATGCCGAAGCGTGCCGTGCCCAGATCCGGCCGCAGGCGGGGCTGCGCATCGCCCCCGCCGCCGGACGCGAAAGCCGTGATACAACCCATGTCACCATTGCAGATCGGGACGGCAATATCGTCACCGCAACCCATACGATCAACGGCTTGTTCGGCGCGCGCTACATCGTTCCGGGCACCGGGATCATCCCAAACAACTACATGTCGAACTTTGATCCGCATCCCGGCAAGGCCCTTTCGGTGCAGCCGGGCAAGCGGGTGCCGACATCGATGGCACCGATGATCGTGCTGCGCGACGATCAGCCGGTCTGGGCACTTGGGCTGCCCGGGGGGCTGCGCATCTTCCCCTCGGCGCTGCAGGCCATTGTCAATCTGATCGATCACCGGATGCCCCTGCAGGCGGCGGTCGAAGCCCCGCGCCTTTGGACCCAGGGCGCAGAGATCGAGATTGAGCAAGGCCATGCAGGCCAATTGGCCGCGCTGCAGGCGATGGGCCATGATGTGCGGGTGATGCCCCATATCGGCGGCGGCATGAACGCCATTGCCTTTGGCCATGCGGGCGCGATGGAGGGTGCCGCCTGCTGGCGTGCCGATGGCACGGTTGCGGCCCTTGCCGGTGGTCCGGCGCGGCCGGGCATCCGCTTCTGGCCCGATCGCGCCCCGGAATCGCGCCCGGACAAGCCTAAACAGGCCTGATCGTTCGAACATCGAAAAATGGCACCGGAACCATTCCGGTGCCATTTCCATTTTCGGGACAAGCGTCGATGCTCAGGGCTTTGGCGCATTGACCCGCCATGCCCGTTTTGGGCGGGAGGCTGCGGCCCCCCGCGCGCCGTGCCTCAGTTGACCTTGGACACGCCCCATGCCCGGGTGCGCCCGCCGGGCCAGACGGTATAGCCGTTGACCGATTTGCTGACCGCATCGACCAGCGGCACATACATCAGCCCCATGACGGCAAGATCTTCGACCAGCAGGCCATGCAGCTCCCGGAACAGGTTCTGGCGTGCTTGCGGATCGGCTTCCTTGGTCGAACGGATATAGAGATCCATCGCGGCCGGGTTTTCCCACTGGGCCGAGGCATCCGTGGCCTTGTCGCCAAGGAACACGCCATAAAGCAGCGACGGGTCCAGTCGCGGCGAGTAGCTGAAGGATTGCAGCTGGAACTTGCCGTTGGAATAGTTGTCGAGCTGCGTGGCCCAGTCCAGCACCTCAAGCTGGGCATTGATGCCTGCGGCCTGCAGCATAGCCTGCGCCACGACCGCGACCTCATACATGTTCTGATAACGGGTATTGGTCTGGATGGTGATCGGCTGGTTCTTGTATCCGGCTTCGGCCAGAAGGGCCTTGGCGGCCGCCACATCATAGCGCGGCCAGTTCAGGAAGCTCTCGTCAAAGAAGGTCGAGGCATTGGGCACCATCGAGGGGTTGAAGCTGGACAGTCCGCTTGAGCGCAGCTTGGCGATCTGTTCAAAGTCGATGGCCTGAATGATCGCCTTGCGCATCCGCACATCCGACAGCAGCGGATCGTCGGTCTGCACCAGAAGCACCTGAAAACCGAGACCGTCGCCGGTGACGATGGCCGCGCCATTCTTTTCGGCCTCGCCGATATTGGCGGGTTCGAGATCGGGCAGCACGTCGATCTGCCCGGCATAAAGTGCGGATTCAGCTGCGGCGGTATCGGGAACGGTCAGGAAGCGGACGGCATCGACATAGGCTGTGCGATCCCCGGCATAGCCCGACATCGGGGTCTTGAGCGGGACGTAATCTGCAAAGCGCTCCAGTTGCAAATACTGGCCGCGTTTCCACTCGCCCATGCGGAAGGGCCCCGACCCGATCGGCGCCTCAGTGTTCCAGGTGCCATCAGCCGACATGCTGTCGGGATGCGCGACCCAGCCATTGCACTGGATATTGGCCAATTGTGCAAGGAACAGGGCATTCGGTTCATTGATGGTGAAGACCACGGTGCGATCATCGGTTGCGGTGATCGATTCAACCTTCAGCCCCTGCGTGCCGTCGAAATACGGATTGCAGAACCAGTCGCTGCCGGCGGCGACGCGGCGGTCCCAGTTCCAGATCACATCCTGTGCGGTGACCGGCGCACCATTGTGGAACCTCGCCCCTTCGCGCAGCGTGAACGTATAGGTGCGGCCATCATCCGACAGCGTCCAGCTTTCGGCCAGCAGCGGTCCGATCGTCAGATCGTCCTTATAGGCGACCAGGGTTTCAAAGATATGGTGCATGACCATATCGGTATTGCCATCGCGGTTCAGGCCATCGGTGGCGCGGATGTCCGAGTTCAGCCGGATGGTCAAGGTGCCCCCGGTCTGTTGCGCCAGGACAGCGCCGACGCCGAATGTGGCAAGCCCGGCGGCAAGGATGACGGATTTCCAGTTCATGGTGTTTCCCTGTTGTTTGGTGTCCGCTGTTATGTCGGTCTGCGCAGGCCGCGGCGGTTCGCGTCCAGCACAGTCGTGAAAAACTCTTGCACCGTCCCCAGCATGGGCGTGTCGTTATGCGCGGTGCCGGGGATGATGTCGTGGCGCACGGCGATGCCATGGCTGGCAAGGCTCGCCTTCAGGCTGAGCAGCCGGTCGTTGCGGTCGATGCCCGCGATATTAGCGTCGGGCATCCACAGCGGATCATCGGGTTGGATGGTGATTTCCCATGTCTCGCGATCCTCCGCGCCGACGATCAGTTGCACCGGCACCTGGCGGATGGCGTCAAGGTCAAGTGCCTTGCCGAAACGATCCTGGAAGTCACGCACGCCGACCCAGAAATCGCGGCTTTGGTCAAGCAGCGTCACCATGCCCGGCGCGCCGACCGAGGCTGCCAAAAGCCGTTCGGGGTGCAGATAGAGAAAGCGGTGCGTGAAATGCCCGCCGCCCGAAAAGCCATACATCATGACGCGCCGGTCGGGGATGCTATATTTCTCGCGCATTTCCTCGATCATGTCGAGCAGGATCAGATCGTAATCCACCCCGCCATGGCGCAGGAACTTGTAGCTCGAAAGGTCTCCGGGAAAGCACAGGTTCACCGGAAACAGCGGTGCCAGCACGATGACACCATGCGCTTCGGCAAAGGCCGCAAAGCTGTCACGATACCGGGTCATGCCGCGCGCGGTGCCGTGGATCAGCACCACCAGAGGATAGTCCTTGTCGCCATCCTCGTCATAATCGGCGGGGATATAGGCACAGTAGCTGCAGCGCGGGTCGCGGCGCGCGGCATAGACGGTGGTATGGCCGAAATCGTAATAGCTGAGGGATTTGCCGTGACCTTGAACATTGCGCATTGCCGGGTCCCCTAGGCCATGACCGCGCCGAAGCTGCGGTCGATCAGCATCGCCGCATCCAGCAGCCGCCGCGTATAGTCGTGCTGGGGGGTGTCAAAGATCTCGTCCCGTGTCCCCATTTCGACGATAAGCCCGTTTTCCATCACCGCGACGCGGTCGGCGACCTGTTCGACCGCGCCAAGATCATGCGACACGAAAAGACAGGCGAAGCCGTGCTTGTCCTGCAAGGCCCGGATCAGCCGCAGGATCTGCTTTTGCACTGTCATATCCAGCGCCG
The DNA here is from genome assembly GCF_008973825.1 of Gemmobacter serpentinus. GTDB lineage: Bacteria > Pseudomonadota > Alphaproteobacteria > Rhodobacterales > Rhodobacteraceae > Gemmobacter > Gemmobacter serpentinus. The sequence continues at coordinate 141,431 of NZ_WCHR01000020.1, read as the reverse complement.
AGACCGGCTCATCCGCCACCACAAAGGCCGGGTTGCGCACGATGGCGCGGGCAATGGCCACGCGCTGGCGTTGCCCGCCCGAAAGCTGATGTGGCAGGCGATCGGCCAGGGCCCATGGAAGCCCGACCTCTTCGAACACCGCGCGCACGCGATCGCGGCGGTCGGCCGCAGTCATCGCCTTGTCCAGCAGCAGCGGTTCGGCCACCACTTTTTCGATGCGTTGGCGTGGATCGAGCGAAGAGTAGGGGTCTTGGAAAACGATCTGCATCCGCGCGCGCAACCGCGCGGTTTCCGGCCCCGCTTGCAGCAGGTCGTGGCCCTGATAGCGGATGGCCCCGGCACTGGGCCGCACAAGCCCGACAATGGCGCGCCCGATGGTGGTCTTGCCGGAGCCAGAAGCCCCGACAAGCGCCAGCGTCTCGCCGCTGCCGATGGTCAGATCGACGCCATGGACGGCGCGTTTGGGCGGGTCGCGGCGCAAGAACCGCTCGCGCCCCGGGTAATCGATGACGACCCCCTGCACTTCGATCAGCGCCGGGCGCGCGGTGGTGTCGCGGCTGCCACCTTCGGCGCGGCGTGGCAGCGCATCGATCAGGCTTTTGGTATAGGGATGCGCCGGGGCCGTTAGCACTTTGGCGCTGCGGCCCTGTTCCACCGCGATACCTGACTGCATGACCACGACGCTAGGGGCGTATTTCGCCACCATGCCGAGATCATGACTGATCAGCAGAACGCCGGTGCCCTGCTCTTGGGTCAGTTCGACCATCAGATCCAGCACATCGCGTTGCACCAGCGTATCCAGTGCCGTGGTCGGTTCATCCGCGATCAGCAATTCGGGCTTCAGCAGCATGACCGAGGCCAGCATGATCCGCTGCCGCATCCCGCCCGAAAATTCGTGCGGCCAGGCCGCCAGGCATTTGGCAGGGTCCTTGATACGGATGCGTTCCAGCATCGCAAGGCTGCGGTCGCGGATCTCTGCATCCGACAGGCGGTGATGCAGACGCAATGCCTCGGCCATCTGTTTGCCGATCTGCATGGCGGGGTTCAGCGAAACCATCGGCTCCTGAAACACCATGCCGATGCGCGCGCCGCGCACCTTGCACATCTCGTGGTCCGACAGCGTCAGCAGTTCGCTGCCTTTCAGGCGGATCGAACTGCCCTCGACCGGCATCAACGGCGCAGGCAGCAGGCGCAACACCGAGCGCGCGGCCATGGTCTTGCCCGACCCGCTTTCGCCAACAAGAGCCAGCATCTCGCCCGGGGCAATGTCAAAGGACAGGTCGCGCACCACCGGCGGCAGGGTCCGACCCGGGCGCACCGTCAGGTTGCGCACTGAAAGCAGCGGGGGCTGCGCATTCATCGGCATCATCCTTGCATCTTGGGGTCAAGCCAGTCGCGGACCGCATCGCCAAACATGTTCACCCCGAGCAGCGTCACAGAGATGCAAAGTCCCGGCAGAAAGATCAGATGCGGTGCCTGCCCGGCATAGGGCCTTGCGGTCGACAGCATGTTGCCCCAGCTGGGTTCTGGTGGCGGCACGCCAAGCCCGAGGAAGCTGAGCGCGCTTTCCGCCAGGATCACCCAGCCGAACATCGTGGTCGCAAGCACTGTCACCGGCGCCAGGCAGTTGGGCAGGATATGGCGAAACATCGTGGTCAGTTCGGAATTGCCCATCACGCGTGAGGCTTCGACGAATTCGCGCTCGCGCAGCGAAAGCACCGTGCCGCGCACAACCCGCACCACCACGGGCATATAGGCCAGACCCAGGGCGATGATGATCCCTTGCCGGCTGGCCCCAAAGACCGCCATGAACCCAAGCGCCAGCAACAGGCCCGGAAAGGCCAGCAGAGCATCGTTGAACATCATCAGGACCCGATCGACCCAGCCGCGCAGAAAGCCCGCCAGAATGCCGATGGCCAAGCCACCAGCCACCGCAAAACAGGTGGTGAAAAACGCGATCCAGATGCTGGTGCGCGCGCCATGGATCAGCCTCAGCATCACATCGCGGCCAAACTCGTCGCCGCCGAGCGGATGCCCGGACATCGGTCCCTTGAGCCTTGCGGCGAAATCCAGCGCCATCGGATCGCCCGAGACCAGCAGCGGACCGAAGATCGCGATCAGCACCACGCTGCCAAGGATCAGCGCCCCCAGCAGTCCGTTCAGCCGCAGGGCGGGCATTTTCAGGCCAAGCACGCTCATGCCGTCACCCGCGGATCAAGCAGCGGATAGATCAGGTCAACCAGCAGGTTCACCGCGACATAAAGGAATGCGATGAACAGCATACAGCCCTGCACCACCGGATAGTCGCGCGCAAAAATCCCGTCGATCAGCATCCGGCCAAGTCCGGGGATGGTGAAGACGGTTTCGGTGACCGCGATATTCGCGAGCAGGCTGCCAAGGATCAGCCCGATCAGGGTCCAGGTCGGCGCGAAGGCGTTGCGAAAGGCGTGCCGCCACATCACCGCACGTTCGGACAGGCCCTTGGCGCGGGCATGGGTGATGTATTCCAGCCGCGCCACCTCGATCGTGCTGGCACGCGCCATGCGGGTGATGGCACCCGCCTCGACCATCACCAGCGTCATCACTGGCATGATGAGGTAAAGCAATCCGTCCCCCAGATTGTCTGCGACCGACACATAGCCCACCACCGGCAACCATCCGAGCCAGAGCCCGAAGATTGTCAGCAGCATCAATCCCAGCCAGAAGCTGGGGATCGACAGGAACAGGGTCGCGGTGCCGACGATCATCACATCGCTCAGACGGTTTTGCCGCCATGCCGCGATCATCCCGGCCGGGACCGCGATCAGTGATGCGAACAACACCGCCACCAGCACCACCGTGGCCGAGACCGAAAATCGCTCGAAGATCAATGGCAGCACCGCTTCGCCGGTGGCGGTGGACTTGCCGAAGTCGCCGGTCAGCACATTCCCCAACCATGTGGCGAATTGCACCGGCAGCGGTTTGTCCAGCCCCATGCGCGCGCGCAGTTCCTCAAGCTGGCCGGGCTGGGCCATATCCCCCAGCATCAGGGCCGCCGGATCGCCCGGAATGATCCGCATCAATGCGAAGATCGCCATGGTGACGATCAACATCGTCGGGATCGCGCTCAGAATCCGCGTGAGCAGGAAGCGCAGCATCAGCCCGCCTCCGCCAGACGGCCATTGGCAAATCTTGCCTGCATCTCGGGGTCCATCGCCAGTTCGTAGCGGGTGAAGTTGCGCTGAACGGCTGGCAGCGGTGCCACTTCCATCACCCCAAGCGCCGGATCGCAGAGGATCATGGCAACCGTGGCCGAGAGGTTGTCGACACCCTCTCGGGTCAGGGGCGCGCGACAGACCGCCAAAGGTGCCCCGAAACGGTCGAACAGCGCCGCCTTCAGGTCATCCATCGTGATATCGCCATGCCGCGCCATCAGCCGCTTTTCGACCCGGTGATCCCGATAGAGGCTGTCGGGCACCTGCGCCAAGCCCGTCTCGCGCAGCTTGCTCAGCGCCACCTGGCTTTGCCAATGATTGGCATGGACGATCATGTCGTTCCTGGGGAACAGGGTGAACGCCTCGTCTGGGGCACATTCCAGGTCGACGGCGTGTCCCTCGGCGGTCGAGAGCATCATGTTGTTCGACCCGGATTTCGGTGTGATCGCCACCACCCGCAGCGACATCGCATAGGATGCCGCTTCAAGCGCGCGGCGGCGGATGAAGGGCAGGGGGATGCCGATCTCGCGGTAGTCGCGTTCGCATTCCAGATAATTGGCGGTGATGGTGGTGCCGATCGAGTTGAAGCCGCTGCGCGCCAGGCCGCCGGCCTCGGTAAATGTCAGGATCGAAGGGCCGTCTTCGCGCTCGATCTTCAGCACGACCGAAGTGTCGGTGCATTCCGATTTCCAGTCCCAGTTCTGGCCATGGAGCAGCCGCCCCTCGCGGGTGGCTTCGGGCAGGATCACCGCGCCGGTGCAACCATCGGGCTCGTCTTCGGGCAGGTTCTTCTCGCGCCGGGCCAGTTGCAGCACCTCGGTGCGGGCATTGACCAGCACCACGGTGGTCAGGTCCACGGCGGCCCCGCGGGCGATGCCTTCCATCTCCTCGACCAGATCCGGTGCCCAATCGCGGATGCGCGGCAAGAAGGTCTGCACCAGCCGCGCCACCTCTGTGCGGTCATAGCCCAGTCGGCCCAGCTGCGCTTCATAATGCCCTGCAGAAAGGCGGACGCGCTCGCGCGCCTGCTCACCATAGCTTTCGCCACGCGCTTTCGGCGCCCCGCGGACCTCGATCAGCGGAAAGGCGGTGACCTCTGTCATCTTCGAGATTCCCTGTTGTATTCTTTCTCACAGGTTATTGAATTTTGATCATATGAAAAGCGAAAATTTTGCCATTTGAGAAATCTGTTGATTTTACGCCCTTGCAGAATGCAATTTGTTCCAATCCGCACAGGAGCATTGCATTGACCCCAGACGCCCGGACTGACGATCAGGACGACCTGCCCAGTGACCTTCAGATCGAGGTCGCGCGGCGCATTCTGCAACGGATCCGCGACCTTGGGCTGAGCCCGGGCACCCGGCTGTCGACCACCGATCTGGCCCGCAGCTTTGGTGTGTCACGCTCGCCGGTCGCCGCGGCGCTGGATCTGTTGGCCGAAAAGGGGGTCGTGACGCCAGCGGGGGGGCGCGGCATGGCGGTCGCGCGTGACATCACGGGTGAATCGATTACGGATCTGTTGCCCAGCTCGCCCGCCGAAGCCCTGTATCAGCAGATCATGCGCGACCGTGCGGCGGGGCTTTTGCCGCAAGAGGTGTCGGAAGCCGAATTGCTTCCACGCTATGGGGAATCGCGCGGGCTGATCCGCAAGCTGTTGATGCGCTTTGCCGCCGAGGGCTTGGCACGGCGTTTGCCGGGTCATGGCTGGCGGTTCGTGGATTCGCTGGAGACCGACGCCGATTACGCGGCCAGCTACGAATTCCGCATCATCGTCGAATGCGCGGCCCTGCAGACGCCGGGGTTCTCCGCCGATCCTGAACAGATCCGCCAGATCCGCCGCGCACATGAACTGGTGCGAGAGGCGCCGCCGAACTCGGTCGGAAGTGACGAATGGTTCCGCGTCAACGCCAATTTTCACGAAACCATCGCCTCATGGTCCGGCAACCGCTTTCTCCATGAGGCGATCCAGCGCCAGAACAATCTGCGCCGGATGCAGGAAACGGTCTATTATCAGGTGCTTGGCCCGGATCGATTGCAGTAATCCTGCAACGAACATATTGCCATTCTTGATGCGATCGAAGCCGGCAAGATCGACTGGGCTGCGGCCCTGTTGCGCCAGCATCTGCGCAACGCTGCCGACAGCTAGCCCGCCAGCCGCCGATGACAGCCCTCAGGCTGTCCCAGATGGCGCGTCGTTGGCGAAGGCGGGATGGGGCCGGCTGCACGCATTTCCGGGGCCTCAGGTCTTGCCTGCCAGCGTGACACCGGGCGGCAGCGCGGCAATGGCCTGCGCCAATCCGCGCGCCATCACGCCATGCTCGCCGCTGACCACAGCCATTTCCGCCCCATGATCCAGGGCAAAACTCTGCTCTGCTGCGCGCCAGGCTGGCATCCACCAGGGCTTGCCAGCCCTCTTGGCGGCTGCCACCAGCTGGTCAATATCTGCGCGGTCGGCCTCGGTGAAAGCATAGCCGGCCCGGCCACGGGTCAGCGCCAGATCGAAGGGACCGATGAAGATGCCATCGACACAATGATGCGCCAAAATCGCTTCCACATCCTCAAACGCCTCGGCGGTTTCGATCATGGGCAGGCAACGGAAATTGCGGTTCGAGCGTTGGAAGAAATCTGCATCCAGGGCCGAAAACCCGGTCGAGCGCCCGCCCGCATAGCTGCGCGTGCCCAGCGGCGGGTATTTTGCGGTGGCGAGTGTCGTAGCCGTCTCTGCCAAGCGGCCGACATGGGGAATGATGACGCCATCGATGCCCAGATCGGCGGCGCGCTGAACATGGACAGGCTCTGGCCCTTCGATCTTGAAATAGACCGCCAGCCCCATCGCCTTGGCGGCGACCACCAGTGCCTCGCGCCGCTCGGGGGCGAAGGCATTATGTTCGATGTCACAGACGAGGGTGCGGAACCCCTGTCCGGCAACCATCTCGAGCAGGTCAAGGTTGGGGGTGCTCATCCAGAAGGCGCAGTCCATGAAAACCTCGCGGGAGTTGGTGTGGTTTGGGATCGGAGTTACTGGGGATGCAGGTCGAACAGCGACGCTGGGTCGGGGCGCGCGGGCAAAATCTGTTGTTCCGCCAGAGCGTCGCAGAATGCAGCCAGCATGGCCTGGTTCGCCGCTGCACCACTGGCCTCGGTGCCGTCCGGGATGGCGCGCGCGGCCCGCAGCAACTCATCCAGCAGCCAGGGGCTGGTCTCGGCATATTTGCGCCGCTTGGCCCGCCAGACCGCGCGGGATTGATCCAGCAGCCGGCTGATCTCTGCCGCGATCCAGGGTTCACGCTGCGCGACCTCGCGGCGGATGCTGATCATGTGATGCCCGGGGATATAGCCGGACCGGGCAAACCACGCGGACTCTGCCGCCACCACATCGGGCAGCAGGGGCCGCAACGCCGCATCGGGGCCAAAGCTGCCCGCTGGCATGAAAGGCGTGCAGATCGCATCCAGCGCGCCGCTGGCCAGCAGATCCAGCATCGGCACCTCGTCCGGGCAAGGTTCGATCCGGCCCGGGCGCCCGTAGCCGCGCAAACGGTCCGTGATCGGGTGATCGGCCGTCAGCCGCCCTGCGAACCAGCGGGCATCCTCGATGCCGACGCCCGCGTCGGAAAGGGCCGCACGGGTCCAGATATTGCCGGTGTCATGCCAGCCGGTCAGACCGATCCGGGCCCCCTTCAGCTGTGACAGGCAGGTCAGGGGGCTGTTCCGGGCCACAAGCACACAGCGATGACGAAAGCCGCGCATGATGAAATGCGGGATTCCGATGATCCGATCCTCGCCCGCCACGCGCAGCGCCACATAGCGTGACAGCGAGGTTTCGACCGCATCAAACGGATCAGGGTCGCGCACGGCGGGTAACAGGCTGTCCAGCCGGGTGATCCGAAGATCCAGCCGGTCAGAGATCACATCACCCAGAAGCAACGGTGTCAGATGATCCCAGTCCCGGGTCGCAAGCGTGACGGTCAGGCGGGCCACGGCAGATCCTTTCGCAAGCGGAAGACGCGCGACCCTTGTCGGGTCGCGCGGGGTGGGCCCTAGCCCAGCACCGATTTCACCGCCCCCGCCATTGCGGAGACGATGATATCGGCCTCGGCGCGGGTCAGGCAGAGCGGTGGCGCAAAGCCAAGGATATCGCCCTGCGGCATGGCGCGCGACAGAACGCCCTTTTCCGCCATCGCCGCATAGATTTGCGGGCCGACTTTGCGCCCGGCATCAAAGAATCGGCGGTCGTCCCTGTCTTCGACCAATTCGACGGCTGCCATCAGGCCCTCGCCGCGCACTTCGCCGACATTGCGGTGATGGGCAAGCGCATCGCGAAGCGCCGCCTGGAAATAGGCCCCCGTCTCACGGGCGTTGGTGACCAGATCCAGCTGGTCGATCAGCTTGAGATTGGCCACGCCGGCCGCAGCGCAGACCGGGTGGGCGGAATAGGTCCAGCCATGGCCGATGGGACCCATCGCATCAGAGCCCTGCACAAGCACATCCCACATCCGCTGGCTGACGATGGAGCCCGACAGGGGCAGATAGGCCGAGGTCAGGCCTTTGGCGATGGTGATCAGATCGGGTTCCATCCCGTAATGGTCAGATCCGAACATGGTCCCCAGCCGGCCAAAGCCCGTCACCACCTCATCGGCGATCAGCAGGATGTCGTATTTCTTCAGCACCGCTTGAATCGCGGCCCAATAGCCCTTTGGCGGCGGCACGATACCGCCGGTCCCCAGGATCGGCTCGCCGATGAAGGCGGCAACAGTATCCGGTCCTTCGGCCAGGATCAGGTCTTCCAGCTTCGCCGCGCAATGGGCCGAGAATTGCTCCTCGCTCATGCTGCGGTCTTCGCGGCGGAAGTAATAGGGGGCCTCGGTGTGCAGGATCGGCGCGCGCGGCAGGTCGAACGCCTTCTGGAATGCCTCTAGGCCAGTCATGCTGCCCGTCATCACGCCCGAGCCATGATACCCGCGCCAGCGCGAAATGATCTTCTTCTTCTCGGGACGGCCAAGCGTGTTGTTGTAATACCAGACCAGCTTGATATTGGTTTCGTTCGCGTCGGACCCCGAGAGGCCGAAATAGACCCGGCTCATGTGCTTGGGCGCGCGCTCGACGATCATGCGCGCCAGCGTGACCGAGGCTTCGGTGCCATGCCCGACATAGGCGTGATAATAGGCCAGGTTGCGCGCCTGTTCCGCGATGGCCTCCGCGATTTCTTGCCGACCATAGCCGACATTGACGCAATAGAGCCCGGCAAAGGCATCAAGGCTGCGCTTGCCGTTGGTGTCGGTAATATAGACACCCTCGCCGCCGGCGATGGTGCGGATCGGGGTCTCGCCCCGGGAATGCGCGCCCATATGGGTCGAGGGATGGAAGAAGTGATCCCGGTCCCAGGCATTCAGCTGATTGTCACGATCCGACATGTGATCCTTTCCCGGCAGCTAAGCAGCCGTGTCGATGCAGACGTATTTTAGTTCAGTAAAAGACTCAAGCCCGTGACGGGCTCCCTCGCGGCCGAGGCCAGACATTTTCCAGCCCCCGAACGGAACCGGCCCGCCGGTAATCTTGACCCGGTTGATGGCGATCATGCCGAAATTCAGCGCACGTCCCATGCGCCATTGCCGGGCACCGTCGCGGGTGACGACATAGGCAACCAGCCCGTAATCCGTTGCATTGGCGCGGGCGATCACCTCGGCTTCGGTGTCGAATGGCAGCACCGCGGCAACTGGTCCGAAGGTTTCTTCCTGCAGGATCCGCGCGCCATCCGGGACATCGGCCAGAAGGGTCGGGGGGACATACGCGGCCCCCAACGGCGACACAGTGCCACCCGCCAGCACCTTTGCGCCCTTGGATCGCGCGTCCGCGATCTGCGCCATGACACGGGCCGCCGCGCGATCATGGATCAGCGGGCCGATCTCGGTTTCAGGTTCCAGTCCGGGGCCAGACCGCAAGGCCGCCACCGCCACCGCCATGCGCTGGCAGAATGCGTCATAGACAGCGCGCTGTACGAAGATGCGGTTGGCCGCCAGACAATCCTGCCCCGAGGTGGCGAATTTGGCATCCATCGCGATGCGGACAGCGTGGTCGAGGTCGGCATCGTCAAACACGATCAGCGGGGCGTGGCCCCCCAGTTCCATCACCAGCCGTTTCATGGTGCCGGCACAGGCCTGCGCGATCTGCGTGCCAACGGCGGTCGAGCCGGTAAAGCTGAGTGCTGCCACACGCGGATCACGCGTGAACGCGCCGACCAGTTCGATCGATGCGCCGGTCACCACGTTGAAAACCCCCGCGGGCAGACCTGCGCGCTCCGCCAGTTCGGCCAGGGCCAGTGCAGAGAGCGGCGTTTCGGGCGAGGGGTGGACGGTCACGGTGCAGCCCGCAGCCAGTGCGGCGGCGGCCTTGCGCGTGATCATCGCCGAAGGGAAGTTCCATGGTGTCACCAGCGCGGCCACCCCCAGAGGTTCGCGCCGCACGACCATTTCGGCACCCGGCAGATGCGAGGTGACGCTTTCGGTGTTCATCCGCTCGCCCTCGGCGGCATACCAGCGCAGAAAGCCCGCGGCATAGACGATCTCTCCGCGCGCCTCGGCCATTGGCTTGCCCTGTTCCAGCACCATGATAAGCGCCAGATCCTCGGTGTGCCGCAGCATCAAGTCGGCCCAATGGGCCAGCAGCGCACCGCGATTGGCGGGCAATCGTGCCGCCCATGCGGGAAAAGCCGCGTTGGCGGCATCGATGGCCGCGCTCGCCTGCTGTGCCGAAAGTGCGGTCACCCGCGCCACTTGGGCACCGCTGGCAGGGTCCAACACAGCGGTGTCGCGCGCGCCGGCTGTCCAGCGCCCGTCGATATAGGCAAGGCCCCGCAACAGGCCGCGATCTTGCAGCCGGTCGAGTGCCGAATGATGTGAAGGGTGCGGCAGATGCCGGGGCTGCGACATGAGAGCGAAATCCTGCGATGATTTTGGCCCTGACACCATGCCGCTTTGCGCGGGCTTGGTTGGTCCAAAACGCCGGGGATGATGGTCCGCCGGGACTGAAATGCGCATCATCCTTAGTCCGTCCCGGCTTTGACCTGCCGGGTGACGATGTAGGTGAAATAGCGCTGCACGCCGATCTCCATGCCAAGAATGCGGTCCATCAGCCTTTGATAGCTGTCGATATCGGGGGTTTCGGTGGTCATGAAGTAATCGACACCGCCGCCGACAGCCTGACAGCCGACGACCTCGGGCAGTCCGGCGATGGCGGTCTCGAAGCGGAGGAAGTCGCTGTGGCGGTGGCTGGCCAAAGTCAGCTCGACCAGGACCCGCACCATGGGGCGCAACCGTCCGGGGGCGATTCTTGCATGATAGCCGGTGATGACCCCGGCGGCCTCCAGCCGGCGCAGCCGCACCCAGACAGGGGTTGCAGACAGCCCGACCTCGGCCGCCAGTGCCTGCTTGGTCAGGCGGCCATTGCGTCGCACCGCCGCCAGAATCCGCTCATCCACGGCATCCAGAGGCACCGGAGCCGATTGATCTGACGGAGAAATGCTTGCCATGTTTTTCATGTCATTATGGATTCATAGTTGACACATAATACGCCAAATGATTTGGCTTTTATACTGAAATAAAACAACAGGGATGAAAATGAGCTCCGCAACCCGCCTGACAGCCCATATCCTGCCTTTTGCATTGGCGCTCTGGCCCGGTCTGGCTCTGGCCGAGCCGCTGAAGGTGCAGCTCAATGCCGATATCCGCAGCAACCAGCCGGGCGTGAATCGCGACGCAGGTTCCGACTCGGTGATGATGAACGTGGTCGAGGGTCTGGTGACCCAGGGCGATGGTGGCCGTATCGTGCCCGCGCTGGCCGAAAGCTGGACCGTCTCCGAGGATGGCACGCGCTATGCCTTCACGCTGCGCGACGGGGTGACCTTTCACAATGGCGAACCGCTGACCGCGGATGCCGTGAAGTGGAGCCTCGAAAAGATGCTTGGGGATGAGAACTTCCCCTGCCGCAATTTCTTTGATGGATCGCGTGGTGCGAAGATCACCGAAATTGCGGCACCCGATGCCCGCACCGTGACACTGACGCTGGAAACACCCAACGCGCTGCTGCTGCCGCTTATGGCGCAGACCCAATGTGGCGGCATGGGGATTGTTGCGCAGGCGTCCTATAATGCGGATGGCAGTTGGAAATCACCGATCGGCACCGGGCCTTTCGCCTTTGGTGCGTGGAAGCGGGGCGAGAGCATCCAGTTGATCAAATACGCCGGCTATGTGCCGCATGGCGATGCGCCGGACGGGTTCGGCGGCCGCAAGGAGGCCTTGGTCGACGAGGTCAACTTTCTGGTGGTGCCGGACATCTCGACGGCGATCGCCGGTCTGGAAAGCGGTGCGTTGGATATCCTGCCCTATATCTCGCCGACCGAAGGTGCCAAGTTGCGCGACGAAAAGGGTCTGGCCATCACGGCCGAGCCGCATGGCGGCATCGTGACCATGCTGTTCCAGACCGACGATCCGCTGATGTCGAACCTCGCGCTGCGCAAGGCATTTGTTGCGGCGCTCGACATGCCCGGTCTGGTGGACGCGATCATGGGCGGCCTGACCACGCCGAACAACTCGCTGGTGGCGTCCAAATCGAGCTACCATGGCGATGTGCAAAAGCAGGGCTACAGCTATGACCCGGCCGCGGTTCCTGCGCTGCTGGCCGAAGCCGGTTACAAGGGCGAGAAGATCACGATCCTGACCAACCGGCGTTCGGCGATCAATTTCGACACCGCGATGATCGCCCAGGCGATGCTGCAGGCCGTCGGAATCAATGCCGAGATCGAGGTGCTGGACTGGGCAACCCAGCTCGACCGCTTCAATAGCGGCAACTATCAGGTGATGGCGTTCAACTATTCGAACCGGGCTGATCCCGCGCTGGCCTTCCAGGCTGTTACGGGCTCCAAGGCCGAGAATGCCAACGCCATCTGGGACAATGACGAGGTCACCGCCCTTGTCGCCCAAGTGACGGCCGAGGCCGACCCTGCCAAACGTCAGGCGCTGTTCGACACCTTGCATCAGCGTTTCCTTGCGGAGCTGCCCTTGGTCATGCTGACCAACAGCCTGGATGTCAGCGCCGCCCGTCCCGGCATCGAAGGCTATCGCACGCTGCAAGGGATCGTGCGCCTTTGGGGCGTGTCGCGCTCGTGATCTGCTGACCATCAGGACCCGCCATGCTGCGCTTTGCCCTCACGCGACTTTTGTCGACAATCCCGACCCTGTTGCTGGTGTCGATCGCTGTTTTCGGCCTGATCCGGCTGATCCCCGGCGATCCGGCCAGTCTGATCATGGGCGATCTCGCCGATACGGCGGCGCTTGAGGCGGCGCGGCAGGCGATGGGGCTGGACCGGCCCGTTCCGGTCCAGTTCCTCATCTGGCTGGGCAAGGCCCTGACGGGTGATCTTGGCAATTCGATTGCCAGCAACGAGCCGGTGCTGGATCTGGTATTGCGTCGTTTCGCCACTTCGGCCTGGATGGTGCTGATTGCGGTCGCAATTGCCACGCTGATCGCCGTGCCGCTGGGGATGCTGGCGGCCCGGAGACAGAACGGGGCCCTGGATCTTGGCATCATCGCCATGTCCACGCTGCTGGTGTCGATCCCGACCTTCTGGCTGGGGTTGATGATCCTGCTGACCTTCGGACTGAAGCTCGGCTGGTTGCCGGTGATCGGCTATGTCGCGATCACATCCGACACCAAGGCCGGGCTGATCTATCTCATCATGCCGGTGCTGACGCTGGTGCTGCATGAGGTCGGTATCATCGTCCGCATGGCGCGGGCCTCGACACTGGATGTGCTGCGGCTGGACTATGTGACCCATGCCCGCGCCAAGGGGCTGAGCGAGGCGGCGATCATGACAAAACATGTCGCGCGCAACGCCTTCGGCCCGACCTGGACGCTGATCGGGCTGATCCTTGGCAATCTGCTGGGGGGCGTTGCGGTGGTCGAAACCGTCTTCACCATGCCCGGGCTGGGCCGCCTGATTGTCGATGCGATTTATGCCCGCGACTATCCGGTCATCCAGGGCTGTCTGCTGTTCGTTGCCGTCATCTACATGGTGGTCAATCTGATCGTCGATCTGCTTTATCCCATCTTCGATCCGCGGGTGACCGCGCAATGAGACCTATGCGCCCAAATCAAATCATTGGCCTGACCCTGATCGCACTGGTGCTGTCTGCTGCCGTGATCGGCACGTTCTGGACCCCGTTCGACCCATTGCGCATCGATCTGCGCAACAAGCTGGCGGCACCCGGCCTGCCCAATCTGCTGGGCACGGATGAGTTCGGCCGCGATATCCTGTCGCGCCTGATGGCCGCGGCAGGCACCAGCACCAGCATAAGCCTCATCACCGTCAGCTTTGCCGTATGCGGCGGGGTCACCCTTGGCATGATTGCAGGCTATGCCCGTGGTGCGGTGGACCGCGCCATCATGATGGTGAATGACGCCATGCTGTCCTTTCCCTCTATGCTGCTGGCGCTGGCGCTGCTGTCGATCACCGGGGCCAACAAATACGGCATCATCCTTGCCTTGGGGCTGGCCTATACACCGGCCATGGTGCGGGTGGTGCGCGGTGCCGTGCTGTCGCTGCGCGAGCGTGAGTTCATCGAGGCCTCGCGGATCATGGGCAATTCCGCAGCCTATACGATGCTGCGCCACCTGCTGCCCAATTGCCTGGCACCCGTGATCGTGCTGGCGACGACCATGTTCGGTTCGGTCCTGCTGACAGAAAGTGCGCTCTCGTTCCTCGGGCTGGGGGTGCCGCCACCGGCACCGACCTGGGGCAATATGCTGGCCTCTGCCCGGCCGCATATGTCCGCCGCGCCCTGGTTGGGGATCTTTCCGGGCCTGTGCATCGCCCTGACCCTGCTTGGCATCAATCTGTTCGGCGATGCGATCCGTGACCGGCTCGATCCCCGTATGCGAGGGCTGTGACCCATGACCGGACCCCTGATCGAAGTCGACAACCTGTCGCTCAGTGTGGCGCATCGCCCGGAATTCATCATCGTGCGGGATGTGTCCTTTGCCCTTCAGCCCGGAGAGATCCTTGGCATTGTCGGGGAAAGCGGCTCGGGCAAGACCATGGTGGCACGCAGTCTGATGGGCCTGCAGCCGCAGGGTATCGTGGTCAGCGAAGGGGATATCCGCTTCAACGGCGTTTCGGTGCCGGGCATGGCACCGGCGGCGCTGCGCAAGCTGCGCGGGGCGCAGATCGGTATGGTGTTTCAGGAACCGATGACCTCGCTGAACCCGTCGATGACCATCGGTGCCCAGCTCGAAGAGCCGCTGAAGCTGCATACCAAGCTGAACCGAACCCAGCGGCTGGCCAAGATGGTCACCATCCTGAAGCGGGTGGGGATCGACGATACCGCACAGGCGCTGAAGGCGCATCCGCATCAGTTTTCCGGCGGGATGCGACAGCGGATCATGCTGGCTTCGGCCATGCTGCTGAAACCGGCATTGCTGATCGCCGATGAGCCGACGACCGCCCTTGATGCGCTGGTGCAGCGCGAGGTGATGGAATTGATGGTCGAGATGGTGCGGCAGGATCAATCCGCCATGCTGTTGATCAGCCACGATCTGCCGATGGTGGCGCGCTATTGCGACAGGGTCATCGTGATGCGTCAGGGCGATATGGTCGAGGAAGGCCCGGTCGATCGGGTGATCTCTGCGCCGACGCATGACTATACCCGCGATCTGCTGCAATCGCTGCCATTGCGCGGCCCGGCACGGGAATTGGCCGCAGCGCCCCAGCCGATGATCGAGGTGCGCGCGCTGACCGTCGACTATCGTGGTCGGGGAGGCTTGCTGGGCCGTGGGGCGTTGAAGCGCGCGCTGCATCCGGTCGATCTGGCGGTCTGGCCCGGCGAGGTGGTGGCGGTGGTCGGGGCATCCGGCTCGGGCAAGACGACGCTTGGTCGGGCGATTGCCGGGCTGGTTCCGGCCAGCGGCGGGCAGATCCTTTACCAAGGCCAGCCGGTCGCGAGGAATGCCGCCTATCGCCACAATTGTCAGATGGTGTTCCAAGACCCTTTCGGCTCGCTTGATCCGCGCATGTCGATCCGCCAGCTGGTTGGCGAAGCCCTGCGCCATGACGGCCTGGACCGCGGCGAAGTGACCGCGCGTGTCACCGCCATGCTGGAGGAGGTTGGCTTGGGCGCGGCCTTCCTGGACCGCTTTCCGCATGAGTTGTCGGGCGGCCAGCGTCAACGCGTCGCCATCGCCCGCGCGATCATTCGCAACCCGAAGTTCATCATCGCGGACGAAGCGGTTTCGGCCCTTGATGTGACCGTGCGCGCCCGCGTGCTGGACCTGCTGAGCGACCTGCAACGCCGCTATGGCTTTGCCTGTCTGTTCATCAGCCACGACCTAGGCGTGGTCGAGCAGATGGCCGATCGCGTCGTAGTCATGCGCGACGGGCGCATCGTCGAGCAGGGACCGCGTGACGCGATCTTTGACGCCCCCACCACCGATTACACCCGTGCGCTGCTGTCGGCGATTCCGACATTCGAGCGCACTGAAACCGGCGTTTCGCTGAATTGGCGCTTTGCGTCGGCGGGCGAAAATGCATCCCAGGACAAAGCCCCAATCTGATGACACCTTACACTGACGGCCTGCCCCGCCTCGCGCCATCGTTGCGCGGGACCGATCCCTCTGTCCTGCTGGACCTGCTTGATGCCATCGCCCGCGAGGGGCTGGAGATACATAGCTTGCTGGTCTGGCAGGAGGATGCCCTGATCCTCGATGCATGGTGGGCCCCCTATGCGCCGCAACGACCCCATATGATGCATTCTGTCACCAAGAGCTTCACCTCGGCGGCGGTCGGCCTGGCGGTGGCCGATGGGCTTCTCTCGGTCGAGGATCGGGTCATCGGCTTCTTTCCCGAGCTGCCGCCCCCAGACCTCCCGCACGAGGAACTGGCCCGTCTTGGGCGGATGCGGGTGCGGGATCTTCTGACGATGGCCTCCGGGCATGGGCAGGGGATCTCGGGGGGCTCATGGCGGCGCATCACCACCAGCTGGGTGGCCGATTTCTTGCGTCAACCCATGACCTATGAGCCGGGCGAAGTCTTCGTCTATGACAGTGCATCCAGCTATATGCTGTCGGCCATCGTGCAGCGTGCAAGCGGGCGGCGCATCCATGACCTTCTGGACGAGAGGATCTTTCGCCCGATGCAGATGTCGACGGCGATGTCATGGGATCTGGGGCCGGACGGGGTGAACACCGGCGGCAATGGCCTGAGCTGCACGACCGGGGATATGCTGAAACTGGGTATCCTGCATTTGCAGGGCGGCGAATGGCGGGGGCGGCAACTGTTGCCGCGGGACTGGACCACGGCGGCGGTCGGTTTGCAATTGCGCGATGTGGTGATGGGGGCCTTCACGGGCGATCACTACCTTGGTCCCGACGCGCCAGGTGCCGAAATCCGCGAGGGTTACGGTTATCAGTGGTGGCGCGGCCCGCATGACAGCTTTTCCGCCAACGGCCTCTTTGGACAGTATTGCATCGCCCTGCCGAACGAGCGTGCCGTGGTGGCCTTTACCGCCGGGATGGAGGATAGCGACCCGCGTATGCATGATCTGGTCTATGACCTGTTGCGCCCGGCGCTTGGGGCTGGCGCAGGCACTCCGAGCGCGGAAGCGCGGTTGGCGGCGCGTCTGGCCGACCTGCAGGTGGCAACCCGCCCGCGTGGTCCGGGGGCCGCGCCTGCGGCGATCGCCCGGCGCTTTGGCCAATGGCAGGTGGACCCCAATGACCAGCATCTTGAGCGGATCGGGCTGGATCCGGTGCCGGGCGGCGTTGCGCTGACGTTGCAGGTCGCCGGGATCGCGCATCGCATCCCAGCCGGATATCGCGCGTTTCTTGAAAGCCGCTCAACGCTGCCCGGCGCGCGGCTGCACCATTCCTATGAACCTGAAGAGGGGCTGCAACTCGCTGCCTGCGCCACCTGGACCCCCTGTGCCGGGACGCTGGTGCTTGACCTTCTCTTTGTCGAAACCGCCTTTCGCGACACGCTGACGCTGACATTTTCCGATCAGGGCCTGCAGCTGTCGCGGCGCGTCAATGTGAACTCGGCCGGGCTGGAACTGCCCGGCATCACCGCCACCCGCCTGCCCGCACAGGAGACCTGCCATGATTGATCCCATTACCGACCTGACCCTTGAGGGCGTGCTTGAAATCCGCGCCCCTCGTGTTGCGGCGGTGCCTATGGTCTTTGACAGCCCCCATTCCGGCCTGACCATTCCGGCTGACTTTCATCCCGCCGTCAGTGCCGAGCGCATCCTTGTTGCGGCTGATACCCATGTCGATGCGCTGTTCGCCGCCGCACCCGATGTCGGTGCGCCGCTTCTGGCTGCATTGTTCCCGCGCAGTTTTCTCGATGTGAACCGTTCCTTGCTCGATATGGATATATCGATGGTTGAGGGAGATTGGCCCCATCCGGTCGGGCGTAGCCCGACGGCGGCGCGCGGCATGGGGCTGATGTGGCGCTATGCCTGGGGCAATGAGCCGATGCACAGCCGCAAGCTGAGCGTGGCGGAGGCCGAGGACCGCATCCGGCGCTATTGGCAGCCCTATCACGCGACACTGGCACAGCTGATGCACGCCACCTATGGCCGCTTTGGCAAGGTCTATCACATCAACTGCCATTCGATGACGGCAGAAGGTCATGCCATTTCCTCGGATGGGGCGGGCACGCAGCGTGCGGATATCTGCCTTGGCGATCTGAATGGCACCGCGGCCTCACCGGAATTCGTTGCGCTGATCCGCGATACCCTGCGCGGCGAGGGGCTGGAGGTTGCGCTGAACAAGCCCTTCCGCGGGGCGGAGCTGACCCAAGCGTGGTCCAGCCCGGCCCATGGTCGCCATTCGGTCCAGTTCGAGATCAATCGCCGCCTATACATGAACGAAACCACGCGCGCCCGCACCGCCGGATTTGACGCATTGCAGGCCACGCTGACCCGGCTCTGCGCCGTTCTGGCTGATTATGCCATGGCGCAAGCGCGGGGATGAAAAGGCGCATTCGCGAGACCACAGGCTGGCCCGCGCCTTGCGCTGCGGGCACAGGCACTGTCTGCGGTGCATTGGCCTGTGTAGCGGCGGCACGGATCCATGCTCAGGATCGCCCGACCGCCTGAGCCTTGGCGTAGTGCCCACTTGGCCAACACGCGACGCATGAACATGTCCTGTGTGACGGGGCAATCCGCGCCCGCGGCCCGGATGTTGCGGGGCAAACGGCAGATCCCGGGCGACTGCACTTGGCCGTAAGGCAATCGGGCTGCGGCATGATCCGGGTCAGTTTACCGGGGGCGCCGGACGCCATTCTGGCTGTCGGCGTCCTGCAACTGCATCAGGCGCGCGGTGAAGCGCGCCATCTCGTTCGCGGTCGGTTTGGCCCCGGTATAGGTTTCGACATAGGCCGGGATCCGCTTCAGCCTGGTTTCAAGCGTCTCTTTCGACTGCATACTGATATAGCCGATCTGGACGAGATAGATCGTGCGTGCCCGAACATCTGCCTCCATCGGCTCATAGCCCCATTTGCGCAGCATCTCTTCCAGCGCCTCCAGCCGGATGCGGTCTGCCGTCTCGATCCGTGTCGCCACCTCGGCACTTTGAAGCGCCCAGCTGCGCACCGCAAATTCCAGCTTCTGGTCGAAGTCGGACGAAAGATAGCAGCTGAGAACGTTCAGCATCGCTTCTGCCCTGGTCTCGGCATATTGCTTTGTCGCGGCGATCATCGGCCTTGTGGTCCTGGCCTCCCAACCTTCCAGAAGGGCCGCCAGAAGATCCTCTCGATCGGTAAAAAACCAGTAAAAGCTGGTGCGTGACAGGCCGAGTTGGCGCGCAAGCGGCAGGATCTTGACCGCATCAACCCCGCTTTCGATCAGGGCCTTATAGCCGATCTCAAGCCAGCCCTCACGAGAGCCGCGCCACCCCGTCTCTGGTGCATGTGCCTGATCCATTGCGCAGTGATAACGCCGGCCCGGGCAGGCGGCAAGTGGGTGTTCATCAGGGAACGGCTGCCGTTCAGTCATGAGTTTTTAATTGACACATGTGAACATTTTGCTTTTCCTGACGCCAATAGGCATTCCACCCGACAGGCAGAATCAATGACCAACGACCCTCTTCTGCAGCCGTTTCAGCTGAAGCATCTGACGCTGCGCAACCGGATCATGATTACAAGTCATGAGCCGGCCTATCCGGAAGACGGGATGCCGAAAGACCGCTATCGGGCCTATCACGTTGAACGCGCAAAGGCGGGCGTGGCGCTGACCATGACCGCAGGGTCGGCCAGTGTCTCACGCGACAGCCCGCCGGTGTTCAACAATATCCTCGCCTGGAAGGATGAGGTGGTCGGCTGGATGAAAAGGCTGACGGATGAATGCCACGATCACGGCGCGGCGGTGATGATCCAACTGACCCATCTGGGGCGGCGCACCCGTTGGGACAAGGCAGACTGGTTGCCGGTGGTGTCACCCAGCCATGAGCGCGAGGCGGCGCATCGGTCTTTTCCGAAGAAGATGGAAGACTGGGATATTCAGCGCATCATCAATGATTACATCGACGCGGCCGAGCGGATGAAAGCCGCAGGCCTCGACGGTCTGGAGTTGCAAGCCTATGGTCACCTGATGGACCAGTTCTGGTCGCCGCTGACCAATGACCTCGAAGGGCCCTATGGGGGCAGTCTCGACAACCGGCTTCGCTTTACCTTTGATATCCTGAAGGGCATCCGTGCCCGCGTCGGCGAGGATTTCATTCTGGGTGTGCGCTATACCGGGGATGAGGATCTGCCGGGCGGGTTCGGGGCCGAGGATGGCATCGCCATTTCGCAAAAGCTGAAAGACAGCGGGCTGGTGGATTTCCTCAATGTGGTGCGCGGCCATATCGACACCGATGCCGGGCTGACCGATGTGATCCCGGTGCAGGGGATGCGCAACGCGCCGCATCTGGATTTCGCGGGCCAGATCCGCAAGGCGACCAATTTCCCGACCTTCCACGCCGCCAAGATCCCGGATGTGCCGACCGCGCGTCACGCCATCGCGGCGGGTCTGGTGGATATGGTCGGCATGACGCGGGCGCATATGGCTGACCCGCATCTGGTGCGCAAAATCCGTGAAGGGCGCGAGGATGATATCCGGCCCTGCGTTGGGGCGAATTACTGCCTTGACCGGATCTATCAGGGCGGGCTGGCCTTCTGCCTGCACAATGCAGCAACCGGCCGCGAAGAAACCATGCCGCAGACGATTGCCCCGGCCCCGATGAAGAAGCGCGTCACCATCATCGGTGCAGGCCCGGGCGGGATGGAGGCGGCGCGCGTCGCTGCCGAGCGCGGCCATGCGGTGACCGTTTTCGAGGCCGCAGACCAGGCTGGTGGCCAAATCCGTCTGACCGCCCTGCAGGAACGCCGTCGCGAGATGATCTCGATCATCGCCTGGCGTCAGGCCATGTGCGAAAAACATGGCGTCACCTTCAAGTTCAATACCTTTGCCGAAGCCGGCGATGTGCTGGCCACGAACCCCGATGAGGTGATCGTGGCGACCGGAGGCCTGCCTCATACCGAAGTGCTGACGCATGGCAATGAATTGGTGGTATCCGCCTGGGACATCCTGTCGGGCGATGCAAAGCCCGGACAGAATGTGCTGATCTATGATGATGCGGGCGATCACGCCGCATTGCAGGCCGCCGATCTGATCGCGGCCACCGGCGCAAAGGTTGAAATCGTCACCCCGGATCGTGCCTTCTCGCCTGAGGTGATGGCGATGAACCTGGTGCCCTATATGCGCAGCCTGCAAAAGCGCGACACCACCTTCACCGTGACATGGCGGCTGGTTTCGGTGGCGCGGGATGGCAATCAGTTGCGCGCAACGCTGGGCAGCGATTACGGCGGCGTCACGCGGGATCGGTTGGTCGATCAGGTGGTGGTCAATCACGGCACAAGGCCGCTGGATGACCTTTACTTCGAGCTGAAGCCGCAGTCATCGAATCTTGGTCAGGTTGATTACGAGGCGCTGACCACGGGCGGTCTGCAAGAGATCGCGGCGAACCCCGACGGCCGCTTCCGCCTGTTCCGCATCGGCGATGCCGTGGCGGCGCGCAATACTCATGCCGCAATCTATGATGCGCTGCGGCTGGTGAAGGACCTGTAATGCCGGCTTGATGACGGTGCCGATCTTAAGGGGTGACCCTGTTCAAAACCATCGGTGACAAAGATCGCCGGGGCAAGACCAACCAGAAATCCAACAAGAGGGAGTTGAGACATGAGAAAACTCGCAACGGCTTTGCTCATGGGCGGGGCCTTCGCAGTCCCGGCCATGCTGTCCACGCCAGCCCAGGCTCAGACAGCCCAATGCGGCGACCTTTCCATCGCACAGATGGGCTGGGCCTCGGCCGAAATCATGACCGAGGTGGCAAAATTCCTGCTGGAACAGGGCTATGGCTGCAAGGTCGATCTGGTCAAATCCGACACGATCCCCGCCATCACCTCGGTCGCGGAAAATGGCGAGCCCGATATCGTCACGGATCTGTGGCTCAATTCCGCGGGGGAGGCCTATACGAAGCTGGAACAGGCGGGCACCATGGTCACCCTGACCCATGTGCTGGATCCCGGTGGGGTCGAAGGCTGGTGGCTGCCGACCTATCTGGTCGAAGCGCATCCCGAACTGGCCACGATTGAAGGCGTGATGGCCAATCCGGCGCTGGTCGGCGGGCGGTTCAACAATTGTCCCGAAGGCTGGGGGTGCCGGGTTGTCAGCGACAATCTTGTGCGCGCTTTGAACCTGCCCGCCTCGGGGATCGAGGTCTTCAACCACGGCTCGGGCGAGACCCTTGCCTCGTCGATGGGCGCGGCGGTCAGCGCCAAGGAACCCTGGTTCGGCTATTACTGGGGGCCGACCGTGCCGCTGGGCAAGTATCCGATGACCAAGGTGAAGCTCGGGGAATATGACGCGGCAAAATTCACCAACCTGCAAAGCCCGAATGCGACCGATCCGCAGGTCTCGGAATTCCCCGAGGCCCCCAGCGTCACCGCGGTCACCGCGAAGCTGGCTGGCGAGAAACCGGAAATCGTCGAATTCCTGAAGAAGATGACCTTCAAGACCGATGACATGAACGCGCTTCTGGCCTGGCAGGATGACAACAAGGCCTCGGCCCAGGAAGTCGCGGTCCAGTATCTGACGACCCATGGCGCGGAATGGTCGACCTGGCTGTCCGATGATGCGCGCGAAAAACTTTCGGCGCTGCTGCCGCAATAAGCGGTCTGAGCCGTAAATCACGGAGAAGACAATGCAAGATCGCCTCCGGCATCCTTCAGGTGCCGGAGGCCGTCGCGAAATCAAAAGACAACAGCGGGGAGGCAAGCGATGGCCAGCTATGACGGGCTGTTCAAATTTCTGGGACTGACGGACTGGTGCAGCGGGGGCGATCAGGGCAGCGGTCCGATGTCGATGGCAGCCCTTCTGGCGCAGACAAAGGGGGGCAGCGAAGAGGCGGGCTCTTTCTGGTCGATGCCGCTGCCGTCGCTGGACAATCTTCATGCAGCCTGCGCCGCCTTTCCGCAAACCCGCGACCTGACCCTTGGGTTGGAGCGCGCCTTTCTGTCGGCGCGCGATGTGTTGCGCGTGGTGCTGGACCCGCTGACCCAGCCGCTGTCCTGGATGCTGCGCGAGATGATCTGGCTGATGACGGCGACGCCCTGGTTCATCATGCTGCCGCTGCTGCTGGCGCTGACCTGGCTGGTGTCGCGGTCCTGGTCTGTGGTCGGGCTTGTCGCGGCGGCGCTGGTGACGCTGGCCTTTGTCGATCACTATACCGAGGCCATGCAGACCCTTGCGATCATTTTTGTCTGCGCTTTCATCTGTGTGCTTTTCGGGGTGCCGATCGGGATTGCGATGTCGCGCAGCGACCGGCTGCAGCGGATCATGACGCCGATCCTTGACATGCTGCAAACGCTGCCCGCCTTCGTCTATCTGATCCCACTGATCTTCCTGTTCAGCGTGACCGAACCGAAGCTCTACGGGATCGCCATCATCCTTTATGCGATTGTGCCCGTGATCCGGCTGACCGACCTTGGCATCCGTCTTGTTGACCGCGATGTGATCGAGGCCGCCGACGCTTTCGGCATGACCAAACGCCAGAAACTGTTCGGCGTTCAGATCCCGCTGGCGTTGCCCAATATCATGGCAGGGGTCAACCAGACCATCATGATGAGCCTTGCCATGGTTGTGATTGCCTCGCTTGTCTCGGCACCCGGGCTTGGCGTGCTGGTTCTGCGCGGCATCCGCAATCTGGAACTGGGGGTGGGGCTGGTTGCGGGCTTCGGCATCGTGCTGCTGGCCATCATCCTTGACCGCGTCACCAAGGCGTCGCTGGCCCGCCTTGATGCCAGCAAATCCTCTCGGCGCGGAGCGTGAGCATGACCATGGAAAAACCTGTCAAAATCTCGATCCGCCATCTTTACAAGATCTTTGGCGACAACCCGAAAGCCGCGCTGGCCGATGTGCTTGCGGGCATGTCCAAATCGGAACTGCTGGCGAAGCGGCAACATGTTCTGGGCCTCAGCGATATCAATATCGATATGCGTCAAGGCGAGACGACGGTGATCATGGGCCTGTCCGGCTCGGGGAAATCGACGCTGATCCGCCATTTCAACCGTCTGATCGAGCCGACCTCGGGCGAGGTGCTGGTCGATGGCACGGATGTGCTTTCGCTCGATGAGGGACGGCTTCGCGATCTGCGGCGCAAAACCATGTCGATGGTATTCCAGAAATTCGCGCTGCTGCCGCATCATACGGTGCTCGCGAATGCCGGCATGGCCCAGGCGACACAGGGCGTGCCGCGCGCATCCTGGGAGCCGGAGGCGCAACGCTGGCTGGAGCGTGTGGGCCTGGGTGGCTATGGCACCCGCTATCCGCATCAGCTTTCGGGCGGGATGCAGCAGCGGGTGGGGATTGCGCGGGCGCTGACCTCCAATTCCGGTATCATGCTGATGGATGAGGCTTTCTCGGCGCTTGACCCGCTGATCCGCACCGATATGCAGGATCTTCTGATCGAACTGCAGCGCGAATTGCACAAGACCATCATCTTCATCAGCCATGATCTTGATGAGGCGCTGAAACTGGCCGATCATCTGGTCATTCTGAAAGACGGGATCGTGGTACAGCAAGGCGAGCCGCAACATATCCTGCTTAATCCGTCCGACCCATACATCGAGGCCTTCATCGGCGATATCAACCGTGCGCGGGTGTTGCGCGTGCGTTCGGTGATGACGGATGATCTGACCTCTGACGATATCGCGGGACAGGTGAATGCGGATGACAATCTCGAACATGTGCTGGCCTTGTCGGGCGGCGATGCCACGCGGCGGTATCGGGTGATGCGCGGGGACAAGCCCGTCGGGACGCTTGAAATGGCAGCCCTGATCCGTGCTCTGGTGCCAAAGCGGGCGGCATAGGGCGGCGCGATGCGGATCGGGATCATCGGGGCGACGGGCTGGCTTGGATCTGCCCTGGGGGTGCGGTTACTGCAACAGGGGGTGGTTGCTCCGGAAGGCCTGACGCTTCTGAACCGCAGCGGCGAACCCGGCCCCTATCAGGCATGGCCGGGCGTCGCCTTCGCGCCCGATCTTGCGGCACTGGTCCGGGCCTCTGACGTGGTCGTGATCGCGGTCCGCCCCGAGACCTGGCCGGAACTGCACTTGCATGCACCCGACCGGCTGGTGATCTCGTTCATGGCGGGGATCGGGGCGGCGGCGCTTGGCGCATCTGGCGGGCGGGTGCTGCGCGCAATGCCGAATGCGGCAGCGGATATCGGAGCCTCCTGGACGCCCTGGTGGGCCAGTGATGCCGTAACCCCCAAGGATCGCGATGTGACACGCCGCATCCTGTCGGCGATCGGCACTGAAGAGGAAATCCCGTGTGAGGATCATATCGATCTGATGACCGCCGTTCCCGGATCTGGTGCCGCCTATCCGGCCCTGATGGCGCAGGCTTTGGCCGAGTATCTGATCGCACAGGGCTTGCCGGAGGGCACTGCCTGGCGCGCGGCGGGGGCGGTGGTGTCGGGCGGCGCGCGTCTGCTGGAGGGCGATGCGTCGCGTGCCCGTGATCTTCTTGCGGCTTATCTGGACTATCGCGGCACCACGGCGGCGGGCTTGCAGGCGGCCGAGACCGCGGGCTTCAGCGCAGCAATCCGCGCCGCCATCAAGGCCGCGGCACAAAAGTCAGCGGATATGGGGCGCTAGGGCGTCATCTCCTGCCGCATTCGCGATCAGCCAGTCGGCAAAAAGCCTGGCCTTGCCGCGCAGCCCTGGCGGGACCTTCAGGCAGAAGGGCGTTTTCGACGGAATGCTTTCCGGCACCAACGGGGTCAGGCGTCCCTGTTTCAAGGCACCCTGCATCAGCCCCTCCCAGGCAAGGACTGCGCCGACATCGTCTTCGGCGGCCTGGAGCGCGATCATATGGTTATTCACCAAAAACCCACGCGTGGCCGGTGCCGCAAGACCAAGGGTTGCGAACCAGTCGGGCCAGCCGGTCCAGGGGTTGTCATCGCCGCTCAGATGCACAAGCGGGGCATGGATGAGATCCCGCGCCGACCTGATGCCGTGCTTTTGTGCGAAACCGGGGGTGCCAAGCGCCAGGATGCGGTCGCGAAACAGGATATGCCAACCATCTGTGGCCCCGGGTTCCAGATAGCCGATGCTCAGATCATCGCGCCCGACAGGGGCGCCACCGGGCGGGCTGACATCATTGACGATCTGCGCCACGCTGATCGTCGGATGGCTTTTCCAGAACGCGGTCAGCTTCGGCGTGAGCCAGAGCGCGCTTACCGCCGTTGTCGCCCGGATGGTCACATCCACGCTTTGCGGCACATTGCGTAATTGCGCGACCGAGGCCGAGATGGTCTCGAAACCGCGTTGCAGCGCCACCAGCAGGAAGGCCCCCTTTTCGGTCAGGTCCACGCCACGATGCTGGCGGGTGAACAGCGTGCAGCCAAGATCGGCCTCCAGCGCCTTGATCTGATGGCTGACCGCCGCCGGGGTCACGTTGATCTCGGCGGCAGCGCGTTTGAAGCTGCGATGCCGCGCCGCGGCCTCGAAGGAGATCAGCGCGGTCATCGAGGAAAGGTCATAGGGGCGTGGCATCCGGCGTCACCTTGACATGAGTTGAATTAACTCAGGATGAATTTTTGTGCCGTTGTCAACCGGCGGCCCCGGACGCGAGACTGGCCCAAATCCGAACCCCAGCCACCGACCATTGCATCGTCAGGGAAGCCAAATGTCCGTCACCTCGCCCCAACTGCCGGAACTTCTTGCGCGGCGCCGCGCAGGCCATGCGCTGGAACAACCATTCTATGTTTCGCCAGATGTCTATGAGGCTGATCTGCAAACCATTTTCTATCGTGAATGGCTATATGCAATCCCGGCCTGCCAGCTTGAGAAAACCGGCAGCTATGTCACGCTGAAGGTCGGGGCCTATCAAATCGTCATCGTGAAGGGGGCCGATGGAGAGGTGCGGGCCTTTCACAATGCCTGCCGCCATCGTGGCTCGATCGTGTGCAAGGCGCGCGAAGGCCGGGTGGCAAAGCTGGTTTGTCCCTATCACCAATGGACCTATGACCTGGACGGCCGCCTGATCTGGGCCAACAATATGGGGCCGGAGTTTGACCCCGGCCAGCACGGGCTGCGCCCGGTTGCGCTGAAGATGCTGGCGGGTCTGGTCTATATCTGTCTGGCCGACGATCCGCCCGATTTCGACGCATTTGCCAAGGCCGCGGAACCCTATCTGGCGGTGCATGACCTGAGCGACGCGAAGGTCGCGCATAGTTCCTCGATCATCGAGAAGGGCAACTGGAAGCTGGTCTGGGAAAACAACCGGGAATGCTACCATTGCAGCGGCAATCACCCGGCCTTGTGCCGGTCCTTTCCGCTGGACCCCGAAGTGGCCGGTGTCTCGGCTGATGGCACGTTCTCGCCGCGCCTTCAGGCGCATTTCGATGCCTGCGCCGCTGCCGGTGCGCCCGCGCAGTTCCTGCTGGGCGGCGATGGCCAGTTCCGCTTGGCCCGGATGCCTTTGCAGGAAAAGGCGGTCAGCTACACGATGGATGGCAAGGTGGCTGTTGCGCGCCCGCTGGGCCGGGTGGCAAAGCCGGATGCCGGATCGCTGCTGATGTTCCATTATCCCAGCACCTGGAACCATTTCCTGCCCGATCATGCGCTGACCTTCCGCGTCACTCCGATCAGCCCGACCGAGACCGAGGTCACGACCACCTGGCTGGTGCATAAGGATGCAGTCGAGGGGGTGGATTACGATCTCAAGCGTCTGACCGAGGTCTGGATCGAAACGAATGACGAGGATCGCGAGATCGTGGAAACCAACCAGCAGGGCATCTTTTCGCCCGCCTATATTCCCGGCCCCTATTCGCCGGATTGGGAAAGCGGTGTGGTTCAGTTTGTGGATTGGTATGCCGACTGGATGGCGCGCGGGCATCGGCCAGAGCCGCGGCTGGCGGCGGAGTGACGCAGGCGTTTCTAAGGCCCCGGCACGCGCTGCGCTGATCTGCCATCGATCCCGATCGTTCGGCTGGGCAGGCCGCCGGGCGCGGGCAGACTGATCCCGCCGCGGCACAGATCGCCTGTGCCGCGGCGGCTTCATTTCGGATGACGCGCCGTTTGGTTGTGGGATGAACAAGCCGGGATGCCGCCGCGCGATGAGGCGCGATCAGCCCGCCCTTTGGGCCGGTCTGAACCGGCATCAGAAGGGCCTGAAAATGTCGGCGCTGTCTGCGGCGACAAGAAATTTCCAAATATCTGTCAGGTAGTAGTCAAGTAATACCAGCTGCGCGCCGCTGCGGCCTATCGTTTGAAAACCGGCCAGCCAATAGCCGGAACGATAAGGGGGGGCCGATGGCAAAACTTGTTCACTCCATGATCCGGGTTCTGGATGAGGCCAGATCGGTGGCGTTCTATGACCGTGCCTTCGGGCTCAAGGTCGCGGAACGTCTGGATTTCGATGATTTCACGCTGGTCTATCTGTCGAATGCCGAAAGCGGCTTCGAGCTGGAATTGACCATCAACAAGGGGCGGCTTGACCCCTATGAACCCGGCACCGGCTACGGCCATATCGCCGTCATCGTGGATGATGTCGATGCCGAACACGCGCGTTTCGAGCGCGACGCCCTCGCACCCCGCAAACTGGTGGATTTCAAGCACCAGGGCCAGGTCCTTGCCCGCTTCTTCTTCGTTCAGGACCCCGACGGTTATCAGGTCGAGGTGATCCAGAAGGGCGGGCGTTTCGGCTGACCATGAACGCACCGGCCGCGTGAAGGCCGGACTTTGGGAGGAGGATACTACATGAAGACGACACGACGCCATGTGCTGCTGGGCAGCGCATCGGCCCTGCTTGCCGCATCGTCATTGGGCGGTGCCGCACTGGGTTTCACGCTGGATCCTGCGAAGGATGAGGCCAGCAAGGCGCTGCTGGCGCGGGTGGTGCGGGTGGCTTTCCCGCACAAGAATTTCCCCGATGCCGCCTATCTGCGCACCGCCGGCGTGATCTTGACGGCAGCCGAGGGCACGCCCGGCCAGAAGCTGGCATTTGCCGCGACCCTGCACGATCTGGATCAGGCGGGTTTCGCCGATATGGATGAGGCGGCGGCGCTCGATCACCTGAAATCGATCGAGGATACGCCGTTCTTTGTCCTGACGCGCTCCACCACCGTCGTCACGCTTTACGACGATCCAGAGGTCTGGGCGGTGCTGGGCTATGAGGGGCCGAGCTTCGACAAGGGCGGCTATATCAACCGGGGTTTCAATGATCTGGACTGGCTGCCCGAGCCGCGGATCGAAGAATACGAGGCGGCACAATGAACCAGATCGCAAAAGACGAAGCCGCTGTTGTCATCATCGGCTCTGGCGCGGGCGGCGGCACGCTGGCCTATGAACTGACGGCGGCAGGCATCCCTTGCGTTCTTCTGGAGGCAGGCGCCTTCATCAAGAACGAGGATTATCACAACAATGAATGGGAGGCCTTCCGCCAGATGGCCTGGCTGGATGCGCGCACCACCAGCGGATCCTGGCGCGTGGCGAAAGACTTCCCCGGTCTTCCGGCCTGGATCGTGAAGGCGGTGGGCGGCTCCACCACCCATTGGTCGGGGGCCACGCCGCGCTTCAAGGATTACGAGTTCAAGGCGAAATCGACCTATGGCGATGTGGCCGGGGCCACGCTGCTGGATTGGCCGATCACGCTGGATGACCTCGCGCCCTATTATGACCGGGCCGAGATCGCCATGGGGTCCACCCATCGCCATGGCCGTCCGGCGCTGCCTGCGAACAACAATTACAAGGTCTTCGCCAATGGCGCGGAACGGGTCGGCTACAAGCAATATGCGACCGGCCCCTATGCGACCAATGCCGAACCCTATGACGGGCGCCCGGCCTCGATCCAGGACGGGTTCAACTTCCAGGGCGACAAGAACAAGTCGAAATGGTCGACATTGGTGCGCGAGATCCCGCGCGCGCTGGAGACCGGCCTTTTGGATCTGCGCCCCGACAGTCATGTGGTGCGCATCACCCATGGTGCTGATGGCAAGGCCGATGCGGTGCTTTACGTCGACAAGGACGGCAATCTGCACCGTCAGGCCGCCAAGGTTGTCTGCGTCGCGGGCAACTCCATCGAGACGCCCCGCCTGCTGTTGCTGTCGGAAAGCAACCGCTTCCCGACCGGGCTTGCCAATGGTGCCGATCACGTCGGGCGCCACTACATGCGCCATATGACCGGATCGGTCTATGCCCAGTTCGACAAGCCGGTGCACATGTTCCGCGGCGAGACCATGGCGGGCATCATCGCCGATGAGGCGGCCAACAACCCCGAACGCGGCTTTGTGGGCGGCTACTATATGGAGACGCTGTCGCTCGGGCCGTCCTTCCTTGCTGCTTTCATCGAGCCGGGTGCCTGGGGGCCGGAGTTTGCAGCGATGATGGATGCCTATGCCAATACGGCGGGCATGTGGATCGTGGGCGAGGACATGCCGCAGGCCACCAACCGCGTCACGCTTTCGGACAGCGTGAAGGATCAATGGGGGCTTGCCGCGCCGAATGTGCATTTCGACGATCATGCCAACGATGTCGCGATGCGTAACTATGCCTATGAAAAGGCGCAAAAGCTCTATGAGGCCGTCGGTGCGGTCAGTTCGCATCGCACACCGCCCTATCCATCGACCCACAACCTTGGCACCTGCCGGATGAGCGAGAAGCCCGAGGATGGTGTCGTCGACAAATGGGGGCGCGCGCATGAGGTGTCGAACCTCTTTGTGTCGGACGGGTCGGTGATGACCACCGGGGCCGCGGCCAACCCGACGCTGACCATCGTCGCGCTGGCCATCCGCCAGGCGGAATACCTGGCGGGTGAGCTGAAAGCCGGCAACCTGTGACCCTGGGGCCTGCGGCGGGTGCGTCGCAGGCCCTTTTCAACCTGTGGCCTTGCGCTATCCTTGCAAGATAGCCCTTCGGGAGGAGGAACCATCCGATGTGCAGATTGTTCGTGGGTGCCGATCCGCAGCTTTGGGAAAGTCAGACCCGCTCCATCCGAATGGACGGGATGGTCACCAGCGTGCGGCTGGAAAACATGTTCTGGATGGTCCTGGAAGAGATCGCGACGCGCGATGATCTGAACGTGCCGCAGCTTCTGCATCAGCTTTACAATGAATCGATCGATGAAGGCCACGATCTGGGCAATTTCACCTCCTTCCTGCGGGTGTGCTGTCTGCGCTTCACCGACTTAAAGCTGAAGGGGCTGCTGCTGTTGCAGGGCACCAATAATGGCAAGACCACCGATGAAATCCTGGCGCTTGAAGCGCGTGCCTTGCGCGAGCGGCAAAGATTTACCGCGACTTCGGGCAAGCAACACTGAGATCAGACACGTCCCATGCAAAAAGGCCACCTCCTGTGTCTGGGTGGCCTTCTGCATTGGGGGCAGACGGGCAATGGATGCGGATCAGGCGATCAGACGGTCGTCGCGATAAAGCCGCAGCGCGCCATCCTCCAGCACGAAGCCCGCCTGATCGCCGGGCTTCAAGCCGATGCCCGCGGGCGCGCGCAGCCGCACTTCACCAGAAGGATGGTCAAGCGCCAGAATCTCGTCCAGCCCCTCGAACCAGATGCGGGTCACGATGCCCGACATGGTGGCCCCTTCGCGCACAAGGCGGGCGTGTTCGGGCCGAAAGCCCAGGCAGAAACGCCCCTCTGTGGCATCCGGCCGGGGCATGGCAAGGCCGGTGCCCGCAACCGCGACCTGCGGTCCCATCGGATCGGCGGGCAGAAAATTCATCGCGGGCGCGCCGATGAAACTGCCAACATGGCGCGTGGCGGGGCGTTCGAACAGCGCGCGCGGGCTGCCGCTTTGCACCACCTCGCCCATATTCATCACCACCACCTCTTCGGCAAAGGTCATGGCCTCGGTCTGGTCATGGGTGACCAGCACCATGGTCACGCCAAATTCGGCGTTGATCTCTTTCAGGATGCGGCGCAGATCGAACTTCTGCTGCGGATCAATCACCGTCAGCGGTTCGTCCAGCAGGATCGCCGCCACATCATCGCGCACCAATCCCCGCCCCAGCGACACCAGTTGTTTCTGATCCGCGGTCAGGCTGTGGGCGGGTCGGTGCAGCATCGGCCCCAGGCCCAACCGTTCAGCGATCTGTTCCACCCGTTTGCGGCGGGTCTGTGCGGGCAGGCGCTGACAGACCAGCGGAAAGCCAAGGTTCTGCCCGACCGTCATCGACCGATAGATCACCGGCACCTGAAACACCTGTGCGATCTTGCGTCGCCCGGTCTCGAGGGCGGTGACATCGCGGCCATCGAACAGCACCCGCCCCTCGGATGGCTGGATCAGCCCCGAGATGATGTTGAGCATGGTCGACTTGCCGCAGCCCGAAGGGCCAAGCAGCGCATATGTGCCGCCCGAACGCCAGGTCATGTCAAGCGGCCGCAAGGCATAGGCCCCGCCGCGGCGATAGGCATGGGCCAACTGTTCCAGACGGATCTCAACCATGCGCGGCCCCTTTCGCGATCAGCGCGCCATCCGCGCCGTAAATCAACGCTCGACGAAGATCGAGCGCCAGCCTGATCTCCGCGCCAAGCGGATGGCTCTGGACCCGCCGTTCCAGCATCACCAGCGGCTGGGCCCCTGCCTGCAGATGGGTCACGGTTTCGGAACCTGAGACTTCGGTCAGGGCCACACGGGCCGACACGGTTCCGTTCTGCCGGATGTCCTCGGCGCGCAGGGCCAGCGAATAGCCGCCGGGGGGCAGATCTTCAGGCAGGGCATCGCGCGGGAACGGGCCGAGATGGTCGATATCCAGCGATGTGGCGTCGAGCCGGGCCGAGAGAATATTGATCGGCGGATCATTGACCACCCGCGCCGCCGCCAATGCGGCGGGGGCGGCAAAGACCGCGCGCGGTGCCCCCGATTGCAGGGCGCGCCCTTCACTCATGAGGACAGTCTGGTCGCCCATGCGCAGCGCCTCGCGCGGGTCAGTGGAGGCATAGATCACCGTCGTCTCGCCGCCCGATTGCAGCAGCGCCATCAGCTCCTCGCGCATTCCTTCACGCAGGTTGTAATCCAGATTGACGAAGGGCTCGTCCAAGAGAAGGATCGGCGCGCCCTTGACCAATGCCCGCGCCAGCGCCACGCGCTGTTGCTGGCCGCCCGACAGTTCTGACGGGCGACGGCTTGCCATCTGCGCGAGGCCGACCCGCCCCAGCATGGTCTCTGCCGCAGCCAATGCCGCCGCGCGCGCCTCGCCCCGCCGGATCAGCGGAAAGGCCAGGTTGTCCAGCACGTTCAGATGCGGGTAATTGATGAATTGCTGTGTCACCATGGCGACCGGCCGATGCCAGGGTGGCAATTGCGCCCAGTCCTGGCCGTTGAAGCTGATCTGCCCGAAAGGGTGTGCCAGCCCGGCAATGGCGCGGAGCAGCGTGGTCTTGCCAGCCCCCGTGCGGCCCAGAAGCGTCGTCAGGCCGGGCCGGAAGTCCAGACTGATATCTGCCAGATGCGGCACGCCATCTTCGGCCAGATCAAGATTGGAAAGCCTGAGCATCAGCGCACCGCCCCTTTCAGGCCACCGCTTGCAAGGAAGCGTTCGACCACAAAGGCCAGCACCGCCAGCGGCGCGACTGAGACGATGGCGGCAGCCGACAGCGACCACCACGGCGTCACTGATGAATTCAGCGCCACGATGGAGACCGGCAGAAGTTGCGTCTTGGTGAAGGTCAGCGTGAAGGCGAAGAAAAAGTCGTTCCAGCCGAAGATCAGGCAGAACATGCCCGCCACCACCAGTCCCGGCAGGACATTGGGCAGGATCACCCGGATAAAGGTGGTGACCGGCGTGCAGCCATCCATCCACGCCATTTCATCCAACGCGCGGGGAATGGTGTTGAAGAAATCCACCATGACCCAGACCGCGATCGGCATCAGCGCGGCGACATAGACAAGGATCAGCCCCGGCAGGCTGTCCAGAAGCCCCAGCCAGCGCAGCATCAGAAAGAACGGGAT
The DNA here is from genome assembly GCF_008973825.1 of Gemmobacter serpentinus. Lineage (GTDB taxonomy): Bacteria > Pseudomonadota > Alphaproteobacteria > Rhodobacterales > Rhodobacteraceae > Gemmobacter > Gemmobacter serpentinus. The sequence goes on along the minus strand of NZ_WCHR01000020.1, from coordinate 107,683 downwards.
CGCCAGCACGATGGGCGGCATGATGCGCTGGCTGATGAAGAAGAAGGTGATGTCGCCATTGCGGATCGGGCCGGCGCGGAAGCTGAAACGCGACAAGCCGTAAGCGGCCAGCGTGCCAAGGACCAGAGCGATCGCCGAGGCCGTGCCGGTCACCACCACCGAATTCAGATAGGGTTTCACGATATTGACCCCGCCCGCGCCGCCGAACAGCGCCCGCCACCCGGCAAGCGATGGCTCGAATTGCAGCCATGGCAGCCATGTCGCGCCGCCGGTCACGGCGTTCTGGGTCTTGAAGCTGGTGCTCAGCATCCACAGAAACGGAAAGATCACAAAGGCAGACCACAGGGTGACGGCCAGGTATTTCAGCGCCAGATACAGCGTTCTCATGCCCCGGCCCCCCGCACCATCAATCGCATCAGGGCCTTGGCGATCAGGGTCAGCGCCACTGCCATGATGATGAGATAGGTCAGAGACAGCGCCGCCGAATAGCCGATCTGGAAATCCCGCATCCCGCGAATATAGATGTAATAGCTCACCGTCTCGGTCGAGGTGCCGGGGCCCCCCGAGGTCAGGACATAGACGGTTTCCATGATCTTGGATGCCTCGATGGCGCGGATCAGGATCGCGCCGACCGAAATCGCGCCCATCATCGGGAATGTCACCGACAGGAAGGTGCGGATCGGCCCGGCCCCGTCGATCTTGGCGGCCAAGAACGGCTCGGACGGCAGCGACAGCAGGCCCGCCAGCAGCAGCAGGAACATGAAGGGCGTCCATTGCCAGACCTCCACGATGATCACGGCGACAAAGGCGAAGCCGGGATGCGACAGCCAGGGCTGCGCGCCGATGCCCAACCCCTCGAGGATGGGGTTCAGCGGCCCAAGGCTTTCATGAAAGATCGTGCGCCAGATCACCGACATCACCACCGGCGTCGTCATCATCGGCACCAGAAACAGCACGCGGAAAAACCGCCGCGCGGCGATGTCGCGCCAGACCAGCAGCGCCAGGGCAAAACCCAGCAGATATTGGATCAGCACGGTCGCAACACTCAGAAGCGACAGCCGCCACAACGCCTGCCAATAGCGGGCATCCTCCCACATCCGGGCATACATCGCGCCGCCTGCATCGTTCAGGCCGGGATTATAGACATCCCAGGACGAAAAGCTGACGCGGATGGTGAAGATCAGCGGGAACAGGATGACCGCGATCAGGACCAATAGCCCCGGTAGCAGGAAGATATATTTCTGGCGATACATGGCGCCCCCTTTGTGGTTCCGGAGGAAGGGCCTTTGCCCCGGTGTCAGGGCCGGGACAAAGGCGCAGCAAGGCGGGGCGGGAAAAGGCCGGTAAGGTCCAGCCCGCCGCCGCAATCAGCGGTCTTCCAGCGCCACCACATTGGCATAGGCCTCGCGCACGCGGTCAGGGCCGATACGCTCCACAATGGCGGTCCATTCTGCGGCCACGCCATCCAGCGCCTGTTGCGGGCTTTGTTCGCCTGATTGCGCCCGGGCGACACCTGCGGCCAGAGATGACATGAACTCGCCCACACCCGGCACGCGCAGGTCGAAGACCTGATTGGGCGCAGTGTCGATGCCTTTCAGCGTCGCGGTATAGGTTTCGGCCACCGCCTTGTCCCAGCCAAGCGCGCTTTCATAGAAGGCCGGGTCAAAATGGCTGTCACGATAAGGGTTGATGCCGAAACGGCCGATCTGCAGATCGGATTCGGTATTGCCCTCATTGGCGAAGAAACACAGGAAATCGAAGGCCATGTCCTGGTTCTGGCTGTCTTTTGCCACCGCCGAAGTCCAGCCCCAGGTGACATAGGCCACACGGTTCGGTTCGTCGAACTTGTCCCATTGGCCGGTGTCGCGGTTCCAGACCTCTGCCGCGCCGGGCAGCATCGCAGCCGCCACCTTGTTGCGGATCGGGCTGTCTTCCTGCATCGCCTGGATGAAGGCATCATCCCAGCTATAGGACATCAGCGTCTGCCCGCCCCCGAAGGAGAAGATCTCGTCGCCCAGCCCGAAAGAGGTGCCGCCGGGCGGCATCGAGGCTTGCGCCGCCACGAACAGCTCCAGCCCACGCACCCAGCCGGGGGTGTTGACCTGCGGGGTCATCGTCTCCAGATCAAAGAAGAAGCCGCCCTTCACATCGGGATGTTTCGCATAGGGCGCAACCCGGCTGATGAAGGCCGAAAACATCAGATCGTCGCGTTTGGTCACCTCGGCGGTGCCGAAATTCGGCGCGCCGTCATTGTCCCAATCGGTATTGGTGAAGACGGCCGCGACTTCGTTGTATTCTTCCCATGTGGCGGGCACGGTCAGATCGCGGCCGGTCTTTTCCTTGAACAGTGCCTGCGCCTCGGGGTTGGCAAAGACATCGGCGCGATATTTCAGGTAATGGCGGTCCCCATCCATGGTATATTGCAGCATCTTGCCACCCCAGCTGGCGACGCCGCGATAGGTTTCAGTCACTGCCTGCATCCCGGAGACCTGTTGATAGGCCTCGGGCACCTCGGCGAGATAGGGGTTGAAATCACCCAGCCAGAGCGAGCCGTAGAACAGCACATCATAGGCCGATTGCTGGGTCTGGAACGGGATCATGATGCGCTGGAACAGATCACCGAAGGGCACATGCACGACATTGACCGTGGCGCCGGTCAATTCCTGAAACTGCTGGGCATGGAGTGCCGTAGGCTCGCCGATCACCGGGATCGCATGAGTGATCACATTGAGGGTGCGACCGGAATAATCCTTGGCATCGATGGCTTCAAAGCTGCAGATACCGGGCGTATCGGCCTGGATACCGTATCTGGAATAGTCCTGCGCCATGGTGCCGCTTGCACCAAGGATCAAGGCCGTTCCTGCCAGCGTGGTGCTGGCCAGCGCGCCCCGCCGAAGCCGGGTTCTGGTGGTGGTCATGACATCCTCCCGAAATCATTTATGGTTGCGGTCAAAGGTCGCCCGCCCAGGCTCCGCACCGGGCCAGAGCGGGCGACCTGGCGGGATCAGGGCACCAGAACGGCGCGGCCCCGGATCTTGCCGTGATGCAGGTCCTGCAGCGCCTGATTGGCTTCCGACAGGCGGTAATGCTTGGTGGCCAGTTCCACCAAACCGCGATCGGCCAGCGCCATCAGTTCGGTCAGTTCGGCCCATGTGCCGACCAGATTGCCGATGATGTTCTTTTCGGTAATCACCATGTCGACGGTGGGCACGCGAATATCCTCGCCGTAGCCCACGACGTAATAGCTGCCCATGGCGCGGGTCATGTCGATGCCCTTTTTCGTGGTGCCCTTTTCGCCCACGAAATCGATTACCGCCTCGGCCCCCTTGCCGCCGGTCAGCGCCAAGACGGCCTCGACCTCGCCGCCATCGGCTTTGATCAGGTGATCGGCACCATGTTCGCCCGCCAGCGACAGCGAGGCGTCAGAGGTATCGACCACGATGATCCGTGCCGCGCACATCGCGCGCAGGACCTGAATGCCGATATGGCCAAGCCCGCCCGCGCCGATGACCACCGCCGCATGATCGGGCAGCAATTGCTGCGCGGCCTTTTTGGCCGCGCGATAGGCGGTCAGCCCGGCATCGGCATAGGGCGCCACATCGCGCGGTGCCAGGGTCTTGGGCAAAGCGATCAGATTGCGGGCCGAAGTGTGCAGCAGTTCAGCATATCCACCGTTGCTGTCCAGCCCGGGAAACTTGCCCTCGCCATGCATGTCATGGCCACGGCGGCAGGCAATACAGGTGCCACCAGTGACCTTGGGATGCACGATGACCGGATCGCCCTTGCGGAAGCCCTCGACCTCGGGGCCGATCTCCTCGATCCAGCCCGCATTCTCATGGCCCATGATCAGCGGCAGCAACCCGGTGCCGGTCGGATCGGTATGGGGGCGCCAGACCCCCTCGATGATATGCAGATCGGTGCGGCAGACGCCTGCGCCGCCGATGCGGATGATGACGTCATTCGATTTGATGATCTTGGGATCGGCCACTTCGGTCTCGCGCACCCATTCAGGCGCGGTCAAAGCGGGATCATAGGCATGAAGAACCTGGGCTTTCATGGTTGGCTAACCTCCTCGGATACCGCTCTCCTCGGCGGTGAGGGGCAGTTTTCGGCTCAGGTGCGGCCCGGTGCAACGAAAGCCCATGCCGCAGATGCAGCCGTTCGCGATCTGGACGAAGTGCGGTTTCGTGGCGTTCAGGCGCTGGACATTCCGGCCGGATCGGCTGCGCGGCGTGATCTCATCGGCGCGGATGTCCAGATCCTGAACACCCGCGCCGCGAATCATGCGCGGCGATTGACAGGGGGCGCCCAGCCGATACGCTTTGTCAGGTTCGGGGGCGCGACCGCCACGGGAAGGGCCTTTGTGTTACGCGTCGGCGTAAGCGGGCGCAGGTTCCGAACGGGCACGGGAATGGAGAAGGTCCGGGGAGGGGCCGAGCCCATGGAGATGCAGACTTCGGCGCTGACACGCGCCCGCCATCAGCTTGAATCGCAAGGCAGGTTTCCGGGTGGGGCCTTGCCGGGCGATATCACCGAAAGCTGGCTGCGCAGCCTGTCGCATGGGCTGGATCCGCTGGATCGTGCGCGCAGAATGATCCTGTCGGAAAACGAGTTTACCGTCTCTCGCCAGTTGCACGCCGATCTGATCCGCTTTGCCCGGCCCGAGCTGGAATTGCTGTTCGACCAGATCGCCGGATCCAACTTCATGATCGCGCTCGGCTCGCCCGAAGGGGTGGTGCTCGACACGCTGCAGGATGCGCAATTCGCCGAGACCGATGCCGGGGCGCAAGTCGTGCCCGGCTCGGTCTGGAGCGAGGATCTGCGCGGCACCAATGCGATGGGGGTCTGCATCGCAACCGGACGCCCGGCGCAGGTCTATGGCGGCGAACATTTCCTGCGGGCGCATGGGGATGTCTCCTGCATCTCGGCCCCGATCTTTGATGGAGCAGGGCGGCTGGCCGGGGTGCTGGATGCATCCTCCATGTCGGCGGTGCGGCAGCAGCATACGGCGGCATTGGTGCAGATGTCGGCCTCCAGCATCGAGAACAGCCTGATCCGCGCCCGCCATGACCGCAGCATCGTGCTGCAATTCCATCCGCGCCCCGAATATCTCGGCACCTTGTCGATGGGGATGCTGGTTCTGGCCGAGGATCTGACGCTGACGGCGGTGAACCGCAAGGGCGAGATGTTCCTGACCGGCTTTCCGCGGTTGCTGGGCGAAAACTTCGACCGGATCTTTGAACAACCCTTTTCCGCCATCCAGCGCCGTCTGGCCGAGGGCGAGACGCTGCGCATTCGCGACCGGATCGGATCGGCGGTGTCGCTGCGCTGCGTGGCGAACCGCGCCAGTTTCGCGCTGGCGCGGCGCTTGAAGCCGACATTGGCGGAGCCGGCTGCCCCTGCGCGCAATCTGTTTCGCGACGTGGTGGTCGAGGATCCGGCACTTTGGCAACAATTGCAGGCGCTGCCGGATGCGGCACGGCGGGGCGCGGCAATCGCCATCAGTGGCGAGACCGGCACGGGCAAGGCGCTGATCGCGCGGCTGGCACATGGTGCATCGGGCCGGTCCGGCCCGATGGTCACGCTGGATGGGCGGCTTCTGGCGGAGGCGGATCTGGTGCAACTTCTGGGTGATGGCCAGCGGCCGGGCCTGTTGCAGCAGGCCCATGGCGGCACCTTGGTGCTGGATGAGGTGACGGCGTTGCCCCATTCGGCACAGGCTGCCCTGGCCGGGGTGCTGGATGCGGGCGAATACCGTCAGCCGCAAAGCGGTGCCTTGGTCTGCTGTGATGTGCGGGTCATCAGCGTGACCAGTGACCCTGATGGCTTGGCGGGGTTATTGCCCGCGCTGCGTTACCGGCTGGAAGGTTTCCGGTTGGACCTGCCGCCGCTCAGGCAGCGCGGCGATCTGGCGGCGCTGGCGCTGCGCTTTGCCCGTGCGGTGCGGCCGGGCGCGCGGATATCGGATGCGGCAATGGCCCGGCTGGGCGCGCATGACTGGCCCGGCAACCTGCATGAACTGCGCGCGAGTGTAACCCAGGCGGTGCTGACCTGCGCCGATGGCCTGTTGGAGCCGCATGATCTGAACGGGCTCTTGCCTGTGCAGGTGCAGCCCGTGCCTGCGCCCTGTTGCCGGCAATGCGCGGGCATCCCCTGGAAGGAAAGCCAGTGCCAGACCATCCGGGCCAGCGTTCAACACCATGATGGCAATATTACGCTGGCGGCGCGCGCCCTGGGCATGTCGCGGACCACGATCTACAAGCATCTCGGTGACTGAGGCGACGCGATCAGCGCCGTCGCTGGCCCTGAGGTGCAATGCCCAGCATGGCGCGGTATTTGGCGACGGTGCGGCGCGACAACGGCTTGCCCTCGGCGGTCAGGCGGGCGGCAAGGGCCGCGTCATCCAGCGGTGCCTGTGGGGGTTCAGCCGCCACCAACTGGCCCAGTCGATGCCGGATGGCAGCCCCTGCCGCCTCGGCCCCGGTTGGGCCGCCACCGAAGAGGCTGCACAGACTGCGCAGGCCCTGCGGCGTCTCGATCAGCAGGTCGCGCGCGACCCGGCCCACGGTGCTGTCATGCAGGCCGAGCCCCGCCGCGATCTGCGTGCGGCTGAGCGCCAGCAGCGCCCCCGGCCCATGGTCCAGAAAGCCGCGCTGGCGATCCAGCACGGCGCGGGCGACCGCCAGCACGGTGCGATTGCGCCGCTCCACGATGCTGGCCAACCATTCTGCCTCGGATCGCAGGGCACGCAGGCCCGCATCGATCGGCCCCTTGGGCGCAAGATCAAGCACAGGCAAGGTGCTGCGATTCAACCCGATCTGCCAGCCGTCCGCGCCGCGCGACACGATGACATCGGGTGCCCGCAGCGGTGCGGGGGCGCCGCCGAAGGCCAGCCCGGGCCGCGGATCCATCCGGCGGATGCGGGCAAGGCACAGCGAGACCTCCTCTGCCGTGGCGCCGGTGGCTGCGATCAGCGTAGCCATGCCGCCATTGGTCAGCAGATCCAGATGCCGCAGCACCGCCGCCATGACCGGCGTCAGCTGGTCACGATCTGCCGCTTGCAGGCGCAGGCAATCGGCCAGATCGCGGGCGAAAAGCCCGACCGGCTCCACCCCTTGTTGCAGCGCAGCCAGCAAGGCCTCGGCATCGGCAAGGGGACGTTGGACGGACGCGGCAATCGTGGCCAGCGGGCGGTCAAGCCAGCCGTTCTGATCCAGCGCCTCCAGAAGCGCATGGGTCAGATGCGGATCGGCGCGCGCCGCAGCGATCAGCCGCAACTGGCCGGTCAGATGGGCATAGAGCCCGCCGGTATCCTCAGCCGCCAGATCGGATTCGGCAAAGGCCGCCCCGGCTGGAAGTCGCAGGCGCAGGAAGGGGTTGCCGGCTGCGCGCCGCGCGAGATCGGCGGCCAGCCCCTCATTGGTCAGCCGCAACAGGCCCATGGCCTGGATCTGGCGAAAGCCCAGCGACTGGCGCTGACCCTGTGCAAGCCGTGCGGTCATCGGCATGGCATAGCCCCTTTGCAAAAGGATCCAAGGTGAGGTTTGATCGCGCAGATCCAATGTTGGGACCGGAGGCGTTCTACCGCGAAATGTCGCCGCAGCTTGCGGCGCGGATCCGGCAGATCTGGGCGATGCAAGGCCATGATCTTGACCGGATCTGGGGGCAGACCATTCGCACCTTGCCGGGCTTTCGCCCGCTGCAGGCACCGGATCGGCCCGCCGCAGACAGCCGCGCCCATGATGGGCTGTGCCTGTTCGATCAGGCGCTGATCTGGCTTACCGGCCTGCATCGTGCCGCCGGGGTGGGGCGGCAGGTGGATGGGTTGCGGCTCAGCCATGACCAGCTTTGCGCGCTGCATTTGTTGACCGGGCGCATGATCGAGACCGTGGCCGGCCTGCGCCAGCTGGTGCTGTCGGGTCTTGCGGTGCCGGCACTGCAACTGGCGCGTTCGGTCTCGGAGGATGTTGATATGGTGCTGGCGCTGCTGCTGCGCCGCAAATTGGCGCAGGCCTTTGTCACCTGTCGCAGCGCCGATGAGGCACATGATTTCTGGCGTCGCCATATTGCGGGCGGGCGCGCCTTCCGGCTGGTGGCGGAAAAGCTGTATAGCATCGGCCTCGATCACTCGGATCAAAGCGAATATGGCCATTGGCGGCGCGCGGTGCTGACCCTGCTGGGCTCTGCGGTGCATAGCTCTCCTCTCGGGCGGGGGCGGCAGACCGCCGCGCCGCTTTGGCCTGACGATCCGGTAGCGCGCGACGCGCTGGATTTCGTGACGCATCGCCTGCACGAGTTGTGTGCCTGGGCGCATCTGATCGACATCGGTCTGGCCGAGGATCTGGCGCAAATTGCCCTCGCCGGAGCCGAGGAAGCACCGCTGCTGGCCTATGCCGCAGCGGCGCGGGATATCATCTTCGATCAGATGCGTTGCGCGCTGGTGAGCCGCGCGTCCGAAACCGATACCGGGCCTGCCAGCGCGCTGCCGGGTTGATGCCGTCAGGTTAATGTGGCGCCTGGGTCGGACCGATCTTGTCGCTGGCGATCCAGCGCGCGGCCAGAACCAGCGTCCCCATGGCGAAATCCTTGCCATGGGCCGCGATCATCTCCTGCGAGACCTCTGCGATCCGGGCGAAAAAAGCATCCTTGCTGGCATCTTCGGCAGTTTGCGGCATCTGTGCGGCTTGGGTCATATCCTGTCCTTTCGTCATGTCTGGGTCTTGGCGGTCACTTGAAGATCTGTGGCGGCAGCGTGACCAGCGCGGCCTCGCCGCCTGCCGTGCCGAGCGCGAGGTGCAGCCCGTCCGATGACCAGTGCAGCGCGGTCACCGCATGGCCATCGGCCTGTCGCAGCGCCATTTCGGCACCATGCCCGACCCGCGCAATGGAGACCGCGCCATCCGCCGTGCCAAGCGCGATCAGGTCGCGCGTGGGATGGGCTGCGATCCGTTCGATCAGCACCAGACCGGATTGGCCGGTTTTCAGGGCACCAGTGGTCTCATTCCCGATCGGCGGCGTATCCAGCGCCCAACCTGCGGCACGGAATGCCCCCGCGGCGAACACCGCCCCCGCAGCGCGGTTGAAGGCCAGTGCCGCGGGCGGCGCGCGAAAATTGCCGATCCGGGCGACGGCGCGGTCGGCCCGCCGCAACAGCCAGAACCCATCCTTGCCGTTCGATCCGGCCAGCCATGCGCCATCGGTGGAAAAGGCCAGCGGCCCATGGCCACCCAGCGGCAGACTGTCATAGCCCTGTCGCGGCGGCCCAAGAAACAGTTCATCGGGCAATAGCACCGCCAGCGTGCCATCGCCCGGTGCGAAGGCGAGGGCGGAGGCGGGGCCCGGCGTCAAGAGCCCGCTTTGCCGGGCCATGCCTTCTTCATCATGCAGGTCGACCCACCCGTCGCGGGCGATGGCCAGCCGTCCCAGACCGTCCGAGGCCAATGCGAAGATCGGGCTGGGCTTGCCGGTCATCGGGATGACTTGCCCCCTCGGCGTCACACGATGAATGCGGCCATCCTGCCCCGCGGCCACAAGCCCGATACTGCCCGAGACCGCGAGCATTGCGGACCCTTGCGCCAGTTCCGGCGTGAGGATCGGTGCCGCCACGGGCTTTTCGCGCGGGCGGATGGTGCTGCGCCCACTATCGGCCTCGACCCGCATCCGGTGCAGGGGCGACTCCGCATCCTCGAGCGGCATCAATGCGATCCGGCCATCCTCCATCGCAAAGCCCGCGGCCTTGCCAGCCGCATCAAAGGCGATTTCGGCAACCGGCACATCAAGCCGCCAGCTGCGCGCCAACAGATCGAACAGGGGGGATTGTGGCGATGCGGCGGGCGCATCCGGCGCGGCCTTACGGGTGGCGGTTTCGCTCATGTCGGGGTCCTCATTTCAATGCGGCAAGTTCATGCCCAAGGGCAGCAAGGTGTCGTTCCAGATCGGCAATCCGGGCCTCCATCGCGCTGGCCTCTTGCCGGGCAAACGCCTCGGCGGCTTCGGCCTCGGCAAGTCCTGGGTTCGAGGCTCCCGGACCGGGGCGGTCCTCCAGCATTTGCCGGGCAAAGGCCGTTGCCGCCTGACGCTGCAACAGACGATGATAGGTGCCGGTCAACTGGCTCAGATCGGCGGTGATGCGGAACTGATCTGCCAAAATATCTTGTGCGCTGCGCGGATCCTTGGTCATTCTGCACCCCATACGTCAGAGTTCTGCCCCGCGATCCGGGGCCCGAAGACAGGAGGCCGCGATGCAGCAGCCCGATCCCGAGACCCGTTTCCTTGCCGCCATTGGCCGGGCTGCCAGGGCCCTTCTGGGGGCCGATCATCCGCTTGTGGGGGCCATGGGTGCTGCGGCGGTGCAGGAACAGCTTGCGGCCTTGGACGAGGGGCGCAGGGTGCAGATCCTTGCGGCCGCGCATCGTGAGATGCGCGAGGATCTGGCTGCGATCTGGGGCTTTCTGCCCGGCGCGTCCGCTGCTGGCGTGGTGCATTGATCCGGCTCATGATGGTGTTCTGCGCAGGGCGGCCTCATCGGCCTCCAGCCGGTCCACGACGCGCTGGATACCAGCGGTAAAGCGGGTTTCAGCCATGTCGATATGGCAGGCGATGGCATCCCAGATATCGACGCGCATCAGGGTTTCGACATCGCCGGTCAGGATCTCGATCTCGCCCAGACGAAAGCTGCGGGCCAGCGAAACGCCGGTCACGACAAATTCGCGCAACTCTACCGCGTGACTGTCGATAAAGAAGGGCAGCAAGGGATGGCTGTCCACCGTGACCCCGGCTTCGGCCAGCCGATCTTCCAGAAAGCGGCGGAAATGGCTGTGCAGAATTTCCTGGCTTTGGCCAAGGAAGCGCATGGTGAAGACCAGATCCTGCGGCGCGCGGGCAAGCATGGCTGCCGCCGTGCTGCGGGAAGGTGTCTGATCGGGATTCATCGGATCCGACATGGGAAAGGCCCTTCGGCAAACAGGCCGGGCACAGCCGGCATCTTCGCCAAGATTAACAGGGCAGGGGCGCGGCATCCAAAGATTTGTGGACCTAAGATTATGATTTGAAATGGAAAAATCGTTAACTTTTGTTACGTTTGTAACGGTCCGTTCCGGCGGCCCGTTACAGTTGCTGATGCGCGTTACATGCTGCAATGCCGCATGGGTTTACCGCACCTGCCGCGGGCCATTCCGGCACCGAATCGTGGCGCGGAGCGGGGCTGGCCCTGTGTAACGGCCCGTTCGTTACAGTTTTGCGCAACACTGTTCGGCCCGGTCGTGACAGCTGTAACGTTTTGCAACGGCAGCGGGGACAACGCTCTGGCGTGCCCGCACATGCCGCCCAAAATTCCCTAGAAATTAAAATTATTAAAATACAATGACTTGATTGGTTTACTCGATCCTGATCCCAAAAAATACATCCCGTTTCGTCGATCTGGCACGGGTTCTGCATGTATCCCCAGCACAATAAGGCGGCTGCCCGATCCCGGGTGGACCCCACAAGAACGAAGGACATGGGAGGAGAAGCGAGGCCACCGAAGCACGGCAGCACGCGACATGTATTGCCGATCTCGGGTTCTGGCCGCGTTGCCCGAAACCTTTGCCGTGACCTGACCCGGCCGCCTGCAAGGGCTGCGCCGGAAAGCCCGGGCGGAAAAACCGCCCACCGGCCCGGAACAAGCCAGTTCAGGCCGTCAACATCAGGAGATTCATGGCATGACGCAACTTACGCTCAACAAGATCACCGCGCAGCGCGGGATCTCGGTCGGCGAAGCCACGAAGAAGATCTCGGACCTTGGCTGGAACCCCAGCTATGTTCAGGAAGCCGCGACCTTCCCGACCGATTACAAGATCGCCAAGGCCCCGCGCGACCCGATGAAGCAGGTGCTGCGCTCCTACTTCCCGATGCAGGAAGAAAAGGACAACCGTGTCTATGGCGCGCTGGATGCGGCGCTGCGCGGCGACATGTTCCGCAACGTCCAGCCCCGTTGGGTGGAATGGATGAAGCTGTTCTTGGCGATCATCCCCTTCCCGGAAATCTCGGCGGCGCGCTCCATGGCAATGGTCGCGCGCATCGCACCGGGTGAGGATCTGCGCACCGGCTTTACCATGCAGATGGTCGACGAGTTCCGCCATTCCACCATTCAGATGAACCTGAAGAAGTGGTATATGGAGAATTATATCGATCCGGCGGGCTTCGACATTACCGAAGAGGCCTTTGGCAAGTGCTATGCCACCACCATCGGTCGCCAGTTCGGCGAGGGGTTCATCACCGGCGACGTGATGACCTCGGCCTGCATGTATCTGACTGTGGTCGCCGAAACTGCCTTCACCAACACGCTTTTCGTGGCCATGCCGTCGGAGGCCGCCCGCAATGGCGACTACGCGCTGCCCACCGTGTTCCTGTCGGTGCAATCCGATGAAAGCCGCCATATCGGCAATGGCCACTCGCTGCTGATGGCCGCGCTGAAAGAGCCGGAGAACCACCTGCTGCTGGAACGCGACCTGCGCTATGCATTCTGGCAGAACCACGCCATCGTCGATGCCGCCATTGGCACGCTGATCGAATACGGCACCACCAACCGCGACAAGGAGAAGGAATCCTACGCGGAGATGTGGCACCGCTGGATCTTCGAAGACTACTACCGCACCTATATGCTGCCGCTCGAGAAATACGGCATCAAGGTGCATCACGATGACGTCCAGGAAGCCTGGAACCGGATCACCAAGAAGAATTATGTGCACAAGGTCGCGCAGTTCTTCGCGGTCGGCTGGCCGGTGAACTTCTGGCGGATTGAAGCCCAGACCGACAAGGACTTCGAATGGTTCGAGCACAAGTATCCGGGCTGGTATGCCGAATTCGGCGACTTCTGGAAATGGTATGCCAAACTGTCGAAGCCGGGCCAGAAGGTCATCACCTTCAACGAGGAAACCGGCTACGTCTATCCGCATCGCTGCTGGTCCTGCCTGGTGCCCTGCCTCATCCGCGAGGATATGGTGGTGGACGAGATCGACGGCCAACTGCACACCTTTGCGCATGAGCTGGACCGCTGGACCGCCGTCGAGGCCTTCTCGAACGAGTATCAGGGTCGTCCGACGCCGGCGATGGGCAAGTTCTCGGGCAAGCGCGAATGGGAAACCGTCTATCATGGTTGGGATCTGGCCGATGCCATCAAGGATCTGAACTTCGTCCGTGACGATGGCAAAACCCTGGTGCCGCAGCCGCATTTGCGCTTTGACAACAAGGATATGTGGACGCTGGACGATGTGCGCGGCCATACCCTGCTGTCGCCGCTGACCCTGCTGCGCGAAATGACCCCCGAGGCGCGGGCCAAGCATATCGCCGAATATCAGGCGGGCTTCACCATCAATCCCTGCAACTGATCGCAGGCGGGCGGGGGCCGGACCCGGCCCCCGTCTTTCAACAGAATGGACCGAGGGCAGCCTTTGGGTTGCTGGACTGACGGCGGGGAGGCCGGACAGAATGGGAGAGGTTTACACCGTAAGGCTTGAACCCGTGGGCGTGGAATTCGAGGTCGAGGAAGACGAAACCGTCCTTGATGCCGCATTCCGCCAGGGGATCGCGCTGCCCCACGGATGCAAGGAGGGGCAATGTTCCGCCTGCAAATGCGTGCTGCTCGACGGTGAAGTCGAGATGCTGAAATATTCCACCTTCGCGCTGAATGATGGCGACCGGGATTCCGGCCAGATCCTGATGTGCCGCGCAAAGGCTTTCGACAACCTGACGATCGACCTTCTGAACTACGATGAGGAGGTGCTGTCGAAATCCATCCCCGTCAAACAGTTCGACGGACAGATCACGGATTTCCAGAAACTCACGCATGACATTCGCGGCGTCGAGATTGAGCTGAACGCGCCGCTCAAGTTCTGGGCGGGTCAGTATGTCGACATCACGGTCACCACCGAAGAAGGGGAGACGATCACGCGTTCGTTCTCCATGGCAAATCCGCCGAGCGAAACCCAAAAACTCTCCTTCATCATCAAGAAATACCCGGAAGGAAAATTCTCCAACCAGCTCGACAGCGGAGGAATCCGGGCCGGAGCAAAAGTGACGGTGACCGGCCCCTATGGCATGTGTTTCCGCCGCGAGGGTCGCGAGGGTCCGGTGGTGCTGGTGGGCGCGGGGTCGGGCATGTCGCCGGTCTGGTCGATCCTGCATGACCATATCGAAAGCGGCGAGGACCGGCCGGTCTATTTCTTTTATGGCGCGCGCACCGAGGACGACCTGTTCCATCTGGAGCGGCTGGCCGCAATCACCGCGACCAACCCTTCGGTCGAATTCATTCCGGTCCTGTCACACGCCCCCGAGGGCAGCGGCTGGAACGGCGAGACCGGCTTTGTTCATGAGGCGGTCGACCGCAAACTGCGCGAGCTGGGTCTGGAAGGGCAGGGCGATGTCTATGCCTGCGGTCCGCCGCCGATGATCGACGCGCTGACGCCGACGCTCTTCATGCTCGATTTCGAAAGCGAGCGGATTTTCTACGACAAGTTCACCACGACGTCCGGTTCGTCGGGTCACTAGCACGGCCCGACCGCTCATCGAGTGAACCAAACCACCCAGGGAGGAAAGACCAATGGCAGCAACAGCCACCGCTACCGGATCAGGGGCCGCCGGCTCTGCGATCTTCGCGGGATCGACCAGCCGCAAATACAATTACTTCGAACCGCGCGGCAAGCGGGCCACCCATTACGAGGATGTCACGGTTGACGTGCAGCCCGATCCCGAACGCTATCTGATCCAGGACTGGATCATCAGCTTCGGCAATGGCAAGGGTGCCTATACCAAGGACAATACCAGGGCGCTGTCCTCGAACTGGCACGCCTTCCGCGCGCCGGATCAGGAATGGGAACGCACCCATTATCAGCGCCAGTCGAAGATCGAGACCATGGTGCAGGCCGTCATCGGCAATGCCCGCAAGGCCGGCGCGCATCTGGTGTTCGACAGGGTCTGGCAAAAGGTTCTGCAGACGCATCTGGGCGCGTGGAAACATGCCGAGTTTGGCCTTGGCACTTCGCTGATGCAGGCGCAGCGCTATGGCTATACCCAGATGATCAACAATGCCACGCTGACCAATTCGTCCTACAAGATGCGGCTGGCGCAGGACATCACGCTCTATCTGGCCGAGATCGGCATGGATATCGAAGGCTGGGATGACGAGCTGGGCAAGAAGGCCTGGCTGGAGGATCCGGCCTGGCAGCCCTGCCGCCTGGCGATCGAGTCGATCATGGGGTCCGAAGACTATCTGGAGCAGTATTTCGCCATCAACCTGATCTTCGAGCCGCTGGTGGGCGAATTGTTCCGCTCGGGCTTTTTGATGCAGGCGGCGGCGGCGAATAATGACTTTATCACGCCCCCGGTGATCTCGGCGGCCGAAGCCGATTACGAGCGCAATCTCGCCAATACGATCGACCTGATCTACCTGCTGGTTCACGACGAAAAGCACGGGGCCCATAACCGCGCGCTGTTCCAGTCCTGGGTCAAGAAGCACGGCGATCTGGCCGACCGCGCCGCGACCGCGCTGCAACCTGTCTGGTCGCAGCCCCATTCCAAACCCGTGTCCTTCGCCGATGCACAGGCCGCCTCGCATGAGCGGCTGGCGCAGATCCTGGGCGAAATCGGCCTGAGCCGCTGAGAGGAGAGACCCATGTCCAGCACAGCACGCGACAGCACGAAGAGCAATATCTTCAAGTCCATGAAGGACATCGACCTCAGCAGCCGCGAAATCTCGCATGAATGCGGCGTCACCATGAATGACTCGGTCGAGGCCCGCGCCATCGCCGAATACATGGATCAGGACCCGAAGGTGACGGTGACCTATAACCCGGCCACCATCCGCATCGACGGCGAGGGCAAGCTGATCTTCAAGATGGATGACATCAGCGAATATCTGGGCCGCGAGATGACGGCCGAGATTTTCGAGGTCAACACCTCGACCCATTACGGGCGCATGGTGCGGATCGATGACAACACGGTGATCCTGTTCGGCGATATGGACGAGGTCTTCGCCTATATCTGACCGCCCGTGCGGGGTGCCTTCGGGCACCCCGTTGCCACCGCGCGGCAGCACCCGCAAGGCAGACGCGCGGCCAGCATCCGACAGCCCTTACCAAGACAAAATCCAGGGAGGACCCTTATGTTCAAGACACCCGACGGCAAAGAGATCTTCGTGCTGGACTGCCACACCCATTTCTGGAACGGCAGCCCCGAGAACCAGCGCAATGTGCATGGCAAGCAGTTCATCGATTGCTTCTACGCCTATCACACAGGGCTGAGCCCGAAGGAACAGCTCTGGGAAAAGGAGAAGTTCGAGAAGCAGACGGTTGAACAGGTTTACCGCGATCTGTTCATCGACGGGCCCGATGACATGGCAATCATCCAGTCCACCTACCTGAAGGATTTCTACAAGGAAGGGTTCAGCTCCATCGAGCGGTCGACCCAGCTGGCAGAGGTTAACCCCGGTCGTTTCATCGTGAACGGGTCCTTCGATCCACGCGATGGCGAAAAGGCGCTGGAATACATCCATTACATGAAAGAGACCTTCGATATCAAAGGGGTCAAGATGTATACTGCCGAATGGAACGGGGATTCCAAAGGCTGGAAGCTGACCGATCCCTCGGCCTATAAGTGCTTCGAGCTTTGCGAGAAGCTCGGGATCAAGAACATCCATGTCCATAAAGGCCCGACCATCCGGCCGCTGTCGAAAGATGCCTTTGCGGTGGGCGATGTGGATGATGCGGCGACCGATTTCCTCGGCCTGAACTGGATCATCGAACATTGCGGCCTGCCGCGTCTGGACGATTTCTGCTGGATCGCGACCCAGGAGTCGAACGTCTATGGCGGCCTCGCCGTGGCGCTTCCCTTCATCCATTCGCGCCCGCGCTACTTTGCCGAGATTATTTCCGAACTTCTGTTCTGGATCGGGCCGGAGAAGATCCTGTTCGGGTCGGATTACGCGATCTGGACGCCGCAATGGCTGGTGGAAAAGTTCTGGGATTTCCAGATCCCCGAGGATATCGCACAGGAACGCGGCGTGCAGCTGACCGACGAGATCAAGGAGAAGATCCTCGGCCTCAATGCGGCGCGGCTTTACGATATCGACGTGGCGGCCAAGCGCGCCGAACTGGCGCAAGCGCCCATCCGTATCGCGGCGGAATGAGCCATGGGCCTGCCGCAGATCAAAGGTGCGCAGGCAAGGGAAGTGTGGCGGCGTCTTGGCGCCGTCACCGACCCCGAGCTGGATGAGCCGATCACCGATATGGGCTTTGTCGAACGGCTGGAGGTGCGGCGCGGCGAGGTCGAGATCGCCTTTCGCCTGCCGACCTATTGGTGTTCGCCGAACTTCGCCTTTCTGATGGCCGATGGCATTCGCCGGGCGGCACTTGCCCCGTCCTGGGCCTGTGCCGCGCGGGTTGTCCTGCTGGACCATTGCTATGCCGAGCGGGTGAATGCCGCCGTCAATGGCGACCAGTCGTTTGATGCAGTCTTCGCAGAGATGAGCGACGGGGCGGATCTGTCCGAACTGCGCGAGACCTTCCGCGAGAAGGCCTTTCTGCGCCGGCAAGAGGCGGTGATCCGCGGCTTGATCGCGATGGGCTGGACCCATGCGCAGATCACCGGCCTGTCACTTGCCGGGTTTGATGCGCTGAACCTGAGCAACCAGCCCGAGGCCGCGATGCAAAAGCCGCGTTACCGCGAGATCCTTGTTGCGGACGGTCTGGCGCTGCTGCCCGATGATCCGGCTTTCGTGACCTGGCGGGGTGATCCGCTGCCGTCCGAAGAGTTGGGCGATCATCTCATGCGGCTGCGCGCGCTGCGCATCAATATGGAGTTCAACGGCGCCATGTGCCGGGGCCTTGCCGCCGCGCGCTACAAAGAGGTCGACCGTTCCGGAGAGGAGCCGGAGCTGATCGATTTCATTCTGGGGCGGGTGCCGCCCCGGGAGCAGCCAGCCAGCACCTATGGGGCCAGCCCGGACAGTCCGGGCCACCGGGGCTGAGCCACGCCAACCCAACCACCATGAAGGGAAACCGGCGCGACCCTGCGCGTCCGGTCACAAGGGAGGATTACCCGATGCCGAATTTTCTGCTGCACTCGATCGAGGCCCGCCGGGCGCTGGCGCGCGGGGTTGCGCGCCTTGCCGCCGCGGTTGAGCCGACGCTGGGCCCCAAGGGGCTGAACGCGATGATCGATCGCCCCGTGGGCACACCGCTGGTGACCCGTGACGGGGTGTCGATCGCCACCGAAATCGAACTGCCCGACCGTTTCGAGAACATGGGCGCGCAGGTGGTGCGCGAGGTTTCGATGCAGACCAATGAGGTCGCGGGCGACGGCACCACCACCGCCATCGTGCTGGCCAATGCGATGATCCAGCAGGGCGTGACCCAGGCTGAGCGCGGTGCCCGGACCGTGGATCTGTGCCGCGGGATCGAGCTGGCGGTGGCCAAGGTGGTGGAGACGCTGCACGCCCAGTCCGTGCCGGTAAAAGACAATCCGCGTCTGCTGGCTGCCGTCGCCAATATTGCGGCGACCGATCCCCGTCTGGGCGCGATCGTGGCCGAAGCGCATTCCCGCGTGGGCGAGGATGGCATCATCACCGCCGATTTCTCGGTCACGGTGGAGACCACGCTGGAAGTGATCGAGGGCATGTCCTTTGAACGCGGCTATATCTCGCATCACATGGTCACCGATCAGGACGAGATGGAGGCGGTGCTGGACAAGCCGCTGATCCTGCTGACGGATCAGAAGATCCTCTCGCCGTCCGCGCTGGATGGCGCGCGCGCCATTGCCGATGCTGAAGGGCGGTCGTTGCTGATCGTGGCCGAAGAGATCGCGCCCGAAGTGGTTGTGACCTTGCTGGAGGCCGCGCCTCCGGGCAAATATCTGATCGTGCATCCGCCGGAATATGGCCATTGGCGCAAGGCATTGATGGATGATCTGGCAATCTTGACCGGGGGCGAAGTGCTGGCGCGCGATCTGGGCCGCAAGGTCGAGAATGTCACGCGTGAGCAATTGGGCGCAGCGCGGCAGGTCCGGGCCTCGGCCAGTCAGACCACGGTGATCGGTGGCGCGGGCGATGCGGGTGCGATCACGGCGCGCCGCCTGCAGGTGCAGCGCCAATATGATATCGCCCCGCCCAATATCGAACAGGACAAGCTGCGCGAACGGCTGGCCAAACTGTCGGGCGGCACGGCGGTGATCCATGCCGGTGGCCTGACCCCGGTGGAGCAAAAGCGCAAGATCCAGCTGATCGAGGATTCGCTTTATGCGATCCGCGCCGCGGTGGAGGAGGGCGTGGTGCCGGGCGGCGGCTCGGCGCTGGCCCATGCCGCGCCGGTGCTTGACGATGTGGTGGCCGGGGCCTCGGGTGATGTGGCGGCGGGGGTCGATCTGGTGCGATCAGTGCTCACGCGGCCGCTGGCGCGGATCGCGCTGAATGCGGGATGCGACCCCAATGCGGTCATCGCTGAGGTCGTGCGATCCGGCGATGGCATGGGCTTTGATGCGTCACAGGGCCGTTTCCAGGACATGATCGAGGCCGGCATCGTCGATCCGGTGCGCGTCACCTGTTCGGCTCTGGCCAATGCGGCCTCGGTCGCCTGTCTGATCCTGACCACCGAGACCCTGATCGGCCATCAGGAGGAATACGTTGATCCGACCGCAGGTCCGGCCCTTGGCGGCGGGTCGGAGCGGTTGGGGCGGCAGTAACCCCCGTCGGAAAAGGTCACCATGTCCCGCCTGTGATACAGGCGGGACATGTGTCCGGCACCCGGATCAGTCACCCTTGTCCCCGGGCGGCTGTGCCCGATCTGGTGGTGTCGGCCTTCCCCGCGCGGATGCGGCCGCGCGGGGTTTTTCCTGCGCCCTATCCAAAGGTGCGGCGGATGCCGTAAGTCTTCAATTTGCGATAAAGCGTCGGCCGCGAAATGCCGAGCGCATTGGCCACGCGCGTCAGATTGCCCTGTTCGGCGATCAGCGTGCGGCGGATCGTCTGCTCCTCCACATCGGTCAGATTGACCAGCGTTGCAGCGTCGATCGGGGCCGCGGGTGCGGTGCTGGCAACGACTTCGCGCATCGCCTTGGGCAGATCTTCGGCGGTGACCACGCTGCCGGACAGCATCAGATGCAGGCGCTCGAACATGTTGCGCAATTCGCGCACATTGCCGGGCCAGGCATAGCCCGTCATCAGATGCGCGGCCTCCTCCGACAATTGCAGCGGCTCGCGTTTCAGCCGCACCGCCACCGCCCGATTGAAGTGATCGGCCAGCGCGAGGATGTCGCTTTGCCGTTCCCGCAGCGGGGGCACCTCGATGGTGATCGCGCCGAGCCGGTAATACAGATCCCGGCGGAAGCGCCCGGCCTCGACCTCCTGGCTCAGATCGCGGTTGGTCATTGCGACCAGTTGCACATCCACCTGGCGCCTGCGAGAACAGCCGATGCGATAGACGGCCCTTTGCTCCAGAACCCGCAGCAGATAGGGCTGCAATTCCAAAGGCATCTCGCCGATCTCATCAAGGCAAAGCACCCCGCCATCGGCCTGTTCAAACTTGCCGGGCTTGCCGTCGCGTGTGGCGCCCGTAAAGGCCCCCGGGGCATGGCCGAACAGTTCTGAGCCGAACAGCTCGGCCGAGATTGCGCCGCAATTCACCGTGATGAAAGGGGCACGCCCCTTATGCGCAGCCGCACTGTGGATCAGCCGCGCAAACAGCTCCTTGCCGACCCCGGTCTCACCCTGAATCAGCACGGCAGATCCGGCGCTTGCTGCGCGGCGGGCCAGATCGACTGCGGTGCTGAACTTCGGCGCCTGACCGATCATCAGCAATTCGTCATGCTCGGCCCCCGCGCGCGGTGGAATGCGGAAGGGCTCCGCCGGTGGGGTCGACACAGCCCGGATGCGCGGCGGCAGCACCAGCGCGGCCCCGCTGAACTCGCCATCCAGGAACAGCCGCGAAATGCCGCTGGGGCGCAGATCCGGCGGGATGGCCCGGGCGATGTCCTGATCGCTCATCGTTACGGAAAGCGGAATGAACTTCTGCCCCAGCGACAGCTTCGGAACCATCTGGTCACGCGGCGCGTCCGAGGGGATGCGATGATACATCACCCGGCCGATGCGATCCAGGATCAGCACCGCGTCGCGGCTGCTGCGCGCCGGGCCATTGTCCCAAAATGCCTCCAGCAGCCGGGTGCGGCGCATCTCCTCGCGTTCCGCCAATGCGGCCTCGATCTCGCGCGCGACCGAGGCGATCATCGCCACATTATGCGGACGAAAGATCGCGGGCGGGCCGGACAGATCCACCGCGCCGATGATGCGTTGATCCACCGGATCGCGGATCGGGGCCGCGGCGCAGGTCCAGGCCTTGATGCCCTGACAGAAATGTTCCGAGGCATGAACCAATGTGGGCCGCCCCGACCGGATCGCCGTGCCGATACCGTTGGTGCCGATCGCCGCCTCGTCCCATTTGCCGCCCCGGATCAGATGGATGCTGCGCGCGGCGTAATGGGTGCGCAGATCGCCAATCTGTTCCAGCACCAGCCCCTCGGCATCGGTCAGGATCAGCAGCGCGTTGGCCTCTGACAAGAGCGGCCCCATCTTCTCAAAGGGGCGTTCGGCGGCGGCGCGCAGATCTGCGTTCTTTTGCTGCGCTGCCTCCAGCATCTCTTCGGTCTCGTCCAGGGGCGCAAGCTCGGCCGTGGCATCAATGCCGGAGGCCAGGCTGCGCGTCCAGGATTCGAGAATTTCGCGGCGCACCCCGGCAGTGCGGCTTTGCTCCATATTGCGATAGGTCAGGAAATCTTCCCAGGCGCGCATGGTGGCGCGCTGGTCAAGCCAGTCATCAAACATGCCGGTCCGGGTATGAAATCCCGAAAGCTGATCGGTCATGCAAGTCCTCCCAAGGGGCTGGGGCGAAAGCATCGCCCTTGCTACGTCGCGCCGAGATGCAGGTGATCCGATATCTGCGGGAGGATCGGCACCCCTTTGCCGGGTGCCAGCAGATGGACGCGATCAACTGAAGCCCAGGCGTTCCGAGATTTCGGCGGCAAGCAGGCTTTCGGGGCAGGCGTGATCGATGATCTGGCCATCCAGCTCGCCGATTCTTTCGGTCACCTCATCGGGCAGGGACGACATGAACCCGTTCTCGCGAGAGGCCAGCGCGAAATAGCGCGTGCCATCCTGACGGCGGATCTCGCCGAGAAAATGCACCTGCCGACCCGAGCCGCTGTCATAGGCGACAACCCGGTTGTTGACGCTGACCCGCACCCGGATATCGCCGGTGTCGGAGCTGATCTGTGCGCCTGCGGCACCATCAAAAATCAGCTTACCTTCGGGCGGTGGCGGCGCGTTGGCGGCAGCGGCCTTGGCCCGTTTGTCGGCGCTATAGGCCCCTTGGGTCAGATGGTCGGCGATCTGGGTGATCGCACCCTGATTCGCCTGAATCATCCGCCTTGCGCGCTCATCCTCGCGGCGCGGGCCATCGCGTTTCGAAATGATGTCGACCATGGTCATCCTCCCAAATGTCCAGAGATCTTTACCTTTGAAATCAAGAATATGACCCTGGTCAGCCTCCCCGCTGACGGTCTGGGTCACAGCCTTGCATCCTGTGTCTGAAACAGGCTTGCACCACCGCTTCTGCGAAAGAAAGCTACAATAGGGATATGGCTTTCAGCAAGTATTTCCGCGAAAGCATCCCGGTCGACTGTGCAGCTGCGCCGCGGCGTAGGCCGGTTTTCAATCGCGCCGCCAGCCGGGCAGCGTGGTCAGCCCGCGGGATTGGCGCAGCCGCAGCCCGCAGGCGCGAACCACCTCGGCAATCTGCATCAGATGCGCCTCCATCGGGCTGGATTTGCGCCAGACCATGCCGATGGATCGCAAAGGCTGCGGGTCACGAAAGCGCGAAACCGACACGGCGGCCGATCGGGTTTCAATCTCCACCGCCATCTCGGGGATCAGCGTCACGCCGACCCCAACCCCGACCATCTGCACCAGCGTCGAGAGGGAACTTCCATCCAGCATTTCGCGTGGCTGGGTCGAGGGCATGTCGCAGAAGGAAAGCGCCTGGGTGCGGAAGCAATGCCCTTCTTCCAGCAGCAAAAGCCGCATCTCGCGCAGCTTGTCACGGTTGGGCACCGGACGGTCGGCCTCCTGTTGGGGGCGGATCAGCACGAAACGTTCGGTGAAAAGCGCAACCTCGGTCAGTGCGGGTTCGTCCACCGGCAGCGCCAGAATCGCGGCATCGATCCGGCTATCCAGCAACTCATCTATCAGGCGCGAGGTCATGCTTTCGCGCAGGATCGGGCTCAGATCGGGAAATTCTTCCGCCAGCCGGGTGATGACGGCCGGCAGCAGATAGGGCGCAATGGTCGGAATCACGCCCAGCCGCAGCTTGCCTGCAGGCGCACCGCCCGCCGCGCGGGACAGCCCGTCGAGGTCTTCGAGGATGGCGAGCATGGCCTTGGCGCGCTGATGCACCATGGTGCCAAAGGCGGTCAGCCGCACCCCGCGCGGCCCGCGTTCCAGAAGGGGGGATCCCGCGCCCTCCTCCATCTCCTTGATTTGCATCGACAAGGCAGGCTGGGTCACCGCGCAGGCCTCTGCTGCCGCGCTGAAGGTGCCCAGCCGGGCCAGGGCATCGAAATAGCGGATCTGTTTCAGGGTCAGGTTTCGCATCAGAATATCTTATATACATCATCAGAATATTCAAGTTTCCCTGAAGTCATTGTCGGGGCTAGAATGATTCCAGATCGGGTCGGGCTGCAGGGAGGCAGTCCGTCCCGGTCCGCAGGTTGATAAGAACCGCCGATCCGAGGGAGATTGAAATGGACGGAAACAAACCCGCCGGGCGCTGCCCGGTGATCCATGGCGCAGTGCCGCAAACCACGCTTGGCGGGCGGGGCAACAAGGACTGGTGGCCGAACCAGCTGAACCTTGCGATCCTGCATCAGCACGCCCCGAAATCAGACCCGATGGGCGTGGGTTTCGACTACCGGGCCGAGTTCCAGAAGCTGGATTATGACGGGCTGAAGCGTGACCTGGCCGCCTTGATGACCGACAGCCAGGATTGGTGGCCGGCAGATTGGGGCCATTACGGTGGCTTGATGATCCGCATGGCCTGGCACGCGGCGGGCACCTACCGGACGGCGGATGGGCGCGGCGGCGGCTCTACCGGCAACCAGCGTTTCGCTCCGCTGAATTCCTGGCCCGACAATGGCAATCTGGACAAGGCGCGCAGGCTGCTCTGGCCGATCAAGCAGAAATACGGCAACCGGATCTCCTGGGCCGATCTGATCTTGCTGGCGGGCAATGTCGCGATGGAGACGATGGGCTTCAAGACCTTCGGCTTTGCCGGGGGGCGTGCCGATATCTGGGCGCCGGAGGAAGACATTTACTGGGGGCCGGAGGGGGAGTGGCTTGCCACCTCCGACAAGCCGTCCAGCCGGTATTCGGGCGAACGCGATCTGGCGAACCCGCTGGCGGCCGTGCAGATGGGGCTGATCTATGTGAACCCGCAGGGGCCGGACGGCAATCCTGATCCGGTCGCATCGGGCCGAGATGTGCGCGACACATTCGGTCGCATGGCCATGAATGACGAGGAAACCGTGGCGCTGGTCGCCGGCGGACACACTTTTGGCAAGGCGCATGGCGCGGGCGATCCCTCGCTGGTCGGCGCTGAACCCGAAGGCGGCGCGATTCAGGATCAGGGCTTTGGCTGGTTGAACCGGCTGGGTTCGGGGCACGGCGTTCATACCACGACGTCGGGCTTTGAGGGCGCGTGGAAGCCCAATCCGACGACGTGGGACAATGGCTATTTCGACATGCTGTTCGGCTATGAATGGGAACAGGTGACCAGCCCGGCTGGCGCGATCCAGTGGCGTGCCAAGGATTGCCGCCCAGAGCACATGATCCCGGATGCCCATGATCCGGCGGTGAAACATGCCCCCTTCATGACGACGGCGGATCTGTCGCTGCGCTTTGACCCGATTTATGAACCGATTGCGCGCCGGTTCCACCAGAACCCTGACCAGTTCGCCGATGCCTTCGCGCGGGCCTGGTTCAAGCTGCTGCACCGCGATCTGGGGCCGCGCGCGCTTTACCTTGGGCCAGAAGCCCCGACCGAGGATTTGATCTGGCAGGATCCGATCCCGGCCCGCGATCATGCGTTGATCGATGCTGCAGATATCGTCGAGCTGAAAGCCGAGATCCGGGCGACCGGACTGTCGACGGCGGCATTGGTGGGCACCGCATGGGCCTCGGCCTCCACCTTCCGGGGCTCGGACAAGCGGGGCGGGGCCAATGGTGCCCGTATCCGCCTTGCGCCACAAAAGGATTGGGAGGTGAACCAGCCCAAGCAACTGGCCCAAGTGTTGGCCGCATTGGAAAGCATCCAGTCCGATTTCAACGCGGCGCAAAGCGGGGGCAAGCGGGTATCCCTGGCCGATCTGATCGTGCTGGCAGGCGGCACCGCGATCGAGGCTGCGGCGCGGGCGGCCGGGCAGCCGGTGACGGTGCCTTTCACCCCGGGCCGGATGGATGCGACGCAGGCGCAGACCGATGCCGCGAGCTTCGATCCGCTGGAGCCGGAGGCCGATGGTTTCCGAAACTACTCCAACGGACGTTTCAGCACCGCACCTGAAGAGATGCTGGTGGATCGGGCGCAGCTTCTGACACTGTCTGCGCCGGAAATGACCGTGCTGGTCGGCGGGTTGCGGGTGCTGGGGGCCAATCATGGTGACACAGCCCATGGCGTGCTGACGCTGCGCAAGGGCCAGCTGACTAATGACTTCTTCGTCAATCTGCTGGATATGGGCACGCAATGGCAGTCGGTCAGCGAAGACCAGACGCTGTTCGAGGGGCGCGACCGAAAAACCGGCGCGCTGCGCTGGACCGGCACGCGGGCCGATCTGGTCTTCGGGTCCAACTCGCAATTGCGGGCCTTGGCCGAGGTCTATGCCCAAGCAGACAATGGCGCGAAATTTGTGGCCGATTTCGTCTCGGCCTGGGTCAAGGTGATGGAGCTTGATCTGTTCAAGGCCTGATGGCGGCGGCTCACCGGAAAACCTGATTGCGGATGGCGGGCTTTCGCCCGCCATCCTCGTTATACAGGGTCAGGCTGAAAGGATGACCTTCATCGCCTTCTCGCGGGCCGCATTGGCGAAGACGTCATAGGCTTGCAGAATATCGCCCAGCCCGAAACGGTGGGTGATCAGCTGTTTGGCATTGACCTTGCCTGCCTGCAGCGTCTTCAGCAGCATCGGAGTCGTGCTGGTGCAGACCAGACCCATCGCGATATTGATGTTCTTGATCCACAGCTCTTCGATATGCAGCTGCACGGGTTTGCCGTGCACGCCGACATTGGCGATGCTGCCACCTGCCGCCACGATCTTCTGGCAGATGTCAAAGGTCGCGGGCACGCCGACCGCCTCGATCGCCACATCGACGCCGGTGCCGCCGGTCATCTGCAGGACATGCGCCACGGCATCGGTCTGGCCAACCTGCACGGTATCGGTGGCGCCGAACTTCAGCGCCAGCTCCAGCCGTGCCGGATCGGTGTCGATCATCACGATACGACCGGGCGAATAGAACTGTGCAGTCAGCAGCGCCGACATGCCGACCGGGCCAGCCCCAATGATGGCGACGGTATCGCCGGGCTTCACCCGCCCCGCCTGCACGCCAATCTCCAGCCCGGTGGGCAGGATGTCGGACAGCATGACCAGCGCCTCTTCATCCGCGCCTTCGGGGATCGCATAAAGCGAGTTGTCGCCATGCGGAATGCGGACATATTCCGCCTGCGTACCATCGATCCTGTGACCCAGGATCCAGCCGCCATCGGCGCAATGCGCGTAAAGCTGGCGCTTGCAATTGGGGCAGGAGCCACAAGAGGTCACGCAGGAGATCAGCACCGGATCGCCCTTCTTGAAATTGCGCACGGCACCGCCAACCTCTTCGACGATGCCGACGCCTTCATGTCCGAGGATGCGGCCCACATCCACCGTGGGCACATCGCCTTTCAGGATATGCAGGTCGGTGCCGCAGATTGTGGTCTTCATCACCTTGACGATGACATCAGTCGGCTTCTGGATTCCGGGTTTTTCCTTCTCGATCCAGTCTTTCTTGCCGGGTCCTTGATAAACGAGCGCCTTCATGCCGGTCCTCCTCCTTGCCAGCGGTCAGTTACGGGGCGCGGCGTGTCTCCGGCCCCGGGGGCAAGGCTATCGGCAGGGGGTGGGCTATGCATGCAAAGGTATGCAGGGCGGCGTTCGGGATCGGCAAATCGCGTTCGGGATCGGCAGCAAACTGCGCTCTTGCCCAGCAAGGAAATTGCGGCGTGTTATGTTATACCATATGCTTTCGTTTCTGGCGGCGCCGCAATGTGGCCGCAGGGGTTTCGCCGAATTGCCTGCGATATTTCACGGCCAGCGCCCCCAGATTGATATAGCCATGCGCCGCCGCGATCTGTGACACGGTTGCTTGCGGTGCGGCTGCGTTCAAGGCGCGGTTCAGCGCATCCAGGCGCGCGCGGCCAAGATAATCTTGCGGGGTAAAGCCACGAAACCGCCGGAACCCTTCCGAAAGGGTGCGGGCGCTGACCCCCAGTCGGGCCGCGATATCCAGCACGCCGGGGGCTTCGGCGGCCAGTTCGGTCATCAGGCGTTCGGCCTCGCGCACATAATGCGGTGCCGCCGCCCGCGCCCCGGTTTCCAGATTGAGATCGGCGCTCAGGGCCCAGTTCTGCAACAGTTCAAGGCTGATGGTTTCCTCAACCCGTCGCTCGATCAGCGGGTTCGCGATCGCATCGCGCCGCGCATCAAGCGACCGCGTGGCATATTCCAGCAGCGACAACCAGGCGCTGTGCCCGACGCCAAAGACCATGCGCTTGCGCCACAGCTCGTCGCCGGGCACAAAGCCATACCAGCGCAGCGCCGTCTCTTCCATCAATTGATGGGGAATGGTCAGGTTCAGTTGCAGGTCGTTGCCATCGGCCACGTTCCAGTAATCGGTGCGGCTGCAATCCACCACATAACTGTCGCCGGGCCGGGTGTCGAAAGCATCATTGCCGCCCAGGGGGTGGCGCACCGATCCGCGCAGCGTATTGACCACGATGATATTGCCAGAGCTGGGATCGAATTCATCGGCCCGTGTCGGTGTGCCAAAGCAGAAGCGGCTGAAGGTGATCTGGCCGACCTTCAACATGCGCATCGTGGCCTCGGGGTCCATGCCATGGGTCAGCGGGCGGCTGGTCAGCGGCATATAGGCCCTGGCGCAGAAATCGTTGACGATGGCCCAGTCGCGGGTGCCGTTCAGCTTGCCCTGAAGCAGCGGCCTGCCCTGGCCATCCTCCAGCAATGCGGTCTCCAGCATCGGCGTTACCCCCCCATGTCGCGCCTTGTTGTCCGATCCGACGGGCACCGTTCTCTGGCGGGGTGCCTTCTGTCGAAGGTTGCGGCCATTGCGGCCGCTGAATCACCGCCAGATCCGGGCGAGATTGGCGCAAGGATGCAGGCGGCAGGGCCTGTTCACAAGTCAAATTCGCGGTGGCCGGTTTGCAGGGCCGGGATCCGAGGTATCGCGCCGGGCCTGCGCCGTTGCGGTCAATGCCGCGCGCGGGGCGCTGGCCGCGCCCCTATGGCAATCGGCGGAACTGGCCTGACAGGGCCCCCCCTGTCATCGGGTCATCGGGGCGCAATTGTCACCTGCCATGGGCTCACTTTCGGCGGCCTGCCAATTGGGGCCGCGCGCAAAGGGCGGCTGTCTGGCCGTGACATCTTGGAAGGGCATCGATGCCGAAGATCATGGCGCGACTGTCCAAGGGCGGTTGGAAATGCGGTGCGAAATCAGCGTGCCGCCGCCGGATCAGAGCGTTCTTTCGGTCATTTCCTTGATGATCCCCTCCATATCCTTTGAATCCCGTAGCCGGAACCCGGCGATATCGAGGTTGCCGGCCTTGGTCATCGCATTCAGCAATTGCGGAACGATCCGCGACTTGGCGGCACCAAAGGCGGTCACCACGCCCCAAAGGAAGGGAATGTTCAGACGGAGCGGTCGCACGGTGAGGCCGGGCAGCGGCAGGGGATCCTGCCCGTTCCACATTCGAGGTTGCAGACCTGCCAAAAGGCGCGTTGGTTGAGGTCGAAGCGATTATTGCTTTGGGTAGGAAGGATTGAGATCATGCAGGATTGCTGCAAATCACCGCGGAGCTTGTCACAGGAAGAGCGTGTCTGGACAAGGCGGGCGATTGAACTCTTGCAGGCCGACGGCCAACGTTCTGCGGATACCCATCTGGTCAAGCTGGATTTCGTGGGTTTGCCGGGGATCTCGATCTATCTGAAGGATGAAAGCACCCATCCGACGGGCAGTCTCAAGCACCGCTTGGCGCGCTCGCTGTTTCTCTATGGGATCTGCAATGGCCGGATCCGCAAGGGCACGGCATTGGTGGAGGCGTCATCGGGGTCCACCGCGGTGTCGGAGGCCTATTTTGCCAGGCTGCTCGACCTTCCCTTCACCGCAGTCATGCCCCGCTCGACCAGCCAGCAGAAAGTTGACGCCATCACCGCCTTGGGGGGGCGCTGCCACTTTGTCGACAATGCCTCCCAGGTCTATGAGGTGGCCGAAGCCATCGCCGCAGAGGCGGGCGGCTATTATCTCGACCAGTTCACCTATGCAGAACGGGCGACAGATTGGCGCGGCAACAACAATATTGCCGACAGCATGTTCCGCCAGATGTCGGGTGAGGCCCAGCCGGTGCCGGATTGGGTGGTGATGAGCGCGGGAACCGGCGGCACATCCGCCACGATCGGGCGCTATATCCGATACCGCAATCTGGAGACCCGGCTTTGCGTGGTCGATGTGGAGGGTTCTGCCTTCTATGACGCATGGCAAAGCGGCGACATGTCGATCACGGCAAGCGGATCGCGCATCGAGGGCATCGGGCGCCCACGGGTCGAACCCTCGTTTATTCCCGGTGTGGTGGATCAGATGATACAGGTGCCGGATGCAGCTTCGATCGCGGCGGCGCGGGTGCTGTCGGAGCGCCTGTTCCGGCGCGTCGGGGGCTCGACCGGCACGAATTTCATGGGTGTCCTCTGTCTGGCGTCGCTGGCGAAAGCGCGGGGCGAGCAAGGCGCGTTCGTGACTTTGGTCTGTGACAGTGGTGATCGCTATAGCAACAGCTATTACAATGATGACTGGCTGAAAGCTCAGGGCATCGATATCGCCCCCTGGCGCGCGCGGATCGAGGCCTTTCTGGATCGCGGTGTGGGCGGGTTCATGTAGCCGCTACGCGCAGGATAGCAGATAGTATCAATCTCGGCTGCGGGGCCCATGCCATGTCGCATGGGCCCCGCATCTCATTGGCCTGGCCTGCTGCTGGCCCTATGCCGGTCTGTGCTTCGCGCCTGCGGTGGGACAGCGATCGTCCCCCATTCGTGCGGCCTTGATCGGCCACGGTCGGGGAGCGTGCCCCTGCGTTCAGCGGCCAATCCTGCTGCGGCGATGCCGTGACCGGCATCCGCGTTGGCCGGGCTTTCTACGCGCCCGCCTGCGCAAGCCGCATCGCGGCTTTCAGGCACCTCCGCAGATCCCCCGCCCCGTATCGTCGGGACGGGGGATCTGCAGGATGCATGTGTGGGGCCAGAGGGGCGGTTCGCCGAGGGCAGCAATTTTCTATTATGGAAATAATTATCCAATGAAGAAAATTAAGATTGCTCTTCAGCAAAACTTTGATAACGATTTACCCCAAGCAGTCTGGCCTAGAGACCGGGCGCAACAGGGAAAGGTATCGGGCCGTGTTGTCCGTTTCAGGAATTCACAAGTCCTTTGGGGGCGTGCTTGCGCTTGCCGGTGCCTCACTGGATTGTGCCGCCAGTGAGGTCGTGGGGCTGATCGGTCCGAACGGGGCGGGCAAGTCCACGCTGGTCAATGCGATCAGCGGCTTTCTGGTGCCGGATCAGGGCATGATCACCCTGGGCGGACAGCCGCTTCAGGGCCGCAGCCCGCAAGAGATTTCGGCGGCTGGTGTCGCGCGCACCTTTCAGAATCTGCGGATCTTCCCCGATCTGACGGTGCGCCAGAATGTCGAGGTGGCGCTCCTGCGGGCGCGCCGCCTGAACCCCGACCGGGCCGCGTCCCTGCGCACCGATGACCTGCTGGAAACCTTCGGGCTGGCCAGCCGTGCCCGCGAGACGGCGGGAAGCCTTCCCTATGGCACAAGGCGCTGGATGGAGATCGCCCGTGCCATGGCGACCGCGCCGCGCATCCTGCTGCTGGATGAACCCGCCGCCGGTCTGAATGACGAAGAGACCGAGCGGTTGCATCAGGTCATTACCCTGATCCGCGACCGGGGCGATGTGGGCGTGGTGGTGATCGATCACGATCTGGCCTTCATCAACAATGTCTGCAGCCGCCTGTTCGTCATGGATCAGGGGCGGCTGATTGCCAGCGGGGTTCCCGCAGATGTCTGGCGCGATCCTCAGGTCATCGAGGTCTATGTCGGGCCCGGCAACCGGGCCGATACAACAGAGCCAATAAGATAAAGCCAATAGAAAAGAGGTTGTCTGACTTGGGCGGCCCAATGCGGAGGGAAAGATGAACAAGATGAAATGCACGGGCCTCGGACTTGCGCTGACCTTGACGGTTCCCGGGATGGCGAGCGCCGAAGACATCCGTATCGGCATCGCCGCCTCGCTGACAGGGGCCTATGCCCCCTATGCCGAGGTCGAGGGCGCGCGCTGCATGGCAGATACGCTGAACAAGGCCGGGCAGGGGCCGAAGGTGGATATTCTGGTCGAAGATACCCGGTCAGAGCCGCAGCTTTCGGTCTCTATCGCGCAGAAATTTCTCGATCAGGGCGCACAGGTCGTGACCGGCATCCCCTTCCCGGATTCGCTGATCCCGATTGCCCAGGTCGCGGCAGAGACCGGCGCAACCGTGTTTTCCGCCCCCAATACCCAGGTCGAGATGCAGATCGCGGGTTTCGAGAATTTCATCGCGGGTGCGGTGCCCGATCCGGTGAATGGGGCCGCCACCGCCGAGGCGGCCTATGCCGCAGGCGCGCGCTCGGTCGTTCTGTTCAAATCGGCGGATGCCGGATCTTGGTCCGATATGCTGCCCGAATGGTTCGGCGAGAGCTTCGAGCATCTGGGTGGCACAGTGGCGGGGCGGTTGAGCCATAGCATCGGCACCAGCGACTGGTCGCCGCAGATCGCGCAGATCCGCGCGATGCAGCCGCAACCCGATGCGGTGATGATTTCCTCGGTGCTGCCCGATGTCGGCATTTTGATCCGCCAATTGCGGGCCAGCGGCTTTGACGGGTTGGTCATCGGCTCGGACGGTTTCGATGATCCCTCGCTGGAGGGGACGGTTGCAGATCCGAGC
The DNA here is from genome assembly GCF_008973825.1 of Gemmobacter serpentinus. Classification (GTDB taxonomy): domain Bacteria; phylum Pseudomonadota; class Alphaproteobacteria; order Rhodobacterales; family Rhodobacteraceae; genus Gemmobacter; species Gemmobacter serpentinus. The sequence goes on along the minus strand of NZ_WCHR01000020.1, from coordinate 75,315 downwards.
GCCCTGGACAAGGTGATCTTTGCCACCCACGGCCCGACCGGCACCGGCAGTTCTATCGATACCTTCCTTGCCGATTGCAAGGCGCGCGGCTTCAAGGTGCAGGGCATCTTCGATGCTTTGGGTGCCGATATGGTGCTGGAAACCCATGCGGCTGCGGTGCGGGCGGGGTCGGTCGATCCGGTCGCGATCCGGGCGGCGCTGCGCGCCGAAGGCGGCAATCCGGGCGTGACGGCCGAGGTGATCTCTTACGCCGAAAATGGCGGCTCGCCGGTCAAGACTGTGCCGGTCATCGGTTTCAAGGACGGCAAGCGCGTGGTCCTGCAAGACAGCATTCCGGCCTTTGTGCCGAACTGGCGCTGACCCGTGTCAGAGATGCTGCGCCTTGAGACGGTCTCGGTCCAGTATGGCCCGGTCCGGGCCGTGCGGGATCTTGATCTGGCGGCGGGGGCCGGCGCGCTGATCGCGCTTCTGGGGCCGAATGGTGCGGGCAAGACCTCCACCATCGCGGCGATCAGCGGGCTGGTTCCGGCAACCGGCAGGATCATGCTGGCGGGCGAGGATATCTCTCGCCTGCCGGTCGAGGACCGGATCAAGCGTGGCATCGCGGTCGCCCCCGAAGGGCGCAGGATCTTTGCCAATCTGACGGTTGCCGAAAACTTGCGCATGGGGGCGGCGCTGCGGCGCGATGCGACGGGCGTGCGGCAGGATACCGACCGCTATCTGAGCCTGTTTCCCGTCTTGGGCGAACGCATCAACCAACATGCGGGAACCCTGTCGGGGGGTGAGCAGCAGATGCTGGCCATCGCGCGGGCGATGATGTCGCGCCCGAAGGTCCTGCTGCTGGATGAACCCTCGCTGGGGCTGGCGCCGCTGATCGTGGCGAGAATCTTCGATTTCATCGGCCAATTGAAGGCCGAAGGGCTGACCGTGATCCTGGTGGAACAGAACGCGGCACAGGCCATGCGCTTTGCCGATCAGGTCTGTGTGCTGGCCTCGGGCCGGGTCAGCTATCGCGGCAGCCCGGCAGATCTGGCGGGGGCCGATGTGATGAAGCTCTATCTTGGCGATGCGGGGATGTGATGGAATATCTGATCCAGCAATTGCTGAACGCCCTTGCCTTCGGGGCGGAATATGCCCTGATCGCGCTCGGGCTGGCGGTGGTCTTTTCGATCATGGGTCTGGTGAACTTCGCGCATGGCGAGGTGATTGCCGGGGCAGCCTATGCGGTGCTGCTCTTTGCGGGGCTTGGTTTTGGCGCACCACTTCTGGTGATCGGGCTGGCGATTGCGGCGGCGATCATCATGTCGGTCGCGCTGGAACGCGTCGCGTTCCGCCCGGTGCGCAATGCCCCAGTCACCACCGGGCTGCTGACCGCCTTTGGCGTCAGCATCGTGTTGCAGAACCTGTTCCAGCTTCTGGTCTCGCCGCGACCGCAGGCCTTTCCAGCGCTGAACGGGCTGAACGTGACCTGGCATCTGGGGCCTTGGGCGATCTCCTCGCTGCAGGTGATGGAACTGGCGGCGGCCTTGCTGGCCATGCTGGCGCTTAGTGCTTTTCTGGGCCGGTCGCTTCTGGGCATCGCCATGCGGGCGGCATCGCGGGATTTCTCGACCGTGCGGCTGATGGGGATCAAGGCCAATCGGGTGGTGGCTGCGGCCTTTGTCATCTCTGGCGCATTGGCGGGGATTGCCTGTGTCTTTATTCTTGCCCGGCGCGGCGGCGTGACCCCCGATATGGGCTTTTCGCTGGTGCTCAAGGCCTTTGTCGCCTGCGTGATCGGTGGGTTTGGGTCGCTGTTCGGGGCGGCGGCCGGCGGGATGCTACTGGGCTTTATCGAGGTCGGGCTGCTCGTCCTTTTGCCGCAAGAGATGGGCGGGCTGAAGGATGCGCTGACCTATGTCATCGTCACCATGATCCTGATCTATCGCCCCGAAGGCCTGTTCGGCACGCGCCGTGATCTGGGTGACAAGGAATTCTGACCATGAAACAGGATCTTGATACCGCGCCCGCCGGGGCAGTTGCCGCGCCATTGCCCTGGTGGGGCCGGGCGCTGGCCGGAGGGGCGCTGGCGGCGCTGCCGGTCATCGTGATCGGGCTGATCGTGCTGATGGTCGCGCCGGGCTGGGTGCAGAATCTGACGGCGATGGCGCTGATCAATCTGATGATCGTGGTGGGGTTGCAGATCTATTCCGGCAATTCCGGCATCGTGCATCTGGGGCATAGCGCCTTTGTCGGGCTGGGTGCCTATGGCATGGCCATCCTGACCACGCCACTTGTGATGAAAAAGCTGTCGATCCCGAATGCGCCCTTCGGGCTGGCCGGGGTGGAGCTGCACTGGCTGCCCGGCGCGGCGCTGGCGCTGCTGGTGGTGGGCGTGATCGCCTGGATCTCGGCCCGGGTCATCGCGCGGCTGTCCGGGATCGCCGCTACGATTGTCAGCCTGGCCTTCCTGATGGTGATCCATTCGGTGTTTCTGCACTGGCCTGCGCTGTTCAAGGGCAATCAGGGCTTTTTCGGCATCCCCAAACTGATCGGTTTGCCCGAATTGCTGCTGGCGGCCTGCGCGGTGATCCTGATCGCCCGGCTGTTTCGTGAAAGCCCCGGCGGGCTGCAATTGCGCGCCAGCGCGCAGGATCAGAAAGCGGCGGACGCCATCGGCATTGACAGCCGTGCCCTGCGCCGCCACGCTTGGATCCTTTCGGCGCTGGTCTGCGGCCTGGCCGGGATCCTGTTTGCGGTGTTCAGCGGCACGATCAGCCCGCGCCTGTTCTTCTTTCAGCAGGTCATGCTGACGCTGGCCATGCTGATCCTTGGCGGCATGGCCAGCGTCTCGGGCGCGGTGGCGGGAGCGGTGATCCTGTCGCTGGTGCTGGAACTGATCCGCAATATCGAATCCGGTGTGACCATTGGCGGGGTGACCACGCCCGCCCTGCTCGGGCTGTCCGGCGTGGCATTGGGCATGGTGATCGTCCTGTGCATGGCGCTGCGCCCGCAGGGATTGCTGGGCCACCGGGAGGCAGATGATTTTCTGGAGAAATGGCGGGTATCGCGCACTCCGGGACGCAATGACAGGAGAGATGAAAATGCAACTCGCTGAACAGGCCGCGCATTGGGCCCCCGATTACGAGGCGCAATACAAGAAGCTGAAGGCCGCAGGCGTCACCTGGCTGCAAAGCCATATGGTCGATATGACCGGCGGCTTTCGGTCCAAGATATCGCCGCTGAAGCTGTCGGCATCTGGGGATGCGCTGAACGGGATCCTTTACTGCGTGTCGCATGGGGACGGCCAGCCGATCGGCGACACGGCCTTCGCCTCGGCGCTGGCATCAGATGACAATGGCTATCCCAATATTCAGGCATTGGCCGATCCGTCCAGCATCCGGGTGCATGGCTGGCGCAAGGATACCGCCTCGATCATCATGAACGGCTATATGCTGGACGGATCGCCCTGTGCGGTCGATCCGCGTCATGTGCTGCAGGCGGCCGATCAGCGACTGCGCGCGGCGGGCTATGAGGCGCGGGTGGCGCTGGAATACGAGTTCGGCATCTTTCATGCCGATCACGCGCTGATGCAGCAGGGGCGCTACCGCGAACTGCAACCCTGGGGGCATTCTCTGGTCAATTATGATCTGGTGCGCAGCGGCGATTATCAGGATCTTGTGACTGAATTCATGCGCCGGATGGAGATGCTGGGGATCGGCGTGGCCTCTTTCGTCACCGAATATGGCTATGGCATGTATGAATTCGCGCTGACGCCGAAACCGGCGGTCGAGGCGGCGGATGATGCGATGCGGGCCAAGCTGCATCTGCGTGAGCTTTGCGCCGAGCGCGGGCTGGTCGCGACCTTCATGACGCGCTTCCAGCCGCCGGGCAAGGAAAGCGCCTGTGGCGCGCATCACCATCTCAGCCTGTGGCAAGATGATGTGCCGGTGCTCGCGGCGGGGGTGAACAACCTGTCGCCGGTCGGACAGCATTTCCTGGGCGGTCTGTTGCAGCATATGCGCGACACCCATGTGATGTTCCGCCCGACAATAAATTCCTATCGCCGGTTTGATCGCGGGGCCTGGTCGCCCACCGATGTGTCATGGGGCTATGAAAACCGCACGGCGGCCATTCGGGCGATCACCACGCCGACGCCCGGCGCCTGCCGGTTTGAACACCGGGTGCCGGGGGCAGATATCAATCCCTATCTGACGCTGGCCGCGATACTGGCGGCGGGGACTGACGGGATCGAAAAGGGCACCGCACCCTTGCCGCTGTCGCCGGGCATGGCGCAGGGGGCCGTGCCGCTGCAATCCAGCCTTGCGGCGGCGGTGGAGGATTTCGCGGCGTCTGACTTCTGCCGCGCGGCCTTTGGCGATGCCTTTGTCGATCACTATGCCGACAGCCGCCGCAACGAGGTCGCGGCCTATGAGACATGGGCCGCACAGCGCATCACCGATTTTGAGTGGCAGCGCTATTTTGTCTGAAGAAACGGGCAGCGCGCAGGTCAGCTGCGGGCCGCCTGTTGCCTCTTCGGGATCGCCGGTCGGCGTCTCTGGCCAATCGTCTCAGCCGCGCGCCAGCGCCACAAAGCGTTGCAGCAGCGCCGGGCCTTCCGGCGTATCGGCAAGGCCCGCATCCAGATCGCTGGGGTCGACGCCTGCGGCGGCATGGTCAGCGCGCATCCCATCCATCAAAAGGCGCATCATCTCGCCGGTCAGTTCCGGATGGAACTGCACGCCCCAGGCGTGCGGGCCATGCCGCAGAACCTGATGCGCATCCTGTGCGCTATGCCCGATCACGGATGAACCGGGCGGCGGCGTCAGCACGGTCTGGTAATGGTGTTCCTGAAACCGCGTGCCGGTGGCGACCGGGCCGAAAAGCGGGTCCTGCGGATCGGGGGCAAGGGTGATCGGCAGCGTTCCGGCCTCCAACCCCGTCGGGTTGGGGCCGACCGTGCCGCCAAGCGCATGGGCCAGCAGCTGATGCCCGAAGCAGATGCCCAGAACCGGCTGGTCGGCGGCCACCGCCGCACGCAGCCAAGCAGCACCGCGCAGCATCCAGGGGGCCTGTTCGGTGACCATGGCGGCGGCACCTGTGATCATCACCCCGGCATGGGCACCGATCTCGGGCAGTGGTTGATCGCGGTAAAGGTCGATCACCTCGACCTCATCGGGCGCAAGGCCGGCGGCGGCGATGAACGTGTCTTCGGTATCCCCGAAACGACAGGTGAAATCAGTGGAATAGGGCGCAAGCGTGCCCGCCTTGAAGATCAGGATCCGCGACATTCAGGTCCCCGGTCCGGTGGGAAAGCCCGGCGGCAACGCGGGCCGCATGGAGTTTGACATCAGCATCAGGACTGGCGCCTCGCTGTGGCAGACATAGCCATGTTCCATCTCGGCATCGAACTGGATGCTGTCACCTGGTTCCAGCAGCAAGGGCTCGTAATGCTGGGTATGCAGGATCAGGCTGCCGGTCAGGATGCGCAGAAATTCCTCGCCCGCATGGGACCGCCAGCCGCCGGTTTCTTCCATGCTGCGTCCGGTCACGGTGACGTTCCAGAACAGGTTGCTCTTGTCGCGGAAATCGCTGCTCAGCACCTCATAGACCATGCCCTTGGTCTCGTGCCGGGTTCCCTGACCTGCCCGGATGATCGAGCGGCGCGCCATAGGCCGGGCACTGGGGGCGGCCAGAAACGAGGTGACCGGCACATGCAGCACACCGGCAATCCGCAAGGCCAGATCAACGGAAATGCGCTGCTTGCCGTTTTCCAGCTTTGAAAGTTGCGACACCGTCAGGCCTGACTTCTCGCTCAGCTCTTTCAGCGACAGGTTCAGCCGTTTGCGGGTTTGCCGGATGGCCCCGCCCAGATCACCCACCCCACCTTCGTCCAGACCCATACCTTTTCCCTTTGCCATACCAGCCAGCAGTATAGGGACTTGCCCGGACCCTGTCAGCCAGTCCTTCGGAGTGACCAGCCCTTCGGCTTTGCGCCGCTTGGGCACCGCTTGCGCGATTGCGCCAGACCGCGTGTTGCGCGGTCGCGATCTCGCGCCGGTGCCGCAGCCGCTTGCGTCACACAGTTTCCAGCGCCGCGTTCAACACAGCGGCCAGCAAGGGGCCAAGCGCCGCCTCAGCCGGGGTGCCAAACAGGGCATTGTTGATTTCCAGATAGAAGCAGGGCAGGCCGCGCCGCAATCCATGGGCGTCCAGACTATAGGCCTCGACCTTGCGCCAGTCATAGGGCGCATTGTCGCCGATGCGCAGCCCAAGCGCTGTGCCACGGGCCTGCAGACCGGCCAGTGCTGCGCGGATAAAGGGGCTGTCCTCGCGCCAGAGCACCCCGATATCGACGGGGCGGCGGTCACCCGCCATGACCGGCGTAAAGGAATGCACCGACACCACGGCGCGCCGCCCGTTCAGCACCCGGCGGATTGCACGATCCACCGGATCGACCGCAATCGCGCGGCGCAGGCTGCGCTCTTCGGGGCAGATGGCCAGATTGGCGGGCACCGGAATGCCGCCCAGATCGGGGCGCATGTGATCCCAGTCATCGGCAAAGCGGTTGTAATCGGTGAAGATCCGCGAATAGCGCGTCAGCACCGCCGGGGCGGCCAGCCGCGCCGACAGATCCCGGGTAAGCCCGTCCACGCCGGGATCCCAGGCGTAATGCGTGGTCAGAAAGGCCGGGTCCAGCCCCAGGCTGCCCCAGGGGGCCGGCACCTGGGCCCCGGCGTGTTCGCACAGCAGCATCAGCGGGCTGATCTCGTCCTCGCGCAGCACTTCGACGGATGCTGCGGCAAGCTGTGCAAGGGTGGATGTGTCCAGCCGCATCATCAGCCGAGGGTGCGGATGTGGAAGGATTTTGCGGCGGTGGTCTCGATCAGCCCGACGCGGCCATTGGTGCGGCCAAGACCGGAGTCTTTCACGCCGCCCCAGGGCAGATAGAGATCGGCATGGTCGCAGCGGTTCAGATAGACCGTGCCCGCCTCGACCTCGTCCAGCAGCGCCTCGCCGCGTGCGATGTCGGAGGTCCAGATGCTGGCCGACAGACCATAGGTGGAATCGTTCATCAGCGCGATGGCCTCGGCATCACCCGATACGGTCTGGATGCAGGCCACCGGCCCGAACAGCTCATCGCGCATGATCGACATACCGTGATTGAGGCCCGCCAGCACCGTTGCAGGCACATAGGCCGCACCAAGATCAGTTTTTGGCACCATCAGGCCGCGCCCCCCGGCGGCAAGGGCGGCTGCGATCTGGTCATTGATCCGTGTGGCGGCCGCCGCGCTGACCACCGGGCCGAGCATCGCCTTGTCCTGAACCGGGTGGCCGATGGTCCATTTCGCGGCCTCGGCCAGCAGCGCCTCGGTAAAGCGGGCCTCGATCTGCTGATCGACATAGATCCGTTCGACCGAGCAGCAGCTTTGCCCGGCATTGGAGAAGCAGCCCTCGGCAATATCGGCGACGATGCGGTCGATCTCGGCATCGGCGCGGATATAGGTCGGATCCTTGCCGCCCAGTTCCAGATGCACGGCGGTCATGGTGCCGCCCGCCGCCGCATGAACGCGCTTGCCGCCCGCGACCGAGCCGATGAAGTTCACCGACTGAAAATTGCCGCCCGCGATCAGGCTTTCGGCATCGGGATGCGACAGGTGCAGGGCCTGGAAGGCACCAGGCAATCCGCCTGCCGCCAGCCAGGCGGCCTGGGCCAGTTCGGCAATCAGCGGCACCTGCGGCGAGTGTTTCAGGATCACAACATTGCCCGCCAGCAAGGGTTGGCTGACCAGATAGCCCAGCATGGCTGTCGGATAGTTCCAGGCGCAGATCGACAGGTGCAACCCGGTTGCCACCGGGCGGCTGTAGCGCCGGATGCCGGTCTCAGATTCGAAATCGGTATCGGCCAGCGTGCCTGCGGCGGCACCGGTCAGCAGCTCGCCGATCAGGGCCAGGCGCGGGGTCTCATCGGCCTGCCAGGCGGGGCGGCCAATGCCCCAGGTCACGGCCTCGGCCAACAGGCTGGCACGCGCCTTCATCTCTTCGCCAAAGCGCAGCAGGATCTTGCCACGCTCATGCAGCGGGATGCGGTGCCAGGCCCGTGCTGCGCCGCGGGCCGTCTCCAATGCAGACGCAATCTCCGACGCCGTGGCATAGGCACGTTCGGTATAGACCGACCCATCAACCGGCGAGATCACGGCGAAGCCATTCTGAGACATTGTGAGACCCTGTTTCCTATGTGTTTTGCGGATACAAACCTGAAATTTCCATTTTAGCAACTTTTTTCTATTTTGGCTTGTCTTTCGGATGAAAGGCCCTAGGCTCACCGAAATTCAAGAATGAACGCCCGGGTCAAAAATCGGGCTGGCGGGAGCTGAAGAATGATCAAATATGACTTTTCCGGCCGTCATGCCGTGGTCACCGGGGCAGGTGGGGGGATGGGCGAGGCCATCGCCCTTGGGCTGCTGGAGGCGGGGGCGGTCGTCACGGCCATCGACCTGAAGCCGCAGCCCGACAGCCTTGCAGGCTTTGGCGACCGGCTGACCTATTGCACCGGCGATCTGGCTGATGCGGGCTTTGTAACCGATGCGATCACCCGCGCGGGCGAGGCGCGCGGCGGCATCGATTATCTGGCCAATGTGGCGGGTGTGCTGTGGTTCGGGCGCGACAAATCGGTGCTTGAGATGGATATGGCGGTCTGGGATCAGGTATTTGCTATCAACCTGACTGCGCCTGCGCTGACCGCGCGTGCCGCCGTTCCCTTCATGCGCAAGTCCGGGCGCGGCGGGGCAATGGTGCATTTCTCGACGATCCAGTGGTATCGCGGCGACCCCCAGCCGCAGGATGCCTATCAGGCCTCGAAAGCCGGTCTTTGCGCCTTGTCCAAGTCGCTGGCGATGCAGCTGGCGGCGGAAGGCATCCGCTCCAACGCGATCTGTCCGGGTATGGCGGTGACGCCGTTGCAGGCGCGGTGGGACAATGAGGAAGTGCTGAAGGCCGTTGCGGCCTATGCGCCGCTGGGGCGGATCGGCACGCCGCAGGATATGGCCAATGCGGCGCTGTTCCTGCTGTCGGATGCGGCGAGCTACATCACCGGGATCGAACTGGCGGTGGATGGCGGGTTGCTGATGCGGATGTGATCCATGGCCTGATCGGGCTGCAACCGACGACCATCCGTGCAGGAGCGGCGGTCGCGGGCAGGGGCAGGGCGCACGGCTCCCGCAGGCTGTCAGGCCTGCATCTTTCTGTTCCATTGGCCCGGTTCGGGGCTTGCCGGGATCGGCAGGCAACGGCCCGACAGGATTGCGGGCCGAATGATGTTGTGACCGCGCTCCCGCAAGGCATGTTTTTTGTGCAACGCACCTTGCTGCTGCGGACTGGGGCGGCACCCCCGCCTATGGCCTCTGCCGATTGACGAACGCGCGCGGCTGCATGAGCCCGCCAACATGCGTGCCGCGCCGCCGAGCTGGCCCATGCGCGTTTCAGGGCAGCGCCGTGCATCGGCAAGCCGCCCCAGAACATGGACGCTGGCGATCACACTGGGATTCTGCCAGAAGTGACGACCGTCTGGACACAATTCCAGACCCGGCTCTAATCTCCGTCGACTTGGTGACGGTTCCTGGCGGTGATCCATGGCTGAACGCTTGTTTCCAGAGAGCGAAGAATTCTGCGGGCCGACGGATGCGCGCGATGGCATCCGCGCAGCCATTCTCGCGGTTGATTGGGAGAGGACAGCCGCAGGTCCGGTTGCGGCATGGCCGCCAGCCTTGCGCGCGACGGTCAGGACCGTGCTTTATGCCGCCTCGCCTATGGCGGTGCTGATCGGGCGTGAGGGGATTGTTGTCTGCAACGTGGCCGCCCGCGAGATCTTCGGGGATGCATGGCAGGAGGCACAGGGCAGACCGATCTTTGACTCATTGCCGGTTGCACGGAAATTCTATCGCGAGAAGATCGATGACGCCTATCGGGGGCGAAGCCATCGCCTGAAGGATCAGCCGATCCGGCTGATCCGCGACGGTGCGGCCACCACCTGCTGGTTCAACCTCGGACTGTCGCCGATCATCGGCGATGACGGTCAGATCCTTGGGACGTTGATGGCCGCGAGCGAGACCACCAACCATATCCTGACACGACGCGCCCTGACGCGGGCACAAGAACGCGTCGATGTCGCATTGGAGGCGGGAGGCATCATTGGCACATGGGATTTCGACATCCGGTCCCGCAAGATGATGATCGATGGCACCTTGGCCGCGCAATACGCCATTTCACCGGCTGATGCGCGGTCGGGCATCGCGATCGAGACGCTGTTGCAAAACCTGCATGAAGACGATCGCGGCCGGGTTCTGGCCGCAGTCGATGCGGCGGTGAAGGGCGGCGGCACCTTTCACAGCCGGTTCCGCACGATCACCGCGGATGGCGCATTGCATTGGTATGTCGTCTCGGGGCGGCAAATCCTTGATGAACAGGGCACCATCTCTGGCTTTGCAGGGATTGTCATCGACACCACCATCCAGTCCGAGGCGGCGGCGGCGCTGGCCGACAGCAATCTCAGATTTGACACGCTGGTCGAGGCGATCCCCCAGATCGTCTGGAGCACCGACCGCCATGGCAATCATGATTTCTTCAATCGTCGCTGGACGGAATTCACCGGGATCGCCCATGCCAATCTCACGCCGACACTCTGGGCGGATCTGGTGCATCCCGAAGATCACGACCGCGTTCAACAGGAATGGTCGACCTGTCTGAAGACGGGCCAGCCCTATGATGTCGATTATCGGTTCCGGCATCATCGTGACGGCTATCGTTGGTTGCGTGTCATCGCCCTTCCGGTGCGGGATGCGGAGGGGACGATCACACGCTGGTATGGCACCTCCACCGATATCGAGGATGCCAAGCTGCTGGAGACCGAGCGTGACCTGGTCAACCGTGAACTTGACCACCGGATCGGCAATCTTTTTGCCTTGGTGAGCGGGCTGATCAGCCTGTCGCTGCGGGACCGGCCGGAGGCCAAGCCCTTCGCGCTGGAAATCCGGGAACGGCTTGCCCTGCTGCACAAGGCGCACAGGTTGGTCAAGGCCACGGGAAGGGATCAGGCCGTTGCGCTGATGGATGTTCTGCGCGAGGTTCTCGCGCCATACCGTCAGAGCGACGAAGGCCGCGAGACGGTCACCGAAGACGCCCAGAACGGGGCCGCCCTCCGGATCCGCGCGGAATCGGTGTCAGCCTTTGCGCTGGTCTTCCACGAGCTTGCGACCAATTCAGCCAAATATGGTGCCATCGCCGCGCCGGATGGCAGGCTTTTCGTGGCGTTGCAGCGGGACACCGATGGGGTCACGATCGAATGGCGCGAAGAGGGGCATGTCCATGCCGATGCGCAGACCCCGGAGGGTGGGGGATTTGGCTCGAAACTTCTGACAGCCGTGGTTGAGGGCCAGTTTCGTGGCAGGTTCACGCGGGATCTTACCGCTAATGGGATGCGTCTGATCCTGCGCCTTCCGCGGGAGCTGTTTCTGGACGAGGGTCGGGATCGGGGCTGAGGTGTCAGGCGACCGAGCGAACTTCCGTATCGGGCACTTCTTCTGTCCAGACCCTGAAAGCCGTCAATTGATGCGGGCCGAAGGTGTGGATCAACGGGATATCGGTCGCGTCGCGGCCGCGCGCAATGACAACGCGCCCGATGCGCGGCGTATTGTGGCGCGCGTCAAGCGTCACCCAGCGGTCTTCCAGCCAGACCTCACACCAGGCGTTGAAGTCCATCGGGGCAGGGTTTGCCGTCACGCCGATATCGCCCAGATAGCCGTTGGCATAGCGTGCAAGAATATTCATGCAGCGACAGAGCGTGATCGCGAGATGGGCGAAGTCACGGCAGACACCCACGCGCTCTTTCCAGGCCTCGGAGGCGGTGCGGGTGGCGCGCGCGTGCTGATAGCCGAAGGTAAGATGCTGGTGAACATAATCAAAGATCGCGCGCACCCTTGCCCAGCCGGGTGGCACATGGCCGAATAGCGCCCAGGCCTGCGTCATCATCAGATCGGTTTCGCAGTAACGGCTGGCAAGAAGATAGCCGAGAACGTCATCCGGCAGCGCGCTGACCGGGCTTTCCCTGACGGCGCCATCTGTGGTGCCATCTTTCGGGGCGGGCCAGGGATCCGGGTGCCCGTCCATCGCGATCACACTGTCTCGGAAAAGCCGCGTGACACCTGCGGGGGCGGTCAGCCGCAGGCAGCGATTACCGTAGCGGTCGATATAGGTCCGGTCCTGGATGGAGGGAGTGATCTGCAAGCCGCTTGTGCGGACGACCTTGCAGTCAAGATCGGGATGTGGGTCCAACAATGCGATCACCTCGGTCGGTTGTTCGCAGGTGATTTCGATCTCATATCCCAAGTTGATCAGCACAGCCGCACCCCGCAGTAAGTTGAATTGTGGCAGTAAATCGTGAACCCATCTCACGGTGACCAACTTCCCGATCGGGAAGGGGTTCCAAAGCGGGGGATGGTCCTGAAGCGGGCATGTCTGGTGGCACGACCCAAGCCCTGCCATTCCGACGCAGGCAGCCTTGCAGCGTGCCCGACTTGCCCATGCCCTGCTTTGCCCAAGCCCTGGCCAGGGGGGTGCGTATCTGGGCGGATGTTCCGGGCACGGTCTGAACACGCGGCTCTGGATGTCTCGGCTCCCGAAGGTCGGGGCCGGGGGACTTGGGGGGCTTTGGGGCCGGGGTATTCGGCGTCCGGCATGGGTATGCGTCACGCGCTGTCCGGCGATCTCCCGCCGATGGCGGATGGCAGGCCGGAACCCGTCCTGATGGCGGGGCGTTTTTCCCCCACGAGTGTTTGTGAAAAGGAGAGACTGCCATGGACCATACGAAGCATATCCGCCTGAACGACACCGAACTGACCGAGCCCGTGCTGAGTGGCGCGACGATCTACGGGCCTGGGGATGAAAAGATCGGCCATGTATCCGAAGTGCATGGTCTGGGTGTCGGGGCGCAGGTTATCGTCGATGTCGGCGGCTTTCTTGGCATTGGGGCAAAGCCAGTGGCGGTTCCGGCCCGTGACCTTGCTTTCATGCGCGACGAAAGCAACGCCGTCCATGCGGTGACCCGCTGGACCAAGGACGAGCTGAAGGCGCTGCCAGAGCATCGCCACTGATCCTTTCCTGACCTGTCATCGCCCGCCCGATCAGGGCGGGCGACCTTGCGACATCATTCCAGAGAGGACCCTATGAAGACGCTTGAGGATGCGTTCCTGCATACCTTGCAGGATATCTACTGGGCCGAGACGGCCTTGCTGAAGGCATTGCCCAAGGTTTCGAAATCAGTCGGCAACGCCGAGTTGAAGCGCGCGTTCGACGACCATCTGACCGAAACCAAGGGCCATATCGCCACGCTGGACAAAGTGTTCAAATCCCTTGGGCACAAGGCTTCGGGCGAGAAATGCGATGCGATGGCCGGATTGCTGAAAGAGGCCGATGGCTTGATCGAAGAGGCCGAGGGCCATGCGCTGGACGTGGCGCTGATCGGCGCGGCCCAGGCGGTCGAGCATTACGAGATCGCGCGCTATGGCACCTTGCGGGAATGGGCGAAGGTTCTGGGGCATGACGAGGCCCAAACCCTGCTCAGTTCGGTGCTTGATGAAGAAAAGGCCGCCAATGCCCGTCTGACCGCGCTTGCGGTGATGGCGGTGAACGAGGCCGGCAAGAAGCGGAAATGAGGTTTGGCGGCCCCGATATGTCGGGGCCGCTGCAAGCTTCCCTGCGGTCAGCGGCGTCAGCGCCGAATGGCGCGGGCACCCCAGATCAGGATACAGGCACCGACCGCACCTGCGACGAGATAGCCAAGCCACCCGCCGAAGGAGACGCCGAGAAGACCAAAGAGAAAGCGCGCAACCGCCGCGCCGATGATCCCGAGAATGATATTGAGGAAGATCCCGGTATCGGACTTCATAAGGCCCGAGGCGATCCAGCCCGCGAGACCGCCGATGATGATGGCTGCGATCCAGCCGATGCTTTCATTGTCCATTTGTCCCTCCTGTTGGTCTGACGCCGTGACACCCTGCGGGGCGCCCCGTCGGCGACAGCCTGTTCTCTCAACGCATGTCTCTCATTCGGGTTCCCGGACCTGTCTGTGGGGCATTCACAGCGATACTATCTTGCGGCAGGCCCCCTTGCGCCATGGACGTGGCGATGTGCGGCCGGGATTCCGGTGCCAGTCCCGGTGTCAGGTGTCCCGGTGCCTGTGCCAGCCATCGGCGACGCCCATGCAACCGCGCTCGGTCTTGGCGGCCAGTTGCCGCGCTTCTCGGTTGGCGTGGAACTGGGCCGCGGCACCACCGCGATGCGCGGCATGATCCCGCTTTGACGCCCCATTTCGAGGCGCTGTGCCATGACCGGGTGCTGTCGCCCTCGGTATGCTGAACTGCGACGTTCTGGAGCGTGGCGCGGGACGCGATCTGCTGTCAGCCCGCCGGGCTGTCTGACAGGGGCCCTGTCAATGGGTCGCCCGGCTCCAGCGTCGCGCCCAGAAGCAGGGCAGCCCGCGCCCTGATGCTGCGGATCATTTCCTCGATCACCACGGATTCGCGCGGGGCATGGCGGAGATCGCTGCGGCAGGCGGTCCAATAGCTGCGCTGCAAGGCCACGCTATCTCCCAATACCGGGCGGATATCGCTGTATCGAGACGCCAGAAAATCCGGCAAAACGGCAAGGCCCAACCCGTGCCGAACGGCCTTCAGCTGGGAAAAGATCGACGAACATTGCAGCGTCGCCCGCAGCTTTGGCGCGACTTCGACGAGGTAGTCGAGGCTTGGCATGAAAACCATGCTGTCGATATAGCCGATGAAGGGATGAGCCAAAAAATCGGCGCGCGAAGTGATCGGCTCGTGCGCATCCAGATAGGCGTTGGCACCGAAAACCCGAAGCGAATAATCTGCAATCTTTTCCGAGTGATACAGGCTGCTTTTCGGGGGATCCAGAACGATGGAGATATCGGTCGCATTGGGCGTGAAAACCGCCAGTTGCTGGATCGCCGCGATCTCCAGTGCCAGCTTGGGAAACTTGCGCCTGAACTCGGGCAGGATCTGCGCGCAGAAGAAGTTGCACATCCCTTCGGGCATATTGAGCCGGAGCGGACCCACGATATCAGAGGGCACCCCCGAGAGCAGCGCCGGCAGGCGGCTGGTATCCGCCTCGAGTTTTTCGACGAAATCGCGCAGCTGCAAACCCGCCGTGGTCAGCGCATAGCCCTTTGGCCCTCGATGGAACAGGGCCACGCCGATGGCCTGTTCCAGCCGGTCAATGTGGCGACTGACCGTGACATGGCTGCTTTGCAAGGCATATGCGGCCCGGCTGAGTTGTCCGGTCTGCGCGACCGCCAGAAAATACTGAAGGTCATCCCAGCTCATTTGTTGTGCGGTCATTGCAGATCCCTTCATAATACAGAAAATGAACAATGGACTGTCCAAAATATACAATCAACTAAATCTTGCTCTGAAACGATGCTCGATATTAACATCAACACAGATGGCACGCGGAGGGTGGCATCTGCTTCTGCCAAAATCTGAATGATCCGGCGATTGAACGCCGGAATTTCGCGTATGCGCCAAGGGAGGAATTATGAGAAAGTTTCTGACAAGCGTGGCCTTTGTCGGCCTGAGCGTCGCCCCCGCACTGGCCGAGGTCAGCGACGGCAAGGTCAAGATCGGCATCCTGAACGACCAGTCCGGCGTCTATGCAGATTTCGGCGGCAAATTCTCGTATGAGGCCGCCCGGATGGCGGTTGAAGATTTCGGCGGCACGGTTCTGGGCGCGCCGGTGGAAGTGGTCACCGCAGACCACCAGAACAAGGCCGATATCGCCTCGAACATCGCCCGCCAGTGGTATGATACCGAGCAGGTCGACACGATCATGGAGCTGACCTCTTCCTCGGTTGGCCTTGCGGTGCAGGCGCTCAGCCTCGAAGCCAAGAAGATCACCATCAATACCGGGGCGGCCACCAGCGAACTGACTGGCGCGCAATGCTCGCCCTATGGGTTCCATTGGGCCTATGACACTCATGCGCTGGCGGTGGGCACCGGCGGCGCGCTGGTGGAAGAAGGCGGCGATAGCTGGTTCTTCCTGACTGCCGATTACGCCTTTGGCTATTCGCTGGAAGAAAACACCTCGAATTTCGTGAAGGAAAAGGGCGGCACCGTGTTGGGTGCGGTGCGTCACCCGCTGGCGACCACCGATTATTCCTCGTTCCTGCTGCAAGCCCAGGCCTCGGGTGCCAAGGTGATCGGCCTGGCCAATGCCGGCATGGATACCCAGAACGCCATCAAGCAGGCTGCCGAATTCGGCATCACGGCAGGCGGTCAACGTCTGGCGGCGCTGCTGTTCACGCTGGCAGAGGTGCATGGCATCGGTCTGGATGCGGCGCAGGGCCTGAACTTGACCGAAAGCTTCTACTGGAACCGCACCGATGAGACCCGCGCCTTCGGTCAACGCTTCATGGATCGCACCGGCGCCATGCCGAACATGGTTCATGCCGGCACCTATTCGGCCGTGCTGTCCTATCTGAAGGCCATCGAGGCTGCGGGCACCGACGAGACCGAAGCGGTTGCCGCCAAGCTGCACGAACTGCCGGTCAGCGATGTCTTCGCCAGCAATGGCAAGGTCGCGGCCAATGGCCGGATGATCAGCGATGTCTACCTGATGGAAGTGAAAAAGCCCGGCGAGTCTGACACGCCCTGGGATTACTACACCGTCAAGGCGACGATCCCCGGCGATCAGGCCTATCTGGACCCGGCGAAATCCGGTTGCGCATTGGTCAAGTAACTCCGGTTCCGGGGGCTGCCCGAAGGTGGCCCCCGGTTCTCGACAATCATAGATGTTCGAGCAGGGATCGGGGCTATCATGACCAACACCGTCTCGCCTTCAGGGGAGGCGCGGATCGTTCTTTCCGCGCGTGACCTGGGAAAAGATTTCGCGGGTTTCACCGCAGTCAACAACGTGAACCTCGATGTCCGACATGCGCAGATCCATGCACTGATCGGGCCGAACGGGGCCGGGAAAACCACGGTTTTCAACCTGTTGACCAAGTTTCACCAGCCAACGCGTGGCAAGATCACGCTGCTTGGCAATGATATCACCCAGATGAAGCCTGACCGCGTCGCGCGGATGGGGCTGGTGCGGTCATTCCAGATTTCGGCCGTCTTTCCGCATCTGACCGTGCTGGAGAATGTGCGCGTGGCGTTGCAGCGCCCCAACAATCTGGCGACACAGTTCTGGCTGCCGTTGAAGGCGCTGGACCGGCTGAATGGCCGGGCCGAGGCGCTGATCGACGATCTGGGGCTGACCCGTTATCGCGACAGCCGCGCCGCAGATCTGTCTTATGGCCGCAAGCGCGTGCTCGAGATCGCGACCACCCTCGCGCTGGAGCCTGAGGTGCTGCTGCTGGACGAGCCGATGGCCGGGATGGGCCATGAGGATGTGCATATGGTCGCAGGGATCATCCGCGATGTGGCGCAGAGCCGCGCCGTGCTGATGGTGGAACACAATCTCTCGGTTGTGGCCGATATCTGCCATCAGGTGACCGTGCTTCAGCGCGGTGAGATCATCGCACAGGGCGATTATGCCACCGTTTCGCAGGATGCCCGTGTGCGCACCGCCTATATGGGGACCGAAGGATGACGGCATCGCTTCTGCAAGTAACCGATCTCCAGGCCTGGTATGGCGAAAGCCATGTCCTGCATGGCGTGAACCTGACCGTGGCCCAGGGCGAGATGATCTGCATCCTTGGCCGCAACGGCATGGGCAAGACCACGACCCTGCGCACGATCATGGGGCTTTTGCGCAAGCGCAGCGGCCAGATCACCTTTGACGGGCAGGACATGATGCGCGCGCCCCTGCACCGCGTGGCCCATGCAGGCCTTGGCTTCGTGCCGGAAGAGCGTGGCATCTTCGCGACGCTTTCGGTCGAGGAGAACCTGACCCTGCCGCCGATCGTGGCCCCGGGCGGCATGAGCATTGACGAGATCTATGATCTGTTCCCCAACCTGGCCGAGCGGCGCAAAAGCCCCGGCACCAAGCTGTCGGGCGGCGAACAGCAGATGCTGGCCATGGCGCGCATCCTGCGCACCGGCGCGAAATGTATCTTGCTGGACGAGCCGACCGAGGGCCTTGCCCCGGTCATCATCCAGCGCATCGGCGAGGTTCTGGTGCAGCTGAAATCGCGCGGCATGACCGTGGTGCTGGTCGAACAGAATTTCCGCTTCGCCTCCAAGGTGGCGGATCGGTTCTATCTGATGGATCACGGTCGCATGATCGCCGATTTCCCGGTCTCTGACCTTACGGCCAATATGGAATTGCTGAACAAGGAGCTGGGGATCTGATATGACGATGATATTCGGAATCCCGCTTCAGGCCTTCATGGGCCAATTGCTGATCGGGCTGATCAACGGCTCGTTCTATGCGCTTCTGTCGCTGGGTCTTGCGGTGATCTTCGGTCTGCTGCGGGTCATCAACTTTGCCCATGGCGCGCAATATATGCTGGGTGCCTTTGCCGCGCTGCTGCTCGCCATGTATGGCGGGGTGAGCTATTGGGTGGCGCTGCTGCTGGCCCCGGTGATTGTCGGGCTGACAGCGGCTGTGGTCGAAAAGACCATGCTGTCGCGGCTTTACAAGCTGGATCACCTTTACGGGCTTTTGTTCACCTTTGGCCTTGCGCTGGTGATCGAGGGCACCTTCCGTTATTTCTTTGGCGCATCCGGCAAGCCATATCCTGCGCCTTCGGCCCTGTCGGGGGCCAGCAATCTGGGCTTCATGGTGCTGCCGAATTATCGCGGCTGGGTCGTCGTGGCCTCGCTCGCGGTCTGTATCGCGACCTGGGCCTTGATCGAGCGCACCAAGCTGGGGGCCTATCTGCGCGCGGCCACCGAAAACCCAAGTCTTGTGCAGGCCTTCGGCATCAATGTGCCGCTGCTGCTGACGCTGACCTATGCACTTGGGGCGGGGCTCGCAGCCTTTGCCGGCGTGCTGGCGGCCCCGATCTATCAGGTATCGCCCCTGATGGGATCGAACATCATCATCGTGGTCTTTGCGGTGGTGGTCGTGGGTGGCATGGGCTCCATCATGGGGGCCATCGTCACGGGCTACCTGCTGGGCATCGCAGAAGGGTTGACCAAGGTGTTCTATCCCGAAGCCTCGAATATCGTGATCTTCGTCATCATGGCGATCGTTCTGATCCTGCGGCCTGCGGGCCTTTTCGGAAAGGATGTCTGACATGGCACATGCCCATTCCAACCCGGAAGCCACCGCTGGCACCGATGCCCCGGCACCCCATCCGCAGGCCGCGCGCATCCGCATCGCGATTGTGCTGGCTTTGCTGATGCTGGCCCTCATCGCGCCGCTCGGGGTCTATCCGATCTTCCTGATGAAGCTCTTGTGCTTTGCGCTGTTTGCGGCCGCCTTCAACCTGCTCTTGGGTTATACCGGCCTGCTGTCCTTCGGCCATGCTGCCTTCTTTGGCGGATCGGCCTATTTCACCGCCCATGCCGCGAAGGTCTGGGGCTTCACGCCCGAACTCGCGATCCTGACAGGGGTGATCGGCGCGGCAGGGCTTGGTCTCGTGATCGGGTTGATCGCGCTGCGGCGGCAAGGGATCTACTTCACCATGATCACGCTGGCCTTGGCGCAGATGTTCTATTTCTTCTGCCTTCAGGCCGGGTTCACCCATGGCGAGGACGGGATCCAGTCGGTGCCGCGCGGCCATCTGTTCGGCCTGATCGACCTGAGCCATACCCTGACCATGTATTACTTCGTGCTGGCGGTCTTTCTGATCGGCATTCTGGTGATCTGGCGCTTTGTGAACTCGCCCTTCGGGATGATCCTGAAATCGATCCGCGAGAACGAGAACCGCGCGATCTCGCTGGGCTATTCGGTCACCCGCTACAAGCTGGGCGCATTCGTGATGTCGGCCGCATTGGCGGGCCTTGCTGGCGGCATGAAGGCGCTGGTCTTCCAGTTTGCCACCCTGACCGATGTGACATGGCAGATGTCGGGCGAAGTGGTGCTGATGACGCTGCTGGGCGGGATCGGCACATTGCTGGGGCCGGTCTTCGGTGCCGGGCTCATCGTGACCTTGCAGAACTATCTGGCCACCTCCAACTTCCCGGTCACCATCATCACCGGGCTGGTCTTCATGGTCTGCGTGTTGCTGTTCCGACGCGGGCTGGTCGGTGAATTCTACGCCTCGCGCCTTGGGCGCAGGCTGGGGTTCAACCCGGAAAACTGAGCCCCCACTGGGGGACGACTTCGGCCCACCCTGTTCACTCCTTCCACCCTTTCCGCCTGGCGCGCCGCGCGCCGGGCATGGAGACTGCCATGCAGGAATATGACTATATCATCGTCGGGGCGGGCTCCGCGGGTTGCGTGCTGGCCAACCGCCTGTCGGAAAACCCCCGCCACCGGGTGCTGCTGCTGGAGGCGGGCGGGCGTGACAATTACCACTGGATCCATATCCCGGTGGGTTACTTGTATTGCATCTCCAACCCGCGCACCGATTGGTGCTTCAAGACCGAGGCCGATCCGGGGCTGGCCGGGCGCAGCCTAGCCTATCCGCGCGGGCGCGTTCTGGGCGGATGTTCGTCAATCAATGGCATGATCTACATGCGCGGGCAGGCGGCCGATTACGATCATTGGCGCCAGTTGGGCTGCATCGGCTGGTCCTGGGATGACGTTCTGCCGGTCTTCCGCAGCCATGAGGATTATCACCTTGGCGCATCAGAGCTGCATGGTGCGAAGGGTGAATGGCGGGTGGAAAAGGCGCGCGTCCGCTGGGCGGTGCTGGACGCCTTTCTCGACGCCGCCGAACAGGCCGGTATCCCGAAAACTCCCGATTTCAATCAGGGCAGCAATGAGGGCGGCGGCTACTTTGACGTGAACCAGCGCTCCGGTATCCGCTGGAACACCTCCAAGGCGTTCCTGCGCCCCGCCCTGTCCCGCCCCAATCTGCGGGTGTTGACCGAGGCAGAGGTGGTGCGCCTGATCGTCGAGGAGGGCGAGGTGCGCGGCGTGGAATATCACCATGGCGGCCAGATGCACCGCGCGCGGGCCCAGGCGGAAACCGTGCTGTCGGCGGGCGCGATCGGGTCGCCGCATATTCTGGAACGCTCCGGCATCGGGCGCGGCGATGCGCTGGCACAGGCCGGGATCAACCAGATCTGCGAAGTGCCGGGCGTGGGCGAGAATTTGCAGGACCACCTGCAGCTTCGGATGATCTACAAGGTCACGGGCGTGCCCACCCTGAACGAGAAGGCCAGCAGCCTTTGGGGCAAGGCGATGATCGGCCTGGAATATGCGCTGAAGCGTTCCGGCCCGATGTCGATGGCCCCCAGCCAGGTCGGCATTTTCACCCGCTCTGGCCCCGACAAGGCAACCCCGGATCTGGAATATCACGTCCAGCCGGTCAGCCTTGATAAATTTGGCGAGCCGGTCCACAGCTTTCCGGCCATGACGGCCTCGGTCTGCAATCTGCGGCCTGAAAGCCGGGGCTCCGTTCATGCGCGCAGCGCCGATTTCCGCGCGGCCCCCGCGATCCGCCCGAACTACCTGTCGACCGAAGGCGATCTGGATGTGGCGGCCCGCGCCATCCGCCTGACGCGCGAGATTGCCGCCCAACCCGCCTTCGCGCGCTTTTCACCGCAGGAATACCGGCCCGGGCCGGATTACCAATCCGAGGCCGATCTGCGTCGGGCGGCAAGCGAGATCGGCACCACCATCTTCCACCCGGTCGGCACCTGCCGCATGGGTGCCGATGAGGCATCGGTGGTTGATCCGCGGCTGAAATTCCGTGCGCTTGGGCGGCTCAGGATCGCGGATGCCTCGATCATGCCGACCATTCCTTCGGGCAACACCAACACGCCCACCATCATGATCGCCGAAAAGGCGGCGGGCATGATCCTGGCCGACAACCGCTGAGGCAGGACGCGGCGCAGATCGGATGGCGCCTTGCGCCTGTGTGGCAGCGTCCGGGATCGTGGCAGGCGCATGACCCTGGTGCTCTCGCAGCGCGGGCCTTGGCCGGCGGGCGGTCTCAGCTTTTGCAGACAGGGCGGTCAGCGGCCCGCGACGATCAGCCCCGGCAGGGCTTCAGCCAGTTCGGCAAAGCCCGGGCGGGCGGTCGCGGCCTCGTCGACGATCAGGTGATCGATATCGGCCAAGGGGCAGAAGACCGAACGCGCCGGGGCGGCGATCTTGGAATGATCGGCCAGAATGATGACCTGATCCGCATTGCGAACCATGGCGCGGGCGGTTTCCGCGCCGTGAATGAAATAGTTCATCGCCCCCATCCTGGCATCGATCCCCCAGGGAGCAAGCAGCGCCACATCCGCGCGATATCGCTGGATGTCATTGATGGTCGCGGCACCGTGGGTTTCCATTGGATCATGCCGGATTTCACCCGCAAGCATCAGCACGCGAAAGCGCCGCCCTGCCTGCTCCGGGCGCTCTGCCAGCAGCCGGGCCACATCCACCGAATTAGTGATGATATTGAGGTCAGTCAGCCCGTGCGGCTCGGCCAGCGTTTCCGCCATGATGGTGCTGGTTGAGCCTGCATCCATGAAAATCGTCATGCCACTTTTCAGAAGCGTCAATGCGGCGCGGGCGATGGCGCGCTTTTCTTGCAGACGCAGCGTGACACGGATGCCAAAGGTCGTGTCTTCCCGCTTCACCGGAACGGCACCGCCGCGCACTCTGCGCAACTCGCCAGCCTGCTCCAACTCCATCAGGTCGCGCCGGACGGTCTCGCGGGAGACCCCGAATTCTTCGGTGATCTGATCGACCGACAGTTGGCCAAAGGCGGCCAGTTGATCACGGATGCGGCGATACCGCTCTTCTTGCCACATTCTGCCACACCTGAATCAACGGATCTGGTCCTCTGGATGGCTGAATTTGCCGTAAAATGCCACAGATGGCACAAGAAAATTGTGAAATACACACAAATACACATAAAACACATATTGCCACATTTGGGCGCACGCGCTACCGTGATCTCCATCAGGAAGAAAAGACCGAGTCGCGGCTACCGCCTGCGCCCCGTCCCCCGGTTGAAGCCGGGCGGCTGGTTCTGCACGGGCGCTGACGCGGGGAGACCAAGACATGGGCCATTCCGCTGGCATCGAAGATCAACACGTCGCTTTCGCCGAGGAATTGGCAGAGGCCGCCCGCACCATTCTGGCGCAGGAAACTGCGCGCGGCTTGGACGTCGAGGTGAAGCCCGACCGCAGTTTCGTCACCCGCATTGATCGCCTGATCGAAGCCAAGCTGCGCCAGATGATTGCGGCGCGCTTTCCCGCGCATGGAATCATCGGGGAAGAGGAAGAGGATCATGAGACCGGGGCCTCGCATGTCTGGGTGCTGGACCCGATCGATGGCACCGCACCGTTCATTGTCGGCATCCCGGTCTATGGCACGCTGATCGCCCTTGCGGTCGACGGGGTGCCACGGCTGGGCGTGATCGATGTGCCTGCCGTCGATGCCCGCTGGTTGGGCGCGCCGGAGCGTGCGACCACGCTGAACGGCACCAAGGTCCGTTGCCGTGATTGCAGCGGGCTGGCGCAGGCCGTGATGACAAATTCCAATCAGGATTACATGAGCGCGGCCGAATTGCCGGTGCTGAATGCGCTGCGCCGTGTCACAGCCAACCGCGTCTATGGCGGGGCCTGTCTGAATTACGGACGGCTGGCCGAAGGGCGCAGCGATCTTGCGCTGGATGCCGGGCAGAAGGTGTTCGATTTCGCGCCGTTCCGCCCGATCATCGAGGGGGCCGGGGGCGTGATCTCGGATTGGGCGGGACGTCCGCTCACGCTGGAAAGCGATGGGCGCATCCTCGCTGCGGGCGGCCTGCGCTGCCATGACGCTGCCCTTGCGGTTATCGCCGCCGAGGCCGGGCTGGACGCATAAACACAAACGACAAACGGGGAAGCTGGGATGGGTATCAGGATCGACGATCTCACCGTCACTTACGGCAAGGAAAACGTGATATCGGGGCTGAGCCTCGACATTCCCGGAGGGTGCTTCTTCACGCTGCTCGGGCCGTCGGGCTGTGGCAAAACCACGCTGTTGCGCACCATTGCGGGCTTCGTTCCAGCGGCGGGGGGAAGCCTGCGGTTCAATGGCACGGATGTGACGCGGCTGCCGCCCCATAAGCGCGCCATCGGCATGGTGTTTCAGGACTATGCGCTGTTTCCCGACAAGACCGTGAACCAGAACGTGGCCTATGGTCTTCATGCGCGGGGCGAGCGGGGGGCGGATGTCGCGCGCAAGATCGCCGAGGCGCTGGAGCGCGTGGGCCTTGGCCATCTGGGGAATCGCCATCCGGCGGCCCTCTCGGGGGGGCAGCGGCAGCGCGTGGCCCTGGCCCGCGCGCTGGTCATCAAGCCCGCCGTGCTGTTGATGGATGAGCCGCTTTCCAACCTGGACGCAAAGCTGCGCATCCAGATCCGTGAAACGATCACCGAACTGCAGCGCGAGGCCAATATCACCACGGTTTTCGTGACCCATGACCAGGAAGAGGCCCTGTCCATGTCCGATCTGATCGGGGTAATGAATCGCGGTGCCATCGAGCAATTGGGGACGCCGCAGCAGATCTATGCCACGCCTCGCACTGGCTATGTCGCAGATTTTGTGGGGTCGGCCAATCGGTTGCCGGCCCGGTTGCGCGGCGCGGCATCCGGTCTGGTGGAGGCCGATTTCGGTCGCGGCCCGATCATGGCCACCGATGCACGCGACGGGGCGCAGACCGATGAGGGGCTGGTGATCCTGCGCCCGGAGAGCCTGCATCTTTCCGCAGCACCGCAAGAGGGGTTGCAGAACCTGGCCGCAACCGTGCGCTCGCGGCAATATCTGGGCTCCAAGACCAGCTATCGGCTGGATTTGGGCAAAGGGCTGGAGGTTGTGGCAGAACTGCATGGCCCTAGCCATGACGGGTTCCTGCCCGGGGCGGCGGTCAATCTGGGGATCAATGCCGCCGAGGCACGGGTGATTGCAGCATGATGACCCAGATCCGCACACCCTGGTTCTGGCTGACGGTGCTGTCTTTGGCGCTGCTTGGCCTGTTTGTGCTCTATCCTTTGGCCAATATCCTGACGGCGAGCGTGATCGGTGACGGGCCGAATGGCTGGTCGCGGCTGATGGACAACCCGAAATATCTTCAGGCGATCTGGAACACGCTGATCCTGGCCACGGCCGTGACCGGGATCGCAACCCTGATCGGGGTGCCGCTGGCCTATGTCACCGCGCGCCACAGCTTTCCGGGCAAGGGGCTGATCGCGCTTTTGCCACTGATCACGCTGGTCATCCCCGAGGTGATTGCCGCTCAGACCTGGCTGATGATGCTGGGAAACAATGGCTTGATCACCCGTGCCCTGCGCGAAATCGGCCTGCGCCTGCCCAGCTTTTATGGCTGGTTCGGGCTGATCACCTCGATGAGCTTCATCTATTACACCTATGTCTATATCGGGGTCGTCTCGGCCATTGCCCGCTTTGACGTGCAACTGGAAGAGGCCGCGCAAAGCCTTGGCACCGCGCCGGGCATTTCGCGGATCAAGGTGATGTTGCCTGTCATCATGCCCGCGGTTCTCGCCTCGGCGTTGCTGGTCTTCACGATGACGGTGGGCAATTTCGCCATTTCGATGATCTTGTCACATCGGCTGCCCTTGCTGTCTGTCGTGACCTATCAGGCCGCCGTGGCCGAAGGGGCTGCGGACATCACCATGCAGTCCACGCTGGCAAGCGTCTCGGTCCTGATCGTGATGGTGGTGCTGTTCCTGAACCGCTGGATCGTCCGGCGCGGCAAATACGAGATCGTGCAGGGCAGGGGGGCCAAGCCACAGCCCCTGCGCGGGATCAAAGGCGCGGGCGTGGCGCTGTTGGCCGGGCTTGTGGTGCTGATTTCGCTGCTGCCGCTGATCTCGATCATCCTTGGCGCTTTCACCGCCTCGCGCGGGCCGGTCATGCAATGGGGCAACTGGACCCTGGCCAATCTGGAGCGGGTCTTTGTCACCGCGCCGCAGCCTTTGATCAATTCGCTGACCTATGCCGGAATCGCCACGCTCATCTCGATCGGCTTCTCGGCGGTGGTGAGCTACCTTGTCGTGAAGAAGCCGAATGTCCTGACCCCGTTTGTCGATTACGTCTCGGCCATTCCGCTGGCCTTGTCGGGCACGGTCTTGGGGGTGGGGTTGCTGGCATCCTTCCATGGCGGTTGGTTGCCGCTGTCGGGCACGGCTGCGATCATCGTGCTGGCCTATGTGATCCGCCGGATGCCCTTTGGGATGCGCAATGGCCAGGCCACACTGCACAATATCCCGAACTCGCTGGAAGAGGCCTCGATCAGCCTTGGCGTGCCGCCGGTTGCCAGTTTCTTCAAGGCAGTGCTTCCGGTGATGCTGCCTGCGATCATCTCGGCGGGGATCCTGACCTGGACCACCACTGTGGCCGAACTGTCTGCATCGATCCTGGTCTATTCGGGCGGACGCGAGACGCTGCCCATTCAGGTCTTCCGCCTGATCGACTCCGGTCTGATGGCCTATGCCTCGGCTTATGGACTGGTGCTGGTGGCGGTGATCCTGATCCCCATCATCGTGGCGGCGCGCGTGTTCCGCATCGACGTGTTCGCCGTGAAATGACCCAGCCGTGCCCATTTCCCAAAGGCCTGGCTACAACCCGATAATGATAAGAAAACCCAACAGAAAGGTATCAAGATGTTCCTGAAATCCGTGCCCTTCGCCGCAGCCCTTTCCCTTGCGATGGCGTTGCCCGCGCTGGCAGACCCGGTGCTTTACACCTCGAACCCGGTTCCCGCCTATGAGGCCGTCCAGGCCGCCGTCAAGGCGCAGGCGGGGGTCAATCTTGGCGTCATCACCGGCGGCTCTGGCGTCCTGTTGCGCCGGATCGAGGCCGAGGCGGCTGCCCCGCAAAGCGATGTGTTCTGGTCGTCTTCGGCCAATACGCTGGGGGCTTATGAGCAACTGTTCGAGCCCTATGCCTCGCCCGCGCTGGAGGCGATGATGCCCGAACTGCGCTATCCGGGTGATTTGTTCTTGCCGGGCAACCTGCATGTCGTGACCATGCTGGTGAACACCGATCAGCTTGACGGGCAAGAGGCCCCGAAGACCTGGGCGGATCTGGCGGACCCTGCCTGGAACGGCCGCATCATCATTGCAGACCCGGCCAATAGCTCAACCGGCTACACCATCGTCTGGGGTCTGTCGAAACTGCTCGATGAGGCGACCTACAAGGCGGTCGTGGCGAACATGGTGATTTCCGGCTCGTCTTCGAACGTTCCCAAGGGGGTGGCGATGGGCGAATATGCCGTCGGCCTGACCTATGAAACCAACAGCTATGCCTATGTCGATGGCGGGCAGGAGGAGTTGACGCTGGTCTACCCGGCGGATGGCACCTTTACCTCGCCGGAATATGCGGCGCTGGTCAAGAATGCCCCTTCGGGCGAGGTCGCCAAGAAGACGATCGATGCGCTTTTGTCGAAAGAGGCGCAGATCGCGCTGCTTGAAGTGGCCTTCCGCCGCCCGAGCCGCACCGATATCAAGGTCTCGGATTATGTCGCCTTGCCCGAGATCGCGGATATCAAGCTGTTTGCGCTGGATGAGGCAGATGCGGCCAAGAACCGCGAGGCGTTTCTTGCCGCCTGGGCCGCGCTGCCCAAGGCGGGTGATGTGGAATAAGCCAAGGTCTGTCACCCACATCAGCCTGCTGTGCCAGATTTATCCGGGGCCGCCGCAACTCTTTGCGGCGGCCTTGTTTCTGTGCCGCCAGTCTGCTCTTGCCGCCGGCCTGTTCTTGCCTCCGATCCTCACTTGCCGCTCTTGCCGCTCTTGCCGCTCTGCGGCCCTCGCTCTTGGCCATTGCCAACCGTCTGGCTGCTGGGCGCAGGCGCGCTTGAGACCGTTGCAGCCTGCTCAATCCCCAAACCATCCATCAGGCCCGGTCTTGCGCCCCCGATCTCCTTTCCATGGTCCACTGGCGCCTGGACTGGCCCCCTAGACTTGCGCGCTGAAGGGCCGGGCCAGGGCACTATCCCAGGATATCCAGTTCTTCGTTGATCTCGTCGATCGGCTGTCGCTCACCTTCTATTATGCCGTTCTGGCGATGGAGCGGAGGACGCTGACGCGCCTTGGGATTCAGGTGAACGAGCAGGAACGACGATCTGTCCCGGGGGCGCGCCTTGGCTTTCGTCATGTCGCATCAAATGTCGATCCGCGCCCAGCCGATGCGGGAGAAGGCCGACGCGCCGACGACCATCGCGGCCATTGTCATGCGGTCGGACCTGCCGTTGAAAGCTGGCGCTGCGCGATGGCGATATCGCGGCAAAGCGCGGCTTTCATCTCGTCGCGGCTCTGCGCATCCTTTTGCCGCAGGATGGCAGCGGGATGCCATGTGACCAGCACAGGCCCGCCATGCAGCCCGGTTTCCACCGTGCCACGCCGGGGGCCAAGCGGGGCATCATTTCCGGTCAGGGCAAAGGCTGCCGTCGCGCCAAGCGCCAGCACAAGCTGCGGCTGGATGAAGGCCAGTTCCAGCCTCAGCCACCAGCGGCATTGCTGGATTTCCTGACTGCTCGGGTTCTGGTGCAGGCGCTGTTTGCCGCGTGGGGTGAACTTGAAATGCTTCACCGCATTGGTCAGCCAGACCGTGCTGGCATCCAGCGCGGCCTCTGCCATCACATCGCGCAGCAACTGACCCGCGGGGCCAACAAAGGGCCGGCCCTCCAGATCCTCGCGGTCGCCGGGCTGTTCGCCGACCAGCATCAGCCGAGCGGCGGCTGCCCCGCTGCCCCATACCGTCTGGGTCGCGGCCTCGCACAAGCCGCAGCGGCGGCATTGCTGCGCGGCCGCCTCGGCCTCGGCCAGCGTTTCGGGCAGGTCGGGGGCCACGGGCATCGCCGCACGGTAGCGCGTCGAGACCGGCGCCGATCCGGGGCGTGGCGCGGTGGCGGTGGCGGCCTGCATCCGGGCCACCCGCGCCTCGGCATCTTTCAGCATGTCGGGGATCAGCCGGGTTTCCGGCAGGTTCTTCCAGTATTTCTTCGGCATCTCGGATCGCATCGCGTCCAGCTTGACCCGTGCCGGATTGAAGATATTGGCGAAATAAGTGGCCCATAGGCTTTCCGAGGCATCCTCGGGCAGATCGGGCCGCGCGCCGCCGGGGTGAAAGCCAAGTTTGCCCGCATCAAACCTTGCGGTCAGGCGCGGCGTTGCGATCATCCAGTCCATATCGGAAAAACGCCTGACGAAGAAGGCGCTGCCCGGTTCCAGCGTATTGTGCTCCGGCTCGAACCAGGCAGCAAAGCGGCGGCGGGTTTGGCTTGGCAATGGGGCGGGCAATTCCCGGAACCGCACGAAAGCGTGCATCTTGTGGATGTCGCGCCCGACCGCCTTGGCCATCAGATTGAGCCGCCGCCCCAACGGATCGGCCTGCGACAGTGGATTGCCCCTGCGATGATCCAGCCGCCACAGGGCCTCATATAAAAGGCCATGGCGGGCGGGATCGGAATGCCAGATGACTGACCCCGCCAGTTTCACAAAAGCCGCTGGCACCCGCGCCTCATGCGATCCCATCCCCTCGGGCAGAGGAAGGGCCGCAAACAGCCCGCCCTGCCCTGACCAGTCGATCTCGGAGGGGACAAGGCGATGGCTGATGGCGCGGCGGGCGGCGTCGCGCCAGGCGGCGAACGCGCCATGCGGGGGCAGGCTGACCGCAAAGCTCATAGCAGAGACAGTTGCACCGGCGGCGGCGCGAAGCGGGCGCGCAGGTCGGTGCTGTCGGTCAGCGCTCGGGGCGACCAGCCCGGCAAAGTGATGAAGGGCTGCGCCTTTTTCATCAGCGCGCCCATGCGGGCCAGATCTTCATAGCGCAGGGTGCGATTGCGGCGGGCGGCCAGAATGCGGTCCACCATGCGGGTGCCAAAGCCCGGCACGCGCAACAGCATGTCCTTCGTGGCGCGGTTCACATCCAGCGGGAACAGCCCGCGATGCTGCAAGGCCCAGGCCAGCTTCGGGTCGATCTCCAGATCCAGATGGCCTGCCTTTGCGCCGGTTGCGATCTCTTCGGCGCTGAAGCCGTAAAAGCGCAGCAGCCAGTCGGCCTGATACAGCCGATGTTCCCGCAGCAGGGGCGGCTGCACCAGAGGCAGCGCCGATGAGGCATCGGGGATCGGCGAAAAGGCCGAATAATAGACCCGCCGCAGCTTGTAGCCGGTGTATAGCCGGGTGGAGCTTTTCAGGATCGTCACATCATCGGTGCCATCGGCCCCGACGATCACCTGCGTCGATTGCCCGGCAGGCGCGAAACGCGGCGGGCGCTTGCCGGTCAGGGTCTTGTCCTTTGCGGCCTCGCCCTCCAGCCGGACCTGCGCCATGGCGGAGCGGATTGTCTCGGGGCGTTTTTCCGGGGCAAGCTGGCGCAGGCTGGTATCCTGCGGCAGCTCGACATTGATCGACAGGCGATCGGCGTAAAGCCCGGCCTCGCGGATCAGGTCGGGGCTGGCATCCGGGATGGTCTTGAGGTGGATATAGCCCTTGAAACCGTGATCCTGTCGCAAGACCCGCGCGATCCGCGCCATATCGGCCATGGTCTGGTCCGGCGAGCGGATGATCCCCGAGGACAGGAACAGCCCCTCGATATAGTTGCGGCGATAGAACTCAAGGGTCAGCGTCACGACCTCCTCGACCGAAAAGCGCGCGCGTTCGACATTCGATGACACCCGGTTGATGCAATAGGCGCAGTCGAAGATGCAGAAGTTTGTCATCAGGATTTTCAGCAGGCTGATGCAGCGCCCGTCCGGCGTATAGGCGTGACAAATGCCGCTGCCGCCCGAAGATCCGATGCCGCCCTTGCGCGAATCCCGCTTCTCGCCCCCCGAGGACGCGCAGGAGGCATCGTATTTGGCTGCATCCGAAAGGATGGCGAGCTTGTCTTGCAGGGTTCTAGCCATGGCGCAAGGTTATTTGTTCATGAAATGTTCGTCAACTGATGCAAGCGTGTTCGGCGGGAATGTGATCGGGAGGCCGGGCTATGGCCGCTTGGCAGCCCGCTGATCAGCAGCTAGAAGAAGGGCATTCGCATGGACCCGGTGCAAGCCCGGGTGGCTCTTCCGGCCGCCGATCCGCCGGACAACCCATCCCGGACCTATCCCCCAAATGACCCTTGCACGGCATTATCTGCGCCAGTGGCAGAACAATCCTGTCCGCGAAATCCTTGCCGGGGCGGTGGCGACCTTCGCCCTGATCCCCGAGGTGATCGCCTTTTCCTTCACCGCGGGCATCGATCCTGCGGTCGGGCTCTATGCCTCATTCGTTATCAGCATCGTGATCGCGGTTTTTGGCGGGCGACCTGCGATGATTTCCGCCGCGGCCGGCTCGGTTGCGCTGGTGGTGGCACCGCTGGTGCGCGAGCATGGGGTGGAATATCTGTTCGCCGCCGGTCTGTTGGCGGGATTGTTCCAGTTGGTCTTCGGCTTTGCCCGGCTGGCCAGCTTGATGCGCTATGTCTCCAATTCGGTGCGGACGGGGTTTGTGAATGCGCTGGCGATCCTGATCTTTGCCGCGCAACTGCCGCATATCGTGAAGGCGGGGCCTGAAGGCTATGCGGTGATCGCAGCGGGGCTTGCGGTGATCTATCTGGTGCCGCGCCTGACGCGGGCCATTCCGGCACCGCTGATCTGCGTGGTGCTGCTGACGCTAGCCTGCGGTATCTTCGGGATCGATGTGCCGCGTGTGGCCGATCTTGGCACGCTGCCCGAGGGGTTGCCGGGCTTCCATCTGCCGGATGTGTCCTTGGGGCTTGACCTTTTGGGGGTGATCTTTGCGCCCGCGCTGGCCATTGCCATGGTCGGGCTGCTGGAAAGCCTGATGACGGCGGGGGTGGTCGATGACCAGACCGGCACGCCGTCGAACAAGGATGCCGAGGCGCGGGGCCTGGGCCTTGCCAATATCGCGGCCAGCCTGTTCGGCGGCATCGCCGGATGCGGCATGATCGGGCAAAGCGTCTCCAATGTGAAATACGGCGGGCGCGGGCGGTTATCGACGCTTGCGGCGGGCGGGCTTTTGCTGCTGTTGATGGTTGCCGCCGGGCCGGTGATCGGACAGGTGCCGGTGGCGGCACTGGTCGCGATCATGATCATGGTGTCCATCGACACGCTGGACTTGGGTTCGTTGCGCAGGCTGCGCGCCACGCCGCTTTTGTCCAATCTGGTGATGCTGAGCACGGTGGCCGTGACCATCTTCAGCCACAACCTGTCGCTGGGGGTGTTGGTCGGTGTGCTGATGAGCGGGGTGTTCTTTGCCGCGAAGGTCGCGAATATGCAGCATGTTCGCCGCGAGGGCGATCACTACACCGTTGAGGGCCAGATCTTCTTCGCGTCGGCCGAGGCCTTTGTAGAGGCGTTCGATCCGACCGATCATGATGGGCCGGTGACCATCGATCTGTCTCAAGCCAAGCTGTGGGACATCACCGCACTGGCCGCGCTTGACAAGGTGCGCGACCGCTTTGCCCGCCATGACCTTGCGCTGACGGTGATCGGTCAGACCGCGCCGGTTTGATTGGCGTCGGTGTGATTGGCCGCCTTTGGCCCGGTCGGCCAAGCGGGCAGCGCCCGGGTTTTTGCGCGGCGGACCTGCCCGGGCGGCACTTGCAGGCACGATGAATAAGCGGCGGATCGCGCAAAGACTGATGCGCGTGGCGCTGCGGATCCTCATTACGGGGGGGCAAGCTCCATCGCGGCTCGACGGCCGCCTCCCCGGTGGACGCGAAGGGCCGCGTTCCGATATCGCGCATGGTTCCGGCTTTGGTCACCGGGGCGGCCTGTCGCGGATGTCTGCTCGGTCGATCGGCCAGCAGCCTGCGGCACATCAGTTGGTTGCCCGCACCGCCCCCGCGCCCCGCTGGATCGGTCAGCGCACGGCCTTTATCCCTTCGAGGATAAGGGTCGTCGCGATATCTGCGTAATCGTCGCGGCTGATCCGGCCACCCTCTTTGAACCACATATACATCCAGTTCATCATGCCAAAAAGTGACATGGTGACCGGCGTCAGAAGCGGGCGCTCCTTGTCTGCCAATGACGGATTGATCTGATCCAGCACCGCAGCAAAGCGGCGCACGATCCGCCGTTCCATTTCGAGGATCTCGGCCTTTTGTGCCTCGTTCAGCGCAGAGGAGGCATTCAGCTGCACCTTGTGCTGATCGTCCGCACCGCGATAGGTCTCCAGAACGGCCCCCACCAGCTTGCGAAGCCGCTGAGCGGGCGGAAGGCTGGCATCATGCGCGGCTTCCACGGCGGCATCCAGCTCTTCAAGATGGGTGGCGATGATTGCGAAGATCAGCGCATCCTTGCTCGGATAGTAGTGATAGAGGAGGGCCTTCGAGACCTGCGCATGGGTCGCGATTTGTGACATCGACGCCTTGTCCATGCCCTGTTCAGCAAAGACGGCCGCCGCGCAGTCAAGGATGCTGCGGCTTTTTTCTTCGAAGTCCTGTGCCCGGGTTCGAGCCATATCTATATTCCCGAATTCGAAGCGGGCGAAGGCAGACACGCGCACCTTCGCCCCCTGTTCTAGCCGCTTTAGCGCGTAAGACCGCGCATGTCACCCGCCAGAGCGGAGGTCACGCCTGCTCTTTGGGACGATTGTCGACGACGCGCTTTGCCTTGCCTTCGGAACGGGCAACGCTGCTCGGATCGGTCACTTCGATCCGGGTTGAAACCCCCACGACCGATTTGATGTGATGGGCCAGTTCCTTCGCAGACTGCGCGCGGGCCGCTTCATCGGTGTGATCGGCTGTGCATTCCACATGGACAGTCATGTTGTCCATCCGGCCGCTGCGGGTCAACTCGATCTGGAAATGCGGGGCCAGGCCCTTGACCTTCAGGATCTGTTCCTCGATCTGGGTCGGGAAGACATTGACGCCGCGCAGGATGATCATGTCATCGCTGCGCCCGGTGATCTTTTCGATCCGCCGCATCGAGCGCGCCGTGCCGGGCAGCAGGCGGGTCAGATCGCGGGTGCGATAGCGCACCATCGGCAACCCTTCCTTGGTCAGCGTCGTGATCACCAGTTCTCCCATCTCGCCATCGGGCAAGGGCACGCCGGTAACCGGATCGATGATCTCGGGGTAGAAATGATCTTCCCAGAAGTGCAGCCCATCCTTGGTTTCCACGCATTCCATCGCAACGCCGGGGCCCATGATCTCGCTGAGACCATAGATATCGACCGCGTGCATGTCGAAGGCGTCCTCGATCTCTTCGCGCATCGCGTTGGTCCAGGGCTCTGCGCCGAAGATGCCGACCTGCAACGAGGATTGCCGCGGGTCCAGGCCCTGACGGCGGAATTCATCCAGGATCGACAGCATATAGCTTGGCGTCACCATGATGACCCGTGGCTTGAAATCGTGGATTAGCGTGACCTGACGTTCGGTCATGCCGCCCGAGATCGGCACCACGGTGCAGCCGAGTTTCTCGGCCCCGTAATGCGCACCAAGCCCGCCGGTGAACAGCCCATAGCCATAGGCATTGTGCAAGATGTCGCCCGGGCGTCCGCCGCCTGCACGGATCGAGCGTGCAATCAGGTTGCCCCAGACATCGATATCATTGGCCGTGTAGCCGACGACTGTCGGCTTGCCGGTGGTGCCGGACGAGCCATGGATGCGGGCCAGCTTGTTCTGCGGCACGGCAAACATGCCGAAAGGATAGGTGTCGCGCAGATCCTGTTTCACGGTGAAGGGGAACCTGGCGATATCCTTCAGCGATTTCAGCTCTTCGGGGTGGACGTCGGCCTCGATGAACTTCCTGCGGTAGAAAGGCGAGTTTTCAAAAGCATGTTTCAGCGATCGCTTCATGCGGTGAAATTGCAGGGCCTCGATTTCATCGCGCGATGCGGTTTCGATCGGATCGAGATCCTGTTTGCGGGGCGTCAGGTCTTCCATGGTTCTCCTCCCTTGGAATGTCAGGTGGGAATTTACTCGGGCAGGTGGGTGCCCGTCACGGTGCGCGAATGGCCGCGAAATTCGGCCACATGGGCACCATCCTGATTGGTGATGCGGATGTCATAGATCCCGGATCTGCCGCGCCGCGACACCTCGCGTGCAGAGGCTGTCAGCACATCACCGACGCGACCGGGGATCAGATAGGTGATCGCGCAATGCTGGGCCACCACCAACTGGTTGTAGCTGTTGCAGGCAAAGGCAAAGGCGCTGTCGGCCAGCGTGAAGATGAACCCGCCATGCGCATTGCCGTGACCGTTGGTCATGGCATCGGTGAGGGTCATCACCAGCGTGGCCTCGCCCGGGGCGATATGTGTCAGGCGCATTCCCAGCCGCTGGCTGGTGCTGTCATCGTTCCACATCGCGCGGGCCGAGGCTTCGGCCAATTCCTGTGGGGTCATGTCGGATGCGCGTTTCATCCTCATTCTCCTTTGAAGACGGCTTTGCGCTTTTCGAGGAAGGCGGTGACACCTTCCGCATAATCCGCGCTGCGCCCGGCGCGCTGTTGGGCGTCACGTTCGGCATCAAGGTGCTGGTCGAGCGTGTTTGAGGCGGCCTCTTGGATCAGGCGCTTGGTCAGGCCAAGGCCGAGCGTCGGCCCGGCGGCCAGAGATTTGGCCAAAGCCTCGGCCTCAAGGCGCAACTGGTCATCCTCGACCGCCTTCCAGATCAGGCCCCATTCGGCGGCCTTTTCGGCCATCAGCGGCTCTGCCGTCAGGGCAAGCGCCTTGGCGCGTGGCTCGCCAAGGATGCGCGACAAAGACCAGGTTCCGCCCGCATCGGGGACAAGGCCGATTTTGGCAAAGGCCTGGATGAATTTGGCAGATTTGGCTGCCAGCACGATATCACAGGCGAGGGCGATATTTGCGCCTGCCCCGGCGGCCACACCATTCACCGCACAGACGACCGGCTTTTCAAGGCTGCGGATCAGGCGCAGCGTCGGGTTGTAAAAGCTGTCAAGCGTGTGGCCAAGATCCGGCGCAGGCCCGCCCTTGCGGGGATCGCGGTCCCCCAGATCCTGCCCGGCGCAAAAGCCGCGCCCGGCACCTGTCAGCAGCACCGCCCGCACCGTTGCATCGTCATGGGCGCGCTGGATCTCTGCGCGCAAGGCCAGATGCATCTCTTCGTTGAAGGAATTCAGCTTGTCGGGCCGATTCAATGTCAGCACCAGAACACCATCGGCCACAGCCGACAGGACCGTCTCAGAACGGCTCATCTCTCTCTCCCCAATCTCCCGGCTCCTCTCAGATTCTTGTTGCATAGTCCGACTGGTCGGTCAATCTTTATGGGGGCGGGAATGGAGCCCGCCGGGGGAGAAGCGCATGTCAGAACTTTTTGACCGCCATCGGTCCATGCTGGAAGGTGCCGTGCGCGCCCTTTATGCCCGTGGATTCTGGTCGCCCTTTCCAGAGGTTCCCAGCGAAAAGCTGTATGGCGAAGGTGTAAAGGTCCAGGCCGATGCGGCATTCGCCAAGATGCTGCACACCGATTTCGAATTGCCCGATCACCCCGAATCATCCCGGCGCGGCGCGGAGGTTTCGCCCTTTGGTCCGGCGCTTGGCATTCGCTATCCCGCAGCCGATACGGCAAGTCTGATCGCGGCCGCGCGCGCCGCATCCCCGGCTTTGGCGCAGGCTTCGCCCGAGCAACGGCTTGGTCTGTGCCTTGAGGCGCTGGTGCGTCTGAACCGTATGAGCTTTGTCATGGCGCAGGCGGTGATGCATACCACGGGGCAGCCCTTCGCGATGGCCTTTCAGGCGGGCGGCCCCCATGCGCAGGACCGTGCGCTGGAGGCGCTGGCTATGGCCTGGGAGGAGATGATGCGCTTTCCTGACACGGCGATCTGGCAAAAACCGCAGGGCAAGGCCGCACCTCTGACCATCGAGAAGCATTGGACGCTGGTGCCTGCAGGTGTGTCGCTGGCCATTGGCTGCAATACATTTCCTACCTGGAACAGCTATTCGGGCCTCTTTGCCAGTCTGGCGACAGGGAACCCGGTCATCGTCAAGCCGCATCCCGCCGCCATTCTGCCCTTGGCGCTGACGGTGCGTGTCCTGCGCGATGTGTTGGTTGAAGCCGGGCTGCCAGCCGACAGCGTCCTGCTGGCGGTGGATGCCCCCGGCGGCGAGATTGCGAAGGATCTTGCGACGGATCCGGCGGTGCGGATCATCGACTATACCGGCTCACAAGGCTTCGGCGATTGGCTGCGAGACAATGCCCGGCAGGCCCAGCTGTTTACCGAAGAGGCGGGGGTCAACAGCGTCGTGATCGCGGGGACGAGTGATTTTTCCGGCATCTGCGCGAATCTCGCCTTCTCGCTGGCGCTCTATTCCGGGCAGATGTGCACAGCCCCCCAGAATATCTATGTCCCCGAAGGCGGGATCGACACCGATCAGGGGCGCAAGGGCCCGGCTGAGGTGGCCGAGGCCATTGCCGCAGCCATTGATGCGCTGTTGGCGGATCCGGCGCGTGCGGCGGGTGTGCTGGGGGCAATCGCCAATCCTGCAACGCTGGATCGGATTGCCGCAGCACGGAACCTTGGGCATGTGGTGCGGGAGTCGACGCCCGCCGGCGAAGGGCGCACAGCCACGCCGCTGATCGTTCAGGCCGACCGCCGGGCGGGTGAGGCGGAATGCTTCGGGCCGGTGGCCTTTGTCATCCCCTGTGCCGATGCCGATGCGGGTATCTCTGAAGCCGCCCGGATTGCCACGCAAAAGGGCGCAATTACTGCGGCGCTTTATGACACCGACGCGGCGCGTATTCAGCGGGCGGCCCATGCCTTCGCGGCGGCCGGGGTAAACCTGTCGGTCAACCTGACCGGCAATATCTTTGTGAACCAATCTGCCGCTTTCAGCGATTTTCATGTCACCGGGGCAAATCCCGCCGGCAATGCCAGCCTGACGGACCCCGCCTTTGTCGCCACCCGGTTTCGCCGGGTGATGTGGCGCAGGCCGGTCCCCGCCTGACCTTTACCCCTTCAACGCAGGTTCTCTGGGAGGAGACATCGAATGAAGAAGACCCTGACGACAACCGCACTTGGCCTGCTGGCCGCGCTTGGTGCAACCGCAGCCATGGCTGACATCAAGATCGGTGCCTCGGTTTCGGCGACCGGCCCGGCGGCCTTCCTCGGCGATCCCGAGGCCAAGACGCTGGAAATGCTGGTCGAGGAAACCAACGCCGCCGGTGGCATCAATGGCGAGAAGGTGGTGCTTGTTCTCTATGATGATGGCGGCGATCCCAACAAGGCACGCACTTTCGCAACCCGCCTTGTCGAAGATGACGAGGTTGTGGCCATCGTCGGCGGCACCACCACCGGCACCTCGATGTCGATCCTGTCGGTGACCGAGGATGCAGAAGTGCCCTTCGTCTCGCTGGCGGGGGCCATCGACATCATTCAGCCGGTCAAGCCCTTTACCTTCAAGACGCCGCATACCGACCGGATGGCGTGCCAGAAGATCTTCGAGGATATGCAGAAGCGTGGCTTCACCAAGGTCGGCCTGATTTCGGGAACGGACGGCTTCGGGGCCTCGATGCAGGCCCAGTGCAAGGACGTCGTCAGCGATTACGGCATCGAGATCGTGGCGGATGAAACCTATGATCCGAAAGATTCGGACATGACCGCCCAGTTGACCAAGATCCGCAATGCCGAAGGGATTCAGGCGGTTCTGAACCCCGGTTTCGGGCAAGGTCCGTCCATCGTGACGCGCAACTACAAACAGCTCGGGATCGAACTGCCGTTCTATCAATCGCATGGCGTGGCCTCGGCCGGGTTCATCGAACTGGCCGGTGTCGAAGCTGCGGAAGGCGTGCGCCTGCCGGGCAATGCGCTGCTGATCCCGGAATTGCTGGCCGACGGTGATGTGCAAAAGCCGATCGTGACCGCCTATAAGGCCGCCTATGAGGCCAAGACCGGCCAGCCGGTCGGCACATTCGGGGGCTATGCCCATGACGGATGGCATCTGGTGACCGATGCCATCAAGCGCGCGGGCTCTGCCGAGCCTCAGGCGATCCGCGATGCACTGGAAGCCACGAGCGGTCTGGCGGGCACCACCGGCATCTATTCCATGTCTGCGGAAGACCATCTCGGCCTCGATCTTTCGGCTTTCCGTATGCTGGAAATCCGTGACGGCAAATGGGCCCTGGTCGAGTAAGCCAGCACCATCCGGTCCCCGCCACCTGCGCGGGGACCACGCCATCCTGCCCCCCTCGCGCGCGCCGCAACACGAGCCGGAGAGCCTATGTCAGAACTTTTGCAATTCCTGTTTTCAGGGGTGACGGTTGGCGCGGTCTACGCGCTGGTCGCTCTTGGTTTCACGATCATTTACAATGCCTCGGACGTGGTGAACTTTGCCCAGGGCGAGTTCGTCATGCTGGGTGGCATGATCACCTGGTTCGCCCATGCGGCGGGTCTGCCGCTGCCGCTTGCGGCGCTTTCGGCCATCGTGGTGACCGCGGCCCTTGGCGTTGCGATGAACAAGCTGATGATCGAGCCCGCCCGGGGCGCGCCGGTGGTGTCGCTGATCATCATCACCATCGGGGCCTCGATCTTCATTCAAGGCGGGACGCAGCTGATTTTCGATAAACAGATCCATTCCTTCCCGGCCTTTTCCGGCGATGCGCCGATCCGGGTTGGCGGGGCGACCATCCTGCCGCAAAGTCTTTGGGTCATTGGCGGCGCGCTGGTGGTCTTTCTGGGCCTGTGGGTGTTCTTCACCCGCACGCTGCTGGGGCGTGCGGTGCTTGCGACATCAAACAACC
Source organism: Gemmobacter serpentinus (assembly GCF_008973825.1). GTDB lineage: Bacteria > Pseudomonadota > Alphaproteobacteria > Rhodobacterales > Rhodobacteraceae > Gemmobacter > Gemmobacter serpentinus. The sequence continues at coordinate 35,553 of NZ_WCHR01000020.1, read as the reverse complement.
GGCTTGCGGCACAGCTGGTCGGCATCAACACCAATTTCGTCATGACCCTGTCCTTTGCCCTGTCGGCAGGCATCGGCGCGCTGGCCGGGGTATTGGCCACGCCCATCACGCTGGTTGCCTATAATGTCGGGATCGGCTTTGCGCTGAAGGGATTTGCCGGGGCGATGCTGGGCGGCATGGGGAACCCCAAAGGGGCGCTGGTCGGCGGCTTTGCCATCGGGCTGATCGAGGCGATGACCGCCGGCTACCTGTCGTCGCAATACAAGGATGCCGCGGCCTTTATCGTGATCCTTGCGGTTCTGTTCTTCTTGCCGCATGGGCTGTTTGGTCGCAAATCGACGGATCGGGTGTGATGATGAAGATATCACCCAAAACGGCCACCCTTTTGGTGCTGACCGCTCTGGTCGCGATCACACCTTTCTTCTTCCCCTCTGGCTATTACTACCGCGTCGGAGCCCTGATTTTCGTCAATGGTCTGGCGGTGACGGGCATCGTGATCCTGACCGGCTATGCCGGGCAGATCAGCCTGGGACATGCCGGTTTTGCCGGGATTGGCGGCTATGCCTGCGCACTGGCTCCGGTGCATTGGGGCATCCACCCGGCCCTGGCCGTGGTGCTTGGGGCCGCGATCTCTGCCGGGCTGGCCTATCTGGTGGGCCGCCCCATCTTGCGGCTGAAAGGCTATTATCTGGGTGTTGCAACCCTGGGCTTTGGCATTCTGGTCTCGATGGTTCTCAACAATGAACGCGACCTGACCCGGGGGCCGGATGGCATCGAGGTGCCGGAACTTGGCCTGCGTGCCGTGCTGAAAGATTGGGGCCTGAACTTGAGCAATGGCGAGTTCTGGTATTACTTCTGCGGCCTTTTCCTGATTGTCGGTGCCTGGATCGCGCTCAATCTGCACAGCAGCCCAGCGGGCCGCGCCTTGCGCGCGCTGCATGGGTCCGAGGTTGCGGCCCGCACCGTTGGCATTGATGTGCCACGGATGAAGCTGCAGGCCTTCGTGATATCGGCGGTCTATGCATCGGTCTCCGGCTCGTTGCTGGCGCTGCAGAACAAGTTCATCACGCCGGATGTCGCGGGCTTCATGCATTCGATCGAGATGGTGACGATGGCCGTTCTTGGTGGGGTCGGATCGGTTTTGGGGGCAATTTTCGGGGCAGGTATCCTGACCCTGCTGCCACAGGTGCTGACGGTCTTTGCCGAATATGAACAGATGGTGCTGGGTCTGGTGATGGTGCTGGTGATGATCTTTCTACGCGAGGGGCTGTTGCCCTCGATCCTGCGTCGGCTGAGGGGGAGGGGCGAATGACCCGTGAGGACAAGGCAACCCTGTTGTCCGTGGATGGTCTGGGCATCGCCTTTGGCGGCTTGAAGGCCGTGAATGATGTGAGCTTTGCGGTGAAGCCCGGTGAAATCGTTTCGATCATCGGGCCGAACGGCGCGGGCAAGACCACGCTCTTCAATATGATTTCGGGCATCTATCAGCCCAGCATGGGCCGGGTGAAGCTGTCAGGCGAGGATGTGACCGGGGTCGAGCCGCATTTGCTGGCCCGCCGCGGCATGAGCCGAACCTTCCAGAACCTGCAGATCTTTCAATCGATGACCGTGCTCGAAAATGCGGTGACCGGCTATCACCTGTCGGAAAAAGGGCCGATCCTTGCCGATCTGCTGTCGCTGCCGGGGTCACGTCGGCGCGCGCGCGCGGCCGAGGAAGGCGCACGCAAGCTGCTGGCGCGTGTCGGTCTTGACCGCGCGGCCGAGCGTGAGGCGGGCAATCTGTCCTATGGATCGCTCAAGCGGCTGGAAATTGCCCGCGCGCTCGCGCTGAACCCGAAGATCCTGTTGCTGGACGAGCCTGCGGCGGGGTGCAACGCGGTCGAAACCGAAGAGATTGACCATCTGATCGCCGAGGTCGCGGCCAGCGGCGTCGCCATTCTGTTGGTGGAACATGACATGAAGATGGTGATGCGGATCTCCAACCATATTGTCGTGCTGGATCACGGCGAAAAGATCGCCGAGGGCGATCCTGCCACGGTCAGCCAGAATCCGGCGGTGATCGCGGCCTATCTGGGTGCCGATGCGGAGGTGTCCCATGCTGACGGTTGAAGGGCTGCGCTCGCGCTACGGGCGGATCGAGGTTCTGCACGGTCTGGATCTGCAGGTCGACTCGGGCGAGATCGTGACGGTGGTCGGGGCGAATGGCGCAGGCAAGACCACGCTGCTGCGCTGCCTGTCGGGGGTGCAGCCGGTGACCGGCGGCACCATCACCTTCCGGGGCGAGGCACTGGTGCCGGTTCCGGCCTATAAGCGCCTGCGCCGCGGATTGGCCCAATCGCCCGAGGGGCGGCAGATCTTCACAAATCTGTCGGTCGAAGAAAATCTGCGGCTCGGTGCCTTCCTGTTCAGCGATGATCGGGTGGAAAAGGACATGGAGGACGCGTTCCAGATGTTCCCGATCCTGAAGGAAAAACGCAATCTGGCGGCGGGTGGTTTGTCGGGTGGGCAACAGCAGATGCTGGCCATGGCGCGGGCGCTGATGGGGCGGCCGTCCTGCCTGTTGCTGGACGAGCCCTCAATGGGGTTGGCACCGATCATCGTTCAACAGATTTTTGACGTGGTGAAGGGGCTGAAGGGCCTTGGCGTAACCGTGCTTCTGGTCGAACAGAACGCCTTTGGCGCGTTGAAGATCGCTGATCGTGGCTATGTCATGGAGACCGGCCGCATCACCATGTCGGGCACGGCGGCAGAACTGATCGCCGATCCGCGCATCCGCGAAGCCTATCTGGGAATCTGACCATGTCTGTCGTCACCATCACGCGCATGGGCGCGATCGCCATCGTCACCGTCGACAATCCTCCGGTCAACGCGCTTGGCCTTGCGCTGCGGCAGGGGCTTTGGGAGGCCGTCGATACCCTGGATGCCGATCCCGATATTGCCGCAGCCATCCTGATCTGTGCGGGCCGGACTTTCATCGCCGGGGCCGATGTGACCGAGTTCGGCAAACCGCCGGTTGCGCCGCATCTGCCGGACCTTGTTGCCCATATCGAGGCGGCGGCAAAGCCCTGGATCGCGGCGATCCACGGATCCGCGCTTGGCGGGGGGCTGGAAATTGCGATGGGGTGCCGGTTCCGGGTGGCGCTCGACACGGCGATGCTGGGTCTGCCTGAGGTCACATTGGGCATCATCCCGGGGGCGGGCGGCACGGTGCGGACCCCGCGCCTGGTGGGCGTCGCAGCCGCGGTCGATCTGGTCACATCGGGCCGTCCGGTTCAGGCCGTGAAGGCAAGGGCAATGGGTCTGCTTGATGCGGTGGTGACAGGCGATCTGCGCGCGGGCGCGCTGGATTTTGCCAGCGCGGCCCTGAACCAGCCCTTGCCATTGCCGGTTTCTGCGCGCCCGGCCCCTGTCGCTGATCCCGGCTTCTGGGCCGATCAGGAAGCTGCGATTGCCAAACGGGCAAAAGGCGAAATGGCGCCGCTGCGGGCCCTCGCCGCGATCCGCAAGGCGACCGAGCTGCCATTTGCCGAAGCCATGGCTTTTGAGCGCGAGGGATTTCTTGCCCTGCGCGGCTCGGATCAGGCGGCTGCGTTGCGCGCCGTATTCTTTGCCGAACGTGCGGCACCGCGCCCGGCCCATCTGAAAGATGTCTCGGCATTGCCGTTGCGCCGGGTCGGGGTGATCGGTGGCGGCACGATGGGGGCAGGGATTGCCGCGGCGCTGCGCGATGCCGGCCTGCCGGTCGTTCTGGTCGAACGCGATGCGCTGGCGCTTGAGCGCGGATTGGACAACCTCAAGGCCATTTTCGACGGCGGGGTCAAGCGTGGTAAACTGGCCCCTGAACAGGCCGTCGCGCGGATGAATGGCGTTACAGGCACGACCGATTATGCGGATCTGGCCGATATCGATCTGGTGATCGAGGCGGTGTTCGAGACGATCGAGGTGAAGCGCGCGGTCTTTGCGGATCTGGGCCGGTCATGCCGCCCCGATGCGGTTCTGGCCACCAATACCTCCTATCTCGATCCGCGCCTGATCGCCGAAGGGCTGCCACACCCCGGCCGGTTTATCGGGCTGCACTTCTTCAGCCCTGCCAATGTCATGAAATTGCTGGAGATCGTGCCGACCCCCGATACAGCACCCGAGACCCTGGCCACCGGCTTTGCCTTGGGCCGGGCGCTTGGCAAGGTACCGGTGCAGGCAGGGATTTGCGAGGGGTTCATCGGCAATCGTATCCTGAAACGTTATCGCGCGGCGGCGGAAACACTGGTCCGGCAAGGCGTTGCAATCGCCGATATCGACGCGGCGATGCGCCAGTATGGCTTTGCCATGGGCCCGTTCGAGGCCCAGGATCTGGGGGGGCTGGATATCGCCTTTCTGCAGCGCGAGGGGGCCCGGCTGGCCGGGCAGCAGGTCGCAGAAACCTTGGGCGACATTCTGGTTCGGGCGGGGCGCAAGGGACAGAAGACCGGCGGCGGCTGGTATGACTATACCCCGGGGGAGCGGCGTCCGCAGCCATCAGCCGAAGTTGCGGCGCTGCTGGCGGGGGCGATCTCACCGGGCGCTGAACTGGAACCCGCCGAGATTGCCGCGCGTCTGGTGGCGGAAATGGCGGCTGAAGGCACCGCGATCCTGTCGGAAGGCGTCGCGCGCAGCCCTGCGGACATCGATCTTGTCGAAATCCATGGCTACGGCTTTCCGCGCTGGCGCGGCGGCCCGATGTTTGCATCGCATCGGTAATGTCCGGGCCGGTTTGGGGCGCATAGCGAGATCGCATCGGTCACCGGGCGTTGCGACCGGCCTTCGCCCCACGGGATAATGGCCGCCCGGGATGCGGCTATCTGGCCCCGCAGGGGTCACGATCTGGTGCCGGGCCGCGCCATCCGGGCCGCGCCGGGCCGCCTGTCAGCGGTTGGTTGATCGCGGCGCGGCATCGCCTCATCCTGTGTGCATGGAATATTGCACTGGGATATTCAGCCATTCTAGGGCATCTCGGGGAAAGAGAGGGCTGCGTCAGGGATGGCGCCGCCGGGTGTAAGAGGCCCCGATGTCCACATGTGCAAAGATCATCGATCGCGAGATGCCGGACATCTGGATCATGTCGGATGATTGAGCCGCTTTTGAAGGATCTGCCGCTCAAGGCTGCGTCATTCATCGTCACGATCTATGGCGATCTGGTGGTGCCACGCGGCGAAATTCTTTGGATGGGCAGTCTGATCGAGGTTTGTGGGCGTGTCGGCATTGGCGAAGCCCCCGTCCGCACGGCGGTGTCAAGGCTGGTTCAGGCCGGGCGGCTGGAGGGAGAGCGGGTCGGGCGGCGCAGCTTCTATCGGCTGGCCCCTGCGGCGCGGGCCGAATTTGGTGCTGCGGCGCGGCTGCTCTATGCGCCTGATGCCTTTGAGGATGGCGGGTGGCTGGTGGTCCATGCGCCAGGTCTGACCGATGACATTGCGCGCCAGCACCATCTGGCACGGATGGGCGGCGATGTCTGGATCGCGCCCGATCATGGCCAGGATTTGGGATCGTTGGGCACGGTCCTGCGCGCGGGCGCGGTTGTGGGGGCAGACAGATTGACCGGCTTTTGGGAACTGTCGCGGATCCGGGATGGCTATGCCGGAATGCTGTCGCGGTTTGAGATTCTGGATGGGGCGCTGGCCGCTGGTGCCACTATTCCCGCAGCCGACGCGATGATCGCAAGGCTGCTCCTGGTGCATGTCTATCGTGGGGTCATGCTGCGCGATCCGCGACTGCCTGTTGATGCGCTTCCCGTGGACTGGCCGGGGATTCCTGCCCGCAGGATGTTCCGTGATCTTTACAGGGCGCTGTCACCGGCGGCGGATCTGGCTGTCGGCCAAAGCCTGCAAGGCAGCCATGGCAGACTGGAGGCCATCACGGCCAGCAGCGAGGCCCGTCTGGCCTTCTTTCGCTGACGCCCTGCGGATTACCGACCTGTCACCTTAACGCAGAGAGGGGCGCAGGCGGTATCTTGCGCGGAGGATTGGCCGGAGGTCAGCGGGTTTGGGGCCGATGTTGTGGGGAACGGCGGCCAGCGATGGCGGATGGTGATCGCGGGATTTCGTCACGATTCATGCGATTGACGCCGCAAGACCTGCCACCAGGCCCGGCCTGAAAGCAGATCATGGGCGAAGAGCCAGTGCGGCGCAGGCAGTATATCCTGCAACGCTGGGGCACGACGTCAGGGGAAGGACCGTTCCTTTCGGGGACAGAAGGTCCTTCAATAAGTAATTGTAATTTAATAATTTATGCCGCTTGGCCGAATGCTGTGCCACTTGCGCTTTCGTCTCTCCGCCGGGCGTGGTGCAGCGCCCGATTTCGGCGCGGACACCACACCGATCTAGGCACCACTGGTCCGAAAGGCAGATGTGGCGCGTCGTGATCGCAAAAACATTACAGAAAATCATGAATATTGCTTTGTGGTGTAATGTTATGGTGCTATAGGTTGACCAATCGGTCGGCGAATTGGGAGAATCGTCGGCCTCCAGCATGAACGCCAGACAGGCCAAGGGGGGAGAAGCAGATGCGCGACGCATTCATCTGTGACGCAGTCAGAACGCCGGTCGGACGTTACGGAGGTGCGCTGGCCACGCTTCGCGCCGATGATCTGGCGGCCCTGCCGCTGAAGGCCTTGATGGACCGCAATCCCGCTGCCGATTGGGCGGCCGTGGATGATCTGATCTTTGGCTGCGCAAATCAGGCCGGCGAGGATAATCGCAATGTGGGCCGCATGGCGGTGCTGCTGGCAGGAATGCCGGTGGGCGTGCCGGGCACGACGGTGAACCGCCTCTGTGGTTCGGGCATGGACGCGGTGGGCCTGGCCGCGCGTTCGATCAAGGCGGGCGATTGCGATTTCGTTCTTGCGGGCGGGGTCGAAAGCATGACACGCGCGCCCTTTGTGATGCCCAAGGCCGAAAGCGCCTTTTCGCGGGCAAACGCAGTCTATGACACCACGATTGGCTGGCGTTTCGTCAATCCTGCGCTGAAAAAGTCTTTTGGCACCCATTCGATGCCCGAAACGGCAGACAATGTCGCCGCCGACTGGGGCGTCAGCCGTGCGGATCAAGATGCCTTCGCAGCACTTTCCCAGGCCCGTTGGGCGGCGGCGCAAGCAGCCGGGGTGTTTCGCGACGAAATCGTGCCGGTCATGATCCCGCAGAAGAAGGGAGAGCCGGTCGTCTTTGACACTGATGAGCATCCCCGTCCCGGCACAACAGTTGAGACCCTTGCCCGGCTGAAAGGCGTGAATGGGCCGGATCTTAGCGTCACGGCGGGCAATGCCAGCGGCGTGAATGACGGTGCGGCGGCTTTGGCCATCCTGTCGGCCGAAGCTGCAAAGGCCCATGGTTTTACCCCCAAGGCCCGCATCGTGGCCATGGCCGCTGCCGGGGTCGAACCGCGCGTGATGGGTATCGGCCCGGTGCCCGCGACGCGCAAGGTGCTGGCGCGTGCCGGGCTGACGCTGGATCAGATCGATGTGATCGAACTGAATGAAGCATTTGCTGCGCAGGGACTTGCCGTGCTGCGCGACCTTGGTCTGGCGGATGATGATGCGCGGGTGAACGCCAATGGCGGTGCCATTGCCATCGGTCATCCGCTTGGCATGTCGGGCGCGCGGCTTGTCACCACTGCCACCTATCAACTGCACCGCACCGGCGGCCGCTATGCGCTTTGCACCATGTGCATCGGCGTGGGTCAGGGCATCGCCATCATTCTTGAACGCGTCTGATCGGAAAGGGACTGCCATGTATGCACAGCTTGTAAAGTCCGAAGGGTCGAAATCCCGCGAGGAGATGACGCCGCAGGAACTGGCCTTTCAGGAGCGCATCGACCGCGGCGAGAAGATCGAGCCGAAGGAATGGATGCCGGAAGGCTATCGCAAGACGCTGATCCGCCAGATGGGGCAGCACGCGCATTCCGAAATCGTCGGCCAGCTGCCCGAGGGCAACTGGATCACCCGTGCCCCCACGCTTGAGCGCAAGGCGATCCTGCTGGCCAAGGTTCAGGATGAGGCGGGGCATGGGCTCTATCTCTATTCGGCGGCGGAAACGCTGGGCGTGACCCGGGATGAGCTGATGGAGAAGCTGCATTCGGGGAACATGAAATATTCGTCGATCTTCAACTATCCGACGCTGACCTGGGCCGATATGGGCGCGGTCGGCTGGCTGGTCGATGGCGCGGCAATCATGAACCAGGTGCCGCTGCAGCGCACCAGCTATGGCCCCTATTCCCGCGCGATGATCCGCATCTGCAAGGAAGAGTCGTTCCACCAACGGCAGGGCTATGACATCATGATGAAGATGTGCGCAGGCTCCCCGGAACAGAAGGCGATGGCGCAGGATGCGCTGAACCGCTTCTGGTATCCGGCGCTGATGATGTTCGGCCCCTCCGACAAGGATTCCGTCCATTCGGCGCAGTCGATGGCCTGGAAGATCAAGATGAACACCAATGACGAACTGCGCCAGAAATTCGTCGACCAGACCGTGCCGCAGGCGAAATACCTTGGCCTGACCGTGCCGGACGACAACCTAGTCTGGAACGAGGAAAAGGGCGGGTATGACTTTTCCGAGCCCGACTGGTCGGAATTCTTTGCGGTGATTGCGGGCAATGGCCCCTGCAATGCCGAACGCCTTGGGGCACGGATCAAGGCCTGGGACGATGGGGCCTGGTTCCGTGACGGCCTGATGGCCCATGCCGAAAAGGCGGCCAGCCGCCGCATTGCCGCCGAATAATCTGTCGGGTGGGCGAGTGCCCGCCCATCCAAGCGCATATCCAGCTTCCGGGAGGAGCAAGACATGTCCAGCGAATGGCCCCTTTGGGAAATCTTTATCCGTGGTCAGCACGGGCTGAACCATCGGCATGTGGGCAGCTTGCACGCGCCCGATGCCGAAATGGCGATCCGCAATGCGCGCGACGTCTACACCCGCCGCAATGAGGGCGTGTCCATCTGGGTGGTGCCGTCGAACAGCATCTCTGCCTCCAGCCCGTCGGATAAAGGCCCGCTGTTCGAGCCGGCGAATTCCAAGGTGTATCGCCACCCGACCTTCTTCGACATCCCCGAAGAAATCGGGCATATGTGATGAGCGGGGCATTGGAAGCGGTTGACCGCGCCGTATTCGCCGAATGGCTGCAACGGATTGGCGACAATGTGCTGATCCTTGGCCACCGGGTGTCGGAATGGTGCGGCCATGGCCCGGCATTGGAGGAAGACATTGCCCTGTCGAACCAGGCGCTGGATCTGATTGGCCAGTGCCAGCTTTGGTTGGGTCTTGCCGCCGAGGTGGAGGGAAAGGGACGCACGGCGGACGCACTTGCCTTCTTGCGCGACGCGGGTGCCTTCCGCAATCTGCTGCTGGTAGAGCGCCCGAATGGCGATTTTGGCCAGACGCTGATGCGGCAATTCCTGTTCGACGCCTTTCACATCGAACTGCTGCGGGCGCTGAAGGCATCCTCCGATCCGCGGGTGGCCGAGATTGCCGCCAAGGCGGAAAAGGAAGTGGCCTATCATCTGGAACGTTCTGCCGATCTGGTGGTGCGGCTGGGTGATGGCACGACGGAAAGCCATGCCCGGATGCAGAAGGCGCTTGACCTTCTGTTCCCCTATACAGGCGAGATGTTCGCCGACGATGCGACCGACCGCGCGATGGCCGAGGCCGGGATCGCGGTTCTGCCGTCAAGCCTCAAGGCTGGATGGGACCGCACCATTGCCGATGTCCTGGCCGAAGCCACGCTGACCCATCCGGGTGAGGTTTGGCAACATGGGGTCAAAGGCACGGGCGGCAAGACCGGGGTTCACAGCGAATATCTGGGCTTCATCCTGGCCGAGATGCAATTCCTGCAACGCGCCTATCCCGGCGCAAGCTGGTGATGCGATGGATGCTGCGCGCCCCGAACTGACACAGGTCTGGGACTGGCTTTCGCAGGTGCCGGACCCGGAGATTCCCGTGATCTCGCTGACCGACCTGGGCATTGTCCGCGATGTGGAATGGCAAGCGGACACCCTGGTTGTGACGGTTACGCCCACCTATTCGGGCTGCCCCGCCACCACGGTCATCAATCTCGATATCGCGGCCGCGCTTCATGCGCGGGGGGTCGAGAAGGTGCGGCTGGAGCGGCGTTTGTCACCGCCCTGGACCACCGACTGGTTGACCGCTGAAGGACGCGAGAAGCTGCGCGCCTACGGGATTGCGCCGCCCATCGACGGCACGGCACCCGACGGGAGGCTGGCCGGTCGGATCTCGCGCTTGGCGGGCACATCCAATCTGGTGATCGCCTGTCCGCGCTGCGGATCGACCCATACCGAACGGCTGTCGCAGGCCGGTTCGACCCCCTGCAAGGCCAGCTGGCGCTGCAAGGATTGTCTGGAACCTTTCGACTATTTCAAGTGCATCTGAGGATGCCTTCGACAAGGAACGAACCCGAATGGCACGCTTTCACCCGTTGAAAGTCACCGATGTTCGCCGCGAAACCCGCGATGCTGTCGTTGTGACATTGCGCCCCCGCGACGAGGATGTCGCGCTTTTCGACTTCACCCAGGGACAATATCTGACCTTCCGCCGCGATTTCGATGGCGAGGAATTGCGCCGCAGCTATTCCATCTGCGCAGGCCGCGACGAGGGCTGCCTGAAGGTGGGCATCAAGCGCGTCGATGGCGGGGCATTCTCGACCTGGGTCAATGAAAGCCTTGCCCCCGGTGACGAGCTCGAGGCGATGCCACCGATGGGCAAGTTTTTTGCCCCGCTGGATGAAACGGCGGCGCGCCAATATCTGGGCTTTGCCGGTGGATCGGGTATTACGCCGGTGCTGTCCATCATCAAGACGACCCTGGCGCGTGAGCCGAAAGCGCGCTTCACGCTGGTCTATTCCAACCGTCAGATCAACACGATCATGTTCCGTGAGGAGCTGGAGGATCTGAAGAACCTCTATCTTGGTCGTTTCTCCGTGATCCATGTGCTGGAGCAGGAAGGGCAGGAGATTGACCTGTTCACCGGGCGCATCGACGCGGAAAAGATGAGCGGGCTGTTCACGCATTGGCTGGATGCAAAGGCCATCGACATGGCCTTCATCTGCGGGCCGGAGCCGATGATGCTGGCCATCGCGCAATCCCTGAGGGATCACGGGCTGCGCGATGACCAGATCAAGTTCGAGCTGTTCGCCAGCGGTCAGCAGGGTCGGGCCAAGACCCGGGCCGTTTCGAAATCCGCCACCGTGCCCGGCACAGGGGTGCAGGCCACGGTGACGCTGGACGGTGCCACGCGCAGTTTCGAAATGGCCCGCGGGGGCGAAACCATTCTGGATGCCGCGATCGCGGCGAAACTTGATGCGCCCTATTCCTGCAAGGCGGGCGTCTGTTCAACCTGCCGCTGCAAGGTGCTGGAGGGCGAGGTGGAGATGGCCGTCAACCATGCGTTGGAAGATTACGAGGTGCGCGCAGGCTATGTCCTGTCTTGTCAGGCGATGCCGATCAGCGAGCGGGTTGTTGTCACCTATGACGAGTGACAGGCGATGGCCGGGACAGCGGAGGAAACCATGTCCGAGACAATGAGTATCGAAGACTATCTTGCGCAGGGCGGTGTGCTCAGCGCCCCTGAAAATGTGCCTGCCCGTTATCGGGGCGAATTGCTGCGGCTGATGTCGTCTTTTGTGGACAGCGAGTTGGCGGCCTCGGCCGGATTTGCGGATTCCATCAATTTCGCGCCCGCAATCAAGGAGCGGATCGCCGCAAGCCGGATCACGCTGGAAAAGGCCGACCATGCTGAGCGGGTGCTGGCGGTGATGGCCGGCTTTGGCACCGATGTGCTGCGCTATCAGGCAAGCCATGACTGGTCGGCCCGGCTGGATCGGGATACCGATCTGGGCACAGCCCGGGCCGGAACCGACAACCGTTTGGCGGTGCTGCATTACCCGATCAATGGCTGGATTGATGCTGTGGTGATGAATGTGCTGCAAGGGCTTGCGACCGGCGTGCAGATGACCGAGCTGACACGCGTGTCCTATGCGCCGCTGGCCGAAGTTTTCCGCGAGATCGCCCCGCGTGAGGCGCGCCATGCAGATCTGGGCCTTGAGGGGCTGGAGCGCATCTGTGCCACGTCTGAAGGGCGCGCGGAGGCTGCGCTTTCGGTCGCCTATTGGCGTCCGCGCGTCGCCGCGACCTTTGGTGTCGCAGGGTCGGGCCGCTTCGAGACCCTGCGCAAATTCGGGCTGCGTCATCACCCGAATGAGGCACTTCTGTCCCGCTGGGCCGCCTTGGCTGATGAACGGCTCGTGGCTGTCGGGCTGTGAAATACGGGCTGTGGCGTGCATGGCCGCAGCCTATTGCGAATGAATGTAAGGAAATTCCGATGAACGCGCCGACCCGCCCCCTGCGTCGTCTTGAAAGCTATGTCTGCAGCCAGTGGACCCCGGGAACCAGAGAGGGTCAGTTGCTGCTCGATGCCGCGACCGGCGAAGGCGTGGCACAGATCGATTCCACCGGGCTTGATTTCGCGGATGTGCTGGAACATGGCCGTCGCGTTGCAGGGCCGAAACTTCGTGCCATGTCCTTCCATGACCGGGCAGGGATGTTGAAGGCCCTTGGCCTGGCGCTGATGGCACATAAGGAAGAGTTTTACTCCGAAAGCTTCCGCACCGGGGCGACGCGGCCCGATGGCTGGGTCGATATCGAGGGCGGGATCGGCACGATGCTGGCCTTCGCCTCGAAGGGGCGGCGGGAATTGCCGAATACCCGCACCCTGACCGATGGCGAGGTCGAAGGGTTGTCCAGGGACGGATCATTCGTTGCCCAGCATATCCTGACACCGCTGCAAGGCGTGGCCATCCATATCAACGCCTTCAATTTCCCGGTCTGGGGGATGCTGGAAAAGATCGCGCCGACCCTGCTTGCCGGCGTGCCCTGCATCGTCAAACCGGCCAGCCAGACCGCTTACCTGACAGAACTGGTCGTGCGGCGCATTGTCGATACCGGCATTCTGCCCGAAGGCGCATTGCAATTGATCTGTGGTTCGGTGGGGGATCTGCTGGATCACGTCACGGAACAGGACGCAGTGACCTTTACCGGCTCGGCCTGGACCGGGCGCAAGTTGAAGACGCACCCTGCCATCGTCGCCCATTCGGTGCGTTTCACCATGGAGGCTGACAGTTTGAACGCCTCGATCCTCGGTCCCGATGCGCAGCCGGGCACGCCCGAATTCGATCTGTTCGTGAAAGAGGTTGCGCGCGAGATGACGTCGAAGGCGGGGCAGAAATGCACGGCGATCCGTCGGGTCATCGCGCCGCGTACCAGTATTGCGGCGCTGCGCGATGCGCTGGCAGACCGGCTGGGCAAAACCACGCTGGGTCTGCCGGACGCCGCAGAGACGCGGATGGGCCCGCTTGCCAGCCTCGATCAGCGGGTAGAGGTGCGCGAGCGCATCCGCGAATTGCAGGCGGTGGCCGAAATCGTCGCGGGAAATCCCGATCAGGTGTCAGTGGCCTCGGGCGATGCCGCCAAAGGGGCCTATATGAACCCGATCCTGCTTTATGCCGATCGGCCCTTTGCCGCCGCGCAGGTGCATGATGTCGAGGCCTTTGGCCCGGTGTCGACCCTTTTGCCCTATGACGATCTTGGCGAGGCGGTGGCACTTGCGGCGCTTGGAAAGGGGTCGCTTGTGGCCTCGGTTTTCACGGATGACAGGGCGGTCGCCGAAGAGGTTGTGCTTGGCGCGGCCCCCTTCCACGGCCGGGTGATGATTGGCAACCGGCTTTCGGCGAAATCGTCCACCGGGCATGGCTCGCCCCTTGCGCCGCTGGTCCATGGCGGGCCGGGCCGGGCGGGGGGCGGCGAAGAGATGGGCGGGATGCGCGGGGTCAAGCATTACATGCAGCGCACCGCCGTTCAGGGTGCTCCGCGTATGCTGTCCGCGGTCACCGGCCGCTGGATCGAGGGCGCGGATGCCCAGACCGGCATTCACCCGTTCCGCAAGTCTCTGGCCGAATTGAAGATCGGCGACCAGTTGATCAGCGCATCGCGGGTGGTGACCCAGGAAGATGTCGAACATTTCGCCCATTTCACCGGGGACACCTTCTATGCCCATATGGATACGGATGCGGCCAGGGCCAATCCGTTCTTCGACGATCGGGTGGCGCATGGCTATCTGATCGCCTCGTTTGCCGCCGGTCTTTTCGTGGACCCTGATCCGGGTCCGGTTCTGGCGAATTATGGTGTCGACAACCTGCGGTTCCTGACCCCGGTCTATTTCGGCGACAGCCTGCAGGTCAGGCTGACCTGCAAGGAGATCAATCCCCGCGCCAATGCCGAACATGGCGAGGTGCGATGGGATGCGCGAGTGACCAAACAGGATGGCGCGGTGGTCGCGCAATATGATGTGCTGACCATGGTTGCCAAGGTCTGGCCGCCTGTGGCGGTCGGGTGATGGCGCGGGTTTACGCCTATGACGGGGTGGTTCCTGTCATTGACCCCGGCGCCTATGTCCACCCTGATGCGGTGGTCATCGGCGATGTGATCATTGCGGCGGGGGTCTATATCGGCCCCTGTGCAGTGCTGCGCGGTGATTTCGGGCGGATCGTCTTGCATCACGGCTGCAATGTGCAGGAAACCTGCGTGATCCATTCCTTTCCCGGCAAGGATGTGGTGATCGAAGAGGCGGGCCATATCGGTCACGGCGCGGTGCTGCATGGCTGCCATATCGGGCGCAATGCCATGGTGGGCATGAACGCGGTGGTGATGGATGAGGCATCGATTGGCGAGAACAGCATCATCGCCGCCATGGCCTTCGTGAAGGCCGGGATGCAGGTGCCGCCAAATGTGCTTGCGGTGGGCGCGCCTGCCAAGGTGACGCGGGACCTTTCCGCAGAGGAAATCGAATGGAAGCGGCAGGGCACCGGCGTCTATCAGCGTCTGGCCATCGAGGGGGGCGCGAAGATCACGCCTGCCATGCCCTTGGCAGAGATCGAAGCCGGGCGGCGCCGGACCGAGGCCCCGGCCTATGATCCGTTGCTATTGGCAAAGATGAAAATGACCGGCGTCTAACGGAAAAATTCGTCCTGCACTGCTGCACCCCTTTCGGGGATGGCGGGCTGTGGCGCAGAAGCCTGACGGTCAGTGCCACCCCCACGGGGAAATCGGTGCTTGGGTCTATCGCCCTTCCGGGGTCCGCAAGGATCAGGCATTGATTGCCCCCGTGTTCTGGATCGACGATCTGGCGATCCGGTCGGCGGCCGTCAGGCGCAGGCCTGTATTTGGGCGTAGTTCTGCGGTCTTTCCGGCGCTTGGTGGGCGCAATGCCATGCGGTGGCCTCAGCCCCTTGGCAAGGCCGGCTGGCCATCAAGGATCCGGCGCAGATTGGTGACGCTGCGGGCAAGGGCTGCAAATTCATCGCCCTGGCCGGGGGCAAGATAGTCGATTTCAATGGCCAGAACGCCGCCGTAATTCACGCCGCGCAGCACCGAGACGACCTCGGCCATGTCGATCAGCCCTTCGCCAGTGGCCACGCTGGGCCAGAAGGCGATGGTGCCGGGATCGCCCCCAAGCGCGATGATGTCCTTGATATGGGTGGCCTTCGTGTGGGGGGCGAGCTTGCGCAGAACCTCGCGCGGGTTCTCATACATGCGCAGATTGTTGGCGGTATCCAGACAGATGCCGAAATAGGGGCTGCCAATGCTTTCGACCAGATCCAGCAATTCATCGGCAAACAGGTCGATATGGTTTTCCACCGCCAGCACTACGCCCGCACGCTGTGCCTCGCGTGTTAGGTCCGACAACAGCGGCAGCAGCGCCTCGCGCATCTGGGGCCAGCTTGCCATCCGTGTGCCGCGCCCGCCCGCACAGATCCGCATCACCCCCGCGCCAAGGCTTTGCGCGGCTCGCAGGCTGCGACGGGCATCCTCCATCGCGGCGGGTTCCTGCCCGGAACGGAAACCGCGCGGATGGCCCCAGGCCCAGACCCGCTCCAGCCCCTGCGCGTCCAGCTTGCGGCGCAGATCGTCAATCAGCGCCGTGTCGCCCGCATCGAGAAAGGCGGATTCCAGCGACACTGCCCCCACGCCCAGCGACACGACATGATCCAGAAAATCCCAGACCGTCAGGCGCTTGCCCGGATCGGCTTCGATCCCGGGATAGGTCTCGCCGAAAAAGCGGTGGAAGCTGTAGGAATCGATGCCGATCTGCATGGGGCCGCCTTTGACTGTTAGAAAATGCATCGGCATGGCGCCGCAGGTCCTGCCTAGCGCAGATCGCCGACTGTCGGAATGCCCGAATACAGTGCCTGTTCAGCCGGGTTTGCAGGCTGTCAGGATGAAGCGATTGTAAACCCGTGTGCGCAGGCGGTTGCGCAGCCCGGTCACCCGCCGTTGCGCGCGGGCAATCGGGTCATGGCTGTGCTGGGTGATGGCGGTGAAAC
Organism: Gemmobacter serpentinus; assembly: GCF_008973825.1. Taxonomy (GTDB): domain Bacteria; phylum Pseudomonadota; class Alphaproteobacteria; order Rhodobacterales; family Rhodobacteraceae; genus Gemmobacter; species Gemmobacter serpentinus. The sequence continues at coordinate 19,143 of NZ_WCHR01000020.1, read as the reverse complement.
CTGCCGCTGCCAGCATCGGGGCCAGCCCGTCAAAGTGCAGCCCGTCCCCAAAGGGCAGCTCGGCCATGATCGCGGCATGGCGCGCACCCATCGCACCGTCATAATGCGGGTCGGGGGCGATCCTGTCCCACAGTGCCAGCAGCTTGGCCGCCCAGACCCCTCCGGGGGCAGGCTTCGCCCAGTCCCCATCATAGATCAGCAGCCGCCCGCCGGGCCGCAAGACGCGGAACCAGTCGGCAAAGGCTGCCTCGGGCCGCGTCAGCGTCCAGACCAGATGGCGGCACAGGATCGCGTCATGGCTGGAATCTGGCTCCATCGTGGCCTGCGCATCGGCAAGCAGGAAGCGCAGCCGCGCCTTGCCCGCGTGTTTGGCGCGTGCCACCGCCAGCATGGCCTCCGAGAAATCCAGCGCCGTCACCTCATGCCCCAGATCATGCACCAGCCGCGTCACCTCGCCGGTGCCGCAGGCCAGTTCCAGCACGCGGGAAGGGGCGGGGGGCAGATGCGCGCGCATCGGCGCGGCCCAGGCCTCGGCCTCTGCCCCCGGGGCGATGCGATGGCCAAAGGCCAGATCGAAGGTTTCAGACCGACGCGACCAGTAATCCCGGATGTCTTCGCTGAGGTCGTGGTTCTTCATGGCGCGATGCCGTGCAGAATGGTTTCGAAACGCGCGCGCGCCTTTTTCGGCAGGGCTTCGGGCAGCGGCGTCTCTGCGACCTCGCCGACATGGATCAGCATGACCATGCCCATTGCCACATGGGGCGAACATTTGATGCCATAGGCACCCGGGACCTCGAAGGTGGTGGTGAAATCCTCGTTGATCTTCGATTTGAACGGGGTGGCACCTTCAGGGATCATCCCGTCGATGGTTGCCGCATTGTGGCTGGGTTGGGTCGGGATGAAGCGCACGGAATCGCCCGGTGCGATCTGAAGGAATGATGGCTCATAGATCATCGGGCCATTCGCGGATCGGTTGAACATCTGCACCTCATGCACTTCGGCAAGCGCGGGGGTGGCGATCAGCAAGGCAAGGGCTGCAAGGATGGATTTCATAATGGATCCTCAAGACAGTGAAAGCGGAATTGGGTGGCCCCGTCGGTGGGGTCATGCAGGGCACGCCCGCCGACACGGAAGATGCGGCCAAGGCGGGTTTGGGTCAGCACTTCGGCGGGCGGGCCGATGGCGGCCAGCCGTCCGCCCTCCATTACCGCCAGCCGGTCGCAGCCCATGGCTTGATTGAGATCATGCAACGCGATCACTACGGTCACCGGCAGGTCCGAGATCAGCCGCAGCAACGCAAGCTGGTGATGGATATCCAGATGGTTGGTTGGTTCATCCAGCAGCATGACCTGTGGGCGCTGGGCCAAAGCGCGGGCGATATGGACGCGCTGGCGTTCACCACCCGACAGGGTGGACCAGCTGCGATCGGCCATCTGCGCCATGCCGACATGGGCCAAAGCCTTGGCGCAGATCGCGGCATCTGCCGCGCCGAACGGGGCCAGCGGCGATAGCCATGGCGTGCGGCCAAGCGCCACCGCGTCGCGCACGCGCAGGGCCTCGGCCGTGTCGGCCTGTTGTTCGACAAAGGCGATGCGCCGGGCGATGTCGCGCCGCTTCATCCGGCGCAAATCCTCACCCTCTAGGGTGACATGGCCTTGCGGGCGCGGTGCGATCCCGGCCAGCAGTCGCAGCAGCGTTGATTTGCCCGACCCGTTGGGGCCGATCAGGCCCAGCGTCTCGCCGCTTTTGACCTCTAGCGTGATGCCCTCAACGATGGGGCGGCCCCCGCTGGCCCAGCCAAGGTTATACGTCGCGATCCTCATGCCCGGATCCTCATGTTCGACCCCGCCCACGGATCAGGATCAGCGCAAAGCCCGGCGCGCCGACAAGGGCGGTGACCACCCCGATGGGCACGACCTGTCCGGGGATCAACATGCGCGAGGCCACATCGGCGGCGATCAGGAAGACCGCCCCCGCCAGGGCCGCCGCAGGCAACAGCCGCCCATGGCGCGGCCCGACCAGAAGGCGCGCCGCATGGGGGATGACCAGGCCGACAAAGCCGATGGATCCGACAAGGCTGACCATCGTTGCAGTCATCAGGGTGACCGCGCCGATCAGCACGATCTGCACCCGGCGCACGGCAATCCCAAGTGAAGATGCCGCATCCGCCCCGAAGGTAAAGGCATCCAGTGCCCGCATATGCCAAAGGCAGACGCAAAGCCCGATGATCGCCACCGGCACGGCAAGCGTCACATCCGGCCAACGCACGCCCGACAGGTTGCCCAACAGCCAGAAGATGATGCCGCGCGCCTGTTCGGCATTGGCGGATTTCGCGATGAAGAATGAGGTCAGGGCATTGAACAGCTGCGATCCGGCAATGCCTGCCAGCACCATCTGCGCAGGCCCGCCACCGGCGGCGCGCGCCAGCGCCGCGACCAGCCCGAAGGCAAGTGCGGCACCAAGGAAGGCCCCGCCAGAGATGCCGATAGCCCCCGCACCGATGCCGAGAATGGTGACCGCGACCGCGCCGGTCGATGCCCCGGCAGAAACGCCCAGCAGATAGGGGTCGGCCAGCGCATTGCGCACCAGCGCCTGCAAGACAACGCCCGCCAGCGCCAACCCTGCGCCACAGGCAGCGGCGACCAGCGTGCGGGGCACCCGATACGACCAGATGATGCCCTGATCTATGGCGTCAACGGGCAGGCCTGCGCCCCAAAGATTATTGGCCAGCGCCGCATGAACGGTGGCCCAGGGCAAGGGGGTCTCGCCCAAGATCACACCCGCCAGCACGGCGAGCAAAAGCACGGCCCCCCCCGCCATGCCGCGCAGCGCGACATGCAGGGCAAGCCCGGCAGGGGGGACTGTCTGGCTCATTTCAGGCCGAAGGCGGGCAGGGCGGCTGCCAGTTCCTCAAGCGCCGCGATATTGCGGATCGACGGGTCCATGGCATGTGCGTCTATGATGACGACACGGCCCTGTTTTACCGCCTCCATCTGGCTGGCGACCGGATCGGATTTCAGAAATTCCAGCTTTTTCTTGTAATCGTCGGCCTCAAAGCGGCGGCGATCCATCCGGGCGATCACGATCACATCCGGGTTGGCGCGGGCGATGGTCTCCCACGACACCACGGGCCATTCCTCGGGGCTGTCGATCACGTTCTTCAGGCCAAGTGACGCCATCATCCAGGCCGGTGCGCCGCCATTGCCCGCGACATAGGGGTCGATATCCATCTCGGCCGAGGAGAACCAGAAGACCGCCGAGGCTTCTTTCAGGTCCAGCGCCTTGGCCGCCTCGACCGCAGCCGCCTCGCGCGCCTTCAGATCGGTCAGAACAGCCTCGCCCTTGGCCCGGATATCGAAGATCGTCGCCAGCTCCTCGATGCCCTGATAGATGCCCGCCATCGTATAGGGCTCCAGCCGGGTGCCGTCGGAGCCTGCGGTATTGTCCTTGCCGACGCAATCGGCGGGCAGGGTATAGGTCGGAATGCCCAGATCGGCGAATTGTTCGCGCGTGGCGACAATGCCCTGCGCGCCGATATGCCATTCATATTGCACGGTGACGATGCCGGGGCGCTTGGCCACAACACTTTCAAAGGACGGGTCGTTGTCGGCCAGTCGCTCTATCCCTGCGTTCAGTTCCTTGAACTCCGGCAGCACTTCGGTGAACCAGACCGAGGTGCCCGCGACCTTGTCGCCAAGCCCCAGCGTATACAGGATCTCGGTCGTGGCCTGGCCCACCGTCACGGCGCTGTCGGGGGCCTTGTCAAATGTCAGTTCGACCCCGCAGTTTTGCAGCACCAGCGGATAGCTGGTCTGCGCAAGGGCAGGGGCACCAAGGCCAAGCGCGGCAAGGGATGTTGCCGCCGCAAGGCGGATGATGGGGAAATGTTGCATCCGGGATCTCCGATGGGAACTGGGCCGGAGGCATGGGAAAAGCGTGAAAGTCCCACGGCCAGCGCGGGCTTGCCCCTGCACGTCATGCGCAGGCGGGCCAACAGGGGATGCCGCAAGGCATCTCTGGGTCTGGTTCATGTCTCGCCTCCCCGGACGCCCCGCCCGGGTCAAGTTGGTTGCACATGTCGGCAGGTCTCCTGACTGACGGGTCAACGGATCTGCGCGGCCTTCCCATGGGTGACCCCACAGTGGCATTCTCGCGCGGATCCTCGCCGCCTACAGTTGCGGGGGCAGTTCCGTTTCACCCTTGCCTTGCAGCAAGGGCCACGGATTCCCTTTCAATTCCTCTCGGAAACCGACGGGCATAGGCTTAGGGGCAAAAGCCGGGCCGCGCAATGGCAAAGCCCGGACGGTCTGTCGCCGGGCTCAGATCAGTTTGCGCAGGACCTTTGCCGCCGCGTGCCGGATCAGGTCGCGCTGGTGGTGCTGGCCGTCCTGCACGACATGCGCCCCGGCGGCCCAGACATCGGCCACGGCGATGCCGTGACCGAAGATCCAGCGGTCAAGCAGGCTTTCGGCATGGGACAGTTCCATCGGGTCCTCCAGCGCCACCAGATCGGCGGGGGCGCCGGGTGCCAGCTCGGGGGAGGGCGCCCCCAATGCCTGTGCCCCTCCACGCAGCGCCGCGTTGAACAGCGCAAGCCCTGTGGACCCAGCATCAGTGCAAATATTGCGGCCGAGATGGGCAAGACGCTGTGAGTATTCCAGCATCCGCAGTTCTTCGGCGACCGAGATCGCCACATTGCTGTCGGTGCCGATGCCAAACACCCCGCCCTGTGCCAGAAACTCTGGCGCGGCAAAGATGCCATCGCCCAGATTGGCCTCGGTCACCGGACACAAGCCTGCCACGGCCCCGCTTTGTGCGATGCCGGTGACCTCGGTGCCGGTCAGATGGGTGGCGTGGATCAGGCACCAGTCGGGGCCGACCGGGGCTTGATCCAGCAGGAATTCCACCGGGCGCGCACCGGAATGGGCCAGGCTGTCCTCCACCTCCTTCACCTGTTCGGCGATATGGATGTGGAAGGGGCGGCCCGGCCATCGGGCGGCCAGATGTCGGATTTCGTTGGGCGTGGCGGCGCGCAGGGAATGCGGGGCCAGACCAAGGCGGTCCTGCTTGCGGGTCAGATGCACCTGGCACCGCTCCATCAGCCGGTCGAAAGCGTCCAGATCGTGCAGGAACCGCCGCTGACCGTCATTCGCGGCGGCCCCGCCGAAGCCGCCATGGGCATAGAAGACCGGCAGATGGGTCAGCGCGATCCCGGTTTCCTCGGCGGCGGCGATGATGCGGCCCGACATTTCCGCCGGGTCGGCATAGGGGTGCCCATCCGGGGCGTGGTGCAGATAGTGGAACTCGCCCAGCCGGGTATAACCCGCCTCCAGCATCTCGACGGCGGCCATGGCGGCGATGGCCTGCATCCCCTCGGGGTCCAATTGCAGGGCAAAGCGATACATCATCTCGCGCCATGTCCAGAAGCTGTCCTGCCCCGGGCCGCGCGTTTCGGTCAGGCCGGAAAAGCCGCGCTGAAAGGCGTGGCTATGCAGGTTCGGCATTCCGGGGATCAGCGCCTGAACCCGTGTATCCTCCGGGCGCGCCGGCTGACCGGGGGTGACGGCGGCGATCACCCCGCCCTTCAGGTCAAGCGCGACATTCTGGTGCCAGCCATCGGGCAGCAGCGCCGCCTCTGCATGAATCCGCATCTTCCAACCTCCGCCATGAGCCTGCGCGGGCCGAGTCTGCACCGACCGGGCCTGCATGGATTTTGCGTCAGAAATTCTATTATGTATATACTTGATTTTTGCGCAGCATGGGTGCAGCCTTGTGAAGAGCCGAGGGCGCGGCTGATTCCGCCGCCCGCAGCTGATGGGGGATGCCATGACGCGAACGCTTTGGATCAATGCCCGGATTGTGACCTGTGATGGCGCGGTGCAGGTCAGCGCCCCGGGGGCGCTGGATCTGCTGACCGAAGGCGGGCGGATCGTGGCTTTGGGTGCGGACCTTCCGAGGGGCGGCGCCAAGGTCATCGATTGCGGCGGGCGGTTGATGACACCCGCGCCGGTCGATTGTCACACCCATCTGGTGTTTGGCGGCGATCGCGCGCGCGAGTTCGAGTTGCGCCTTGAAGGCGCAAGCTATGAGCAGATTTCGCAGGAGGGCGGCGGCATCAAGGCCTCGATGCGCGCCGTGCGCGGCTTGTCGGTCGAGGAGCTGGTGACTGCCAGCCTGCCCCGTCTGGACCATCTGCTGGCCGAAGGGGTCTGCACGGTCGAGATCAAGTCGGGCTATGGCCTGTCGATCGAGGCAGAACTGAACTTGCTGCGCGCTGCCCGACAACTGGCGTCGCGGCGGAAGGTGCGGGTGGTGACCACCTGGCTGGCCGCCCACGCCCTGCCGCCGGACTATGCGGGCCGCGCCGAAGATTACATCCGCGAGGTCGCCATCGCCGGGCTGGAGGCCGCCCATGCCGAAGGCTTGGTCGATGCGGTGGACAGCTTCTGCGAGGGGATCGCCTTTTCCACCGCCGAACTCGCGCCGCTTTATGACCGGGCGCGCGCCTTGGGACTGCCGGTGAAGATCCACTCCGAGCAGCTGTCGCATCAGGGCGGCACCGCCTTCGCCGCGGCCCGTGGGGCGATCTCGGCCGATCATCTGGAATATGCGACGGCCGAGGATGCAGCGCTGATGGCCGCCTCCGGCACCGTGGCGGTCCTGCTGCCCGGTGCCTTCTACATGCTGCGCGAGACGCAATTGCCGCCGGTGGCCGCTTTCCGCGCGGCAGGGGTGCCGATGGCGCTTTCGACCGATTGCAACCCCGGCACCTCGCCGCTGACCTCGATCCTGATGACCATGAACATGGGCGCCACGCTGTTCCGCATGACCGTGCCGGAATGCCTGCTGGCGGTCACCGCCCATGCCGCCCGTGCACTGGGTCTGGGTCATCAGACGGGTCGCATCGCCCCCGGCCTGGCCGCCGATCTGGTGCTTTGGAACGTCGAGACCCCCGCCCAGCTTGTCGCCCGCATCGGTTTCAACCCGCTTCACGCCCGTATCTTCCTCGGAGAGATCGTCTGATGACCAAGACCCTCATGCCTGGCTCGGTGCCGCTGGCCCAATTGCGTAGCATCTACTGGACCGGTGACGCACCCGCGCTGGATCCCGCGGCGGATGCCGGGATCGCCCGCTCCGCCGCCCGGATCGCCGAGGTCGCGGCTGGTGACGATGCCGTCTATGGGGTGAACACCGGCTTCGGCAAACTTGCCTCGATCCGTATTCCGGCGGGGGACGTCGCCACGCTCCAACGCAACCTGATCCTGTCGCATTGCTGCGGCGTGGGCGCGCCTTTGCCCTTGGATGTGGTCCGGCTGATCCTGACCTTGAAGCTGATGTCGCTGGGCCGCGGCGCGTCCGGCACCCGGCCCGAAGTTGTGGCGCTGTTGGGTGCGATGCTGGCGCGCGGCGTGATGCCGGTGATCCCGGAAAAGGGCTCGGTCGGGGCCTCGGGCGATCTGGCCCCGCTGGCGCATATGGCCGCCGTGATGATCGGCGAGGGCGAGGCCTATCTGGACGGCATCCGCATGTCGGGGGCCGAGGCGCTTGCAAAGGCGGGGCTGACCCCGGTGGTTCTGGCCGCGAAGGAGGGGCTGGCGCTGATCAACGGCACCCAGGTCTCGACTGCTCTGGCGCTGGCGGGGCTGTTCCGCACTGAGCGTGCGCTGCGCGCGGCCATCGTGACGGGGGCCATGTCCACCGATGCGGCGATGGGATCGACCGCGCCCTTCATCGAGGAGATCCACACCCTGCGCGGCCATCGCGGCCAGATCGAGGTTGCCCAGGCCTTGCGTGACTTGCTGGAGGGCAGCCAGATCCGCGACAGCCATGTCGAGGGCGATGAACGGGTGCAGGACCCCTATTGCATCCGCTGCCATCCGCAGGTGGCCGGGGCCGCATTGGATATCCTGCGTCAGGCCGCAACCACGCTGGAGATCGAGGCGAATGCCGCCACCGACAACCCGCTGGTTCTGTCCGATGGGCAGGTCGTCTCGGGCGGGAACTTCCATGCCGAGCCAGTGGCCTTTGCCGCCGATATCATCGCGCTGGCCGTGGCCGAGATCGGAGCCATCGCACAACGTCGGGTGGCGCTGCTGGTGGATCCGGCCTTGTCCTATGGGTTGCCGGGTTTCCTGACGCCGAAACCCGGTCTGAATTCCGGCATGATGATCGCCGAAGTGACCACCGCCGCGCTGATGAGCGAGAACAAGCAGATGGCGCATCCGGCATCGGTCGACAGCACGCCCACCTCGGCCAATCAGGAAGACCATGTGTCCATGGCCTGCCATGGCGCACGGCGCTTGCTGCCGATGACGCAGAACCTGTTCTGGATCATCGGGGTTGAAGCGATGATCGCCGCGCAGGGCGTGCATCTGCGCGGGCCGTTGAAATCCTCGCCCAAGCTCGAGGGGGCGATCGCCGCCCTACGCCGCCGCATAGCGGTGTTGGACACCGACCGCTTCATGGGCAGCGACATGGAGGCCGCGGGTGCGCTGGTCGCGGATGGTAGCCTCACGGACGCTGTCGCCGACCTTCTTCCGCAGGTCGGCTGATGGAGCCCTTCAAGGTCACCCAGGGCGACAGCCCGATCATCCTGGCCTTTCCGCATGTGGGGACGGGCGTTCCGGCATCGGTGGCGGGCCGCCTGAACGCCGAGGGGCTGCTGCTGCGCGACACCGACTGGCACATTCATGATCTTTACGCCGGGCTATTGCCCGGCGTGAGCACCGTCACCGCCACGCAGTCGCGCTATGTGATCGATTTGAATCGCGATCCAGAAGGTGCCAGCCTCTACCCCGGCCAGACCACGACCGGGCTGATCCCGCTGACCAATTTCGACAATACGCCGATCTGGCAGGCAGGGCAGGAACCCGGCCCGGCAGATATCGCGCATTGGCTGGATGCCGTGCATCGCCCCTATCACGCGGCCTTGGCGGCCGAGGTCGCACGGGTGAGGGCGCGCCATGGTGTGGCGATCCTGTATGATTGCCATTCGATCCGCTCGGAAATCCCATGGCTGTTCGAGGGCGTGCTGCCGGATTTCAACATCGGCACCGATGGCGGAAAGACCTGCGCGCCGGAGCTTGAGGCAGAGGTGGCGCGCATCTGCGCCACAGCCCCCGGCTATCGCAGCATCCTGAATGGCCGGTTTCGCGGCGGCTGGACCACCCGCCATTACGGCCGACCCGAGGCGGGCGTCCATGCGATCCAGATGGAACTGGCCCAGATCAGCCATCTGGCGACCGAGACCCCGCCCTTCACGCTTGATGCCGCCAAAGCAACCCGCCTGCGCGCGGTGCTGGCCGAGATCCTGACCACGCTGGCGGCCCTTGCCCCGCGCCTTGCCCGTTCCTGAAAGGTGAAGACCATGACCGATGCCACGATTGACCCCAAATTTGACCCCCGTCACAATCAACGCGACATCTATCCCGCCACCGGCACCGAGATCAGCGCCAAAAGCTGGCTGACCGAGGCGGCCCTGCGGATGCTGATGAACAACCTGCATCCCGATGTGGCCGAAAACCCGCATGATCTGGTGGTCTATGGCGGTATTGGCCGCGCGGCCCGGACGTGGAAAGACTTTGATCTGATCTGCGATGCGCTGCGCGATCTGGAGGCGGATGAGACGCTGCTGGTGCAATCGGGCAAGCCGGTCTCCATCGTGCGCACCCACAAGGATGCGCCGCGCGTCTTGATCGCCAATTCCAACCTCGTGCCGCGTTGGGCCAATTGGGAACATTTCAACGAATTGGATCGCAAGGGCCTGATGATGTATGGCCAGATGACCGCCGGGTCCTGGATCTATATCGGGGCGCAGGGCATCGTGCAGGGCACATACGAGACCTTTGCCGAAATGGGGCGCCAGCATTATGGCGGCGATCTGACCGGCAAATGGGTGCTGACCGGCGGCCTTGGCGGCATGGGGGGCGCGCAGCCCTTGGCGGCGGTCTTTGCCGGGGCCTCCTGCCTTGCGGTGGAGGTCGACGAGACCCGGATCGACTTCCGCATCCGCACCAGATACCTCGACGCCAAGGCCAAGACGCTGGACGAGGCGCTGGCGCTGATTGCCGAATGGACGGCCAAGGGCGAGGCGAAGTCGGTGGGCCTTCTGGGCAATGCCGCCGAGATCTTCCCCGAGATCCTGCGCCGTCAACTGGCGGGCGAGGCGCTGCCCAATGGCCGCCCCGATATCGTGACCGACCAGACCTCGGCCCATGATCCGGTGCATGGCTACTGCCCGGCGGGCTGGAGCGTGGGCGACTGGCGCGCCCGGCAGGAAAGCGATCCGGCGGGGGTGGACAAGGCCGCCCGCGCGTCGATGCGGGCGCATGTCGAGGCCATGGTGGGCTTCCATGACGCGGGTGTGCCGACGGTCGATTACGGCAACAACATTCGTCAGATGGCGCTGGAGGAGGGGTTCGAGCGCGCCTTCGCCTTCCCCGGCTTTGTGCCCGCCTGCATCCGGCCGCTGTTCTGTCAGGGCATCGGGCCGTTCCGCTGGGCGGCGCTGTCGGGCGACCCGGAGGATATCGCCAAGACCGATGCCGCGATGAAAAAGCTGTTCCCCGACAATGCCCATCTGCATCGCTGGCTGGACATGGCGGGCGAGCGCATCGCGTTTCAGGGCCTGCCGGCCCGGATCTGCTGGATCGGGCTGGGGGATCGGCATCGGGCGGGCCTGATGTTCAACGAGATGGTCGCCAGTGGCGAATTGAAGGCGCCGATCGTGATCGGGCGTGACCATCTGGATTCAGGTTCGGTCGCCAGCCCCAATCGCGAAACCGAAGGCATGATCGACGGATCGGATGCCGTGTCGGATTGGCCGCTGCTCAATGCGCTGACCAATACCGCCTCGGGCGCGACATGGGTGTCGATCCATCATGGTGGCGGCGTCGGCATGGGCTTCAGCCAGCACGCCGGGGTGGTGATCGTGGCGGATGGCACCGAAGACGCCGCCCGGCGGCTGGAGCGGGTGCTATGGAACGATCCCGCCTCGGGCGTGATGCGCCATGCCGATGCGGGCTATGAGATCGCGAAAGATTGCGCGCGGTTGCACGGGCTGCGCCTGCCGGGCATCCTGTGACCGGGCCTGTCAGGACAGGCATCTATCCACGGGCGGCGCGGCAGTTCCGCCCGTGGAAGAATGGCGGCGGCGAGACGGCGGAGATTGTCGTATCGCCCCCCGATGCCGGGTTTGATACCTTTGACTGGCGCATCTCCACCGCCATCGTCGCCACGGACGGGCCGTTCTCGACCTTTCCCGGCGTGGACCGGGTGCTGACGGTGATTGATGGCGGCGCGATGCGGCTGGAGGTGGCGGGCCGGGTGCATCTGCTGGATCCGGACAGCCCGCCCTTCGCCTTTGCGGGCGATCAGCCCTGTGCCGCGGCGCTGACCGCCGGGCCGATCCTCGATTTCAACGTGATGGTGCGCAGGCCGCTGCGTGCGACGGTCACGCGCGGGCCGCTGGCCTTGCCGGTTGCGAATGAGACGGTGCAGCTGGCGCTGTTGCTGCAATCGGGCGGCGGGCTTGCGCGGCTGGATCTGGTCGATCTGCGGGCCTGCGGTCCGGCGCAGCTGGAGGAGCTGACCGGGCTTGATGCGTTGCGGGTGGAGATCGGGGGCTAGCCTTCCGGGTTGGGTGCAAATTCTGCAACCAGTTCGTGCCGGTCACCCGGATAGGTCTGGGTCACCAGCGTCACCCATTGCCCGGCAATCTCGGTCCGGCGTGTGATCTCCAGACAGGGGATGCCGCTGACCTGCCCCAGATCGCGGGCGACCATGCCACTGGCCGCCACCGCCCGGATGCGGTGCTGCGCCGAGGTCCATGGGATTTCGCGCAAAAGCCAGGCCCCCGGCGCGATCTGTCGGAAATCCACATCCACGGCGGCAGGTGCGGTGTCGGGATTGATGATCCGCGCCTCATGGCAAAACGGCTGATCGCCCGCGAAATGCACGCCGCGCAGGGCCAGCACCTGCCGGGACTGTGGCAGATCGCCCATCGCCTGGGCCTCATCGGGCAGGGGCGCGCGCAAGGCGCGTTCGGTCAGATCAAAGCGCCATTCCAACCCAAGCGCCGCGACCTCTGCCGCGATATCGGCGATCTCCAGCACGGCGGCCTGCGCCATGGGGCGGGCGACAAAGGTGCCAAGTTTCTTGCGTCGCACCAGAAAGCCCTCGCGCGTCAGTTGCGCCAGAACCTTGTTCATCGTCATGCGCGAGACACCATGTGCCTCGGCCAATTGTGTCTCGAAGGGCAGCTGAAACCCCGGCGGCCAGTCGCGGCTGGTGATGCGGTCGCGAATCTCGGTCAGGATACGGTCATGATGGGTGATGCGCGGGGCGGCCTGCGCCTGTGTCGCGATCTCTGTCATGCGCCCTGCCTCCCTGCGGTCTTAAGGCCAAGTCTAGACCGTCCTTCGGCAAGGTTCCACAGGATGCAAGACCGAAGGCGCGGTATCCGCGCCTTCGGCCAGGGTCAGTTGCGGATCGGGCGCGGCCCGTTGGTCAATGCAAGGGCCGCATGAACCAGCGACTGCCGGTCGATGCCGAAATGACGATAGAGATCCTGAATCGTGCCGGTCTGCCCGAAATGCTCCACCCCTTGGGCAAGGGTGCGGTGGCCATGCACCCCGCCCAGCCAGGCCAGCGTCGCCGGGTGCCCGTCAATCACCGTGACGATGACGCAATCGCGCGGCAGGTCTGCCAGCAGCGTCTCGATATGGCTGCGGGCCTGCGTGTCACCCGCAGCCCGGGCGCGCAAGGCCGCCGACCAGCCGGCATTCAGCCGGTCGGCCGATGTCACCGCCAGCACGCCGACATCGCGGCGGTGTTGGCCCAGCAAACCGGCGGCCGCGATGGCCTCGGGCGCGATGGCCCCCTGATAGGCGATGACCACGCTGCAATTGGGGCCCGGCGGCCGCATCCAATAGGCACCGTCGATGGCCCCCTGACGGAAGGCATCATCCTGGCGCTTGCCGGGCTGTTCCAGCGGATTGGTGGTGAGGCGCAGATAGACCGACCCCCCGGTCTGGTCGCGCAGCCATGTGCGCGGATCGGGCGTGCTGTCGCCATCGCGTTGCAGATAGTCAAAGGCCCAGGCCATAATCACCGCCAGTTCATCGGCAAAGGCGGGCTCGAACGCGGCCAGCCCATCCTGCGCCATGCCGGTCAGCGGCGTGCCGATGGATTGATGCGCGCCGCCCTCGGGTGCCAGTGTGATGCCCGAGGGCGTGCCCACGATCATGAAGCGCGCATCCTGATAGCAGGCATAGTTCAGCGCATCGAGGCCGCGATGCACGAAGGGGTCATAGACCGTGCCGATGGGGAACAGCCGCTTGCCGAACAGGCTGTGCGACAGGCCCGCAGCCCCTAGCAGCAGAAACAGGTTCATCTCGGCAATGCCCAGTTCCAGATGCTGGCCTTCGGGCGTGAATTCCCATTTCGCGGTAGAAGGGATGCGATGCTCGATAAAGGCATCAGGCCGGGGCTTGCGGGCAAACAGCTTGCGCCGGTTCACCCATGGGCCAAGATTGGTCGTGCCGGTCACATCGGGCGAGGTGGTCAGGATGCGGGCGGCAAGGTCGCTGTCACCCTTGGACAGATCATCAAGGATCTTGCCGAACGCGGCCTGGGTCGAGATTTCGCGGTCAGTATCGATGCGGATGTCCGGCACCGGGATCTGTGGTTCATCATGGCGCCGCGCGCCTTTGGCAAAGAACGGCACCTGCGCCAGAAAGGCTTGCAGCCCGGGCAGATCCGGCACCGCCGCCAGCGGCTCCCATTCCTGTCCTTTCGGCACGCCCATATGCGTTTGCCATGCCGCGAATTGCGTCGGGTTCATCAGCCCGCCATGATTGTCCTTATGGCCCGCAATCGGCGTGCCCCAGCCCTTGACGGTATAGGCCAGAAAGCAGGTCGGGCGGTCGTGATCCACCGCGTCGAACGCCTCGGCCATGGTCTGCACGCAATTGCCACCAAGGTTTTCCATCAGCGCAGCAAGCTCCGTATCACTGCGCCGCTCGATCAGAGCCGAGACCGCGCCCTGGTCGCCCAGATCCTCCATGAGATGCTTGCGCCAGATCGCACCGCCCATGAAGGTCAGCGCGGAATAGTGCTGGTTCGGGCAGCGGTCGATCCAGTGGCGCAAGGCGCTACCACCCGGTTCGGCAAAGGCCGCGCGTTGCTGGGCGCCATATTTCACCCGCACGATATCCCAGCCGAAGGTGCGGAAGATCTGCTCGATCCGCTCGAACAGGCCCTCCTGCACGATGCCGTCCAGCGATTGGCGGTTATAGTCGATGATCCACCAGCAATTGCGCAGATCGTGTTTCCAGCCCTCTTGCAGCGCCTCATAGATATTGCCTTCATCCAGTTCGGCATCGCCCACCAGCGCCACCATGCGGCCGGGCGTGACCCCGCCCCCCCATGCCTTGGCGGTGATGTAATCCTGCACCAGCGATGCAAAGGCGGTGATCGCCACCCCAAGCCCGACCGAGCCGGTGGAGAAATCCACGTCATCGCAATCCTTGGTGCGGCTGGGATAGCTTTGCGCCCCGCCATAGCCGCGAAAGTTTTCCAGATGGGCGCGGCTTTGGTTGCCCATCAGATACTGGATGGCGTGGAACACAGGCGAGGCATGTGGCTTCACCGCCACCCGGTCTTCCGGGCGCAGCGCGTGGAAATAAAGCGCGGTCAGGATCGACACCATCGAGGCAGAGGAGGCCTGATGCCCACCGATCTTGATGCCGTCGACCTTGGGCCGGATGTGATTGGCGTGATGAATCATCCAGTGCGACAGCCATAGCAGGCGCTGTTCGACGGTTTTCAGATGGCTTTGGGGCGTCAGGATTCCGGGGTGCGTGACATCGGCATTCGTGTCGGGGGCCGGGATCGTGCGGTGGGCTGGCTGTGTCATGGTCTCCTCCTGACGGCAGGTTAGCGCGCGTCAGGGGTAAATTTTCGTCAAACTGATTGGCATTTCGGTGCAGTATTGGCGGAATCCGGCGTCATATGTAGAATGATTGGCGGAAGCAGGCGCAAGAGGCCAAAGGCATGGACCAGATCGACCAACGCATCCTGCGTGAATTGCAGGCCGATGCACGCCTCTCGCATCAGGAACTGAGCGAAAGGGTGGGCCTGTCCCCATCGCCTTGCGCGCGCCGCGTGCGGCGGCTGGAGACCGAGGGCTATATCACCGGCTATGGCGCGATTGTCGACGAGACCCGGCTGGGCTTTGGCTTCAACGTCTTTGTCTCGGTCAAGCTGGAACAGCAGGTCGATCGCCGTCTGGTGGAGTTCGAGCGCGAGGCCCGCACCTGCCCGGAGATTGTCGAATGCTGGCTGATGACTGGCAGCTTCGATTACCTGCTGCGCATCGCGGTGGCGGATCTGAACGAATATGAACATTTTCTGACCGGCAAACTGACCAAGATCCCCGGCGTGGCCTCCATCGAATCCTCGATCCCGATCCGCCGGGTGAAGCATCAACAGCAGCGGATCAGATAGGGCCTAGCCTCCGGCACCGCACCAAATGCGGGGAGGGGGAAAATGCAATCGCGACATCAGCGGCCAAATCGCGGTGATTGGCCGATGGCCTTGGGCCGATCGCGGGTGCACAGATATTTCTCAATGTCCTCATCAGGGTAAAGAGTTCTCGGGGGCGATCTGCAACGGCACAGATGCCCGGTCCGCACCCGGCATAACCCGTCCTGCTGAGGATCGGTCAGAGGGATAAAATACAGTTGACTATTTTTATCTGATTTAATAGCCAATCGGCAATAGATCAGCGGAAGAGGGATAAACCCCCCAGACGCGCATACGATTGAAGAGTGTGCCCAGTCGGAATTCTCACCGCGACATGTGGCATTTTACGCCATGACTGCAGCCCATACGCCTTCACAGGCGAAGCCCAGCATCTGCCAGGTAGACGAGAAAATCCTGTCCGGTTTTCCAGGTATCCCGTTCAACCTGAAGGCAGCTTTGAATGCTGTGCTTCGTTCAAGAAGGAATTGACTATGGCCACCGTCACCATCACGGCAAATTCCGCAACAGACTTCAACGCGTTCATCGACACCATCGGGGGCGGCTTTGACAGCAGCAACCGTGGCCACTTCCAGATCGGGCTGTTCAACCACCCGAGCTATGGCTTCCAGTCGGGCACCAACAGCACCGCCTTCGTCGCCGAAGGCGCGCTGACCTATAACCCGATCCCGGGCTTTCCGAATTCGCATGTTCTGGAAGGCACGCTGAATTCGCTCGATCTCGGCACCACGCTGAGCGCGGGCACCGGCACCAGCTATGTCATGGCGAAACCAACCCTGGCCACCACCCAGGTCGAGATCGATAATCTTGGCATCACGGGTTCGGGCGTCGGCGGTCCGGCCAATGCCATCGTCTTCGGTCTGGCCAATGGCGATGCCTCGGCGCTGGAAACCTATCTGTTCAACACGTCGGGCAACAGCATCAACTTCGTGGGCAGCTCGGGAGCGGATGCGATCGTGGCTGGTATCGGCAATGACGTGCTGGCAGGTGGCGGCGGTGCCGACACGCTGAGCGGCGGCAACGGCAATGACACCATCACCGGCGGTGCGGGCGCAGACCGTCTGACCGGCGGCAACGGTGCCGATACCTTCGTTTACACCTCTGCCGCCGACAGCCGCCCGTCTACCGGCGTCGATACGATCGTCGATTTTGTGACCGGCACCGACAAGATCGACCTTGGCTGGGCCTTCACCTGGGTGACCGGTACGCCGGTCTCCGCAGGCCAGGTGACCTATGACGCGGTTGCGGACGTGCTTTACGGCCTTTCCGCCGCAGGGACTACGTTCCAGATCTCGTCTGCCAACACCATCGGCCAGTTCGATCTGATTTGATCATCTTGCTGATCTGATACAGGTCCAGCCCGGCACCGGACTGGACCGCAGGCTGTTCAGGTTCGGGGCCTGGCCCCCTGTTCGATATCACATTGCATCCAGAGGGAGGCCCCCATGCCAGCAGATAACACCGTCATGTCGATCGAGCCCTGGCCGCTTACAGTGGCCGCCGGCACAGAGGTCGGCACGGTCGTGGCCGTCGTGACGGCCTCCGACCCGGACGGGTTCGGCCCCGTCTGGGGCGGCTTCTCTTTGGGAAATATTCTTCATTTCCGTCTTGAGAAAACCAGTGAATCGACATGGAACCTGCTGGTCAATGGCCCGCTGGATCATGATACGGTGCCCCAGGCAGAACTGGAGTTTATCTCGCAGGATCTGGAAGGGAATGTCGACATCTTCTATTACTATGTCGATATCGCGGCCCCGCCTGCGCAGGTCGTGGCAATCTCCAACAACACCATCTCTGAAGGCGCGCGCACCGGCACCCTGCTGGGCACGTTGTCGGCGGTTGACCCAGAGGATGGCATTGTCTCGTTCAGCCTTGCGGCGGGCGAGGGCGACAATAACAGCGCGTTCAATCTGGTGACCAACAGCGATGGCACCTACAGCATCCGGCTGAAAAGCCCCCTCGATTACGAGGCGCGGCCCGATGGCATTTACAATCTGGTGGTCGACGCGACCGATGCCAATGGCAATGTCACGCGCCAGACCATCCAGATCCAGGCGACCGACGATCCGTTCAAGATGACGAACGTGCCGACCGGCAAGGATTACATGAGCATCACCGAAGCCGCGCCTGCGGGCACGCTGCTCGGTTTTGCCTATGCATTCGATGAAAGTTTCACCCCCACCAGCCTTGAACTGGTCGATGACCATAACGGCTTGTTCACCATCGTCACCCGCGTGGTGAACGGTGTGACCACCCATTACCTCGCGCTGAACGGCACGCTGGATTACGAGACCCAGGACCTTTACGCGGTCACGCTGAGGGCCAGCGATGCCAACGGCGTCTCGCATGAGAAAACCTTCCATCTGCATGTGACCGACGCGGCAGAGGCCGGCGATACCGCGCGCGGTGCGATCACCATCGATGCGGCCACGCTGCTGGCGGCCGAACATGGCGGCATCAACTGGAATACCTATCTGCAGGACAAATACGATATCGCGGTTGGCGGC
The DNA here is from genome assembly GCF_008973825.1 of Gemmobacter serpentinus. Taxonomy (GTDB): domain Bacteria; phylum Pseudomonadota; class Alphaproteobacteria; order Rhodobacterales; family Rhodobacteraceae; genus Gemmobacter; species Gemmobacter serpentinus. The sequence continues at coordinate 1,093 of NZ_WCHR01000020.1, read as the reverse complement.
TTGCCGGACTTCTCGCCCGTGGGCAGCGGCTGGACGCCCTCCAACCCCTCCAGCGCCTTCCTCTTTGCGCTGGAACAGGTGGTGGGGGGCTGGCGTATGGCGCTGCATGGCTCGGATCTGGTCTATAACTGGGTCGATCCGATCAGCGGTGAGGATGCCCATATTGTGTCGGGCATCATCAACAGCATCGTCTTTGGCAAGAACAACGGCGAAAGCGCCAATCCCTATCAGGTGGATGATGCCGAGGTGACGATCTCGGGTCTGGATATCAGCAATGATTCCGGCCTGCTGAACCGCATCTTCGGGGAAGCCCAGCTGCTGGCGCAGACCTTCATGAACGGCAATAGCAGCACGCCCTCCGACATCGAATTCGTGAAGGCGCTGCTGGCAGGTTACGCACAGAACTTCATCGGCTCGGCGGGTGACGACACCTATACCGGCACGGTGTTCAACGACACCATCAGAGGCGGCGGTGGCGATGACAGCCTGGATGGCGGCGCGGGCATTGATACCGTGGTCTTTGCCGGCAATGCCAGCGCCTATGGCGTGACCGAGAATGACGATGGCAGCTGGACGGTGACGGATAGCCGCAGCAATGGCGATGGCAGCGACACGCTGCGCGATGTCGAGGTGCTGCGCTTTGCCGATCGCGAGGTGGTGCTGGGTGCGGTTGTGAACAATGCCCCGGTCATCACCTCCAATGGTGGGGGGGCCACGGCGGCCATCACGGTGGCCGAGAACCAGCGGGCCGTGACCACGGTCACGGCGACGGATGCCGATGCCGATACCACGCTGACCTACACGATTTCGGGCGGCGCGGATGCGGCCCTGTTCACCATCGACGCACGCAGCGGGCGGCTTGCCTTCAAATCCGCCCCCGACCATGAGGCCCCGAAGGATGCGGGGCGCAACAATGTCTATGATGTTGTGGTCTCGGTCAGCGATGGCGATCTCAGCGACAGCCAGGCGCTGCAGATCCGCGTCAGCGATGTGAACGAGGCCCCGGTCATCACCTCGAATGGCGGTGGGGCTGCGGCGGCGATCCGGGTGGCGGAGAACGGCACGGCGGTCACCACGGCGCGGGCGACTGACC
>NZ_WCHR01000001.1 GCF_008973825.1 Gemmobacter serpentinus | reverse complement strand
GCGTCTCAGCGTCTCAGCGTCTCAGCGTCTCAGCGTCTCAGCGTCTCAGCGTCTCAGCGTCTCAGCGTCTCAGCGTCTCAGCGTCTCAGCGTCTCAACGGCAAGGCGGGCCGCGTTGCAGGCGTCATGCGCCGGGGCGGCTGATCTGCCCGCCGCCGACCTGTGCCATGACGCCGGTTGTGCCGGGGCCCGAGGTCGGCAGGCCGCGCGCCACCCGCACCGCCAGATAGGCGAAGGCCTGCGCCTCCAGCATGTCACCATTCAGCCCCACGGCCTCGACCGGCTCCACCGGACAGGGCATCAACTCTGCCAGATGGGCCATCAGCGTGACATTGTGCCGACCGCCGCCACCGACCAGAAGGCGGCTGACCGGACGGGGGAAATGGTCAGCGCCGCGCGCCACGGCCTCGGCCGCCGCGCGGGTCAGGGTCGCGCAGGCATCGGCATCGGGCAGATCGGCCACCGCCGCCAAAAGATCATGGAAATCGTTGCGATCCAGCGATTTGGGCGGGATCTTCAGAAACCAGCCCTGCGCCAGAAAGCCTTGCAGAACTTGCGTGTTCCACTGACCGCTGGCAGCCAGTGCGCCGCTTGCATCCTGGTCCAGCCCGCGCCGGGCCTGCATCAGATCGTTGATCGGGGCATTGGCCGGGCCAGTGTCAAAGGCCAGCACCGCGCCCTCGGCCTCCGGCCCCGGCAGGGTCGGGTCGATCCATGTGATATTGCCGACGCCGCCAAGGTTCAGAAAGGCCAGCGGCTCGGTCGCGCCGATATGCCTGGCCAGGGCAAAATGGAAATAGGGCGCAAGCGGCGCGCCCTGTCCGCCAAGCGCCACATCGGCGCTGCGGAAATCCCAGACCACCGGCACCCCCAGCACCTCGGCCAGCACGCTGCCGTCGCCCGCCTGATGCGTGCCGCGCCCGCGCGGATCATGGGCCAGCGTCTGGCCGTGAAAGCCGATCAGCGCCGCCGATCCGAACTGGCTCAGCAATTCGGCATGTGCGGTCTCCACAACCTCGGCTGCCGGATCGACCTCGGGTGCGCCGGGCCAAAGCCCAAGCGCCGCGCGCAGGATCGCGCGTTCGTCCGCGTCATAGGGGCGATAGCCGGTTTCGCCGAAATCGACGATCCGTTCGCCATCGGTCAGCACAAGCGCCGCATCCACCCCGTCCAGCGAGGTGCCCGACATTGCCCCCAAAGCCCAGACCGGCCCGGCTTTCAACATGATACCCCCAAAGCACTTTCGCTTCTGCCCTCGCCCCGTTATACGGACGGTTGCGTCATAAATGCACGAGAGAGACATGACCTACCACCCGAAATCCGACTTCATGCGCGTGATGTTCGAGCGCGGCTATGTGGCCGACTGCACCGATTATCAGGCGCTGGATGACGCTTTGGTCAAAGGCGTGGTACCTGCCTATATCGGCTATGATGCGACGGCAGCCTCGCTCCATGTCGGGCATTTGCTCAACATCATGATGTTGCGCTGGCTGCAAAAGACCGGGCACAAGCCGATCACCCTGATGGGCGGTGGCACCACCAAGGTGGGTGACCCGTCTTTCCGCAGCGAGGAACGGCCGCTGCTGACGCCCGAGAAGATCAACGAGAATATCGCGGGGATGCAGCGGGTCTTTGCCCGCTACCTTGATTACTCGGATGCGCCTGCAGGCGCGATCATGCTGAACAATGCCGAATGGCTGGACAATCTGAACTACCTGGAATTCCTGCGCGATATCGGACGGCATTTCAGCGTCAACCGGATGCTGTCCTTTGAATCGGTGAAATCGCGGCTGGATCGGGAACAGAGCCTGTCCTTCCTCGAATTCAACTACATGATCCTGCAGGCCTATGACTTTCTGGAGATCCATCGCCGTTATGGCTGTCTGTTGCAGATGGGCGGCAGCGATCAATGGGGCAACATCGTCAACGGGATCGACCTGACCCGCCGGGTGATCGACCAGCAAATCTTCGGTCTGACCTCGGAATTGCTGACCACCTCGGACGGCAAGAAGATGGGCAAATCGGCCTCGGGCGCGGTCTGGCTTAGCGGTGATCTGCTCAGCCCCTATGAGTTCTGGCAGTTCTGGCGCAACACCACCGACGCCGATGTCGGGCGCTTCCTGAAGTTCTACACCGAATTGCCGGTGGAGGAATGCGACCGTCTGGGCGCGCTGGCCGGATCCGAGATCAACGGCGCGAAGATCATCCTTGCCAATGCAGTGACGACGCTGCTGCACGGGGCAGAGGCCGCCGCCGCAGCAGAGGCCACCGCGCGCGAAGTGTTCGAGAAGGGCGGGATCGGGGCTGATCTGCCGACCGTCACCCTGTCGGTTGCCGATGTGGCCGAGGGCATCACGGCAGCGCAGCTTTTCGTGCGCACCGGCCTTGCCCCGTCTGGCAAGGAGGCCAAGCGCCTGATCCTGGAAGGCGGCGCGCGGGTCAACGACGATCCTGTGCTGGATGCGGGTCACAAGTTCCATGCGGCGGATTTCGAGACGCCCCTGAAGCTGACCGCCGGCAAGAAGCGCCACGCGCTGGTGACGCTGGACTGATCCGGGCTGCGACCTGCACAGCCAAAAGGGGCCGCATGGCCCCCTTTTTCATCGCCCCATTTTTTATCGCCGTGCCGTCTGGCGCGTCAGGCCTTTGGGCCTGTTGGGTGAACACGCCTTTGGATTTTGTGATGGCTCACGTCTTGGGGCGGCGGATCATCCCGGCGGTATAGATCACCAATGCGGCCCAGATCAGCGGGAAGGCCACCATCTTGGCCTGGCTGAAGGGCTCGTGGAAGACGAAGACCGCCACCAGAAAGATCAGCGTCGGCGAGACATATTGCAGGATCGCAATGGTCGACAGCCGCAACAGTTTGGCCCCGTTGGCATAAAGGATCAGCGGAATCGCCGTGACCAGCCCGGTGCCTGCGAGCAGCGCCATGTCGCCCCAGCTGCCGTCCAGAAAGGTGATGCCGCCCTGTGCCGTCGCCCAGGCCAGATAGATCAGCGCAAGCGGGCTGAGGATCAGCACCTCCAGCATGAAGCCCTGATTGGGGCCGATGGGGAGCTGTTTCTTGAAGAAGGCATAGGCGGCCCAGCTCATCGTCATGCCAAGCGCCAGCAGCGGAAGCCGCCCGGCTTCCCATGTCAGGACGGCGACAGCGATGGCGGCAAAAGCGATGGCAATGATCTGCAGGCGGTTCAGCGGCTCGCGCAGCACCACCGCGCCCAGCATGATCGAGACCAGCGGGTTGATGTAATAGCCAAGTGCGGCATCCAGCGCATGGCCATGCTGCACCGCCCAGACATAGATGCCCCAGTTCACCCCGACCAGACCCGCGGTCAGCGCGGCCATGGCCAACATGCGCGGGCTGCGCAGGGCGACCTTCAGATCATCGGTGCGGCCCAGCCAGATCAGGATCAGCCCGGCGACCGGCACCGACCACAAGACGCGATGGGCCAGAACCTCCAATGTCGGCACATGGGCCAGTGCCTTCATGTAAAGCGGCAAGAAACCCCAAAGCGTATAGGCACCAAGGGCAAAGGCCAGGCCGCGGGGAGAGTCGGTGGTTTGGTTCGGATTGCTCATGATCCTTGCCTAGAACCTTGGCCGGGCACGGGCCATGATGATCTTGTCACCGGCACAATTTCCGCGATCTGTCTTGATGCGCGGCCAGAACGATCTGTCTGGATGTGCGACCGGGAGGCGTGACCAAAAGCCCAACCCAAACGCGCAACCGGAATGTGCAACCGGACGATGCGTTGGGACGTCGCGGTCTGAAGCCGCGGGGCGGCCCGGTCGCTAAATGGCCGTGTCAGCAGATCCGGCGGCGGGTGGCGCGGCTGCAGGGCGGGCACGGTGTCTGCGCTTGCCCCACCATGGCTGCGGGGGGTATCTCTGCAGCTGCAACGGGCTGCAGGGGCGGGGCCATGATTTCATCGACAAGACGGATCCTGCGCGCGTTCGGCCCTGCGATCCCTGCGGGATCATGGCGCGAATCGTTGCGCGCCGGGGGCGGGGCGTTGCTGGGGATGGGGGCGGCGGCGCTGGTGATCCATCTGGCGCGGCTTGATCCGGGGACCGGGCTCTATCTGATCGCGCCCTTCGGGGCGACCTCTGTCCTGATCTTTGCGGTGCCTGCAAGCCCCCTGGCGCAGCCCTGGTCGGCGGTGATCGGCAATAGCGTCTCGGCGCTGGTGGCGGTGGCGGCCTGCCTTGCATGGCCGAGCTGGGGCGGGCTGGTTCCGCTGGCGGTCGGGCTTGCCATTATCGCGATGATCCTTGCCCGCGCGCTGCATCCGCCGGGCGGGGCGGTCGCGATGACCGTGGCGCTGAACCCCGCGATCGCGCAGGAGGCGGGCTTTTGGTTTGCGCTGCTGCCGGTGGCGCTTGGCACCGCCGCGCTTGTGCTGGTCGCGGTGCTCTATGCCCGGCTGACGGGGCGGCATTACCCGTTCCGCCAGTTCGAGGCCCCGGGCAGTCACGGCACCGCCGATCCCGCCCCGGCAGAGCGGCTGGGGCTGAGCGAGGCCGAACTGACCGATATTCTCGGCCGCTATCGCCAGTCTTTGAACCTTGGGGTCGAGGATCTCGCCCGATTGATCGCGGCGGCCGAAGTGCAGGCGGCGGGCCATCGCACCGGGCCGCTGCTGGCCCGGGATATCATGTCGCGCGATCTGGTGACGGTGGGGCCGCAGACCCCGCTGGATCAGGTGGCCGATCAGTTTCGTCGCCACGGTTTTACCTCGCTGCCAGTGGTGGCCGAGGGGGACCGCTTTCTGGGGGTGATCTTCCAGTTGCAACTGATCCGGGGGGCGCGCGACCATGCCTTCCGCTCAAGGCCGGGCGTCGGGGCGGCTATGGCCGGGCTGATCGGCGGGCGGAGGGTGCCCGATGTGGCGGGCGATGTGATGATGACCGATCTGCCCTGGGTCACGCCGCAAAGTCCGGTATCGAGCCTGCTGCCGCTCCTGGCCGATGGGCCTTGCGATGCAGTGCCAGTGCTGGAGGGCGCGCGCATCACCGGCATTGTCACCCGCACCGATCTGATTGCAGCCCTGGCGCGGCAAAGCCTTGCGCCCGAGCCACCGCAACCTTGACCGCCGGGCGGGCCGGATTGTGGTGCAAAGACCTCATGGCGGGCCAGAGTTCAGATCAGCGCCGACCCTAGCAGGGTCTTGCAAAAGTCGGACGAAGGCCGGGATTGGTGCTCGAAAGCGGTAAGACAGCTCAGGTTCGTCCCCAAAGGGGAGGTTTTCACACTGATTTCCGCCCGTTTCGGGAAGGTTTCCGCCGAGCATCGGCTCTAAAATACTTTTTCAGCAGCCTGCTAGAGTTGGCCCATTTCAAGAGAGGTCGGGCGGGATGAGAGGGGCCGCAGGAAGAACTCGCCACTCAAAAATCACAGGAGGAAGAGGGCCCGCTGCAATGGCGGGCCCGTTGCAAGAGCAAGGCTGACGCCCCTGCAACCTTGATCTCAATGCAGCGCCGCCGCCGCACCCTGACAGATCAGGGTGACGCGGGTGTCATTGCCGCGCATCTCGATTCCGGTCACTTCGACCCGGCGCCGGTCCAGATCGCCACCAAGGATCTCGATCGTGCCGCGTCCGTGAAAGGCACTGTCAAGCAAGGCGCGCAGCGCGTCGCCTTTCAGCACCGCCTCCACCCCACCCGCAATGCGGCGGATGGTGTGCGGCGTGATATGTCTGGCACCGATCACAAGCTGCATTTGGCCTGTCCATTCCCTGCTGTGGCCGCCGATGGGGGCGGGCCTATCTTGCAGGAAAGGCTAGGAAATCAGGGCTCCGGAGTCCCATCGGTTATCCACAGATAGCTGCGGGTTCCTGTGGGTGAAGCATGTATGAGGCGGTCGATAATCGGGCGGCGAGGATTTGGTCGAAGGGCGGCGCGGAACGGGTGATTCCCCGGCCGCTTCTGCGAAGCTGCGCGTTCGCGGCTTGACGCTGCGGGGCTTCTGCGCCCGATGCGCGGTAAAAAAGGGTTTGCATCTTGTCGTGATATGCGGCCCTCACAGCCTCACAGCCTCACAGCCTCACAGCCTCACAGCCTCACAGCCTCACAGCCTCACAGCCTCACAGCCTCACAGCCTCACAGCCTCACAG
>NZ_WCHR01000019.1 GCF_008973825.1 Gemmobacter serpentinus | reverse complement strand
TCAGCCTCAGCCTCAGCCTCAGCCTCAGCCTCAGCCTCAGCCTCAGCCTCAGCCTCAGCCTCAGCCTCAGCCTCAGCCTCAGCCTCAGCCTCAGCCATCAGGGCAGGGCCGTCATATCCGGGTTCGGCTGAGTCGGCGCTTGCATCAGCACCGGCGGTGGACGGCCGCGAGATATCCGCACCGAGTTCGCTGGGTCCTGCCTCTGCGGATGCCTCATCTGCGGCGTCCGTGGCAGGGGGCCGATCTGCGTCTGCTTCGGCGCCTGTCGCTTCAGCGACGGCCATCGACGCGCCATCCCTGTCATCGGTCATATCCGCAGCAGGCCCGGCAACTTCTGTCGGTGCCGCCTCCTCCTCAAATGCCGGCTCCTCAGATACGGCTTCCTCAAATGTGGTCGCTTCTGCCAGATCGTCGGGGGGCAAGACGTCGGGTGAACGCTCTGCCACTTCCATCCCGTCCAATGCGGACAGATCTGCATCTTCGGGCATAGCGGCTTCGGTCACGGCGACCTCATTTACGGGCACAGGGGCAGCGACACTTTCATGATGCACCGCAACGGCATCGCGCGGCGCATCGGGCAACGGCATCTCGTCAGGCGAGAACAGCGACCACTGCCGCTCGGCCTCGCGGGGGCGCGCCTTGGGCCTGTCCGGTTCCGGCAGCTCGCGTTTCTGGGGGCGCGCTTCGTCGGCAAGCTCTGGCTTCGCCCACCCATCCTCTGGCGTCGTGGCATCCTCTTCCGGCACCTCGGCCCCATCCTTGGGCTGCAATGCTGGCCGCAATGCTTCACGCAGGGCTGCAGGCGTCTCGCCGGTCTCGACGGCGCTGCGCCAATCCGTCAATGCCACCACCTTTTCCGGGTCGGAAATCACCTGCGCGGGCAGGTCAATCGCGGCGATCAACGGATCCAGATCGGGATCGGCATCGCCGCCGCCAAGACCCGCAACATGCCGCACGCCATGATCGCGCAGGATCTTCTGCACGCCCCGGATGGTCAGCCCGTCCTCATGCAGCAATTTGCGGATGCCGGTCAGCAGCGCCACATCGGTCGGTCGGTAATAGCGCCGCCCGCCCGCACGTTTCACCGGCTTGATCTGCGGAAAGCGGCTTTCCCAAAAGCGCAGCACATGGGCCGGGGTCTCCAGAAGCTCGGCAACCTCGCTGATGGTTCGGAACGCGTCCGGAGACTTATCCATGTCAGATGTCAGCCCTTGTTGCCGCTGGCAACCCGGTCCTTCATCAGATGAGAGGGGCGGAAGGTCAGCACGCGGCGCGGGCTGATCGGAACCTCGTCGCCTGTTTTCGGGTTGCGCCCGACGCGGGCCGATTTGTCACGCACCGAAAACGTGCCGAAAGACGAGATCTTTACCGTCTCGCCAGCGACAAGCGCATCCGAGACGTGTTGCAGAACCGATTCCACCAGATCGGCGGATTCGTTGCGCGACAGACCGACCTCGCGGAATACCGCTTCGCTCAGGTCCATACGGGTCAGGGTCTTTTCACTCATCATTCCCCCCGGGGTTTTGCCATCAGATTGGGGGCAATGGGTTTTCGAGTCAATATCAACCACTTGCAGGACGTTTTGCAGCACGCATCCAGCGCATATTGCGCAGGCATTGCCGGGATTGTCCGCAAGGCCGAAACGCTTACCAGCGCAGCACCACCGAGCCCCAGGCGAGGCCGCCGCCAATCGCCTCGGTGACGATCAGATCGCCCTGCTTGATCTGGCCGCGCTCCACGCCGACAGACAGCGCCAGCGGGATCGATGCGGCCGAGGTATTGCCGTGATCCTGCACCGTCACCACGACCCGATCCATTGGCACCTGCATCCGTTTTGCGGTGCCTTCGATGATGCGGATATTGGCCTGATGCGGCACGATCCAGTCCACATCCTCGCTGGTCAGGCCAGCCTTTTCCAAGGCAGTATGGGCGGTTTCTGCAAGTTTTTCAACGGCATGGCGGAATACTTCCTTGCCCTGCATCCGCAGATGCCCGGTCTTGCCGGTGGAGACGCCGCCATCGACATAAAGAATGTCGCGCTGCCGGCCATCCGAATTCAGATCGGTCGACAGGATCCCGCGATCGGCTGCGGTGCCCGCGCCATCCTGGGCCTCCAGCACCAGCGCACCGGCACCATCACCGAACAGCACGCAGGTGCCCCGGTCGGTCCAGTCCATCAGCCGCGAGAAGGTCTCGGCACCGATCACCAGCACGCGCTTGGCCTGACCCGAGACGATCAGCGCATTGGCATTGGCCAGTGCGAAGACAAAACCGGCACAGACCGCCTGCACGTCAAAGGCAAAGCCCTTGGTCATGCCAAGACGCGCCTGAATCATCGTGGCGGCAGAGGGAAAGGTCAGATCGGCGGTCGAGGTCGCAACGATCAGCGCGTCCACATCTTCGGCGGACAGACCCGCCTGGGCCAGCGCCGCTTGCGCCGCACGGGTGCCCAGATCCGAGGTGGTCTGCCCCTCGGCCACGAAATGACGTCGCTCGATGCCGGAGCGCGACCGGATCCATTCGTCCGAAGTGTCGATCATCGATTCGAATTCGGAATTCGGGACAACCCGTTCCGGCAGGTAGTGGCCTACCCCCCTGACGACGGCACGAAGTGTCATTTTTGCTCACCGTTTTTCTGCTCGGAGCCATCCTGCCCCGCGGCTTCCGCGGATGCAAGCCGGGCGGCCAGCCGGTCATTGAAGCCCGACCGCGCCAGTTGGGCTGCCAGCCGGATCGCGGCGGCGACCCCGGTCGCGTCGGCCGAGCCATGGCTTTTCACCACCGTGCCATTCAGGCCAAGGAACACCCCGCCATTGATGCGGCGCGGGTCCATCCGGCTGCTGAGCCGTTTCAGCGATCGCATCAGCAACAGCGCCGCAAGTTTCGACAGGATGCCGCCAGTGAAGACCTGTCGCATGAACTCGGCCATCAGCTTGGCGGTGCCTTCGCCGGTCTTCAGGGCAATATTGCCGGTAAAGCCATCGGTCACGATGACATCAACCCGCGATGAAGGGATATCGCCCCCTTCTACAAAGCCCACAAACTCAAAGCCCGCTGCGTCCTGCGCCAGAACCATGCGGTCATGCGCCACTTTCAGCTCGGCCCGGCCCTTGTGCTCTTCGGTGCCGACATTCAGCAACCCGACGCGCGGGCGCTTCAGGTGCAGACCATTGCGGGCATAGGCCGCGCCCATGGTGGCATATTGCAACAGGTCTTCGGCCTCGGCGCGGATATCGGCCCCGACATCGAGCATGACATTGAAGCCACCCGGATTGCGCGAGGGCCAGAGACAGGCAATGGCGGGGCGGTTCACGCCCGCAATCTTGCGCAGGCGGATCATGCTGACCGCCATAAGGGCACCAGTATTGCCGCAGCTGACCGCGACCGTGGCCTCGCCATTCTTCACACTGTCGATGCAGGACCACATCGATGTGCCGTCGCCATGGCGCATCACCTGGCTGGGCTTGTCATGCATGGTCACCACGCGCGGCGCATGGCGCAGCGTGATGCGGGGGGCAAGATCGGAATGCGGGGCCAGCAGCGGTGCAAGCACAGCCTCATCCCCATGCAGGATGTAATCCAGCCCGAAATCGGCGCGCGCAGAATCAACAAGACCGGCAACAACCGCTGCCGGCCCCTGATCCCCGCCCATGGCGTCCAGTGAAATGACTGTGCGCGGCGCGCCCTCTTGCGGAATTTGGGTTCCGTTCGACATTGGCGGCCAGTCGGCAGGGGAGCGCGGCTTACGCCGCGTCCTCGTCCACGTCGACTTCCTTGCTCACGGCGACAACTTCGCGCGAGTCATAGTGGCCGCAGGCGCCGCAAACGTGGTGCGGGCGCTTCAGTTCGCCACAGTTGGAGCATTCTGCCGGGTTGCCGGCAACGAGAGCGTCATGCGAACGGCGCATATTGCGACGCGAACGGGTGACTCGGTTCTGAGGGACGGCCATGTCTCAACCTCGGGGTAGGAGGGGGCAAGCCCCTGTTTTCTTTCGTGAAACTTGAAACACCGCCCATGCGGAGCCCGTTGATTTCACCGTGTTTGTGAGGCGCGGAACATAGACGGATTCCTGTGGGGTGCAAGCCTTTTATTGCTCATGCCCCGCAGGCCGATTGCCTTGATGCGCTCAACCGTCGTCCTTCTGCCCCGATTCCAGTTTCTGTGCAAGGCTCGCAAGGCCGGAAAACGGCCGCAGATCCTCATCGCGCAGCGGAGCCACCCCTTTTCCGGTATAGACCGCCTCGCCGAGTTCGGCCTGCGGCGCGCGCGGATAGGCCGGAATGGAGAGCGACAGCGCCTCGATCGCCACCGCACCGGGATCGACCACGGCGGGCAGGGGTTCCTCGCTGTCATCTTCGGGCATTTCGATCTCGTCGCCCTCGGGGTCTGGCATATCGGCAAGATAGCGCCGCTCCACCTTTTCGCTGATGGCGGTGCGCACCGACACCAGCGTGACCGAACAGGGCTGTTCCACCTCGGCCAAAAGATCGCCGACCAGTTCCCAGTCGCGGCTGCGCAGCGGGCGCAATTCACCCTTGAAGGACAGGCGATGCAGTGCGGTCAGCCCGAGGTCCTGTGCGATGGCCGCGCGTTGCGCCTCATCGGATTCAAGGCGAAAGCGGGTGGGTTTGCGGGCGGCAAGGGCCGCGATGCGCAGCGGCTGGCTGAAGGGCTGGTCTGCGGCAGCGTCCGACATGCGGATCTCCTCATCACGGGTGGCAGGAGGGTGGCAGAGGCCGGCGGGGCCGTGCGTTCCTTCCTTGAACAATGGCCCGACCTTGCTGTAAGCCGGAGCCTGAGCCCTTGTGCTTGGGCAGTTGAGACGAGATACCGGGATAGGCGGCGGCGTTTGCCTTGGCAAGGCCCTGCTCCGGCAATGAACGGGAGCGATCATGGCTGAGGCACGCGATGTGCGGAACGGACGGCGGGTTGCCCCTTGGCTCGCCGCTGGCCTGCTGATGGTGACGCTGGTGGCCTGTGCCCCGACCTACCGGAATCACGGCTATATCCCTTCGGATCAGGAGATGGCGCTGGTCTCCATTGGTGACACCCGCGAGGCGGTGGCCGAAAAGATCGGCCGTCCTTCGGCCTCGGGTCTGCTCAATGATATCGGCTGGTTCTATGTGCAAAGCCGCTGGAAGCACTATGGTGCGCGCGAGCCGCAAGAGATCGACCGTCAGGTCGTGGCGATCACCTTCTCGCAGGGCGGCACTGTCAGCAATGTCGAGCGTTTCGGGCTGGAACGCGGCCAGATCGTGCCGCTGTCGCGCCGTGTGACCGACAGCAATATCAAGGGCGTCAGCTTCCTGCGGCAGATCTTCAGCTCGATCGGACGTCTGCGGGCGGATCAGCTGGTCGACTGACGCGACCGGCGAAACCCTGGACCGGGGCAGGAGGCCAGCTTGCGCGAGATCCGAATGGAGCCGTTGCGGAAGGGCCGTCTCTGCGCCCGGCTGGCCCGGTCGGATGCCGACATCGCGCGGGCGCAGGCCCTGCGGCATGAAGCCTTCTTTGGACGGCCGGGGCTGGATACCGATGGCTTCGATTCGATCTGCGGCCATATGCTGATCGAGGATGAGACCGGGGCGCTTCTGGCCTGTTATCGGCTGCTTGCGTGCCCGGCTTCCGAGATCGGGCAAAGCTATTCAGCGCAGTTTTACGATCTGACGCGGCTTGCGGCCTATCCGGGGCGCTGCCTGGAACTGGGGCGGTTTTGCGCGCGCCCCGGCCTGCCTGACCCTGATCTGTTGCGGCTGGCCTTTGGCGCGATGGCGCGGCTGGTGGATGGCTATGACATCGCGCTGCTGTTTGGCTGTGCCTCTTTCGCGGGGGCAGAGCCCGCGGGTCACGATACCGCGTTGCGGCATCTGCGTGCGGGCCATCTGGGGCCGCAGCGTTGGCGCCCCGATCGCCGCGCGGCCGAGGTGCTGGACCTGCCCGAAGGGGCGGCAGACCGGCGTCAGGCCCTGGCCGCGCTGCCGCCGCTGCTGCGGCTTTATCTCGGCATCGGCGGCTGGGTCTCCGATCACGCGGTGATCGACCGGGCGATGGACACGCTGCATGTCTTTACGGCGGTAGAGATCGCGACAATTCCCCCCGCGCGGCAGGGGCTGTTCCGCGCGGTGGCAAAGTCTTGAATTGGGCCTGACGCAGTCCGCCTGGGTTTATCCAGCCCGCCTTGACCTTGCGCTTGGGCATCGCTACCTCGCTGCCATGGCACGCGCACCCCTTCTTCAGCTTTCCGGCATCTCGCTCACCTTTGGTGGCAATCCCTTGTTCGAGGGGCTCGACCTCGTGGTTCAGCCTGGCGACCGGGTGGCGCTGGTGGGGCGCAACGGATCGGGCAAATCCACCCTGATGAAGATCATGGCGGGGCTGACCGAAGCCGATGTCGGCAACCGCGTGGTGCCGCCCGGTGTGACGGTCGGCTATATGGAACAGGACCCCGATCTTTCGGGCTTCGCCACGCTGGGGGATTACGCGGCCTCCGGTCTGCCGGAGGACGAGGCCTATAAGGTCTCGGTCGTGGCCGAAGGCCTGAAGTTCGATCCGGAAACCCCGGTCGCCTCGGCCTCGGGCGGGGAGCGCCGCCGCGCCGCCCTGGCCAAGCTGATGGCCGAGGCACCGGAATTGATGCTGCTGGACGAGCCGACCAACCATCTGGACATTCAGGCGATCCAGTGGCTGGAGCGCGAGCTGGCCGAAACCCGCACCGCCTTCGTGCTGATCAGCCATGACCGCGCCTTCCTGCGCGCGCTGACGCGCGCCACGCTCTGGGTGGATCGCGCCGAGGTGCGGCGCCGTGAGCAGGGGTTTGACGGGTTCGAGGAATGGCGCGAGCAGATCTGGGCCGAGGAAGACGAGGCCCGTCACAAGCTGGATCGCAAGATCAAGCATGAGGCGAAATGGGCGGTCGAGGGCATTTCGGCCCGGCGCAAACGCAACATGGGCCGGGTGCGCGCCTTGCAGGATCTGCGTGAACAGCGGTCATCGATGATCCGCCGACAGGGCACGGCGGCGCTGGAACTCGACAGCGGCACCACCTCGGGCAAGAAGGTGATCGACGCCAAGGGGTTGACCAAATCCTACGGCGACAAGGCGATCATCCGGGATTTCGATATCCGCGTGCTGCGGGGCGATCGCGTGGCCTTTGTCGGCCCGAACGGCATTGGCAAGACCACGCTCTTGAAGATGCTGATCGGGCAAGAGGCCCCCGATGCCGGTGAGGTCAGTCTTGGCACCAATCTGGAAATCGCGGTTTTCGACCAAAGCCGCGCGCGTCTGGACCCCGAGGCCAGCCTTTGGGAAAACCTGACCGGCGATCCGCTGATGTCGGTTTCTGGTGCCTCCGATCAGGTCATGGTGCGGGGCACGCCGAAACATGTGGTGGCTTACCTCAAGGACTTTCTGTTCAACGAATTGCAGGCCCGCGCGCCGGTCAAATCGCTGTCGGGTGGGGAAAAGGCCCGGCTTCTGCTGGCCAAGCTGATGGCGCAGCCGTCAAACCTGCTGATTCTGGACGAACCGACCAACGATCTGGATGTGGAAACGCTGGATCTGTTGCAGGATATCCTTGGCGAATATGACGGCACGGTGCTGCTGGTCAGCCATGATCGCGATTTCATCGACCGCGTGGCGACCACCACCATCGCGCTGGAAGGTCAGGGTCGGGCCACCGTCTATGCCGGCGGCTGGAGCGATTATCAGGCGCAGCGCGGCGCGGTCGAGGCCGAGGTGCCTGCGGCCAAACCGGCGGCAAAGCCTGTCTCGACGCCTGCGGCACCCGCCGCGAAAAAGCCGGATGGCCTGTCCTTCACCGAACGCAAGCGCCTTGATGCGCTGCCCGAGGTGATTGCCAAGCTGGAGCGCGAGATTGCCAAACTGGGCGAGTTGCTGGCCGACCCGGACCTATTTTCCAAGGATCCGGTGAAGTTCCGCAAGGCGACCGAGATGATGGCTGAGCGCCAATCCGCGCTGGAGGCCGCCGAAGAGGAATGGCTGGATCTGGCCGAGAAGGCCTGAGGCTTCCCAAAGTCGCGCGAAACCGCTATCCGGCAGCCCGGAGTGACCGAGGAGGCCCGCGATGATCAGGCTGTGGAACACAAGGACCCGCCGCGAAGAGGTGTTGCAGCCGCTGCAACCCGGCAAGGTCCGCATCTATGTCTGCGGCCCGACCGTCTATGACCGCGCCCATATCGGCAATGCCCGGCCTGTCGTGGTGTTCGACACGCTGTTCCGGCTGTTGCGCCATACTTACGGTGACGATCACGTTACCTATGTGCGCAATTTCACCGACGTGGATGACAAGATCAACGCCAAGGCCGCCGAAACCGGCCGCCCGATCCGCGACATCACCGATGAAACCATCGGCTGGTATCACGCGGATATGGATGCGCTTGGCGCGCTGCGCCCCACGCATGAGCCGCGCGCGACCGAATATATCCCGCCGATGATTGCGATGATCGAGGCGCTGATTGCCCGCGGCCATGCCTATGCCGCCGAAGGCCATGTGCTGTTCGATGTGCGCAGCTTTCCGGGCTATGGCAAACTGTCGGGGCGCTCGGTCGATGACATGATCGCGGGCGCCCGGGTCGAGGTTGCGCCCTATAAGCGCGATCCGATGGATTTCGTGCTGTGGAAGCCGTCGACCGATGATCTGCCGGGCTGGGACAGCCCTTGGGGTCGTGGGCGTCCGGGCTGGCATATCGAATGCTCGGCCATGAGCAAGGCGCTTCTGGGCGAGACCTTCGACATTCATGGCGGCGGGATCGACCTGCAATTCCCGCATCATGAAAACGAGATCGCGCAAAGCTGCTGCGCCAACCCTTCTGGCGCGTTCGCCAATATCTGGATGCATAACGAGATGCTACAGGTCGAGGGCAAGAAGATGTCCAAATCCTTGGGCAATTTCTTCACCGTGCGCGACCTGCTGGATCAGGGCTATCCGGGCGAGGTGATCCGCATGGTCTATCTCGGCACGCATTACGCCAAACCGATGGACTGGACGCATGAGAAGGCCCAGCAGGCCGAGGCAGCTTTACGCAAATGGCGGGCGCTGACCAAGGGGGTGACCCCCGGCGCGGTGTCGGACGCGGTGGTGGCCGCGCTGTCGCAGGATGTGAACACGGCGGGCGCTTTGGCGGAACTGCACCGACTGGCTGCGGCGGGTGACGCCGCGGGCCTTTTGGCCTCGGCCCAGCTGATCGGGTTGCTGGAGCCCGCGCTTGGGGCTTGGGCCGAGGTCACGGTGGATCTGTCGGCGCACGCAGCAGCACTTGCGGCGCTTCGCGAGAATGCGATGCAAAGCAAGGACTTCTCTGGTGTTGATCGGATGAAGTCTGAACTGACCGCTGCCGGGGTCGAGGTGCGCATGTCCAAGGCCGGGGTGGAGCTGCTGCCCGGCACCGGGTTTGATCCGGCCAAGCTGCCGGTGCTGTGATGGCCCCGCGCGTCTATCTCGACTGGAACGCCACGACGCCGCTGCGCCCCGAGGCCCGCGCCGCGATGATCGCGGCGATGGATGTGGTGGGCAATCCGTCTTCCGTCCATGCCGAAGGTCGCGCCGCCAAATCCTTGATGGAAAAGGCGCGCGGCCAGCTCGCGGCCGCCCTTGGCGCGGACGGCGCGGATATCGTCTTCACCTCTGGCGCGACCGAAGGGGCAGCGCTGGCGGCTGCCGGTCAGGGCCTGCATTGCGGCGATATCGAACATGAGGCGGTCAGCGTCTGGTGCGCGCCGGACCTCCGCGTCGATGCCGCCGGTCAGGTGGCGGTGGCGGACCCGGCCTGCACCGCGCTGCAATATGCCAATTCCGAGACCGGCATCGTGCAGGCCCTGCCGGAAGGCTTGGCGCTCTGCGATCTGACGCAAGGTTTCGGCAAGCTGCCCTTCGCCTTCAACTGGCTGGGCTGCCGGATGGGGATCGTTTCGGCGCATAAGCTGGGCGGGCCAAAGGGAATCGGTGCGCTGATCCTGCAACGCGGCATCGACTTGCAAGCGCAGCTTAGGGGGGGCGGGCAAGAGATGGGCCGCCGCGCCGGAACCGAAAACCTGATCGGTATCGCCGGTTTCGCCGCCGCCGCCGAGGCCGCCGCGCGCGATCTGGCCGATGGTGTCTGGGAGCGGGTGGCTGAAATTAGAAATATTCTAGAGTCAGCATTGTCAGCCGCCGCGAATGAGACTATTTCCGTCGGGAAAGGTGGCGCGCGGCTGCCCAACACGCTTTGCCTCGTGACGCCCGGCTGGAAGGGCGAGACGCAGGTGATGCAGATGGACCTGGCAGGCTTTGCCGTCTCGGCGGGTTCTGCCTGTTCCAGCGGCAAGGTTCGGGCCAGCCGGGTTCTGCGCGCCATGGGCTTTGACGAGATCGCGGCCGCCTCGGCGCTGCGGGTCTCCATCGGGCCCGACACAACCGAAGACCAGGTGCTGCGCTTTGCCGATGCCTGGACCGCACAATATCGCAAGACCCGCGCGCGGGCCTAAGGAGGGATAGATGGGGCTGGAAACCGAAGACCAGATCGAGGTCCGCGACGGCGTGGATCGCGAGACCATCGAGACCGTGCAGGCCATGGCCGGCAAATACAAGCACGGCTGGGAAACCGAGATCGAGACGGAATATGCGCCGAAAGGTCTAAATGAGGACATCGTGCGCCTCATCAGCGAAAAGAACGGCGAACCGCAATGGATGCTGGACTGGCGTCTGGCCGCTTTTGCCCGCTGGCAAAAGATGGAAGAGCCGCGTTGGGCGATGCTGAACTATCCTGAAATCGACTATCAGGATCAGTATTACTACGCCAAACCCAAAAGCATGGATGCCAAGCCCAAAAGCCTGGACGAAGTTGACCCCAAGCTGCTGGCGACATACGAGAAACTCGGGATTCCGCTGAAAGAACAGATGCTTCTGGCCGGTGTTGAAGGCAGCGACGAGCCGCGCAAGGTGGCGGTCGATGCGGTGTTCGACAGCGTTTCGGTCGGGACCACCTTCAAGGAAGAGCTGAGGAAGGCCGGGGTCATCTTCTGCTCGATCTCGGAAGCGATCCGCGAATATCCCGATCTGGTGCAGAAATATCTGGGCTCGGTCGTGCCGCAAAGTGACAACTTCTTTGCGACGCTGAACTGCGCCGTCTTCTCCGATGGCAGCTTTGTCTATATCCCGGAAGGCACGCGCTGCCCGATGGAGCTGAGCACCTATTTCCGCATCAATGCCGAGAATACCGGGCAGTTCGAGCGCACGCTGATCGTGGCCGAAAAGGGCTCTTACGTCTCCTATCTGGAGGGCTGCACCGCGCCGAAGCGCGACACCCACCAGCTGCACGCGGCGGTGGTCGAAATCGTGATCCTCGACGATGCCGAAGTGAAGTATTCAACCGTCCAGAACTGGTATCCGGGGGATGAAGACGGCAAGGGCGGCATCTACAACTTTGTGACCAAGCGCGCCGATTGCCGGGGTGCGCGGTCCAAGGTGATGTGGACGCAGGTCGAGACCGGCTCGGCGATCACCTGGAAGTACCCGTCCTGCATCCTGCGCGGCGAGGAAAGCCAGGGCGAGTTCTATTCGATCGCCATCGCGAACAATGCGCAACAGGCCGATACCGGCACCAAGATGGTGCATCTGGGCAAGAACACCAAATCGCGCATCGTCTCCAAGGGGATCAGTGCGGGCCGCGCGCAGAACACCTATCGCGGCTTGGTCACTATGCATCCCAAGGCGTTGAATTCGCGGAACTATACGCAATGTGACAGCCTGCTGATCGGTGACAAATGCGGGGCGCATACCGTGCCCTATATCGAGGTGAAGAACAATTCTTCCCGCGTCGAGCACGAGGCCACCACCTCCAAGGTCGATGACGATCAGCTGTTCTATTGCCGCTCGCGCGGGATGGATGAGGAAGAAGCGGTGGCGCTGGTGGTGAACGGCTTCTGCAAGGAAGTGCTGCAAGCCCTGCCGATGGAATTTGCAATGGAGGCGCAGAGCCTCGTCGCGATCAGCCTTGAAGGCTCGGTCGGCTAAGCTATGCGCCCGGTGCGGGCAAAAGAATGAAGGGCGAAAAAATGCTGGAAATCAAAAACCTGCACGTCAAACTTGAAGAAGACGACAAGGTGATCCTGAAGGGCGTCGATCTGACCGTCGAGGCGGGCAAGGTCCATGCGATCATGGGCCCGAACGGCTCGGGCAAGTCGACGCTGAGCTATGTCCTGTCTGGGCGTGACGGTTATGAGGTCACTGATGGTTCCGCCACGCTGGATGGCGTGGAGCTGCTGGAGATGGAGCCGGAAGAGCGCGCGGCGGCGGGCCTGTTTCTGGCCTTCCAATACCCGGTGGAGATCCCGGGCGTCGGCAACATGACTTTCCTGCGCACCGCTGTGAACGCACAGCGCAAGGCGCGCGGTGAGGCCGAACTGTCCGCGGGCGATTTCCTGAAGATCGTGCGCGAAAAGGCCAAGGCGTTGAAGATCGACGCGGAAATGATGAAGCGTCCGGTCAATGTCGGCTTCTCGGGCGGCGAGAAAAAGCGCAACGAGATCCTGCAAATGGCCATGCTGGAACCCAAGATGTGCATCCTGGACGAGACCGATTCCGGTCTTGACGTGGATGCGATGAAGCTGGTGGCCGATGGCGTGAACGCCCTGCGCAGCGAAGGCCGCGCTTTCCTGGTTATTACGCATTATCAACGGCTTCTGGACCATATCAAACCCGATGTGGTGCATATCATGGCCGATGGCCGTATCATCAAGACCGGCGGGCCGGAACTGGCGCTTGAGGTTGAGAACAACGGCTATGCCAATCTGCTGGCCGAGGTGCAGTGATGGCGGTCGCGCAGGCGAAACTTGATGCCGCTGTCGCGCGGCTGGCCGGGCTGGATCTGCCGCAGGGCGGCTGGTCTGGCGGGGCTCGCGCCGATGCGGTGGCGCGGCTGCAGGCCATGGGTCTGCCCGCGAAGCGCGATGAATATTGGCGCTACACCGATCCGACCACGCTGACCGCAGCGACGCCGGTTGCAGCAGCCCCGTTTGATGCCAGCGACGAGGCCCAGCTGTTTGACGCGATTGACCGCGTCCGGCTGGTCTTTGTCGATGGTGTGTTCGATCCGGCGCAATCGGATGATCCGGTAGCGGCGGGGGTCGAGCTTCTGAGCCAGGCGGCGGATATCCATTGGGCGCAGGGGCTTTACGGCACGCTGGAGGCCCGCGGGCAGAACCCGGTGGCGCGCCCCCTGGCCGCGCTGAACACGGCTGCCGCGACTGAGGGCGTGCTGATCCGGGTCACAGGGCAGGTCGCGAAACCGATCCATCTGGTTTATCTGCAAGAATCAGATACTTCCGATGCAATCCTTCATCACTGTGTGAAGCTGGAGGAGGGTGCAGAGCTGACCCTTCTGGAAAGCGGCCCCGGTGCGGCCCGCTTCAACCAGGTGCTGGAGGTCGAGGTCGCCGATGGCGCGCGCTTCCACCATATCCGCATCCAGGGGCGCGATCACGACCGCCGTCTGGCGACCCATATCTTCGCCCGTCTTGGCGCGGAATCGCTGTTCAAGAGCTTTACCCTGACCGCCAATGGCGTGATGACCCGCAATGAGGCAGTGTTGGAGCTGACCGGTGATGACGCCATGGCGCATATCGCGGGCGCGGCCCTGGGCAATGGTGATTATCACCATGACGACACCGTTTTCATCACCCATGCGGCCGAGCGGTGCGAAAGCCGTCAGGTGTTCAAGAACGTCCTGCGCAATGGCGCGGTTGGCGTCTTCCAGGGCAAGATCCTGGTGAAGCCGGGCGCGCAGAAGACCGATGGCTATCAAATCAGCCAGTGCCTGTTGCTGGATGAGGCGGCGCAGTTCCTCGCCAAGCCCGAGCTGGAAATCTACGCCGATGACGTGAAATGCTCGCATGGATCGACTTCGGGCGCGATTGACGACACGGCACTTTACTATCTGCGCTCGCGCGGTGTGCCGCTGCGGCAGGCGCAATCGCTCTTGGTGCTGGCCTTCCTGGCCGAAGCCATCGACGAGATCGAGGATGAGGGCATCGCGGGCGAAATCCGTCTGCGGCTTGAGGCTTGGCTTTCGCGGCAAGATGGCTGATGTCAGTCACCTCTGACATCATCGAAAGCTGGCGCCGCCCGCGCAACGTGGTGCGGCGCCATCTGGCGCGCGGCAAGTCGGAGGCCTTTGCCTTCAGTCTGCTGTTCGTCTTTCTGCTGATCGCCTTTATCGCGCAGTATCCGGCGGCGATGCAGGTGGCGCGGCTGGACCCTGAGATTCCGTTGCCGCCGCAATTGCTGGGCCGGGCGCTTGGGCTTTTGGCGATGATCCCGGCCTTTTACCTGCTGGCCGCCGCCTCGCGGCTGATCGGCATGGCGGCGGGCGGGCGTGGCAGCTGGTATGGCGCGCGCATCGCATTGTTCTGGGCGCTCGTCGCGGTCTCGCCGCTGGTCCTGCTGATCGGTCTGGTGACCGCAATGATCGGCCCGGGGCCGCAACTGACGGTGACCGGCATCGTGGCCTTTGCCGGGTTTCTGTTCCAATGGGTCATGGGCCTTATGGTCGTCGAACAGGGGGAATGAGATGTTCAATGTCGAGGCCGTGCGGGCCGATTTCCCGATCCTGAGCCGCCAGGTCAATGGCAAGTCATTGGTTTACCTGGACAATGGCGCATCGGCCCAAAAGCCGCAGCTGGTGATTGACGCGATCACCCAAAGCTATGCCCATGAATATGCCAATGTGCATCGGGGCCTGCATTACCTTTCAAACCTTGCCACCGAGAAATATGAGGCGGTGCGCGGCAAGATCGCGCGTTTCCTCAATGCGCCGTCGGAGGAAGAGATCGTCTTCACCAGCGGCACGACCGAGGGGATCAACCTGATTTCCTATGCCTGGGCCGCACCGCGCCTGCAACCCGGCGACGAGATCGTGCTGTCGATCATGGAACATCACGCCAATATCGTGCCTTGGCATTTCCTGCGTGAGCGGCAGGGCGTGGTGCTGAAATGGGTTGAATGCGATGCCAATGGCGATCTGGACCCGCAGGCGGTGATTGACGCCATCGGGCCGCGCACCAAGCTCGTCGCGATCACCCAGATGTCGAATGTCACCGGCACCGTGGTGGATGTGGCCGCGATCTGCCATGCCGCCCGTGCCAGGGGGGTGCCGGTTCTGGTCGATGGCAGCCAGGGCGCCGTGCATATGCCGGTGGATGTGCAGGCCATGGGCTGCGATTTCTACGCCATCACCGGGCATAAGCTATACGGACCAAGCGGTTCCGGCGCGATCTTCATTCGGCATGAGCGGATGGCGGAGATGCGGCCCTTCCTTGGCGGTGGCGACATGATCCGCGAAGTGTCACGCGATGGGGTGAGCTATGCCGATCCGCCGATGCGGTTCGAGGCGGGCACCCCCGGCATTGTGCAGCAGATCGGGCTTGGCGTCGCGCTGGATTACCTGACCGGCCTTGGCATGGAGAATGTGGCGGCGCATGAGCGCACTTTGCGCGATTACGCACGTTCGCGTCTCAAGGGTTTGAACTGGCTGAACATTCAGGGCGATTCGGCCGGGAAGGGTGCGATCTTTTCCTTCACCATGCAGGGGCCAGCCCATGCGCATGATGTTTCGACCGTGCTGGACAAGAAGGGCGTGGCCGTTCGCGCAGGCACCCATTGCGCCATGCCGCTCTTGCAGCATTTCGGCGTCGGCGCGACCTGCCGGGCATCTTTCGCCCTCTATAATACGCAAGCTGAGGTCGACAAGCTGATTGAGGCGCTGGAACTGTGCCACGAGCTTTTCGCCTGATTTCAGGTTGCGCGCCTGCGCCGCATCGTCTATTGAAACCGCAATGCACCCATAGCTCAGCTGGATAGAGCGTTGCCCTCCGAAGGCGGATGTCAAGTCCGGCAATGTGAACGAGTGAGTAAAAAAGTAGAAGTAAAACAGTAACTTGCGGGCTTCGATTTTTGGGGTTAACACTCGCTCGAAAACCGCGTAAGCACTGCGTAAGCAGTAGGCACCCATAGCTCAGCTGGATAGAGCGCCACCCTCCGAAGGTGGAGGCCTCAGGTTCGAATCCTGATGGGTGCGCCATTCTCCCCTAATCGTTGATTGCTGGTTCTTCGAAACGGGCAGAGAATCTCCCGTGCTGCGGCGGATGGCGAGAATGTCAGCGGGAAATTCACCAGCGAACGATAATCCCTTTCTCGCAAGCTAGTCTCTACGGTGAAGGTGACATCGGCCAAGGTGCCTAGGTCAAGCACCTGCTCCATAGTTTTATCGGGGCGGAGCCGCAGACTTCCTGAGCGAACAGGACCAATCGACTAGCTGTGTGCGAACATGCTCGGGACGAAAGCCAAGTCCGATGAGGCGGCCGGTCAGCCGGGGCAACAGTGGCGACCGGGCAATCAGGCGCATGAAGAGAGGAGGCTTCGGACTTCGTGCGCTGTCTGCCTCACCCGCACGCTTTCGGCTGCGCATCATCAGTTGTAGTTTTTGGGTCGCTCTGGTTGGAAAGGCGCGTCGGCGCTGCACGGCCTCCAGCAAGCGCGTTTTCATTCGTCCTTCGCGCAAGGCTTCAGCCAGTAGGTTGGCCGTCGCTATAGCGTCCTGAATAGCGAGGTTCACACCAACGCCGCCAATCAGCGACATGGCGTGTGCGGCATCCCCGATAAACAACAGGCCGGGTTTCCACCACGTCTTCAGGCGGTCGATCCGAACGCTCAGCAGATGCACGTCATCCCAAGAGCGGATCTCCTTGAAGCGGTCCGCAGGCAAAGGTGCGACCTCAGCGATCCTTGCGCGAAGCGCACCAATTCCGCCGTCCTTCAGCGCGTCGACGGTCCCCTTGGTGATGACGTAGCCGCACTGCCAGTAGTCGCCTCGGTCGATCAGAACCAGCCCCTGTCGCGGGCCGGCATGGCTCATCGCTTGCTGGGGATCGCCGGCCTTTTTCGAGACCTTCATCCATAGAATATCTGTGGCCGTGCCAAAGCTCTGAAACTCAAGTCCCGCAGCCTTGCGGGTGGCGGAATTGCGTCCGTCGGCACCGATTACGAGATCGGCATCAAGAACCAGATTGCGGTCGCTCTGGCGAGCATTCACGCCGACAACTCGACCTGCTTCCCAACGGAGCGACGTTATCTCGGTCGACATCAGCAAGCGGAAGCGCGGAAATCCCGCTGCCTTCCGTGCCAGAAAATTCAGGAAATCCCATTGGGGCATGAACGCGATGAACTTGGCGCGCGTCGGCAGTTTGGAGAAGTCTGCGATCGTGACCTTGCGTCCTTCGATCTCAGCGTGGAGCTGATAGGCTTTCTGATGGGGAAGCGTGAGAAGTTCGTCGAGATAGCCAAGCTCGTGCATTGCTTCGAGTGTCGAAGGATGGATGGTATCTCCACGAAAATCGCGCAGGAAGTCCTGGTGCTTCTCGATGACCGTTACGTCGACCCCGGATCGGGCCAGAAGGAGTCCGAGCATCAGGCCGGCCGGTCCCGCCCCCACGACGACGCAGCTCTGGCTCCTTTCCAGATTGGAATAAAGGTATCTCAACTCCATACCTCCTGTCGTTTCGAGGCTAGTGGAGGGGCTTATCCGCATGATCTGTCGCCGTGCTGCAGCAATAGGGCGCGTCGTCCCCATCGCTCTCGCCTTCGGCGACCCGCTTGATCACCTTTTCAAGGTCTTCCAGTTGAGCGATCTTCTCCTCGACGGAAGCGAGCTGCTGTTTTGCGATACGGAGTGCCTCGGGCGAACGCGAGGCCGAGACGTCGGCTAGATGAAGCAGATCCCTGATCGCATCGATGTCAAACCCGAGATCCCGCGCCCGGCGAATGAACAGTAATCGTTTGACCGCATCATGATCGTAGCGTCTCTGATTGCCCTTGTTTCGCAAGCCCTCGGGCAAGAGACCGATCTGCTCGTAATAGCGGATCGTTGGAATCTTGACCCCCGTGATCTGGGAGAGTTTGCCGATGCCCAGGTCCATGGCTGTTGTCCTTTCTGAAGGGTGGTGCCAGTTCATGAATGGGTTTTCCGAGCGCGATGTTCGCCGTTGCTACGATTGGTTCCGGCCGGGCAAAGCCGCCCGTCAAGTTTGACGGACGGCTTCTTCGACGGGAGGGATCAGTAGCTCTCGGCTGGTATCAGGGGGCGTGAAGACGTGCCGTCGTCACGTTCGTCGTCGTTCGACTTCGCCCCCTTGAAGCGCAAGAGCCGGAGCGCATTCAGCGTCACGATCGCGGTGGCGCCGGTATCGGCGAGGACTGCGATCCAGAGGCCGGTGATCCCTAGGACGCTGGTAACGAGAAACAGGCCCTTCAGCGCCAAAGCGAAGACGACGTTCTGATGGATGTTGGCCATTGTCGCACGGGACAGCGCCACAAGATGGGCAACATCCGTCACTCGGCTCTTCAGCAGGGCGGCGTCCGCCGTCTCGATTGCCACGTCGGTTCCGCCGCCCATGGCGATCCCGACATCGGCGGTTGCGAGCGCAGGGGCATCGTTGATTCCATCACCGACCATAGCCACCTTGGTCGTTCGTTTCATCTCGTTCACGAGATCGAGCTTGTCCTGCGGCAGAAGCTCGGCGCTCCATTCGATACCAAGACCCTTGGCGATCGCCTGAGCGGTGCGCCGATTGTCGCCGGTCAGCATCACGGAACGAACGCCCATCGCTTTGAGCCGGGCAATCCCCTCGGGCGCGTCTCGCCGCGGTTCGTCGCGCAAGGCGATCAGGCCGATTGCTTCCCGCGTCCCCTCATCAAAGAGGACGGCAACGGTGTTGCCGCGATCTTCGAGCCCTTCGATTGCGCTCTGCTCGTGCTTACCGATCACTACCACGTTCGCGGCATGGCTCGGGGAGCCGACGGCAAGGCGGCGCCCGACGACCGTGGCATGGACTGCCTTCCCGGCCGTCGCAGAGGCGTCCTGCGCCGGAGGGACCGCTATGCCGGAAGCCTCTGCTCGGTTGATGATCGCCTTGGCAAGCGGATGGCTGGAACCCGTCTCGACCGCTGCCGCCAATGCGATGACGTCCTTCTCCTCGTTCTTGCCGAAGGCCACCGTTTCGGTGACGCGCGGCTTGCCCTCAGTAAGCGTCCCTGTCTTGTCGAAGGCGATAGCATTCACCTTGCCGATGGTTTCGAGGGCGTTGCCGCCCTTGATCAGCAGGCCGCGGCGGGTGCCGACGGCAAGGCCCGAGGCGATCGCCGCAGGCGTCGAGAGAACGAGCGCGCAGGGACATGCGATCAGCAAGAGCGCGAGGCCGCGATAGATCCAGGTGTCCCAATCGCCGCCCATCGCCAGTGGCGGCACGATGACGATCAGCGCAGCGATCAGCATCACGGCCGGGGTATAGTAGCGGCTGAAATTCTCGATGAAACGTGCGGTAGGAGCCTTGGCGGACTGAGCCTGCTCGACGAGCTGGATGATGCGCGAGATCGTGTTGTCGGCAGCGGCCTTTTCGACGCGAACCTTGAGAACGCCATCGACATTGATGGACCCAGCATAAATGCTCTCGCCCTTGGCTTTGGCGCGCGGGACCGATTCTCCGGTGATGGGCGATTCGTCGAGGCTGGAAGTGCCTTGGACGATCTGTCCGTCGGCCGGCACTCGGTCGCCGGGCCGCACAAGAACAAGGTCGTTCACGCGCAAGGAAGTCGCCGGGACGCTGCGCTGAGCGCCGCTGGGATCAAGCAGAATTGCGGTCTTTGGCACCAGCGACGCAAGGGCCTTTATGCCAGCGCGAGCGCGTCCGGCTGCAACGCTTTCAAGCAACTCGCCGACCGCGAACAGGAACACCACCGCAGCCGCCTCTTCGGCCTCGCCGATCACCAAGGCGCCGATCGCGGCCACGCTCATCAGTGTCTCAATCGAGAATGGCGACCCTGACGTCGCGAGAGCAAACGCCTTGCGGGCGAACGGCAGGACGCCTGCGACGACGGCGAGTGCAAAGATCCACTCTGCATAGAGGGGGATAAACTGGGCGATGAGGTAGGCCGAGCCCATCAGCAGACCGAGGCCGATGACGTGCTTGCCCTTGCGAGTCTGCCACCAGCGTTGATTGCGCATGGCTGGCGCGGGCGCAACGTCCACGGCGACGTCGGACGAAGACGAAAGTTCGCGTGTGTTGGATACCCCGAAGCCGAGGCTCTTGATGGTCCTTTCGATGTCGGCAACCTTGGTGCCCGAGCCGGGAACCAAGTTGAGTTCAAGCATTTCGGTCGTGAAGTTCACGCGAATGTCGGAAACATCGGGCATTCTTGCAAGTGCGACTTCGATCTTGCCGACGCAACTCGCGCAATCCATGCCCTCGACCCGCATCGAGACATTGGGCGGAGATGTCGGATCTGTGCGCGAGACCGGCGTTTGCGCGAGCTGACCATGATCGTGGCCACCGCAGTCGCTGTGATCATGATGATGCGCATGGTGGTGATCGTGCCCATGATCATGCTCACCGGAGCAGCCGCTGTGGTCATGCCCGCTGTGCGCTTCGGAATGCCGGGCGGGCGTCGATGGAATGACGGCGGGCGGTAGCTCGGTCACATCGAAGCCGAGCGCGCGGATCTTCCTGGCGATGTCGTTCGACGTCGTTGTGCTGGCCGTATCGCGGGAAAGCTGCAGCGTCTCGGTGGCAAAATTGACGGTAACGTCAGTGATGCCTCCCAGACGGTTCAGTGCAGTCTCGATCTTGCCGACGCAACTTGCGCAATCCATGCCCTCGACGCGAAAGCCCAAGCGCTCACCGCCGCTAGGTGCTGAAAGTCCCGTTGTCATTCCGATCTCCTTTCTCACCACGCGGTGGGCGCGTGCGCAGGCCCCGCATGGCCACGAAAGGAGTCAATACCACGATTGAACAACTATTCAAGCGTATGTTGATAGTATCGGCTTTCGCGGTTTCAGATCACTCCTCGGCGTGATCCTCGGAGATGTGCGTCGCCATGTCGTGGAGAACCTGACGGACATGCTCGTCGGCGATCTCGTAAAAGATCTGCTTGGCCTGGCGCTCGCCCTTGACGAGACGGGCACCGCGCAGCAGGCGCAGATGATGGCTGACCAGGGATAGGGACAGGTCGATTTTCTCCGCGATCTCGCCGACCGAAATCGGACCGGGCATGCAGCTCAGGAGGATTTTCAGCCGTGAAGGATCGCCGAGAAGCCGGAAGGTTTCCGCCAGGATCGTCACCTCGTTCTGCGAGAGCGAGGAATGGTCGAGGTGGCTGCGTGTCTCTGTTGCGCTCGGGGTTGCGGCCTCGGCCTGCTTTTCGACCCGTAGTTTCGGTTTACCGGCAGTCATCAGCGATTTTCACCTGTGTCTTGAGGCGGTTCACGCCCGTTTGATGGCAACGTGTCGGCCACGTCGATTTGTCTCGTCCAATCTACCGGAAGGCTGCGCGATCTCAATGCGCAACAGGCCCGATACTTCCCGATCAGCGAGTCGGAGCGATCGTAGCCGGCACCACGTCAGTCTTCATCTGCTGATGTCGTCCTGCGCTTCGGAAATTTCGACCCCGGAGCAAGAACAGCCTTGACTTTACAAGCGCTGGAAGCCGCACGCTGACGGCAATCCACTCTTCCGGGAGGCCGTTTGACGGTCTGCCGGAAGCCAATCCACGTCTAAAGCAAGAAGGGCAAGGACATGCCAGAAGCCAACACGCCACACATCCTCATCTATACGACGCCGACCTGCCCGGACTGCCATGCACTCAAGCGTTGGCTGGCCCAGCAGGGTCTCGCCTATGAGGAGCGTGACCTGACCGACCCCAAGATCGCCGAGGAGGCAAAGGCACGCACGGGTGTCAGGGTCGCTCCTATTACAATCGTAGGGTCGGAAGTTTTCTACGGAACCTTCCCAAGCCAGAAGCCGGGACTCGTCAAGGCTCTAGGTTTGACCGGGAGTGCATGATGACGACCAGGTTCGTTGATATTCGGCAGGCACGGGTCAGTCTGGAGGTCCAGGAGGGACAAACCATCCTCGACGCAGCACTTGCCGCAGGCATACCTTATCCCCACGGCTGCCGTTCCGGCCGCTGCGGCTCGTGCAAGTCACGTCTGATCGAGGGCGAGGTGGAACTGCTCCAGCATTCTCGCTTCGCCCTCAGCGAGGAAGAGAAGGCCGACGGCCTGATCCTGGCATGCCGCGCGGTGCCGCAGACCGATGCGGCTGTCGCCTAGCTTGGCAGCGATGACGATGATGCGGTTGAGGCTCCTCGACGGGTGGAGGCCATCGTGTCCGGCCTCGATGACCTTACCCACGACATCAAACTGGTGCGAATCTCGCCTGTGGATGGCTCCCCGTTGCTCTTCACGGCCGGACAGTATGCCCAGGTCGGATTCGATGGTGTGCCCGCGCGCAGCTACTCCATGGCCAATCGTCACGGCGACGACAGCCTCGAATTTCACATTCGCAAGGTTCCGGGCGGCGTCACCTCGCAGCACGTCCATGAGGCACTGAAGGCCGGTGACAAGCTGACGCTCGAATTTCCACTAGGCTCCTCCTATCTGCGCCAGCATCATTCCGGCCCGATCCTGTGCATCGCCGGCGGTTCCGGTCTGGCGCCGATCAAGTCGATCGTGGAAACAGCCCTTGCGCACGGCATGAAGCAGCCGATCCATGTCTACTTCGGCGCACGCGGCGCGCGTGATCTCTATCTCGTCGAGCATTTCGAGACCCTGGCGGACCGCCACAACAATCTCAGCTTTACGGCTGTCTTGTCCGATACACAGGTAGCCCCCCATCGGCACGGGTTCGTGACCGACGCGGTGGCCGAGGATCTCGCGGACTTCGACGGGTGGAAAGCCTATGTCGCAGGCCCGCCCCCGATGGTTGATGCGGCGATGGCAATGGCATTTGCGCGCGGGCTGCGACCCGAGGACATGCACGCCGACGTTTTCTTCACGCCCGAAGGGCAGGAAGGCTAGTCGCCTCGTTCAATGAAATCAGGCGAGAGCCTGCGCTGCGAGGAATCGCGGCGCAGGCTTTTTTCATTCATTTCAGGCGGATATGCTGAGCTCGGTCATCATGCCGGTCTGGAGATGCGGCATATGATGGCAGTGCAGCATCCAGCGCGCCGCCTCTCCGGCGTCGAGCGCGACGGTCACCATGGCCATCGGAGGAACATAAACGGTGTCGCGCCGTGCCCCATCGAAGCGCTTGCCGTTGATGTCCACGACCTGGAAGACATGGCCGTGCAGATGCATCGGATGCCCCATCATCGACATATTGTGAAACATGATCTCGACCCGCTCGCCCGTCTTTGCAAGGAGGGGCTTGTGATCTCCCCAGACCTTGCCGTCGATGGTCCAGACATAGGGCTGCATCGAGCCGCCCAGCATAACCATGTGGCTGCGCTGTGGCGCACGCGAGGGAAGGCCGTCCGAGGCGCGCAGCTTCAGCTCTTGCGACAGGTCGATGTCGAACGCAGGCGCATCCGCTTCGCCAAGCGCCGGGATCTTCTCAATGGTCGCGCCGGGCGTGGCGAGGATCAACCCCGTGCGCTCCTTCGACCCCTCGCGCGACGCAAGCACGGGCCACGCCCCTTCACCGGCAAGCTCCAGATCCAGATCGAGGCGTTGGCCCATGGCGATACCGAAACGACTGCCTTCGAGGCCCGCGATGGCATGGCCGTCGACTGCCACGAGTCTCGCAGACAGCCCACCCGTATCGATCCAGAAAACAGTGGCCGAGGCGCCGTTGATCACCCGCAGCTTTACCCGTCCGCCCTTCTCGACCATGATGATCTCCGGGTCGGACAAGGTGCGGTCGTTGGTCAGGTAGGCGTCCCAATTGTAGTCATTCAGATCCATGGCCATGCCCTGCATCGAGGACATATCCATCTGCATGCCTGAATGGTCCATCGAGGCGCCGGGGGCGGCGTGGCCTCCCATGGCGCTCATATCGTGGCCGCCGCCGTGCCCGCCGGTGATCTCCTGCATGACCTCTTCGGGCGCCTTGAACGAGAAGTCATGGAGAAACATCACGACTTCCTGGCGGTCGGCCGCCACGTCTTCGGCGCTGCGCACGATCAGCGGCGCGGCGAGCAGGTTCATCTCCTGGAGCGGGATGTGCGCGTGCATCCAGTATGTGCCGGGGAGCGGCTCGTAGTCATAGGAGCGCGTTTCGTCGGGTTGCAGCATCGGCTGTGGCAGATCCGGGACGCCATCCTGCTCGTTGGGCGGGATCTGGCCATGCCAATGGATGAGGGTCGGAACATCCAGGCGATTGGTAAGACTGGCGCGAAAGCGTTGGCCTGGATTGAGAACCAATCCCTGTCCACTCGGGCCTTCCAAGCCGAAGACTGTGGCGGCGCGTCCATTGACGTCCAGCACCCGTGTCGCGGCGCTGAGCGATATGGCGTTTTGCGCCATGGCAAAGCGCGGTAGAGCTGCTGTGGACAACGTGGCAGCGCTTGCGGCAAGAAAGCCGCGTCGTGAAATAAGTGTCATTTTCGGTCTCCTGGGAGAACTATGCTCCCTCTGAGTTCAGATCGGCGTGCGCTTATGCAGCCACTGGTTTTCAGCGAGACTGGGATTGGGAGGGCGTTCATTCCGTTCGGGGCTGAGACCGGCGAGGTTCGTCGTCTCCGGTAGTGCCCAACGCGCCGAGGTAGGCTGAATCGCATTTCCGGGCTGGTCAGACACGAACCAAGAGCCCATGCCAGAGCATACGAAGTAGCAGAAGCCATCGCTTCCGGAACAGATTCGATCTTCCTGACATGCCTCGGGAGAGGAGTATGCGGTGCGATGCGGCGCTTCGTGTTTTGAGGCGATCGTTTGGGAGACGGTGGCCATGCGGGCGCCGTGCGCCGGCACAGCCAACGCCACCGTGACGAAGGAGAAGATCATCAGCACTGCGATGAACAGACGACGCATCGGCGTCAAAACTCCTTGTCAGACAACATTCCGCGCATCCTTGGCTGGATGAATCTTATATGTCGCAACCGCCGCCGCGCATCATTGCTGACGCACCGCGGCGGTTCCTACATATCAAAATCACTGGCCGCGCGCGGCGAGCCATTCCCGCATCATAGCGATCTCACCTTCTTGGGCCGAGATCACCTCCTCGGCGAGTTTGCGGACCTCGGGGTCAGTGCCGTATTGCAGCACGATCCGCGCCATGTCGATCGCGCCCTGGTGGTGCGGGATCATGCCGCGCATGAAGTCGATGTCGGCGTCGCCGGTGAAGTCGACTGTCATGTCGGCGTGCATACGGTTATTGGCTTCGATGTAAGCCTGCGTGGATGGGTTGTCGGAGGCCGGCATCGAATGCCCCGGCATGTCGTGGCCTTGCATGGTGGTATCCGTGTTCAGTTGGCTTTGTGCGATGGCGAGGCCGGCGCTGATGGCGAGTGCGCCGCCAATGAAAATCGGGGTCAGCTTGTGCATGATCTTGCTCCTGTTCACTTCACGGTCGCCGGATAGCCAGCCTCTTCGAGAACCTGCCGAAGGGCTGCCGGGGTTGCGGTCGTCTCGACCTTGACCATCCGCTGGGCGGGGTTGGTATCGATCTTGGCGGTCGGATCGACCGACTGGATCGCCTTGGTGACGGACTTGGCGCAACCGCCGCAGGTCATGCCTTCGATCTTGAGTTCCATGAGCTTTCTCCTTTGGGTTCGGTTCTCATGGTCCTCAAGTTGGGGTTTCCAACGATGGTAAGGTCAAGAGGAAACGAAAAGGAATTTTTACCCTTGACCTTCCCATCGTTGGAAGGAGCATATCAGTGTCCGAACTCGAATTCTGACTTAGAAAGGAGGCGGCAATGGATGCCCCTGTTCGAGCTGCGGACAAGATGAATGCAGCAATTTCCCTGCCTATCGAGGGCATGACCTGCGCATCCTGCGTCGGCCGTGTCGAGAGAGCCCTGAAGGCCGTCCCCGGCGTCGCCAACGCGGTCGTCAATCTGGCGACCGAGAAGGCCAGCATCACGACGAACGACACGGTTGATCGCATAGCGCTCGTCAAGGCGGTCGAAAATGCTGGCTATGAAGTGCCGGCCAGCTTCAGTGCGCCGAAAGCTGCCCTCCTTGAAGTGCCGATCGAAGGCATGACCTGCGCTTCTTGTGTGGGGCGGGTGGAAAAGGCCCTCAAGGCCATCCCCGGCGTTGCCAATGCCGTGGTCAACCTCGCTACCGAGAAAGCCAGCATCACGACGAGCGGCCCGGTGGACCGAGCGGTCGTCGTGAAGGCCGTGGAGGACGCAGGCTACGCGGTTTCGGCAAGTTTCACCGCGCCGGCGGCGGCTTCGCTTGAGGTCGCGATCGAGGGCATGACCTGCGCCTCCTGCGTGGGACGTGTCGAAAAGGCGCTCAAGGCCGTGCCGGGCGTCACCAACGCCGTCGTCAACCTCGCCACCGAGAAGGCCACCGTCCAGGGAACCGCCGATGCTGCGGCCATCGTCGCGGCAATCGCGAACGCGGGCTACGAGGCCAAGGTGATCGCGGCGGCGACCGGGGCGGGCCAGGCCGAGGTCGATGACCGCGCCGAGAAGAAGGAAGCCGAACGCCGTGAGCTGACCCGCGATTTCACCATCGCGGCGGTTCTGACCGCGCCGGTCTTCATCCTGGAGATGGGGTCGCACCTCATTCCGGGCGCGCACGACATGATCGCCGCGACCATCGGCATGCAGAACAGTTGGTATCTTCAGTTCGTGCTGACGACGCTGGTGCTGTTCGTGCCCGGCATCCGCTTCTACGACAAGGGCCTCCCGGCGCTCTGGCGGCTGGCTCCCGACATGAACTCGCTGGTCGCCGTCGGCTCGCTGGCCGCCTACCTCTATTCGCTGGTGGCGACCTTCGCGCCGGGCTTCCTGCCCGCTGGGACGGTGAACGTCTATTATGAAGCCGCCGCGGTTATCGTCACCCTGATCCTGCTCGGCCGGTTGCTCGAGGCCCGCGCCAAGGGGCGCACTTCGGAAGCGATCAAGCGGCTGGTCGGACTTCAGGCCAAGACCGCGCGTGTCCGCCGCGACGGCAAGACGGTCGATCTGCCGATCGATTCGGTGCTGTCCGGCGACATCGTGGAGGTCCGCCCCGGCGACCGTATCCCGGTCGATGGTGAAGTCATCGAGGGCGAAAGCTATGTCGACGAGTCGATGATCACCGGCGAACCGATCCCGGTGTCCAAGACGAGCGGCAGCGAGGTCGTGGCCGGAACCGTGAACCAGAAGGGCGCCTTCGCGATCCGGGCCACGGCGGTCGGCGGCAACACGGTGCTGTCGCAGATCATCCGCATGGTCGAGGAAGCACAAGGGTCGAAGCTGCCGATCCAGGCGCTGGTCGACAAGGTGACGATGTATTTCGTGCCGGCGGTCTTCGCCGTCGCCGCCCTCACCTTCGCTGCATGGCTCTATTTCGGCCCGTCGCCTGCGTTGACCTTCGCGCTGGTCAATGCCGTCGCCGTGCTGATCATCGCCTGCCCCTGCGCCATGGGTCTGGCAACGCCGACCTCGATCATGGTCGGCACCGGCCGGGGCGCGGAGCTGGGCGTGCTGTTCCGCAAGGGTGAAGCGTTGCAACTGCTGAAGGATGCCAAGGTGGTGGCCGTCGACAAGACCGGCACGCTGACCGAAGGCAAGCCGGCGCTGACCGACCTCGAACTGGCCGCCGGCTTCGACCGGACGACGGTGCTGGGCCTGGTCGCAGCCGTCGAAGCCAAGTCGGAACACCCGATTGCCCGCGCCATCGTGGATGCGGCCGAGGCGGAAGGCATTGCACTGCCCGCCGTGTCGGACTTCGAGTCGGTGACCGGCTTCGGCGTGAAGGCCGTGGTCGACGGCAAGCGCATCGAGATCGGCGCGGATCGCTACATGGTCGAGCTTGGCCATGACGTGGCGGGCTTCGCCCAGGTTGCCGAACGTCTGGGCAACGAGGGCAAGTCGCCGCTCTATGCGGCGATCGACGGCAAGCTGGCGACGATCATCGCCGTGGCCGACCCGATCAAGGAGACGACGCCGGCGGCGATCAAGGCGCTGCACGACCTCGGCCTGAAGGTCGCGATGATCACCGGCGACAACAAGCGCACGGCCAAGGCCATCGCGGCTCGCCTGGGCATCGACGAGGTGGTGGCGGAGGTGCTGCCGGACGGCAAGGTCGACTCGATCCGCCGGCTCAAGGCCGAGCATGGCAAGGTCGCCTTCGTCGGCGACGGCATCAACGACGCTCCGGCGCTGGCCGAGGCGGATGTGGGTCTCGCCATCGGCACGGGCACGGACATCGCCATCGAGGCGGCGGACGTGGTGCTGATGTCGGGCAGCCTGACCGGGGTGCCGAACGCCATCGCGCTGTCCAAGGCGACGATCGGCAATATCCGGCAGAACCTGTTCTGGGCCTTCGCCTACAACACGGCCCTGATCCCGGTCGCCGCGGGTGCGCTCTATCCGGCCTACGGCATCCTCTTGTCGCCGGTCTTTGCCGCCGGCGCCATGGCCCTGTCGAGCGTCTTCGTCCTCGGCAATGCGCTCCGGCTCAAGACCTTCAAGGTCCAGGGCTGATGAAACCAGACAGCCGATCCTATATTTAGGGTCGGCTGTCCTTACATATGGGAGATTGTTCATGAACATCGGACAGGCAGCAAAGGCATCGGGCGTTTCGGCCAAGATGATCCGCTACTACGAGCAGACAGGTCTCATCCCGGCTGCTGATCGGAAGGACTCCGGCTACCGCGATTATTCGGCTACCGATGTCCACATGCTGCGCTTCATCCGCCGCGCGCGCGACCTCGGTTTTTCGGTGGCCGAGATCGGCGACCTGCTCAACCTCTGGCGCGACGAGACGCGACAGAGCGCAGAAGTGAAGCGCTTGGCGCAGGGCCATATCGACGCGCTGGAGAGGAAGATCGCGGATATGCAGGACATGGCCCACACGCTCACCATGCTGGTGAACGCCTGCCAAGGGGATCATCGGCCGCATTGCCCGATCCTACAGCGCCTTGAGACCGATCAGGACGATGAAGATCTTTCGATCCGGCCTCGGTCCGGCGCGGTCAATCGCTCGCTGCAATAACCGCATGCCCAAGCAGCCTTTCGGCTGCGAGGGCGCAGAGCGAGGACCTGACCCGGTGCGTCCCCGCCAAAATGGCGGGGACATTGCGTTTCAGGCTTGCGGTTTGCGTGCCGCTTGCCAGAGCAACGGCACGAGGATCAAGGCGACCGGCGGAAACAATAGCCAGTTGATTGCCGCCCAGCCCGAGTTGTGCAGGACGCTGCCTGCCAGAAACGAGACGGCGGCGGTCGTGCCGAAGACCATGAAGTCGTTTGCGCCCTGCGCCTTGGCGCGCTCGCCCGGCGTATGGCAGTCTGTGACCATCGCCGTCGCTCCGATGAAGCTGAAATTCCAGCCGATGCCCATGATGGCCAGAGACCCCCAGAAATTGATTAGCTCAAGCCCGGCCAGCGCGACGATGGCCGAGACGGCGATGAGCAGCATCCCCGCCGCCGTCACACGCTCCTTGCCGAAGCGTGTCATGAGGCGGCCGGTGACGAAGCTCGGCGCGAACATCGCCAGTAGATGCCACTGGATTCCGAGTGCTGCGCTGTCGACCGAATGGCCGGTATTGACCATCGCGATCGGTGCGGCCGTCATGACGAAAGCCATGAGGCCGTAGGAGACGACGCCGGCCGCGACGGCAAGCATGTAGCGGGGCATCATCAGGATCTGGATCAGGGAACGGCCGGAGCTTTCCGACGCGGATTGCGAAGCGGATTGCGGCGTGCGCAGCATCAACAGAATCGGGATCGACAACAACGGAAGCGCCGCCTGGCTGAGGAAGCTGCCGACATAGGGGGTGCCGGGGAAGGAATCGCGTGTCCAGATGACGAGCTGCGGACCGATTACAGCCGCGATCAGCCCACCGACCATCACCCAGGAGATTGCTCGTGCCTTCAAAGCGCCTTCGGCAGCATCGGCGGCAGCGAAGCGATAGCTTTGGACGTAGGAACCGTAGAGACCGGCGGTAAAGCAGCCGACGCAGAACAGTAGGAACGACGATACGAAGATGCCAAACGCCGCGATGAGTCCCGCTGCGAGGCCGAACAACGCGCCGAACAGATAACCGCCACGGCGCCCCCAGGCGCGCATGACGAAGGCGGCGGGCAGCGTGCCGATTGCGAGGCCGAGACCGAAGAGACTGACCGGCAGCGTCACCCATGCGGGGTTGTCGGCAAGCTGCTGGCCGACCAGGCCGCCGAGCGACATGACGATCGGCGCGCTCGATCCTCCGAGCGCCTGCGCGGCAGTAAGGACGGTGATGTTGCGCCGGACAGTTACCGTATCGTCCATTGGACCTCCCACGATTATTTGCTTCGACGTTGACATGCCGGCAAAACTCTTGGGTTTTGCGGGAACCAAACTTTTGCTCTAACGTATATATACCCATACCGGGTAGGGGTAGCTGGATGTGCAACAAAAATTCCAAGCAGATCATCGCGTCGCTCAACCGGATCGCCGGGCAGGTTCGCGGTGTCGGCCAGATGGTCGAGGACGAGCGATACTGCATCGACATTCTCAACCAGATCCACGCGGTTAAAGCCGCGCTCTCCAAGGTGGAGAACCAGGTGTTGCGATCGCATGCCGCCTGCTGCGTCGAGGAGGCGATCGCATCGGGCGATGCAGACCTTCAGCGCGCCAAGTTCAATGAACTGGTGGAGGTGTTCGCGAAAGCGAAACTTTAGATCGAAGGGATCAGACTATGGCGACCCATGCAGCCAAACGCGCCGAACTTCATAGAATGGTGATGGAAAACCATACCTGCCCCTACGGGTTGAAAGCGCTCGATCTGCTCAAGCGGGAAGGCTACGAGGTCGACGATCACCATCTGACGACCCGCGCGGAGACGGACGCCTTCAAGGCAAAGCATGATGTTCAATCGACGCCGCAGACCTTCATAGGCGGCAAGCGGATCGGCGGTTACGATGATCTCGTCCGGTTCTTCGGCGGCAAGGTCGAGGACAAGGATGCCGTTACCTACAAGCCGGTGATCGCGCTGTTCGCGATGGCTGCCCTAATGGCTTTGGCCGCGAGTTGGGCGGCGTTCGGGAACCTCGCGACGGTCCAAGCCGCCGAATGGCTCATCGCCATCGCGATGTGCCTTCTTGCCCTTCAGAAACTGAAGGACGTGGAAGGCTTCGCGACCATGTTCCTGAACTACGACCTTCTGGCGCAGCGATGGGTCCGATATGCCTACATCTATCCCTTCGCGGAGGCGCTCGCCGGCGTCCTGATGATCTCCGGTGCCCTGATGTGGGTGTCGATCCCCGTCGCGCTGTTCATCGGCGGCATCGGCGCGGTCTCGGTGTTCAAGGCGGTCTATATCGACAGGCGCGAGCTGAAATGCGCCTGCGTCGGTGGCGACAGCAACGTGCCGCTCGGCTTCGTGTCGCTCACCGAGAACCTCATGATGATCGGCATGGCGGTCTGGATGATCTTCAAGCCGATGGGCATTGGACACTGACAACCGCGAAAGGACGATCAAATGGCGAGCGACCACACGGCTCATGGCGGGCATTCGGGGAATAGCCACGGCTCCCATGGCCGTCCCTATCTGATGTTCTGGATCAACATGATCCTCGGCCTCATCGTGATGTATGTCGTGATGTTTTCGATGATCGACGGCTGGGGCGACTTCCGGAACAATCTGAACATGCTTTACATGGCGATAACCATGTGGGCGCCGATGGGCATCTTCATGCTGGCGACGATGCCGGGCATGTTTCCGAACCGCAGCGTGAATATTGTCCTCTATGTGCTTTTTGTCGTCCTTACCCTGGGATCATTTTGGGCGACTCGATCCCAAGCCATGATCGATGACCGCCAGTTTATCGACTCGATGATTCCGCATCACTCGGGAGCCATCTTGATGTGCAGAGAGGCCAACCTGTCGGACGCCGAGCTTCTGGCGTTGTGTGAAGAGATTGAGGTCGCCCAGCGTCGCGAGATCGAGCAAATGCAGGCGATTGCTGGCCGGCTGAACGATTAGTCGGGGCTTGGTTCGCATGCGGTGGCAACCTGCATGCGGGGAGATAAGGGAAGCGGAGGCTTACTATGGTTCACGACCATAACCATCATCAAGGCGCCGCCCATGCCCATAACAAGGGGCACGGTGGCGGATCGGGCCATCACACCGCGACTGCGGAGGCAAGCGATACTGTGAAGGACCCCGTTTGTGGGATGTCCGTGGACCCCACAACGGCTAAGCACCGAGCCCAATACCAGGGCGCGACGTATTATTTCTGCTCCGAGAACTGCCAGACCAAGTTCATGGCCGATCCGGGCAAATATGTTGGACCATCGGAACCGACCCAGGCAGCGGTAGTGCCGGAGGGCACGATCTTTACCTGTCCGATGCACCCCCAGATCCGTCAGGTCGGTCCAGGATCATGCCCGATCTGCGGGATGGCGCTGGAACCCGAAATGCCGACGGCCGAAACCGGACCCAGTGCGGAACTGGTCAACATGACTCGACGGTTCTGGGTGGGTGCCGCCCTTTCTGTTCCGGTGGTCTTCCTTGGGATGGGCAGCGAACTTTTCGGCCTGCATCGTTACATTCCTGGCCAGATCAACAACTGGCTGCAACTCATACTGGCGACGCCGGTGGTGCTGTGGGCAGGCTGGCCGTTCTTTCAGCGCGGCTGGGCGTCCGTGGTGAACCGATCGCTCAATATGTTCACGCTCATCGCGATGGGCGTAGGCGTTGCCTGGATTTACTCCGTGGTGGCAACGCTCGCCCCCGACCTGTTCCCGGAAACGGCGCGGATGATGGGAGACACCGTTGCGGTTTACTTCGAGGCGGCCGCGGTGATCACGGTGCTGGCGCTGCTCGGCCAAGTGCTGGAGCTACGCGCGCGCGAACAGACCTCGGGCGCGATACGCGCGCTTCTTGACCTGGCTCCGAAGACAGCCCGACGTATCCGGCCAGATGGCACCGACGAGGAGGTGGCGGTCGAGCATATTGCCGTCGGCGACAAGCTTCGTGTTCGCATGGGCGAGAAAGTTCCGGTGGACGGGACGGTGCTGGAGGGGCGTTCGGCCGTCGATGAATCGATGATTACCGGCGAATCGATGCCGGTCACGAAAGAGCCGGGTGCAAAGCTCATCGCAGGGACCATCAATCAATCTGGCGCTCTGGTCATGGATGCGGCTCGCATTGGTCGCGATACCATGCTTTCGCAGATCGTCCAGATGGTGGCGCAGGCGCAGCGGTCCCGCGCCCCGATCCAGCGCTTAGCAGACCAGGTGTCCGGCTGGTTCGTTCCACTGGTCATCGTTATCGCCTTGATCGCTTTTGTGGCCTGGACCCTTTTTGGCCCGGAACCCCGGTTGAGTTACGGCCTGATTGCGGCTGTTTCTGTTCTCATCATCGCCTGCCCATGCGCCCTTGGCCTTGCAACGCCGATGTCGATCATGGTTGGCGTCGGCAAAGGCGCCAATCTCGGATTGCTGATCAAGAACGCCGAGGCGCTCGAAAGGCTGGAGAAGATCGATACCCTCG
The DNA here is from genome assembly GCF_008973825.1 of Gemmobacter serpentinus. Classification (GTDB taxonomy): domain Bacteria; phylum Pseudomonadota; class Alphaproteobacteria; order Rhodobacterales; family Rhodobacteraceae; genus Gemmobacter; species Gemmobacter serpentinus. Next base: position 64,815 of record NZ_WCHR01000019.1, on the reverse strand, counting down.
TGGTCGACAAGACCGGCACGCTTACGGAGGGGAAACCGGCCGTCACGGCCATCGTTCCGGTCGATGGGCGGAGCGAGACGGAACTTCTTCAAGCCGCGGCGAGCCTTGAACGTGCGAGCGAACATCCGATTGCACAGGCTATTGTCCGTGCCGCGGTGGAGAAGCAGCTCGCACTGTCGGAACCCTCGGACGTCGACTCTCCTGTCGGTCGGGGAGTCTTGGGAACCGTCGCCGGTCAGCGCGTGCTGATCGGTAGCGCCAAGTTTTTGGAGCTGGAAGGCGTTCAGCCGGGCGCAGCGGCGATCGAGGCGGACGTCATTCGCTCACGCGGGGCCACCGCCGTCTTGGTCGCCATCGACGGCCGGCCCGTCGGCGCCATCGGCGTGGCCGATCCCATACGATCCACTACGCCGGCAGCGCTGGAAGCCCTCCGAAAGGACGGCATCCGCGTGGTCATGATGACTGGTGACAATAAGCTCACGGCTCAGGCGGTGGCAAAAGAGCTGGGCATCGCCGATGTGGAGGCCGAGGTGCTTCCAGAACGCAAGAGCGAGGTTGTTACACGTCTTCGCAAGGAAGGCCGTATCGTCGCCATGGCGGGCGATGGGGTGAATGACGCCCCAGCGCTTGCGGCTGCCGATGTCGGCATAGCGATGGGCGGAGGAACGGATGTCGCCATGGAATCCGCGGGAGTCACGCTGCTAGGCGGTGACCTATTGGGGATCGTGAAGGCGCGTCGCCTGTCGGGAGCGACAATGCGCAATATCCGGCAGAACCTGTTCTTCGCATTCTTCTACAACTCGGCAGGCGTGCCGGTGGCGGCCGGGTTACTGTATCCCGTGATGGGGCTGCTGTTGTCACCGGCGCTTGCCGCACTGGCCATGGCGCTCTCTTCGGTCAGCGTCATTGCCAACGCTTTGCGATTGAGAACTACCAAGATCGACATTTAGTGTCACAGGCCAGCGAAGGGCTGCTCAAGAACGAGGACCGATGATGTCGCGTTTTGGGTCGCCTTCCCTTTCCTCACGCGCATGCGAGAGCATGTCGAGCAGAACGTCACCGACATGCCTGTCGGTGACCTCGTAGAACATTTGCTTCGAGTGGCGAACACGGGTCACCAGGCGCGCGCCACGAAGAAGACGCAGGTGATGGCTGACGAGCGACTGCGAAAGCTCCAGCGCCTCGGAAATATCGGTCACGGATTTCGGACCGTCTTCGCAGTGCAGGAGAATCTTCAGCCTGCTGGGATCACCCAGCAGGCGGAAGGTTTCAGCGAGAAAGTTCAACTCTTGGGACGAAGGGGCTTCTGCGATATTCATGTCGAACCTTCCCGATCAACTGAGTGAACCATCAGGCGCGACCGATCAGTGCGAATGACCCGCATGGGATAGCGCCGCGGTGTTCGGCTCCTCCAAGGTGCAACTGGCTACTCCGTCCCAGTCGATGCCGATCGTCGGGTGTTCGATTTTGAACTTCGTTTTCAGTTCGGCCTCGACCTGTTTCATGACGCTGCGAACATCGACGCCTTCCATCGGCTGCACCTGAAGCGTCGCCAGCACACGACCGGAGGTCAGCGACCAGACATGGATATGGTTGACGCTCTGGATACCAGGAACAGTCTTGAGAAGATGCTCGGAGATCTTGTCGGCGCCGGCGTTGTCAGGTGCGCCTTCGAGCAGGATATGCAGAGTGTTCTTGAGCAGGCTCCATGCACTGCGCAGGATCAGCAGAGACACGAATACCGACAGGATGGGGTCGATAGGAGTCCAACCCGTATACCAGATGACGACAGCGGCGACGATCGCACCCACCGAGCCGAGCAGGTCGCCCATGACGTGCAGGACAGCGCCCTTGACGTTGACGTGTTCGGAATCTCCGCGCGTCAGATACCAAAGCACGAAGAGGTTCACGAGCATGCCGATGATGGCTACGACGAACATCGAACCAGCGAGGACCGGCTGGGGCTCCTGGAACCGTTCGATAGCCTCATAGACGATAAAGCCGACGATGCCGAACAACGTAAGAGCGTTGACCAGGCCGGCGATCACCTCGAAGCGGGCATAGCCGAAGGTGCGCTGGCCGTCCGCGGCCCGCCGACCGAGGCGGAAGGCGACATAGGCGAGGCCGAGCGCGATTGCGTCGGTCAGCATGTGGCCGGCATCGGCAAGCAGCGCGAGCGAGCCCGAGATCACGCCGCCGACGGCCTCCACGATCATGAAGGTGAAGATGATGAAAAAGGAAATGAGGATTTTGCGCTCGTTGTCCTTCGTGACTGTCGGGACATGCGAGTGGTCATGATCGTGATCGTGACCATGATCGTGGCCGCCGCCGTGGTTATGGTCGTGCTTGGAGTGGTCGTGACCGTCATGGTCGCTGTGGGAGTGTGATGAGTTTGCCATTGCTCGTTTCCGGTTGCATCAAGTCAACACTTGAATAGTTGTTCAAGTGTATGCTTGTCAACCAGCCGTGCGAATTTTTTTGCCATCTGCCCGAAGCCTCTAGGACCGACGGGTCGTGACGGCGCACAGGGCAATGCCGACGCCTTCGACGTTGAAGATCTGGCTGATCCTAGAAATCAAAATGGGCAGCCCGAGGACTGCCCATTTTGACACTGCAATGAACCGGGGGACACCTACGGGAGCAGCTTGACGCTCATGATCAGTGGGCAGGAGGTAGCATCAGGCGGCTGCCGGGGCGCCTTCGGCCGGATAGCCCGCCTCGGTGAGAACGGCACGCAGGTCCGCCTCGGTCGCGGATGATTCAACACGGACCTCACGCTTGGGCGGATCAGTCTCGATCTTCGCGGCGGCATCGACGATTTGCAGCGCCTTGGTTACCGACTTGGCGCAACCGCCGCATGTCATGTTGGGAACGGTGAAGAGATACATGGAGGGCTCCTTGATTTGAGTCCTCTGGAAAATGGGGCTTTCCACCGTTGGAAGGTCAAGGGGCAAAATTCAGAAAACTTTCTGCTTGACCTTGCCACCGTTGTAAGCCGCAAGCATCCGTCATGCCACGACCGCAATCCTCAAGCGCCACGGGCTCGTTTTGAGACTTCGGCATCTTGACCTGGCGGTGGCATCGCCTCTCTCGATTATCTTCCTCTTTCATACAAATATTGAACAGTTGTTTATGTGTTCAAATGTTGTATGATCTGGCTATGACCCGCTACGCGCGATACGTCTCGTCATCGCGTGAATGCTCGACAATCGGAGAGGGACAGTTGGCTTGCCTATGGTCCGAGAGCATATGATCCGGACGGCGGCCCTCGGATGAAGGAGACCGCCAAGTTCCCTGACTCCATCGAGCTTCGTCACCTTCGCTACTTCATAGCCGCTGCCGAACATGGCAGCTTCCGAAAGGCAGGGAGTTCGTTAGGACTATCGCAATCGGCAATCAGCCGTTGCATCGCCGATCTCGAAGACAGGATGGGCGCGTCCCTTTTTCACCGGCACGCATGGGGCGTGTCGCAGACCTTTGCGGGGCAGCGTTTCCTTCATCGCGCGCGTCGGGCTATCAAGACGATAGACGAAGGCGCTCACGAAGTTGCCGCCGCAGGACGATCCGAGCAGGGACGAGTGCGGATCGGCATCTATTCGTCCATCGCTTCGGGCTTTTTGACAAAGCTGCTGGCAAGCTATGGTCGGTCTCATAAAGACGTCAGGATCGAACTGATCGACGGCGATCCTGCCGAACACGTCGCGGCCATCCGCCAGTTCCGCCTCGACGTCGCCTTCCTGACCGGCGACCGGGAATGGCCTGGATGCGACCGGGCGCCTCTGTGGTCCGAGCGGGTTTTCGTTGTGCTGCCCGATCTCCACCCCCTGGCGGCTTTGGACGAGGTGATGTGGGGAGATCTCGCCGATGAGCCCTTCATCGTCAGCGAAGCCGCGCCGGGCCAGGAGATCCATGACCATCTGGTGCGGGAGTTGGCGGACCTCGGCCGGCATCCCGAGATCCAGGTTCAATCGGTCGGTCGGGATAACCTGCTGCCGCTGGTGGCGATCGGCCAGGGTCTGACGCTAGTGAGCGAGGCCATGACGGTGGCCGCGCTTCCAGGCATCACATACCGACCCATCGCCGCCGAGGTGCTTCCATTTTCGGCGGTCTGGTCCCCGGCGAACGACAATCCCGCGTTCCGCAGGTTGCTCTCCATGGCAAAGGCGGCGTCTGCCAAGGCTATGAGGCTCAAGCAAGCGGCTTCGCAGATTGGGGCGAGCGACGTGCTTTTGCGAAGCCGCGATCTGTCGCAATAAATCGCTCCAGCATCGGCACAATGAGCCTGACGGGATCGGCGACGGGCTGGCCGCTCTCGCGGGCCAGCACCTCGGCATAGGCGACCAGATCGCGGTGAAGCGGCGCGGGCAGCTCCACCGTCACCTTGACGGGCTTGTCGTCGGGCAGCGGGCCGAGTCTCAGCTTGGTCATGATCAACCTCCTGCCGGCTCGAATACAAGGTCGCGGGTCACGATGATCCTGACCGGGAAGCCCGGCCGGATGGTCAGCGTGGGGGCAACCTGCAACTGACGTTGCACGATCTGTTGGCCCGCCTGATTGACGGTATCCTGTGCGCCGTCGCGGATGGCCCGGATAAGCCGGTCCTCGTCGCTGGTCGCCAGCTCCGCGCCGACCGCGAGCAGCGTGGAGAGGCCAGCCGCTTTCATCAGATCCCACCAGTGGTAGTCGATCCCGTCCTCAAGGCCGGCATAGCCGCTGGCGTCCGCGCCCGGCAGGCGCTCAAGCACGATGGAGCGTCCGCCCGGCAGGATCAGGCGATTCCACACCAAGAGCACCCTGCGCTGGCCGAAGGTCACGCCATCATCATATTGGCCGATGATGCGCGTTCCCTGCGGGATCAGGAGCAGCGAGCCGGTGGGGCTGTCATAGACGTTCTCCGTCACCTGTGCGGTGATCTGGCCCGGAAGGTCGGAACGGATGCCGGTGATGAGCGCGGCCGGGATCACGGCTCCGGCTTGAAGGATGTAGGGCGAGGCCGGCGGTGCGACGCGATCCGGAGCGACGGTCTGCCGGTCCACCGGCCCGTTGAGGAAAGCGGTATGGCGATTCTGGCCCGCCGTTCCGTCCGGTTGTCCTGTGAGCCCAGCCAGTCCGGGCATGGCTGTTCCGGCCGGACCTCCCGTGCGTGGGCCTGACTGGAAAAATACGTTGCTCAACCGTGCGGCTTCTTCTTCCGCGAGGCGGCGTTGCTCCTCGGGATCGACGGCAGGGGTTGTGATGGCAGGCGGAACGATCGGCTGTCCCCGATTTTGTGCATCGAGGATTGGCCGGCCAAGGTCGCCCGGCAATGCCGGCCCCAGGATCGGGCCAGTATAATCGCGCGGGAGACCGGCGAGGCCATCCGCAGTGGGACGGTTCTCGGTTGAGTAGAGTTCGCCTCCTCCCGGCCCCGCCTCGCGGGTCTGGAGCGCATAGATCAGCGCTCCCCCGACGCCGAGAAGCGCGGCGGCGCCGACGCCTGCCAGCACCTTGCGGGACAAGCGGGTGACGCGGGGCGGCTCGGCGCGCAACCGCATGGGCGCGGCGGTGTTGGTATCGCTCATGAAGGCGATCCTCCCGTGGTCGCGTCGGCCGACTGGGTAGCGGCCTGTCTCTGCTCGATACGGACGATTCTGACCACCTGCTGGCGGTCACCGCTGCCAAGGCGCAGTTCCGCCGCGCCGAACAGCCTGTCGACGATCAGGACATTTTGGTGGATGCGCGAATTGACGATCTGCGGTTCGCCGTCGGAACCGAGAACGAACAGGGGCGGCATCTCGCCCTGCACGATGCCGCGTGGGAAGACGACATAGACGCGCCTGCCGTCATCGAAGACGGAGACTGGACGCCATGGCGGGCTGTCGCCTTGCAGCTGCAAGGCGTAGCGATAGTTCCGCGCGGCCTCGGCCGGGATGACGGGGACCGACGGCGCGGTCGCTCGGCTGCCCGGCGGCGGTGCCGGATACGCCCATGCCACGGCAGGCATATAGAGCGCTTCGCGGGCGCGAAGTTCGATCATGTAGATGCGCCGGTCGGTGGTGATGACGAGGTTGGTCGAGATGTCCGGCCGGGTTGGCTTCACCAGCACATGCACTCGGCGCGTCGGACCGCTTCCGCTCTCTGTGTCGCCGATCACCCACCTGGCCGTGTCGCCGGCGGCGATCGGTCCCGCGCCGGTCAGGTTCTCGCCCGGCTCCAGCGCGATGGTGGTGATCTGTCCGACGGCGGCATAGACTTGGTAGAGCGCACCTTCCGACCAGGGATAGATCTGTATGGCATTGTAATAGCCTTCGCGACGCGGCTCGACACGGGCGGCGGCATTGGCGTTCTCAACGCGGCCGGTGGCCGTGCCGGCAGCCTCGCCGCCCCGCGCCACATTCCAGGTGGGCGGCACATGCAGCGGCCTTGGGCGTGCATCGGTGATGGGAGCCTGCGCGGACGGAAGAGGCGGGACATCGGCGTCGTAGCTGAATTGCGGTGTCCGGTTGGTGGCGCAGCCAGCGAGCATGGTCGCGGCAAGCAACAAAGCCGGAAAACCGAGTTTACGGAAAACCGGAAAAGCGGGTTCACTCAAAGACGTGCGGATCATTGACTCATCTCCCGCGACCAGTTGATTGCGTTGACATAGATTCCCAAGGGATTGGCGCGCAGGCGCTCGGCGTCACGCGGCGGCTGGATGACGATGGTGAGGATCGCGGTCCATCGCTCGGTGGTGGAGAGCTGGCCGTTTTCGTAGTGGCGTTCGGTCCAGGCTACGCGGAAACTGTCCGGGGACGCCCGGATGATGCTCGACACCTCGACGGCGACCTGCTGGCGGCCGACGCGCGTGAACGGGTCGTTGGCGCGGGCGTAGTCGTTGAGCGCCACGGCGCCGCGATCCGTGGTCCAGTCATAGGCCCTGAGCCAGTTCTGACGGACAATGATCGGGTCAGCCGGAAGCGAGCGGACCTGTTCGATGAAGCGGCCGAGATGGAATGCGATCTGCGGATCGGTCGGCCGATAATCGGCGGTAGCGGGGGCAACGGTCTGCGCCTGGCCGAGATTGTCGACTTGAACGACCCAGGGCACGACGGTTCCGCGCGCAGATTGCCAGACAAGAGCGCCGGCGAACCCGACCGAGAGGATCAGCGAACCGAACGCCATGTAGCGCCAGTTCCTCGCCTGCACGCGGGCCGAGCCGATGCGGTCGTCCCAGACTTGCGCGGCGCGCTGATAGGGCGTTTCGGGTTCCGGCACCTTGCCGTAATGGGTCGTCGGTCGTTTGAAGGTGTTCATGTGCGGTCACTTTCGGAAAGGCTGACTGAGGAGCCGCCACCGTGGCTGTCGCCGGACCGGACGGCATGGGCGGCAGCGGTGACGCCGTGGCTCATCGCCCGGCTGCGGCGCATCTGCTGCGCCCAGGCCGGTGGACCATCAGCGGCTGAAGGAGGTGATTGCTCGGGCGACGGGGCGCCCCCGACCGTGCCCATGGACGAACTGCCGCCGGACGCCGCAAATCCGGCCCTTGCGCCATCGGAATAGCTGGACTTCATGCTGTCGGCGGCATGGGAGGCTGCGCGCTTCAAAGGCGAGATGGCAGCCGAGCCTGCGGCGCGCGCCACACCGCCAAGGCCGGAAGCGACCCCCGCCGCGCCTGACCCACCCATGGAGCCGAGGGAATAGGCAGACGATGCTGCGCCGGCGGCTGAGGCCCCGCCGCGTGCAAGTGCAGCACCGCCCGAGAGTGTGGCACCGCCCCCCCGCGCGGCGAGCATGGTCGCACCACCGGCAGCGATCGCGGCACCGCCGACAGCGAGGCCAGTCCCGACGGCAGCGCCAGCACTGAGTTGCGGGCCGCCGGAGACGAGGCCGGTGGCGATGCCGGGGCCGAAGATGCCGAGGCCGAGAAGGGAAAGGGCTGCCAGCACGATCGCCATGGCGTCGTCGATGGTCGGGGTCGCGCCGCCGAAGCCGGCGGTGAACTGGCCGAAGAGTGTCGAGCCGATGCCGATGATGACGGCGAGGACCAACACCTTGATGCCGGAAGAGATGACGTTCCCCAGAACCCGTTCCGCCATGAAGGCGGTCTTGCCGAACAGGCCGAAGGGGATCAGCACGAAGCCCGCAAGCGTGGTCAGCTTGAACTCGATCAGGGTGACGAAGAGCTGGATTGCCAAAATAAAGAAGGCGAGGATAACCAGTGCCCAGGCGAAGAACAGGCAGAGGATCTGCACCAGGTTTTCAAAGACGGCGATCCAGCCCATGAGACTGGAGATGGATTCGAGCAGCGGCCGCCCGGCGTCGAGACCGATCTGGGCAACGCGGCCGGGGCGCAGGAGATCTGCGGCCGAAAAGCCTGTGCCGGAAGCCATGAGGCCCAGCCCGGCGAAGCTCTCGAAGACGATGCGTGCGAGGCTGTTCCAATTGCCAATGATATAGGCGAAGACACCGACAAAGATCGTCTTCTTCACCAGGCGCGCGAGAATGTCGTCGTCGGCGCCCCAGGCCCAAAACAGGGCGGCGAGCGTGACGTCTATGACGATCAGCGTCGTCGCGATGAAGGCAACTTCACCGCCGAGCAGGCCAAAGCCCGAGTCGATGTAGCTGGTGAAGATACCGAGAAAATTGTCGATGACCCCCGTTCCGCCCATGATTATCGCTCCCCATCCGGGCCAGGCGTCGACTGCGCGGGCGACCGTCCGAGGAAGCGGTCGCGGGTTTCGGCCCAGATCGCCAAGCATTCGGCGTCATTGGCCGCCGCCTCGCCCATTTCCTGACAGAGACGCTGCCCCTCGCGCAGGAGATCGACCTGTCGCGTCTGCAAAGGAACGGAAGGGGCCGGACCGGCTACATCCTCGCGGTTCATCTCGATGATCGCCGCCGTGATGGCGACGGCTACGAATACGATGGCTGCGATCCGGGCCAGCACCTTCCCCTCCATGATGGGCCTCCCCGGCGTCAGTTGAACATCTGGGCGTTGCCGGGCTGGTAGCCCGAGCCCGGTGTCAGGAAGCGTTCGCGCTGGATGCGGCCCTGTTCGGCGGCGGTCGCGCGTTCGGCTTCCATCAGGGCGTCGGCCCGGCCGTTGGCCGAGATGACCGCGATCAGGTCGGAAAGCTGCTGCGACTGGAGGGCGAGAAGCTGATTGCCGGCTTGGGTGGCCTGAAGCGCGCCGGTCGCCCCTTGGCTTTCGCCGACGAGCGCGGACATCTCCGCGCGGTTGCTGTCGATATTGCCGACGACACCCGCCTGCACCCGCATCGCGTCCTGAAGACCCCCGACGGTATTTTCCCAGCGGGTTCGGGCATCCGCAATGAGCTGCTGGTCGGTGGCCGTGAGGGAAAGGTTGCCATAATCCTGCTGGAACATCTGGTCGATGTTCTGCACATCGAAGGCGATGTTCTGGGCCTGCCCGAGAAGCTGCTGGGTGCGTTGGACGTTCTGCTGAAGCGCCTGAAGCGAACTGTAGGGCAGGCTCGCGAGGTTGCGGGCCTGGTTGATCAGCATCTGCGCCTCGTTCTGGAGCGAGGTGATCTGGTTGTTGATCTGTTCCAGAGTGCGGGCGGCGGTCAGCAGGTTCTCCGCGTGGTTGGTCGGGTCATAGACGATCCGCCCAATGCCGAAGAAGGCGTGGGCCGGTGTCGTGAACATCGGGGTCAGCGCCAGCGGTGCGGTGAGCGCAAGGGCGAGCGCCGAAGCGCTGGCGATGCGGGTGAGCCGGGGAATTGTGCGCGTCATGGGGTAATCTCCTCTTCTTCCAGGATGAGTTCGATTTCGCCGAGGTCAGCGACCGTCGGCGGCAGGGTCTCGCTTTCGGTCGCGAGATTGGTGAGGTCCGGGATGAGATCGGCGGCCCAATCGACGTCGCGTGCCCGGAGCCAGGCCGAGAGGAACCCGTCGCCACCGTGTTCAGCGAGGATTTCGGTGATCAGGGCCTGATCGGATTTGGCCGAGGCGGCGCAGAGCGCCAGACCGACCTCCGACAATCCAAGATCGAACAGGCGGTTGCCACGCCGCGACTGGCAGTAGTAGTCCCGCTTCGGAGTCGCCCTGGCCAGGATTTCGATCTGGCGATCATTGAGGCCAAAGCGGCGATAGATCGCGGTGATCTGGGGTTCGATGGCGCGCTCGTTCGGCAAGAGGAGTCGCGTCGGGCAGCTTTCAATGATGGCCGGAGCAATGGCGGAATTGTCGATGTCGGACAGCGACTGCGTGGCGAAGATGACGCTGGCGTTCTTCTTGCGCAGGGTCTTGAGCCATTCTCTGAGTTGGTCCGCGAACCCTTCGTCGTCCAGCGCAAGCCAGCCCTCGTCGATGATCAGCAGCGTAGGTTGCCCACCCAACCGATCGCCGATGCGGTGGAAGAGATAGGAGAGGACGGCGGGCGCTGCGCCGGTGCCGACGAGGCCCTCGATTTCAAATGCCTGGACATCGGCCGAACCGAGATGTTCGCTCTCGGCGTCGAGCAGCCGACCATACGGGCCGCCGACGCAATAAGGCCGTAGCGCCTGTTTCAGGTCGTTGGACTGGAGCAGCACGGCAAGGCCGGTGATGGTGCGTTCGCCGACCGGGGCGGAAGCAAGCGAAGTCAGCGCCGTCCAAATATGTTCCTTGACGTCCGGGGTGATCTGGATGTTCTCGCGCATCAGGATCGCGACGATCCAGTCCGCAGCCCAGGCGCGCTCGGAGGTCTGGTGAATACGAGCCAGCGGTTGCAGCGAGACGGAAGCATCGGCCGCATCGGTCAGCTCGCCGCCAAGATCGTGCCAGTCCCCTTGCATGGCGAGGGCGCAGGCGCGGATGGACCCCCCGAAATCGAAGGCAAAGACCTGAGCGCGCGGATAGCGGCGAAACTGCAAGGCCATCAGCGCCAGCAGCACGGATTTGCCCGCGCCGGTCGGTCCGACGACGAGGGTATGGCCCACGTCGCCCACATGCAGGGAAAGCCGGAACGGCGTCGATCCCTCGGTCCTGCCGTAAAGCAGTGGGGGTGCGCCGAGATGATCGTCGCGTTCCGGCCCCGCCCACACGGCGGACGAAGGGACCATGTGGGCAAGGTTGAGCGTCGAGACCGGCGGCTGCCGGACATTGGCATAGGCATGTCCGGGCAGGCTGCCGAGCCAGGCGTCGACGGCATTGACCGTCTCGACCATGACGCTGAAATCGCGGGACTGGATGATCTTTTCGACCAGCCGCAGCTTTTCGTCGGCGCGGCGGGCGTCCTCGTCCCAGACGGTGACGGTCGCCGTGACATAGGCCATCCCGGCCATGTCGGCGCCGAGTTCCTGCAAGGCCATGTCCGCGTCGGCGGCCTTGTTCGCCGCATCGGTATCCACGAGCGCAGATTGCTCGTTGGTCATCACCTCCTTGATGATCGCCGCGATGCTCTTGCGCTTGGCGAACCATTGCCGCCTGATCTTCGTCAGCAGCCGGGTCGCGTCGGTCTTGTCCATAAGGATGGCGCGGGTGGACCATCGGTAGGGAAAGGCCAGCCGGTTCATCTCGTCGAGCAGGCCGGGTGTGGTGGTGCCCGGAAAGCCGGTGATCGTCAGAAGCCGGAGATGTTGATTGCCCAGTCGGGGTTCCAGGCCGCCGGTCAGCGGCTGATCGGCCAGCAGCGCATCGAGATAGACCGGAGTTTCGGGCACGCGGACGCGATGCCGGTTGGTCGAAATCGTCGAGTGGAGGTAGGTCAGCGTGCCGGCGTCATCGAGCCATCGGCACTCGGGCATGAAGCCGTCGAGCAGCGCCAGCACGCGGTCGGTGCGGTCGATGAAGCCGCGCACCAGTTCCCAGGGGTTCACGCCCGAGGTCTCGCGCCCTTCATACAGCCAGGACTCGGAACGTGCGGCATCTTCGGCGGGCGGGAGCCACAGGAAGGTCAGGAAGTAGCCAGAGACGAAATGGCTGCCCTCCTCCTCGAAATCGGCCTTCCGCTCGGCATCGACCAGCGCCGAGGCCGGATCGGGGAAGCGGCTTGCGGGATAGCTTGCGGCTTCCGACCGCTGTGCTTCGACAAAGATGGCCCAGCCGGAGCCGAGACGGCGGAAGGCGTTGTTCAGCCGCCCGGCCACCGCGACCAGCTCGGCCGCGACGGCGGAATCCAGATCGGGACCACGGAACTTCGCCGTGCGCTGGAACGAGCCGTCCTTGTTCAGCACGACGCCGGAGCCGACCAGCGCCACCCAGGGAAGGTAGTCGGCAAGGCGTGAGGCGGTGCGACGGTATTCTGCGAGATTCATCATGGCTCGTGCCTCACACCGAAAGATGGCCGGGGATGCGAAGATGGCGGCGCGCGACCTCGACGAAGAGCGGATCGCGTTTGGCGGCCCAGACGGCGGCGATGTGACCGACGGCCCAGATCAGGATGCCTGCAAGCCATAGCTGAAGGCCGAGGCCGACGGCGCCAGCCAGCGTGCCGTTGAGGATCGCGACGGATCGGGGCGCCCCGCCGAGCAGGATCGGCTCGGTCAGGGCGCGGTGAACCGGCACCGCGAAGCCCGGCACGGTATCGAGGGCCTCGAAGCTCACGGCCATCAGACCAGCGCCCCCCCGCCGAAGCTGAAGAACGACAGGAAGAAGCTCGATGCCGCGAAGGCGATGGAGATGCCGAAGACGATCTGGATCAGCCGCCGGAAACCGCCGCCGGTATCGCCGAAGGCCAGTGTCAGGCCCGTGACGATGATGATGATCACCGCCACGATTTTCGCCACTGGACCTTCGACGGATTCGAGGATGGATTGCAGCGGCGCCTCCCAGGGCATGGAGGAGCCGGAGGCCCAGGCCGGGGACGTCATCAGGCTCACCCAGGCGAAGGCCGATGCGGTTGCGATATGGTGGCGGATACGGAAGGCACGACGGATCATGCAGGTTCTCCAGTGTTGTGAGTGGTGTCGGGTTCTGAAAAGGCTGAGGAAATTCGGTAGTCTCCGTCCGGCCCGAGCCCCTCGACGCGGGCAAGCTCGGCAAGGCGGCGGGCGGAACCGCGCCCGGAGAGGACGGCAACAAGGTCGATGGTTTCCGCGATCATCGCGCGCGGCACGGTGACGACCGCTTCCTGGATGAGTTGTTCGAGGCGGCGCAGCGCGCCGATGCCGGAACCGGCATGGATCGTTCCGATCCCTCCGGGGTGGCCGGTGCCCCAGGCTTTGAGCAGGTCCAGAGCTTCGGCCCCACGGACCTCACCGATCGGGATACGGTCGGGGCGCAGGCGCAAGGACGAGCGCACCAGATCGGACAGAGTGGCGACACCATCCTTGGTCCGCATGGCGACCAGATTGGGCGCCGCGCATTGCAACTCGCGGGTATCCTCGATGATTACGACCCGATCCTGCGTATTCGCCACCTCGGCGAGCAGCGCATTGGTCAGCGTGGTCTTGCCGGTGGACGTGCCGCCCGCGACCAGGATGTTCGCGCGCGACTGGACGGCGGCGCGGAGTGCTTCTGCCTGATCCTCGGACATGATGCCGGCCGCCACATAGTCATCGAGGGTGAACACCGCGACGGCGGGTTTGCGGATGGCGAAGGCAGGCGAGGACACCACCGGGGGCAGCAACCCCTCGAAGCGCTCTCCCGATTCCGGCAGCTCCGCCGAGACCCGTGGGCTGCGCGCATGCACTTCGACGCCGACATGGTGGGCCACCAGCCGCACGATGCGCTCGCCATCGGCGGCGGACAGGATCTCGCCGGTATCGGCCAGCCCTTCGGACAGCCGGTCGACCCAGATGCGCCCGTCGGGATTCAGCATGACCTCGACGACAGACGGGTCTTGCAGCAAGGTTGAGATGGCAGGCCCGAGCGCCGTCCGGAGCATACGCGCGCCGCGGTCCACCGTTGCCTGTTTGTGGTTGATGCCTGCCATCTCGTCCCCGTTCCACCGGGGAGGCGAGAGACGATCCCCGGATGGGGATGACTAAAAGAGACCCAAATCGGGTCGTTTCAACAAGTTTCGACCGTCGTAGTAGCGTAGCGCGCAAATACAGGAGAACGGCGGTGACCCCATCTAGGACCAAGCCTGAAAGCAGCGCCTTGGTCCTTGTCAGGTGATTCGGTTCATCGCGCGGCGGTCAGGAGCCAGCTCCGCACATCCGCTGTCGGTTCAGGGTGGCGCGGCTTGCGCGGCGAAACCAGGTAGAAGTCCGAACCGACGCGCAATTCCGTCGCGAAGGGGCGCGCGAGGCGGCCTGCATCAATATCGTCCTGCACGAAGAACAGGCTCGCTAACGCCAGACCCTGACCGGCGACAGCCGCGTCAACGGCGAGCGATGTCTGGTTGAAGCGAATGTTCTTGGCTGAGGCGGTCACGCCACCCGGATAGGCTCGTTCGAGGAACTGTGGCCAGAAATTATGTGCGTCGTGTAGGAGCGCATAGCGCGTGAGATTGTCGTCCTCGTCGGGCGGACCGAGCTTTTCGAGGAGAAGCGGGCTGGCAACTGCGACGATCACCTGCTCGAACAGGAGTTCGGTGTTGAGGCCCGCCCCGAAGGGTGGCCGCCCATAGCGCACGGCGATGTCGACCGCATCCGTCTGGAAGCTGGAAAGCCGATCCGTGGCAAGGATACGAAGGTCTATATCCGGGTGTGTGGCGGTAAAATCTGGCAGGCGCGGGATCAGCCAGCGTGATGCGAAGGTCGGCGTGACGCTGATGGTCAGGTGCCTGGGTTCCGGCTTCAGCATTTCGGTCGCCTCGGCGATCAACTCGAACGCCCGGCGGATATTGGCAACGTAGCTGCGGCCCGCCTCCGTCAAGGCCAGCGTGCGTGGCTGGCGCTCAAACAGCTTCAGCCCGAGTTCGGCTTCCAGCCCGCGAATCTGCTGCGCGACCGCCCCTTGCGTGACGCCCAGCTCCTCGGCCGCGAGCCGGAAGTTGAGATGCCGCGTCACGACCTCGAATACGCGCAGGCCGTTGAGCGAGGGGAGTCGAGGGAAACCTTCCGGCATAGGATAGATTTTCTACAGAGTGATGGGAGTGGAACTGGTTCGTATCCCGTTTCAAAGGATGATACCAATCCATAGTGCCTCCGTATAGGCGGCTTCCACGATCAATTCTCTTTCAGAGGCCACGGATATGACAGTAGAAAAAATCGCAATCATCACGGCTGGCGGTAGTGGAATGGGCGCGGCTGCTGCGCGCCGGCTGGCGGCAGATGGGTTCAAGGTCGCGGTTCTCTCGTCCTCTGGCAAGGGTGAGGCACTGGCACAGGAACTCGGGGGCTTCGGCGTCACGGGCTCGAACCAGTCGAATGACGACTTGAAGCGCCTCGTCGACGGCACCCTTGAGCGTTGGGGACGTATCGACGTGCTGGTCAACAGCGCCGGCCACGGCCCGCGCAAGCAGATCCTCGAAATCACCGACGAGGACTGGCACGCAGGGTTCGACACCTATTTCCTGAACGTCGTGCGGCCGGCTCGGCTCGTCGCTCCGACCATGCAGAAGCAGAAGGGCGGCGTCATTATCAACATCTCGACGGCCTGGGCCTTCGAGCCGAGTGCGATGTTCCCGACCTCGGCCGTTGCTCGTGCCGGGCTCGCATCTTTCACCAAGATCTTCGCCGATACCTATGCGGCCGACAACATCCGCATGAACAACGTGCTGCCCGGCTGGATCGACAGTCTCCCCGCGACCGAGGAGCGCCGCGACGGCGTGCCTTTGAAGCGTTACGGCACCTCCGAGGAAATCGCGGCGACGGTTGCCTTCCTCGCTTCCGATGGCGCGGCCTATATCACTGGCCAGAATATCCGGGTCGACGGCGGCGTCACCCGCGCCGTGTAAGCCCATGAAGAAAACCGCCTGGCTTGCCTTCTGCTTCCTCGGATTCATCTGGGGAAGCAATTTCATCTTCGTCAAATGGGCAGCGGAATACATCACGCCGGCTCAGATCACGCTGCTGCGCGTGGTCTTCGGCTTCCTCCCTGTTTTTCTGTTCGCGCTGTCTCGGGGCGAACTGCGATGGAGCCATGCCCGTCATGTGCATCATTTCGCGGTCATGGCGCTGGTGGCGACCGCGCTTTACTATTTCGCCTTCGCCAAGGGCACGGCCTTGCTGCCGTCGAGCATCGCCGGAATGCTGAGCGGGGCGATCCCGCTCTTCACCTTCGTCTGCGCTTTCCTTTTCCTGCGCGAGGAACGCATCACGGCGACAAAGGCGGTCGGCGTCGCCCTCGGCTTTCTCGGCGTGTTGCTGATCGCGCAGCCGTGGTCGGTCGGTGGCGACATCGAGATGGCAGGGGTCGCCTGGATGATCGCGGGCACCTTCAGCGTCGGTTGCTCCTTCGTCTATGCCAGAAAATTCGTCAGCCCGCTGAAGCTGCCAGCCGCCGCCTTGACGACCTACCAGATCGGCATCGCAATGCTTCTGCTGTTCATGGTGATCCCGGTCGAGGGGATTGGCGCGGTCTTCGCCGACGACCGGGCCTGGATCGGCCTTGTCATCGGTCTTGGCCTCTGCGGAACCGGCCTTGCCTATGTCGCCTATTATCACATCGTCGAAAACCTCGGTGCGCTGGCGGCTTCGAGCGTTACCTACATTCCTCCGGTCGTGGCCCTGGTGATCGGCGTCGTGTTCGTCGGCGAGGCGATCCAGCTGATCGGCTACCTGGCGATGTGCCTCATCCTCGCGGGGGTCGCTCTGCTTCAGTTCGGGTCGCGGAAGGTGGCACCGGAGGTCGAGCCAGATGCCGGTGTCGGCCTTGCTCCTGCCGGAAAAGCACCATGAAGCAGGCATTGCTCCATGATGTCTGGCTGGTGCTGGCCGATGCGGTCAAACAGCGAACGCCCTTTACGCTGATGCAACTCGCGACCGTCGGCGAGGACGGTGCGCCGAAGATCCGAACCATCGTGCTGCGCAGCTTCAACGAGGCATCTACGAGTCTGTCCTTCATCACCGACCTGCGTTCGCCCAAGGTTCGGGAGATCACGGCCAATCCGTGCGTATCGCTTGCCGGCTTCGACAATGAGAGGGTCGTTCAACTGCGCATCGACGGTCGGGCGGAGATCATCGAAGACGAGACGAGGCGGCGGGACTTCTGGAACGCGCTGCGCCCGCATACACATATCCTCTTTCGGTCGGCACTGCCGCCGGGGACAGTGCTGGCCTCGCCGAATGAAATGGAAACCGACGATAGCGATCCGGCGACCGCCTATGCGCGGTTCTGCCTGGTCGAGATCGTCATAAGCCATGTGGAACGATTGGATCTTTCCTCGGAGCCGCACAGGCGATGCAGCTTTAGGCAAGGGCTCCACGGCTGGGAAGGACGCTGGATCGTGCCCTAAGAACGGTTTTGCGATAGTTGTAGCGTTCGCCTCCGTCGCGCCATCGCCGCGAAAAAGCAGTTTACGGGATCGGCATTAATGCAAGCACTCCGCCTGACGATCTATTCGTCCGCTGCCGCTACATCCTCGGTAATCTCCTGCCGCAGCTTCGGTCCCTGTGCGAGGCGTCGGCCGAGCGCAGTGATGAACGCCTCGTATCGCTCGGCCGATTTGGCCTTTGCCGCCTTTGCCGCCGGCTCGGGCAAGGCTGGCGTCGTCATCAGCCAGAAACGAATGAATACCGCCAGGCTCTCGACGGCGATGCCGACATCACGCTCTACCCGCGTCATGCGGCGGTCGATCTGGTCGAGTCGCTTGGCGACGATCGCCTCGCGGCGCTCAGCATCATCCGGCGACACGAAGGATGCGATGGCAGCCTCGGCGATCATGGATTGCGACCGATCCCGGCGTGCGGCGAAGTCGGCCAGCGCCGCAGTGAGGTCTGGATCGAGATAGATCGTGACCTTTGATTTCTTCTTGCGTTGCATCATGGTCCTATAGGTCCATGCCGTCGTTCGGGTCCATGGCAACCTGCCGGGCAATCCCCTGGACCTGCCGGATCATCCGCCGGTTCTGGACAGCCTCCTCGTCGACATCATCGGGCGGGGCGAACTCAAACTCGTTCTCGATGGGCTTTTTCTTCTCCACCGGCTTCACCCGGCTGAGTTCTGGCTGCAAGCGGCGTTCGGATTCGGTCGTATCCTCGTCATCCGTCGTGGGGTTGTCCTCATCCACGGCGGCTTCCGGCCGCGCCGGGAGCGGAAGCGTGGTCCAGTCGTCGGGCCGGGCTCCCTCAGGGCGCTGCAATTCAGGTGGTGACAGAACACGCTCGCGAAACCGGGCGTCCTCGTAGTAGCGCGCCTTCGTCGCCCGGATCGGGGGGATGCCCGCCACCATGACGATCTCCTCATGCGGGGGAAGCTGCATGATCTCGCCCGGCGTCAGCAACTGGCGGGCGGTTTCCGAGCGCGAAACCATGAGGTGCCCGAGCCAGGGCGACAGCCGGTGCCCGGCGTAGTTCTTCATCGCCTTCATCTCGGTAGCAGTGCCGAGCGCGTCCGAGACTCGCTTGGCGGTGCGTTCGTCATTCGTCGCAAAGCTCACCCGCACATGGCAGTTGTCGAGGATAGAGTTGTTCGGGCCATAGGCTTTCTCGATCTGGTTCAGCGACTGCGCGATCAGGAAGCTCTTGAGACCATAGCCCGCCATGAAGGCCAGGGCCGTCTCGAAGAAGTCGAGCCTGCCCAACGCCGGAAACTCGTCGAGCATCAAGAGCAGCCGATGCCGCCCCGTGTTCGCCTGCAGATCCTCGGTCAGGCGGCGGCCGACCTGATTCAGCAGCAGTCGCATCAAGGGCTTGGTGCGGTTGATGTCGGAGGGCGGCACGACGAGGTAGAGCGTGGTCGGCTGATCGCCTCCCACAATGTCGCTGATGCGCCAGTCTGAGCGGCGCGTGACCTCGGCCACGACCGGATCTCGATAGAGGCCGAGAAACGACATCGCCGTCGACAACACGCCGGACCGCTCGTTCTCGGATTTGTTGCGCAGCTCCCGCGCGGCGCTGGCGATGACGGGGTGCGGTCCTGCGTCACCGAGATGCGCGGTTTCCATCATGGCGCGCAGGGTGGAATCCACCGGGCGCTTCGGATCGGAGAGGAATCGTGCCACGCCGGCGAGGGTCTTGTCGGGCTCCGCATAGAGGACATGAAGGATGGCGCCGACGAGGAGCGAATGGCTGGTTTTTTCCCAGTGATTCCTTTTGTCCAACGAGCCTTCGGGGTCGACGAGGATGTCGGCAATGTTCTGGACGTCGCGCACCTCCCACTCGCCGCGGCGCACCTCGAGCAGCGGATTGTAGGCCGAGGACTTTGGGTTGGTTGGGTCGAAGAGCAGCACGCGGCCATGGCGTGCCCGGAAACCCGAGGTAAGCTGCCAGTTCTCGCCCTTGATGTCGTGGACGATGGCCGAGCCGGGCCAGGTCAACAGCGTCGGCACCACCAGGCCGACGCCCTTGCCCGAACGTGTCGGGGCAAAGCACAGCACATGCTCCGGTCCATCATGGCGCAGATACTCGCGATCATACCGGCCAAGGACGACACCATCGGGATCGAGCAGGCCGGCCGCCTTCACCTCGGGTTTCTCCGCCCATCGCGCCGAGCCATAGGTGGCGACGTTCTTCGCCTCGCGCGCGCGCCAGACTGACATGCCGATGGCGACCGCGATGGCGATGAAGCCGCCCGAGGCCGCGATGATCCCGCCCTTGGCGAAGATCGGCGGCGCATAGGCTTCATAGAAATACCACCACCAGAAGAGTGCGGGCGGATAGTAGATCGGGGTGCCGAACAGCTCGAACCAGGGCGGCCCGAGTTGCGCCTGATAGGCAAGGCTCCAGGCGACATATTGGGTGGCGCCCCAGGTGGTGGCGAGGATGATGAGGAAGACGACGCTGATCTGTCCCCAGAGGATCTTGGTGGCGGACATGGGGTTGGTTCCTTTCCGATTGAGGTCAGAGGCCGAGGCCGCGCTTGCGCCCGAAGTCCCAATCGACACCGCCGTCGTCGCGGGCGATGCCGGAGACGTGACGGCCGATCTGCTTCTCAATGGAGGGCGACCAGGGCACGAGCTGGAAGCCGAGGCCATCGTCGATCATGGCGAAGCGGCCTGAGGCGAGCGCGAAGCGCTGGCGATAGGAGCCGGCGACATATTCGCCGCTGGCGGCGCGCTCGAAGGACATGCCGGTCTCGGCCGCGAGCTTCTCGCCGAGACTGTCGAGTTCGCGCCTGCGCAGCGTGTTCAATAGCCGGCGAGCGAAGACGACGCGCCCGCCTTGCCGCTCCGCGAGATCCTCGCCGATCAGATGCTCCGCCCGCTCGTCCAGTGCCTGACGGACCTCGGCGCCGAAGCCGCTATCCGAGAGAGGAACCGGCTCGCGGGCGATGGCCTGGCGGTCGAGCCAGGTCGCGCCCGAGGCCCCCACCTGCGCACCGAGATCAAGATCGGAGCGGACAGCGAGCGCGACGCGGCGCGCACCTTGCGCATCTTCATAGGCGCGCAACTCGACGATTGAGCCGGGCGGGCTGTCACCGGCGGCATCGAGATGAGGGAGCTTGATGTGGTGGGTGCGTCCGTCGACGCCATCGACGACGGCATAGGCCGTGCCCTTCAACTCGTCGTCAAGGCCGCGCTCGACCAGGCGGCCGATGACGGGAACGTCGAGGCTTTCGCCGGCGAGGACATAGCTGGCCGAGCCGCGTTCGATGCCGCGCGCGATCAGGGCACGGTGCATGCGCTTGATGATGTCGCCGCGCTCGCCGAGTTCGCGCAAGACCGTCTCGGCCTCGGGCTTGATGAACCATTGCGAATGGCCGATCTGCCCGGCGACGCCGAGGATTTCGAGGGTGCGCAGCCGCCCGACCTTCAGCGTATGGAACTCGTCCTGCGGTCGGCTGGCGAGCGGGGCAAGATCGACGATGCCGGATTTTCCCGCATCACGGACAAGCTGCCGGTCGAGCTGGGTCCAGCGTTCCGCCTCGATCTGGGCCTCTAGCGCACGGTGAATGTCGAGATCGGTGCGCGGCCCCAGCTCCTGGGTGATGAGATCGCGCGCCCGGTCCCGCATCCCCTCCTTGATGTAGTCGCGGGAGATCACGAGGTCCTGCCCATCGTCGCGAACACCGCGCACGATCAGATGGACATGCGGATGCGCGGTGTTCCAGTGATCGACCGCCACCCAGTCGAGGCGCGTCCCGAGATCCTTTTCCATCTGGCCGACAAGATCGCGCGTGAATGATCGGAGGTCGGAAATATCCGGCGCGTCGTCGGGCGAGACGATGAACCGGAAATGATGCCGGTCATCGCCGCACCGCTCCGCGAAGGCGCGACCATCGGCATCCTCCGTTCCCGGCCCGAACAGCCGTGCCTTCTCGCCATCTCGGGTCACGCCGTCACGGCGGAGATAATCGAGATGCGTTCCGAGCGGCGCGGACCATGCCATGTTGCGCACCACGCGCGCCTTGACGACGGCGCCGCGTGTGCGGGTGGTGATGAGACGATTGGCCTGGACGCTGGCGCGCTGGCCGCGCCCGAAGCGGGAGCGATTGCCGGAAGTCACGCGGCCGGATCGAGAGACGCCACCGCCGGCCTTCTTCGCGGCGGCGAGCGCCTGCGCGATGAAGGGCCGGGTCTGCTGAGCGCGGGTCGAGCGGATGCGCCCCGGCCTTATGCGGAACTCGTGTTCATCGGACATGACACAGCCCCGCACGGTGCAAGACAGTAAGGAAATTCAGGAGGATGGGCGCGAGGCGCACGGTGCGCGAATGCGCGGCACGGTGCGGAACGCGCCGAAAACATGAACAAAAACAACCGACCGACCGAGCCGCACCGTGCGCGCTTTTATCCTGCCATCTTCCGGTCGTGGTGCCTGCCGCCACCCCCCGCGCCCTCCATGACACGCCAGCGGTCGACAGGATGCGAAACCGCACGGAGCCGCTCATGGCTGGTCCTCACCGGCACTGCGAGCGACGAACAGCCCCTCCGGCTGCAAGGCCGTGAGCGTTTCCGGTGCTGCCGGGACGAATGAAGGGGCGTCGCGAGGCGTGGGGTCGGGTGAAGCCGGATCGGAAGCGGTAGCGCCGATTTCTCCCGCCACGAAGATCGCCGCCTCGCGCCAATCGAGCGGTGGAACAACCGACGAGCTGCCCCCCGACGGTCGCTCGCCGAGCAGGATCGGTGTCAGCGCGGCGACGTAGGCGCGTGTCTCGGCCGGAAGCGGACGAGCCGTCGCGCGGTATTCGTCGTAACGGCCGGGACCGGCATTGTAGGCCGCGAGCATCGCGGCCACATTGCCGTAGCGATCCCACATCTCGCGGAGATAGGCCGTGCCCGCGAGGATGTTGTCGCGCGGCTCGAAGGGGTCGCGGCCGAGAGCATGGCGGATGCGCAGATCCGCCCAGGTGTCGGGCATGACCTGCATCAGTCCCATCGCACCGGCGGACGAAATTGCGCGCACGTCGCCCGCGCTCTCAGTGCGCATCACGGCGATGATCCATGTCGTCGGGATGCCGAAGCGTTGCGAGGCTTCCGCAATGTGGGCGTCGTGCGGATGCGCGGCAACCACATGACCGGGCATCGCAGCTTGGGCTAGGACGGGCGGCGTGGTGATGGCTGAAACGAACAGGCCGGAAAGAAGAGAGAGGATGATGCGGCGGCGGACGCCGTATCTCCCGGAGGCGAGACGAATGCAGGAGATGAGCATGGTCATTCCTGCTCGTCGCGCTTCTTTTGGCGGGTCCAGTGCAAGCCCCAGTCGCGTCCGTCCTCGTCCGCCTGGAACAGGCGGGCGCGGATCGGCTGCTGGAAGACGGGATCGTCGAGCAGGACCGAAACGAACGGCCCGGCGCGTTCCCCGGAATGTTTCCAGCCCGCGCCGACTTCCGGTCCGTCCTCGTCGCCGAGGTGGATGCGGTAGGCGGGCGCATTCTCCGCCTCGGCGTTCTCTGCTGGAACGAAGGTCAACTCCGCGTCGAGCGTGAGGGTGCGGACATGCCCGGAATAGCCGGACGGGGTGCGGGTAAATTGGCCGATCTGTGCCATGGGAGGTTTCCTTTGCTATGCGGTGGAGAAGACGCGGGCCGTTCGCACGCCCCGCAGCGGACGCGCCGTCACCGCATCGGCGCGCGCCAGACAAAGCGGCCATCGCCGTCTTCGTCGGTGAAAAGCGGGATCGCGCGGCCGATCACCGCCGAGGCGGGGAACGGGCCGAAATAGCGGCCGTCGAGGCTGTCGCCGACGTCCGGGTTCATCAGGAAGACTTCGCCCTCGGCGATGACGCGGCAGCCCTGCCAGACCGGCAGGTCTCGGCCGAGGCTGTCGCGGTCGCGTGCTTCGCCGAGCGGAACACCATCGACGGCGATGGCGCGGCCGGCGCGGCAGACGCGCTGTCCGGGCAGGCCGATCACGCGCTTCAGAAGCGGCACGTCGCGCGCGACGTAGCCGCGGTCCACCATGTAGGACGCGAACGGCTCAGGTGGCATGACGGCGACCAGATCGGGCATCTCGATCCGATCAGCGGGCGCGACGGTGTAGAACCCGATCGGCACGCTGGCCGATGCGTTCCAGAGCAGCCTTGGCGCGGTCGGAACGAATCCGGCGATGGCGATCCCCAGCGTGGCCGCCGCCGTCACCATGACATAGCGAAAGCGCGTCATGGGGCGATCTCCCGGCGCCGGAGCCATGCCTGATGGCGCTCGGCGGTGTAAGGACGCGGCGCTTCGCCTGCGTTCATCCAGTGGGCGACATGCCGCCAGTGATCGGGATCGACCTGGGCGGGATCGACGCCAATGGCCTCGATCCCGTCGACATGGCGAAGGACGGCCTCAACCTTCGGCCAGCCTTCGATCTTCAGCAGGATTTCGCCGCCCGGACGGACGAAGGGCAGCGTCTGATAGGATTCGCCCGGCGCAACCGCGCGCAGGATGTCGAGGCGCGAAATGATCGTGCCGTGGTCGTTCGCCGCCCAGCGGACGAACGCGAACACCGAACCAGGACCGAAAGAAACGACGCGCCGGTTGCGGTCGAGGATCTGCGTTCCCGCCTCATGGCCGAACCTGATCCAGTATTCGGTCCTGCCCTCCACCCAGGTCAGTTCCACGCGGGTCAGATCGCCATCATGGGCATCGATACCGATCATGGGCGGTCTCCCGCTGTGTCGGGAAACTCGCGCGCAAGCAGGTCACGCAGCATGTCCGCGACGGTGGTGCCGCGCCCGAACGCGGCGATCTTGATCCGCCCGCGAAGCTCGGGCGTGATGTCGATCGTCAGCCGGGCGGAATGGGCGGCTGCGGCGCCATCGCGCGCTGGCCGTCCATCGCCAGCCTTGATCCAGCCATCGGGATCGGCTGGGCGCGTAGCGAAGCCGCGCTTGTCCGTGCCGGCCGTCATGACGGGGCTCCGTCATGGAACGGCAGCACGGTGGCGATGCGGGCGCGGGCGAGATCGGCCATGTCGGCGTCGATCTCGCAGCCGAGATAGCTCCGGCCGGAAAGCCGACAGGCTTCCCCGGCTGCGCCGGAACCGGCGAACCAGTCACCGACAAGTCCGCCTTCCGGGCAGCTCGTGCGGATCAGGATTTCCAGGAGCGCCGACGGTTTCTCGGTCGGATGGATGGCGCGGCCGTGGCAGTTGCGCAGGTAGATGACCGAGCGCATGAGGCGCGGTCCGCCGTCATGGCTAATGTAATGGCCGGCGTCGATCTGGCCGGTATGGGGTGGACGCTGCTTGCGCCGCACCGTGCGGGCCGTTGCGTCGGGCGTGGTCTGGACGTCGTTGTAGATGTCGCGCCAGGCGGTCTCTGCCGGATAGAACTGGACGGCCAGCTCATGCACCCGCTTGAAGCGATCATTGTGAAAGCCGGTGCCGTTCTGCTTCTCCCAGATCACCTCCTGCGCGATGCGCAGACCCGCATTGGCGAAGTGGTCGGCGGTCGCCATGAAGGAACGAAGTGAACCGAAAACCCAGAGCGAGCCGGTCGGCTTGAGGGCGGCGCGCGCCAGCGCGACCCAGCCCTCGACGCGCCGGTCCCAGGCGAGCGAGGTGTCGCCATAGGGCGGATCGGCGAGGATCATGTCGTAGGGAGCGTGCCAGGGCATTTCTTCGCGGCAGTCGCCGGTCAGGATGGTCATTGGCCGACCCTCCCGATGCCCAGCCGCGCAATCTCATCGGTGAGCGCTGCGACTTCACGCGCGGCAGGAGATTGGCGGTCGATCTCGCCTGCGAGACGACCTGACTGTGCAGCGTCGGCGAAGACGACGCGCTGCCCGACAGTGGTGGCAAGGACGGGCGGGTCGTGATCTGCAAGGCTTTCGGCCGTTTCGCGGGCGATGACGGTGCGCGCGCCGCAGCGGTTGAGCGCGAAGCGGGCGACGAGTTGGGGCCGATAGATGCGGGCCTCTGCGAGGAGGGCCAGCATTTCGGCCGAGGCCCAGCCATCGAGGGGCGACGGCTGCACCGGGATCAGCACCAGGTCGGCGGCGAGGAGCGCGGAGCGCATGAGGCTGGCGACACGCGGCGGTCCGTCGATGACGACGTGATCGACATCGCGGGCGATCTCCGGTGCCTCGCGGTGCAGTGTGTCCCGTGCGAGGCCGACGGTGCCGAACAGTCGAGGCAGGCCCTCGCGTGCGCGTTGCTGTGACCAGTCGAGCGCCGAACCCTGCGGGTCGGCATCGAGAAGTGTGACGCGCTTTCCGCCCTGCGCCAGTTCTCCGGCGAGATGCAGCGCCAGCGTGGTCTTGCCGACACCGCCCTTCTGGTTGAGGAGTGCGATGATCATTGGCCGCCTCCCGGCAAGTCGAGAGGAAGGCGGGGTGTGTCGGAACCTTCGGAAGCCTCGGTTCCGCCGGGCTGAGGGGCCGGCTGGGAAGCGCGTGGCGTGGCAGATGCGCCGTTCCTAGCGGCTCTGCTGAGGCTTCTGGCGGTGTCGCGGATGAGGTTTTCCACATCGCGCACGCGCTCTTCAAGGTTAGAGTCTTTGTTAGACTCTAAGTTAAGGGCGCGATTTTGCGAGTGGTCTTCGGGCGTTAAGCCCGATTTCGGTTCCCGATAGCACGAGCCTTGGGTTCCCGATAGCACGATAGTCCGGGTTCCCGATAGCACGAGGCCATTCACAGGTTTTCCACAGGCCGGTGTCGGCTCGAAGGCGAGCAGCATGCGCCCGCCGATCTCGGCTTCCAGAAAGAGCCGGTAGCCCGGCAAGGGCTGGCGTCGGATGATGTCGCGCAACTCAAAAGCGAAGCGTTTGAATGGCGACATGCTGCCGGACTTCTGATGGAGGTGGCGGAAGTCGAAGCGCCAACCCTCACGCTGGCGGCCGCCGTGCTTACGCACTAGGCGGTAGAGCCATCGGTCGAGTCCGCCGGTCAGGTCGAAATAGGTCCGGTCGATGGTCAGCACGAGCGCGTCGTCGAGGACGGCCTGATAGAACCAGTCCGGCACGATCATCTCGATACCATCGGGGCGGCCGTTGCGGTCGGTGCGCTCCTGCCATTCGTTGATCCAGGAGAAGCGATGCCGGCGGCCTTCAGCTGGTTGCCGGATCGAGGTGGAAATGGTGGTCGATTGCAGCCGGTCGAGTGCGGCCTTCAGGCGCTGGTAGTCGCGCAGCGACGTGCCGCGCCCGACATAGGTGAGGATTTCGTAAGGCGTGGCGGCCATCAGCCGGGACGTCCGAAGCCCGGTATCACGGGCTTCGACGATCTGGCTGGCGGCCCAGATCAGGATGTCCGCATCCCAGATCGTCGCCATGCCATGATCGGGGACCGCCTCGACCCGGATCGTCACATTGCCGGCGGCGAAGTCGATGGGCGCGACACGTTTTGACTTGCCGAGGGAGAAGAAGGGATAGGCCATGAGATCCTGCGCGTCTCGTGGCGCGAAGTCGCCGGGGAGCGCCCTGAACAGGTCGAGCTGCCCGCGCTCGGAAAGGGATCGACGTCGCGCCACCATGAAGGGAACTGGGTGCGATCAGCGGGCGGAGCGCCCGACCTGCGGGCCGGTCGGAAGGGCGTGGCGCTTGGCGGGCAGCACGGAGCCACGGGGATCGGAGGTGGAGGTTACCGCACCGCGCTCGGTCCAGGCTTCGAGATCGTCGATGGCATAGACAACCCGGCCGCCGAGCTTGCGATAGGCAGGGCCGGTCCCGTAGGTGCGGTGTTTTTCGAGCGTCCGGGCCGAAAGGCTGAGAAAATCCGCAGCCTCCTTGGTGCGCAGGAAGCGCGGCGGCAAAACGACGGGTTCATGTGGCATGATCGGGCCTCCGGGCTGTTGGGAACGGCCACTGCGAGTCAGCGGCGGGACAACGACCACGGTGGCGGAGGGAGGCCGGCGAGTTGCAGGGCGAAGTTGATGGGTATCGAAATCGCCCACCAGCCCAGGCGTCGAACTACGCTAGCGTTGGCGACGATGACGCAGGAGTTTTCGATAGCCGCCCGCGACCATGGAATGGGCGTCGCGCAGAAGCGCCTTGATCGTGTGGCGGGCCGAAGACGCCTGCCATTCATCGCGGTCGAGCGGCCCGATCTTCAGGATGACTTGCGCGATTTCCTGCTGTGTGGCGCCCGCCCTGTGTCCGTCAAAGGCGCGAAGCATCCGTCGCAGGCGTATGCGCTGCTGCCGGGTCAGCCGCGTATCGGGAGGAATGGCGCGGCCATGTAGGGCGGAGAGGAAGCGGCGGACGGCTTCGATCCGGTCGAAGCCGTCCAGGCCGAGCGGAACGATGGCGACGGCGATCCTGTCGTCGCCGGCCGTGCAGTCGAGGATCTGCAGATGCTGTCCGTTGCCAATATCGAGCCGGTAGTCCTCATCCGTAGGTTGCGAGCGAGGATGGGCGCGCCAGATCACGGTAGCTGCGAGACCGATTTGCTCGTCAAATTCCGATGGCGCGTTCGCCAGTATGACGACGCTCGTGTCCTCCTGCGGAAGCCATAATACCTTGGCGTCAGGTGGCGCAGCCAGCGGATCGACGGGGAAATCGGAGTCCCCACCGCTGCCGGATTCGTTCGGTCAGCGGTTCGGGATCTCCCTGGCCAGAGGCCGATGCCTCAAAATCAGCGTCATAGGCATCGTTGCGGCGGAGCCACTCCCAAGCCAGATCGGATGGCGTCAGCACATCCAGATGCTCGTAGTCTGCCGAAGAACGCCAGGTAGATGCGTTGGGTGTCATCGGAGCCTCCCACGTCACAGCTCAGGAAGTTGGAGAGACTCTACGATTCCCGTTCGGGTTGAATTGAGGAAGCTGGGTCGGGATCAACAGGTGATGCGTCCCGCGCATCGCTATGATGTTCGGTGCTGACTTTCGCGGACCAGTTCGCGATAGCCGCGCTCGGTCATCCAACGCGCTCGTGCGAGATGCGCGTCATGAACGCGGCGGCTACGCTCGGGATCACGCTCTGGATCGAGATTGAAGAGGATTCGAACCGCTTCGCGCCAGTCGGCGCCATCGCGCGCTGCGTCGAGCAGGCGCATATAGAGCTTCATGTGTTCTCGATCATATGGTGTCAGCGTTTGGCTGGACGGTGGTTCGTCAAGAAATGTCTGTGTCGCTTGTCCCATCAGTCGCTCACGATCGGATAACGTATTTGTTAACCATCTCCGGCGGGAGATAGCCATTCTTTTTATGGGCAACGGGTCAATGCGCAGGCCACGACGCTAACCCGGCGTCGGGCTCCGCTCGTGCAGGAGCAAGACGCCTTCGCCCTTATCCGTTGACAGGAAAACGATGCCGGCCGCTTCGAGAGCGCGGCGAACCTGATCGCGAGTCGTCTCGAACACCTCAAGCCCATTTTGGGATTCGAGGCGTTTGAGTGCGGTCAATGCGACCTGGGCCTTGTCAGCGAGCGTCTCCTGTGTCCAACCCAGCAACGCGCGTGCGGCCCGTGATTGGCGAGCGGTGATCATACATGATCACCTCCCACCGAGACCTGCACGCACTCCAGAACTACGACTATAATAGTCGCTCTGCCTTCAAATTCCACTCGAAATTCGGCTGGAATCGTCGTGATCAACCTCGCAGTGGCGGGATAGGCAGCCATCTGATTCGGTCGGACATACGACAGCGTATCGGCGCGGCCAGAATGGCCTGGCCCAGGGAGAGGAGGATGGGTTTGGGAAGGAGGGCGAGGGAACCGTCGCCTCCTTCCCATGGGAGGGTTCAAGGGAGGGGCTTCAGCCCTTCCCTTGGGGAGGATGTTTGAAGGAGGGGGCTTGCCCCTTCCTTCATGGGAGAGCGTTGAGAGGGGCGTGCCCCTTTCATCAGCCCTGCGGGCCGGTCGATCCGGCCGGCAGGGCTTTGACGACGAAGCAAAGACGAGAGGCGGCTTTCGCCGCCTCTCGTCGAAGGGTCAGTCGGTATCCGGTCCCCAGAGCGGATTGCTCTCCGGGTCCTCGATGTGCCCGTAGTCCGGTTCGAAACCGCGAACCACAGCCCCGATCTCGTGACCGCCGATGCTCGTGCGCCCCTGCGCAACGAGGATGCTCACCGCAGTCGGATCGGCCTCGATGGCCCAGATCGCGTCCTCCATATCGTCGTGGGGACCGAGGTTTTCGATGGGGATAACGTCGCCATCCTCGTCGTAGCCGCCGTGCAGATACATCGGCGCCTCGGCCAGACGCTTTGCGGCAAGCTCGGCATCGCGGATAAGCCCGAAAGCCTGCTTGCGATCGCGCCAGTATTCGGCGCTGCCCCCGTCGATACGGATGATCTTTTGTTCGGTCATGTCATGCTCCTTTCTCTCGCTGACGGGAGGGTCGGGCACCGTAGCCGCGAGGGGTCAGGGATCGCGCAGCGACCGCCAGCGGCGGCGAGCGGGGGAGCCGATTTTCTGACGATGCCCTTGGGTATCGGCTGAAAATTGGGGGGACCGTGAAGTCCTTGACGCCGGAGTGGCTGGTGCATGATCCGAAGTCAGAGAGAGAAGAGCCCGCGGCCCCGACTAGGGGCCGCGACAATATTCGGTGGAACCGAAGGGGAGGTTTGGAGGGGTTTCCCCTCCATGGGTGGGGGAGTTTGAGGGGGCGGGGCTTTGCCCTGCACCTTCATGGGGTGAGTTTGAGAGGGGCGGCTTGCCCCCCTTTCATAAGCCCTGCCGAGCGGTCGATCCGGTCGGTATGGCTATTACGACAGGGGAAAAGGTGGCGAGCGGCTTCCGCCGCCCGCCACCTCGCTATCGGTATCGGTATCGGAAGTTGCTGACCGGGCGCTCGTAGATCTCGGGGTCGAGTTGCCCCGCGCCATCGGGGCCAATGCTGGCATCGCAGAGATAGGTGGTGAAGCGGATACCTGTCTGGGCAGCGATCTGCCGGAGGATGGGACCAAGGCCGGACAGATGCTTGTCCTCGACGGTCATCCATTCCGGGATCGGGCCATTGCACCACATGGCCGCAACGGGGTGGTGGTATCCGCCGAAGTCCGGGTCACCATCGACGGCATCCAGCAGATGCCAAGGATAGAACCCCCGGCCGCCGGATTCGAGATCGCCCATGCAGTCGCCGAGGGTCTGTTCAAGGGACTCGCGCACCGTCGGATCGCTTTCGTTCCGTAGCCGCCGCTGGACCTTTGCGCCCTCGCGGCAAGTCTTGAGATGGCCGTTGAGGGCAAGAAGCAGCTTTTCATGGAGGGACTGCGAAAAGCGAGTGTCGCACCTGAAGTAGTTCTTGCGCACCCTGGTTCTGATGCGGCCAAGCTTTCTTGAGAGATTGAGGAAATCGAGATCAGACATTTGTTTCTCCTTTCGTTCTGACGGGAGGAGCCTGCACTGTTGCCGCGAGGGGTCAGGGATCGCGTAAGCCGACCGCCAGCGGCGGCGAGTGGTGGAGCCGATTTTCTGACGATGTTCTTGGGCGTCGGCTGAAAATTGGGGGACCGCGAAGTCCTTGACGCCGGAGTGGCTGGTGCATGATCCGAAGTCAGAGAGAGAGGAGCCCGCGGCCCCGACCAGGGGTCGCGACATTATTCAGCGCAACGCCAAAGGGGAGGTTTGGAGGGGTCTCCCCTCCATGGGTAGGGAGTTGGAGGGGGCGGGGCGTAGCCCTGCACCTTCATGGGGCGAGTTTGAGAGGGGCGGCTTGCCCCCTACTCATTCGGGGAGCATCGGACCAAAAAGTGGTTTCCTGTTTTTGGAAATGATCCGATTCTCCGGCAAGGAAATCGGAGCGCCGGGCGCGAAGGCGCATGGCGTTCCGGTGGGGAATCTTGCGCTGAGCCGGCGGGCGCGACCCACCGTAAACATGGAAGGCCCGGCGGCTTGCGCCGCCGGGCCTCTGGCTTCCCGCTCAGAACGGGATGTCATCGTCGTCGATGAACTTGCCGTCGTCGTTCTCGGTCTGCTTCGCCCGGCTCAGGAAATCGACGGTCTCGGCGATGATCTCGCAGCCGTAGCGGTCGTTGCCCTCCGCATCCTTCCACTTCGTGTAGTGGATGCGGCCGCGAACCAGAACCTTCATGCCCGTGTCGCAATACTGCTGGACCGTCTTGCCGAGGCCGTTGAAGCAGGTGATGCGGTGCCATTCCGTGTCCTGAACCCGATAGCCCTTCTCGTCACGGACCACGCGGCCTTCCGAGTATTTGGGGCGCGACGTGGCGAGGCTGAAGTGGGTGATCGAGGTGCCGCCCTGGGTGGTGCGGGTTTCGGGGGCCTGACCGATGTTGCCGGCGAGGATGACGATGTTCTGCATTGTAAGTCTCCGTTGCTCCTCGGAGGGACCATCCCTCCGACGAGACCCGGCCAAGGCCGTCGGGAGACTCCCGCAACTGCCGCCCTTGCGGCAGCTCGCCCCTAAGGCCCGGAGTGGGGCGGGCAGCCGCGCTCGCGCGGCAACACGGTCCGGAGCCGCCGGGGTTGCTGGTGGAAACCGAACGGACTTAGGGGATCAGTCAGTCGGAGGGATTGGTGCCTTCGAGAGCCAATCGGGGACGCGCAGCAGAACTGGCATCCCTGCCGGTAGCAGCAGCGTGCTGGCCCTTGGAACCCGTATCCATGCCACCGGGCATCCCGATCTAACCCACTTCCCCGTCATGTTCACGCCCCGCTGGAAGGCTGTGTGGCCCGTGACGAGAAGGGCTATCGGGTCTGGAGCGCGGAACCGGCATCGCATCACCTGCATCAATGGCACGAGGTCAGGTCCGGCAGTATTGCGGCAAGGGTTTGAAGGTGATTGCGGCTGTGTTCACGAAATGAAGTGGAA
This sequence comes from Gemmobacter serpentinus, assembly GCF_008973825.1. Lineage (GTDB taxonomy): Bacteria > Pseudomonadota > Alphaproteobacteria > Rhodobacterales > Rhodobacteraceae > Gemmobacter > Gemmobacter serpentinus. The sequence continues at coordinate 32,792 of NZ_WCHR01000019.1, read as the reverse complement.
GGATGCGGCTGGCCATCGACTGCACGGCGTCAGCGGGATTCACGCCGATGACCGGCTTCCAGAGCCGGGCAAAGCAGGTCGAGAAAGACGGCAGCGTGACCGCGATGACATGATTTCCTATTCTGAGCAGGAAGCCCGGAGCCCGGTGGTCCAGCCGTCGGGTTTCCATGAGACTGCGGGATCGCGCGCGCCGGCTCAGCGCGAGAACACCGACTCGCCGAGCGCGTTCAGATTGATGATGGCCGAGACGCCGATGACCAGGCCGCCCACGCCGCCCAGAAGGTTGAGCGCGAGGGTCGAGTCTATGGCGTTCTTCGTGACGCCATAGACGAGCGCGTAGCCAGCTATGACGGCGGGCACCGCGAAGAGGGCAAGCGCGATGAGGCGAAGAACAGGGTTCTTGGCAAAGCCCAGGACCGCGATCACCAAGACGATGGACAGCAGGGCCGCACCGAGCGCAGCGAAACCGGACATCAGGACGCCGGCTCCCGCGCCCCACGCGTATTGCGCGGCAGTAATGGCCGACATGACGGGCAAAGCGTAGATCGCGAGATTGTAGGCGATCACGCAGGCCGTGATGGTCAAAGAGATGGCGAGCAGGATCAACGTCATGGAAACCTCCAGCGAACGGTTGAGGATCACGACAGGCTGCCGGGAGATGCGCTCCGCCTGCGACTATTCTGCTTCGCCGGTTCTACAAGGATGCTCCAATAGAGGCTCGACCTCGCTTCCTGTCAAGGTTTGGCGGCTGAAAGCCGCCGAACGGCGGCGCTTACGCGCCGCCGTCGAACTTCATGACCGGGATGCCGAGCTTGCGGGCCTTGTCGGCGAGATTCTCCTGAATCCCGGTGCCGGGGAAGACGAGGATGCCGACCGGCAGCACATCCAGCATCGCGTCGTTGCGCTTGAAGGGTGCGGCCTTGCCGTGCTTCGTCCAGTCGGGCCGGAAGGCGACCTGCGGCACCTTGCGGTGGTCTGCCCAGCGGGAGGCGATCAGTTCCGCGCCTTTCGGGGTGCCGCCGTGCAGCAAGACCATCTCCGGGTGCTTGGCATGGACCTGATCGAGCCGCCCCCAGATCAGCCGGTGATCGTTGAAACCGGCGCCGCCGGTCACGGCCACCTTGGGACCGGCAGGCAGCATCACCTCGGTCTCGGCGCGGCGTTTCGCGGCAAGGAAGTCGCGGCTGTCGATCATCGCGGCGGTCAGGTTGCGATGGTTGACCATCGAGCCGCTGCGCGGCCGCCAGGCGCTGCCGGTGTGGTGTTCGAAAGCCTCGGCGGCGAGATCGCGGAAGAGTTCCATGCTGTTGCGCCGTTCGATGAGGGTCTGTCCCTCTGCCGTGAGGCGTTCGAGTTCGACCGACTTCACCTCGCTGCCGTCCTGTTCCCGCTGCATCCGGCGCTGCGCCTGCTCGTTGTCGTCGAGATCGCGTTCCACCCGGCTGGCGGCGCGGTGAAAGAGATTGACCGTCCCCCAGAGCAGCTCTTCGAGATCGGGCTCTAAGCGGGTGTCGCCGAGCGTCGCGACGAGGGCGTCGAAGATGTCGGTGACGGCACTGGCGACGGTATTGCCTTCGGGCAGCGGCCTGGGATCGGGTTCGTCCTGGAAAGGACGCCAGCCGTAGAGCTGGAGTTCGGTGAGGGCGTGATCGGTCTGGGAGGAGGTGTGGACCGGCTCGTCGCCTGCGGAATAGGTTTCGTTCGTCATCGGGAGCGTCCTTTGTCTGGAGACCGCGCCCATCGCGGCCTTCGCAGGCGTCGACGCGCACGGGCGGGACGGGTTGGCAGCCCTCGCCCACTCCGCGAGGGCCTCGATGGCCGGGTTCGGACTATTTTGACTTTCGCGATGCAAAGGCGGGGCTCGTCCCCGCCGGCGGAAAATAGTCCGAAAGCGGCCATTGCCTGCCCGGCCCGTTTGTGCGCCGATCGCCCTCTCAGAAGGCCGTGGGTGCGGGCCTCTCCGACGAAGGATGCGCCTGCCGATGGCCAGCGAACGAAACCGGCAGGCGACGAGTTGGGCCGCGCCTCCGAGAACGATTACATCCTCACCGCTCCATGAAACGGCGGATGTCCTCGGGATGAAGCTGATCCTTCAGGGCCGCCCTGAGGGCATCGGCGCCACGGCGTCGCAGATCATCGTTGAAGTCGCCCTCGACCGGCGTGAGCGTGACCGCCTCGATCCCGAAGCTCGCTGCTCTGGAGGCGAGGCTGTCTCTTGCGCCGTCCCCGGCCGGGTCGCGATCGCGCAGGACATAGAGCCGGCGCAGGGACGGCGGGAACAGGATGGCAGCGAGGTGAGCGGCTGAAAGCGCCGCCAGCATCGGCATGTGGGGCAGAACCTGACGGGGCGACAGCACGGTCTCGATGCCCTCGCCGGCTACGAGAACCTCAGCGGCAGTGTCGAAGCGGACTGCGTGGCCGAGAAGGTCGCCCATCGCCCGCCGCGGTGTTTCGACAGGTGCCTTGCCGGAACCGTCCGGGGCGAGCCAGGTGCGATGCGCGCCGGTCTGGTGGCCGGAGAGATCGGTGACGGCGGCGACGAGTGCCGGCCTGATCTCGGTGGGCGAATGCTCATCGGGCCTGTAATAGCACCGGGGATGGTAGCGCAGCGCGGCGGTGCCCGAGAGGCGGGTGATCGCCCGCCCGCGCAGGTAGATCTCCGCAAGCGTGCCGCCGATCGGCTGCGCCATGGCGAAGAGGCGGCGAGACGCTTCAGGCGAACCGGACGCCACGCTGGACGTGCTGCCGGTCGGCGTCTTCGTCTTCTCCGGTTCGGGATGCGGGAGAGCGAGGAAACGGCGCGCTTCCTCGGCCACGTCCTTGAAGTCGACGAGGCCAAGCGATTGCCGGATGATGTCGAGCAGATCGCCATGCTCCCCAGTGGCCATGTCGGTCCACTTCCCCGCCGCGCCCTTGCCGGATTCAGGCCCGGTGAGGCGGACAAACATGGATCGCCCAGGCGTGTTTTGCACATCGCCGACCAGCCAGTATCGTCCGGCGCGCTGGCCGGACGACAGATAATGGCGGCAGACCGCCTCGGCCTCCCGACCGAGACGGATCGCCAGTTCCGAGACATCGTGACGGGGCATCATGCTGCCTCCCGCTCGCCGATGCGCTCGACCGGCCAGCGGTCGAGAACCTTGCCGAGAACGGCAGGGCCAGTCCCATCGACCGGAACGAACATGCGCAGCTTCCATGAGATGATTTCGTGGAAGAGGCCATAGGCCGAGAGGCGCTGACGCATCATGTCGGTAAAGCCGGAGAGTTCGATCCGGTTCGCGCCCATGACGCGGACCCGCCGAAGCTGAAGGCCCTCGGCGAGATCGAGGATCGTCCGACCTTCCATCAGCGCCGCAAAGGCATCATCCGGCGTGACCGATGCGGTTCCGGTCTTGGTCGCGTTCGCGGCCCAGGCTGGAGAGACCTTCCGGCCGATGATGCGCTCGCCGGCGTCAGACTGGAGCCGATAGACGCGGGTGGAGTCATTGGGCAACCGCTTCCAGATCGGCAGCAACAAGCCCGTGACCATATGCAGGGTGCTGTCGGCAAACTCCGGCACTTCTGCAACCTCGGCCTCCCAAGCCGATGCGAAGACGTCCCGGTCGGCCTCGACCCAATGGGTTTCGCCCATCATTCTGACCGGGACGTTATGGGCCTCCATCGGCCGGATCAGGCGGACGCGGCGCTCGATCTCGCCATCATCCAGCATGACGCTCGTGCTGGGGATCTGCACCGCCGCGCGACCCGAGCGCTCGTTGATCAGCAGCTTCGCACGCGGATCATCGAGTTCGGCCAAGGCGGCGTCGAGCGTCACCGGCCGGTTGCGCTTGCGTTCGGTGATAGTCAGCAGGCTGGTCTCGGCCCCGGTGCGCGGATGGGTGTAGATCACCTGCCGGTCCGCCACCACGAAGCTTTCGGCGCGCAGCGTCTCCAGTCCGGCATCATAGGTGCCCGAGGCGATGGCGCCCTCAATCCGCGCGGTCAGAAGCTGCTCGAAGGCGGTGAACAGCACGCCCTGAAGCTCAATGGTCAGGGCGAGCAAACGGTTGAGAAACGTGGTGATCGCCGGCAAATCATCCTTGATGCCGTTCGAGTCCATCAGCTTCAGCCCCGTTGCGGCCTCGAACCGCTCCAAGCTGCATCCCTCGACCTTGCCCCGCACCAGCAGGAGATAGAGCTGGCGCAGCGCGTCGCGGGCGTAGTGGCTCTCCAGATTGTCTTCCGGGCGGAACAGGCCCTGACCGCCGGTCTGGCGCTGGCCGCGCGTGATCGCACCCAAGGTGTCGAGGCGGCGGGCGATGGTCGAGAGAAATCGCTTCTCGGCTTTCACATTGGTCGAGATCGGCCGGAACAGCGGCGGTTGCGCCTGATTGGTGCGGTGCGTGCGGCCAAGCCCTTGGATGGCGGCATCGGCCTTCCAGCCCGCTTCGAGGAGATAGTGGACGCGCAGCCGGGTGTTCTTCGCCGAGAGTTCGGCGTGGTAGCTGCGCCCGGTGCCGCCGGCGTCGCTGAACACCAGCACACGCTTGCCATCATCCATGAACGCCTGGGTCTCGGCGAGATTGGCCGAACCGGCGCGATTCTCCACGACCAGCCGGTCGATGGTCACGCTGCGCTTGCGAACGATCCGGCGCGAGCGGCCAGTGACCTCGGCCACGGTGTCAGTGCCGAAATGCTGGATGATCTGGTCGAGCGCGCCGGGGACCGGCGGCAGGCTGGCGAGGCTTGCGATCATCTCGTCGCGCCGCGCCACGGCCTCCCGGCTTTCGACTGGCTGGCCGTCGCGATAGACCGGGCGAGACGACAGGTTGCCCTCCGAATCCGTGAACGGCTCGTAGAGCTGGACCGGGAAGGAATGGGCGAGGTAGTCGAGGACATATTCGCGCGGCGACAGGTCCATTTTCAGGTCGCCCCATTCCTCGGTGGGGATCTCGGCGAGCCTCCGTTCCATCAGCGCCTCGCCGGTCGAAACGATCTGGATGACGGAGGAATGGCCCGCCTCCAGATCGCTGGTGATCGAGCGGATCAGCGTCGGGGTTTTCATCGACGTGAGCAGGTGCCCGAAAAAGCGCTGCTTGGCGCTCTCGAAGGCCGAGCGGGCGGCGGATTTGGCCTGCCGGTTCAGCGTGCCGGAGCCGCCGTCGCCGCCGGTGATGTTGGCGGCCTGCATCGCGGCATCCAGGTTGTTGTGGATGATGGCGAAGGCATCGGCGTAGCTGTCGTAGATGCGGATCTGCTCCGGGGTCAGCTCATGGTCGAGCAGCTCGTATTCCACGCCTTTGAATGACAGCGAACGGGCGGTGTAGAGGCCGAGGGCGCGCAGGTCGCGGGCCAGCACCTCCATTGCCGCGACGCCACCGGCCTCGATCGCCTCGACGAATTCCGCCCTGGTCGAGAACGGGAAATCCTCGCCGCCCCAGAGGCCCAGGCGCTGCGCATAGGCGAGGTTGTGGACGGTGGTGGCGCCGGTGGCCGAGACATAGACGACGCGGGCCTGCGGCAGGGCATGCTGGAGGCGCAGCCCGGCGCGACCCTGCTGGCTGGCGGCGACATCACCGCGTTCTCCCTTGCCGCCGGCGGCGTTGGCCATGGCATGCGCCTCGTCGAAGATGATGACCCCATCGAAGTCGGAGCCCAACCATTCGACGATCTGTTTGACGCGCGAAACCCTTTCGCCGCGGTCGTCGGAGCGCAGCGTGGCATAGGTTAAAAATAGGACGCCTTCGCCCAGAGTGATCGGCTTGCCTTGTAGGAAGCGCGACAGCGGCGTGACCAGCAGCCGCTCCATGCCGAGGGCGCTCCAGTCCCTTTGTGCGTCCTCCAGCAGCTTGTCCGACTTCGATATCCAGACCGCCTTACGCCGCCCTTGCATCCAGTTGTCGAGGATGATGGCAGCGGATTCCCGGCCCTTGCCGACACCAGTGCCGTCGCCGACCATGAACCCTTGGCGGAAACGGATGGCACCCTCGGCCTCCTCCGGCGCGGCGGACAGGCTGTCGAGCGTGTCATCGACCGTCCAGGCCCCGGCGAGGAAGCCCGTATGGGCCTCGCCGGCATAGATCACGGTTTCCAGTTGCGCCTCGGACAGCTTGCCGAGAATGTCGGCTGGCAGCATCGGCCGGTAGCTCGGCTTCGGCGGCGCGATGCTCGCCATCGACGCCGATTGCACGAGCTGGGTCGGATGCGCCTGCGCGCCGGCGATGCGGATGGTCTGGAGACCGTATTCCTCATAGATCGCATCGGAGAGGCGGCCGTCTTCGGCCGGTGCCCAATCGACGGTCTCATAGGCGAGCGGCACCCCCTCCGGCTCGGCCAGCGGCGCGGCGGGCGCAGCCCTCGCCGTTCGGTTGACATAGCCGCGCACGGTGCGGGGGACGGCAGGCCGCGCGATCGGCACGGCAACGCCGGGATCGACCGGCAGCCGCGCGGGCAACTGATCCGCCAGCCAGCCCATCAGCGTCGCCACGTCCGGCGCGACTCCGATTGCTGTCGGAAACACCGCAGGGTCGTCGGCGGGCAGCTTGTCGATGACGGTCAGCCGGGTTGGGATCGTGGTGCCATGCTTGGCATAGACCGACCCATCGACTGCGGCGGAAAAGGTGACGCGGCCGCGCTCCTGCAGCCGGGTCCAGGAGGCGGTCCATGCCGGATTGTCGGCGGCGAAGCTCGCCCCGGTGATGGTCACAAGCCGCCCGCCGGGCGCAAGGCGCGCCAGCGCCGAGGCGACATGGCGGAAGGCGGCATCGGCCATGCGGCCCTCGACATTCACCATGACCGAGAACGGCGGGTTCATCAGCACGACGGTCGGGACCAGGCCGGGATCGAGGTGATCGTCGATCTGGGCGGCGTCGAAGCGGGTCACGGAGAGGGCCGGAAAGAGAGAGGAAAGCAGGCCGGCGCGCATCTCGGCGAGTTCGTTGAGGAGCAGCGTGCCGCCGGCGATCTCGGCCAGAATGGCGAGGAGCCCGGTGCCGGCCGAGGGCTCCAGCACCCGGTCGGCAGGAGTGATCGCCGCCGCCGTCACCGCCGCAAAGCCAAGCGGGATCGGGGTGGAGAACTGCTGGAAGGTCTGGGCTTCCTCCGACCGGCGTGTATGCGTCGGCAGGAGCCCGGCGATCTTGCCGAGCTGCGGCAGGATAGCCGCCGATGACCCGGCTCTGCGGAAAAGCGCAGCGCCGTATTTGCGCAGGAAGAGGACGGTCGCCGCCTCGCAGGCATCATAGGCGGTCTTCCAGTTCCAGGCGCCGGTGGCATCGGAAGCGCCGAAGGCCGCTTCCATGGCGCCGCGCAGGGTTGCGGCATCGACACGCTGACCGCGTTCGAGATGCGGCAGCAGGAAACCGGCAGCGGTGAAGGTGGAAGCAGCCGTCTCGGCGTCATGGTCGAGTGGAAGCGGCGCGGCGGCGGAGGCCGCCGCGGAAGCAGAGATCATGTTCATCGGAGATTCCTTGGGAGAGCGGAATAGGACCGAGCCGCACGGCGCTCTCTCTCGACCGCACCGGCTCAAATCCCTTCCGGTCGCTCTCTCCCTCTCAAGCCGTGGCGTAAGCAGGCATGAAACAAGCGCCCGGCCGAGAGGCGGAGCGCTTGTCGGGGTCAGCCAAAACGGCGTCCGGCTTTGGTGAAGGTATATTCGTTGGCGGTGATGGTCTCATCCACCGCCTCACCCGAGGAGAGGTAGTCGTATTCGCGCTCAAGCTGGCGGTAGAGCCAACGGGCCAGATCGCGCAGCGCCTCAATCACGATCTCCTCGGCATCGGCGGTCATGTCCTGATATGTCTGGCTGTCGCGTTCGACGGAAATCGCCATGCAATACTCATGGTAGTAGCGACCACGATGGCTGGCCTCGGCGCGAAGCTGGTAGAAATTGCGTCGCTGGATTGCCTGAAGGGCATCGGCGATACCGTGCAGGGCCGTATCCTGCGGTGCATGGGATCGAATCTCGGCCGAGGCGTTCTTCCCATAGGAGTAGAACCCTTCCCAACAAGCGCCATCGCCTTGTGACCAGAAGCCTGAGAAGAAGATGCGCGGCTCCCGCCGCGAGCCGCCGCCATACAGGCGCACGGTGCGGGTCTTGAAGCGGATGCCGAGGATTTCCGCGATCCGCTGGAAATCCTCATAGACCGCATCATACCAGTCGTAGTCGAACCCGCCTTCGCGATACCAGGCGCGGGCCTTGTCCTTCGCCGTGTCGGAAAGCTCGTCGAGCCGATAGACCGTGGTTTCGATGATCTCAGATGCCGTAATGGGGTGGCTGCCCGGGGCTGAAGCGGATCCAGAACTTTTCCCGCTGGGAAATTCGGGCGCTTCGTTGCTTGATTCAGGCTGCCTGTCATTGGGATCAAGAGGGGAGTGATCTATGGGTGTTTTCGTTGGCATTGACGTATCTCTCGAAAGTTCTGCGGTTTGCGCCGTGGACGAACACGGCAAGCTTGTGAAGGAAACGAAAGTCGCGAGTGACCCCGGGGCATTGAACGCCTGCATCAGGAATATGCCGGGAGTGGTAGAAGCGATCGGTATCGAAGCCGGACCCTTGTCCCAGTGGCTTCATAAATCTTTGACCGACCTTGGACTGCCGGTGGTGCTGATGGAGACCCGGCAAGTAAAAGCCGCCTTGAAAGCTGCGCCGGTAAAGACCGATCGCCGCGATGCTGCTGGCCTGGCCCGCTTGCTGCAGATGGGTTGGTTCCGGCCAGTCCATTGCAAGTCGCTTTCCGCGCAGGAGCTTAGGGTGCTTCTCGGTGCACGCCGATCCGTGCAAGACGCCGCTATCAACATCGAGATGTCTATTCGGGGCATGCTGCGCAATTTCGGACTTCGACTTGGTCGGATTGGCAAAGTCAGCTTTGAAGACCGTGTTCGCGAATTGACCGATGGCAACAAGCTCATCCAGCTTTCAATCGAACCGATGCTCAGGGCTCGAGCTGCGTTGCGCAGCGAGCTTGTGCGCCTTGAACGCCTGGCACGAGACATCACCCGCGAGGATCCAGTTTGTCGCTTGATGATGACGATGCCCGGAATTGGTCCGGTCGTCGCATTGACTGTCCGCTCAACCATCGATGACCCCGGCAGGTTTCGGCGGTCGAAAGATGTTGGCCCATCAATTGGATTGACACCTCGTCGCTACCAATCCGGAGAGACGGATATCATCGGCGGTGTCACCAAAGCTGGCGATCTGGATATGCGGACCGCACTGTATCAAGCTGCCACCGTGGTGATCCATCGCTCGAAAAAGCCGACTTGGTTGCGCGCATGGGCGGAGCGGGTTGTTCGTCGGCGTGGCGTTAAGCGGGCCGCGGTCGCTCTGGCCCGCAGGATGGGTGTGATTCTGCATCGCATGTGGGTCGACAACACCGAATTCCAGGCTGCCAGGATGGCTTAAAGCCAGCCAAGTTGCCGCGACTGAAAACAACGAACTGGCCGACCTGAAAACCGGCCATCGAGGTCCTCACCAGGACGCGGTTTCCGACGACGCCGCCCGATGCCTTGTAGCCGAAGCTTCTGCTCCGAGCACGTATCTCAGATAGGCGCGCGGAGACCGCTTTGAACCAGCATCAAGTTGGCGACCACTGCGTCGACCACGGACAGAAGCGCGAACCGGTGTAGGATCACAATCGATGGAACGGTATCGAAAGCGCCAGAGGGGGTGACCGCCAGGACTTATCCGTTCCGCCTAGCCATGCCCTCGAAGCGCTCAGCCTCGAGGGGGCCTTTTGTTGAATATTACCCATTGACTGCACTGGCCCCATTACAGAAGGCATAGGGATCACCTCCGTCCAGGACGATCTCCAGCCAGCTGCCGCTATAGATCCAGTCCACGGTCTCGCCGGTGGCGAGATCGAGGGCATGCGCGCCACCACCGAAGGCGTTGACCCTGGCTTGCGAGCAGGCGGTCGCATACTGGAAGCCCCAGAGGCCCGACAGGCCGAACGCGGCCGCGCAGCGTTTTACGAACTGGATCACATGCTCGGGATCGCCGGTCTCATCGTCGCGCATCCAGAGCTGGGTGCCGCCATGCTCAGGCTGGATCGACAGAATGAATCCTTCCGAGGGAGGGTCTTCGGCAGCGTTTTCCTCTGAAAGTGCGTTGTAGAGGTCGAGCGCGCGGGCGGCGTTTTCCGGGGTGCCTACGTCGAGCAGGCAGGAGAAATGGGTGAAATAGTTAGCCATGTCGGACTCCTGAAACGAGAAAGCCCGGCGCGCGGCCGGGCGAAGATGTGGAAGAAGGTGTCAGGCGGCCTGGGGCAGATGGAGAAGCTCCGCCGCGGTCTCGCGCCAGTAGGGATCGACCAGTCGGGCCTCGAGCAGGCTGGCGCGATAACGATGATCGCGGGCTGCGCTGTGATCGACCCGACCGGAGGCGGCGAAGGCCAGCCCGCGCAAGCGGCTGGCTTCGGTGATGATGCGGCGGGCCTCCACGTCGGAGACGACGGGCTGCTGCCAGAGGACGATTCCTGCCCGGATCTCGCCACCGAGAACCAGGCCGAGATCGCCGTCCTGAATGACGACGATACGCGGGTGAAAGCGCAGCGTGTCGTCCGCGCTGACACGAATGTCGCCGCGCGCGACGCGCTGGCTGGCAAGGATCATGGCTTCTTCGGCGGATGCGGATTGACCGATGACGACCGTGCGGTCGAATTCATCGGCCTCGTCGAGGCCCTCGTAACCGGCCGTGCCCATGCAGGAGAGGCGCAACGGCAGCTTTTGGGCGTAGCGCAGCCGGGGCAACACCTCGCGCGTGATGACGTCGCCGACCAGGGTAAAACCGGGGTGGTGGGAAAGGGTCATGGGGTTTGCTCCACGACGGGCGGCGGAAGCCTCTCTTCCACCTGCAACCCGTCACGGCCAACCGACCCACCCTCTCACTCTCCTGTTGTCGGGGTGGATCAGCACCACGGTTCGCGGCGTCCCGCCCAGGTTCGGGCCAGTCCCTCGCTGACGAGAATGTCTCCGACGTCTCGTCCCTCGACGCGGATCGCCGCCAGGGTCCGGCCATAGCGGTCGGTTCCCTGGTGCAGGATTTCGATCCGCTGGCCTTTCAGAAGCTCGGCCAGCCTGATCTTCGATTGCAGCGCGAGGTCGGTTTCATACGCGCATTGCCCCTCGATCTCGGGGGCGTCGATGTTGAAGATCCGGACGGCCTCAGATTGCCGCGTCGTGCCCAAGCGAATGGAATCGCCGTCCCAGACGCGGATTTCGGCCGGTTCGCATGACGCCGTGCAGAGCAGAATGGAAACGACAATATGGCTGAGCATGGCGAATGGCTTTCATCTTGATGGAGCGAAATCGGCGTGATCGCCGACGGTTCTTTCCGATGCGGGTCGAGATCGCAATGCCGTCCGGCACGCAAGCGGCAATCGGCGGCGATTGTCGGGAGAAGGCCCGACTGCGCTTGGGCACCGGGCCTTGGGAGTGAGGCGCTTTCGCGCCTCAGCTCCACGGATCGAGTTCCAGCTTCACCATCTCCTCGTCGCCGTCGAACTCGTCGGCCGGCATGGCGGAGTGGGTTCCATCTCCGGCCTGAAACACGACGATGGAAACCATCAGCGTGGTGGCGAGGCTGGCGGCGAAGGCGGTGGCATCTGCATAGGACATGGGTTCCGGCTCCTGTCTTGGGAGGCGGGGGACCATCCCCCGCGCGACAGGCGCCCGAAGTGTCCGACCGGATCTGCAATCACCCTCGCGCGTTCGGCTCGTCCGAATCCGCGAGGGCGGCACGCTCGCGTAAGCCGACCCCTCGTGGGTTGATTGACAAAGAGACGGTCGGACCAAGGTTCGCGAATGGAAGCGGGGGTGGTGCTTCGCCTCTGACAGGATGCCGGGAATCCCGTCATAGATGCCCCGCCGCGCCAGCCTCGTTGCCGGGCTGATCTTCAGGATGTGTTTCAGGCTGGAGATGGAATCCGCTGTCCCGCTGCGAGAAGCTGACGGCGCAATGGTGACGCTGGACCTCGATCCGTCGCTGGCTGCGCGGCGATACCCCGATGGCCCGGTCTGCGCCAGGCACAGGCGTAAGGGCTGCTCAGTCCCATAGCCCATCGGCGATCTCGCGGGCGATAATTGCCCGAGCCTCCATCATCACGTCGTCGCCGGACGTGTCGATATGACCGTAGAACCGTGTCCGGGCGCCGTGCGCGCTCCAGTCCGCATAGCGGCAATATTCGCACCTATCGAGCCGGAAGGCGCGCATGTCCTCGGCCCAATGAGGCTTCGGCTCCACGAAGACGGTGACGCCGCCGCGCGTTTCCTCCCACGGAAGCGATCGCTCCATGGGAGGGTTGCGGCGGTCGTCAGCGAAGATTTCATCAACCGTCATGATCATGCGCCACCACCATCGGCGCTTGGAACGGGGCTGTCCGGATCGGTGGAATCAGGAGGATCGCGTTTGATTTCACACGCCTTCGTCCAAAAGAACTCGTCGCGCTCCAACATGCGCTCGAAATACACGTCGCCGATCTGGTCGTCGGGCGGCAGATCGTCATCGAAGGCGTCAGTCCACCATTCTTTGGCGATCTCTGTGCGCCAGTGCATCGCCTCTTCGCTGTCGAGAAAAGCGCGCACATCGGTTCCATAGCGATGTTCATAAAGGGCGACATGAACAGTCTGAGGAATGGGCTGGCCGGGGTTGGGATGGTTGTCGGATGGCATGATCCTGTCTCCTGAAAAAAAAGGCCCGGCCGGGGCCGAGCCTATATGGGGTGGGGAGTAAGCGGGGCGACCGAGACCGCCCCGCTGGTGCGCGTCACTCGGCGGCGACCAAGGCCACCGGATCGTCGGCGGCATCGGCCGCGTTCTCATCGTCACCGGCGAGGAAATCGGGCAACGCCATGCCATTCTCGTCCTGATCGGCTGAGCCATCCACGGCCTGCGCGTCCACGGTGGGGCGCAGCGGCTCCGGCAGCCAGCCGGTATCGGCCAGAAGCCGCTCGGCCTCCTTCGCCATGTCGCCCTTCTTGAGATGCGCGATGAGATCGGCCGCGCGATCGCCGGCGCCTTCACGCACCGCTTCGAGGATGCGAGTCTTGGTCACGCGGCCGAGGTAGTTCTCGACCGTGGGTTTCCAGCCGGCTTCGACAAGATCGAGGCCGGTGGCCTGCGCCAGCCGTTCGGCCTCGGCCATGCGGCGGTCGAGACCGTGCTGCGAGATGCCATTCCCCGAATAGGGGTTCGGCCGCTCATAGAGCGCGTTGACGCCGAAGCTGACGCCATGGGCGAGCAGCGCCAGGCGGCTGGCATCGTCGAGGCCGTCGATCCAGCCCCAGAGCCTGTCGTCATCACCGGAGGGAATGTCGCCCCGCCAGGCGTCCGCGCGTTCGTCGATCATCTTCGCGGCGGCACTGTCCGCGAGCCCGGTCGCATCGGCCGGGAGATAGATGTGACGCACGGCGGCATAAAGGCTCGTTCCCGAGGTGGACGTGCGCTCGAAGGTATCGAGAACCAGCTTGTGCAGCAGGGCCGTCATGGCGACGTGCGGATTCTCGGCGAGCGCATTGCGCAGCGCCAGCGTCCGCCATGCGGTCAGGTCCGTCACCAGCCGCTCGGGCAGCGGTTTGACAGCATCGTCCTCTTCCTCGTCGGCGTCCGGGACCGGCTCGCCGCCGACAGTGATGACGGCGCGCTGCACGGCATCAGGGTCGGACGGGTCCGCGCCCTCTCCGGCATCCTCGCCATCGACCGTCTCGGGTTGCTCATCCTCGCGGCGGACGTAGCCGCTGCTGACGATCAACTCGCCCTCGCGGCCGATACTGACGAAAACACCGGCACGGGCGATGTCTTCCGGCGCGAAGGTGACGGGCCGGTTCTCGAAGGCTTCCAGCTCGGCCTCGATCTCCCCGAGACGCTGATCGGCCTCATCGGGGAGGTCGTCGGCTTCGGCATACTTGGCTTCGAGTTCGTCATACTCGTCGCGCAGCGCCTCGCGCGTGGCGCGCTCCTCTTCGGTCAGTTCCTGGGTCACACCGGCCAGCTTGCGCAGGCCGTTGGTGTGGCCGTAGGGCAGCTCGACCGCCGCGTCGATCCACTTCCAGCCTTGACCGGCGATCTCGTCGGCAATGGCGCGCAGCTTCTCGTCGACCAGGCGGTCGAGGAGCGTGACGTCCTGCAACCAGCCGCCGTTTTCCTCGGAGAAGAGGTCGCGCAGCACCGGGCCGCCCGCTGTCTCATAGGCTTCGACGCCGATAAAGCGGGCGCGCTTATCGGCGGCCGGAACCGTGGTCTCGGTCAGCATATTGCGGATCTGCCAGGGCTCCTTCTGCCACGACGTGCTGATGCGCTCCCAGACCTGATGCTGGCGCTCGTGGTCGGGGTTGACGGTGAAGGCTTCCAGCATCGCCAGCGTCATCTCGTTGCGCGCATAGGCATCGTGTAGTGTCGGCGCGACGGTGGCGAGGCGCAGACGCTGCATGATGTAGCGCGGCGTGGTCCGCCAGGCGTCGGCGATCTCCTCCTTCGACATGCCCATGTCGAACATCCGCTTGAACGCCTTGAACTGGTCGAGCGGATGCAGGGCGAGGCGCAGCAGGTTCTCGGCCAGCGAGTCGTCGACGGCCGAGGTCTTGGCGTCGGCCTTCTTGACGATGCAAGGCACAAGCCCTTCGGCCGGGAAGCGACCGGCTTCCACAAGGCGCGCGATGGACCTGTAGCGGCGGCCGCCTGCGGGTGTCTCGAAATCGCCGGTCTCATTGCCGTCCTCGTCGAATACGGCGCGGACATTGAGACCTTGCACGAGATCTTCCCGCCGGTCGATGTCATGGGTCAGGTCGTCCAGGCCGGCCTCCACGTCGATCTCGCGGACGTTGCTATCCGACAGTCGGATGCGGTTGAACGGAATATCGCGCGCCCGCGAGAACTCGATCATCTGAAGGGCGGGCTTCTTTTTCTTGGCAGCTCGGGCCATGGTGGTCATCTCCGCGACGGGCGGTCGTGAGCCTCTCTCTCGACCTCCAACCCGTCACGAAGCGAAGCGCCGCCCTCTTACTCTAAGAGGGCAGCGCTGTCGCAAGGACACGGGCTATTCAGCTTTGGAACAGCTCGTCAGTCGGCCTCGGCAACATTCGCGTTCGGGTATTCCCGCCGGTCGAAGACCGTGGCGGGGCCATGATCAGCGTGTTGAAGGGCGCCCTCTATGAAGAAGTGCTGCGGATCGAACCCTTGGTAGAAGGCATCGACCGCGGCATCCTCATCCTCTGCTTCGACCTCCTGGACGAAGCAGACCCACATCGCCCGCCGCTGGCGGACGAAGTAGCGGTTCATGGCGGGGACGCACTCGAATACCTCGTTGATGTCGCCGTCCGTCGCGGCGGCTTCAAACTGCTCGACGGCATGATTCCGGTCCGCGGCCTTGCACAGCCAGAACTCGTTCTCGGCGCCATGGCAGATGAGGAAGGTTTTCAGGGGCGTGGGTGACTGAATAGCAGGCATCTGCGTTCTCCGTGGCGGGCCGCCGGGAGCCTCTCTCCCGGCACCCAACCCGCCACGACCCAAAGCGCCGCCCTCTGTCTCCAGAAGGGCGGCGCTGCGAGCCGGAAAATCGCAAAGCCGGAAATCCGGCTATGTGCATCGGCGAGTTTCAGCAGTCACACCCCGCACATGCCCTCGCATTCGTTCGGCCAGAGGTCGAGCTGGCCATGATCGGCGGCTGTCGAAAGATCGGCCAGATCGAGCGGGACGGCGGAACGGTGAAGATAGACCTCGCCGCGAATGCCCCGGAAGCCCGTGCGGATGGCGGCATCGACCGACACGGCATCGGTCCACCCTTCGGGATCGTGGTCACGCATATGCCGCCAATAGGCATTGGAATGGAACGGGCAGCCGATGCAGGCGCTCTTGGGCAGGAGAGGATAGCCATGCCGCTCCAGCCAGCGCAGGCAGTCCTGGCGGGTCATGCCCCGTTCGATCAGGGGCCAGCGGTTGACCTGCCAGTCCTCAAACGAGGGCTTCATGCGCAACGCCTCGTCGAGAGAAATCCCGATCCATTGCTCGGCGACTGGCGATCCGGGCGAGCGGCGCCCCGCAATGCCAAGGAGTTCGCGCACCTTCCGCCGGATTGGGGTGATCTTGTAGTCCTTGGTGCATTGGCGGCGGATCATGCCAATGCTGATCCGCTCACCTGCCAGGACGCGGGAACCGACAATGACGGGTTCGCCGTTCTCGTCTTCATCATAGACGGGTAGTTCAGTCCCAGCGGGCGCGACCGTGCGTGTGAAGGCGGGGATCGAGGCCCACCGCTCGCCGCGTGCGCCGGTGAGCAGATCGGCGCGGATATCCCCGGCCGAGACGATATGGATGGGGAATGGCAGGACATTCGGCGATCCCAGCCAGGCAAGATGCTCATAGACCGCGTTCGGCTCCCAGCCGGTGTCCGCGAAGATCGCGCAATCCGGCATCGGGCCGATCTCGCCATGGGCAGCCATGAGGGCGAGCGTGGTCGACTGGACGCCGGCGCCGAGGCTGAGGACACGCAGGCGGATCTCGGCCGCCTGCGCAGGATCGGGGATCGAGCCGGGAAAGGCGAGCGCGTTCATCATGCTGCCTCCCGCTCATCGTCGGCCGCACCGAGCCCGTCCGCATCTGGCAGGAAGGACAAAATCCAGTCGGCCGCTTTGCTCGCCTGCGAGGCAGCGCGGACGACGGCCCGGTTGTCCTCGCGCAGCACTTCGAGCCAGGAGGCGATGTAATCCGCATGGCGGACGGTCGGCACAATGCCGAGGGAGGCACAGCAGAAGGCGGCCGAGATTTCCGCCACCAGCTCCTCGAAAGCGTATTTCCTGGTGCCGAAGGAACCGGAAAAATCGCGGTTCAGCCGGGACGCATGGCCTGTCGCATGACCCAGCTCATGCAGGGCCGTCCGGTGCCAGTTGATCGGCTCGAAATAGGCTTGCGGCGGCGGAACGACCACATGGTCGAGGGCCGGGACGTAGTAGGCGCGGTCGCCGCCGATGCGGAAGTCGATGCCGGTCGCCTTGATGAGCGCCTCGACCCTCGGCTCGACCAGTCCGGATGGCGGAGGCGGCATGGCCACGGCAATGTCCTCGGGCAGGCCCTCGCACTGCGCGGTGTTGAACACCGTGAACCGCTTCAGGAACGGGATCTTCCCCGGTTCCTCGCCGGTCTCTCGCGCCCGCCGCTTCTCGTCCTCGGGCGTGAAGCGATCGGCATAGACGACGGTTGTGCCGCACTCGCCCTTGCGGACATTGCCGCCGAGCGAAAGCGCCTGGCGGAAGGTGAGCCAGCCCTGTCCGGGGAAGCCGTGCTGGACGACGGCGCCCCACAGGATGAGGATATTGATGCCGCTATAGGCGCGGCCGGTGCTGGCGTTCTGCGGCAGGCCGAGCGGGGCCTGGGCCGTGGCCTTGCCCCAGGGCTGGACCCAAGGAAAGCGCCCGGCCTCAAGCTCGGCGATGATCTTGTCGGTGATCTCGTCGTAAAGGTTCGCCCGATCCGCGCCGGAACGGGGGGTATGGTCGTATCTGGACATCGCGGTTCTCCGCGACGGGCGCCGGAGACCTCTTCTCCAGCCCTCAACCCGTCACGGCAAACCCCGTCTGCACTCTCACTCTAAAGCGGCGCTGCCGCCGATCACGGCGGCGCGGTGCCGTGCCCAACCGCAAGTTCGTCCGTGGTCGGCGGTTCGAACATCTTCGACCAAGCGAGAAGATCGTTCGGATCGACAGCCGCATCGGCAGGCGCATCGCGGTTGCGGGCGATGATCCGACGCTGCAACTCCTCGACGGGGACGTCGAGATAGTGAAGCCGGGTCTCGCAGCCGAGCGACTGCGCAACCGCCCGGTAGGAATCGCGCTCCTCTCTTGACCAGAAGCCGTTCTCCAGAATGACGTCGTTTCCGGCGGCCAGAAGGCGTTGGGCCAGACGCCATTGCAACTGCTCGACACGCGCGCGGCCGCCCTCGTCGTAGAGCTGGAATCCGAGCGTGGACATCCATTCATCGGGAGAGAGGCGAAGCCCCTTTCCCTGATTCTCAAGCTGCCGTGCCAATGTGGTCTTGCCCGAGCCGGGAAGCCCACAGATGAGATGAAGTATAGGCATTGGGACAGTGTATCGCGAGGCGAGCGCGTCCACCACATCACTGAGTCCGGCTGAGACCTACCCAGGGGGCGTTGCGGGGTCTCCCCGCAGAAGGGGGTGTGCCGGCAACGCAGTGCCGGCCAGGGGGAAGGCTTTCCCCCGCAAGAACCGACAACCGCAAAAGCGTAGAAGTGCAAGTAAGCAATACCTGACTTCACCTGCCGCTATAGCCAAACGAGCAACCTGCTTTCGACGTTCGACCATCTTGGTATATCCCCTACAGGGGGATAGGATATGACGATGACCAAGCCATCCCAAACTCACCAATCCCACCCGGAGATCGTCAAGCGGCTGAAGCGCGCCGATGGTCATCTTCGCGGCGTCATCGAGATGATCGAGGGCGGGCGGCCGTGCCTCGACATCGCCCAGCAGCTCCATGCCGTCGAGAAGGCTATCGCCCAGGCCAAGAAGACACTGATTCAGGATCACCTCGACCATTGCCTCGAAGAAGTGGTCGGGCCGCTCGGGCGTGATCGGCGGCAGTCGATCGACGAGTTCAAGGAAATAGCGAAGTATCTGTGATGTTGGCGATCCTCGAAAACCGGACCTATCGCCACCTCTTTCTGGCACAGGTCATCGCACTGGTGGGAACCGGCCTTGCGACGGTGGCGCTGGGCCTGCTGGCTTTCGAACTGGCGGGGGCGGAGGCCGGCGCGGTGCTGGGGACCGCGCTCGCCATCAAGATGATCGCCTATGTCGGTGTCGCGCCGGTCGCATCGGCATTCGCCGAGCGTGTGCCGCGGCGCGCCATGCTGGTGGCGCTCGATCTCGTCCGCGCCGCCGTTGCCGTTTTCCTGCCTTTCGTCACCGAGATTTGGCAGGTCTATGTTCTGATCTTCGTGCTGCAATCGGCCTCGGCCGCCTTCACGCCGACCTTCCAGGCGACGATCCCCGACATCCTGCCGGACGAGAAGGAATACACGCGCGCGCTGTCGCTCTCCCGGCTGGCCTACGATCTGGAAAGCGTCGTCAGTCCGATGCTGGCGGCGGCACTTCTCGCCTTCATCTCGTTCCATAGCCTATTCGCCGGCACGGTGATCGGCTTCCTCGTCTCGGCGGCTCTGGTGATCTCGGTCGTCCTGCCGAGTCCGAAACCGTCGAAACCTCGTGGTATCTACGACCGCACGACGCGCGGCATCCGCATCTATCTGGCGACGCCGCGCCTGCGCGGGCTGCTGGCGATCAACCTCGCAGTCGCCTCGGCGGGCGCGCTGGTGATCGTGAATACGGTCGTTTACGTGCAGGCTGTCTATGGCCTCGACAACCAGGCGATGGCCCTGGCCCTCGCGGCGTTCGGTGGCGGCTCGATGGTCGCGGCGCTTGCGCTGCCGAAGCTGCTGGACTCGATTCCAGATCGAACGGCGATGCTCGGTGGCGCATCGCTGCTGGCGGTGGGAACACTGGCGGCGGCGGCGCTGCCGGGCTACGGCTGGCTGTTGCCGCTGTGGTTCCTGCTCGGTGTCGGCTATTCCACGGCACAGACGCCATCCGGCCGGCTGCTCCGGCGCTCGGCCAATCCCGAAGACCGGCCGGCGCTGTTCGCCGCGCAGTTCGCGCTTTCCCATGCCTGCTGGCTGATCGCCTATCCGCTTGCCGGGTGGGCCGGCGCGACGCTCGGCCTGCCGATGACGGCGATCATTCTGGCCGCGCTGGCCGCTGTCGCGATCGGCATCGGCTTCGCCGTCTGGCCTGCCGACGATCCAGAGGTGCTTGAACACGGTCATGCCGATCTGTCGGCCGACCATCCGCATCTCGCAGAAGCTGGGCATGGTCGACGCCATGCCCATGCCTATGTGATCGACGACATGCACGCGGCTTGGCCGCGTGAGCGCTGATCGCGCTCCCGTCAGGTTCTCTGGTCCGGCTCCGAGGGGAGCGCATATCGGATAACACGCAGATGGTCATCGTCCTCCAGCGTGACTTCAAGCACCTGGTTCACAAGGTCTGGATCGGCGTCAAGTTCGAGCAGGGCTTGCTCGAACAACTCCAACTGGAGGGCTCGCGTCATACCCTCGGGGCCATTGAGGCAGACCAGCCCGGCATGCAGATCGACACGGGCATATTGCCCTTTCTCGCCGGGGCGCGAGGCTGCGCCCCGGAAATCGACGGAATTGCGGGTCACGAAGGTCCAGTCGTCCTCGATGATGAGGGGTAACCGTCCGGTCTAACCGCTCTGCCGCGGTGTGAGAGTGCGGGATAGTGTCCACCATTGATAGTGGACACTGTGGTGATGACGTGGCGCGTCGGACGAAGCGGCTTTGGACGGATGAGGAGAAGCGGTCGATCTGCTTCCAGACGGCGGCGCCGGGGGTATCGGTCGCCCAGGTGGCGCGGCGCTACGCGGTGAATGCGAACTTGATCTTCAAGTGGCTGCGCGATCGCCGTTACGCGCCGGACCCCGCCTCGGCTCTTCCCCCGTCAGAGGAGGCGCGCTTTCTGCCTGTGGAGATTGTCGCGGAGACCAGGTCTGCCCGGGCAACACCTGCCGCCCACAACCACATCGAGATCGAATTGGCGGGCGGGCACCGGATGCGCATCAGCGGGAGCTATGATCCCGAGGCTCTGGCGCGGCTGATCCGGGGCGTGACGGCGTGATCCCGGTTCCGGCGAACACGCGGGTCTGGCTGGCGGCGGGCGCCACCGACATGCGCAAGGGGTTCACGGCACTGGCGGCGCAGGCCGAGGCGGTGCTGAAGCAGGACCCGTTCGCCGGGCATCTGTTCGTCTTCCGTGGCCGTCGGGGCGATCTGGTGAAGGTGATCTGGTGGGATGGCCAAGGCGCGTGCATGTTCATGAAGCGGCTGGAGAAGGGTCGGTTCGTCTGGCCCTCGGCCAAGGAGGGCAAGGTGGCTTTGTCGCCTGCGCAACTGTCGATGCTGCTGGAAGGCATCGACTGGCGGGCACCGGAACGGACGTGGCGGCCTCTGGCGGCGGGATAGTCCACGGCGCCTGCAATCAGTGATTCCCACAAGTAATACAGTGGGATAAACTTTCCGCATGCTCACCCAGGCCCTGACATTGCCGGAAGACCCCGAGGAGCTGCGCAGCTTCACCGCGCGGCTTCTGGCCGAGGTGAAGGCCCAGGCGATCCTGATCGAGAAGCTCCGGCATCAGCTGGCCGGGCACCGGGCGCACCGGTTTGGTGCGTCGTCCGAGACGGCGGAACAGTTGCAGCTGGCCCTTGAGACCAGCGAGATCGCCGCCGCCGCGATGACCGCGCGGATGAAGCTGCCGGACATCGAGGAGAAGGACAAACCCAAGCGTCGTCCGATCCCGGACCACATCCCGCGAATGGAGGTGGAGCTGACACCGAGCACAGATGCCTGTGCCGATTGCGGCGGGCGCCTGCGCCGGATCGGGGAAGATGTGACGGAAGAGCTGGAATACGTTCCCGGGCGGTTCATCGTGAACCGGCTTGTCCGCCCTCGGCTGACCTGCTCGTGCTGTGAACGCTTCGTGCAGTCCCCACTGCCCTCGCGCCCGATCGAGCGCGGTCGCCCGGGGCCGGGCCTCCTCGCCCATGTCTTGGTGAGCAAGTATGCCGACCACCTTCCGCTCTACCGCCAGAGCCAGATCTTCGAGCGCGAAGGTCTCGACCTGGACCGGTCCACCCTGGCCGACTGGGTGGGCAAGAGCACGGCCCTGTTGGAGCCGCTGGCCGACGCCATCGGGCGCCATGTCTTCTCAGCCGAGGCGATCTTCGCCGACGACACGCCGATCAGCATGCTGGCGCCCGGCACCGGCAAGACCCAGACCGCCCGGCTCTGGACCTATGCGCGCGACGAACGCCCTTGGGGCGGGCAGGCCCCACCGGCGGCATGGTATCGCTTCTCCGGTGACCGCAAGGGCCAGCATCCCAAGGACCACCTCGCCCGCTTCCGCGGCTGGATGCACGCCGACGGTTATGCCGGGTTCGAGGATCTCTACCGCTCCGGCACCATCCGCGAGGTCGCCTGCATGGCCCATGTCCGGCGAAAGTTCGTCGATATCCATCGGTCGCAGGGCTCCCCGATCGCCGGAGAGGCCATCGGCCGGATCGCACAGCTCTACGCCGTCGAGAAAGAAGCCCGAGGGTCGCCGCCAGACCGCCGCACGGAACTCCGCAAAGCTCACGCCGCCCCGGTCTTCGACGATCTGCAGCGATGGCTGGCCATGAGACTGACGGAAATCTCGGGCAAATCCCCGCTCGCGGCCGCCATCCGCTATGCCCTGACCCGAATGGACCGCCTGCGCCCCTACCTCGACCACGGCATCCTGGAGTTGGACAACAACACCGCCGAACGCGGCATGCGCGCCATCGCCCTCGGGCGGAAGAACTACCTCTTCGTCGGCTCCGAGGCGGGCGGCAACGCCGCTGCCATCGCCTACACCCTGATCGAAACGGCCAAGCTCAACGCCGTCGATCCCCACGCCTGGCTCGCTGACACTCTCGCCCGCATTCCCGACTACAAGATCACCAAGGTCGATGACCTGATGCCGTGGCGCTGGAACGGATAGCGGTCACGCCGGACGGTTACGATGAGGGGGATGAGATCCCAGTCCTTCGCGCCCGAGCGGCCCAGCCAGACGACATGGGACGATTCCCCATGCCCCCTCTGGTGAGCCAGCTCGGTCAGCTTCGGGCTGAGGCATTCGTCGATCAGGAACTTCATCCGGCTCGCCTGCGCGGCACGCGATGATCCGAGAGGATGCGCGCACCTTCGGGCAGTCTGGCGATGAGCGGCTTCGGCCGTCCGCGAAGGGGGTTGGCCTCCGCATAGAGCGCGGCCAATTCCAGCCTGTCCTCGGTCAGAGACGGATAATCCTCAAGGATCTCCTTGGCGGGGACGCCCGCCGCCAATGCGGCCGCGACGTCGTGAACCGGAACGCGCGTGCCGCTGATGACCGGGGTGCCGCCCATGATGTCATCGGAGATGGTGACCACCTCGCGCGCGGCGTCCAGCCGTTCCAGCCGTGCGACGGAACGCTCGAAGAAGGGCAGAAGGTCGATGGTCAGGAAGTCGTGGCGAACGGTCCAGTCGGCTTTCAGCATGGCCTCGGTGGCTGCGCGGTTCCAGCGCCGCAACCGTGGCTCGGCGGAGCGGATGGCGAACAGGCGTTCCTCCGAGGTCAGCCGTTTGGCGCTCTCGAAATAGAAGGCGATCAGGGTGCAGGCGGCCCCTAGCACGAAACGTCCGTTTTCGACCGAGACCAGCGTTTCGGGCAGGATGCGCTCGTCGATGACGCGATTGACATCGCGCAGGCTGACGCGGGCGACCACGGCCGCCTCCGTGGCCTTCAGCATTTCAGTCGCGGGCATGGACGCCTCCAACCAATAAATCTTCCGATGTGTCGGAATATATATTGGAGGCGCCCCAATTTCAAGGCTGACCCACGATCCGCCAGCCGTTTCCGCCATCCTCAAGCCGCCAGAGGCTGCGCCACGTCGGCGGTTCTGTCGTCGTTGCCTGCTGCCTTCTGAAGGAAGCGCGCGAGCGACGTCTTCCGGGAGTCCCGATCCAGCGCGTAGGCGGTCTGCTTGAACTCGATGCCATCGAGCAGGCCCTGAATGTAGCCAGCAATCGTGTCGGCCGCCATGATGAGGGCCGTGTCGACGGTGTGGATGTAATTGCTCGTGACAGACCCCTTGGCGTGACCGACGAGAGCGGCGATGGTGATCTCCGTGAACCCGAGATCATTCGCTATGCTCGCGAAGCTATGGCGAAGAACGTGGGGAGTGACATCGGCAAGCGGGGAGTCCGTGAAGATCTTCTTCCAGTGATTGGGGAAGCTGCCGAACGCTCTGTCCTCATCACGGCCGGGAAACACATAAGTGCCGATACGCGACTTGGCGCGCTCTTCCAGATACTCCACGACAGGCAGCCCGATGGGCCGAATGGAATAGCCTTCCTTGCTGTCTTCAAGGCGCAGGCAACTGGCTTGGGCGTCAACTTCGCTCCAGCTTAGCCCGATCATTTCCGATCGGCGGCAACCCGTCATGGTGATCTGGCGGATGATCTCGACGGTCATGGCATAATTCTCGTTCTGCGCTGCTTTGCGCAGCAAGACACCAAGTAGGCGATACTCCGCCTCGGACAGCCGACGCTTGCGGACGTTATCCTTCGGTTTCTTGATGCCATGCGCCGGGTTCCGCTCGATGATCCCAGCATCGACGGCATAGGTAAGAATACCGCCGAGAAGGCTGACGGTTCGAGCGGCAGTCCCAGGACCGCCGCGGACAATGGCCCTGCCTCTAAGCTTATCGGTCTTGACCGAAATCCGAGTTTTACCCGCCATGACGTCTTTGAGGAGCTTGTTGACGTCGGATTTGGTCAAGTCACGCACCCGCCGACTGCCCAAGAGCGGGATGATGTGCCGGTTGATCCGCCCGGTATCGGTCACAATCGTGCTGTGCTTCTTTGGACGGCCGCCTTTCCCCATGATGAGACCGGCGTTCATGTCATTCAGATAAAGAGTGCAGAGTTCCTTGACCGACATGGACTTGCGATCGAGCTGCTTTTCCTCGGCCGGGTCTTCGCCGCGCGCGATCCTGCCAAGTTGGACCTTGGCCTCCTGGCGGGCCAGTTCTGGCGTCCAGATACCATGCAGGCCGATGGTGTAGCGCCGCGACCGTCCTCCCTGGCGATACTGGATCACATAGCTGCGCTTGCCTGATGTGAAGACACGAAGCCCGAAACCGGGTAGCTCATCGTCCCAGATCACGTAATCACTGCGACGGCTTTCCGCCGCATCGACGACGCGTTTTGTAAGTTTAGCCATGGACTTCCTCCGTCACATGCCCGAAAACCCGCGTAAGCACCACGTAAGCAGCAGGGCGAAAACCGTGGCGAACAGAAGGATAGGCTTGTCGGCGAAGGAAATCAAATTCCTTTTTATTTACAGTAACATAGCGCATCATGGCGTGCCCCTTTCGGTAATCGACGGAGCTAGTCGTAATCCCTCCGAAGGCAAAGGTCGCACGTTCGAATCGTGCTGGGTGCGCCAATCATTCCAAGTGGTTACGGCAAGATGTTCACGCAGTATTTCGCGTGGCTACCGGATGGCGCATAAGTTTTCTGTCGAATCCTGTCGACCAGAACAGAAAAGCCGCCCCGAGGGGCGGCTTTTGTTTCAGGTCACACCCGCAGCGGATCGGCTTTGGCGAGGCGGTCGAACTGCATCAGGCTGTCGATCAGCGCGGGCATCTGATCCAGCGGGATCATGTTCGGCCCGTCAGATGGCGCATTGTCGGGGTCTTCATGCGTCTCGATGAACACGCCCGCAATTCCGATCGCCACCGCGCAGCGCGCCATGACCGGTGCAAATTCGCGTTGCCCGCCGGAACTTCCGCCTTGGCCGCCCGGTTGCTGCACCGAATGGGTGGCGTCCATGATGACCGGCCAGCCGGTCCTGGCCATGGTGGGCAGGCTGCGCATATCGGCAACCAGCGTGTTGTAGCCAAAGCTCACCCCGCGTTCGGTCAGCAGGATCTTGTCATTGCCGGTCGAGGCCACCTTGTCGGCGACATTGGCCATATCCCAGGGGGCAAGGAACTGACCCTTTTTCACATTGACGACCGCGCCGGTCCTGCCTGCGGTCAGCAGCAGATCGGTCTGACGGCACAGAAAGGCCGGGATCTGGATCACGTCAACGACCGTGGCGGCCTCGCGCGCCTGGCCCTCGTCATGGATATCGGTCAGGACGGGCAGGCCCGTCGCGCGCACGGCCTCCAGCACTTTCAGGCCTTCTTCCATGCCAAGACCGCGACGGCCCTTCAGCGAGGTGCGGTTGGCCTTGTCATAGCTGGCCTTGAACACATATTGCGCCCCGGCTGCCTTGCATGCCTCGGCCATCTTGCCCGCGATCATCTGGGCGTGATCCAGGCTTTCCAGTTGGCAGGGCCCCGCGATGACCAGCAAAGGCCGGTCATTTCCGACGGTCAGCCCGCCAATCGCAACAGTCTTCATGCGTCTCTCCTTAGCCCGCGATCTGTTCGCGCAGGATGGCGACAGTCATCGAGATCATAAGGTAGATACCGCCGAAGATCAGAAGTGCAACAACCGTATATTCAAAAGCGCGCGGGTAGGCGGCTTCATCGGGGGCCACGGGGCTGACTGACAGCGACAGGTAGCGCACCTGACGATTGGCTTCGATCCGCGAGGTTTCCAGCGCCTGCAGCGATTGCGCCAGCAATAGCCGCCGGGTTTCCACATCCGATTGCGCCACCATCAATTCGCCTTGTACCACGGCCAGGCTTTGCCCATCGGCGCTTTGCTCGGTCAGGCGCGAGCGCAGCAGCCCGATTTCGCTTTCCAGCGTGGTGATGCGGCGTTTCAGCGGCTCCATCCGCGCCTGATTGGGCTGGGCGTTGCTTTCCATCTGTTGCAGCGACAGCCGGTCGGCGGAAAGCTGCGTCTCCAGATTGCCGATTTGCGCGGTGATCAGCTGCACCTCGACCTCGGAGCTGAGAACCTTGAATTTTTCTTGCAGATCGACAACGCGGCGCTGCGCCGCGATCATCTCGCGTTCGGCATTCTCATAGCTTTCGCGCGCGCCCTTCATCTGGTCTTCGCGCAGGCGCTGCGTCAGCTGGTCGACCTGTTCCTCGGCATAGCCGATCAGCGCATTGGCAAATTCCACGCTCTTCTCGGGATCGGCCGCGATCACCTCCATCTTGATGAGGCCCTCGGACGGATCATAGGAGATGTGGATGTTGCGGGTATAGGTCTTGTAGGACTTCTCCAGCGAGGCACCGGGATCCAGCCGCTGGATCGGGTCCAGCCGATCGGATTCGAAATGATTGCGGAAACCATGATCGCGGTCGAGCCGGATCATCGCGTCACGCGATTGCAGATAGCCTTGAACCGCAATCGAATCCTGCGAAGTGGCAAGGCCGGTGCCTTGCAGCAGCCCGCCAAGACCACCGCCACCGCCACCGCCGCCCACACCGCCGGATTGCTGAATCACGAATTCCGACTTGGTGGAATAAAGCGGCGTGGCCACCGCATAATAGTAAAAGGCGGTCAGCAGCGTCGGAATGCCGACAAAGACGAACAGCCGTGCCGCCAGTAGCGCCGAACGGCGGCGGCGGCGTTTGCTCAGGTCACGCTGGATGCGCAGGATATCAGCGGCGTGGTGCTGTTCGGCCTGCACCTGGGTTGAGGGCAGCTGCGCAGGCTTGATGGTCTGCGGCAGTTGCACCCCGTCGCCCGGCGCGGTTGCAACGGCGCGATTGGCCGGCGGTTCCGATGGCGGGCCATCCTGTCCGGGGATCAGATCCAGCAGGCTGGAACGTTGAAACGGATCAAGGCCCGCCTGCCGCAGCAGGCGCACCGCATCGAAGTCCGAGGTGGCGGGCAGATTGTGCTTTTGTGCCAGCCGTCGGGCAAGCCGCAATTGGCGCCCCGTCAACCCCTCGCGGCGGATGGTATCCATCTCTTCGCCGGGGGTTTGATCGCCCATGGGCTGCAACCCCTCGGGAAGTCCAGGTGAAGGCTCGGCGGCATCCAGTTTGGGCGGCGGCAGGAAGGTCTGATTGCCAAAGCCGTCATCGCCCGGCTCGGGGGCGAAGAGCATCCCTTCCTTCACCAGCGCCTCGCGCGGTGGCAGGGGGGCCACCGGCTCGGGACGACGGATGCGGAACCGCTTAACTTTGAGCTTCGTAGTCATAAAGACGTTTCGCTTCTTCGAGGGTGTCGAACATGTAAAGCTGGCCATTGCGGAGCACGGCAGCCGAGCGGCAGAATTTCTCCAGCGTCGCCGCCTGATGCGAGACCACGACAAGCGTGGCTTTGGTCAGGCGTTCCTTCAGGATGGAGCCCGCCTTGCGGTTGAACTCCACATCGGTGGTCGAGGGCATCCCCTCGTCGATCAGATAGATGTCGAAATCCAGCGCCAGCATCAACGCGAAGGAAAACCGCCCCCGCATCCCGGCGGAATACGTGCCGATCGGCATGTCGAAATATTCGTCAAGGCCGCAAAGCCAGCGACAGAATCCTTCGACATAATCGGGGTCCAACCCGTAAAGCCGGGCGATATAGCGGGCGTTTTCGGTGGCGGTGTGCTTGTTGATGACACCGCCCATGAAGCCCAGAGGGAAAGAGATGCGCGAGCTGCGCAGGATCCGTCCCTCATCCGGTTTTTCCAAACCCGCCATCATGTTGATGATCGTGGTCTTCCCGGTGCCGTTCTTGGCCAGGATCCCGAGGGAATTGCCCAGATCGATCCGGAACGAGGCGCGGTCAAGGATCACCTTGCGCTGCTTGCCCGTCCAGAACGACTTGCTGACATTCTCGAACTCGATCATCTGCGCCCCATCGCACCCAGCGGGATACGGATTGACCTTCCGGATGTGGCCCCCGGATAGGACAGGATTGTTAACACATGGTCACCCATAGCACTATATAAGCAAGATTACTGCCCGATTAGGGCACGATTATGTTCAATCCGGGCCAGAAATGTCCATCCTTTGCGGGGTTTTGCAGCCCTGCAAACGGGATCGGGGAATGCTCAGCGGCGGTGAAGCAACCACAGTGCCGGACCAAGCAGCAGCGTCAGGGCAAGGCCCATGCGCGCGGCCTCGGTCATGGCACCGCCGGGCAGGCCGGTTTCCAACGCGACCAGCGGCACGGTGAAGCCAAGCCCAAGCAGGGCGGCAAGGCGCAGGATCTCGGGCCGTCCGATGCCTGCAGGCAGCGGCAGACCCAGCAGACGCTGCGCCAGCATGACCCCCATCAGCAGGCCCAAGGGCTTGCCGATCCAGAAGGCGGCCAGCACGGTCAGCGTGGTGGGGGCAAAGGCGTGCAGATCCACGCCGCCGCGCGTCAGCCCGAACAGGAACAGCACCACCACCAGCGGCTTCACAGCCAGATGAGCAAGGCGGTTCAGCGGATCATGCAGCAGCTCCTCCGCTTCGGCAAACAGGCCGAAGGCGCGATGGGCGTGCGGGATCACCGGGATCACCGGCAAAAGCCCAAGTGCGCCCGGCAGACCCGAGGCCGCAACGCCGATCCAGCTGAGCACGCCCGCCAGCATATAGGGCCACAGATGCAGCGCCTCTTGCCGCTCGCGCTCGCTGTCGCCCCTTGCGTGCCGGCCGAACAGCAGCCACACGCCCGCAACGGCAAGGGCAGGCAGCGTCAGCCAGATCAGCCGCGCGGGCTGTTCGGGCCAGGCCAGGCCAAGGGCCAGCAGGCCCGCCAGATCGGCACCGATGGCAATCAGCAACAACAGATGCAGCGCCGGGCTGCCCTTGCCGAAGACATGGCGCCCCACAACGTAGCTCAGCACCACATCGCCGCCGATGGGCACCGCCCAGCCGGTGCCGAAGGCGGCTTCCTCGGCGGTCTCGATCAGGCTGGAAACCAGCAGCCAAACCAGCACCGCGCCGCAGATCGCGCCAAGGGTGGCCAGAAAGGGCAGGCCGCCGCGCCGCCCGTGCAGGGCGCCGCGTTCCAGCATATTGGCCTCCCACAGCTCTTTCCCCAGCAGGAAGAAGAACAGCGCCATCAGCCCGTCGGAGGTCAGCGAGATCAGCGTGGCCGCGACATGATCGGCCACGAACCAGTCGGGGAAAGGCAGCGGGAACAGCCGCCGCTCCATCGTGTCATAATAACTGGCTGGTGAGAGATTGACCCAGATCGTCGCGATCAGCGCGCCAAGCAGCAGGGCGCGCGCGAAATGGCGGATGAAGTTCGAGACGCGATACATCGGCTCACCTGCAATTCTGACCGGCTTGGCCTTCGCCATAGCCGCCTGTGCCTGCCGGGGCAATGCGGGCGGGCGGCGGGCGGGGCAGGGTGTTGCCCTGCCGCATCTGGGATGGGATGGTGGCGGGATGGATGCGCTGGAAGCAAAGATCGCCACTTGCCGGATATGCGCGCCGCGTTTTGCGGCGACGGCCAGTGCGCACAGTCCGCGCCCGGTGCTGTGGCATGGGGTGCAGGCGCGGATTTTGATCGCAGGTCAGGCACCGGGGATGCGGGTGCATCTGTCGGGGCGGCCCTTTACCGACCGCTCGGGCGACCGGCTGCGCGACTGGCTGGGGCTGTCGCAGGCCGAGTTCTATGACCGGCACCGCGTCGCGATCCTGCCCATGGCCTTCTGCTTTCCGGGTTATGATGCCAAGGGCGCAGACATGCCGCCGCCGCCGGTCTGCGCGCAGACATGGCGGGCGCGGGTTCTGGCGGAGC
Organism: Gemmobacter serpentinus; assembly: GCF_008973825.1. Lineage (GTDB taxonomy): Bacteria > Pseudomonadota > Alphaproteobacteria > Rhodobacterales > Rhodobacteraceae > Gemmobacter > Gemmobacter serpentinus. Next base: position 2,538 of record NZ_WCHR01000019.1, on the reverse strand, counting down.
ATCGCGATCTGGCGCTGACGCTGGCCATTGGCGGGGCGGCAATCCGCTGGCATCTGAACGACCGTCGCCCGGTTGCGCAGGTGGTGGCCGATTGGCGTACGGCGCTGGAGCGGCGGATTATCCCCTTGCCGCATCCGTCGTGGCGGAATACCGGATGGCTGAAACGCCACCCTTGGTTCGCGGCTGAACTGTTGCCCGAACTGCGCTTGCGGGTGCGCGCGCTGATGGAGATGCCGGGATGACACCGCTTGATCTTGCCTATGAGGCCATGGCCGCAGCCCGTGATGGCGATGACACCCCGCGCCTGCAATTCTATGAACGTCTGGCCGATGGCGAGATGATCCTGATGCTGGAGACCGAGGCCGAGGGCGGCAATCTGACGCCGCGCGTCTTCGATCTGGAAGACGGGCCGGTCGTGCTGATCTTCGACAATGAGGAACGCCTTGGTGCCTTTACCGGCATTCCTGTGCCCTATGCGGCGTTGCCGGGGCGAGTGATCGCCGGGCTCTTGGCCGGGCAGGGCATCGGCCTTGGCATCAATCTGGGCGTCGCGCCGTCGTCGATGCTGCTGCCGCCTTTCGCGGTGGACTGGCTGGCCGAGACGCTGGCGCATGGCCCCGAGGCGACCGAGGCACTGCCCGAACGTTTTGAGATACCACGCGCCTTGCCAGCCGCGCTGATTGCAGGGCTGGAGGCCAAGCTGGCCCGTGCCGGCGGCCTAGCCGCCCATGCGCTGCTGGCTGCCGTGCACTACCGCGACGGGCGGCAGGGGCATATGCTGGCCTTCATCGATGCCACCCCCGGCGCACAGGAGGCCCTGGCGCGGGCAGCGGCTGAGGCGCTGACCTTTTCGGGCATCGAGGCGGGCGAGATGGATGTGACCTTCCTTGCCGGATCGGAACCCGCAGCCGAGGCAATGGCGCAGGTCGGGCGACGGTTTGAACTGCCGGTCCAGGTGGCCGATGCACCGCCCGCGCCCGCCGCCCCGCAGGGTCCGGGCATGAACCCCGACAAGCCGCCGCGCCTGCGCTGATCTCGCCCGCGGGCATTGCAGGTCAGATTGTCATCACGGCTTGCGCTGCACCTTCTGGTGAGTCTGGGGCTTTGGCGGAAGTCGCTGGGGCTTTGGTTGAAGTCATGGTTGACTAAAACGCTCTGAAATCCTATAGGCAGGATCGCAAGGTTCATTCCCGGCGGCGAAGGGGACTGGCCCGCCCGCATCCAGGGGCAGGCCCGCTCATCCCCTTTATCCGTCCAGCACTCTTGCCCGGTCAAGCCGGGCCAGGGTGCCGTCACGGTTCCCAGCACAAATCGCGCGTATCGATGGGCGGAATTTTCAGCCCCTTGGCTCTGCGCGCATCGCAGATGCGGCCGCATTCCGTGGCCGTTGTTTCATCGCCTGCCCGCGCGCGCAAGGGCGTGCCGGATCTCAGGCAAGGCTCTTGCCATGGCCGTAGCCCAGGGTCCGCGACCCGGAGGGCCGCAAGAGCTGACCCCGAAGGTTCCGGCGCTGCCGGGATCCCATGCGAGACCGCGCCGCCGATCCCGGCGCTGGCACAAGGACCTGACGAATGCCCATCACGATCAATCTGTCCGGCACCGCGGCGCAAGGCGTCAATTTCAATGCCGATTTCGCCAGCTTCTTCGCGGATCTGGTGCCGACCGGCTGGCCCTATATCCTTGGCGGCTCGGGCATGTTCGAGGGCGACCAGATCGTGCTGCTCGATGAGGTCGAGGCGGGCAAGGAAAGCCAGACCAAGGCCATCATTCTGGATGGCAGCGCCTTCGAATATTATTTCAATGACCATACGCTGAGCGGTCGGCTCACCGCGGTGCGGCTTTCGACGCTGGGCAACAGCTATGACCCCGCGACCCAGGGGTTCAAGCAGGATGGCAGCGGCCATATCACCGGCGTCACCACGCCCATCGAGATCACCGGGCTGAACATCTACAATGCCAAGCGCGATCGCGGCGATTTTCATGACACGGTCTATGGACTGATGGGGGGCAGCCATGAGGATGACGGCACCGCCAAACCCGCCAATCTGGAGCGGTTCCTATGGGCCGAGGCGCATGTGGTGAATGGCTCAGCCGGGGCCGATTTCTATTCCGGCTCGCGCTTTGCCGATACGATCAACGGCAATGGCGGCAATGACACGCTGCTGGGCAATGCCGGGAATGACAGGATTCTGGGCGGAGCGGGCAATGACAGCATGGCTGGCGGTGCCGGCAATGACACGATCGATGGCGGCGCGGGCACCGATACCGCCGTCTATAGCGGCACGCGCAGCCAATACACCATCACCCAGACCGCACTTGGCTGGACGGTGGCCGACAATCGCAGCGGCAACAGCGCCGAGGGCACCGATCTGCTGATCGCGGTGGAGAATGTGAAATTCTCCGACCAAACGGTGGTTCTGACCCGCCCTGATACCGGCAACAAGGCCCCGGTCATCACCTCGAATGGCGGTGGGGCTGCGGCGGCGATCCGGGTGGCGGAGAACGGCACGGCGGTCACCACGGCGCGGGCGACTGACC
>NZ_WCHR01000018.1 GCF_008973825.1 Gemmobacter serpentinus | reverse complement strand
TCAATGCACTCGGCACTACCGAGATCGAACGCGTGGCCTGAACCCAACGGGGAAAGGGGCGCGTCTAGCCGCAGCCGGACTTCTGCAACAATGCCGGGCTGAAGACACCCATCTGATGCACTATCTTCTCGCAGCCAGACGCGCGGGTGGCGGCGCTCAAGTCTGTCGTTTTCCAAATGCCGTGACTGTTCTCCCTTTGCGGCTCGCCGCGTGTTGGACCATGGCGGCAAACCGGCGTGGGCCAGGCAACAGGGCGGAGGGCCGACAGAGGGCCAAGGGCGGAAGCGTTCTTGCCGCGCGATTTGGGAAAGCCGACGCCAGCGGGTGGCAGAGCCGCGTCCCCTGGACATGGCTGCGCTCCCGTGCCGTTACAGGGAAGGCCATCCAGAAAGCGGACATCCGCGCCGTCTCGGCACGGAGGGCGTTTCACGGGCCGACAGCGTGGCGTTCGTCCTGGGCCGTCCTGCGCCCTGGGCGCGGCCCGAACCGCAAGACCCGCGCCTCAGTCCGGTTGCAGCATATAGCCCGCGCCGCGCACGGTTTGCAGGTAGCGCGGCTGTTTGGGATCGGCCTCGATCTTGCGGCGCAGCCGGGTGATCTGCACATCCACTGCGCGCTCCTGCGACTTTTCGCCGGTGTCATCCGTGGGCCCGAGATCGCCAACAAGGCGCTCACGGCTGACGGCCTCGCCGGGTTGGGCCGCCAGCACGCGCATCAGCTGCGCCTCGGTCGCGGTCAGGCGCACGGGCTCGGTGCCGCGCCACAGCTCGCCGCGCTCCATGTCATAGCGCACCTCGCCCAGATGCAGCACCTTCGGCCCCTGCGCCTGCGGCTTGATGCTGGGCACCCGGCGCAGGATCGCATTGATGCGCAGCAGCAGTTCCTTGGGCTCAAACGGCTTGACCAGATAGTCATCCGCCCCCGCCTCCAGCCCCTCGATGCGGTTCACCGCCTCGCCTTTGGCGGTCAACAGCAGGATCGGCACAGACAGGCGGTCGCGCAGATCGCGGGTCAGCGCAATACCATCCTCGCCCGGCATCATCACATCCAGCACGATCATGTCGAAATCGAGCCCTGCCAGAAGCCTGCGCGCCTGCCCGGCATCGCGGGCAACCGTCACCAGAAAGCCATTGCGCATTAGGAATTTCTGCAAAAGCCCACGGATACGCTCGTCATCATCGACGACCAGAAGATGCGCCTGCGGATCGCTCATGCACCGCCCTCCTTCAGCGCCAGATATTGCCGCTTCATCTCCGGGTCCATCATCGCCTCCAGCACCTGGCGGAAACCCTGCACCGCCACCGGACCTGCGGCGCGATAGGCCGTGCGCATCCGGGCGCGCTGTGCATCCGACAGGGTGCGCTCCAGCTCCGCGCCTTTCGCGGTCAGGAACAGGTGCCGCTCGCGCTTGTCCTGCTTGCCGACCCGGCTTTCCACCAGCCCGTCATCCAGCAAGGTGCGCAGCACGCGGTTCAGGCTTTGCTTGGTGACGCCCAGGATATTGAGCAGGTTGTTCACCGTGGTGCCCGGTGCGCGATGGATGAAATGCAGCGCCCGGTGATGGGCGCGGCCATAATCCATCCCGTCCAGAATCCGGTCAGGATCGGCGGTGAAGCCGCGATAGGCAAAGAACATCGCCTCGATGCCCTTGCGCAACTGCTCATCGGTCAGAAACAGCAGGCTTTCGCCGCCCGAACCCGGCTCGCTCATATCCGGCCTCCTTCGCTTGGCGCTGAAGTTACGTCAGCCTTGTTGACTTTCCAAGTCGTAACTGCTAGCGACGCATAGATTTTGCGCAACATTACATCTGAAAATCCAGAGAAATGCGCAACTTGTGAAAATCCGGAGGAAGACATGGCAGGATATGACGATCGCGACGGCAAGATCTGGATGGATGGCACGCTGGTGGACTGGCGCGCGGCAAATGTCCATATCCTGACCCATGCGCTGCATTATGCCTCATCTGTCTTCGAGGGCGAGCGGTGCTATAATGGCAAGATCTTCAAATCGACCGAACATTCGCAGCGTCTGCTGAAATCGGGCGAATTGCTGGACATGCCGATCCCCTACAGCGTGGAAGAAATCAACACCGCCAAGGATCAGGTTCTGGCCGCCAATGGGCTGACTGACGCCTATGTGCGCGCCGTGGCCTTCCGCGGTGCGGGCGATGAGATGGGGGTCGCGAGCCTTGGCAATCCGGTGCGTCTGGCCATCGCGGTCTGGGAATGGGGTGCCTATTATGGCGACGCCAAGTTCAAGGGTGCCAAACTTGACATCGCGAAATGGAAACGCCCCTCGCCCGAGACAATCCCCACCGCCGCAAAGGCCGCAGGGCTTTACATGATCTGCACCATGTCCAAGCACGCGGCCATGGCCAAGGGCTGCTCTGACGCGCTGTTCTTTGACTATCGCGGCTATGTGGCCGAGGCGACCGGGGCAAATATCTTCTTCGTCAAGGATGGCGAAGTGCATACGCCGCTGCCGGATGCGATCCTGAACGGCATCACCCGCCAGACCGTGATCGCAATGCTGCGCGACAAGGGCATCACCGTGCATGAACGCCACATCATGCCGGAAGAACTGGAGGGCTTCCAGCAATGCTGGCTGACTGGCACCGCCGCCGAAGTGACCCCGGTGGGCCAGATCGGCGACTATACGTTTGAGGTCGGCGCCCTGACACGCGAGATCGCCACCGATTACGAGGCGCTGGTGCGCCGCTGATCCCCATGCGGCCCCCGGTTGCCGCCGGGGGCCTGCCCGCCTATTGGCCGCTTTAATTCGCCTGCATTTGTCGGGCTTTGCGCCCCAGCCCCCTGCGGAAAGCGGTTTATCTGGATCAAAAACCCCGTATAGTTCTGTCAAAGGCCAACAAAGGCGGACAGGCAGGCAGATTGATGCGCATCGCATATCACCTCGGGGTGCATTGCACCGATGATGACCGTCTGGTGCGGACGCTGCACCGCAACAAGGATCTTCTGGCCGAGGCTGGCATCGAAGTGCCAGCACCAGAACGCTATCGCAACCTGATCCGGGATACCGCAATCCAGCTGAAAGGGCAGGCCGCGCCCACCGAAACGCAGGCCCTCGTGCTGGACCAGATCATGGAGGCCGAGGTCGCGGACCGGCTGGTGCTGTCTTGGGAGAACTTTCTGGCTTTCCCGGCCTGGGCGGTGAAGGGCCAGCTTTACCGCACAGGCGGCGACCGGATGCGCGCCATTCGCAACATCTTTCCCGATATCGAGGCAGAGTTTTTCATCGGCTTGCGCAACCCGGCCACCTATTTGCCGGAACTGCATCGCCGTCAGCGCGGCCGCCCCTATGATGAATTCATCGAAGGCACCGATCCGCTGAACCTGCGCTGGTCCGACCTGATCCTGAACCTGCGCGAGCGCAACCCGGAGGTGCAGATCACCGTCTGGGCGGATGAGGATACGCCGCTGATCTGGCCAGAGGTGCTGCAGGCGGTGGCGGACCTGTCCGAAGATATCGCGCTGGATGGCGAAAATGACCTGCTGGCCAGCCTGATGACCGGAGACGGCATGATCCGGTTGGCCAGCTATCTGGACGCCCATCCGCCGCAGACCATGGGGCAAAGGCGGCGCATCGTCTCGGCCTTCCTCGACAAATTCGCCCAGACCGAAAAGCTGGACATGAGTGTCGAATTGCCCGGCTGGACCGAAGATATGGTCACCACCATGACCGAAACCTATGAGCGCGACATGGCCTATATCGCGACACTACCGGGTGTTACCTATCTCGCGCCGTGAACACGGGCTGGGTGCGGCAGATCCGCAAGCCGCCTTGCGGTTGCTTTCACCTGACCCGCCTCAGCGCAGCCGCTGGCCGGTCGCGTCGAAATGGAAGGCGCGGCTGAGATCCGGGGTGAGCGAGACGGTTTCATCCACCGTGAAATCATGCTCGCCGAATAGCCGCACCGTCAGCAGTCCCTGCCCTTCGGTATTGGCATAGACCAGCGTCTCGCCACCCAGCTTCTCGACATGGCTGATACGCCCCGCAATCTGGCCCGCCTCGCGCGAAATCGCCAGATGTTCGGGACGGATCCCCAGCGTATCGCTTTGCAGCCCCAACGCCCCTGCCGTCAGGAAGTTCATCTGCGGGCTGCCGATAAAGCCCGCGACAAAGGTATTGGCGGGGTTGTTATACAGCTCCATCGGCGCGCCGACCTGCTCCACCTTGCCCGCGCGCAACACCACGATCTTGTCGGCCAGCGTCATCGCCTCGACCTGATCATGGGTGACATAGATCATCGTGGCACCCAGCTCGCGATGCAGGCGGGCAATCTCGATCCTTGTCTGCACCCGGAGGGCTGCATCAAGGTTCGACAGCGGCTCGTCGAACAGGAACAGCTTGGGACGGCGCACGATGGCGCGGCCGATGGCGACCCGCTGGCGCTGCCCGCCCGAAAGCTCGGCCGGGCGGCGCGCCATCAGCGCATCCAGGCTGAGCATGGCTGCCGCCTTGTCGGTCGCCGCCGTCACCTCAGACTTGGCCACGCCTGCCTGTTTCAGTGCCAGCCCCATATTGTCGCGCACCGTCAGATGCGGATAAAGCGCGTAGGACTGGAAGACCATCGCGATCTCGCGCTTGGCCGGGGCCAGATCATTGATGCGCTTGCCGTCGATCTTCACATCGCCGCCGGTCACATCCTCCAGCCCGGCGATCATCCGCAGCAGGGTGGATTTGCCACAGCCCGAAGGCCCGACGAAGACGCAGAACTCGCCCTCCTCCACCTGCAGGTCAACGCCCTTGATCACCTCGGTCGAGCCGAAGGACTTCGCGACTTGGGTCAGGGTCAGTGCGCCCATCGGATTTCCTTACAATATCACGGGTTGGCCGCTGCGCACGCTTTCATCCGCCGCAAGGCAGATGGCAAGCGAACGCAGGGCATCGGTCATGTGGCGGGTCAGATCGGCATTGCCGGTGATGGCCGCCGCGACAAAGGCCTGCTCGCGGTCACACAGATCCTGATGGCCGGGCTCATCCGCCATGCTCAGATCCTGATGCCCCTGCCCGGCCCGATGCACCCGCAGGGTGGAGGTCTGGGTATGCGTATCGATATCATCCGACCGTGCGCTATCGGGCATACGGATCGAGACCGCGCCACGTGGGCTGACGACATCCTTCACGAAAAACGCGGTATCCGACATCATCGGGCCCCAACCGGCCTCATACCAACCGCAAGACCCGTCGGCGAACAGCACCTGAAAATGCCCGTAATTATACATTTCGGGCGCAATCTCGTCCGACAGGCGCAGCCCCATGCCACGCACCTCCACCGGGGCGGCATCGGTGATCTGCAACATCACATCGACATAATGCACCCCGCAATCGACGATGGGCGGCGTGGTCTGCATCAAGGCCTTGTGCACCTCCCAGGTCGGGCCGCTGCTTTGCTGGTTCAGGTTCAGGCGGAACACATAGGGCCCGCCAAGCGCGCGCGCTTCGGCAATCAGGCGCTGCCAGCTTGGATGGTGGCGCAGGATATAGCCCACCACCAGCTTGCGGTTCAGGCGCTGCGCCGCATCGATCACGCGGGCGGCGTCAGCAACCGTGGTCGCCAGCGGCTTTTCGACAAAGACATGCGCCCCCGCCTCCATCGCGGCCACCGCGTAATCGGCATGGCTGTCGGAATAGGTGGCGACACAGACCAGATCGGGTTTGGTCTCGGCCAAGGCGCGCGCATAATCGCTGAACCGCGGATAGGCGCGCAGCGTGTCGGGCAGATCGACCGCGGATCGGTTCACCAGCCCGACCACCTCAAATTCCGGGTTATGGTGATAGGCCAGCGCATGGCTGCGCCCCATATTGCCCAGACCTGCAACAAGGACACGGATCATTTGACGGCTCCTGCGGTAATGCCACGGATAAGCTGGCGCGAGAAGATGAGGTAAAGCACCAGCACCGGCACGATGGCGAGAGACAGCGCCGCCAGCACCGCGTTCCAGTTGGTGACAAATTGCCCGATGAAGACCTGACTGCCGAGCGTGATGGTCTTCGTGCCTTCGGACGGCGCAAGGATCAGCGGGAACCACAGATCATTCCAGATCGGGATCATGGTGAAGACCGCAACCGTTGCCATGGCCGGCCGCACCAAAGGCAGCACCAGGCGGAAGAAGATGGTATATTCGCTGAGACCATCAATTCGCCCGGCATTCTTCAGGTCTTCCGACACCGTGCGCATGAATTCCGACAGGATGAACACCGCCAGCGGCAGCCCCTGTGCGGTATAGACCAGCACAAGTGCGGTCAGCGTGTTCACCAGCCCGCTGGCCACCATCATCTGCAAAATCGCCACCGTCCCAAGCCGGATCGGGATCATGATGCCAAGCGCCAGATACAGCCCCAGCAGCGTATTGCCGCGAAAGCGGTATTCCGACAGCGAAAACGCCGCCATCGCGCCAAACAGCAGCACGCAGAACAGGCTTGCCACCGTCACGATCAACGAATTCAGGAAATACTGGAAGAAATCGCCCTGCGCCAAGACGGTGGTATAGCCCACCAGATCAAAATTGCCGGGGCCGGGCAGCGACAAGGGATCGGCAAAGATCGCCTTGCGCGACTTCATGCTGTTGACGACGATCACAAAGACCGGAAACAGCGCAATCACCGTCCAGGAGATCAGCACCGCATGGGCGGCGACGCTGCGAAAGGCGGAATGTCGGGCCTGTGACATGGGTCTCCTCGCTCAGAACTGGTAGCGGCGCAGCCGCGTCTGGATGGCAAACAGATAGAAGCAGACACCGACCAGAATGATGAAGAACATGGCCGAGGCGATGGTTGCCCCCATATGCGGATCGCCCAGTTGCAACTGGAAGCCAAAGAAGGTGCGATAGAGGAAGGTCCCCAGAATATCGGTCGAGAAATTCGGCCCCGCCAGCGCGCCCTGGCTGACATAGATCAGGTCGAAGGCGTTGAAATTGCCGACAAAGGTCAGGATCGAGATGATGCCGATCGAGGGCAGGATCAGCGGCAGCTTGATCTTGAGGAATTGCGACCAGCCGGTCACGCCATCCATCTCGGCCGCCTCGATCACCTCATCGGGGATCGACAGAAGCGCCGCATAGATCAGCATCATCGGGATGCCGACGAACTGCCAGACCGAAATCAGCGCCAGCGTGGTCAGCGCGTATTCCTCCTTGCCAAGCCAGGGGGCGAACAGGCTTTTCAGCCCGACCATATCCAGCATCCCCGGCGCAATGCCCCAGATCGGCGACAGGATCAGCTTCCAGACAAAGCCCACGATCACAAAGCTCAGGATCGTCGGGATGAAAATCGCAGTGCGGTAAAAGGCGGCCATCCGCAGCCGGGGCGATGACAGGATCGCCGCCAGCAGAATACCCACCGGATTCTGCACCAGCATATGCACCACGAAGAACCACAGATTGTTGCCCAGCGCATTCCAGAACGCATCCGACCAGCGCGGATCGCCAAACAGCGTGGCAAAATTCGCAAGCCCCACAAAGACCCGCGTCTTGGTCGCATCCAGATTGAACAGCGACAGGTTCAAGGTGCCGAACAGCGGCACGATCATCAATGCGCTGTAGACCAGAACGGCGGGTGCCAGAAACACCGCGATATGCCAGCGAAACGCCCTGCGCTCAGCCATGCCGCCACCTCTTTGCTGCTTGTGGAAATACTCTCGGGGGGTCCGGGGGGCAGACAGCCCCCCGGCCTTTTTCCAGAAACCCCGAAAGGCTTATTTGGCCTTTTGCGGCTCGTACCAGCTGGCCAGACCGTCTTGCAGACGCTTGGCCGCATCTTCCGGCGTCTCGGTGCCGCGAATGACATTGGCCGAGGCGTTCCAGGTCTCGTTTTCCAGGTTCGGCGTGCCGCGCGACAGGATCTGATAGGTCGAGCGGATCGTCGGCTGGCAGGTCTCGCGCCAGATGACGAATTCCTTCGCCAGCGGATCCTGCATCTCGACGGCGGTCGCGTTCAGGCTGAAGAAGCCCGGCAGGGCATTGGCATAAAGCGCCGCAAACTCGGGCGAGCCGACCCATTCAAGGAACTTCTTGGTTTCCTCGGGATGGGCGGATTTCGCATTCATGCCAAGCGCGATATCGGTGTGGTCGCTGATATAGCAGGTGTCCCCCTCAGCCTGCACCGGCGGCGGGAAGGCGCCCATCTTGAAGCCCGCCTGGGTGTTGAAGCCGGCAATTTCCCAGCTGCCGGCCGGATAGATCGCCGCCCGGCCCAGGGTGAACAGATTCTGGCTGTCGGGATAGGTCTGCGCCTCGAACCCGTCGCCCAGATAGTCTTTCCACTTGGCCAGCGTCCGGTAAGGCGCAACCCAGCCCTCATCGGTCAGCTTCTGGGTGCCCGCGATCAGCGCCTTGCGGCCTTCTTCGCCCTTCCAGTAGTTCGGGCCGATATTCTGGTAGCCCATGGTGGCCGCTTCCCATTGGTCATTGGTGCCCATGGCCATCGGGATATAGGTGCCATCCGCCTTGATCTTGTCGAGGGCGGCAAAGAACTCGGCCTCGGTCTTGGGCACTTCGATGCCCAGTTCGGCAAAGGCATCGGCATTGTAGATGAAGCCATGGATCACCGAGGCCATCGGCACGCAGAAGGTGGCCGCGCCATCATCGGTCTGCCAGGCGGATTTCGCCACATCCGAAAAATTCGCCATGGCGGCAAGCCCGGTCAGATCCGAGATCTGGCCCTTGTTGTACAGCTCCAGCGAGGCATCGAAGGGGCGGCAGGTGATCAGATCGCCCGCCGAACCCGCATCCAGCTTGGAATTCAGGATGGCGTTGTATTCTGCCGGCGCGGTCGGTGCGAAGACCACCTTGATGCCGGGATTTGCGGCCTCAAACGCCGGGATCAGCGTGTCCTGCCAGATGGTGAGGTCGTCATTGCGCCAGCTTTCGATGGTCAGCGTGACATCCTCGGCATGGGCCGCGCCAGAAAGCAACGGGGCGGCCAGCAGCGTGCTGGCCAAAAGCGCGAAGCGAAGCGTGGTTTTCATCTTAGTCTCCCTGTTTGTTTTTAAGATCGTCCAGTGCAGCGGCCAGATGGCCGCCGCTTTTCTCCAGCAAATCCGCAGCCTGACCGGCCGTTGCGCCGCGCGCCACCAGAATGGCGGGCTTGACCGCCCCGTCCGTTTCGGCAAGCGCCGCTTCTGCGGTCACACGCGGCGTCTCGGCGACCGCGGCGACAATGCGCGCCGCCCGATCGATCAGCTTGGCATTATCCGCCACCAGATTGACCATATAGCCGTCATGCACATGGCCAAGCCGGATGGCCATCAGAACGGACACCATGTTCAGGGCCGCCTTTTGCGCGGTCGCGGCCCCCATCCTGGTGGAACCAGAAACGACCTCAGCTCCGGTTTCCAGCAGCACGACGAGATCCGCCAGATTCAGCAGCGCCGATCCCGACACATTGGCAAAGCCCGCGACCGTCACGCCGCGCGCCTTTGCCGCCTCGGCCAGAACCAGCGCATAGGGCGTGCGCCCGGATGCCGACAGCACAAGCAACACGTCCCCCGCCCCGAGGCCGGATCGGTCCAGATCCGCCAAGGCCAACGCCGGATCATCCTCGACACTGCCGATCATATGCAAAAGCGCCGCCGCCCCGCCCGCAAACAACATCGGCGTGCGCGTAGGTGCCAGACCGAATGTCCCTGCAAGCTCCAGGCAATCGGCCAGCGCCATCAGGCCGGAGCTGCCCGCACCTGCATAGCCCACACGCCCGCCCCGACGCAGCGCATCCGCCGCCGCATCCGCCACTTGCTCCAATCCAGCAGTTGCGGCACGCAGCGATTGTAGGGCCGCGATCTGCGCCTCCAGCAGAACAGACAGGACCTCAGACGCGGGGCGCGCGTGCAGCCCCTGCGATTGCGGATGCCTGCCCTCAGTGCCGGATGCAGTCATGCGATTCCCCCCTCATGCCTACACCCAATAATGCCAAACCAATACCAATTGTAAAGCCTCTTGTTCAATTGCCCTAAAAATCCAGAATAAACAGCAAATCACAGAAGCATCTTCACATTTGGTATTCTTTTGGTATGATACCAGTCACGAGGGGATATCATGGCCATTTTTCTGGGAATCGACGGTGGCGGCACCGGATGCCGCGCGGCTCTGGCCGATGGCTCTGGCCGAATCCTCGGCACCGGGATGGCAGGGCCTGCCAATGTGAACACCGATCTGGCCGCCACACGCGACAACATTCTGGCAGCAACCGAACAGGCCCGACGGACCGCCGGCCTTGATTCCGCGCCGCATGACATGGTCGCGGTGCTGGGTCTGGCGGGGGCCAATGTCACCGCCGCGGCGCGCGCTTTGGCTGACAGCCTGCCTTTCGCACGTTTGCGCATCGTGACCGATGCGATCACCGCGACCAAAGGTGCGCTTGGCGATGGGGACGGGATCGTCGCGGCTATTGGCACCGGATCGGTGCTGACCACCTGTCGTGCGGGCCATGTGCAGCAGTTCGGCGGCCGCGGCTTCCTGCTGGGGGATGAGGGCAGCGGCGCGGTTCTGGGCCGGACCTTGCTGGCGCGCGCGCTGCGGGCCGAGGACGGATTTGTGCCCATGACACCCCTTCTGGCCGAGCTGCTGGTCGAGTTGGGTGGCATCGAAGGCGTGATCCGCTTTGCGAAAGATGCCCGACCCGCCCAGTTCGCCGAATTTGCGCCACGCATTACGGGCAGCGACGATCCCGCCGCCCTGACGATCTTTGACAGCGCAGCCGAGGAACTGGCCGGGATGATCGACCATCTGCAACGGCAAGGGCCGCTGCCAGTGGTGTTTCTGGGCGGGCTTGGCACGCGCTACGGCGCGCGGCTGGCCGGGCGTTGGCCGGTGCAGATGCCGCAGGGCAACGGGCTGGACGGTGCCTTGCGGCTGGCGATTGAGCTGGGCCGGACGGAGGAAAGAGCCTGATGGAAGATCTGTTCGCAGCCTCCGCCTTTGAGGATAACGGTGCCGGGCCGCTTTATCTGCAATTGCATCGCCGCATCGCCGAGGCCATCGCCTCGGGGCGGCTGAAGCCCGGCGACAGCCTGCCGCCTGAACGCGAAATGGCGGCGCTGACCGGGTTGTCGCGCGTCACCGTTCGCAAAGGGGTCGAGGCGCTGGTCGCTTCTGGGCAGTTGGTGCAACGGCGCGGCTCTGGCACCTTTGTCGCCCCAAGGGTGGAACGTCTGGAACAGGCGCTGTCACTCCTGACCTCCTTCACCGAGGATATGGCCCGGCGCGGGCGCGATGTGCAAAGCCGCTGGATCGCGCGCGGGCTGCACGCCCCCAGCCCCGAAGAGGTGATGGCGCTTGGCCTTGGCGCGGGCGACCGCGTGGCACGGCTGGAACGGGTCCGCTCATCCGACGGGGTGCCGCTGGCGATTGAACGCGCCTCGCTGCCGGGGCCGATCCTGCCCGATCCCGATCAGGTGACCGGATCGCTTTATGCCGTGCTGGAACAACGCGACTGCCGGCCCGTGCGCGCGGTGCAGCGCATCTCCGCCGCCAATCTTGGCGCGCGCGACGCAGAATTGCTGGAGGTGGCGCCCGGCGTCGCGGGCCTTCGGATCGAACGGGTCTCCTACCTGCCCAGCGGCAGGGTGGTGGAATTCACCCGGTCGCTTTATCGCGGCGATGCCTATGACTTTGCCGTGGAACTGAAACTTGCGCCCGATGGCGAGAGGATTACAGAATGAGTGAAAGCCATATGGCCCGCGAAGTGGCCGAAATCCCCGAGGCTGCGGCCCGTTTTCTGGATCGCTCGCGCATCGCCGTGGTCGCCGCCGCTGCTGCCCTGCGCCGCAAGGATCCGGAGCTTTTTGCCAGCGTGGCACGCGGATCCTCTGACCATGCGGCGACCTATCTGAAATACGCGATCGAACTGGAGGCCGGATTGCCTGTCGCATCCGTCGGTCCCTCCATCGCCTCGATCTACCATCGGCCGCTGCGTCTGAAGGGTGCCGCTTGCATCGGCATTTCGCAATCGGGCCGCAGCCCCGATATCGTGGAGATGATGCGCAGCGCGGGCGAAGGCGGCGCGTTGACCATCGCGATCACCAACTTTGCCGACAGCCCGATGGCGCAGGCCTCGGCGCATTGCCTGCCCTTGCAGGCGGGCGAGGAAAAAAGCGTCGCCGCGACCAAGACCTATATCAACAGCGTGCTGGCAGGCCTCGCATTGCTGGCGGAATGGCGCGAAGACGAGGGCCTGCGCCGCGCCGTCACCGCCCTGCCCGAAGCCTTTGCCAAGGCCGTGGCACTGGATTGGGAGCCGCTGTCGGCCCGACTGTCGCGGGCCAATTCGGCCTTCGTTCTGGGGCGGGGTCCGGGCTTTGCCGCCGCCAACGAGGCCGCGTTGAAGTTCAAGGAAACCTGCGGCATCCATGCCGAGGCCTATAGCGCCGCCGAAGTGCTGCACGGGCCTGCGGCCATCGTGCAGGCAGGATTCCCGGTTCTGGCGCTTGGCGTCGAAGACGCGGCCCTGCCGCAGCTATGTGCCACCGCCGCCCGGCTGGCCGCGCAAGGGGCCGATGTCTTTGTGACCGGGGCCGATATCGACGGGGCAACCCGTCTGCCCTCGGTCGAAGGGCTGCACCCGATCGTGGCACCGCTGGTGATGATGGCGGGCTTCTACGCCTTTATCGAAAAGCTCGCGCGCCGTCGCGGCTTTGATCCTGATACCCCGCCGCATCTGCGCAAGGTGACGGAGACGGTGTGATGACGCGTCATGTGCTGACCGGCGCGCGGATCTTTGACGGGCAGATGATCCATTCGGATCGCGCGCTGGTGATCGAGGGGACTGTGATTGCAGGCCTTATCCCGGCGGATCAGGCACCGAAAGCTGCGCAGCACCTGACCGGGCTGCTTGCCCCCGCCTTCCTAGACCTGCAGGTCAATGGCGGCGGCGGGCATCTGGTCGGGGCCACCACAACGGCTGCCGATCTGGCAACCGTCTGTGCCGCCCATCGGGGCCTTGGCACGGCGGGCGTGTTGCCGACACTGATCACCGACACCGCAGAGGCAACCGCGCGGGTGATTGCGGCCGGGGTGGCGGCCATCGGCACGCCGGGCTTTCTTGGCCTGCATCTGGAAGGTCCGCATCTCGATCCGCGCCGCAAGGGCGCGCATGATCCGGCCCTGATCCGCCCGATGGAGGCAGAGGATCTGGCCCGCCTATGCGATGCCGCGACCCGCCTGCCCGCATTGCTGGTGACGCTTGCCCCGGAAAGTGCGACGCCGGATCAGATCGCGACGCTGACCCGCGCGGGCGCCGTGGTCAGCCTTGGCCATAGCGATTGCAGTTTCGACACCGCGCAGGCCGCCTTTGCCGCGGGCGCGCGCTGTGCCACGCATCTGTTCAACGCCATGAGCCAGATCGGCAATCGCGAACCCGGCCTTGCCGGTGCAGTGCTGACGGCGGATGCGGCGGCGGGCCTGATTGCCGATGGCATCCATGTCCATCCGGCGACGATGCGGCTTGCGCTGACCGCGCGGGTGGATGGCGTGTTTCTGGTGACCGATTGCATGTCATTCGCAGGCACCGACCTGACAGAAATGACCCTGCACGGACGGCGTGTGCTGCGTCGGGATGGTCGCCTGTCGCTGGAGGACGGCACGCTGGCCGGGGCCGATCTGACCCTGCCCCAAGCCATCGGCAATCTGGTGACCAAGGTTGGCATCTCCCCCGAACGCGCCCTTGCCATGGCCAGCCGCATCCCCGCCCGCGTGATCGGGGTCGAGGATCGCTTTGGCCATATTGCCCCCGGCCGCGCGGCCGAATTGGTGTTGCTGGATACAGATTTCGGCCTGTCAGGATATTGGTCCGGCGCAGGCTGGCACATCGCCCCCACATGAAAAGGTGCCCTTCCGGGCACCTTTTTTGCGATGTCACTTGCGTCCGAACAGCCGGGACCAGAAGCCGTGCGCCCGCGCCTTCGCGGCGTCTGCACTGGCATCCAGTTCATCCAGCTTGCTGTTCAGATCATCGACCGCCGGTTCGATCATGCGTTCCTTGAACTGCACCCACATCCGCCACAGCATCAGCCAGACCAGCCCAAGAAGGGCGAGAACCACGATATTGACCCACGGGATCAACGTGACATCCGGGCCTTCGACCGGGCGCACCTTCACCGCATTCGGGTAAATCGAGAAGATCGGCAGACGCCAGCCGTAATGCGTGACCGCCACCCATTCCGGTTTTTCCTTCGGCGAAACCAGATTGGTCGCCTCTGCCTGCAGGTTGGAGCTGTCATATTTGAAATAGGGCGGCCAGATCCAGCCGGTATCCTCATTGCGATAGACCATGACCTTGCCGCTGGGAAACACCGCCTCGATAAAGCGGATATCGCGGCGATCCACCGTGGAGGTCGTGGTGCCGCTGTCGGGCGAGGCATAGAACATCGCATTCGCGCCGACTTCGGTCAGGCGGTTATAGGTGCCGGTGATCCGCACCACGTCGCGATGCGGCAGGGTGTAATGCAGGAAGGCCGCGACGATGGCAAAGATCGTCAGGCGGAAGCCCCATTTGATATAAGTCCACATGCCACTGGCACTCCTTCAATTGTGGTTCACCAGATAGATGGTAATCCCGATGCCCGCCATGGGCAGGATATAGACCAGCCATAACAAGCGCACACGCAGGCTGCGATTGTAATCCTTCATCTGCGCCTCGACCCAAGCGTCGCGGTCACCCTCCATCCCGCGCGCGGCAAAGCGTTTTTCCAGCTTTTCCCGACGGGTGGAGCGGAAGAAGATCCTGAGCAGCCAGTAGAACACCGTCAGGATCACGAAGGCGAGGGCCCAGGCCCGCAAGATTGCGATCATCGTCTCAGGGCTCCCCATGGTCCAACCGCGCGGATCGGATCGGCGGGGGCTGCGCGCGGCGGCTCCTCCATCCCCGGTTCCGGTCCGAACAGGGCCGCACGCGCACCCTGCTTGTCCACGATGTATTCGCGCTCCAGAAAATCGGCGACATATTGGCGCTTGCGATCCGACCAGCCCAGATAGCTGGCATAGAACAGTTCTTTATGGGTGATGAACATCTGCCGCACATCCAATGGTGCCAGATCGGCCAGCAGCATGTTCACCAGATCGCGGTCCCGCCCCGGTCGCGCCCGCAGCGTATAGAAATAGGCCGGATGTTCCGATGTCAGGCGCGGCCAATCCCCCGCCCCTTCGACCCATCGCAGCAGCGCCGCCAACCCCTGAAACGCCTCGGGCAGCGCAGATCCCAGCTTATGCGCGACCTTGCGCAGATCGGGCCGCGTCGCCTGGCCCAGATCCAGGTTCAAGGCATCTGCCGCATCGACCAGAATGAAATCCATCTTCTGGCGCAACAGCGCCGCCACATCGGTGCCACGCGCGGTCACAATGGGTTCGACCAGCTGGTTGCGCTCCAGCCAGTCGGCAATGGCATTGCGATCGCCCAGATCCATTACCGGGGCCACCGGCACCGGGCCAAGGGCCGCCTTGGCACCTGCGCAGATCACGCCGGGAAAGCGCGCCTCGCGAAAGATGTAGATGCCGCCGAAATGCGAGGTCCAGAAATTCGGCTGTTCAAAGCTCATGGCGGGCAGATGGATCGGCGCGCGGGTGACATCGCCGGTTTTCTTCGCCAACTCGATCATCTGCGCGATCAGCACATCATCGCGCCAGCCATCGGGCTCTTGCCGGAACCGGTCGATCAGCCCGGCCAGCTTGCCCGCATCACGCACATGCGCCCCGGTCGTGTCGGCCTGCACGGTGATGCGGCGAATGTCGAACAGCCGTGCCGGCGTCGAGGTGTCGAAGACGCTGTTCTCCAATTCCCCGAGCACCGCATCGCGCGCGGTCAGCGCAAACAACTGCGCCTCGTTCGCCTCGATGAATTGCTGCAGGATGCCGCGCGAGGTGGAGAATTTGATATTCAGCAGCGGCGCCGTCTTCTGCGCCGTGGTCAACAGGATAAATTGCCGGTTGAAGCCATTGGGGTTGAGGTAAAGCGGATCGCCCAATTCGTCACCGATCTCGGGCGAATAGCCGGAAATGTCGATATGGAAATCCGCCAACTGCGTCTCGCGGCCGGTCAGTTGCCGCATGGCGCGGCGATAGCGTTCGACCAAGGCGGGCGACGACACCTCGATCAGATTGCCGAACATCAGCCCCTTTTCGATCAGCCGCCGCATTTTTCCGCCCCCCTGCTCACGCGCCACAGACCGAAGATCAGCCCGCCGATGCAGCCCAGGATCCACGCGATGACCGCAGCGCCCGCGCCGAGGACGGTGCCCAGAACCGCGCCAATGACGCCCAGCACGAACGCCGCCACCCCGGTTTCTCCAGCGCTTGCATGGGCGCTCATCATGGCGCTGCCAAACTCGCTGCCCAGCCAGAAGGCAAGAACACCGCCCAAAAGGATCAGGCCGAAGATTGGCCAGAAGCCCCATTGCGCAAACCCGGCAAACAGCCCGGCCCCCGCCCCGGCGGTCAGGGCCACAAGCCCGATGATCGCCTCTGGCCCGATCATCCGCGCCCCGCAAGGTAGCGGCGCTTGGCTTCCTCTGCCCGGCCCATATCGCGCACCATCCCGTCAATCGCGACCTCGTCGGATTTGTCGGCATAGCGGAACTCGCTATCGGCGTAGCGGTTGATTTCCTGCACCACCATGTCGACGGTGATCGGCGTCATCAACTCGCGGATCATCGCCAGTTTCTGATCATAGGGCTGGAACAGGAACAGGTCGGGTTGTTCCATCCATATGTCCGGCAGTTCGAAATCCATCGCCCGCACCTTCACCGCGTCGGTGATGTTCTTGATGGCACGGCCGGTAAAGCGATCATCCGCCATCTGGATCGCCTTGAGGTATCCGCCCAGCTTCGCGATCGTGTCCAGAGGCCCAACATCGGCCGTGACCCGTTCAAACACCTTGACCAGACCATCTTCCTGCGGCCGGGCATGGCGGTCGAAACTGGCGGCTACCGCGCGCTTGATCTCTTGCGCGGCGAACAGGTCATGGTCCCCCAGCGGGATCTGGTGATTGCGCCCCAGCAGAAGCGACAGGATGTCGATGTAATCCTCGCGGCTTTGCGGCCCGTCGACCAGGAACCGCGCCCCCGCGCGCTGGCGCAGCGCATCATCGACGTTTTCGGGGAAGTTCGAGAACATTCCGAAGGTGCAATTGCCCCGCACCACGGTATTGGCCCCCGCGAAGGCCTCCATGAAGACCGCCGTCACCTCTTGCTGGCCCGCGCTCGATTGCCGGTCGCCGCGTTTGCCCGCGATCTGGTCGATATCGTCGATGGTGCCAAAAGCAATCGCCGCCGGGTCGATGATATGGGTGATGAAGGCCTTGGCATTCTGCCCCGACTTGCCCTGATAGCTGTCGATCTGGTCAATCGAGAAATTCTGATAGCGGAAGGGATAGCCCGCGACCGTGCAGTAATCGTTCAGCAACCCCGCCATCATCTGGATCAGCGTGGTCTTGCCGGTGCCGGGCTTGCCATCGCCCATGAAGGTGAAGATGAAACCGCCCAGTTCCGCAAAGGGGTTCAGCTTGCGGGTGAAGTCATAGGCCATCAGCATCTTGGCCAGCCGCATCGCCTGATATTTGGCGATATGGTTGCCGATCACCTCGGTCGGTTTCTTGAACTGCATGGTCAGGGCCGCACCCTTGGCCACCCGCGCCGGGGTAAAGCCCGCAAGGGTCAGCCCATCGGCCTCCACCCGCCAGCTGCTGGCAGCAAAAGGCGCGGTGGCGGGCGCGCTTTCGGCACGCGCGGCCACGCGGGTCATCAATGCCTCGGCAAAGGCCGCAAGCGTGGCGATCAGGCGTGCATCATCCTGGCCATGCGCCGCGATATCCTGGTCCAGTTCCCATAGCGCACCTTGCAGCGCGAGGGGGGCATTGTCGGTCAGCACCTCCTCGACCGTGCCGATCTCCACCACCACCTCGCCCAGATGCGGGGCCAACAGAAAGGCCAGCGCGTTGGCAAAGCTGTGCAGGACCACCAACGCCTCGGCAGCCAGCAGGGCCGAGAAATCGGCGCGCCGGACCTCGGGCAGACGGGCCTCCAGATTGGCGCGTTTCAACTCGGCTAGCGCGGTGCCCTGCGCGAAGGTGTCCCCCATCGCCAGCGCAATCGCCAGCGCCCGGCGCAGCGCACCAAGGGCGGTTGCCTGCTGCGGCGTCACCAGCCCATCGCCCAGCCCTTCGATCCGCTCGATCAGCCGCACGCCGCCGGGGCGGGCGGTGCTGCGCGCCGCCATCCCCGGGATGGTCGACCGAAAGCGCGGCCGTGCGCCGATGCCGGGCGAACGTTCCGCCTCAACCACCGGCGCAATAGCGGTGGCAATGCGCGGCGCATGGTCAAAGCCGGTCAGCAGACCCAAAGCCGTCTCGTAATGGCTGCGGATACCGTCTTCCTTCAGCTCCATCGTGTCGCGTGTCGTCATGGCCTACCTCGCCGGAATGAGGCGCCCGCCCGCGCCAACAATGAATTTACGAATATCGGCAAAGCCGGGCGGGTTCAGTTCCGCCAGCGCCTGATAGGGGCGCTCGGGCAGCACGATCATCCGCTCGGTCCGGCTGGCCCCGGTCTCACCCCCCAAAAGCGGATCCAGACGGTAAACCTGCCGCTGCGCAGAGGAGAACCAGCCATCCTTCACCTCTTCCTCGCGGTCAGAGACCAGATCCTCGGCCGTCCAGACCAGCGCCCAATCCTCGCCCGCCGGCGCGCGGGCAGTGGCCAGAACCTGCGCAATCGGCCCCGATTGCAGGGTGAAGCTGTGCGAATGCATGGGCCCCAGGGTCAGCCGCCGCAAGCGGCGCGGATGCAGATCGGGGAAATCGGCGTCCAGGCCCTGCGCGATGGTCAGAAGTTTCAGCCCCGACAACGATTGCGCCATCAGATGCGCCTGCACCTGCGGCCAGCGCCGCGCATCTGTGGGCAGCGGCTTCTTGCCGCTATCGTGCACATCCATCAGATAGAGGACCGGCAGATTGCTCTGGGTGTCATAGACCGCCCAATGCACAAGGAAATGCCGCCGGGGACCGACATCCTGCACCCATTGTGCATCGGGATCATTGCGGGCCTGAAACAGCCCACCCGCCTGCAAGGCCTCATAATAAAGCCGCTGCGACAGCGCGAATTGCAGCCGTGTCGGCAGGCTCAGATCCCCGACGATCTGGCGGATCATCCGATCCTTCAGCCCCGCCTCACTTTCCATTCCGGCAAGATGCTTCTCTGCCTGACTGGCATCGACCGCCATCACCATCAGCTCTTGTGCGATGGGAAAGCCGCTGTCATGGCGGTCAAAGGTCAGCGCACCGGGCAAAGGCCCCTCGACCCGGCCGGTCATCAGGTATTTCAGCCCCAGCGCATGAAAGGTCGCGGCCAGCCGCCCGACATGGCCCGCAATCACGCGCGCTTCCAGCCGGGTTAGGCGGCCCTCCACCTCCAACTCGCCCGCCACACGGGCCAAATGACCGATGATGCGGTCGAACTTGGCGAAATAGCGCCGCACGACAAGGCTGTCGGGGATCGGGGTATGGTCGTCAGTCAGATGGGTCTGAGGCATCGCGGTCGCGCCCGTCCTCGTCAATCCAGATCAGCCAGCGCATCGCGGCGCTGGCGGTGTTCAAGCGGCGATAGGCGGCATTCGGGGCCGACAGGCGAAAATACAGCCAGCGTTGCCCCGCCCGAAACGCGACGCCCCCGACCAGCAGCACCATGGCGACAAGCCCAGGCAATACGGCCAGCGCCGCCCAGATCGCAGCACCCGTCGCCTCTGCCAAGGCCAGAAGCGCCAGCGCGATCAGCGCCGCCGCCCCGCCCCAAAGCGCCGCCCGGCGCAGCTGCGCCGCAAAGCTCATGCGCCATACTGGTTCTTGTCGTGCTTCTCGACAATGGTGGCAAAGCGGCGGGCAAAGCGTTCATCCGCCTTGGCCTTGGCCTCCAGAATCTGGCGGGCAAAGACCATGTGCCCCTCATGCGCTTCCAGCATGTCAGCCATCTTCTGATTGGTGGCCGCGCCAATCGCCGCCATAGCCGCCTGCGCCTCCTGATCGGTTTTCACCCCGATCTCATTGATACGGTGCGCCACATCCTGCTGCTGCGCGGTCTTGAGGCTGGAGGTCAGCGCATCATACAGCACCACACGCTGCTTGGTGTCGGTTTGCAGCTTGTTGATCAGCACCATCTGGGTCGCCGCCTGATTTTGCAGACTGTCGACCCAGGTCTTGCCCTTTTCGATATAGCGTTCCAGCGTCTGGCTTTTCGCGAGCATCACCTGTTCATCCTGCACCAGCGCGTTATGACGGGTGTTCAGGGTGGCAAGTTCGGTCTCCAGCTTGGTGCGGGCAGCGGCGTCCTGTTCCACCGCGATCCTGTTCTCCAGCTCGATCACCTTGGGGTCCAGCCCGGCAATTTCGGCCCGCACGGCCTCCAGCGCGGCAACCGTGCCCTCGCGCTCGTCCAGGGTGCCGACCAGATTGGCCTCGACGCGGGATTTCTGGTTGTTCAGCAGATCCAGCTGGCTTTGCAGCAGCTTCACGATCACATCCGACTTGCCGATCAGATCCTGCAACTTGGTATCAATCGAGGCCGTGCGCAGACGCTCCTGCCGCATCGCTTCGGATTTGCCGCGCGAAAAGAAGCCGATGACACTTTCTGCCGTGGTTTTTGAGCGCAGCTCGTTGAAATCCTCGGTGAAGCCCGCTGTCACATCATCCAAGCCCATGATCAGCTCGGCGATATTGGCGTTCATCAGGTCGGTGTGCTTGTGAACATCGTCCAGCGTCGCATTCTCGATATCGATGGCCGCCTCGCCCGCAGACATCTTCTGCCGCGCCTCTTCGATCCGCGCGGTCAGCGTCGAGATCTTCTCTTGCGCCTCGATGAACTGCTTCTGGCTATCGGCAATCTGCGTGGCAAAATCGGCCATGAACACCTCCCAAGTTAACTCTGTTCACATATGTGCGTCCTGCCTGCCCCGCACCAGTGGCGGTGGTCTGAAAATCAGGGCCGCACAGACAGTTTCTTCGGCTCCGAGCCTGCGCCAGAGGGGGGCAAAATGCAACGCGGCAATGCAAGTCCGCGCAAGGCCCGTGCTGCGCCATCGCGCCTTGGCAAATCGGCCCCGCCCTTCCTATGATCGGAGGATGGAAACCGATCCGCTTCCCCGCCTGCACGCCGAGATCCGCGCCCGCCGCGATCAGTTGATCGCGCTGACGCAGGATCTGATCCGCATCCCGACGCTGAACCCGCCGGGGCTGCACTATCGCGAAATCTGCGATTACCTGTCGGACCGGCTATCAGCACAGGGCTTTGTCACCGCCTTGGTGCGGGCCGAAGGCGCGCCCGGCGACAGCGACGCCCATCCGCGCTGGAATCTGATCGCGCGGCGCGAAGGCGCGGGCCCCGGTGCCTGCGTGCATTTCAACAGCCATCACGACGTGGTCGAGGTCGGCCATGGCTGGACCCGTGATCCCTTTGGCGGCGCGCTGGAAGGTGACCGCATCTATGGGCGCGGGGCCTGCGATATGAAGGGCGGTCTTGCCGCCAGCATCATCGCGGCCGAGGCCTTTATCGCGGCCTTCCCCGATTTTCGCGGTGCCATCGAAATTTCCGCCACCGCCGACGAGGAATCCGGCGGCTATGGCGGTGTCGCCTATCTGGCCGAACAGGGCTGGTTCGACCCCGACCGCGTCCAGCATGTCATCATCCCCGAACCCTTGCACAAGGATCGCATCTGCCTTGGCCATCGCGGGGTCTGGTGGGCCGAGGTGGAGACCAAGGGCAGCATCGCCCATGGCTCCATGCCGTTTCTGGGCGACAGCGCCATCCGCCATATGGGGGCCGTGCTGGAAGAGATCGAGCGCAAACTTTATCCGCTGCTTGCCACCAAACGCACCGCCATGCCGGTGGTGCCGGAAGGGGCGCGGGCCTCGACGCTCAACATCAATTCGATCCATGGCGGCGAGGCGGAGCCCGAGCCCGGCTATAGCGGCCTGCCCGCGCCTTGCGTCGCCGACCGCTGTCGCATCATCCTCGACCGGCGTTTCCTGATCGAAGAAGGCATCGGCGATGTGAAGGCCGAGGTGACCGGGCTGCTGGAAGGGTTGAAATCCAGCCGCCCCGGCTTTGATTACAGCATCCGCGATCTGTTCGAGGTGCAGCCGATCCAGACCGCGCCGGATGCGCCCGTGGTGCGATCCACCGGCGCGGCGATCGAGCGGGTGCTGGGGCGGGTTGCGGAACATGTGGTCTCCCCCGGCACCTACGACCAGAAACACATCGACCGGATCGGGCGCATGAAGAACTGCATCGCCTATGGGCCGGGCCTGCTGCATCTGGCGCATCAGCCCGATGAATGGGTGGGCGTGCAGGATATGGAAGACAGCGCACTGGTCATGGCGCTGGTGCTGGCCGACCTGCTGACCTGACTATGCTGTTTCGGCCCCATCCCCCGGGGGTCTTCGCCCCCAAACCCGTCTGAGGATGTTTGGGAAAGGAAGACATCAGGGCGCAGCCATTTGCGCGCTTCTTTTCTCGAATATCCTCAGGTCGGGCGCGCGCGCCTTTGGGGAATTGCGCAGCAAGAAGGGGGCGCAAACGCCCGCTTCTGGTTCGTTTGGCAGCTGCGCGTCAGACCGCGATATTGTCGATCAGCCGCACGCCACCGATCCAGGCTGCCGCCAGCAGCCGCGCCGGTTGGTCCAGCCTGGTGATCGGATCCAGCATCGCGGCATCGCGCAGATCCAGATATTCGACCTCGGTGAACCCCGCCAGACGCAGCTCCTCGCGGCCCTGGTCCAGCGCGGCGGCAATGTCCGTTCCGGTGCGGATCGCGGCGGCGGTCTTGCCCATCACCCGCGCAAGGCCCGAGGCCTGCGCCCGGCTCAGCGCGTCCAGCCGCACATTGCGCGATGACATCGCCAGACCATCGGCCTCGCGGATAGTGTCGCAGCCGACCACCTCGACCGCAAGGTTCAGGTCCGCGACCATGCGCTTCACGACCTGCAACTGCTGCCAGTCCTTCTGTCCGAAATAGGCGCGGTTCGCCTGGGTCATGCCCATCAGTTTGGCGACCACCGTCGCCATCCCCTCGAAATGGCCGGGACGGCGCTCGCCCTCCATCGGGGCGCTGACGCCACTGACCGTGATCAATGAGGCAAAGCCCGGCGGATAGACCTCGGTCACCGAGGGCGCGAAGAGGATATCGACCCCTTCGGCGGCCAGCAAAGCCGCATCGGCATCTTCGCTGCGCGGGTATTTCTTCAGATCATCTTCGTTGTTGAACTGCGTCGGATTGACAAAGATCGACACGATCACCCGGTCACAGCCGCGCTTGGCGGCGCGGACAAGGCTCAGATGCCCCTCATGCAGCGCACCCATGGTCGGCACCAGACCCACGACCTGACGGCCATCCTCCTTCCAACCACGCACACGGGTGCGCAATTCCGCGACGGTC
Source organism: Gemmobacter serpentinus (assembly GCF_008973825.1). Classification (GTDB taxonomy): domain Bacteria; phylum Pseudomonadota; class Alphaproteobacteria; order Rhodobacterales; family Rhodobacteraceae; genus Gemmobacter; species Gemmobacter serpentinus. The sequence continues at coordinate 252,939 of NZ_WCHR01000018.1, read as the reverse complement.
CTGAGGATCTGCATCAGCTTTTGGTTCCTTTGGGGGCCAGCACATCGGCAAAGGCATGTTCCGGGGCCGGGAAACGGCGGTGGCGCACCTCATCGGCATAGGCGGCGATGGCCTCATCCGCGGCCTGCCCCAATTCGCCAAAACGCTTCACGAATTTCGGGCGGAAATCGGTGAACAGACCCAGCATGTCATCGACAACCAGCACCTGCCCGTCACAGCGCGCCCCCGCACCGATGCCGATGGTCGGGATCGACAGGCGCTGCGTGATGCGGCCCGAAAGCCCTTCGGGCACCTTTTCCAGCACGACAGAGAACGCGCCCGCCTCTTGCACCGCAAGGGCATCATCCATGACCTTTTCGGCCTCGCCGTCGCGGCCGACCACCTTGTAGCCGCCCAGGGTGTTCACCGATTGCGGGGTCAGGCCGATATGAGCCATCACCGGCACGCCGCGTTTGGTCAGGAAGGCAATCGTCTCGGCCATATGCTGGCCGCCCTCCAGTTTCACCGCCGGGGCACCGGTCTCTGCCATGATACGCGCGGCATTGCGGAAGGCCTGTTCCGGGCTTTCCTCATAGCTACCGAAAGGCATATCGATCACCACCATGGATTTCTGCGCCCCGCGCATCACCGCGCGGCCATGCAGGATCATCATCTCCATGGTGACGCCAAGGGTCGAGGGCAGGCCATGCAGCACCATGCCGACCGAATCCCCCACCAGCATGATATCGCAATGCCGGTCGACGATCCGCGCAATCGGCGTCGTATAGGCAGTCAGCACGACGATGGGCGTATCGCCCTTGCGGGCAAGGATATCCGCAGGCAGGACGGGGCGAAGGCTGCCGGTTGCACTCATGGCTCTCTTGATCTCCCTCGCAAGAAAGGCTGGGGCCTTGTATAGCCCCCGCCCCGGTGCCGCACCAGCGAAACTTGCCCGCTGCTGTGCGGCGAAACCCCGGCCCGCCCCTTCCTTCGTCGCAGCCAGCTTGACCCGCGCGCGGGAAAGCGCAGGATGCGGCAAAGCCATAGGAGAGGCCCAGCCATGACCCTGCTGCAACGCGTGAACCGTGAGGCGACCCCGCCCGAAACCGAGCGCCCCGCCCCGGAAAAACTGATTTCCGGCGATCCGGTCCACACGACCTGGAATATCGAGGAACGCGACGGGCTTTACAGCGGCATGTGGCAATCCACCCCGGGCAAGTGGCGCATCTCCTATTCGGAATGGGAATATGTGCATATCCTTGAAGGGGTCTCGATCCTGACCGATGCCGATGGGGTAGCCACCACCCTGCGCGCGGGCGACAGCTGGATCATCCGCCCCGGTTTCGAAGGCACCTGGGAATGCGTGGAGACCACACTGAAAGACTATGTCATTCTGGCCTGAGCCATTTGCATCCGCCCCGGGTCCGGGATAGGCCGGGCCGGACCCGCGTAACGATTTCAGGGGCCGGTGACCGGCCCCGCAGACCCTGAAGACGGAGATATGGGATGAAACCGATTTTCCTTGGCCTCGCGCTTGCGCTCGTGCCGCAATTCGGCATGGCGCAGACCACCAACAGCGTGCCGGTTCCAAAGCTGGTGCCGGCGCAGACCCAAAGCAATGACATGATCAGCGCGGGCAATCCTGCGCATATCGTCGAGGTCATGCAATCGCTTGGCTACCGGGCGGAACTGACCACCGATGACCGGGGCGACCCCAAGATCAAGTCGGCGGCGGGCGGTGCCAATTTCTCGGTCTGGTTCTATGGCTGCAGCAGCGGCAAGGATTGCGAGGCGATCCAGTTTTCGGCCGGGTTCGACATGGAAAACGGCATGGAAATGGCCTCGGTCAATGATTGGAACACCCGCAAACGCTATGGCAAGGTCTATCTCGATGACGAGCAAGACCCCTATATCGAGATGGATATGATGGTCGGCACCGGCATGTCGCGCGATCTGTTTGCGGAGAACCTGTCGCTCTGGGACCGGACGATTGCCGATTTCAAGGATCACATCAACTGGTGACCCCGGCCGCACGGCCATGAAGAAAGGCGCCCCGGACCGATCCGGGGCGCCTTTTCAATTTCGCCCGATCAGCGGCAGAAGCGGCCCCGGCTCCGGTGCCGCGCTCCGCGCCGGATCAGCCTTGCACCGGCTGGCCGGTCAGCGCGGCCTCCCGCGCCGCAGCCTCGGAAGCGGCGGTTGCTGCAGCATTGGCGGCAGCAGCGGTTGCGGCCGCAGCATCTGCCGCCTTCTTGTCCAGCTTGCGCTGCTCGACCACCGCAATCATCGCCTCGTCATAGGGAATGAGAAGCCCGTTCTCATCTTCCATATAACGGCCTTCCAGCTTTTCCGACTCGGCAGCGGTGCGGACCTTCACATGGGTGCCAAGCGGCGCGCGCTCATAAAGGTCGATGGCGTCGCGGTTGAACAGACGGATGCAACCGGCCGAGGTCGCGTGCCCGATAGAGCTGTTCTCCGAAGTGCCATGGATGCGGAAATAGGTGTCACGCCCGTTGCGATAGAGATACAGCGCGCGCGCGCCCAGGGGGTTCGACAGGCCGCCCGGCAGACCACCGGCATATTCGGCATACATTTCCGGCATGGTGCGGATCATGTTGGCGGTCGGCGTCCAACGGGGCCATTCGACCTTGCGATTGACCGTGGCGCTGCCCTTGAAGCCAAGACCGGCGCGACCCACCGCGATGGAATAGCGCATCGCACGCCCATCCGGCATCACGAAGTAAAGTTTGCGCACATGCGGATCGACGACGATCGTGCCGGGCTTTTCGGTGCCATTATAGGCCACCTCATGCCGCGCCACATCGCCCGCCAGATAGCGCGCATTGACCGGCTGGATGAAGAATTCCCCATCTTGCAGGCCTTCATAGCCGGGAACTTCGGCCGGCGGTGCCACGACCTTGGGTGGCGGGGCGCAGGCCGCAAGCAGAGAAAGCGCCGCGAGGGCGGTGAATTTGAGCAGAATTGTTTTCAACATCGGTGGCAGCCGTTTGTTTAGCGGGAATCGCACAGGGACGAAGACAGATCAGACGAACAGAGGGCCGGAGCGACGCGGGGTCAACCCCTAAAGCCCGCAAGCCACAACAAATCCCGTCATGCGGTTCCTGCCGCACCGACTGCGACAGCGTGGGTGCGACCTCTGACTGCGTCATGCCGCCCCCAGCCGCACGCCGCGCAAGCCACCCGAGGCCGGATCGGGCAGCGGGGCGGATGCCTCCCCACCCCGCACGGGCAGGCCCAGCAGCAATGCCAAAGTGGTAAAGGCCCCGACCTGCGCGCGGGGCAGATCCATGTCCGGCCTTGGTGTCAATGGTCGCAAAGGCGAGCGCCCCGCGATTGCCCGGCAGCCAGAACTATGCCGAAGGTGCCGCCGCATCGGCGCGCGTCGACAGGACGGTGTTTTTCGCGCAATGCGTCAACGGTGCCGTGAGATGCAGGCAGGTGTCACCACCGCCGCAGCGCATCTTCATCCTGATCGCGCGCCGCAACCCAGGCCGCGCCATCCGCGGTGATTTCCTTCTTCCAGAACGGTGCGCGGGATTTCAGGTAATCCATCAGAAACTCCGCCGCGGCAAAGGCATCGGCGCGGTGACGGGCGGCGGTTGCAACCATCATGATCGGATCGCGCAAGCTGAGCCGCCCATAGCGATGGATCACCCGCGCATCCTCCAGTCCGAAACGCGCCATGGCATCCGCCACCATGGCGGCAATTGCCCGTTCGGTCATGCCGGGGTAGTGCTCGATTTCCATCGCGGTCAGAGGCGTGGCACCGTCGCGCACAAGGCCGGTGAAGCTGACCACCGCGCCCGAGGCCGACAGCGCGGCGGTAAAGGCACTGACCTCCTGCCCGGGATCGAAGGCTGCGGCCTGCACCCGCACACGCTCGTGCTCTGGCCGTCGCTCTGGCATCGGCTAGCCCCCCGTCATCGGCGGAAAGAATGCAACCTCGCGCGCGTCACCCAGGGCCGCGTCAAAGGAAACCAATTCCTGATCGATGGCGGCCCGCAGGCCCTTCAGATCGGCAAAGGCAAGGGCATGGCCATCGCTGCGCCCGCGCAGCTCGGTCACCAGATCGGCAAGCGTTGCCGCAGAAGTCTCCAGCTCCTCCTGCGCGGCCCCGATGCGTTCGCGCAGCCAGGCGAAGTAAAGCACCCGCAGCCGCATCCTACTTGTCCTTCAGGAAGGGCAGCGCCTTGCGGAAGTAATCAAGCCCGGTGATCAGTGTCAGGATGGCCGCGATCCAGATCAGCACAAGGCCGATATTGGTGGCATAGGTCGCGCAATCGCGCCCGCCGCAGGTGCGGATCGGATCGGCGATACCTGCGGCAATGGCATCGGCATACTGCTCCGGCGTCATGCCGCGCATGGTAATGCCTTCCATATATTCCAGCCCGGTGCCCAGAAACAGCACCGCGATGGCCACCATCTGCGCGGTGGTCTTCCACTTGGCCAGTTTGGTGACCTTCAGCTGCCCCGCAACGCTGCCCAGAAACTCGCGCAGGCCAGACACACAGACCTCGCGGAAGAAGATCACCGTCGCGGGCAGGATCAACCACGGATTCATGCCGGAATAGCCCGTGATGACCATGATCGCGATCAGCACCATCGCCTTGTCGGCAATCGGATCCAGCATGGCCCCGAATTTGGATTCCTGCTTCCACAGCCGCGCCAGATAGCCATCGAACCAATCGGTGACGGCCGCGCCGACAAACAGCGCCAGCGCCAGCCAATCCGCCCAGGGGCGGTGGAAGTAAAGGAACATCACCGCGACACCGGGCGCGGCCAGAAGACGCAACAGCGTCAGGATATTCGGGATATTCCACGTCATGGCGACAGTCGTAGCCCAAGCCTTGCAGCGGGGGAAGGGGGCGCGTGACCTGCAGATACAACCATAGCGCGCAATCGGCTATGCGCCGCTTTACAGGCCCGGTTCAGGGCGCTAGGTCAGCCGCCTTTCCCAAGCGACAGGCATCGGACCCATGGCATCCTGCGGCATCGATTTCGGCACCTCGAATTCCACCCTCGGCATGGCGGATGCGGATGGCGCGCGCCTGTTGCCGCTGGAAGAGAACGAGGCCACCCTGCCCTCTGCGGTGTTCTGGGCCGAGGATGGCCCGCCCTTGATGGGGCGCGCGGGGATCAACGCCTATCTGGAGGGCGAGGAAGGCCGCCTGATGCGCGGTCTGAAATCCACCCTTGGATCGGGCCTGATTTCTGAGCGCACCCGCGTCGGCACCCGCAATGTCAGCTTCCGCGAGGTGCTGGCCCGGTTTCTGGCCAGCATCCGCGCCCGTCTGCCCGCGCCGGTCTCGGCCGTGGTGCTGGGGCGGCCGGTGCATTTCATCGATGACGATCCCGCGGGCGATGCTCAGGCCGAATCTGTGCTGGCCGAGATCGCGCGCGAGATCGGGTTTGAACAGGTGTCCTTCCAGTTCGAGCCCATCGCCGCCGCCTTGGATTATGAGAGCCGTCTTACCCGCGAGGAGCTGGTGCTGATCGTCGATATCGGCGGCGGCACATCGGACGTGTCGCTGGTGCGGGTGGGGCCGGATCGCGCCCGGCTGGCTGACCGCGCGGGTGACATTCTTGGCAATGACGGTATCCGGCTAGGCGGCACCGATTTCGACCGGCTGCTGAGCCTGACGGCCGCCCTGCCTCATCTGGGGTTTGGCGCGGCGACCAAGGGCGGGGCGGGCACCATGCCACGGCATTACTATCTGGATCTGGCGACCTGGCACCGGATCAACGTGATCTACAGCCGCCAGACGCTGACCGACCTGAAGGCGTTGCGCCACGAGATCGACCAGCCTGAACTGATCGACCGCTTCCTGCGTTTGATCGACGGGCATCACGGCCATGCCCTTGCCATGGAGGTGGAGCGGGTGAAGATTGCGCTCAGCCACGATGAGGCAGCGCGCCTGATGCTGTCACCGCTATGCGGGGCACCGAACCCGGTGGTGCGGCGCGAGATGCTGGAAGGCGCGATGGCTGCGCCCCTGACCCGTCTGGCCGATCTGATTGCCCGTGTTCTGGCGCAAGGGGGCGTCAAACCCGATCAGGTGCAGACCGTCTTCCTGACCGGGGGATCCAGCCGTCTGCCCGTGTTGCAGCAGTTGCTGGCACAGATGTTGCCGGGCGCACGGCAGGATCGCGGCGACGATCTGGGCAGCGTCGGCACCGGCCTCGCGCTGGAGGCGCGGCGGCGCTTCGGGTGAGATGGCCTTTCGACGGGGATCTGGCGAATGCCGCCGGGGGCGCTTCGCCCCCCGGACCCCCAGAGGATATTTGGGAACAGATGAATGGCGCGGTGCGTGGCAAGCCATTGCGATGCCGCGAGTCCCAGCCGCCCACAGGCCCACACACCGGCGCGGCAACGACAGGCACCGCGGGTTTCAGGCAGCGGGGCGGCGGATTTGCGGCGCGGCTTCCAGCACCAGCGGGCGAAATCCCGCGCCGCCCTTGTCGATCAGCTCGAACAGTTGGCGGCGCATCCGGGGTTCCCAATAATCGTTGATATGGCTCGCCAAGCCGCTGACGCCTTCATCATGCGGCTTGCTTTCCATGAAGCGCGCGATCTGGTTTGCCATGGTGATCAGCTTGGTCTGCACGGCATTATCATGCGACATTGGCGGCCTCCTCAGGCGGGATCCGGTCAGGATGGGTGAAAATCTCGAAACTGTCGGGCCGCGCCAGCCCGATCAGGGTCAGCCCGGCGGCATCGGCCATGGCGACCGCCGCAGCCGTGGGGGCCGAGACCGCGATCATGACCGGAAATCCCGCGGCGCAGGCCTTTTGCACCATGTCGATGGAGACCCGGCAGGTCAGGATCACCGCGCCGTCATTGCGCGGCCCGACCGCGCCGATCAGCTTGTCCAGCGCATTGTGGCGGCCAACATCCTCGCGTGCGGCCAAGATGCCGCCGGGCCGCCAAAGGGCGGCGCAATGGGCAGCGCGGGTTGCGTCATGCAGCGGCTGATGCGCCTCCAACTCCGCCATCGCGGCCTGTACTTGACCTGCCGTCATGGTGAAACCGTCAGGCGGCAGCGGGCGCGGGCGGCGGACCGCCTCTTCCAGACTGTCGATGCCACACAGCCCGCAGCCGACCGGCCCGGCCATGCTGCGCCGCCGTCTGGCCTGCCGCTCGGCCGCATCCGAGCCCAGCCAGATTTGCAGATCAATGCCGCGCGGGGTTTCCTGCGGCTCGATGCTTTCGATTTCGGCAAGGCTGGCAATGCCTTCGGTCAGGGTGAAGCCGCGCGCGAAATCCTCCAGATCTGCGGGTGTCGCCATCATCACCGCATGGGTGGATCCATTATAGGAAAGCGCCACCGCCACCTCGGCGGGCAGCATCCGGGTGCCCGGGCTCATCCCCCCGGCCCGGACCGCCCGACGCGGCACAGGCGCGCGCGTCTCCATCATTCGGCCGCCGCAATCCGGCGCGACAGCGCCGCCTGCGCCTCGTATTCCTCTTGCCATTCGCTGGGCCCGTTGGAGGGGCTGACCTGCACCGCCGTCACCTTGTATTCCGGGCAATTGGTCGCCCAGTCGCTGAAATCGGTGGTGATGACATTGGCCTGAGTCACCGGATGGTGGAAGGTCGTATAGACCACGCCCGGCGAAACGGTATCGGTCACCGTGGCGCGCAGCGTGGTTTCCCCAGCCCGGCTGGCAAGGCGCACCCAGTCGCCTTCGCGGATGCCACGATTTTCGGCGTCATGCGGGTGGATCTCCAGCACATCCTCCGGGTGCCAGACTACGTTCTCGGTGCGCCTTGTCTGCGCCCCCACATTATACTGGCTGAGGATCCGCCCGGTGGTCAGCAACAGCGGGAAGCGCGGGCCGCTGCGTTCATCGGTGGCGACATATTCGGTGCGGATGAACTTGCCGCGCCCGCGCACGAAACCGTCGATATGCATCAGGGGCGTGCCCTCGGGCGCGGCCTCGTTGCAGGGCCACTGGACCGAGCCCAGTTCTTCCAGCCGGTCATAGCTGACACCGGCAAAGCTGGGCGTGGTCAGCGCGATCTCTTCCATGATCTGCGCCGGATGGGTGTAGTTCCAATCCGCCCCCATGGCGCGGGCGAAAAGCTGCGTCACTTCCCAATCGGCATAGCCCTGCTTCGGGGCCATCACCTTGCGCACGCGGTTGATGCGGCGTTCGGCATTGGTGAAGGTGCCGTCTTTCTCAAGGAAGGACGAGCCGGGGAAGAAGACATGGGCATAATTCGCGGTTTCGTTCAGGAACAGGTCATGGACGATCACGCATTCCATCGCCGCAAGGCCGGCCGCGACATGTTTGGTATCGGGGTCGGATTGCAGGATGTCTTCGCCCTGACAGTAAAGCCCCTTGAAGCTGCCTTCCACCGCCGCATCCAGCATATTGGGGATGCGCAGGCCCGGCTCCGGATCGATCGGCACGCCCCATGCCGCCTCGTAAATCGCGCGAACCTCGGGGCCTTTCACATGGCGATAGCCCGGCAGCTCATGCGGGAAAGACCCCATGTCGCAGCTGCCCTGCACGTTGTTCTGGCCGCGCAGCGGGTTCACCCCCACGCCGGGGCGGCCGATATTGCCGGTCAGCATGGCGAGATTGGCGATGGCGATGACGGTGGTGGAGCCTTGGCTGTGTTCCGTCACACCCAGACCGTAATAGATCGCGGCATTGCCGCCTGTGGCATAAAGCCGTGCCGCCCCGCGCAGTTCGGCTGCGGGTACCCCGGTCAGAAGTTCAATCGCCTCGGGCGCGTGTTGCGGTTCGCTGATGAAGGCCGCGTAATCCTGGAACTCGTCCCAGTCGCAACGGGTGCGGATGAATTCCTCATCATAAAGCCCCTCGGTCACGATGACATGCGCCATGGCCGAGACGACGGCGACATTGGTGCCGGGCTTCAGCGCCAGATGGTGGGCGGCGCGGTAATGCGGCCCCTCGAACATCTCGGTGCGGCGCGGATCGACAAGGATCAGCTTTGCCCCCTGGCGCAGACGCTTTTTCAGGCGGCTGGCAAAGACCGGGTGGCCGGAATGCGGGTTGGCCCCGATCACCAGCGCCACATCGCAATCCTCGACCGAGTCGAAATCCTGCGTGCCCGCCGAGGTGCCGAAGGTCTGGCCGAGACCATAGCCGGTGGGCGAATGGCAGACCCGGGCGCAAGTATCGGTGTTGTTGTTCAAAAACACCGCGCGGGTCAGCTTTTGCACCAGATAGGCTTCTTCATTGGTGCAGCGTGACGAGGTGATGACACCGACCGACTGGCGGCCATATTGATCCTGAATGGCCTTCATGCGGTTTGCGGCAAACGCCATCGCCTCGGCCCAGCTGACCTCTTTCCAGGGGTCATTGATGCTGTCGCGGATCATCGGCGACAGGATGCGATCTTTGTGGCTGGCATAGCCATAGGCAAAGCGACCCTTCACGCAGCTATGGCCGCGATTGGCCTTGCCGTGCTTGTAGGGCACCATACGCACCAGCTCATCGCCGCGCATCTCGGCCTTGAACTGGCAGCCGACGCCGCAATAGGCGCAGGTGGTGACGATGCCGCGATCGGGCGTGCCGATGTCGATGATGGATTTTTCAACCAGCGTGGCAGTCGGGCAGGCCTGCACGCAAGCCCCGCAGGACACGCAATCAGAGGACAGGAACGTATCCTCTTTCAGCCCGGCATGAACCCGGCTGTCCCAGCCCCGACCTTCGATGGTCAGCGCGAAGGTGCCCTGCACCTCTTCGCAGGCGCGGACGCAGCGATTGCAAACGATGCATTTGCTGGGATCATAGCTGAAATAGGGGTTGCTGTCGTCTTTCGGCAGCCATTGCGGATTGGCAGCACCTGAGGTGTCCTTGGCGCGGAAATGGGTTTCCATCTTTCCGTTTTCGGGCGCCTCATAGCGCACATCGCGCAGACCCACGGCCCCCGCCATATCCTGCAATTCGCAATCGCCATTGGCCGCGCAGGTCAGGCAATCCAGCGGGTGATCCGAAATATACAGCTCCATCACGCCGCGCCGCAGCTGTTTCAGCTTGCCGGTCTGGGTATGGACCTTGATGCCCGGTGCCACCGGCGTGGTGCAGGAGGCGGGCGTGCCATTGCGCCCCTCCACCTCCACCAGACACAACCGGCAGGACCCGAAGGCATCCAGACTGTCGGTGGCGCACAGCTTGGGCACGGAAATGCCGATCTCGGCCGCCGCGCGCATGATGCTGGTGCCCTCGGGCACGGTCACGTCAAACCCGTCGATGCTGAGCGTCACCATGGTTTTCGATTTGGCGGCGGGGGTGCCGAAATCGCGATCCGGGATGATGAAATCTTTCATCTCAGGCCCCTTTCCGTTGGGCAAGCTGATGCGCCACGATGGCATTGGCATGGCCGTGACCCAGACCATGATCTTCCTTCAGGAAGCGCACGATCTGCATATGCGGCTCCGACAGACGTGGCCCGATCAGGTCGAACCAGTGCTGCATCGGCTGGCCGTATTCCTGTTCAATGGAAGGAAAGTAGGAGGCCGGGCCCTGAACCTTGTCGTTCATTCGGCGGCCTCCTTGTGCGTGCTGGTGAAATCATCGGGGAAATGCGTCAGCGCCGACATCACCGGATAGGGGGTAAAGCCGCCAAGCGCACAAAGCGAGCCCGCCTTCATGGTTTCACACAGGTCGGTCAGCAGCGGGATCGCCCCGTCATCGCCGCGGGCGATGCGGTCCAGCGTTTCCACCCCGCGCACCGCGCCGATGCGGCAGGGCGTGCATTTGCCGCAGGATTCAATGGCGCAGAATTCCATCGCGAACCGCGCGAGTTTCAGCATATCCGCGCTGTCGTCAAAGACGGTCAGCCCGGCATGGCCGATCAGCGCGTTCTGGCCGGAATATTCCTCATAGCCGAAGGGGGTTTCAAACTGGTGCGGCGCAAGATAGGCCCCCAGCGGGCCGCCCACCTGCACTGCCTTGACCGGACGCCCCGAGGCCGTGCCGCCGCCGATCCCTTCGACAATCTCGCGCAGGCTCAGGCCGAAGGCGATCTCGTAAAGCCCGCCCTGCTTCACATTGCCCGCGATCTGCAAGGGGATGGTGCCGCGCGACCGGCCCAGACCGAAACCCGCATAGAACTCCGCCCCGCGGTCAAGGATCACCGGCACCGTGGCCAGCGAGATCACGTTGTTGACGACCGTGGGCCGCCCCATGAAACCTTGCAGCGCGGGCAGCGGCGGCTTGGCGCGCACAGTGCCGCGCTTACCCTCAAGACTGTTCAGCAGCGCGGTTTCCTCGCCGCAGACATAGGCGCCTGCCCCCACGCGCAGCTCGATATCAAAGGCCCGACCAGAGCCCAGAACCGATGCGCCCAGCACGCCGCCCGCCCGCGCCAGGCGCAGCGCCTCGGCCAGCGTGGCATTGGCATCGGGGTATTCCGACCGCGAATAGATGAAGCCCTTGGTGGCCCCGACCGCCAGCCCGGCAATGGTCATGCCTTCGATCAGGGTGAAGGGGTCGCCTTCCATGATCATACGGTCGGCAAAGGTGCCGCTATCACCCTCATCGGCATTGGCCACGATGTATTTCTGCGGCCCCGGCGCATCATGCACCGTCTTCCATTTGATCCCGGTCGGAAAGCCCGCCCCGCCGCGCCCGCGCAAGCCGGATCTGGTGACCTCATCGACAATCGCGGCCCCCGACAGGGTGATCGCGCGTTCCAGCCCCTTGAACCCGCCATGGGCACGGAAATCCGCCAGATCCAGCGGATCGATCACGCCGCAACGGGCAAAGGTCAATCTGGTCTGGCCCTTCATCCAGGGCAGATCCTCGGTCAGACCCAAGGCCAGCGGACCGCCATCAAAGACCTGGGCCACCTGCCCCGGCACCATCGGGCCAAAGGCAATGCGGCCCTCGGGCGTTTCCACCTCGACCAGCGGCTCCAGCCAGACCATGCCGCGCGATCCGTTGCGGATGATGGTTACTTCCAGCCCGCGCCGCGCCGCCTCGGCCTGAATGGCCCTGGCAACGGCATCTGCGCCCAGTGCCTTGGCGGCCGCATCACGGGGAATATAGATCCGCATCAGCGCACCTCCGCAATCAGATCGGCGAGCCTGTCGGCATCGACGCGCCCGACCACACGACCATCGACCATGGCGGCCGGGCCACAGGCGCAAAGGCCAAGGCAGAAAACGGGCTCCAGCGTCACGCGGCCATCGGGCGTGGTCTCGTGCCAGTCCAGCCCCAGCTGCGCCATGGCCTGCTGTGCCACCTGATCCGCCCCCACCGATTGACAGCTTTCCGCCCGGCACAGTTTCAGCACATGCCGCCCGGCGGGCTCTGCACGGAAATCATGATAGAAGGTCATCACGCCATGCACCTCGGCGCGCGACAGCGACAGGCTTTGCGCGATCACCGGCAAGGCCGCCTGTGGCACATGACCGAAGGCCGCCTGCACCGCGTGAAGGATCGGCAGCAAGGGCCCCTCGATCCCGTCATGCGCGGAAATGATCTCTTTGACCCGCGCAAGCATTGCGGCCTGATCCGGCATTTGGCTGACCTCCCGTTAGCTGACAGCCAGAATGGGCGCGGTTGATAGCCAAATCAATATTGATATGCCGTTGCTTGATAGGATTTATCTATCAAACCTCAGCGATGCGGCGGGCCGAGTCCAGCAAGGCGGCGATCAATGGCGTTGGCGGAACGCGATGGGTCGCAATCAGCCCGACCAGATGCTCCACCTCTGGCCCGACGATGGGCACGGCGACAATCCCGCCGCCCTGGGCGAACAGTTCGGCCAGCTTTTTCGGCAGGATCGACACCCATTCGCCGCTCAGCACATGGGCCATCAGCGCGATGGTGGAATTTGATTCGACCATCGGCGCCGCGCCGATCCCGGCTTCGGTCAAATGCTGGTTGACGATGCGGCGGTTCTGCATGTCGCCGGTCAGCAGGCATAGCGGGAGGTCACGCAACTCCGCCCATGTCACCTGCGCCCGCCCGGCCAGCGGATGCGATGGCGCGCAGAGCAGGCGGTAAAATTCGGCGTAAAGTGGCACCTGCGTGACGCGGCCCAGGGGTTCATTGTCAAGATAGGTGACACCCGCATCAAGATCGAGGCGTTCGATCCCGGTCAGGATCTCGACCGAGGTGCGCGACAACAACGTGACCCGGACATTGGGGTGGCGGCGGGTGAAGGGCGTGGTCAGATCGGCGACCATCGGCAGCGCGGTCGGGATCACCCCGATGCGCAGATGGCCCGCCAGCCCATGATGCAGGCTGCGCATCTCATCGCGCAGGGCGCGCGCATCAGCCACGATGCGGCGGGCGCGGTCCAGCACGCGCTGCCCTTCGGGCGTCAGCCCCTGAAAGCGCGATCCGCGCCAGACCAGCTGCACCCCAAGCTGATCCTCCAACTGCTTGATCGCTGAAGACAATGTGGGCTGCGTCACGCCGCAGACCTGCGCGGCGCGCCCGAAATGCCCTTCATTGGCGAGGGCTATGAACATCTCCAGCCGGTCGATCATGGCCCCGTCCCCCCACCGCAAATCCGGCAATTCCTACAGCCCGGCACCAGGCGGGCCTTGCCGCATCGCCCCGTCCTCTCTACATCCGTTTCATGAAGTTCCGCATCCCTTTCCGCAAGAAGCTGCCGGTCGTGCCGGTGATCCGCCTGCAAGGCGCCATCGGCACAGGTGGCCGCTTTGGTGCCGGGCTGAACGACGCGGCCCTGGCACCGCTGATCGAAAAGGCCTTTCGCATGAAACCCGCCGCGGTGGCGCTGGCGATCAATTCGCCGGGCGGATCGCCGGTGCAATCCAGCCTGATTGCCGCCCGCATCCGGCGGCTGGCCTCTGAGAAGGGCGTGAAGGTCCATGTCTTTGTCGAAGATGTGGCAGCATCCGGCGGCTACTGGCTGGCCTGTGCCGGCGACGATATCTGGGTCGATGACAGCTCCATCCTGGGTTCAATCGGGGTGATCTCGGCAGGTTTCGGATTTGCCGATTTCATCACCCGCCACGGGATCGAGCGGCGGGTTGTCACCTCGGGCCGGTCGAAATCGCTGGCCGATCCGTTCCAGCCCGTGAAACCCGAAGATACCGCAAGACTGCTGGCCTTGCAGGAGCCGATCCACCAGGCCTTCATCAACCATGTGAAAGCCCGGCGCGGCGCAAAGCTGAAGCCCGAAGCCGATCTGTTCAATGCCGATGTCTGGGTCGGCGCGCAGGCTGTCGATCTGGGTCTGGCCGACGGGGTGGCGCATCTGGTGCCCAAGCTGAAGGCGCTTTACGGCGACAAGGCCCGGCTCGTGCCGATGGGGCAGAAACGCGGGCTGATGTCCCGACTGACCGGGCGCGCCATGAGCGATGTTCTGGCCGAGATCGAGGACCGCGCGGCTTTCGCCCGGTTCGGGCTCTGACATGATGGTCAAGGCCGTCACCTTCGTGATTGTCGCCATCGTGATCGGCGCGATCATCTATGAGAAATTCGGCCACAAGAAAAAACGGGTGACCGCCCGCTATTGCAGCGCCTGCGGCAGACCACGCATCGGCGCATCCCCCTGCCCCTGCGGCGGAAAGGGCAAATGATGGCGCAGGCTCCTCTTGCATTGGTGACCGGGGCGGGCAAGCGTCTGGGTCAGGCGATGGCGATCTATCTGGCCGGGCGTGGCCATGACGTAGCGGTGCATTACGCCGGATCCGAGGCAGGTGCCGCCGAGACCGTGGCGCAGATCACCGCCATGGGACGGCGCGCAGTAGCGTTGCAAGCCGACCTTTTGGATGAGGCGCAGACCGCAGCCCTGCTGCCGCGCGCGGTGGCGGCACTTGGCGGGCCGTTCACGGTGTTGGTCAACAACGCCTCGATCTTTGAATATGACACGCTGCAAAGTGCGACCCGGCAAAGCTGGGACCGGCATTTTGAAAGCAATCTGCGCGCGCCTTTCGTGCTGATGCAGGCCTTTGCGGCCCAGGCGCCCGAGGCCGGGCGCGATGCGGCGGGCGAGCCGCTGGCGCGCAGCCTGATCGTCAATATGATCGACCAGCGCGTGCGCAAGCTGACGCCGGAATTTTCGACCTATACGCTGGCCAAGATGGGCCTTTGGGCGCTGACCCAGACCGCCGCACAGGGCCTGGCCCCCGCGATCCGGGTGAATGCCATCGGCCCCGGCCCCACCCTGCGTGGCGAACGGCAAAGCGAGACGCATTTCGCCGCCCAACGCGCGGCAACCATTCTGGGGCGCGGTTCCAACCCCGCCGACATTACCGCAGCCCTGGGATATTTCCTTGATGCACCCGGTGTGACGGGGCAATTGCTTTGCGTCGATGGGGGGCAACATCTGGGCTGGAAGACCCCGGATGTGCTGGGCGTGGAATAGGCGCAAGAAAGTGTCGCGAGGGAAGTTGTCCACTTTTCATCTATTGTTCACGAACTTGTAAAGAAAACCCTGACTTTTCAGCCGCTTGCCCCTGTAAGAAAAATTTCTCACGCAAAATCAGTGCCTTGCATATTTGCCTATTTTTTAAGCAAGGCAGGGAAGCAGGCTGAAAACAAGGGAAAAATGCGCCGTTCTGAATTTTCTCCGCAAACTTATCCACAGAAACTGGGGACAGCTTTACCCTTGTCCTTAGCTCTGGCCTGTTGCAGCGAGAGAGGGGGAATCGGTGAGAGGAAAAGCGAGGTCTGCCCATGATGGATGAGGCACAGCCCAGCCCGGATCAGACCACCCCGCCGAAAGCGGGCCATGCGGTCATTCAGGACTATTTGCGCAGGCTTGACGGCTCGCCCGGGGTTTACCGGATGCTGAATGCCGCGAATGAGGTGCTTTACGTCGGCAAGGCGCGCAACCTGCGGGCGCGGGTGTCGAACTATGCCCGCCCCTCGGGCCATTCCGGGCGCATCGCGCGGATGATCGCTGAAACCGTGTCGATGATGTTCCTGACCACGCGCACCGAGACCGAGGCGCTGCTGCTGGAACAGAACCTCATCAAGCAGTTGAAGCCGCGCTACAACGTGCTGCTGCGCGACGATAAGAGTTTTCCAAATATCGTCATCCCGACCGGGCACCCCTTTCCGATGATCCGCAAACATCGGGGCAAACGCGGCGAGAAGGGGCGCTATTTCGGCCCCTTCGCCAGTGCGGGCGCGGTGAACCGCACGCTGAACCAGCTGCAACGGGTGTTCCTGCTGCGCACCTGCGCTGACAACGTGTTCTCAAATCGATCGCGCCCCTGCTTGCTGTTTCAGATCAAGCGCTGCTCCGGGCCCTGTGTCGGCCGCATCAGCGAGGCGGATTACAGCGACCTAGTCGATGATGCGACGCGGTTTCTGGAAGGCAAATCGACCTCGGTGCAGGCCGATCTGGCGAAGGCCATGACCGAGGCTGCCGAAGCGATGGAATATGAGCGCGCCGCCGCGCTGCGCGACCGCATCAAGGCGCTGACGGCGGTGCAATCGGTGCAGGGGATCAACCCTCGCGGCGTGTCCGAGGCGGATGTGGTGGCGCTGCATCTGGAGGGCGGGCAGGCCTGCGTGCAGGTCTTCTTCATCCGCGGCCATCAAAGCTGGGGCAACCGGGATTTCTATCCCAAGACCCCCGCGGATGCCGATGAGCCAGAAATCCTCGAAGCCTTCCTGAGCCAGTTCTATGACGGGAAGGAACCGCCGCGTCTGGTCCTGCTTTCGCATCCTGTGGCGAATGAGGATCTGGTGAGCGATCTTCTGTCAGAGCGCGCGGGTCGCAAGGTCGAAATCGCGGTGCCCCAGCGTGGCGAAAAGGCCGAACTGGTGGAAAACGCCCATCGCAATGCCCGCGAAAGCCTGGCCCGCCGCATGGCCGAAAGCACGACGCAGAACCGGCTGTTGCAAGGGTTGGCCGATGCCTTTGATCTGGAAGCCGCGCCGAAGCGGATCGAGGTCTATGACAACTCGCATATCCAGGGTGCCCATGCCGTCGGCGGCATGATCGTGGCCGGGGTAGATGGCTTCCTGAAATCGCAATATCGCAAGTTCAACATCAAGGGCGAGGCTGGCGCGCAGGGCGACGATTTCGGCATGATGAAAGAGGTGCTGACGCGCCGCTTTGAAAAGCTGTTGAAGGAAGACCCTGAGCGCAAGACCGACCTCTGGCCCGATCTGCTGCTGATCGACGGCGGTGCCGGTCAAATTTCGGCCGTGGCCGAGATCATGGCAGAGCTTGGGGTGGATGATGTGCCCTTTATCGGGGTGGCCAAGGGCATTGACCGCGACCATGGCAAGGAAGAGTTCCACCGCCCCGGCGAGGCACCTTTTGCGCTACGGATGAATGACCCGGTGCTGTATTTCATCCAGCGCCTGCGCGATGAGGCGCACCGTTGGGCCATTGGCGCGCACCGCGCCAAACGCGCGAAAGCCACCACCGCCACCCCGCTGGACGAGGTGCCCGGCATCGGTGCCAGTCGCAAGCGCGCGCTTCTGGCGCATTTCGGCAGCGCCAAGGCGGTCAGCCGCGCGGCGGTCGAGGATCTGATGGCGGTCACCGGCATTTCGGAATCGCTGGCCCAGCAGATCCACGACTTTTTCCACGACAAGGGATGATCTGGCGGAATCGCCCCTACGCCGCAGCAATCAGCGTTTTTTCACGAATTCCGTCAGGATGACGATTCGCTGCCCCTCGACCCGGCCTTCGATATGGGCGGCATTGTCGGGCACCAAGGTGATCCCGCGCACCGCCGTGCCGCGCTTGGCGGTGAAGCCCGCCCCCTTGACCGGCAGGTCCTTGATCAGTGTCACGGTATCGCCATTTGCAAGGATCGCGCCATTGCTGTCACGATGGGTCACCGCCTGCGGCGCGTTGGCCCAGGCCTCGGCCTCGGGCGACAGCGCCATCCCGGCGCGGGTTTCGCTGGCCCAAGGCGCCTCGATCGTGCCAAGTCTTTGCCAGACCGCGAATTGCACCACAGGTTCCCCCGACCAGGCCGCGCCCTCAAGACAACGGAAATGATCGGGGCCGGTGTCGGTCTCGCCCCGGCAGGCCGGGCACAGGGCAACGGCCCCTGCCGGGGCGAAAGCCACGGGCTGCAACGCATCCGCTGCCCCGCAAAACTCGCAGGTACCGCCCGCCCGCGCCATCACTTCGGCCTCTGTCATCGTCGTCCCTTTCCCGGTTTCCAGCGCCTTACGCCCCCATCAATGGCAGGACAATGACCGCGCCACCGATTTGGCTTGTTTTCGCGCGAAATCACCCCCATATATTCGCCTGCGACGTTATCTCTTTTCGACCCCTGTCTCCGATCTCCGGCCACAGCTCGACTGCGCTGACGATGCCGAGCCGCCGCGATTTTGCGGGCGGCAGATCAAACAGGAGTGATCACGATGGCCAAGGGCACCGTGAAATGGTTCAATGCTACCAAGGGCTTCGGCTTCATCGCCCCGGAAGGCGGCAAGAAGGACGTGTTCGTCCACATCACCGCGCTGGAGCGCGCTGGCATCCGCTCGCTGGCTGACGGCCAGGCGGTGACCTTCGACATCGAAGCTGGCCGTGACGGCCGTGAGTCGGCGACCAACCTGTCGCTGGCTTGATTTCATTTGCCTTCGGGCAAAGAAAAAGGCGGGCCGCTGGCCCGCCTTTTTTCATGTCTGCGACCATGCGCGCAGCTCAGGGCATTCCGATCCGAAGATCCGATCAGGCGGCGCGCCAGATCAGGCGTTCGCGCAGCGCATGTTCAAATCCGACCCGCAGGGAGACTGCGGAGAGCGGGGCCCGCAGCAATACGGCCTCGCTGCGATCCTCGGGGAAGATCTGTTGGGCCACCGCTGCGGCGACCAACATGACCGGCAGCGAACAGCCCGCCCCGCGCAGCAGCGAAAGCGCGCGTTGCCCGGCCTCAAGCCCGCCGAAATCATCACAGAGCATGACGAACAGGCCATAGCCCTGCGGGTCCTCGATCATCGCCTCAAGGCCCGCAAAAAGTTCCTCCTGATGATCGATCTGGCCGCCAAGACCGGCAAGCCGGGTCATGGCCGTCGCCGTTCCCGGCCCGCCGGGATGCGACAAAAGAAGAATGCGAACACCAAAACCCACTAACTCAGCCTCATCACTGTCTGCGCGGAAGATCTGCATGGGGCATCCGATCTAATTTGCGTGGCTCAGTTTCGAATCTGGCATCAAATCGTGTCGAGAATGTGGGCTAGTCGGGGCGTTTTGAGCGCGCTGACCACAATGGTTAATGGCAATCTGGGCAAAACAGCCATGAACCGGAGGTTTGGCATGGGCGATTATGACCGTTTGATGGACAATGCCACACGCGCCTTCATCGCCCGCACCGACAGTTTCTACCCGCCCGATGCGGTCAATCTGACGATTCCCGAACAACGCGCGGTCTATGACCGGATGTGCGCGGCCTTTCGCGCGCCGCGCCCCGCCGGGCTGCTGGTGGAGGATCGGGCGATTGCGGGCGTGCCCTGCCGCATCTATGGCGCGGCCTCTGACACCCACATCCTCTATGCCCATGGCGGTGGCTTCGTGGTCGGCAATCTCGATAGTCATGATGATGTCTGCGCCGAGATGGCAGTGGCGACCGGCGTGCAGGTCATCAGCGTCGATTATCGGCTGGTGCCGGAACATCTGCACCCCGCCGCCTATGAGGACGTGATGGCGGTGGCCCATGCCCTGTCCGGCCCGCTGGTGCTGGCAGGGGATTCTGCGGGGGCCGCGCTGGTCGCATCCGCCGCGCATGGGCTGCGCGGGCGGGCAGATCTGCGCGGGTTGCTGCTGATCTATCCCGCCCTTGGCGGCGACCGCAGCCAGGGCAGCTATGTCAGCCATGCCCATGCCCCGATGCTGAGCACGGCGGATGTGATCTGGTATGCGCAGGCGCGCCATGGCGGGCAGGAACCCGAGGAACCCGATGTCACGGTCGGCACGCTGCATGATCTCGATTTCAGCGGCCTGCCGCCGGTGGTGGTCGCCAGCGCCGAATGCGATCCGCTGGCGGATGACGGACACGTCTATGCCGAACGGATCATCGCCGCCGGGGGCCGCGCCGAATGGCTGCTGGATGAAGGTCTGGTCCATGGCTGGCTGCGCGCCCGCCATTCGGTGCCACGCGCAGAGGCCGCTTTTGCGCGGTTGCTGGACAGGTTGAAGACGATGACCGGCGGCGCATAAAGATCGGGGCGGGGTCATCCCCCGCCCCTGATCTCAATTCCCGGCGCTTTCCATCAGGCGATGCGCCAGCACCTCTTCCAGCCAGCCCAGCCGCATTTCGGGGACCGAGGACAGCAGCAGGTCGGTATAGGCATCATAGGGCGGTGCCAGCACATCCGATTTGGTGCCGTAGCGCTGCACCTGCCCCTTAAACATCACCGCGATCCGGTCGGCGATGGCCCGCACCGTCGCCAGATCATGGGTGATGAACAGATAGGCCACGCCCTCTTCGGCCTGAAGGTTCAAGAGCAGCTTCAGGATGCCGTCCGCCACCAGCGGATCCAGCGCCGAGGTCACCTCGTCACAGATGATCAGCTTGGGCTTGGCGGCCAGCGCCCGCGCGATACAGACGCGCTGCTTCTGCCCGCCCGACAGCTCTGCCGGGTAGCGGTCGGCGAAACCGCGCCCCATCTCGATCTGATCCAGCAAGTCCTGCACGCGCTTGCGCTTGGCCTCGCCCCGCAGCCCGAAATAGAATTCCAGCGGGCGACCGATGATGGTTTCAACGGTCTGGCGCGGGTTCATCGCAACATCGGCCATCTGGTAGATCATCTGCAATTCGCGCAGATCATCACGCGACCGCCCCGCCAGATCGGGCGAGAGGGTCCGCCCGGCAAAGGTGATGCTGCCTTGTGCTGCCGGCAAAAGCCCGGTGATGACCCGCGCCAGCGTCGATTTGCCCGACCCGCTTTCACCCACGATCGCCAGCGTCTGCCCCGGCGGCAGATCGACCGAGACGTTCTTCAGCACGTCAAAATTCGTGCCCTTGTAGCGGGCCGTCACGTTCTGGATGCTGAGAAGCGGCGGCGCATCCGGCTTTTCGGCGTGCTCGATGGATCGGATGGCGACCAGGGCCTTGGTATAGTCCTGCTGCGGATCCTCGATGATCTGGCGGCAGCTGCCATATTCCGCCGTCTTGCCATGGCGCAGCACCATGATGTCATCGGCCACCTGCGCCACCACGGCCAGATCATGGGTGATATAAAGTGCCGCCACCCCGGTCTCATGGATCGCGCGCTTGATCGCCGCCAGCACGTCGATCTGCGTGGTCACATCCAGCGCGGTGGTCGGCTCGTCAAACACCACCAGATCGGGCTTCGGGCACAGCGCCATCGCCGTCATCACCCGCTGCAACTGCCCGCCCGAGACCTGATGCGGAAAGCGTTTGCCGATGGTTTCGGGATTGGGCAGGCCCAGCTGCCGGAACAGATCGACCGCCCGCGCCTCGGCCTGTGACCGGCTCATCTGGCCGGTGGCCAGCGTCGTCTCGATCACCTGCTCCATCAGCGGCTTGGCAGGGTTGAAGCTGGCCGCCGCAGATTGCGCGACATAGGTCACTTCCTTGCCGCGCAGCTTGCGCAAGCCACCGGCCCCGGCCTTGAGGATATCGCGGCCATTCACGATGACCTCGCCGCCGGTGATGCGTACGCCGCCCCGGCCATAGGCCATGGAGGACAGGCCGATGGTCGATTTGCCTGCGCCGCTTTCGCCGATCAGCCCCAGAACCTTGCCCTTTTCCACCGCCAGCGAGACACCATGCACCAGCGTCACGGTCTTGGGCGGCTCGCCCGGCGGATAGGAGGTGGCTTCCAGCACCAGATTGCGGATTTCCAGCAGATTGGATTTGTCAGACAGGGTTGTCTCAGGCACCGCGGCCTCCTTTCAGGCTGGAGGTGCGGTTCAGCACCCAGTCGGCAACAAGGTTCACCGAAATCGCCAGCGTCGCGATGGCAAAGGCCGGGATCAGCGCGGCAGGGATGCCGTAGACGATGCCCTCCTTGTTCTCCTTCACGATGCCCCCCCAATCCGCCATCGGCGGCTGCACGCCAAGCCCCAGGAAAGACAGGGTCGAGATGAACAGCACCGCAAAGATGAAGCGCAGCCCCATCTCGGCGACCAGCGGCGACAAGGCATTGGGCAGGATCTCGCGGAAGATGATCCAGCCGAGTTTCTCACCGCGCAGGCGCGCGGCCTCGACATAATCCATCACCGCGATATCGACGGCCACGGCGCGGGCCAGACGGAAGACCCGCGTGCTTTCCAGAATGCCCATGACAAGGATCAGCGTGGTCAGCGTCACCTCCATCACCGACAGGACCACCAGCGCCGAAATCAGCGCCGGGATCGACATCATCAGATCGACCAGCCGCGACAGCACCTGATCCACCCAGCCACCGCAGACCGCCGCCAGAAAGCCCAGCACGGACCCAAGCCCAAAGGCCAGGATCGTGGCGCAGGTTGCGACGAAAATCGTGGTGCGTCCGCCCCAGATCATGCGTGACAGCAGATCCCGTCCGATGGAATCGGTGCCAAGCCAGAACTGGCTTGAGGCGGGCTCCCAACTGTCACCGACAACCTCGGCCAGACCATAGGGGGCGATCAGCGGCGCAAACAGCGCAGCGGCGAAATAGGCGGTCGTAAAGGCCAGCCCGATCAATGCGGAAATGGGCAAACGGGTCATTTCGGGTGCCTCAGTCGCGGGTTGGCCAGAATCGAGACAAGGTCGGCAATCAGGTTCAGCCCGATATAGACCCCGGCAAAGACAAGCCCGCAGGCCTGCACCACCGGCACATCGCGTTTGGCGACGTGATCGACCAGATATTGCCCCATGCCGGGATAGACGAAGACCACCTCGACCACGACGACACCGACCACCAGATAGGCAAGGTTGATCATCACCACATTCACCACCGGCGCGATGGCATTGGGGAAGGCGTGTTTGGCGATGATGGTGAAGGGACGCAGGCCCTTCAACTCGGCAGTTTCGACATAGGCCGATTGCATCACGTTCAGGATCGCGGCGCGCGTCATGCGCATCATATGGCCCAGAACCGCCAGCACCAGCACGATGACAGGCAGGCCGATGGCATAGAGCCGTTCGCCCATCGTCATGCCGTCATAGACCGTCGAAAGCGAGGGCAGCAGGCGATACTGCACCGCAAAGAAGAAGATCACGATATAGCCCAGCAGAAATTCCGGCACCGAGATGGTGGCCAGCGTCACCGCCGAAATCACCTTATCGGGCCAGCGGTTGCGATAGCGCACAGAAACCAGCCCCAGCAGCACCGCAAGCGGCACCGCGATCACCGCAGCCGTTGCCGCCAGAAACAGCGTATTGCCGAGCCGCGTGCCAAGCGCGGGGGCGATGGGTTGGCCATTGGACAGGGCCGTGCCCAGATCGCCCTGCAAGACGCCGAACAGCCAGCCGAAATAGCGGCTGACCACCGGCTCATTCAGGCCCAGCTCCTGCCGCAGATTGGCCAGTGTCTCGGGCGTGGCAGACTGGCCCAGAATGGCCTGCGCCACATCGCCGGGCAGGATCTGGGTGCCGACGAAGATCAGGACAGAGGCCGCGAGAAGCAGCAGGAGGCCCAACGCAACGCGTTGGGCAACCAGTGTCAGGACGGGGTGCGCCATCGGTCAGGCGAACCAGGTCTTGGAGGAGATGAAGCCGTTCATCAGTTCAAGGTTCGGATCGTCGACCCAACCCACGATGGTTTCCGACACGCCATCGACGAAATCGTTGAACATCGGGCAGATCACACCGCCGGTTTCCCACAGGATGGTGGTGGCTTTGGCATACATTTCCTTGCGCTTGGCCTCATCGGTTTCGCCGCGCGCCGCCAGGATCAACTCGTCAAATTCCGCATTCTTGAACTTGGTGTCGTTCCAGTCTGCGGTCGAGAGGTAAGCCGTCGAATACATCTGATCCTGCACCGGACGCCCGCCCCAATAGCTGGCGCAGAAGGGTTTGACGTTCCAGACATCCGACCAGTAGCCATCATCGGGCACCCGCTTGATGACCAGCGGAATGCCTGCCTGCGTGGCCGAGGCCTGGAACAGCGCCGCCGCATCCACCGCGCCGGGGAAGGCACCATCCGCCACGATCAGCTCGATCGGGCTGCCGTCATGGCCGGATTTCTTGTAATGCTCCGCCGCTTTTTCCAGCGAGAACTCGCGCTGCGGCAGGGCCTCGTCGAACAGCGGGTAGGAGCTGTTGATCGGCACGTCATTCCCGACCGAGCCGAAACCATCCAGAATCTTGTCGACAAGTTCCTGCCGGTTGATCGCGTATTTCAGCGCAAGCCGCAGATCGTTATTGTCAAACGGCGCCTTGTCGCAATGCATGATGAAGACGTAATGGCCGGGGCCAGCCACGCTTTTTACCTGCACGCCCGGCGCACGCGACAGCAATTTTGCGACCTTGGGATCAACCCGGTTGATCGCATGGACCTGACCGGATTGCAGGGCGGCGGTCCGTGCCGTGGTGTCATTGATGATCAGGAATTCCACCCCGTCATAATGGCCACGGGTGGCATCCCAATCATCCGCATTCTTTTCAAATACATAACGCACACCAGGCTCGGCGGACTTCACCTTGTAGGGGCCGGTGCCGATGCCGGCATTCGGGTTGTCGACACCGCCCTTAGGCTGCACGATCAGGTGGTAGTCCGCCAGCAGATAGGGCAGATCGGCATTGGGGGTCGACAGCGTGAAAACGACATTCTCGCCATCGCCAGAAATCTCCTTGATGCCCTGCATGATGCCATAGGCCCCGGATTTCGCATTCTCGTCGGAATGGCGCTTGAAGGTGGCCACCACGTCATCGACGGTCATCTCGGATCCGTCATGGAACTTCACGCCCTTACGGATCTTGAAGGTCCAGACCGTGCTGTCCTCGTTGCTGTCGAAACTTTCAGCCAGACGCGGCTGCAACTCTTTCTCGGCCGACACATCGATGATGCAATCGCCCCATTGCCGGTTCACGTTGAAAGCCGCCGGACCATCGGCCAGCCCCGGGTCCAGCGCATCAGTGCTTTCGCCACCGCCAAGGCCGATTTTCAGGATCCCCCCCTTCTTCGGTTCCTCGGCGCGGGCCTGTCCGGGCAGGACCGCGCTGCCAAGGGCTGCCGCGAGACCAAAGGCCGAAGCGCGCCCCAGAAAGCCGCGGCGGCTCATGCCGCCGGCGTCGATCCAGTCGATCAATCTGGCAAGATCGTCCTTCATATTTCCGTCTCCCTGCTAGCTCTTTGGCTGTTTGCGTTAGCATGGGACCAGAAGGCGGCTTGCGTAAACTGCTAAATTCGGCCCGCCATGTCGCAATATTCCTAAACATGGTCGCGCGGGGTGTTGTCGAAAAACTCGCGCGTAAGGGCCTGAGTCTCTCCTTCCCAGGCTGTCAGCCGGGCATGGTGCCGCAATTCCGTCGGGGCTGATTCGAGGGTTGAAACCGCCTCGGTCCGCACCTGCCAATCGCCCCGCGACAGGCGCTGTTCATAGCGGATCTCCACCCGGGCCGAGAGCGGGTCATCGGGATGAATGCGCCACAGCTCGCGCACCGTCTCGCCCGAAACCAGCCCATGGGTCAGGTTCTCGGCATCGCCGGTATCCTCCTCGACCTCCAGCAGCCACTCGCCGCTCAGCAGATCCTGCGTGATGCGGCGGATGGACCTTCCCGGTCGCAGCATCCGGTGCTTCCAGCCCGGGGCGGTCTCTGCGGCGGGTGGCTGCCATTCATCGCCCGTGCTGCCCTGATGACGCGGCAGCGTCAGTCGACCGCCCTGCACCGTCAGCGTCACGGCAACCGGGGCGGGCCAGACGAAGGGCCAATAGGTGGTCGACAGCGCCAGCCGCAGCCGATGCCCCGCTGCCAGCCGATAGCCCATCTCGTCCAGATCGAGGCTGATCGAGACCGCCTCGCCCACCGGCACGGGGGTCGGGTGCTCCATGCTGTCGCGATGGCGCAGGTTGAGCATTCCGTGGCTGATCCGGGTCGAAGACCCATCCGGTGCCACATCGCACAGCCGGGCGATCAGATGCGCGAAGGGTTGGTCGCAAGTCAGGCGCAATTCCACCCGCGCCCGCCCCAGCAGATCGATCCCCTCGGGCAAATCGAAATCAAGACAGACCGACATCGCATCCTCGCCGCGCTGATCGCCCGGCAGTTCCGCACTCATCCCCATCGGGAAGAACTCCCCGGCGTGCAGGCCCAGATGCTGCGGCGTGCAGATTTTCTGCCCGGTCAATGCCCCCAGATCGTGAACCTGCGGGGTCACACGCGGGCTGGGCCAGGCACCTTCCGCCACCCAATGACCGGCGCGGAAAACTGGAGCCGCCGAAACCGGCTGCGAATGCAGCATGTAGGCGCGGTAGCGCGGTGCCTCTGCCACGCCATTGCTGTGCCCCTTCAGCCAGCAATCCCACCAGCGCACGGCTTCTTGCAGAAAGCCGATCTGCGGCCCCGGCACCGCCGTATGCGGGTATTGATGAACCCACGGCCCCATGATGCCCTGCCCCAGCCCGGGGTGGTTGGTCATCACATGACCCAGCGTGTTCAGGTAACTGTCTGCCCAGCCGCCAAAGTTCAGGACCGGGATGGTCATGCGCGCCCAATCCTCGCAGATCGAGCCATGTTTCCAATAGGCATCCCGGCTTTGATGGCGTGCCCATGCCGGGGCAAGGAATGGCTCCGCCTCCAGCCGGGCCAGCCAATCCGCCCGCCAATCCGGGCGCAGCAGCGGGTCGGCAGGGCGCGACGAAAACGACAGCATCACCGCGCCCCAGCCCAGATTTTCGCCCAGCAGGCACCCGCCCTTGAAATGGATATCATCGGCAAATCGATCCGACGTCGAGCAGACCGAGATCACCGCCTTCAGCGCCGGATGGCCGTTGAAGGCCGCTTGCAGGCAGTTGAAGCCGCCCCAGCTCTTGCCCATCATCCCCACCGCGCCGCTGCACCATGGCTGCGCGGCGAGAAAGCCGATCACCTCCAGCGCATCGTCCATTTCCTGCTGGCTGTATTCGTCCAGCATCAGGCCCGCGCTATCGCCATTGCCGCGGATATCGACGCGCACACAGGCATAGCCATGGCCCGCCACATAGGGGTGCATCAGCTCATCGCGCGGCGTGGTGCCATCGCGTTTGCGATAAGGGATATATTCCAGCACCGCGGGCACCGGATGGCGGTTCGCATCCTCGGGCATCCAGACCCGGGCGGACAGGGTGACGCCATCCGGCATCGGGATGCGCAGATCCTCGATCTCGATCAACTTATGGGGGAAATCTGTGCGGGTTACGGTCATGGCGGCCTCTGGCTTGAACCCCAAGAGGCTACGCCCTTCGCCCCGCCCGGCTTGCCGTGATGCGACAGGATGTGACGCGATCAGGCCAGTTCGCGGCGCAGCCAGTCGAACAGGATCCGATGGGCCGGGGTTTCCGGCCCCGGGGCCTCGATCCAGTAGCCGGTGCCCTCGGTGGTGATCTCATCACCCAGGGCGATCAGCGCGCCGCTGGCCAGATGCGGATCGATCAGCGGTCGCCAGCCAAGCGCCACGCCCTGCCCCGCCAGCACCGCCTGCACCACGAATTCGTAGGTGTTCAACCCAAGCTCCGCCGCACGGCGCGGCCGCGACAACCCATGGCGGGCAAACCACCCCGGCCATGTCAGCCAACGCACCTCCGGCGGCGCGTCGATGTGCAACAGCACCGCCTGGGCCAGCGCCTCGGGCCGCGGATCCCCCGCAAGGCCCGGCGCACAGTCGGGTGCGCAGACCGGCACCACCCGTTCCGGCATCCAGAGCCAGCCTTGCAGATCGCCGGTTCGGGCAAAGCGGATCGCAACCTCGCCCGGGCGCGGATTGCGGCTGTCCTGGGCGGCCGTGATCTGCACCTCGATTTCCGGGTGAAGCGCCCGGAATCGCGCCAGACGCGGCATCAGCCACAGCCCGGCAAAGCCGAAATCGGTCAGGATGCGCAGCGCAGGTGCCCGCGCCATCGCCTGCACCTCGGCCAAGGCCGCATCGATCTGCGCCAATGCAGGCAGCAGATCGCGCAGCAGCACTTCGCCCGCAGGCGTAGGCTGACACCCCGCCCGCGAACGGGTGAACAGGACAACGCCAAGGTAATCTTCGGCCCGGCGCAACTGATAGCTGATCGCAGGCTGGCTGAGGCCAAGCGCCGCGCCAGCCCGTGTCAGCGTGCCATGGCGTGCCACCGCCTCGATCACCCGCAAGGCCGCCGGATCAAGTTGCATAAACAGAACTGATGCAAAACATCGAAAATCCCCGTCTTTTCTATGAACACCATATCGGTTTTCAATACTGGGTGAAGCGAAAGGCGGCAGGTGATGACGGATCGGCCCAATATTCTCATCCTGATGGTGGATCAGCTGACCGGAACCCTGTTCCCGGATGGCCCTGCCGACTGGCTGCACGCGCCCAATCTGAAGCGGCTGGCCGCGCGGTCGGTGCGCTTTGCCAATGCCTATACCGCCTCGCCACTTTGTGCCCCGGCCCGCGCCAGCTTCATGTCCGGGCAGTTGCCGCGCCGCACCCGCGTCTATGACAATGCCGCCGAATTCACCTCCGACATCCCGACCTTTGCCCATCACCTGCGCCGCGCCGGGTATCAGACGGCCCTTTCAGGCAAGATGCATTTCGTCGGACCCGACCAGTTGCACGGGTTTGAGCAACGCCTGACCACCGATATCTACCCGGCCGATTTTGGCTGGACCCCGGATTACCGCAAACCGGGAGAGCGGATCGACTGGTGGTATCACAATCTCGGCTCGGTCACCGGCGCGGGCATGGCCGAGATCACCAATCAACTGGAATATGACGACGATGTCTGCTTCCAGACGGTGCAGAAACTTTACGATCTGTCACGCGGCGGCGATGCAAGGCCCTGGGCGCTGTGCGC
Organism: Gemmobacter serpentinus; assembly: GCF_008973825.1. Taxonomy (GTDB): domain Bacteria; phylum Pseudomonadota; class Alphaproteobacteria; order Rhodobacterales; family Rhodobacteraceae; genus Gemmobacter; species Gemmobacter serpentinus. The sequence goes on along the minus strand of NZ_WCHR01000018.1, from coordinate 224,105 downwards.
CAGCTTCACCCATCCGCATGACCCATTCGTGGCGCGGCGCAAATATTGGGATCTTTACGCGGATTGCGCCCATCTGGAGCCCCCCGAGGCGCTGGATTATGAGGCGATGGATCCGCACTCAAAGCGCCTGATGGATGCCTGCGACTGGCGCGGGCTGGAGGTCACGCCGGAGCATATCCGCCGCGCAAGGCAGGGCTATTTCGCCAACATCTCCTATGTCGATGACAAGATCGGCGAGATTCTGGCGACGCTGGACGCCACACGGCAAGAGGCGATCATCCTCTTCGTTTCCGACCATGGCGAGATGCTGGGGCGACGCGGCCTCTGGTTCAAGATGAACTTCTTCGAAGGTTCGGCTCGCGTGCCGCTGATGATCGCGGCGCCGGGGCTGGAACCCGGGCTGGTGGAAACCCCGGTCTGCACCATTGATGTGACGCCCACGCTTTGCGATCTGGCGGGGGTCTCGATGGCCGAGGTGCTGCCCTGGACCGATGGCGAAAGCCTCGTGCCGCTGGCGAAGGGCTTTGACCGCACCAGCCCCGTCGCGATGGAATATGCGGCTGAGGGCAGCATCACCCCGCTGGTCTGCCTGCGGGAAGGCCGCTGGAAATATACCCGCTGCCTTGCCGACCCGGAGCAGCTGTTCGATCTTGAGGCCGACCAGGAAGAGCGGGTGAATCTCGCTACCGCTCCCGCCCATGCCGCAACGCTTGCCCGCTTCCGCGCCATGTCTGATGCCCGCTGGGATCTGGCGCGCTATGATGCCGAGGTGCGCGAAAGCCAGGCCCGCCGCTGGGTGGTCTACGAGGCGCTGCGCAATGGCAGCTATTTCCCATGGGACTATCAGCCCCTGCGCGCAGCATCGGAACGCTATATGCGCAACCATATGGACCTGAACGTGCTGGAAGACAGCAAACGCTTTCCACGCGGCGAATAGCGCGGCCAGCAGATCCACGGCTTGCAGGACCAGGTATAAGGTGCGCCTGCGGCGCAAGATTTTCCTCTCGACATGGCGCAAAGCGCCATGTCTCGGGATGCCTCCGGCGGGAGTATTTGTGCAATCAGCAAAGACAGGGATGCGCCCCGGCGGCACGGGGTCTTGTTTCAACCCATGTGAGCGCTTCACACGGCGCCGGGGCGGCTTTGCTGCTTGACGGTCATCGGGGCTCCCCCCTGTTCCGCAGGACAACCCTGACACAGAAGGGTTAGCAATCCGTTACCGCTTTGCTGCTTGCCCAAATACTCATTCTACCACCGCCGCAAATGCAAAGGCCCGGTCATCGCGACCGGGCCTCAGCTGTCCGTGGCAACGCCTTTGGCGGGGGTTCGATGCCCTCGACAAAGGCCCCCCTGATCAGATCGCTTTTTTCAGCGCCTCGATCAGATCGGTCTTTTCCCAGCTGAAGCCGCCGTCGGCCTCCGGCGCGCGACCGAAATGGCCATAGGCCGAGGTGCGGGCATAGATCGGGCGGTTCAGTTGCAGATGTTCGCGGATGCCGCGCGGCGTCAGGTCCATGACCTCTGCGACAGCGCGTTCAATCGTCGCCTCATCCACCTGTCCGGTGCCATGGGTATCGACATAGATCGACAGCGGCTTGGCCACACCAATGGCATAGCTGACCTGCAGCGTGCAGCGATCCGCGAGGCCTGCGGCCACCACATTCTTAGCCAGATAGCGCGCGGCATAGGCGGCCGATCGGTCCACCTTGGTTGGGTCCTTGCCCGAGAAGGCACCCCCGCCATGCGGAGCCGCGCCACCATAGGTGTCCACGATGATCTTGCGGCCGGTCAGGCCTGCATCGCCATCGGGGCCGCCGATCACGAAAGTGCCGGTCGGGTTGACCCACCATTCGGTCTTATCGGTGATCCAGCCCGAGGGCAGCACTTCGCGGATATAGGGTTCCACGATGGCGCGGATATCGTCCGAGCTCTGGCTTTCGCTTTCATGCTGGGTCGAGAGCACGATCGAGGTCACCTCGACCGGCTTGCCGCCTTCATAGCGCAGCGACAGTTGCGACTTGGCATCAGGGCGCAGCGTCGGCTCCTGGCCGGATTTGCGCACCTCGGCCAGACGGCGCAGGATGGCATGGCTATACTGGATCGGTGCCGGCATCAGTTCCGGCGTCTCGCGGCAAGCATAGCCGAACATGATGCCCTGGTCGCCCGCCCCGTCACGGTCCACGCCCTGCGCGATATGGGCAGATTGCTTGTGCAGGTGGTTCTTCACCTTCAGCGTGTTCCAGTGGAACTCGTCCTGCTCGTAGCCGATATCCTTCACGCAATCGCGCACGATCTGTTCGACGCTGCCGAGCATCTCGCGCAGTTCCTTCTTGTCGGACAGGCCGACCTCACCGCCGACAACCACACGGTTGGTGGTGGCGAAGGTTTCGCAGGCCACGCGCGCATTGGGTTCGACGGTCAGGAAGGCATCAAGAACGGCATCGGAAATGCGGTCGCACACCTTGTCGGGGTGCCCCTCGGAGACGGATTCCGAGGTGAATACATAATCAAGTCTGCTCATTGGGAAGTGCTCCGTTGTTTATCCCCGTCACGCCAGGAAGCCGTTGTGACGGTTCGATGAAATCGGGGTTACGCCGCGTTCGGCGATGCGTCAAGCCTGCCGCAATCTTTGTTGCCAAATCGTCAACAATACGAGGCCCGCAAGCAACAAGAGAAAAGCCGTCTCGCCGAAGCGATGATAGGGGGTCGGCGGCAGGGCACCGGGCAGCGCCGCATCCAGCGCGCCCTCAGCGCCAAAGGGCAGGGCAGCGGTGATCTGACCGCGCGCATCCACCATCTGCGTGACGCCGGTATTGGCCACCCGCACCAGTGGAAGCCCTTGTTCCACGGCCCGAAGCCTGGCCTGTGCCGCGTGCTGGAACGGCCCGGTCAGCGTGCCGAACCAAGCGTCATTGGTGACATGCAGCAGCCAGTCGGGGCGTTCTGCCACCGCGTTCACCTCGCGCGGGAAGACGGCCTCATAGCAGATCAGGGGCAGGACGCGGCCAAGGTGCCCGAGGTCGAGCACACGCGGCCCGGGCCCTGCGGCATAGCCAAAGCCCTGCCTTGCGGCAAAAGCCCGCAGGCCGAACCATTCATGCAAAACCTCGCCGAAGGGCATGTATTCGCCAAAGGGCACCAGATGCGCCTTGTCATAAAGCGCAGATTCGCGCCCATCCGCGCCCATCACCGCAAGGCTGTTGAAGGCAGCCTCTCCTTCCAGCCGCTGCACCCCCATCGCAACCGGCACCCCGGCCGCCGCATAGGCGACGCCCGAAATCGCCTGGCCCTGCGGATCATAGAGATAGGGCAACGAGGTTTCCGGCCAGATCACCAGATCGGGACGCGGGGCCTCGGCTGTGCGCAGTGTCAGCAGCTGATAGAGACGTTCGGCCTGATCGGGGTCCCATTTCAGATGCTGTTCAGCATTGGGCTGCACCAGCCGGAAGGTCAGCCCGGTCGGCGCGGGGTTCGGCTCCGCCAACCGCAGCGCACCGCCCAAATAGACCGCGGCAATCAGCAGCGCCATCTGGGCGATGCCGCGCCCATGCCAGACCACCGGAAGGGCTGCCGCGAACAGCGTCAGCAGGGTCAGGCCATTGGCACCGACAAAGGCCGCGGCCTGCCCCACCGGGCTGTCGATCCAGATATGGCCGGGTTGCGCCCAGGGAAAGCCGGTCAGCACCTCACCACGCAGGGCCTCCAACGCGGTGAGGGCGGCAGCAAAGCCCAGGGCCCCGCCATGCAGGCGCTGCGCAAGCCATCCGGCCAAGGCCCAGAACAGGGCAAGCCCGCCCGCCATGCCGATCAGCGCAAAGGGCACCATCCAGCCATAGACCTCGGGTTCCACCAGAAAAGGCTGCACAATCCAGCTGAGGCTCGCACCAAAGTAGCCGGCGCCCGCCGCCCATGCCCGCCAGCCTGCCTTTCGCGCGCGATCCGCGGCCGCAATCTGCGCGATGATCCCGGCAAAGGCAGGCAAAGCAATCCACCACAGGCTGAGCGGGGCCTGCCCCGCCGCCGCGAGCAGGCCCAGCCCGAAGGCGGGGCCAAGATCGCGGATCAGGCGGCGCATCACTCCGTTCCGGCCCCGTCAGCCAGTTCTTCCGCGACAGTGTCGCGCGCCGGGGCCAGTCGCAGCCGCAGCTTCTTGATACGACGCGGATCGGCATCGACGATTTCGAACTCGGCGCCGCTTTCATGCGGCACGATCTCGCCGCGCCCGGGCACCCGGCCGGTGCGCAGAAAAACCAGCCCGCCCAGCGTGTCGATATCCTCGTCATCTTCGCCGGTGCGCAGTTTCACACCGATTTCGGCCTCGACCTCATCCAGCGGCGCGGTGGACTGGATCAGCCAGACGCCCGGTGCCTCCAGCTTCCACAGCGCGTCGGTGTCGTCGTCATGTTCGTCGTCGATCTCGCCGATTACCGTCTCGATCAGGTCCTCGATGGTCACCAGTCCGTCAACGCCGCCATATTCATCAATGACAAGGGCCATATGCACACGCTCCTTCTGCATCTTCTGCAGTAGCACATGCAGCGGCATCGACGGCGGCACATAAAGGATGGGTCGCAACAGGCGCTTCAGGCTGAACCGCCCACCCGCACCAAACCCGTGCTGCAGCGCCAGATCCTTCAGCAGCACAAGGCCCTGCGGATGGTCCAGCGTGCCCTTGTAGACCGGCAGACGGGAAAACCCCTGGGCGCGGAACACCTCGACCAGCTCGTCCTTGCCGATATCGAGCGGCACCGCCGCGATATCGACCTTGGGCAAGGCAACGTCATCGACGCGCAGCTTGCGAAGATTGGCAAGGCCCGGAAGCTGCGGCAGAGCGGCAGCGGGGCGCGCCTCCGGCTCCGATGGGGCGGGTGGATCTGCGGCGGAAAAGGCGGAAAGGATGCGCCCGAAAAACCCTTTCTGCTCCGCCTCGGGAGAGTCTCCCTCTTCCGTATTTGCCCCCGAAGATGCCGGTTGCGCCTCTGACGATCCTTCGAAACTACTGCCCATCGGTCCTTCTACCCAAGCCTCTCAAATCATCCCATTCTGGGGATCATCCCCATATGGGTCCGCAATGCCAAGCGATGCAAGGATTTGTCGCTCGGTCGCTTCCATCAGCTCCGCATCCTCGTCTTCGATATGGTCATAGCCGAGCAGATGCAGAATCGCATGTATCAGAAGATGTGTGACATGGTCGTTAACGGATTTATCCTGTTCGGCGGCTTCCCGCGCACAGGTCTCCCAGGCGATGGCGATATCGCCCAAGGGGGCGGGGTCGTCCGGGCTGCCCGGCTCCGGTGGCTCTGGCACCTCGCCAACATATTCGGCACCGCGTTCCTCGGATGGCCAGCTGAGAACATTTGTGGGCTTGGCCTTGTCGCGAAAATTGCCGTTCAGCTCAGTGATGCGGGCATCATCACAGCCCATGACCACGATCTGGAACAGCGCAGGATCCAGCCCAAGATGCGGCAGGGTCGCGGATACGGCGCGCATCGCAACAGCCTCCAGACCAAAGGCCTGCCAGCGGTCGTCTTCGATCACGATGTCCAATATGTCGCTCATGCCAGCGTCATAGCGCCAAGGTGCCCCCCGCGCAAATGACGAAAATGCGGGGGCGTGCAAACCGCCCCCGCACCGCGTTCAGCCCTTGGCCTCGTCGCGCTCATAGGCCTCGATGACGCGGGCGACCAGCGGATGGCGCACCACATCTTTCGAGGTGAAGTAGTTGAAGCTGACGCCTTTCACCCCGGCCAGAATGCGTTCGGCATCCTGCAAGCCGCTCGGCACGCCGCGCGGCAGGTCGACCTGCGTGCGGTCGCCGGTAATGACCATACGCGATCCCTCACCCAGACGGGTCAGGAACATCTTCATCTGCATGGTCGTGGCGTTCTGCGCCTCGTCCAGCACGACGAATGCGTTGGACAGCGTGCGCCCACGCATGAAGGCCAGCGGCGCGATCTCGATGCGCTTTTCCTCCATGAGCTTCTGCACCTGTTTCGCCGGCAGGAAGTCGTTCAGCGCATCATAAAGCGGCTGCATATAGGGATCGACTTTTTCCTTCATATCGCCGGGCAGGAAGCCCAGACGTTCGCCCGCCTCAACAGCCGGGCGCGACAGGATGATGCGTTCCACCATGCCACCGATGAACATGGTCACACCGACCGCCACCGCCAGATAGGTCTTGCCGGTGCCCGCAGGCCCGATGCCAAAACCCAGCTCATTGGCGAAGAGATTGGCCACATAGGCCTTCTGCGCCTCGGTCCGGGGTTCGATCGGCTTCTTGCGGGTGCGCAATTCCACGCTGCCCGGGGTGAACATCTCGATCTGCTCTCCGCCAGCGCGGGACAGGTCCGGCATCGGGGTTCCCATGCGGATTGCGCCTTCGATATCGCCTGCATTCACCGCGCGTCCGGCCTCAAGCCGGGCATAAAGCGCGCGCAATACGGCTGCGGCCTGCTCTCGGGTGCCCTTGTCGCCAATGACCGCCAATCGGTTGCCACGCCGCAGGATATGGACACCCATCTGATGCTCGATCTGCGCAAGATTGCGGTCATATTCGCCACACAGATCGATCAGAAGGCGATTGTCGGGAAATTCCAGCAGAGTTTCAACGACATCCTCGGAACGGGTCGGGGGGGTCAGCGCACTGATGCCCAAGGGGATTTCCTTTGCGGCTGGAGGGCTTCTACCTTTGAATCTGCGCCTGGATGGTTAAGGAAACAAGACAAAGCTGCACGCTCGGCAGGTATTTTCGCGTCATTGCCCAAAGAATGGACAAATAGGTCACAGCGACCCACAAGATATCGATCACGCGAAGGCAGGTCACACCACATCATGAAAGCAAAAGGCCGCGACGATGCGCGGCCTTTGCGTAAACTTTGCGCGATCTGACCAGATCAGCGGGTGCGTTTGCCCGCATGGGGCACATAGTCCCGGATGCCCGCATCCATGGTCTGGTAGTTCCGCAGCACCGTCCCCGGCGGGTAATGGTTGTTGCAGACCGGCAGACCCGAGACCGGATCGAAGCGGCGGCCCGAATAGCCTTCGACACCATCATCGATGATCCAGCCCTGGCAGCCATCGGGGTCATAGGCAATCCCGCCGCCCCCCGGCGCGAGCGCCTTGTTGTCCCAGCCGCGGTCATGCGCAGTGGCGATCACGGTGTCAGGGCTTTGCACATAGGGGGTGACCCCTTCGACGCAGCCTGCCAGAACGGTGACGGACAGAAGGGCAAGGCCCGGAATGAATTTCATCATGTTGATCACCACCGGTAGCAGACGACTTCGACGCGACGATTCTGCTGCATACCTGCGGCAGTGCTGTTCGACGCGATCGGCTCACGCTCACCAAAGCCGATCTCACGCTCGACCATGGCACCGACCGAACGGGCCACATCGGCCACGGCCTTGGCGCGGCGCTGCGACAGCTTCATGTTGTATTCATCCGAGGCACGGCTGTCGGTATGGCCGTAAACGGCATATCCGAAGGCCCCCGCCTGGCTGAAGAACTGCTGCAGGTAAGAGCGGCCCGAGGCGGTCAGCTTGTGGCTGTCGGTCGCGAACAGCGTATCGGTATTTTGCACAAGGCAGGTATTGCGCTTCAGGCAGACTGGCTTGCCGGTCTTCGGGTTCACGCGGTCCAGCATATAGCCTTCGACCCCGCCATCAGCCCACCAGTGCATACAGCCATCGTCATCGACCCAGACGCCCCAGTCGATGCGACCGGCAATCTCTGGGGCGTTTTGCGCGCTGGCAGCGCCCGCAAGCCCGACCGCAATTGCAAGCCCCCCGACCATTACCCGCACTGCTTTGGAAAAACGTTCCACGTCGCAGCTCCCTCTATCTCACCCAAGTGACTTGATATTATTAGAATGAGCAATGACGTCACTCAATTATGATGTAAAGCAAAATATATGGGGCCCGGATGACTGGACCCACCAATTGTTGCGTGGCGACGCCAAAGTCAGCAAGAAACCTGCCTTTGGTTGAAAATTGGAAACAGCCGCTCAGCCGCTGATTCTCTCCCCCGCGAGCGAATTCGTCGACGAGGCCGTGATGCGGACACGCACCAGATCGCCCGCCTTGCCAGCCGGGTCATGCACATGCACCGCATGAAGATGGTCGGATTTGCCGACCATCTGACCGGGCAAGCGACCGGGCTTTTCATAAAGCACGCCCACCTCACGCCCGACCATCGCCTCTTGGGATGCGCGCTGCTGGCTGGTGATCAGCGCCTGCAATTCCTGCAGGCGGGCATCGCCCACCTCGCCAGGCAGTTCGGGCTTTTCCGCCGCAGGCGTGCCGGGGCGGGCGGAATATTTGAAGCTGAAGGCCGCGCCGTAATGCACTTCGCGGATGAGCGCCATGGTATCGGCAAAGTCCTGATCGGTCTCACCGGGGAAGGCCACGATGAAATCCGAGGACAGCAGGATATCGGGCCGCGCGGCACGGATCCGCTCGATCAGACGCAGATATTGCTCTGCCGTGTGCTTGCGGTTCATCGCTTTCAGGATGCGGTCTGACCCCGATTGCACCGGCAGGTGCAGATAGGGCATCAACTGCGGCACATCGCCATGCGCGGCGATCAGATCGTCATCCATGTCATTAGGGTGACTGGTCGTATAGCGCAGCCGCTCCAGCCCGTCGATCTCGGCCATTTCCCGGATCAGACGGCCCAGGGTCCAGCCGCCCCCCTCGCCCTCGCCGTGATAGCCGTTGACGTTCTGACCCAGCAGCGTGATCTCGCGCACCCCGCGCGAAACCAGGTCGCGTGCCTCGGTCAGCAGGCGCTTCACCGGGCGGCTGACCTCGGCTCCGCGCGTATAGGGCACCACGCAGAAGGCGCAGAACTTGTCGCAGCCTTCCTGCACCGTCAGAAAGGCGGTCGGGCCGCGCAGCGCCTTGCGCGCCGGCAGATGTTCAAACTTGTCTTCTTCGGGAAAGTCGGTGTCGATCACCTTGCCGTCGGCTTCGACCATTTCGGGCAGACGGTGATAGCTTTGCGGCCCGACGACCAGATCGACCAGCGGCATCCGCCGCAGGATCTCGGCCCCTTCGGCCTGCGCCACACAGCCCGCCACCCCGATCTTCAGATCCGGCTTGGCCTGTTTCAGCGGCCGCAGCCGCCCCAGATCGGAATAGACCTTTTCCGCCGCCTTTTCCCGGATATGACAGGTATTCAGCAACACCATATCCGCCTCATCGGCATTTTCGGTGGTGACATAGCCCTTGGTGCCCAGGGCCTCGGCCATGCGCTCGCTGTCATAGACGTTCATCTGGCACCCATAGGTCTTGATGAACAGCTTTTTCGGCGTTTGGGTGATGTCGGTCATCGATGGCGGCCCCTTTGGCTAAGCGGGCGTTTTAGCGAAAACCCGCTTTGCCCGCAACCGGACAGGCATTACTGCTGGTTTGCAGATGCCTGGGCATGGCGGGGCGGTTTGGGTGGCTTGCAAACCGCCCCGCCATGCCCAATGCTGCGGGACAAACGAAAGCAGGCAAGATCACGATGCGCTATGATGGACTGGCCGAATTCACCACGCAGGGGCGTGATGTGCTGGCCAAGGGGCCGGTGGCCATGATCTTCGTCGAAGATCATGTGGAAGTCGACACCACGATCCGCCATCACCTCGACAGCGGCTTTCCGACGCTGCTGCTGTTTGCCGATGCCGATCTGGTCATCCCGGCCGAACTGGAGGCGCGGCTGCACCGCATCCGCCATGACGCCCATCAGGACGATGCGCTGAACAACGCGGTCAATACGATCAATGCCGCAGCCCCGCCCGGCACATGGCTGTATTACTGCTACAATGCCGAATACCTGTTCTTCCCGTTCTGCGAGACACGGACGGTGCGCGATCTGCTGGCCTTCCACACGGAAGAACGCCGCGACGCGATGCTGAGCTATGTAATCGACCTCTATGCCGGCGATCTGAGCCGCCACCGCAATGCCGTGTCGCTTGAAGATGCGCATCTGGATCGTTCCGGCTATTACGCGCTGACCCGCAAGGACCCCGACCGTGACTGGGAACCGCGCGAGCGCCAGCTGGACTTCTTTGGCGGGTTGCGCTGGCGCTTCGAGGAGCATGTCACCTGGACAAAGCGCAAGATCGACCGCATCTCGCTGTTCAGAAGCGCGCCGGGCCTTTTGCTGCGGCCCGATTTCACCTTCAACAATGAAGAATACAACACCTATGCCTGCCCCTGGCACCACAACCTGACAGCCTGCATCTGCAGCTTCCGCGTCGCCAAGGCGCTGACCACCAACCCCGGCTCGCGCTATGACATCCACAATTTCCGCTGGCATAACAGCACGGAATTTCTGTGGCACAGCCAACAGTTGATGGATCTGGGGCTGATGGAGCCCGGCCAGTGGTTCTAGGGCGCGGCGCGGCCCCTGTCAGCGGCCCCCTGTCATAGCGAGGCCCCTTTCATGGCATGGCCTCGCCGCGGCTAGGCACCTGCCGAGATGGCAAGGGCCAATGCCGCAAAGGCCCGTGCATCGGCTGGCGCCGTGCCAAGGCTCGCGGTGCCATTTGCATCCAGATCCGGGAAATCGCGCGCGAACAGCACGGGCAGCGGCGTTTGGGTCGCGGCGGCCTCGGAACACAGCGCCTTGATGCGGGCCTGCGCCTCGGGGCGCGGCAGGTGGCGGGCCAATGCGAAGGACAGCGCCTCGGCATGGATCAGGCCATAACCGTCCTTCAGCCCGTGCGCCATGGCCTGCGGCACCGGCGCGATGCGCCCGGCCAGATCCAGCGCCAGTGCCAGGGCCCGGCCGGTAGAGATGCACAGCTGCGGCAGGGTCAGCCATTCTGTGAACCAGGCCGCCCCGTCGCGCTGCTGACGATGCAGCATCGCGCCCTGCATCATGGCCGAAAGCCCGGCGGTCTGATGCGCCAGCGCCACCAGAACCGAAGGGCCAACCGGGTTCTGTTTCTGCGGCATGGTGGATGACCCCCCTGCCCCGGCAATCGCAACCTCGCCGATGCCGGATTGCGCCATCAGGATCAGATCCTCGCCGATCTTGCCAAGGCTGCCGCAGAGCCCCGCCATCCATGCGGCAAAGCCCGCGATCCGGTCCCGCTCACTATGCCAGGACTGGCCGGGATCGGCCAGATCCAGCGCCTTTGCCAAGGCCGCGCGCACCGCAGGCCCCTCCGGTCCCATCGCGGCCAGTGTCCCCGCCGCCCCCCCCAGCGAGACGGTCGCAAGCCCCGGTGCCAGTTCTGCCAGCCGCGCACGGTGGCGCAGCAAGGGCTGGCCCCAGCCCGCCACGACCGCGCCGAAACTGGTGGGGGTCGCGGCCTGGCCATAGGTGCGCGCGGCCATCGGCAGCTCTGCGTGATCTGCAGCCAACCGCCCAAGCGCCTGCAGCAGCGCGACAAGCCGGGCCTCCCACAAAGCAGTCACCCGGCGCAGCCGCAGCGCCAACGCGGTATCCATGATATCCTGCGAGGTGGCCCCCCAATGCAGATACTGCGCCTGATCCGGGGCTTCCATCGCCTTGCGGAAGGCGGTGACGAGGGCCGGCACCGGCACGCCATTGGTGGCGGTTTCCAGCGCCAGAGCCGAAGGATCGATCTGCACCTCGCGAGATGAGCGATCGATAAAGGCCGCAGCCTCGGCCGGGATCAGCCCGATCTCCCCCTGCACGCGCGCCAAGGCACCTTCAACCAGCAGCATGGCGCGGATCTCGGCGCTGTCGGTGAACAGGGCAGCAGTTTCGTCATCGGAAAACAGGCGACGATAAAGCGCGCTGTCGGCGGCGGATGCGGGCATGGCGGGGCCTTTTTTGGAATGGGCGGGCGCGGCAGGATATGCCATGCGTCAAGGCGGTCGGTAAAGCCAGCGGTCAGACCGCAGGCATGGCCAGACCCAGGATCTGGCGCGCCTGCTGCCAGGTGGCAACCGGGCGCGCATATTGCGTGCAGAGGTCGGCCGCGCGGCGCACCAGCGCCGCATTGGAGGGCGCAAGCCGGTCGCGATCCAGTCGCACATTGTCTTCCATGCCAGTGCGGGTATGGCCGCCCTTGCGGATCGCCCATTCATTTACCGTCACCTGTGCCGCCCCGATCCCCGCCGCGCACCATTGGGCATCGGGGGCCAGCCGCTTCAGCGTCTCGATATAGAAATCCAGGATCGGCTCATCCGCGGGCATCGCATTCTTCACGCCCATCACGAATTGCACATAAAGCGGCCCCTTCAGCCGCCCGTCGCGCTGCATCGTGGCGGCCTGCACGATATGCGAAAGATCGAAGGCCTCGATCTCGGGCTTGACCGCATAGGTCAGCATTTCGGAGGCCAGCCAATCCACCAGATCGGGCGGGTTCTCATAGACCCGCGTCGGGAAATTGTTTGACCCCACCGAAAGCGAGGCCATGTCCGGCGCGAGGGGCAGCATACCGCCCCTCGTGCGGCCCGCGCCGGACCGTCCACCAGTGGAAAGCTGGATGATCAGGCCCGGGCAATGGGTTTTCAACCCTTCCATCAACCGCGCAAATCGCTCCGGGTCCGAGGATGGCGCGCCGGCATCATCGCGCACATGGCAATGCGCGATGCTGGCCCCGGCCTCGAAAGCCTCCTGCGTCGACTCGATCTGTTCCGAGATCGAGATCGGCACCGCCGGATTGTTGGCCTTGGTCGGCAGAGAGCCGGTGATCGCCACGCAGAGGATGCAAGGGTTGGTCATGGTCACTCACATATCGAAGAAGACGGTCTCGCCCTCGCCCTGCAGCCGGAAATCAAGGCTATAGGTGCCCGGTGCGGTCTTGCGGGCCAGAAGCGTCAGACGGCGTTCCACATGTTCGATGCGGTTCAGCACCGGACAGACGGCATTGGCCTCGGCCTCATCCTCGAAATAGATCCGGGTCTGCAGGCCGAGATTTATGCCACGCGCCACCAGCCAGATCGCGATATGGGGTGCCATCAGGCGGCCGTCGGGAAAGGGCACGCGGCCCGGCTTGATGGTCTCCAGCCGCCAGATGCCGCTGTCGAAATCGGCGGCCACCCGGGCCCAGCCAGTGACCGCAGGGTCAGCCTGACCCCGCGGATCATTGGCGGGATAGATGCCATCGGCATCGGCCTGCCAGCTTTCGAACAGCGCATCGCGCAGGATCATCCCGGCACCATCGATGACGCGGCCGGTGATCACGATCCGCTCGCCCTTGGCACCGTCGCGGATCGGCGACCGGCCCAGATCCTCGGGGTAGATGCCGGGATTGCCAAGCGCATTGGGCGTCAGGCCGATATGGACATAGGGCCCTGCGGTCTGCGACGGGGTTTCCTTGAGGTAATCCAGACGCTGCACCATCACATCCCCTCCTTGCGGTTTTCAAAGAAGGACTGGCGGCGACCGCGCAGCACAATGTCGAACTTGTAGGCCAGACAATCCATCGGGATCGCCCGGTTCATGTCCAGCGCAGCCACCAGCATATCGATCGCCTCTTTCTTGCCGATGGTGTTCACGATCGGGCACAGATCGATCAGCGGATCACCCTGGAAATAGTTCTGGGTAATCAGCCGCTGGCCGAAGCCGGATCCGAAGACCGACCAGTGGATATGCATCGGCCGCCAGTTGTTCACATGGTTCGGCCAAGGATAGGCACCAGGGCGGATGGTCAGAAATTCATAGCTGCCATCCGGCCCGGTCAGCGTGCGACCACAGCCCCCGAAATTGGGGTCCAGCGGCGCAAGATAGCCGTCCTTCTTGTGGCGGTAGCGCCCGCCCGCATTGGCCTGCCACATCTCGACCAACACATTGGGCACGCCCCGGCCCTGCTCGTCGAGAACCCGACCATGCATGATGATGCGTTCGCCGACCGCAGGCTGCCCGGTGAAGTTCATCACCAGATTGTTGTCCAGCGCACCGATCATCGATTGCCCGAAGGCGGGGCCGGTCTCTTCCGACAGGGTCGATCCAAGGGCGACCAACGCGCGCTGCGGCGCGCGCGTCATCGAGGTCTTGTAGCCCGGCGTATAGGCCGCCGGGTGCCAGTCGCGGTCGCGGAAAAACAAGGGCCCGCGATCGACGGAATTGCTGAGGGTCATTTACCCCCCTCTTTCTCGGCGTTCATCATTGCGAACGTCTCCTTGGCTATCTTGATGGCATGGTTCGCGCGGGGGACGCCAGCATAGATGGCAACATGCAACATCACCTCAAGGATATCATCCGGGGACGCGCCTGTATTCACGGTGGCGCGGATGTGCATGGCCAGTTCGTGATCGTTGCCCAGACCCGCCAGCAGGGCGATGGTCAGCATGGAACGTTCACGCGGCGATATGGTCTTGCGCGACCACACATGGCCCCAGGCGGCCTCGGTGATCAGCGCCTGATAAGGGCTGTCGAATTCGGTCTTGTCGGCCTCGGCCCGGTCGACATGGGCCGCACCCAGGACTTTGCGGCGGGTCGCCATTCCGGCAGAATAGGTATCGGTCATCGGGCATGTTCCTGGAGGAAGGGCGACACGATGGCCGCCCAGGCTTCGGGGGTTTCGACGCAGGGCAAATGGCCTGCCTCGGGAATCACATGATATTTGGCACCCCGGATCAGGGCGGCGGTCGCGGCGACCAGATCGGGCGGCGAGGCACCATCCGCACCCCCGGCGATCACTTGCACCGGCAACCTCAAACCGGCGGCGCTTGCGGTCAGATCGCAGGCGGCCAACACCTCGCAGGTGGCGATATAGCCCGCCGCATCAGTGCGTTCGAACATATTGCGCCAAGGGGCAAGTGCGGGGCTCGCGCGGAAGGCAGGTGCGAACCAGCGTTCCATCACCGCATCGGTAATGGCGGCAAGCCCGCCCGCACGGATCGCGGCAATCCGCGCCTGCCACCCCTCGGCATGACCCATCTTCGCCGCAGTATTGGACAGGACCATGGCGCGCAGCAATTCCGGGCGTCGCGCGGCCAGTGCCTGCCCGATCCCACCCCCGACAGAAAGGCCCACGAAGATCACCGGGCCATCCGCCACAGCCGCGATCAGCGCCGCCACATCCTCGGCCAGATCGTGGATCTCATGCGGCCCGGACAGATCCGACAGCCCGTGCCCGCGTTTGTCGAAACGGATCGCGCGGATGCCGGGCAGCAGCGGCAGAACCGCATCCCACAATCGCAGATCGGTGCCCAGAGAATTGGCGAAAACCACCGGAACGCCGCCCTCGGGCCCGTCCAAACGGTAGTGCATCGCCCCCCAGGGGCGGCTCAGAACTTGCATGGCATCCTCCACTCTTCCATAATCTGCCACGACAAATTTGGTTTGGATAATGCAAAGCTTGCGATGATGGATAAACGTTCAGTTATGCACCCAGGGGTGAAGCTGCGCCATATCAGGGCGTTTCTGGATATCGCGGCCGAAGGCGGGCTGTCGATTGTGGCGCGGGCGCAGGGCATCACCCAGCCCGCGCTGTCGCGCACGCTGGCAGAGCTTGAGGATTTGCTGGGTCAACCCTTGTTCCTGCGGCAAGGGCGGCGGCTGGTGCTGACGGAAGGCGGGCGCATCTTCCGCCGTCATGCCGCTTTGGCAGTAGAATCGCTGGAGGCGGGGGCGGCGGCGTTGCGCCCCGGCAGCGGCGGCTCGTTGCAGGTGGGCGTGTTGCCGACCGCCGCGACGCGGGTCTTTCCCGCGGTGGTGCTGCGCTTTCGCGAATTGCGCCCCGAGATCCTGCTGTCGGTCGAGACCGGTCCACATCACCATCTGATCCGCCAGCTGCGCGAGGGCGGCATTGATCTGATGATTGGCCGCCTGCCGGATGTGTCGGAAATGCCGGGTCTGAGCTTTGAGCACCTTTATGAAGAAGACGTGGTTCTGGTCGGGCGCGCCGGTCACCCGCTGGGCGCGCGCCCCGTGGCCGAGGCCTTGGCCAATGTACCGCTGATCCTGCCGCCACGGACGGCGCTGATCCGCCGCCCTGTCGATGATTACCTTGCCTCGCTTGGCCTGATCGGGGTCGTCCCGGCGGTCGAGACGGTCTCTTTGGCGGTCGGGCGCGGCATCTGTCTTGCCTCGGATGCGCTCTGGTTCATCTCGCGCGGGGTGATCGCAGAGGAACTGGAACACGGGCTGATGCAGGAACTGCCGGTCGGCGCGCGCTTCCTGTCCGGCGCGGTCGGTATCACCCGGCGCCAAAGCGCCTCTGCGCCCGGTCTGGCCACGCTGGAAGAGGTCGCGCGCGAGATCGCGGCTCAGATGCCGCCGCCAAGCCCCTGATCGCCTGCCCGCGTGTCGGATCCCGCAACCACCTGCGCCAGCTCGCGCCGAAAGCGGCCAATGGCAAATTCGGCAAAACTTGACAGTTCGCGCCCGCGTTTCGTCACCACCCAGGCCGAAATCTCCGACGGCTCGCGCAGCGGGCGGCGCACAAGGCCGGGCATATAGACTTCGGCGACCGAAAATTCGTCGATGATCGCAACGCCCAGACCGTGCCGCACCAGACTGACCACGGTTTGCGCGAAGCGCCCGCGCAGCGCGTGGCGCGGGGTGATGCCGGCCTCGGTAAAGGGGCGCGCCAGAATCTCGCCGTAGGGGTCGCCGGGATCCACGCCCACGAAATCTTCCTGTGCCAGATCATGCACCGAAATATCGGCCTGCGCCGCAAGCCGATGCCCCTCGGGCAAGATCGCCACCAGCCTCCCGCGCGCCAGCGGCGCACAGTCAAAGCCCGGGTTGTCGATGGCCGAACTCATCACCACAAACTCGCCGCGCTCCAGCAGCAGATAATCCGTGGTCTCCTCGATCTTCAGGATGTTCAGATCGATGAACAGATCGGGAAAGCGTTTGCGGATGCCGCGAATGGCACGGGCCGCGATGAATTGTGCGATGGAGGGGGCGGATGCAAAAGACAGCCGCATCCCTTCGCCCTTTTGCAGCGCCGCGACCGCAAGGTTCAGGTTGCCGATCTGATGATGCACCTGATGGATCATCTCGAAGATCGCGTGCGCCTCGGCGGCAGGCAGGAACAGGCCCGCCTTGCGCTCGAACAGGCGGATCCCCAGCAGGTCTTCGGTATGTTTCACCAGCCGCGAAATGCCGGGGGCCGAGACGTTCAGCAGCGTGGCCGCCCCCTGAATCGTCCCGGCCAGCATCACGGCGCGGATCACTTCCACCTGTCGCAGCGTCAGTTCGGTCATGCCCGACCCTATGCGCAAAGCGCGCGCGACGGCCAGCCCCGCGCGCGCAGTTTTCTGCATCAGGCGGTGCGTCCGGCAGCCCGCAGGATGCCACGGGTCGCGGCAATCGCCATTTCGGCGCGGGCACGGGCATCGATCTTGGTGGCCAACGGGCGATGCGGCACCTCGACGCTGATGGTCACGCCTTCGGGAATGACGCGCGCCAACCCGATCAGATCGATCCCGCCCTGCCCCGGGAACAGCCGCTCGCCCCGCGCGATGCGGATCAGCCCCTCATCGCTCGGGTCATAGGGCACGGTGCCATCACAGAACTGCACATAGTTCACGCGATCTGCGGGCAGGGCCGCGATCTGTTCCAGCGTGGTGGTGGACCGGTCGTAATGCAGCGCATCGACCAGCACGCCGCCATTCCCGGCCCCTGCCGCCTGCACGATCTGCAGCGCCGCCGTCAGATCCGGCACCGCCGTCCAGGGCATGAACTCCAGATCCGCCGTCAGGCGGTGGCGTGCCGCGATCTCGCAAAACCGCGCGAAACTGTCGGTCAGCCGGGCGTGATCGGGATCATCCCCCGCGACAAGGATATGCCGTGCCAACAGCGCCTCGCATCTGGCGCAGAAGCGGGCGAACAGATCCCAGTCATTCTCTGGCTTCAGGCGGATGATCTCCACATCCCCCACTGTGACCCCGGTATCGCGCAACACGGCCTGCACCTCGGCCAATTCGCGGTCGTTGGTCAGCAGGGAATAGTCCGGCTCGCCACTGGCAGCGGCGGGCAGGATGCGCAGACCGACCATCTGATAGCCGGTCTCGGCCGCGATCTTCACGGCGTCGACAGGGCTGACCTCAAAGGTGGTCAGGAAGGCAAGCGAAAGCGGATGTGCCATGGCGCTTACTTCAACGGCGAGAAGGCAAGCGGCATGGCGATCTGGCTGGTCATGTCGGGCGACAGCCAGTCCGGCCCGCCCTTCGGCGGCCATTTGCCATCCGCCACCGATTTCGCCCGCGCCTCGGACCGGGCGGCAAGGCTGGCATAGGGCCAGATCTGCGTCACGCGCGGTTCGCCATCAAGGCCATACATCGCCACCGTCAGTTTCGAATAGGCCTCACGCGGGGGGACGGCATCGGCCCATTTGCCCATGGTCGGCATGATGCCATTGATGCGGGTCTTGTAGGTGCGGAACTCATAGACCGGGCCCTGCACGCCGACCTCAACGGGGGGCAGGAAGTCGAAGGCGCGATAGCTTTCCATATTCAGCTTCACCAGATGTTCGGTGCAGCCAAAGGGATCGTCGCTGCGCAGCGCGCGCTCGCGCTCTTCATACATCTCCGTCAGGCTGTCAAAGCCGCGCAGGATGAAGACGCGGTTCAGCGTGCCGATATCTGTGCCAAAGGCACCCAGCAGCCGGCCCCTGCCCGCGCCCACCCAGGCCTCGATCCCCGCCGCGGCCTTGCCCGCGCCGAAGATCACCGTGTCCAGTGTGGCGATCTCGTAATAGGTCATGGATTTTCCTCCTGTGTCACGCCCGAAACGGGCTGGCCGGCCAGAATGCGACCGGCGATATGGCCAAACGTCATGCCGGGGCCAAGCGTGATGCCCCCGGCGGGATAGTTGCCCCCCATGATGGAGGCCATGTCGGCCCCCACCGCGAACAGACCGGGGATCGGCGCGCCGCTGACATCCAGCACCCGCGCGGCCGTGTCGGTTTTCAAACCGCCAAAAGTGCCAAGGCTGCCGGGCACGATCTGCACCGCATAGAACGGCCCGCGCTTCAGCGGCGCGAGCGAGGGGTTCGGCCCATGGTCGAAATCGCCCTGCACGCGGTTATAGGCGCTCTCGCCCCGGTGAAACTCGGGGTCATGGCCCTGCGCGGCACCATCGTTGAAGCGGGCAATCGTCGCCTCAAGGGCTGCGGGCGCGATATCGCAGGCGCGGGCCAGATCGGCCACGCTCCGTCCCCATTTAAGATAGCCCGACTGCACCGCCCTCCCCAGCGGGAAGGGAAAGGGCTTGGTCCAGCCAAGGCCCCAACGGCGTTGCGCCTTGTGATCGGCAATCAGCCAGCAGGTCGGATACTGGCCCTTGGGCGTCGCCTCGATCAACGCCTGCATGAAGCCGTGATAGCTGTCGGCCTCGGACACAAAGCGTCTGCCATCGGGCAATACAGCGATGATGCCGGGTTTGGCGCGCTCGATCAGATGCGGGAAATTGGCAAATGTTCCATCGCCGCGCGGCACCCGGCTGACCGGGGCCATGGCGACATTCCAGGCAAGGCTGCCATCGCTGGCGGCCCCAGCGGCTTCGGCCATGCGAAGCCCGTCGCCACGATTGGTGTCGGGTGCCGCCGAATGATGCGCCCGTCCGCCCGCATTGGCGGCCCAATCCTCCAGCCGGTCGGGGTCATGGGGAAACCCGCCCGAGGCCAGCACCACGCCGCGCGCGGCATAGATCACCGTCTCGCCTGAAGGTGTCGAAAGCCGTGCGCCGGTGACACGGCCACCTTCGCGGATCAGCCCCGTTGCTGGCGCGCTGTCGATCAGCGTCACGCCAAGATCAAGCGCCGCCCGCATAAGCCGCGCCACCAGCGCATTGCCATTGGCCAGCCGCATCGGGCGGCCATAGCGCAGCCGGTCATGCCAGATGCCAAGCACCCGCTTCACCACATGCAGGGCCGAGGCGGGCTTGCGCGTTGCATCGAAGAAATGCCGCATATCGACCGCCGGACCAAGGCCAGAACCCCAGAGGCTTGCCACATCCAGCGGCGGGCGCAGCTTGTGGATCCATGCCCCCAATGCGCGCCCGTCATAGGGCAAGGCCGAAACCGAGCGCCCACCTTTGCCCGCCCCCGGCGTTTCGTGGAAATCGGGCACCTTGTTGCCATCGATCCAGCGCATCCCGGCATGGTCTTGCAGGAACTGCACCATTTCAGGGCCGTTTTGCAGAAAGACCGGCAGGCGCGGATCGCCCGCGCGATTGCCCAACTCACCTTGCAGATAGCGCATCGGTTCCTCAGCGGGCTCATCAATCCCCGCCGCGCGCGCCAGCGGATTGCGCGGGATCCAGAGCCAGCCGCCCGACCAGGCGGTGGTGCCGCCAAAGACCGCGGCCTTTTCCGCCACGATCACCTTCAGGCCGAAATGCGCGGCGGTGACGGCGGCGGTCAGCCCCGCCGCCCCCGATCCGATCACCAGCACATCACATTGCGTGACATGACTTTGCGAGACTTGGCCGTCCTGCCGCTTCATTCGCCCTCACTTCCGGGCGGGCCCCCGCAGGATCGGCCGCGCCCTCAGGCGCGTTTCCGCTCCGGCAGGGCATCCAATGCCCGCACATTCGCCTGAAAGAATTTCGATCCGGGTGCCGTGGCCCCCAATTCCTGCGCCGCCTGTTGCAGACGGGGCGCAAGCTCCGACATCCGCTCTGCCGTCATCCGCACGGCAGGCCCGGCAATGGAGAGGCACCCCAGCACCGCCCCATCGCCGTGATACCGCACCGGCACCGCCATCGCGGCCATCCCGGCGATATAGCTGTCGACGGCGGTCGCATAGCCGCGCGCCCGTGCCTCGGCCAGTTGCTCCAGCAGCAGCGCAAGGCTGCGCGGCGCGTTCTGGCCCTGCCCATCTGCCTGCCGCATCAAACCCTGCGCACCGACGCGCACCAGCGCCTCTTCATCGCTCATCGAGGCAAGCCAGGCCTTGCCCCCGGCCGAACTGGCAAGGTGAACCACCACGCCCTGTTCCTGACCGGGATCATAGCGCAGGCCGCGCGTTGCCCCTTGCGCCACCGCAACCCATGTCAGGTTGTCGCCATCGATCACCGACATGCGGATCAGCTCGCCACTGTCATGCGCCAGTTGATCCAGCACCGGCTGCGCCACATCGGTGATGCCCGCGCGGCCCAGGAAGCCCAGGCCCAGGGCCGGCAGCCGGATGGTCAGCGCGTAATCGCCCTGGCTTTGCAGCTGTCGCACATAACCCAGCCGCGCCAGCTCCTGCAGGGTGCGATGCACCCCGGAGGCCGGTTGATCCGTTGCCGCCGCGATGGCCGAAACCGGCAACCCGGCCGGGTGCCCGACCAGAAGCTCGACAATGGCGAGGGATTTTTCAAGGACGCTGCTCATGGCACTGTTTTCCGTTGCTGAACCTGCTTCAGCTTTCGGTGCCCAAGGGCGAAAGGTCAACTGCGACCTGTTGCCCGGTTTCCGCCGCAAGCCGGATCGCATCCAGCAGGATCAGGTTCGCCGTCGCATCCCGGGCCGAAACGCGCGGCGTGCCGCCATCGCGGATCAGATCGACGAAATGCGCAAGCTGCGCCTCATAGGGATCAGCCAGCGTGACGGGCAAACGCTGTGGCTGCAATTCCACCGTCCAGTCGGGGTTGCCCGGCGGCTGCCACAAGGCAAGATCGGGCAATGAGAGCCCGGCGCGGCTGCCTGCATAAAGATGCGGCGTCACCAGATGCGCAGGGAAACGTGCGGGGTTCTCGCCCGCCGACAGATCCCAGGCCCATGGCCCGACCGCCGCATCCGAGATGCACAGCGTGGCAAGACCGCCCCCGACAAAGCGCAGGCAGACGGCGGCGGTATCTTCCACCGCAAAGCTGCGACGGTCGCGGCTGGATATGGCCTGCACCACCGCGATCTCGCCGAAGAAATGGCGCAAAAGATCGATCTCATGCACAAGATTGATCAGAAGCGGGCCGCCCGCACCGGGTGTGCGGCGCCACGCGGCCTCGAAATAGCTATCGGGTTTCGCAAGGCTGCAGGTCACGGTTGCCATGACCAGATCGCCGATGGCCCCCGCCTTGATCGCATCATGCGCGGCCCGGATGATCGGGTTATGGCGGCGGTGATGGCCAATCAGCAGCGGGATCCCGGTCTCGTCCCCGACCGCGATCAGGCGCAGCGCCGCCTCAAGGCTTTCAGCGATCGGCTTTTCCAGCAATACCGGCAGGCCCGCGCGCAGCAGCGCAGAACTGACCGGCTCATGCGTTTCATTCGGGGTGGCAACCACCGCCCCGCGGGCCAAACCCGAATCGATCAGGCTGGCAATATCGGGCAGACAGGGCACATTCAGCGATTCGGCCAGCGCCTGCGCCGCCGGCATCGGATCGACAATGGCCGCAAGATGCAGCCCCTGCATCCGGGCAAGCGTCTCGATATGGGTGCGCCCGATGGCTCCGGCACCGATCACGGCGATTCCGATACTGACAGGCATCCACCCCTCCCATGGCTTGCGGATGCCTCTGCATAACAGGCTGAATATCAAGAATGCAATTTTATTGTTGAATACTATTCCATATTTTTGCCACCTGCGACGGCCAGCCGAATGATTGCGCAATCATCCAACGGCCCGACGCCAGATCAACCGCAGATAGGCACGATCTTCGGGTCAAACCATAACCAACAGGCTATCGTTTTCGGTGAACTTTGCATTATCAATATCAATTTGGGTGTGGCAGCTTATTGTCGGAGCGAGGACAGCATGACCCATCACATCCAGATTTCTCTGACCGAACGGTCACCGTGGATCGCGGGGCAATGCGTCTGCGCTGAATCTCTTTCAGCATGGAGCAAGGCATGAACGCCCCCCTGCGCATCGATGGCGAGACCCGGCTGTTCCCCATCGTGGGCCACCCGATCGGACAGGTGAAATCGCCGACCTCGCTGAGCCAGATCATGGCGGATCGCGGCTTCAACGGCATGGTCGTGCCGGCGCATATCCTGCCCGAAGATCTGAATGCCTGGCTGGAACAGGCGACCAGCCTGCGCAATTGCGACGGCATCGTGGTGACGGTGCCGCATAAGGTGCCGTGCCTCGCCTTCTGCACCCGGGTCACGGCCCGCGCCCAGGCTTCGGGGGCCGTGAACATCATGATCCGTGAAGGCGACAGCTGGATCGGCGATGCAACCGATGGCCATGGCTATCTGGATGGCATCGCGGCCGAAGGCTTTGACGTGGCGGGCAAGCCCGCGCTGCTGATCGGCACCGGCGGGGCCGGGTCGGCCATCGCCTATGAAATTCTGGCGCGCGGCGCATCCGAACTGGCGCTGCACGATATCGATACCCCCCGGCGCGACGCCCTGCTGGCGCGTCTGGATGCGGCTTTCCCCGGCCGGGTCCGGGTCGGCAGCACCGATCCGCGCGGCTTTGCGCTGGTGGCCAATGCGACGCCCCTGGGGATGCGCGAGGGCGATCCGTTGCCAGTGCAGGCGGATCTTCTGACCGCGGACCAGTTTGTCGCCGATGTGGTGACCCGCCCCGCCGTGCCGCCGCTGATTGCGGCTGCGCGCGCGAAGGGTTGTGCAACCATGCCCGGATCAGGGATGTTCAACGCGCAGGCCGTGCTTCTTGCCGAACTCTTGATGGGTTCCCGCAAGATCGACGCCTGATCGCGTATCAGTTTCGCGGCGCGGGCGGCAGACCCGCGATTGCGCCGCAACAGGAGGAGGGGGGATGACGGAAAGGCCGTCGTCGCCACGGTCGATGCGGTTGCCGGATAGCTGCGCGGTCTACTGAAACAATCCGGCGAAACGGGAGGAACGAATGTTCAAGACTTTGTGCAGCACCGCTGCTGTCGCGCTGGCCCTGAGCGCCACCTCGGCACTGGCCGAAGTGAAGATCGGCTCCATTGTCGAACTGTCGGGCGCAGGCGCGGCGGCGGGCACCAATTTCCGCGACGGCGTGCATATGGCCTTCGAAGAGATCAACGCCGCCGGCGGGATCCTGGGCGAGCAGGTCTCGATCACCGAATATGACAGCCAGACCGATCCGCAGGTCAGCCGCGCCATGGTCCAGAAGGCCATCGATGACGGTGTCTATGCGATCACCGGCACCGTCTTCTCGTCCTCGACCATCGTGAACATGCTGGTAGCCCAGCAGGCGGGTATCCCGCAATTCACCGGCTCCGAGGCGCCGAAAATCACCCAGATGAACAATCCCTACATCTTCCGCACGGCCTTTGGCTCGCAGAAGGGCATCCCCAAGATGACCAAATACATGGCCGAGGAGATGGGCATCAAGAAGGTGGCCGTGGTCTGGGCCAACACCGAATTCGGCAAGGGCGGCCATTCGGCCTTCGTCGATGAGGTCGGCAATCACGGCATCGAAATCATCGCCGACATCCCGACCGAACAGGCGCAGACCGATTTCTCGGCTGACGTGCTGAAGGCCAAGAATTCCGGTGCGGATGCGGTCTTCGTCTACCTGACCGAAGAGGAAAGCGCCCGCTTCCTGCGCGAAGCACAAAAGCAATCCATCGGCCTGCCGATGATCGGTGAAACCACGCTGATCGGTGCCAAGGTGATCGAGCTTGCCGGGGACGCCGCCAATGGCGCGATGGGCCATGTCGGCCTGACTGCCGATGCCGATATCCCGGCAATGACCGATATGGTGGCCCGCTTTACAGCCCAGTTCAAATACACCCCCGATCACAATGCGATCAAAGGCTATACCGCCGCCTATGCGATCAAATGCGTGACCGAGAAGAACGGCAAGGTCGACAGCCAGGCGCTCGCCGATGCGATGCATGGCTTGAAACTGACCGTGGCGGAATGCCCCGGTGTGCTGATGGATGTGAGCTGGGACGAAACCGGCGAGATGTCGCGCGAGAGCTTCTTCGTCGAAGTGCAGGACGGCAAGCAGACCATCAAGGCCGTGCTGCCCCCGAACTGATCTGAACCAAAAGGTCCGGCCCCAGGGGCCGGACCCAGACGGGTGCCGGCCTGACCGGCGCGCCGATCTCTCCCGGGCGGGTGTCGCTCCCGCGCCCGCCCGCCTTTCATCCTGACATCGTCAGGCCGACCAACGTGCTGTGAGGATACTCCCGTGGCCGAGCTTATTCAGATTCTGGTATCCGGCCTTGCCGCCGGTTCGATTTACGCCCTTGCCGCCGTCGGCTTTACCCTGCTGTGGCAGGCTTCGCAGACGATCAACTTCGCACAGGGCGAGTTCGTCATGCTTCCGGCCTTCTTCGTGCTGGTCGGTGTGCATTTCCTCGGGCTGCCGCTCTGGCCCGCGATTTTCTTTGGCCTGCTGCTGTCGCTGCTGATCCTGGGCGTTGCCTTCAAGCGCCTGATCGTGGAACCGATGCTGCCGCATGGCACCCTGCCGCTGGTCATCGCGACCATCGCGCTTGGCCTTCTGCTGAAGGAAAGCGTCAAGGAATTTTACGGCGCGACCGCGCAGCCCTTCCCGGCGATCTTCCCGCAGACCGTCTATAACGTGATGGGCGCCAGCGTTTCGCTGCAAGATATCTGCAACCTCGCCGTCTCCATGCTGGCCATCGGTGGACTGCAACTGTTCCTCAGCCGCACCCGCACCGGGCGTTGTATGCAGGCTTCGGCACAGAACCCCGCCGTGGCGGAGATCCTCGGCGTCAACGTCAAGCGCATGGTGCTCTACACCTTCCTGATCAACGCGGCGCTGGCGACCATCGCTTCGGTGCTGATCTCGCCGATCTATCTCGCGAAATTCTCCAACGGTGAGACGCTGGGCCTTGTCGCCTTCATCGCGGCCATCGTCGGCGGCTTCAATCAGATCCGCGGCGCGCTTGTCGGCGGCCTGCTGATCGGGGTGATCGACAACCTGTCGGCCGTCTATATCTCGGCCGAATACCGCGCCGCGATGCCGCTGTTGCTTCTTATTGCAATCATCCTGCTGCGTCCGCAGGGCCTGCTCGGCACCAAGGAGGGCCGTTCGGTATGAAACATCTCAAACTTCTCCTCCTTTCGCTGGCCATCGGCGCGCTGGTCGTGGCACCTATCGGACAGGGCAATTACATCATCTATACGCTCTGCTCCTGGCTGCTGTTCTCGATCTCGGCCATGGGGCTGAACCTCACGCTGGGCTATGCCGGTCAGGTCTCGCTGGCGCAGGCGGGCTTCATGGGGATCGGTGCCTATATCACCGCGCTGATGACGCTGGCAGGCATCCACTGGATCGTCGCGGCCGGGGTCTCGATCAGCACCTGTTTCGCGGTCGGCCTGCTGCTGGGTTATCCCGCCTTGCGCGTGCAGCACCATTTCCTTGCCTTCGTGACATTGGCCTTCAACACGCTGCTCTTCCTTGTGCTGCGCAATGAGGAAGAGATCACGGGGGGCTCCTTCGGTCTTGTCGGGATGCCGCGCCCCTCGTTCTTCGGCATCTCGACCAATTCCAACCTCGCCTTCTACTACTTCAGCCTGGCCTGCTTCCTGACCGCCGTTGCCGTCATGTGGTGGATCCTGCGTTCGCCCTGGGGCCGGTCGTTCAAGGCCCTGCGCGAAAACCCGATCCGCGCGGAATCCCTTGGCCTGAAGATCCGCCGCCAGACCCTGCTGGCTTTCGCCATCGGCTCTGCCTTCGGCGGTCTGGCAGGCGCGATGCAGGCACCGCTGGTGCAGTTCATCGAGCCGGGCAGCTTCGCCCTGGTCCATTCGCTGAAGATCCTGCTCATGGTCGTGGTGGGTGGTTCCGGCTACTTCTATGGCCCGATGCTGGGTGCCGCAGTTGTCATCCTGCTGCCCGAAGTGCTGCGCTTCACCGAAGGCTATTACCTCATCATCTACTCGGCCCTCGTCATCGTGCTGATGGTCTTCTCGCCGAACGGCCTGATCGGTGCCGGTCAGAAGATCTGGACCAAGTTCCGTCCCAAACACGAAGAGCGCCGTGACATGCAGAAAGGGTTCCAGCTGTGAACGCCCCCATCCTGTCTGTCCGCAACATCAGCAAACAGTTCGGCGGCATCCGCGCCGTGAACAATGTCAGCTTCGATGTCCGCAAGGGCGAAATCCTTGGGCTGATCGGGCCGAATGGCTCCGGCAAGTCGACCCTGTTCAACTGCATCCTCGGCCAGCTGAAGCCAACCGAGGGCCATTGCGAGATCAACGGCAAATCCACCGATGGCGTGCGCCCGGCCGATCTGTCGCTGATGGGTGTGGGCCGCACCTTCCAGCAGCTTTCGGTCTTTCCGAAGATGTCGGTGCTCGACAACGTCATTCTCGCCGGTCAGGAACATGAGGGCACGATGCTGTCGCGCCTCTTTGGCAAGTCCGATGCCGGCCTGACCGACAAGGCCAAGCAGCTGATCGAGTTCTTCCGCCTGACGCCCTATCTCGATACCGAGGCAGGCTCGCTGTCCTATGGCCAGCAAAAGCTGGTCGATGCGGCGATGGCCTTCATGGCGGGCCCCGGCATCGTCCTGCTGGACGAACCCGCAGGCGGCGTGAACCTGACGATGCTGGCGCATCTGAAGGACCGCCTGATGACCTATAATCGCGATCACGGCACCACCTTCGTCGTGATCGAGCACAATATGGAATTCGTCATGTCGCTGTGCACGCGCATCATCGTGCTGGCGCAGGGCGAGATCATCGCCGAAGGTTCCCCGGATGAAATCCGGTCGAACCAGATGGTGATCGACGCGTATCTGGGGGGCTGACATGCTGGAACTCAAGAACGTCACCGGCGGCTATGGCCGGATCACCATCCTGAACGGCACCAGTTTCGAGGTTCCCAAGGCGTCGATCACCACGGTGATCGGGCCGAACGGGGCGGGCAAATCCACCGTCTTCAAGGCGATCTTCGGGCTGCTGAACATCCATTCCGGCCAGATCCTGCTGGATGGCGAGGATGTCACCAAAAAGCGCCCGGCCGAGATGATCGCGCGCGGCGTCACCTATGTGCCGCAGGGCCGCAATGTGGTGCCGCAACTGTCGGTGCTGCACAATCTGGAACTGGGCGGCATCACCGCCAAGGATCAGACCAAGGTGAAGCGCCGCATGGAAGAGGTCATGGACCAGTTCCCCATGCTGCGCCAGCGCAAGGACCAGAAGGCGATCGAGCTGTCGGGCGGCCAGCAGAAACAGCTGGAAATCGCACGCGCGCTGCTTCTCGACCCCAAGCTGATCCTGATCGACGAGCCTTCTATCGGACTGTCGCCCAATCTGGTGCAAGAGGTGTTCCAGACCCTGATCCGGCTGCGTGACCAGGGCGTGACCATCCTGATGGTGGAACAGAATGCCAAGGCAGCACTTGCCATGTCCGATCTCGGGCTGGTGCTGGAACTGGGCCAGACCCGGATGTTCGACCGCGCCGACAAGCTGCTGGCCGATCCGCGTGTGGGCCAGCTGTTCCTGGGCGGCCATATCGAGGATGCGGCCTGAGCGCCGCATCACCCCGCATGAGAAAAGGCCCGGCGGATCGCTCCGCCGGGCCTTTTGCCTTGCTGTATGGCCTTCAGCCCGAGGCGTCGCCGAAATCACCAAAGGCGGTCCAGCCGCCATCGACCGGCAGCACGATGCCGGTGATGCCACTGGCCGCGTCGGATGCCAGAAAGCCCACGGCCTGCGCCACCTCCTCCGCCGCGATCAGTCGCCCGAGTGGCGTGCGCCGCGCGATGGTGGGAAGGTCAATACGCCCGGCATCGGCCAGCTTGCGCACCAGCGCAGTTTCGACAAAGGCCGGGGCGACCGCATTGACCCGCACCCCCTGCCCCGCCCATTCACAGGCCATGGCCCGGGTCATTGCCACGATCCCGGCCTTGGCCGCACCATAGGCATTGCGCTTGGGCAGGCCGGTCAGCCCGGCGATGGAGGACAGGTTGACCACGGCACCGCGCCCCCGCGCGATCATGCCGCGCGCCACCTCGCGCGTCATCAGGAAGGTGCCCGCCAGATGCACCTCCAGCACCTGACGGAAGGCGGCAAGATCCTGCTCCAGCGTCGGCAGATGGCTGTCACCGATCCCGGCATTGTTCACCAGAATGTCGAAAGGCGCGGTGCGGACTAAAGCCTGCACCTGCGCTTCATCGGTGATATCACAGCCAATGCCGCGATGGTCGGGGCCAAGCCCTGCCGCGCGGGCCCTGGCCTTGTCGCCATCCAGATCGGCGATGGTCACGCGACAGCCCTGTGCCGCCAGCCGCTCTGCGATGGCAAGCCCGATCCCCTCGGCCCCGCCGGTGACCAGAGCCTCGCGAAGGGGGGCCTCACGCATAGCCGGGCCGGGGGACAAGGCCCATCAGGGTTTGCGACAACCCGCCATCTACGACAATATCCTGCCCGGTGACATAGCCCGCACGGTCCGAAGCCAGAAACAGCGCCACATCCGCCATGTCCTGCGGTGTGGCAATCCGATGCAGCGGCACCATCGCCTCGCGCCGCGCCTTCACATCCGGGTCGGCATAAAAGGCCGCCGACATCGGCGTCATCACCAGGCCCGGACTGACGCAGTTCGACCGCACCCCGCGCGGGCCCCATTCGGCAGCAAGCTGGCGCGACATCATCAGGGTCGCGGCTTTTGAGGCCGAATAGGCACCCGAGGCCGGTTGCGGCTGGCTGCCCGCGATGCTGGCAATATGAACCAGACTGCCGCGCCCACGCGCGAGCATCCCGCGTCCAAAGGCCTGCGCCGCCGCCAGATAGCCGGTCAGGTTCACCGCCAGCATCGCCGCCCAATCGGCGGTCGCCACAGATTCCAGCGCGCCGGGGCGCAGGATTGCCGCCGCATTCACCAGCACATCGGCGCCGCCCTCGGCCTCGACCGCCGCCGCCGCCGCCGCCACGCTGTCGCCATCCGCCAGATCGCAGCAAAGCGCGATCCCGCCCAGTTCGGCCGCCAGCGGGCCGGACCGTTCGATATCACGGTCCAGCAGCACCACGCGCGCGCCTTCAACCGCAAAGGCGCGGGCAAGCGCCTGTCCGATGCCGCCGCCCGCCCCGGTGATAACCGTGGTCTTGCCCGTCAGTTGCAGCCAGCTCATGCCTGTTCTCCCATCTCGTTGATGCCCGCAAGGTGCCGCCCGGTGATCCAGCCAAAGGTCATGGCCGGGCCAAGCGTGATACCCGCGCCGGGGTAATTGCCGCCCATGATGCTGGCGCGGTCATTGCCCACGGCGAAAAGCCCGGCAATCGGCGTGCCAGCGCGGTCGGTCACCGCGCCCTCCACCGTGGTCTTCAACCCGTCAAAGGTGCCCAGATCGCCCATTTCCATCTTCACCGCATAGAACGGCCCCTTTTCCAGGGGTGCCACACAAGGGTTGGGCTTGTGATCGGGATCGGCCAGATAGCGGTTGAAGCTGGTTTCGCCCCGATGGAAGGCCGGATCACGCCCCTGCACCGCATTGCGATTATAGGCGGCCACCGTGGCTACCAGCCCCGCTGCGGGCAGACCGCAGACGCGGGCCAGATCGGCCAGCGTCCGGCCCTTTTTCAGATAGCCATTCCGCGTCCAGAGCCAGAGCGGCATCGGCGCGGGCTTGGCGTGCCCCAGCCCGTATTTGCGGATGGTGCGATGATCGCAGATCAGCCAGCATGAGGCATCGCCCCCCGCCTGTCGCTGCGCCACCATCGCCGCGCCCACATCATGATAGCTTTCGCTTTCATTGGTGAAGCGGTGCCCATCCGCCCCCACCGCGATCATGCCGGGCTTGTAGCGGTCCAGCAGATGCGGGAACACCCCCTGCCCCGGCACAAGGCTGACCGGCATCCAGGCCGCTGGCTCGGCAAATTCGGCGTCAAACGATCCGCCCACCGCCTCGGCCAGCCGGATCCCGTCACCAGTATTGCCGGAAGGCACCGGGCTGTGATGGGTGCCGCCCGCCTTCAGATGGGCATAGACCCCGGCGCGGCGCGCCAGATCCTGCGCATAGCCACCGCAGGCCAGCACCACGCCCCGGCTTGCGGTGATCGCGCCCTTGGGCGTCTCGACCCCGGTCACCCGCCCGTCGGCCTGCAACAGCCGCAGCGCGGGCGTGTCGGTCTGGATCTCGATGCCAAGATCAAAACAGGTCTGGGCCAACCGCGCCGCCAGCGCATTGCCCGATGTGACCTGCACCCCGCGCCCGTGCCGTGCCACCTCCAGCGCATGGGCGGCAAGGCGTTTCGCGACATAGCCAAACGAGACCAGCGATTTGGTGGCATTGAAGAAATGCTTGATGTCAGCATTTGATGAATTGAACATCATCCCCATGAAGGTGATGGTCGAAAGCGGCGGACGCAGCCGTTTCAGGTTCGGGCCAAGGCTGCTGCTGTCAAAGGGCGCGGCCAGCACCGACCGCCCGACATCCACGCCGCCGGTGACTGTCGGGTGATAGTCGGGATAAAGCGTCGGCACGAATTTCACCGCCGTCTCGCGCTCGAACCAATCGAGCATCCGGGGGCCCGCCTCCAGAAAGGCCTCCACCGCCTCGGGCTGGTAGAAATTTCCGGTCTCGGCCTGAAGATAGCTGCGCGCGGCCGCGCGGCTGTCACCCGGGTTATTCACCCGCCCATGCCGGTTGCCGGGGATCCACAAGACCCCGCCGGAGAAGGCGGTGGTTCCGCCAAAGACCGGCTCTTTCTCGATAACCAGCACCGAAAGCCCGTGCTTCTTGGCGGTGATCGCGGTGGCCAGCCCCCCGGCCCCTGACCCCACGACCAGCACATCATAGCTGCGTTCCATGGCGCGGCCCCCCTTCCTGTTTCGCTGCACCCTGACTAGCCGGGTGGATGGGGCGGAACCAATGGACGCTGCCCGCCAATTCTTGCACAATTCGTCAGGCGTATTGCGAGAGGGGGGCAGCATGGCGGCATCACGGGGCGCGACCGGGCCAAGGGCCATCCCGCGCTATTATCTTTATGGCGATCAGGGCGCGGATGTCGAACTGGACCTGCTGCATATCGAACCGATCCGCGACCGCTCCGGCCCGAATGATTGGAGGATTCGTCCCCATTCCCATCCCGATCACATGCA
Source organism: Gemmobacter serpentinus (assembly GCF_008973825.1). Classification (GTDB taxonomy): domain Bacteria; phylum Pseudomonadota; class Alphaproteobacteria; order Rhodobacterales; family Rhodobacteraceae; genus Gemmobacter; species Gemmobacter serpentinus. The sequence continues at coordinate 192,273 of NZ_WCHR01000018.1, read as the reverse complement.
GGTCCTGCTGCTGCGCGACGGTGGCGGCACCATCAGGATGGAGGAACGCCAGCAGGATTTCACGGCCCCCGTGCTGCTCTGTATCCCGGCAGGGATCGTGCATCAGATCGATTTTCAGCCCGGCACCGATGGCTATGTGGTGACGGCAGCACTTGGTTGCCTGCGCGCCGCCACCGCGACCGACCCGCGTCTGGCCGAGGTGGCCGCGCGCCCCGCCGTCTATCCGGTGGCGGGGTCCGGGCTGAACCTCGATGCCGTCATCGACACCTTCGACTGGCTGCATCAGGAATTCATCTGGTCCTCGCCGGGGCGGCGCACCGCGATCATGGCGCAGTTCATGCGCGTTCTGGTGATCCTGCTGCGGCTGTCGATCACCGAACAGGATCAGGCCACCGCCCTGCCGGACCGCGACCATGATCTTGTGATGCGCTACCGCGCGCTGCTGGAACAGCATTTCCGCCAAGAGCGCGCGCTGTCCTTCTATGCGGGCGAACTTGCCGTAACTCCGGCCCGTCTGAACGCCGCCTGCAAGGCGCGGGCCGACAAGACCGCGTCAGAGCTGCTTTATGCCCGCCTCATCACCGAGGCAAAGCGCTATCTGATCTATACCGAAAGCAGCGTGGCGCAGGTGGCGCATCTGACCGGCTTTGATGATCCCGCCTATTTCAACCGCTTCTTCACCCAGCGGGTCGGCCTCTCGCCGGGCAATTTCCGCAAGCAAGCCCAGCCAGAGGGCTGAGGTCCGGGAATCGTCCAATCTTTCCGACGCCCGGTCCATTTCCCGGATGCCCCGCCTTCGGCCATGCAGGGGCCAGAGGGAGGATGGCGATGATCCATGAATGGCGAAGCTACCGGCTGAAGCCCGGTGCGGCGATCGACTATCTGGCGCTGCTGGCAGATCAGGGCCTGCCGCTGGTCACCCGGCATCTGCCGCTGATGGGCTACTGGCTGGCCGAAAGCGGCGGGCTGAACGTGATCCATCACCTGTGGGCCTATGCCGATTGGGCCGAGCGCGAGGCCGCACGGGCCGGTCTGGCGCAGGAAGAGGGCTGGACCAAAGGTTTCATCCCGCAGGCCTTTGCGCTGGTGCAGGAACAGGAAAACCGCCTGCTGCATCTTACGCGATCCTCAGCCGCATATGACGCGGCGCTTGCCATGCGCCGCCGCCTGCATCCCGCCCGCGCGCCCGGTAGCCCGCTGATGGCACCCGATTGCGCGGGGCTGGTGCTGGCCAGCCACGAAGGGGCGCTGCCCGATGCGGCCCTGGCGCAGTTTCAGCCGCTTTCGGGTGATCCGCGCCCCATGGCCTTGCTGCCGCGCGCCGCCGATCCGCTGGCCGCCCTGCCGCCTATATCCGGCGCGCAACACAATCTGCTGCGTCCGCTTGCCTTCTCACCGCTTTGATCCCGGAGACTATCATGCGTCATCAAGTCTGCATCATCGGCGGCGGCCCTTCGGGGCTGTTGCTGTGCCTTCTTCTGCGCCGCGCCGGGATTGATGCGGTCGTGCTGGAACAGCGCAGCCGCGACTACGTTCTGGCCCGCATCCGGGCGGGCGTGCTGGAACAGGGGCTGGTCGATATCCTGCGCGCCGCGGGCGTCGGGCAGCGACTTGACGCCGAAGGGTTTGTCCATGACGGCACGCTGATCGTGGCGCATGGCCAGCGGGTTCATATCGACTTCAAGGCGCTGACCGGCAAAAGCGTCACCATCTATGGCCAGACCGAGGTGACGCGCGATCTTTATGACGCGCTGGAGGCGATGGGGGCACCTGTTCTGCACGAGGCCGAGGGTGTCACCATCCATGGTGCCAAGGGCGATGCGCCCTTCGTCACCTTCCGCCATCAGGGGCAGGACAAGCGCATTGATTGCGATTACATCGCAGGCTGCGACGGCTTTCACGGTGTCAGCCGCCGCACCATCCCCGAACGCCTGCGCCGCCAGTTCGAACATGTCTATCCCTTTGGCTGGCTTGGCATCCTGTCCCATACCGCGCCGCTGCAACATGAACTGGTCTATGCCGGGCATGAACGCGGCTTTGCCCTTTGTTCCATGCGCAACGCAGGTCTCAGCCGCCATTACCTGCAAGTGCCACTGACCGACCGCGTCGAGGACTGGAGCGACGAGGCCTTCTGGAAAGAACTGCGCCGTCGCCTGCCCCCCGAGCTGGCGGAGCAACTTGCGACCGGCCCGTCGATCGAGAAATCCATCGCGCCGCTGCGCAGCTTCATATCCGAACCGATGAGCTGGGGGCGGCTGTTCCTCGCGGGTGACGCCGCCCATATCGTGCCCCCCACCGGCGCCAAGGGGCTGAACCTCGCGGCATCGGACGTCTGGTATCTCAGCCAGGCATTGATCGCACAATATCAGGGCGATGAAGCGCCGCTTGCGGGCTATTCGGCGCAGGCCCTGGCCCGGGTCTGGAAGGCCTCGCGGTTTTCCTGGTCGATGACGCGGATGCTGCACAGCTTCCCGGCAGAGGGCGCATTCCTCGCCCGGATGCAAGGGGCCGAGGTCGAATATCTGGCGGGATCGGTGGCCGCCCAGACCGCCTTGGCCGAGAATTATGTCGGCCTGCCCTACTGACCATGATTAACCTGATGTTCCGATGGTCGATGTATCGGCATTAGGCGTTATTCATGAAATCAACGATCATGCGCCCATCCTTGATGGGAGGGGCGCATGAAAACCTCGATTGCCACCGTATCGATTTCCGGCACATTCACCGAAAAGCTCGCCGCGATCCAGCAGGCGGGCTTTGACGGGATCGAGATCTTCGAGCAGGATTTCCTGGCCTCGGACTTCACCCCCCGCGAGGTCGGGCGCATGGTGCGCGATCACGAGTTGGAAATCACGCTGTTCCAGCCCTTCCGCGATTTTGAAGGGCTGCCCGAGCCGCAACGCAGCCGCGCCTTTGCCCGCGCCCGCCGCAAGTTCGACCTGATGACGGAACTTGGCACCGATCTGGTGCTGTTCTGCTCCTCCACACATCCGCAGGCCATGGGCGGAATCGACCGCGCCGCCGCCGATTTCCGGGAACTGGGTGAGATCGCCGCAGGCTATGGCATCCGTGTCGGCTATGAGGCGTTGTGCTGGGGGCGCCATGTGAACGATCACCGCGACGCATGGGAGGTGGTGCGCCGCGCCGATCACCCCAATATCGGGCTGATCCTGGACAGTTTCCACACGCTTGGCCGCAAGCTCGACCCCGAAACGATCCGGCGCATTCCCGGCGACAAGGTATTCTTCGTGCAGTTGGCCGATGCGCCCGCCATCGAGATGGATTTGCTCTATTGGTCGCGGCACTTCCGCAATATGCCGGGCGAGGGCGATCTGGATGTCACAGCCTTTACCCGCGCCGTGCTGGCCACCGGTTATCGCGGGCCGCTGAGCCTTGAGATTTTCAACGATCAGTTCCGCGCCGGTCTGCCCCGGCAGGTGGCGCGCGACGGGCATCGCAGCCTTGTCGCCCTGATGGACCGCGTGCGCCGGACCGAACCCGCACTGGAACCGGCCTTGCCTGCCTTCCCTGCCCCGCAAAAGGTGGATCGGGTCGAGTTCATCGAATTTGCCACCAGCGCGAAAGAGGCAGCCCCCCTGGAGGCCCTGCTGGGGGCCGCAGGCTTTGCCCGCGCAGGCCAGCACCGCAGCAAGCGTGTCACGCTCTGGCGCCAGGGCGGCGCCAATGTGCTGGTCAATGCCGAGGAAGAGGGCTTTGCCCATAAGGCATGGGCCACGCATGGCACCGGGGTATCCGAAGTGGGCCTGCTGGTGCCGGATGCCCAGGCCGCGCAGGCCCGTGCCCTCGCGCTTGGGGCGCAGCCGCATCAGGCCCCTCATGGTCCGTCGGAACTGTCGATCCCCGGCATTCGCGGTGTCGGCGGCAGTGTGATCCGCTTTCTGGATCGCCGCTCCGATCTCGCCCGGATCTGGGAGGTTGACTTTGATCTTGCCCCGGGGACGGATGCCCCCGAGGGCGCGGGCCTGACCGGCATCGACCATCTGGGCCAGACCATGGCCTATGACGAAATGCTGAGCTGGAGCCTGTTTTACACCACAATCTTCGATGCGGCGAAAACCCCGATGGTCGATGTGATCGACCCCGACGGGCTGGTGCGCAGTCAGGCGGTGGAAAGCGGCGGGTTGCGCGTCACCCTGAACGGGGCCGAGGCGCGACGCACGCTGGCCGGGCGGTTCATCGAGGATACTTTCGGCGCTTCGGTCCAGCATATCGCCTTTGCGAGCCGCGATATTCTGGCCAGCGCCGATGCGATGGCGGCGCGCGGCTTCCCCTTGTTGCAGATCGGCGCGAATTACTATGCCGATATGGAGGCGCGCTTTGGCCTTGATCCCGACCTGACCGCTGCCCTGCGCGCCCGCAACATCATGTATGACGAGGATGCGACTGGCGGCTTTCTGCAATTCTACTGTCAGGCCCAGCCGGGCGGGCTGTTTCTGGAGGTGGTGCAGCGGCAGGGCCGCTATGCGGGTTATGGTGCCCCCAATGCGCCCTTCCGCATTGCCGCGCAAAAGCGCGATGCCCGCCCTGCCGGAATGCCGAGCTACTGATGCGTCAGTGACTGGCCCTTGATCTCCGGGCCGATGACTGGAAGCCCATGATTGCGGGCGCCCTGGCTACTTGGCCCGCAACTCGGCCAGCGTCGCGGCGATCCCCTCTGCCAGCCGGGTCACCGGCTGCGAGCCATAATCTGCGGGCACCGGGTCGCTGGCCAGATCAGCGGGGATGCGCAGCGGCGGCCCCTCGATGCCGATGCCATCCCAGCCGCTTTGACGGGCAAGTTCCGCCACGAAATCCGTCATCTCCTGCGTATCGCCCGCCATGGTCAGCACATGCGCGCCGGGGGCTGGATGCAAGGCCCCCGCAACCAGCAAGCGCGCCACATCATCAACGTGGACAAAGCCCACCCGGCCCGAAAACCGGATCATCGCCGCTTCACGCGTGACCGAGGCCGCAAGTGCGATCGACGGCCCAGCGGCAATGCCGCTGCTGATGCCGGGGCCGTAGACGATATAGGGCCGCAACCCCAGACTGCTGACGCCATGATCGGCGGCAAAGACCCGCGCCAGCCCTTCGACGGCAAGCTTGGTCACGCCATAGACCGTCATCGGTTTGGGATGCGTCGCACTGTCAGGACCAAAGACACCGGCAGTGCCCAGATAGGCCACGGGGATCTTCCACCTTGCCGCCGCCTGCAAGACGTTCAGGCTGGTCACAAGGTTCACATCGATGGCCCGCGCCGGATTGGCGGCGCAATCGACGGTCATGATCCCGGCAAGATGCACGATCCCGGCGCAGCCTTCTGCGGCCCGGGCAATGTCATCAGCCTGCACCGCGTCGCCCAAGACCACGTCGCAACCCGCAGGGGCCTGATAGCGCGCAATCGCCTGCGGCAGATCGAAGACGCGCGGCACCGCGCCCGCCGCGATCAGTTGCACCACCACGCGGCGCCCGATGAATCCCGTGCCCCCCACAACCAGAATCGTCGCCATGTCATCCCCCTTTGCCACATTATGCTGAATATCATTCAACTTTCAAAACATCTTCCATTTATCTGCATTCTGTGCAAGTTTCCGCGCAGAATCCAGACAGGCAGCAGGGGATGGGCAGGCCATGGGCGCAGCATTCGACGAAGAGGTGGACCTTCTGGTCTTCGGCGCGGGCGCGGGCGGCATGACCGCGGCACTCTCCGGCGCGATCGCGGGGCTGAAGGTGCTGCTTTGCGAGAAGACCGATATGGTTGGCGGCACCACCTCCACCTCGGGCGGCACGACATGGGTGCCGGGCACCAGCCTTGCCCGCGCCGCCGGCCTGGATGACAGTGCCGAGGATGCCGCGCGCTTTCTGCAGCATGTCGTCGGCAATCGCGGTGGCGATACGGTCAGGGCCGCGTTCCTGGCCTCGGGCGATGCCGCGATTTCGGATCTGGTGGCACATTCCGAGGTGCGCTTTGCCCCCGCCGCCGCCCATCCCGATTACCTGGATGGACCCGGTTCGGGCTATGGCGGGCGGGCGCTGTCGCCGGTGGAATTCGACGGCCGCCTGCTTGGCAATGATTTCGCGCGTGTCCGCCCGCCCCATGCCGTCTTCATGGGGCTGGGTGGCATGATGGTTGGCCGGGCCGAACTTGGCGCCTTGCTGAAGCCCTTTGCCAGCCTTGCCAATTTCAAGACCACGATGCGCGTGGTGCTGCCCTATTTCCGCGACCGGCTACGACACAAGCGCGGAACGCGTCTGCTGATGGGCAATGCGCTTGTGGGGCGGCTGTTCTATAGCCTGCGCAAGCGCGGCGTGCCGATCTGGTTTGACAGCCCGCTGTCGGATTTCATCCGCGATGAGACAGGCGGTGTGATCGGTGCCGTCGTCACCACCGCCAATGGCCCGCGCCGGGTGAGGGCCCGCCGGGGCGTGGTGCTGGCCACCGGCGGCATCGGCTGGAACAAGGATCTGCGCGCGCGGCTGTTCCCTTCGCAAATCGCCAAGGTCAGTCAGGCCGCGCCGGGGGATACCGGCGATGGCGTCAGCATGGCCGAGGCCAGGCTGGGGGCTGCGGTCGACAATGGCTGCGACAGTGCCGGCCTGTGGATGCCCTGTTCCATGCTGAAACGGAGCGATGGCAGCACAGGGATCTGGCCGCATATCCTGCTGGATCGGGCCAAGCCCGGGCTGATCGCGGTTGGGGCCGATGGGCGGCGCTTTGTCAATGAATCCGACAGCTATCACGATTTCTGTATGGGGATGCTGCGCGCGGGCCTGTCCGAAGCCTGGCTGGTGGTCGATGATCCCTTCATCCGCACTTATGGGCTGGGGCTGGTGCTGCCGGGCGGGCGCGGATTGGGATCGCTTTTGCGCAAGGGCTATCTGACCAAGGCCGCGACATTGGCCGAACTTGCGCAGCGCATCGGCGTCGATGCGACGGGCCTTGCCGAAAGCGTGGCGGCCAATAACCGCTTTGCCGCCAGCGGGGTGGATGCCGATTTCGGACGCGGCACATCGGTGATGAACCGATTCAACGGCGATCCCGGTATTCAGGGCAACCCCTGCCTTGGACCGTTGAACAAGGCCCCGTTCTACGCGCTGAAGGTCGTGCCGGTCGATCTGGCAGGCAGCGGCGGCCTGTCGATCACCCCGGATGGCGCGGTGCTGGATCAGGCCGGGGCACCGATCCCCGGGCTTTTTGCCTGCGGCAATGATGCGACATCGATGTTCCGGGGCACCTATCCGGGGCCGGGCACCACCATCGGCCCGGCAATGGTCATGGGCTGGCGTATCGCCCGCCACCTTGCCGCCTGAGGGCTGCCGCGCACAGCTTCGGTGCGCCACGCGCGATTGACCTGTCGCGCCACTTTACCCGATATCGGCAGGGGCGTGCGTCTTGCACCACGCCCCTTTTTCTGCATCCCGGAGGTTGCGATGCTTGTGAATGGTCAATGGACAGAGGACTGGCAGCCGGTGCAGGCCACCGATGCCAAGGGCGGTTTCGTGCGCCAGACCTCCAGTTTCCGCAACTGGATCACCCCGGATGGCGCGGCAGGTCCGACAGGGGCTGCGGGCTTTGCGGCCGAGGCCGGGCGCTATCACCTTTACGTCGCGCTGATCTGCCCCTGGGCCTCGCGCACGCTGATCGCGCGCAAGCTGAAGGGGTTGGAGGATGTCATCTCTCTTTCCATCGTGGAGCCCGAACTGGGCGATCAGGGCTGGCGCTTTGCCACACCCGACCCGGTAAATGGCGCGGAATGGATGCATCAGATCTATACCAAGGCCGATCCGCAGGTCTCGGGCCGGGCTACGGTGCCGGTGCTGTGGGACAAGAAGACCGGCACCATCGTGAACAACGAATCCGCCGATATCCTGCGCATCTTCAACAGCGGCTTCGGCGCGTTGGCCTCCGGCCCCGACCTTTACCCGCAGGCGCTGCGGGCCGGGATCGATGCGCTGAACGACCGCATCTATCCACGTCTGAACAACGGCGTTTACCGCGCGGGCTTTGCCACCACCCAGGTCGCCGATGAAGAGGCGTTCCGCGACGTCTTTGACGAACTGGACACGCTTGAGGCACATCTGGCATCGGGCGGGCCATGGCTGATGGGCGAGACCTTTACCGAGGCCGATATCCGGCTGTTCGTCACGCTGATCCGGTTTGATGCCGCCTATCACGGGCTGTTCAAGACAAACCTGCGCCGCATCTCGGATTACCCGGCCTTGCAAGCCTATCAATTGCGGGTGCTGAACCTGCCGGGCATCCGCGAGACGGTCAGCATCGACCATATCAAGCGCGGCTATTACTCGATCAAAAAGCTGAACCCCACCGGCATCGTGCCGGTCGGCCCCGACCTGCCCGGCATCGATCCGGTCGCATGACCGGCCAGAGCGCGTGTATGACGGGCGGGCCTGTCCATGCACGCCCCAGACCTAGCCCGCGCCCTCGCCGCCGATGATGTGATGCATCTGGCGGCGGGCTTTGGCGCGTCAGATGCTTCCCCCCGGCGCGGGCAACGATTATGCCTTGGGCGATCCATGCGCCGAACAGAGGGAAGCCATGACGCCCAAGGTCGATCTTGCCGCCATTGAACAGGTCTTTGCCCGCCTGCCACAGCATTACCCCGGCCCGGGGGGCGTGGCGGGCGTCATGGTCGATGGCCGGATCGTGGCGCGCGCGGCATGGGGCTATGCCGATCTCGACAGCCGTGACCCGATGACGGCAGAAACCCGGCTGCCGATCTGTTCGATCAGCAAGCAATTCACCTGCGCTGCCATGCTGGCCGCCTGTCCCGATCTGTCAGTTCTGGAACCCGGCATCCGCGCCGCCCTGCCCAATTTCACCGGCGAGCTGCCCGGCGTCCTCGATCTGTGCCACAACCAGTCTGGCCTGCGCGATTACTGGGCGCTGACCGTGCTGCATGGCGGCAAGGCAGAAGGTGCCTTCCTGCGCGACGATGCCGCCCGCATCATGGCCCCGATGCGCAGCGGCCATTTCGCCCCCGGCACCCGCTATTCCTATTGCAACGTCAATTACCGCCTGCTCAGCGACCTGATCGAAGAGGCGACCGGCATCCCGCTGGACCAGCTCTATCGCCGCCATATCTTTGATCCGGCCGGCATGAAGACCGCCACGCTGACCGCTGATACCCGCCGCCCCGAAGATGGGGTCACCGGCTATGAGGGCAATGATGCCAGCGGCTATTTCCCCGCCCTGAACGGCATCACCTGGACCGGCGATGCCGGGATCTCGGCCTCGCTGGATGATATGCTGGCCTATGAGGGCTGGATTGATACGACCCGCGCGGATGCGGACAGTCTCTATCGTCGGATCGCGGCACCGCAGACCTTCCGCGATGGCACGCCCGCCGAATATGGCTTTGGCCTGCGCCACAGCACGATCGCGGGCCTTGCGGTGACCAGCCATGGTGGTGCGCTGCGCGGCTTCCGCTGCCACCGGATGAACAGCCGGGACGCGCGGCTTTCGGTCGTGGTGATGTTCAACCATCATGGGGATGCGCATGGCGCAGCACTAAGACTGATGCGTGCAGGCCTTGGCGAGACAGAGCCGACAGCCACTCAGATCGCCGATGATTGGGCCGGGCAATGGATCGGTGCGGAAACCGGGCTGTTCACCCGGATCGAGCCGACCCGACAAGGCGCGACGCTGCATTTCGGCACCGGCAGCGAAGGCCTGCGGGCAGAGGGTGCAACGCTCGTCTCCACACTTGCCCGTATCACCCGCGACGGGGACGCGCTGGTCATGCAGCGCCCGCAGGAAAACCTGACCGAACGCCTGCTGCCGGTCACGGCCGAACCCTTTGCCGATCCGGCACCGCTGGCCGGATGCTATACTTCGGATGAGCTTGGCGGGGCTGAGATGCGGATCGAAGCGCGCGATGGTGCGGGCTATGTCTGGTTCCGCGGCGCACTTGGCGAGGGGCGGGTGGAACTCATGCGCCCCGCCGCGCCCGATCTGTGGCTGATCGTGACCCGCCGGTCGATGGATGCGCCGGCGCCCGGCGACTGGACCTTGCAGTTGCATCGCGATGCAACTGGCGCGGTCAGCGGGGCGACGCTTGGCTGCTGGCTGGCGCGCGGCATCCGCTATGACAAGCAGCCCTGAGCCACTGAGATGCTCTGAGCCTTTGCGCCACGTTATCCCGCGCCGGGAAAGGAACCGCCATGCCGACTGCCCGTGAACTGGGTCTGATGCCGCCGGGCGCAATCACTGGCCCGCAGATCACTGGCCCGCAGAATGACATCTGCGATGTGCCGGGCCTGCATGTGGGCCATTGCACGATCCGGCGCGGCGATCTGGCAACCGGGGTGACCGCGATCCTGCCCCATTCGGAGGATCTGTTCCGCCTGAAACCCCGTGCGGGGGTGGAGGTGATCAATGGCTTTGGCAAATCGGCGGGGCTGATGCAGGTGGCCGAGCTTGGCACCTTGGAAACTCCGATCCTGCTGACCAATACCTTTGGCATCGCGGCCTGTTCCGAGGCGCTGATCCGGCGGGCCATTGCGGCCAATCCCGAAATCGGGCGTGCAACATCGACGGTGAACCCGGTGGTGATGGAATGCAACGACGGGGCGATCAGCGACATTCAGGCGCTGGCGGTGACCACCGCAGATGCCATGACCGCGATCGCCAACGCGACAGGTGACCCGGTGCAACAGGGCGCGGTCGGTGCGGGCACCGGCATGACCGCCTTTGGCTTCAAGGCCGGGATCGGCAGCGCCTCACGCCGGATGTCGATTGGCGATACCGAGTTCACCCTTGGCGCGCTGGTTCTGGCCAATTTCGGCGCGCGCGGCGATCTGATCCTGCCCGATGGCCGCCGCCCCGATCCACGCGGCCCCGCCCTGCCCGAACGCGGATCGGTCATCGTGATCCTTGCCACCGACCTGCCACTGGATGCGCGGCAATTGCAGCGCGTGGCGCGGCGGGCGGGGGCGGGGCTGGCGCGCCTCGGGGCATTCTGGGGCCATGGCTCGGGTGATATCGCGCTGTGCCTGACCACGGCAGATCCGCTGGAACACGCCCCCATACAGGCCATTTCCACCCAACGCCGCCTGTCCGATGACCTGATCGACCTGCCCTTCCGCGCTGCGGCAGAGACCACACAAGAGGCAGTGCTGAACGCCCTGTGCATGGCCCCCGCCACCGATGGGCGTCGGGTCGAGGGGCGGCCGCGCAGGCACTTCCCCGCGCTGGCCGACTGGCTGGCGGCAAACCCGTCACAGAAAGGCTGAGCTCCTCAGCTTTTGCCGATCCATGGTAGGAAGCGCCGTTCGGTCAGGCGCAGCGCCAGTTCCGACAGCGTGGCAAGCGCCGAAATGACAAGGATCCCTGCGATCACCATATCGGTGACCAGAAACTGCGCCGCCGACTGGATCATATAGCCCAGGCCCCGCGTGGCGGCGACCAACTCTGCCGCGACAAGCGTGGTCCAGCCCGCGCCAAGCGCGATCCGCATCCCGGTGAAGATCGAGGGAAGCGCGGCAGGCAACATCACCTCGCGCACCAGTTGCACCCTTGTCGCGCCAAAGGCCTGCGCCGCGCGGATCTGGCTTTCCGATGCCGCCCTTGCACCGGAGACCGTGGAAATCACGATGGGTGCCAGCATCGCGATGCCGATCACCAGCACCTTGGAGGGCTCGCCAATGCCGCACCAGATGATGATGAGGGGCAGATAGGCCAGCGGCGGCAGGGGGCGGATGAACTCGACCAGCGGATCAAGGATGCCGCGCCCGATGCGCGATGTGGCGATAATCAGCCCGACCGGCACGCCGATCAGCATGGTGAAGACCAGTGCCGCAAATACCCGCCACAGGCTTGCGCCCATATGGCCCCAAAGCGTCGCATTGGCATAGCCTTCGGTCGCAACCCGCACCAAAGCCGCCCAGACCCGGGCGGGCGCAGGCAGAAACACCGGCGAGGCCCAGCCCTGCGCCGACGCCAGAACCCAGAGGCAAAGGACTGCCACGAACGTGCCAAGCCCCAGCACCAGCCCAAGCGGCAGACGCCGCAGACCGGGCCGGGATGCAGCGGCGGGGACCGACAGCGCGGCGGGGGCGGAAAGATCGACCATCAGCCAACCTCCTTCATATGGCCCTGCTTCTTCATCCTGCTGGCCTCCTTCATGTAGATTGCCGCCAGAAGCCGCTCGCGCGCGGCGATAAAGGCAGGTTCGGATTTCAAGGCGCGCGGGTCTTCGCCGGCCAGAAACCGGCGGCCAAAACTGAACCTCTCCTGCAGCACCACGCGGCCCGGATCGGGCGCCAGCACAAGGACCGAGGTCGAAAGGAACAGCGCCTCTTCGACGCTATGGGTGATCAGCATCGCCCCGGCATGGCTGCGCTGCCACAGTTTCAGCAACAGCTCGTGCATCAAATCGCGGGTCATCGCATCCAGCGCGCCCAGCGGCTCGTCCATCAGCAGAAACTCGGGCTCAGACGCGAGGGCACGGGCGATGCCCACCCGCTGGCGCTGACCACCGGAAAGCTGCCAGACATGCTTGGCGCCCTGCCCTTCCAGGCCAACCGCGGCCAGCCAGTCGCGGGCACGCGCCAGGCGTTCATCGCGCCCGACACCCGCAAGTTTCAGCGGCAGCGCCACATTGTCCTCGACCCGCCGCCACGGATAAAGCGCGTCATCCTGAAACACCACGGCGCGGTCCGGCCCCGGCCCGGTCACCGCCCGGCCATCCACGCGCACCGTGCCGGTGCTGGGCGACACGAACCCCGCCGCCAGATTGAGCAACGAGGTCTTGCCCGAGCCTGACCGCCCGATCACCGAGACAAATTCGCCCCGCCGCAGATCCAGCGACAGATCCTGCAGGACCGGGGCGGAAGAGGTGCCGTAATGCAGCGACACCCGTGAAAGACTGAGAACAGACATGGCGTTCAATATGGCATGGCGATCAAAATGACCGGGCTGGCATGAGGAGGGATGCCAGCCCGGTCCCCCTCACTTCTGTGCCGCTGCGGCGAAGGAGGCGTTCACATTGCCCGCATAATCCTCCAGCGCGGTGGCGGCACCCTGCTCTTGCAGGAAGGCGGCGGTGGCCTTGATGGCCTGCGCCGTGGCACCGCCCAGGAACTTGTCAGAGGTCTGATCCTTCAGACCGGCGAAGACATAGCCCTTCAGCAGCGCGGGCACGTCGGCGGCAGGTGCGCCGGTCAGTTCTGCGATCTTGGCGGCCTGCGCGCTGTCCGCGCCCCATGCGGCGGGGTTCGCCAGATAGGCATCTGTCGCGTCGCCCGTGACCTTGACGAAAGCCGTCACGATATCAGGATGCTTTTCGGCGTAATCCTTGCGCACGATCCAGGCGTCAAAGGTCGGCCCGCCCCATTCCGCCACAGCGGAGCTGTCGGCCAGAACCGTGCCGCCGGCGGTCTTGATCTGGTTCAGCACCGGATCCCAGATATAGGCGCCGTCGATATCGCCACGCTCCCATGCGGCGGCAATTTCTTGCGGACGCAGGTTCAGCAGGCTGACATCTGACGGGGCCACGCCCCAATGCTTCAGCGCCGTCAGCAGCGAATAATGCGCGGTCGACACGAAGGGCGTTGCGATCTTCTTGCCCTTCAGGTCTTCGGGCTTGTCGATCCCCTTCACCGCCAGCGCCTCGGCCTCGGCGATATTGCCGACGATATAGATCGCCTCGACCGGCAGCCCCTGCGAGGCGGCGGCGGTCAACGGCGAAGAACCGACATAGCCGATATCGATGGAGCCTGCGGCGACCGCCGCAATCACATCAGCACCGCCGCCGAACAGGTGCCATTCGACCTCGGCGCCGGTCGCACCCTCATAGGTCTTGTCGGCCTGCGGCACGCGCGAGGGCTCAACAATCTGTTGCCAGCCGATGCGCAGCGTCTCGGCGAAGGCGGGCAACGAGACACCGGCCAGCAGCGCGGCAAGGGTCAGAGTGACGGGAAGGCGGCGAAGTGTCATGGCTTTGGCTCTCTCAAACTGTATCGGGCAAGGCCGCAAGCTGCCGCCTCATTCACGACTAACCTGACCGAGATTTGCCTGTGCGGCCATTCTGTAGATCAGCCGCCGGTGATGGCGGCATTTCCCGCGCCCTTATGCCCGGAGAATTTCCTTCCCCTGCCCCGCCTCCAGCGGCCCGCAAACAGAACAGGGCCGCCCGAAGGCGGCCCTGCACATTCTGTAAAGAGGTTGGATCAGAGCTTGCCCAGGTTCCAGAACAGCGTCTCGCCCGAGCTGTCATCGACGCCGTCATTGTCGGTCACCACCCAGGCATTGCCAGCGGCGTCAAAGGCCAGACCTTCGACCTTGTCCACGACATAGCCATTGGTCAGCGCCTTCAGGTCCGGGATCAGGTCACGGACCTCTTCCTTGGCGATGACCGGCAGCTCGCCACCCAGCTTGGCGGGCTTCAGATCGGCCAGCTTGACGCGGAAGATCTTCTTCACCACCGCCTTGTCGCCGATCAGGTTGTCCCGCTCGATGATATAGGCGTGGTCGCCCTGCACGGTGATTTCCGACAGGCCCATCCAGCCTTCGCCTTTCGGCTCCAGCGGGTAGCGCACCGCGCTCCATTCCTCGGCGTCCAGATCATAGGCCAGCAGCTTGACCTGACCCTTCGGATCATCGCCCCATTCGCGCTGCATCGCGACCCAGAGCACATTGCCGACACGGGCGATGCCTTCGGCGCCAAAGCGGGTCTGATGCGGCAGGATCTCTTCCGGCAGGGCAATTTCTTTCTTGATCTCGCCCTTGTCGTTCACATTGAGGATGGCATGGGGCACCAGCTTGGCCGCATTGCCCTCATTGGCAAGCCAGAAGCCGCCCGCACCATCCGAGGTCAGCCCTTCGATATCCATCAGTTGCGCCGGGTTGCCACCACGGGTGACCACGGTCTGCTTGACGATCCTGGCCGGGCTTGCGGTGATGTCGATCTCATAGATCGAGGGCATCGCCGAATAGACGCTGTCAGAGGCAGCAAACAGACGCCCCTCGACCCCTTCCACCGAAGCCAGCGCGCCAAGCGCGCCCCAGCCGATCAGCGGGTCGTTGCCGGCCGAGGTCAGCATCGGATAGGCCGGGGCCGCGTCAGACAGTTCATAGATCATGACATGCGCGCGTGCGGCACCATCTTCGCCAAGATCGGCCTCGTTGGCGGTGACCAACAGGTTGCGGGCGGGGATGGCCACAGTGCCTTCCGGGCTGATGCCCGAGGGCAGGATCTGGGTCAGCT
Source organism: Gemmobacter serpentinus (assembly GCF_008973825.1). GTDB lineage: Bacteria > Pseudomonadota > Alphaproteobacteria > Rhodobacterales > Rhodobacteraceae > Gemmobacter > Gemmobacter serpentinus. The sequence continues at coordinate 177,046 of NZ_WCHR01000018.1, read as the reverse complement.
TCGGCGCGGCCAGATCGGTCACGTCATAGACGGCCACGACCGAGGACCGCTCCGACACCACAAAGAGATACGGGGTTTCACCGAAACGGGCGAATTCGATGCTTTCGATCTCCACGCCCTTGGCGCGCGAACGCTTCTCGGGATAGTGGCCGATCTCGGCAATGGCATGTTCCAGCGAGGCGCCAGAGTCGTAGACCACGGTGCCATCTTTCTTGAAGATGGTGAAACCACGGCTGCCGCCCTTCCAGTCGCCTTCATTGGCGGTGGCGAAGTGATCGGCATCGATCCATTTCACGCCATCGGGTTCACGGGCGATCGGATCGGTGGTGGTGGTGAAGTCCAGTTTTCCATCGGTCTTGGTATCGACGCCTTCCAGCGCGACCGAACCGGCCTCGAAATGCGCGGCAACCTTACCATCCGCGCCGATGATGACGATGTGGTTGTTTTCCTGCAGGGTCACGACGATCTCGCCAGCCTCGTTGATATCAACGAATTCCGGCTCCGGGTCTTCAGCACCGACAGTGGCAAGCCCGGTCAGATCGATCTTTTGCAGTTGGGCGCAATCGACCTCGCCCCCTGTCAGCGGCAGCTTCACGACAAAGCCCGCAGGCATTTGCGGCAGGCCACCGTCACCGGCTTCCTCGTCACGCTCATTCTCGATGGCCACGGCCAGAAAGCTGCCATCGGGGGCAATCGCCACCGAATCCGGCTGGCCACCCAGATCGCAAGACGCGGTTTCCCTGGCCTCTTTCAGATCGATCACGGCAATCCGGCCCGAGGGCGCAGTGTAGCTTTCCGAGGTATTGACGCCGACAAAGGCCTTGGCCCCGATGATATGGGCGGTGGTGGGTTCACCGTTCAGCGCCACATTGCCCAGCGGTTTCGGGGCTTTCGCATCGGTGATGTCGATCAGGCCGACCACACCCAGCGGGCTGTCGGTATAGATCAGCGTATTGCCATCCTGGGAAACCGAGATGATCTCGGCCGAGGATTCACGGGCCGTATCCTCGCCCGCCGCCATATTGGCGATGACCGGGAAGGAAGCGATGCGGTTGAAGCTGTCGGCGAGGGCCGGGCTGGCCAGCAGCGCAAGCACCGAGGCGGCGGAAAGCAGACGGGCGGTCATGGGATCTCCTGAAATCTGTCTGCGCGATTCCTTAGGGAAGGCGTGCGACAGCGCCGTAACGCCGCTGTATCGGTTTCATGTCATTTCGGCAGAACATTGCCCTGAGCCATGACGGGGACGGAACACGCCAAGTTTGCAGCCCGAACCTGCGCCTGCACAGGTGCAAGCACGGCTTCATGATGGGATGCCCGGCACGATGCACCCCCAAGGCGCGGCACCAATATGGGGCCAGCCTTGCGCGGAGTGGATCACCCTGACACACGCGCGCAGTTGCTGGCCAGCCGCGAGGATGTGCCGACTAAAGGCGGCCTCGACCAATCGCAACACCCGCAGCATGGCAGCCTTCCGGCCTTAAGCGTGCCAACCTGCGCAGGCGTCCGATCTGCATCAGGCATTGCAGCGGCGGGATGGTCCGAAAGATATCGCGCATCATGCCCAGATCGCCCTTGATGCCGCGCCACAGCCCGTGCTTGCCCGCCTTGGAGGGGCTGGCCACATCCGGCCAGCGCACCACCGCCACGCGCAGCCCTTCGGCAATCAGCATCCGGTTCAAAAACACCTCGAACCCGAAGCGCGGCAGGCGGGTCAAAGCCTCCAGCCGGGGTTGCAGCAGCGCCATCGGCAAGACCCGCTCGCCCGAGATGTAATCAAGCCCGATCAGCCGCCAGAGAAGCGGGCTGTTGCCGCGCAGCGAGATGGTGGCAGAGGCCGCGCCCGTCTGCACCGGCGCAATCAGCCGCGTCACCGCATCGGCATCGATCCCGATCAGATCGGCATCCAGCAGCAGGACCAGCGGCGTATCGACCGCCCGCAGCCCAAGCGCCAGCGCGCCGGTCTTACCCAGATTGCCCGCTTTTCCCGGAACACTTTGGCTTTGCAGCAGATCGACGCCCAGCCCGCGCACCAGATCGGCGGTGCCATCGGTCGATCCGTCATCCACCACCAGCACCCGCGCGATCAGCGGGTGATCCTTCACCGCCGCCAGCACATTGCCGATCCGCGCGCGCTCATTCCAGGCGGGGATCAGGCATGTGACGCCGGGCGCGCTCATGCCCGCACCAGGGTGCTGCGGCGGGTCAGCCAGACCAGACCGGCCAGTGCAAGGATCACGGCCCCACCCGCCAGCACCCAATCCAGCATCGATTCAGCTGCCTCGCCAAAGGCATAGCCAAGCCCGATCAGCAGCGCGGCCTTGGGCAGCGCCGCCAGCAGATTGGCCAGAAGGAACGGCCCCAGCGGCATCCGCGCCATGCCCGCCGCCAGCAGCAGCGGCGCGCCTGCGGCATGGGTCAGCTTGCCCATGACCAGCAGCCGCACCCCGTTGCGCCGGAAGCCCCGGATCAGAGGCACCACGCGACTGCGCGGCGGGCAAAGCCGCGCGGGCAACCAGCGGGCCATGCCCTGTGCCCCGCCGCGCCCGATCAGGTACAGCACGCAATCGCCCAGCACATCGCCGATGACGATCAGGGTAAATCCCGTCATCAGCCCGACCAGGCCAAGGCTGACCAGCCATCCGGTGACAAGGCTGATCACCGGCCCTTCAAGGATCGCAAGCGGGATCAGCGCCCACAGCCCCCAATGCGCGGCGATGGCCGATATTTCCGCGCCTGTCATGTGCGCGCTTCTTCCACGATGGCCGTGGTGGTCGCGGGCGGCTCCATCGCCTTGCCGCGCCAGGTGATCCCTTTGCGCAGGAAGGTCGCGGCCCATAGCACCGGCAGCGCCAGATCGCGCAGTGGCAGCACCGCCAGATCGCGCCAGCCCGCGCGCCAGCCCGCGCGCCGCATCAACAGCCATTCCGCAGCATACCAGATCGCAAGCGCCGTCAGGATCAGCGGCAGCCCGGCCCCGGCCAACAGCAAAAGCAGCAGGGGCAGCACCGCGCCATTGGCCGGCTCCAGCAGGAACAGCCCGGCAAAGCCGTCGCGGCGCACCCGGCTCCAGCGCAATTGCCGGTTCCAGACCTGTTGCAGATCACGCCGCCCCAAAGGCTGGGCGAAGGGCATCGGCGTCAGCCGCACCTTCAGGCCCAGACGGCGCACAACCTGTGTTGCGGTCACATCCTCGGCCAGACGCTCGCCCAGCACGGCAAGGCCGCCTGCCGTGTTCAGCATGGCCCGGTTCCAGAACATGGTCTTGCCCTGGGTAAAACCCATATCCAGACTATCCCCCGCAAGCAAAAGCCGTGCCTGATTGCTGTTCATAAACGCAGCCTCCAACCTTGCGGCAAAACCCTCAGGCACCGATCCCCATGCGGGCGAAGAGACCAGCCCCGTGCCCTCGCGCCAGCTGCCCACGACACGTGCCAGATAGTCGCGCGGCAGCAGCAAATTGGCATCCGCCATGCAGACCCATTCGGCATCTGCGGCCGCCCAGCCTTTCCACAGATTGTCGAGCTTGGGGTTGCCGGTGCGCGGCACCTGCCCTGTCAGGATGCGCGCAGGGACATGCGGATAGCGCGCGGCCAGACCCCGCAGCAGCGCGACGGCCGGATCATCCTCGGACGGCGCGCAGAAGATGATCTCGTAATCCGGGTAATCCTGCAGGAACGAGGATTCCAGTGTTTCGGGATCATACGGATCCAGCCCGCAGACAGGGCGCAGCAGCGTCAGACGCGGCTGGCCGATGACCGAGACCGGCGCGGGCTCAGCCGCTACCCGGATGCGGCGCAGGCACAGCCCCACGGTCACCGCATGGGCCAGCAGGAACAGCCCCGCGATCACCACAAGCGTCTCATCCAGCATGGTCACATCGCCCCCGTTTGCGGCTGAAGCCCGGATGCGAAGCCGGGACGAAGATCGGTGCCTTCGCGGACCTGTGCCTGCGCCTCGGCCCAGGCGACCAGTTTCAGACTGCCATTGAAATCCTCGGTGATGGCCGTGCGGCTATCGACCCAGTCGCCGCAATTGGCATAGACCAGACCATGATCGCCATGCAGCGCCGGGATGTGGAAATGGCCGCAGATCACACCATCAAGGCCCCGTGCCCGGGCAAGGGCGACAAGGCGGCGCTCATATCCCCGGCTGCGATAGATCCAGCCATTGAAGCCCGCGATCAACCGCTCTGCCCAGCTGGCCTGATCTGGGCGGGCCGCGCGGGAACGCCGCCGCAGGCGGCGATCAAGCCGGCGCAGATGTTCGTCAATCCGGCTGCCGATGCGGCGCAGCAGCAGGGATCGCAGCACGCGCACATCCTGACAATCCCCATGGATCACCAGATAGCGGCGGCCATCGGCCCCGACATGTTCGGCATGTGCCAGAGCGGGCACCGGGATGCGCCGCCCCGGCGGGGCGGTGGCGGGATCGGGGTCATGATTGCCACGCAGATAGACCAGTTCTGCCCCCGCCGCGCGCCGCGCCTCCAGATGGTCGATCACCGCCTGCGTCTCTGGCCCCCAATGCGGGATCACCGGGTGCCAGAGGTCAAGAATGTCGCCGACCAGCACATAGTGCTGCGCCTGATTGTGCTGCAGGAAACTGAGGATCAGATCCGCCCGCGCGCCGATGGCACCCAGATGCAGGTCCGACAGGAACAGCGTCCGGTGCTGACGCGGCATGGGCGGATCCACCTCGCCCGAGACATGGCTTGCCCTGGAGAAATGCCCCGGATGCGTAAATGCTGTCATCTGCCGCTTCCCGTCTCAAGATCCGGGCCGGGCCGCCACAGTCTGGCGAAACCGACCACTTTGCGCGCGCAGAAAACCAGAGAATTGTGACAGTCATATTTGCGTGCCCCCGCACGCGGGCATATTTGCGCGCTGCCGCCTGCAGGCATGTTTGCGCGCCGCTGTGCGAGACATGTTCGCGTGATGGCTCAGGCGGGCATGATTGGATGCAGACCGCGCTATTGCCCGGTATGCCCGCCCATCTTGGGCTTTACTTTGCGTGGCCGATCGCGACACCTCAACGTCATGACCTGTTCAGGAGGGGTGGTTTGGATCTGAACTGCGATATGGGCGAAAGCTTCGGCGCGTGGCGCATGGGCGAGGATGCGGCGATGCTGGATATCGTCAGCTCGGCCAATATCGCCTGCGGCTTTCATGCCGGTGACCCGGCGGGGATCCTTGCCACATTGCGGCAGGCGGTGGCACGCGGCATCCGCATTGGGGCGCATCCGGGCTATCCCGATCTGGCCGGATTCGGGCGGAGGGCGATGGATATGGCCTCCCCCGATCTGATCGCCGGGCTGGTCTACCAGATCGGCGCGCTGGAGGCTTTGGCGCGGCTGGCCGGCGGCAGGGTCGCCTATGTGAAACCCCATGGCGCGCTTTACAACACGGCGGCACAGGGCGGCGCGCAAGGCGATGCGGTGATCACGGCCCTGCTGGCACATACGCCCCGGCTGCCGCTGATGATGCTGGCGGGATCGCCCCTGCTGGCACAGGCCCGCGTGGCGGGGCTGCCGGTGATTGCCGAGGCCTTTGCCGATCGCGCCTATCTGCCTGATGGGCAATTGGTGCCGCGCAACCTGCCCGGTGCGGTGCTGCATGACCCCGATCTGATCGCGGCCCGTATGCTGCGCCTTGCGCGTGAAGGGGTGATCGAGGCCCGTGACGGCAGCCTGATCGCGCTTGAGGCGCAATCGATCTGTGTCCATGGTGACAGCCCCGGTGCGGTGGCCATAGCCAGCCGCATCCGCGCGCAGTTCAAGGCTGAGGGCGTGCCGCTTGGCCCTGATCCGGCCTGAAGGTGCGCCGCAACTCGTGATCATACCTCCTTGCGCTTTGCGGTGGCATCCCCTGGTATTCCGGCTAAGATCGCCGCCGACCCGCAGCGCAAGCATGACGCCAAACGCCAAAGGGGCGACCGGCCTTTTGCGTGCTACCCGCCCCGATCCGTTAGCCATTGGACATGTTCGCATCTTGAACAGGCAAATCCGATGGCTCAGATCACCACCCATATCCACCTTCCACCCGAACCGACGCTGGACAGCTTCTGCAAGACCGCCGAAAGCGTCGGCGCAACTGTCCAGCGCAGCAGCGGCGCGGCCACGGTCATCCTCGAATATGGCCGGATCGAGGCACATCTCGACGACGCCAGCCTGCATCTGCATGTCAGCGCCGATACCCCCGAGGCCCTACAGGGTCTGCGCGAGGCAATTGACGCATTGGCCACCGCCGCTGGTTCTGCCCCGCTGATCTGGGAAGGGGCCGCACCGGGTGCCGGAAAGACCCGGCTGATCGACACGAAACTGGTGTCGTCCACCCGCATCTCGCCTTCGTTCCAGCGCGTGCGGCTGGCGGGGGATTTCGACGCTTTCGCCAAGGGCGGGCTGCATTTCCGCCTGTTGCTTGGCCCCGAGGGCGCGCCCTGGCCGACCGCCACCGAACATGGGGTAGACTGGCCCGGCGGGATCGATGCCTGGCACCGCCCGCCCTATACGGTGCGCAGGATCAGCCCGGATGCGGACTGGATCGACTTCGACATTTTCCTGCATGATGGCGGGCGCGTGACAGAATGGTGCGAAGAGGTGCAGCCCGGAGCAAGGGTGATGCTGACTGGCCCCGGCGGGCGCGGCGTGAAGCAGGCGGGCTGGCTTGGCCTGATCGGGGACGAGACGGCGCTGCCGGTGATCCTGCGCGCCATCGAGGCGGCAGCGCCCGAGACGCGCGGCGAGGCGCGTCTGTTGATCACCGACCCTGCCGATGCGCAAGACGTGAGGGCACCTGCCGGGCTTGTGGTGTCATGGGTCCCGCGCAGCAGCGGCAAGGCCCTGGTCGATCTGATGGACGGGCTGACCCTGCCCGGCGAAGACCGCTTCCTGTTCTTTGCCGGGGGCCGCGCCGAGGCCGAGATGGCCCGGCAGAAAGCCACGGCGCTTGGCCTTGCATCTACAGAGGTCCATGCCGCCGCCTATTGGACCGAAGGTATGGTGCCGCCCCTGACGCAGCGCCAGTCGCGCGGGCGCAAGGTGCTCGCGGAATAAGCCCGGCCGGGCGGCGGATTACTCCGCCGCCGCCTCGGCCCGCGCCTGCAAGCGAATGCGGCGCAGGAAGGCCAGCAGGAACATCGCGGTCAGGATGAGCACCACGGTCGGCGCGGGCGCACTATCCAGATAAAAGCTCGCATAGACCCCGCCCAGCATGGCAATCAGGCAGACCGCAACCGCCACAACCAGCATCCGGCCGAAGCGCCGCGTCAGCAGGAAGGCAATCGCCCCCGGCGCAATCAGCAGCCCCACCGCCAAAATCAGCCCGGTCGCCGACATGGTGGCAACGATGGTCAGCGACAGCACGGTCAAAAGCCCATAATGCAGCAGCCCGACGGCCAAACCCGATGTCCGCGCCTGCGCAGGGTCAAAGGCGTGCAGCATCAGGTCCTTCCATTTCAGCAGCAGCGCCAGCGTGACCCCCAGCCCGATCAGGCCCGCCGTCCACAGATCATCCGCCCCCACGCCCAGCATATTGCCGAACAGGATGTGATCGAGATGCGCGTCCGAAGTGATCGAGGTGTAAAGCACGATCCCCAGCCCGAACATGCCGGAGAACACGACGCCCATCACGGTATCCTGTTTCACCCGGCTGTTCTCGGCCAGCCAGCCGGCCATCAGCGCAGTGATCATCCCCGCAATAAACGCGCCAAGGATCAGCGGAAAGCCAAGGATATAGGCCAGCACCACGCCCGGCAGCACCGCATGGCTGACCGCATCGCCCATCAAGGCCCAGCCCTTCAACACCAGAAAGCATGACAGCAGCGCGGTCGGCACCGCGACCATGATGGCAATCAGAAAGGCGTTCTGCATGAAGCCGAACTGGAAGGGCAGCAAAAGCTGGTCGATCATGCCAGATCCCCTTCGCGCAAGGCGGCGCGCGCCTTGGCACGGGCGGCAAGAAGCCCATGTTTCGGGGCGAAGGTGAAGACGGCGAGGAAAATCAGCGTTTGCAGGCAGACGATGATGCCGCCGGTCGCGCCATCCAGAAAGTAGCTGAGATAGGCACCGACAAAGCTGGTCACGGTGCCGATGGCGACCGAAAGCGCAATGAGGCGCGGGAAGCGGTCGCACAGCAGATAGGCGGTCGCCCCCGGTGTCACCACCATGGCAATGACGAGGAAAGCGCCGACCGTCTGCATCGCCGCCACCACGCAGGCCGACAGCAGCACGAAGAACACGCCCTTCAGCACCCCGGGCCGCAACCCGATGGAGCGCGCGTGGTTTTCATCGAAGAACACCACCATCAGATCCTTCCACTTCAGCAGCAGCACCGCCAGAGACACAAAGCCGATGATGGCCAGTTGCAGCGTATCGCCGGGGGTGATGGCAAGGATATTGCCCATGGTGATGGTCTGGACCGAGATCGCCATGGGGTTGATCGAGACCATGAACAGACCCAGCCCGAAGAAGCTGGTGAAGATCAGCCCGATCACCACATCAACCTTCAGCCCCGAGCGATCCGACAGGAACAGCATTGCCGCCGCCGCGAGCCCCCCGGACAGAAAGGCACCAAGCGCGAAGGGCAGGCCCAGCATATAGGCCCCGGCGACACCGGGCACCACGGAATGCGAAAGCGCGTCGCCGATCAGCGACCAGCCCTTGAGCATCAGATAGCTGGACAGAAAGGCACAGACGCCGCCGACAAGGGCCGAAACCCACATCGCATTGGTCATATAGCCGTAAGAGAACGGCTCCAGCAGAACGCTCATGCCGCCCCCTCCCCCCCGCTGTCGCGGGTGCGGGTGCGGCCATCGTAATGGACCAGCGGGCGTTCATCATCGGTCAGGATCGTCACATGGCGCGGATCGTCATCATCATGCAGGGCATCGCCGCCAAGGGTGAAATGGCGCAGCACACCGCCAAAGGCCGCCTCAAGATTGTCGCGGGTGAAGGTGGTTTCGGTTGGGCCGAAGCCCAGAACCGTGCCCTTGACCAGCACCACCCGGTCGCAGAACTCCGGCACCGAGCCAAGGTTGTGGGTGGAGACCAGCATCACCCGCCCCTCGTCGCGCAACTCGCGCAGCAGGGCGATGATCTGTTCCTCGGTCTTTACATCGACGCCGGTGAAAGGCTCGTCCAGCAGGATCACCCGCCCGTCCTGTGCAAGCGCGCGCGCCAGAAAGACCCGCTTTTTCTGACCACCTGACAGTTCACCGATCTGGCGATGGCGGTAATCCTGCATATTCACGCGGGCCAGTGCCCTATCCACGGCCGCATGATCGGTGGGCGCGGGGCGGCGCAGGAAACCCATATGACCATAGCGCCCCATCATCACCACGTCTTCCACCAGCACCGGGAAGGACCAGTCGACCTCCTCGGCCTGCGGGACATAGGCGACAAGGTTCTGCTTCAACGCCTCGCGCACGGTCAGGCCCAGCAGGCGGATCTCGCCCCGGGCGACCGGCACAAAACCCATGATCGCCTTGAACAAGGTGGATTTCCCCGCGCCGTTCACGCCGACCAGTGCGGTCACCGTGCCCTTGGGGATCTGGAAACTGGCATTGCGCAGCGCGGTCATGCCATTGCGATAGGTGACCGTCACATCGCGGGCCATGATGCCGCCTGCGGGATCGCCCTTGCCGATCTCCGGCAAACTCGGTTCACTGGTCGTCATGATCTTCGCTTTCTGCCGGAACGGGACGGCCCCCATGCTGGTGCCCCCACCCCGGGCGGGTGGGGGCCTCAGGTCTTGCAAGCGGCTTATTCGGTCTTACCGGTCAGCCCGCGCACCACAGTTTCCGAGGTGACGCGCAGCAGATCCAGATAAGAGGGCACCGGGCCACCCGGCTCGGACAGGCTGTCGACATACAGCACGCCACCATAGGCCGCCCCGGTTTCGCGCGCCACCTGTTCAGCGGGGGCCGTGTTCACCGTGCTTTCACAGAACACCACCGGAATACTGTTCTCGCGCACGCCATCGATCACCGCGCGCACCTGTTTCGGCGTGCCCATCTGATCGGCGTTCATCGGCCAGAGATACAGCTCTTTCAGGCCGAAATCACGGGCAAGGTAGGAAAACGCGCCTTCACAGGTCACCAGCCAACGCTCCGCTTCGGGGATCTGCGCGATTTCGGCGCGCAAAGGCTCCAGCGTGGCGCGCAACTGATCCTTGTAAGCGGCCGCATTGGCGGCATAGGTCGCGGCATTGGCCGGGTCCTGCGCCGCAAAGGCCCGTTCGATATTGTCGATATAGATCAAGGCATTGTCGAGAGCCATCCAGGCATGTGGATTGGGCTTGCCCTGATAGCTGCCGGAGGCGATGGAGATCGGCTCGATCCCGTCCGTCAGCGTGGCCGCGGGCACATCGCGCAGATTGCCAAGGAATTGCTGGAACCACAGTTCCAGATTCATGCCGTTCCACAGGATCAGGTCGGCATCCTGCGCGCGAACAATGTCTTGCGGGGTCGGCTCATAGCCATGGATCTCTGCCCCCGGCTTGGTGATGGAGACGACATCGGCCGCATCCCCCGCCACATGCGCCGCCATATCGGCCAGAACGGTGAAGGTGGTCACCACCTTCATGCGGTCTTCCTGCGCATCCGCCGCCCCGGCCATCAGTGCCAGCCCCGCGACGGCCCCCAGAATGCGCGTGTTCCGTGCCGACATGGGCTGCTTCCTCCGGTTTCCGCTCTCAGATGCGATTCACTTGCAATAAGGGATAACAGCCCGCTACAGGAACGCAAGTGCGAATAATTCGCAACTACAGAAAAGCTTCCTTTCCACCTCTAGCCAGCACTTCAGGCCAGCACAGTGGCGGCAGGCCGGCCGCGATCACGCGGGGCCGTGGTGTCCCCCGGTCCTTGAACCAGATCAATGCGCCATGGCCAGACACCCCGATCTGGGTCGCCCGGAAGGGCGACCCGTCATAGCCAGATGCATCTTGCGGGATGGGCGCGCCATAGGTATACCGATCTACCTATATCTGGAGCCATCATGCCCATACCCGCGCAACCGAAAGACAGCGCACGCGACCGGCTTTTGCGCGCGGCAGCGGCATTGTTCTATGACCATGGCATCAACGGCACCGGCATCGATGCCGTGATCGAGCGCGCCGGGGTGGCGCGCAAAAGCCTTTACAACAATTTCAGCTCCAAGGCCGATCTGATCGCGCAATATATCGAGGCGCGCCACGCCGAATGGCTTGCCCTCTATGCCACAAGACGAGATCAGGCCAAGGGGCCGAAACAGGGCATCCTTGCGGTGTTTGACGCCTATCAGGATCACGCCGAAGCAGCCTATGAACATGGCTTTCGCGGCTGCGGCCTGCTGAATGCAGCAGCCGAGCTGGAGGTAGGCACCGAAGGCCGCGCCGCCGTGCGCCGCCACAAGGAAGAGGTCGAGGCCATCGTCACTGCCCATCTGGCGGCGCTGATCGCCGATGACCCCGCGCGCCTTGCCCAGATGGCCGCGCATCTGACCTTTCTCTTGGAAGGGGCCATGGTGCGCGCGGGATTGGAAGGTGACAGCACCCGCCTGGAAGCTGCGCGCAAAATCGTCACCGATATGCTGGATCCGCTTTGACATGACCGCTCAGAACCAGACGGCCGGTATTCTGGCCATTCTCTTTGCCTCGGTGGTCTGGGGCACCACGGGCACCGCAGCAACATTCGCACCCGATGTCAGCGCCGCCGCCATTGGTGCGGCGGCCATGGGAGTTGGCGGGCTGTTGCAGGCATTGCTGGCGGCGCGCCGCATTGCCGGGGCCACCGCACAGCTTTGGCAGCAGAAAGGCTTGCTCTTGCTGGGCGGGGTATCGGTCATGATCTATCCGCTGGCCTTTTACGGATCGATGCGGATGGCCGGTGTCACCATTGGCACCGTCATCACCATCGGCTCGGCACCGCTTTTATCGGCGTTGATCGAGTATCTGGCCGACCGCACTGGCCTTAGCGGGCGCTGGATGGCAGGGGCCGCAATGGGGCTGACCGGCATGGCGCTGATCTGCATCGCAGAAGGCGCGGGGCATCAGGGCGGCGGCGACACGCTGACCGTGATGATCGGCGTGGGGCTTGGCCTGCTGGGCGGGCTGACCTATGCGGTGTATTCCTGGACCGCGCGGGGCATGATGCTGCGCGGCACACCATCAGGCGTGGCGATGGGGGCAACCTTCGGACTTGGTGGCCTGCTGCTGATGCCGGTGCTGGTGATGAGCGGCGGGCCGCTTCTGGCCTCCTGGGGCAATGCGGCGGTCGGCATCTATATGGCCGTGGTGCCGATGTTTCTGGGCTACATCTGCTTTGGCTATGGTCTGGCGCGGGTGCCGGTCAGCATGGCGACCACACTGACCCTGCTGGAGCCGGTGGTTGCCGCCGTCTTTGCTGTGCTGATCGTGGGCGAACGCCTGCCCATTCTCGGCTGGGTGGGGGTGGTGCTTGTCACACTCTGCCTCGTCGTGATCACCCTGCCCCTCCATTTGTTGCCCCGTCGCCGCCGGGCAGTCGCATAAGAACCAGTCCCAACGAGAGATGCCGCAGATTGATCCGGCGGCCCCCCCGGCCACCGCAGCCCCCCTTGCGGCGCGATTGATCTTGCGTTGAATTGATTTGTTGCTTGTCACAACTTTATTAGACACAATACATAAGATCGAATCCATTCAAGGGGGGGGGGGGGGAACATGCGCAGACTTGGCATCCATTCATTCGTCTGGACCGGCGGGCAGACCCAGGAAGGCCTGGAGATGGCGCTGGAAAAGACCGCCGAACACGGCTACCGCACCATCGAATTCGCCTATCTGCGCCCCGAACTGTTCGACCTGGACCGCCTATCGGCCAAGGTGCGCAGCCTTGACGTGGAAATCGGCGTGACCATGGGCCTCGGCCTGCAAAACGACGTGTCCTCGACCGACAAGGACATCGTGGCGCGCGGCAAGCAGACGCTGGCCGATGCAATCAAGGCCGTGCGTGATATCGGCGGCAACAAGCTTGGCGGCATCCTGTATTCCGCCCATACCAAGTACGGCACACTGCCCTCGGTCGATGGTTGGAAAAACTCGGTCGAGGCGATTGCCGAGGCGGGCGAGATCGCCAGGGCCGCAGGCGTCGATCTGGTGCTGGAGGTGGTGAACCGCTTTGAAAGCAACCTGCTGAACACCACCGCGCAGGGGCTGAAATTCATCGCCGATACCGGCTCGGATCATGTCCGCCTGCACCTTGATACCTTCCACATGAACATCGAAGAGGCCGATCCGGCCGCAGCGATCCGCCTGGCGGGCGACAAGATCGGCTATTTCCATATCGGGGAAAGCAATCGCGGCTATCTGGGGGATGGCGTGATCAATTTCGACCGCACCTTCGATGCGCTGGTCGAGATCGATTACAGCCGCGATGTGGTATTCGAAAGCTTCTCCACCGCTGTGGTGGATGAGGGGCTTTCGCTGGTCTGCGGCATCTGGCGGGACACCTGGACCGAAAACGACCCGCTTGCAGCCCATGCGAAGCAGTTTATCGAATTGAAATATGCCGAGGCCAAGCGTCGACGCCAGACCAACCGCACCGCCTGACGACACCGCACAGACGGGGGTGTCACGCCCCCACCTGCTGCCGACGGATTGGATATATGGACGATATCGCGCCCCTTCCCGCCTCGCCGCACCGGATCCGGTTCAGCAATGCTGTGACGGTGCTGGATCTGTTGTTTCGTGAGCGACGGCTGAGCAAGGCGCAACTGGCGCGGCGGATGCAGTTGAACCGCTCATCCCTCGGCGATATCGCCGCCGAACTGCAGGCCGCGGGTCTGTTGCGCGAGGTCGAGGCGGTCGACAGTCTTGGCGATGACGGCAAGCGCCTGCGCGCGGGCCGCCCCGGCATCCAGCTTGAACTCGTGCCCGATGCCACCTGCTTTCTGGGGGCCGAGATCGGGGTGGAGCATATCACCACGACCATGATCGATCTGGCCGCCGATGTGGTTTGCAGCCGCCGGACCGAGTTTGACGGCCCGGCAACGCCGGTGGAGGCGGCAGTCGAACGGGCCGTTCGGCAAGCCCTGTCGGATGTCGCGCCCGAAGATCTGGCACGTTGCGGGGGCTTTGGCCTTTCTGCGCCAGCGCAGATCGACAATGCGGGCCGCCTGCTGATCGCGCCGCTGCTGGGCTGGGGTCAGGTGTCGCTCGCCGATCTGGCGCAGCCGCACCTTCCCGCCGATCTTCCGATTGCGGTGGAAAACGACGCCAATGCCTTTGCCTTTGGTGAGGGCTACAAGGCGGGGGCCTCACGCTCCGGCGTCACGGTGTTTCTGCTGATGGAAAGCGGGGTCGGCGGCGGCATCGTCATCGACGGCAAGCTGTTCCGGGGCGGCCATGGCCTTGCGGGCGAGATCGGCCATATGCTGCTGCCCGGCACGAATGGCCGCGCGGTGGAACGCGAGATCGGCCGCGACACCCTGCTGGCCCGCTATCGTGCCCGGCCCGGCAATGCGGCAGGCAGCCTCTCCGATCTGTTGCGCGACCTGGCCGACCACGCCCCCCATGCAATGACTGTCGCCGATGAATGGGGCCGTAGCCTTGCCAGCCTATTGACGCAGGTCGCGCGCGTTCTGGACCCGAACCGCATCGTGCTGGGGGGATCGGTCGCCGCACTTTACCCGCTGATCGCGGCGCGGATCGACCGCTTCTTGGCCGAGGCCCAGGCCCCGCAATTCCCGCGCCCCAGTATCGAGCTGGACCCGAACCAGTCCGGTGGGGCGGCTTATGGCGCGGCCTGCATGTTGCATCGCCGCTTTCTTTCGCTTGAAAACCAGCGCCTTAACAAAGGCCCGGCTGACCCTCAACCCTGAATTCAGGCCCCATCCCATGTCCGAAACACCTATCCTTGCCCCCGATGCCAATGGCCCGACGATCTGCATCGGCGAGATCCTTGTGGAGATCATGGCCACCACTATCGGCAATGGCTTTCTTGAGGCCCAGCCGCTGACCGGCCCTTTCCCCAGCGGTGCCCCCGCGATATTCATCGACCAATGCGGGCGCTTCGGCGGGCAGGCCGCGATGGTCGGCGGCGTGGGTGATGATGACTTCGGGCGGGTGAACACCGACCGGCTGCGCGCCGATGGCGTCGATATCACCGGCATCCATATCGATCCGGTCTATCCGACCGGCAGCGCCTTCGTGCGCTACCGCGCCGATGGCAATCGCGATTTTATCTATAATGCCGGCACTTCGGCCGCCGCGCGCATCGAATGGAATGATGCGGTCGAGGCAGTGGTGGAGCGCGCGGGCCATATCCATATCATGGGTCTGGCGCTGTCGATGCCGAAGGTGTCGGAAATGATCGAACGCGCGGCGCTGCGGATCAAGGAAAAGGGCGGTACCCTGTCGCTTGACCCCAATCTGCGCAAGGAAATCCGCTACAGTGACGAGACCGAGGCGCGCTTTGCCCGGCTGGTCGAACTGTCCGACCTGCTGCTGCCCTCGGGCGATGAGGTGGAACGCGCGGCAGGCATCACCGGCCATGAGGCCGCGATTGCCCGCCTGTTCGCGCGCGGCGTGAAAGAGATCGCCTTCAAGGAGGGCGCGCGCGGCGCGACCGTTTTCACCCGCGATGGCGCATCGGTCCATCACCCGGCCTTTCAGGTGACCGAGGTGGATCCGACCGGGGCGGGCGATTGCTTTGGCGCGGCCTATCTGACTGCGCGCCGTCTTGGCCTTGGGATCGAGGCCGCCTTGGCCTATGGCTGCGCCGCAGGCGCGCGCAATGTAACGCGGCTTGGCCCGATGGAGGGGGCGGGCACGCGGGCGGAGCTTGACCGTTTCATGATCGAAACCCCGAAGGTCGCGTGATGGGGCGCGTGCTGCTGGATCTGGTCCGCGACTATCACGCGGGCCGCACATGGGGCATCACCTCGGTCTGTTCGGCGCATCCGCTTGTGCTGCGCGCAGCCCTTCGCCGTGGCGCAGCCAGCGGCGATCCGGTGCTGATCGAGGCAACCTGCAATCAGGTGAACCATCAGGGCGGCTATACCGGAATGCAGCCCGCCGATTTCGTCCGTATGGTCGCGGATATCGCCTTGCAAGAGGGCTGCCCGATGGATCAGGTGATCCTTGGTGGCGATCATCTTGGTCCCAATCCCTGGCGCCATCTGCCCGCCGAACAGGCGATGGAAGAGGCCTGCAAGATGATGCAGGCCTTCGTCGCGGCCGGTTTCCGCAAGATCCATCTCGATGCCTCGATGGGCTGCGCGGGCGAACCCGAGGCGCTGGATGACACCACCACCGCGCATCGCGCGGCCCGTCTGGCGCAGGTCGCCGAAGACGCCGCCCGCGCAGGTAGCGGCGATATGCCGGTCTATATCATCGGCACGGAGGTGCCGCCGCCCGGTGGTGCCGATCATGCCCTGACCGTGATCGAGCCGACCGCTGCATCGGCGGCCCGTCAGACCATCGCCGTGCATCGCCGCATCTTCAGCGATGCGGGGCTGGCCGCGATGCTGGACCGCGCCATCGGTGTCGTGGTGCAGCCCGGCGTCGAGTTCGGCAATCACAATGTCATCACCTATGCCCCCGAACGCGCCCGCGATCTGGTCGCGGTGCTGGCCGATGAGCCCGGCCTGATCTTCGAGGCCCATTCGACCGATTATCAGGGCACGCCGCCCTTGGCCGCATTGGTGCTGGACGGTTTTGCCATTCTCAAGGTCGGGCCAGAGCTGACCTTCGTGCTGCGCGAGGCGCTTTATGCGCTGGATCTCATCGCCTCCGATCTGGTGCCGGGCTATGGCCAGCGCCCGCTCTGGCAGGCGATGGAGGATCTGATGCTGGCAGAGCCGGGCCATTGGCTGCGCCACTATCCGGGCGATACCGCGGCGCAGCGCCTGCTGCGGCATTATTCGCTATCGGATCGGATCCGCTATTACTGGACCCATCCGCAAGCCGAGACGGCGGTGGCCAATCTTCTGACCGCGCTGCGCGGCAAGACCTTGCCCTTGCCGCTGATCTGGCAGCACCTGCCGGGGGCCGAAGACTTTGCCGATCAACCGCTGGAGCCGGAGGCGCTGCTGATCTGGCGCGTCACCTGTCGCCTTGAAAGCTATGCGGCGGCCTGCAAACCCTTCCAGCCGTAAGCCACGCATAAAACAAAGGCAGGGGTCTCCCCGCCCCTGCCTTCGCTTGACCGGCCCAGACCTTTCTCCGCATTTGCGCCAGGCGATGCGCCATGCACGCAATGCAGCGCCCGGCCCGATTGGTGCGGGCCGCGCTTTAGCCCGTCAACTCCGTCGTTCAAGATACCATTCGACGGCGAACCGCACATCGGCGGCCAAAGCCTCTTCCGCCGCGCCCTGATCGCCGCTTTCAATCGCGGAGATCAGCCGGCTATGCATGTCGAAGGCTTTGTGAAAGACGCTCAACTCGCCATCAAGGATCACAACAGACGCCAGATAGGGGCCGGACCTGCTCCAAAGCGTCTCGATGGTGTCAAGCAGCGTCTCCGATCCCGTCACGGCATAGACCGCGAAGTGGAACTCTTCGTTCAGGCGCAGCGTCTCCTGCCCGTCATGCGCCTCGATGGCCAATCGCATCTTGTCATTCAAGGCACGCAGCCTTGCGACATCCTCTGCCTTGGCCTTGCTGGCTGCAACGGCCGCGGCGAAGCGTTCCATCACCATCCGGACCGAGATCACGTCGCGGAAGGCATCCGCATCCATGGTCGGCACCTGATAGCTGCGGTTTGACATCTGGACGATGTATTTCTCGGCCACAAGACGGCGGATTGCCTCGCGCACCGGCATTTCGCTGGTGCCGAAGGTGGCGGCCAGCCCCCTTGTGGTCAGGGTCTGGCCCGGCGTGAACAGGCCTTGTGACAGGCCGATGCGAACTTCGTCGTAAATGCGTTCATGCACACTGCGGGAATCGACCACCGAAAGGCCGGAAGCAGGACGGATCTGTGCGGCAAAGCGTGACGTCATGGAGCTATGCAACTCGTTTGAAGAAGAAATATTGACCTGAGGACGAGGCTTGTCTTCCATGATTATGTCGGTTCCGCTTCGATTGCCAGAATTTCACCTTGCGCGCGATTTCAGAAGTTCACGTCGTGGCCACCCTTGAGGCCAAGGATCTCGCGTGCCTCTGCCGGGGTGGCGATGGAACCGCCCAATTCTTCGACGATGGCGCGGATCTTGCGCACCTGTTCGGCATTGCTTTCGGCCAGCTTGCCCGCCGAAATCCACAGGCTGTCCTCCAGCCCGACCCGCACATGCGCGCCCATGGTCGCGGCCATGGTGGCGACACGGATCTGGTTGCGCCCGGCGCCCAGCACCGACCATTGATAGGCGTCACCAAACAGCCGATCCGCCGTGCGCCGCATATGCGCCACGTCTTCCGGATGCGCCCCGATCCCGCCCATCAGGCCAAACACGCTCTGGATGAAGAAGGGCGGTTTTGCCAATCCGCGATCCGCGAAATGCGCAAGATTATAGAGATGGCTGATATCGTAGCATTCGAACTCGAACCGCGTGCCGCAATCGCCCATCTCGCGCAGCCCGTATTCGATATCCTTGAAGCTGTTGCGAAAGACCAGATCGCGGCTGCCTTCCAGATGCTCGGCCTCCCAGGAATGTTTGAACTCCTTGAAACGGTCCAGCATCGGGAAGAAGGCAAAGTTCATCGACCCCATGTTGATCGAGGCGACCTCGGGCTTGAATTCGGTCACCGGGCGGATACGCTCTTCGATCTTCATGAAGGGGCTGCCGCCGCTGGTCAGATTGATGACCGCGTCCGTTGCCTGCTTGATGCGCGGCAGGAAGGGGGCAAAGGCCTCGGGCGTCTGATCGGGCTTGCCGGTTTCGGGATCGCGGGCATGAAGGTGGACGATCGCCGCCCCGGCCTCCGCCGCCTCGATCGCGGCTGCGGCGATCTCTTCCGCCGTGACCGGCAGATAGGGCGACATCGAAGGGGTATGGATCGCGCCGGTGACGGCGCAGGTGATGATGGTTTTCGGCGTTTTTGCCATTTTCTCAGGCCTTCACTTTGCGTCCTGTTGCGGCTTCAACCTTGCGGCAGCCAATTCGATCAGTTTGCTGTCGCGCCAGATCTGGCGAGCGGGCATCTCATTGCGGGGCAGCAGCGCGGTGCGCTCCAGCTCCACCTGAGCGCCGACCGCCTGCCAGTCCGGCAGATTGCCCGCCCCCGGCCAGAGCCGGTGGTAGAACGGGCCATAGCGGTCGATGTAATCGGTGACGCCGCCGGGCGCGTTCAGGTCGATGGTCTCGAATGGTCCCATGAAGGACCAGCGCAGCCCCAGACCATCGCGCACACAGACATCAATGGATTCCGTATCGGCATAGCCATCGGCAAACAGACGGAAGGCCTCGTGCAGCAGCGCCCCTTGCAGGCGGTTCACGATGAAACCGTCGATTTCCTTGTGCATGACGACCGTGGCCTGACCGACCGCGCGCATCAGATCGGCGGTGCGCGCCACGGTGTCCTCGGACGTGCCGCTGCCGGGAACCACCTCGACCGCAGGCACCAGATGCGGCGGGTTGATCGGATGGGCCACCACGCAACGCGCGGCACCCGGCAGATCGGCGGTAAAGCTGGAGGGCAGCAGCGCCGAGGTTGAGCTGGCAAGGATCGTGTCCGGTGCCGCCACGGCATCAAGTTCGGCAAAGACCTTGCGCTTGATGTCCAACCGCTCCGGCGCGTTTTCCTGGACGTAGAACACACCGTCCAGGACTGCGGCCAAAGTCGTGGCACCGCTGATCCGCTGTCCCACCTCAGCAGCCGTGGCCGTCCCCAGAAGCCCTGCCTGTGCCAGTTCGGGCAACATGCGGGCGATATAGTCCTGCGCCTTGGCGGTCTGGGCGGCATCGGCGTCGTAAAGGCGCACATCAAGCCCCGCACGGGCAAAGACGATGGCCCAGGATTGGCCGATGAAGCCGGTTCCGATGATGGCAACGGTGCCGCTTGGCCGTGTGGCTTGCGTGGCGGGATCAGTGGGTTTTGCCATGACCGCCCCTCCTTTTCAGCGAGAAGATGACGATCACCCCGAGCAGCAGCGCCGTGCCCTTGATGATCTCGCGGACATAGTTCTGCCAACCCAGCATCGCACCTGCACTGACCAGCACCGCAAGGAAGGCGACGCCGGTAAAGGTGCCGATGACATTGGTCTTGCCGACCTTCACCACGATGGCCCCCAGCAGCACGGCGGTCAGCCCGTCCAGGAAGTAGGAGCCGCCAAGCGCAGGCTGCCCGGAATTGAGGTTGGCGGTCAGCAGGATACCGGCAACGCTGGCGCAAAGCCCGGAGAAGATGAACAGTTGCAGGGTCATCTTGCGGGCCGAAAGGCCAGCCTCGACCACCGCGCGCTCATTGCGTTCCAACGCATAAAGGTAGCGGCCGAAGGTCAGGCGATCCTGCGCATACCAGGCTAGGGCATAGATTGCGACGGTAACGATGGTCAGCAACGGCACGACGCCCACGCTGGTCGCAAGGAAGCTGTGAACGAAGCCGCCCTGCCCGCCCAGCGGCAGCGAGGCCCCCGCCCCCAGCACCCAGGCCAGCGATTTGGCCAGGCTGCCGGTCGCGATGGTGGTGATCAGCGGCGGCAGGCCGGCATAGCCCACCAGAAACCCGTTCAGCGCCCCCAGCACCGCCCCGGTCGCCAGACCGGCCAGGCTTCCGGCCAGCCAGCCATGGCCTGCCGCGACCACGCTTGCGCAAACCATGGTGGTCAGCGCCGCGCAGTCCATGAAACTCACGTCGATCTTGCCGGAGGCGATGACCCAGGTCAGGCCCAGAAACATCAGCGCCGAGATGCCGATGCCGCGCAGCATCAGCTGCACATTGTTTCCGTCAAGGAAGTTGGGCATCGCGATGGACAGCCCGATGATGGCCAGAACCAGCAGCAGCAGGAACCCATAGCGGGCGAGAAATCCACCCAGATCGAGGCCGCGCGCGGGCTGTCGGGAAACAAGCATGGTATCGGACATGGATCAGGCCTCCTTGCTGTGGCGAGGGGTGCCGCGCCCGGCAAAGACCCGGCGCAGGGCCGCCACGATGCGGGGATCGAAGATGGCGATGGCTGTGATCAGGATCGCGCTGATGATGGCGTCGCTGTAGTAGTAGGGAATGGCCAGCAGCGTGCAGCCGTTCAGGATGATCGAGATCAGCAGCGCCCCGGCGAAGGTCGCAGGGGCCGAAGGCCGCCCGAACAGCGCAGCACCAAGGAAGACCGAGGCATAGGC
Source organism: Gemmobacter serpentinus (assembly GCF_008973825.1). Classification (GTDB taxonomy): domain Bacteria; phylum Pseudomonadota; class Alphaproteobacteria; order Rhodobacterales; family Rhodobacteraceae; genus Gemmobacter; species Gemmobacter serpentinus. The sequence goes on along the minus strand of NZ_WCHR01000018.1, from coordinate 155,823 downwards.
CGGCATCAGGAACCCATTGCCCGCCGTGACGTCCGAGCGCCCCGATTGTGCCGACAGCATCACCGCCGCCCAGCAGGCAAGCGCGCCGCACATCACGAAAGCAAAGGCCATCAGCGCCTTGACCCGGATGCCGGAATAATGCGCCGAGACCGCATTCTCGCCGGTGGCATAAAGCCCGCGGCCAAAGCGCGAGGCGTGCAGCACGATCCCTGCGGCAAGATAGAGCATGACCATGATGAAGACCGGGCCGGAAATCCCAAGGATCTTGGCGTCATTCACATCCAGAATGCCGGACATCATGAAATTGTCCGACAGCGTCATGCCGCCGCTGTAAAGGAAGGACAGGCCAAGGGCGACCGAACCCACCGCGATGGTGGTGACGATATCGGGCAGGTTGAAATAGCCGATGGCGACCCCGTTGATCAGCCCCAGCACCGTGCCTGCGGCAACGGCCAGAAAGATCGCGAGCCAGAGCGGATAGCCCAGCACGATCAACATGCCCATGGTCATGGCCCCAAAACTCGCGATGCCCGGAAAGGACAGGTCGAACCGGCTGACCACGATTACGAAGGTCAGACCCAATGCCGCCACGCCCGAGGCCGACATGTGCCGGAAGATTGCGGTGATGTTGGTCATGCTGAGGAAATTCGGCGCGGTGGCGTGAAAGATCACCGCCACCAGCACCACCAGCGCCACGAAGGCCGCAATGCGGATCGTCAGCGGATTGCGAAGCGATAGCTGTGTCATGCTGCCAGTTTCCCCATCATGCCCGATGCCAGCAGCCGGTCGCGCGCGCCCGGCCCGTTTGGCGCGTCATAGACGACCGCGCCGCGATACAGCCCGATCAGCCGGTCGGCGAGGCCATGGACCTCGTCCCCGTCCGAGGACATGACGATCACCGCCGCCTCTGCCGCAAGCTCGCGCATCACTGCGTAAAGCTTGGCCTTGGCCCCGATATCGACGCCCACGGTGGGTTCAACGAAGATGTAAAGGTCGGCCTGGGCGTAAAGCCCCTTGGCGATCACGATCTTCTGCTGATTGCCGCCGCTGAATTCCCGCGCGCGCTTTGACAGGATCGGCGGTTGCAGCGCCAGCCGCTCGGCCAGCTCCGCCGTGGCCCGGCGCGGGCGCGCCCAACGCATCAGCCCGCCGGGGCGCGAGGCCCGGCCCAGATTGGCGAGAACGGTGTTGAACACCACATCATCGCTCATCGCGAGGCCCTCGGTGCGCCGGTCGCCCGGCACAAGGAAGATGCCCGCCTTCAAGGCCTCGGTCGGTGAGGCAAACAGCCCCTCGCGGCCCTTGAAGGTCACGCGGCCGCTATCGACATCAAAGGTGCCGAACAACGCCTTTGACAGCTCATCAAGGCCAGAGCCGACAAGGCCATAAACGCCAAGGATCTCGCCGCGCCGCGCCTGCAGGGTGATGTCGCGAAACGCGCCCTGCGCGGTCAGATGCTGCACATCCAGCAAGACCTCACCCGGCGGGGTATCTGCCAGCGCGGGGTAAAGATCCCCCGGTGCCTCGCCCAGCAGGTGTTCGACCAGCGAGGTTGCGCCATCGCGCGCCTCGGTGGAACTCATCGACACCACATTGCGCCCGCCCCGGAACACCGTCAGGCGGTCGGCAATTTCGAACACCTCTTCCAGACGGTGCGTGATATAGATGATCGAGATACCACCTTCCTTCAACGCGCGCATCAGTTGGTAAAGGCTGGCCTTTTCGCGTTCGGTCAGGGTCGAGGTCGGCTCGTCCAGGATCAGCACGCGGATATGATCGCCGGTCAGCGCCTGCAGCACCGCCACGATCTCGCGGTCCACCGCGCCCATTTCGGCCACGGGACGATCCAGATCGATATCGATCGGAAAACGCTTCAGCAGATCCTGCGCGCGCTTTCGCATGTCATTGGTGCGGATGCGGCGGAACAGGCCGGGATTGGCCCCTTCATGCCCGAAAAAGATGTTCTCGACCCCGGTCAGATCGTCGATCAGCTCGGGGTGTTGCTGGACGGCGGCGATGCCCTTGGCCATCGCATCGGCGGGCGAGGCGATCTCCACCTCCTGCCCCGCAATTTCGATCGTGCCGTCATCCTTCTGGTAAAGCCCCGAGATAATCTTCACCAGCGTCGATTTTCCGGCCCCATTGGTGCCGAGCAGGGCGTGGATCTCGCCCTGAGCCAAGGTGAAATCCACTCCGTCCAGCGCCTTCACCGGCCCGAAGCGCTTCTGGATGCCACGCATCCGCAGCACGGGATTTGTCATGTCTTCCTCCCCTCCTGTCAGCCGGGGACGCGATGCGCCCCCGGCCCCATCGCTTGCGGATCAGAGCGCGCGAACCCAGCCGAGTTCCTGCGCGCGGCCCGGCTTGTCGAAATCGTCGGGGATATCGATGTCCTTCAGCTGGTCATAGGTCACCGGATAGACCGGGCTGATGACGATGCGTGGCACCGGGTTCCCGGCGAGGAACTGGTGGGCGTAGAAGACATTGAGCCAGGACACCTCATAGAGCGATTGCCCCATGGTGATCTTCAGCGAGGTGCCCGCCTTGATATATTCAAAGGCCTGCTTGCCGCCATCGATGCCGGTGATGATGACCTGATCCTGCTTGCCCGCAGCCCGGATCGCCAGCGCGCCCTCGACCGCCGCGCCATCCCAGGCGCACCAGATCGCATCGATATCGGGGTTCGCGGTCAGGATATTGTCGACCGCCTGACGCGGCGTGGTGCTGCCGTTGAAGGCATAGGCCCAGTCGGCCACATGCTCCAGCCCCGGATGGCGGGCCAGCGCCGCGCGCATCCCGTGCGAGCGCAGGTCCCAGGTTTCATTCGCGGGCAGACGGACGGTGGCCACCTTGCCCTTGCCGCCAAGTTTTTCGGCGATGAAGTTCATGGTGTATTCGCCCATGCCGAACTGGTTCGACATCACGGTATTGGTGAAGGCCGGACCGATCGACAGGCTGTCACCGATGAAGACCGGGATGCCGGCGTCGGTGGCGCGCTTGATCGCCGGGGTGATCGCCACCACATCCGCCGGGGTGATGAACAGCGCATCGGGGCGGTTGGCGATATGGGCATCGATCTGCTGGCTTTGCTTGTTGGGGTCAAAGCCCGCATCCGAAATGGTCAGCTCGCCCCCCATCTCTGCCACGGCATCCTTGTAGCCGTTCAGCATATGGGTGCCGGAATCGAATGCGGTCCAGCCAAGCGCCGCGCCGAACTTGAGCGCCTTCGGGTCCTTGGCCTGCGCACGGGCCGGGGTCGACATGCCACCCATGGTCACCGCGCCAAGCGCCAGCGTGCTGGCCGCGGCCGCCGTGGCGGCGGCGGTCATGAAGCCGCGACGCGACAGCGCCAGCCGGGCTTCGGTGACCGAGGCGGGCTGATGACTGTCGTGTTGCGGGGTGTTCTCGTTCGTCATGATGTTCTCCTCCCTTGCCCGGCGCGCAAGGGCCGGACCTGTTTTCTGCTGATGATGGGGCGGGATCGCCTGCCGCCTCCCCGCGGCAAGCCTTCTTGGATCCGGCCCGCAAGATGCGGCGGGCCGGTCAGTCACATGCCGGACGCGGGTGCGCCGGGAACGTCGGACGGATCAGGCCATGCCCGATCAGGTGAAGTCGGTGATGATCACATAGCCATTGGTGCGGAAGTTATCCATGTCATCCAGCACGCGGGACACATCCGACAGCTTCACCTCTTCCGAGACCAGCCTGGTCGGGTTCAGCTTGCCGCGCGCCACCATGGCCAGCAGATCGTGATAGCCGCTTTGCGGGTTGCCAAGGCTGCCGCGGATCTCCCATTCGTTGACCACGATCAGGTCGGTCGGCAACGACACCTTGCCCTGTTCTGCCTGCGAGGTCAGGCCGACCTGCGACAGCCGCCCGCCTTTGCGAAGGCTCATCAGCGCGCCGATCATGGTGTTGCGAATGCCGAGCGCATCGACCGCCAGATCGACACCGCAATTGCCATCGGTGATTGCCTTGACTTTCTGCGCCGCTTCCTCGCCGGACATTCCGCCGGAATTCACCACCGCATCAGCACCCAGTTCCTTCATCTTGGCCAGCTTGCGGTCATCAACATCGACCGCGATCACGCGTGCGCCCAGAACCGAGGCGATTTCCACCGCAGCCTGACCCACGCCGCCGCAACCGAAGATCGCGACCGTCTCACCACCGCGCACCGCGCCTTGCGACTGCACCGCGCGCCAGGCGGTCATGAAGCGGCAACCGAGGGCTGCGGCTGCCATCTCGTCCACGCCTTCCGGCAGCGGGATGCAGTTCATATCGGCATTGGGCGCGCGCATATACTCGGCCCAGCCCCCCGAACCCGGCAGCGAATGCGGCACCATCTGGTTGTCGCAAAGGTTCTGACGGCCCTTGCGGCAATAGGGGCAGCTGCCGCAGGCAAGGTTGAAGGGGATCGTGACCCGCATCCCCGGCTTGATGTTCTTCACATTGGCCCCGACCGCCTCGACGATGCCACCGATTTCATGGCCAAGGGTCGGGAAGAGTTTCTGGTCAAACCAGGCCCAGTCGCCATTCCACAGATGCCAGTCGCTGCGGCAGATGCCCGAGGCCACAACCTTGATCAACGCATCCTCGGCGCCGATTTCCGGGATTTCGACCTGTTCCACACGGGCCAGCGACCGCACGCCGCTCAGCACCGATGCATTCATCATTCCCATCTCGTCCTCCTGTAAATGGGACATGTGTTCCTGTCGGGCCGACATATAGGCCGGCCCGGAATGTGCAGTTCTTTTCAGGAAAAGGCGCGGGTCAGAGCCGGATGGCGACCGATTTCACCTGGGTGTAAAGTTCGATGGCCTCACGGCCCATCTCGCGGCCCCAGCCCGACTGCTTGAAGCCGCCGAAGGGCAGCGCCACATCATTGGTCAGGTGGGAATTGACCCAGACCGTCCCGGCCTTGATCTTGCGTGCCAACTTGTGTGCCACGCTCATGTCACGGGTCCAGATGCTGGCCCCCAGACCGAATTGGGTGTTGTTGGCCTCCAGCGCGATCTTGTCCAGATCGTCATCGTCATAGGGCATGGCGCAGACCACCGGCCCGAAGATCTCTTCGCGCACCACCGACATTTGCGGGTTGGTATGGGCAAAGACCGTCGGCTTGATGAAATACCCCTCGCTGCCCCAACGCTCGCCGCCCGTCACAACCTCGGCCCCGTCGCGCTTGCCAGCCTCGAGATAGCCGTTGATCTTGTCGAACTGCTCTTGCGAGATGACCGGACCGATATTGGTATCGGGCAGCAGACCGCGCCCGATCTTCAGCTTTGACGCCTCATCGGCCAGACCCGCCATGAGTTTGTCGAAGATCGACTTGTGGGCATAGATGCGCGAGCCTGCGGTGCAGCACTGACCGGCATTGAAGAAGATGCCCGAGGCGGTGCCCGCGATGGTGTGATCCATATCGGCATCGGGAAAGACGATCTGCGGCGACTTGCCGCCCAGTTCCACCGAAACCTTTTTCAGATTTCCGGCCGATCCCTTGACGATCAGCTTGCCCACTTCGGTCGATCCGGTGAAGGCCACCTTGTCGACATCGGGATGTTCGACCAGGGCAGCCCCGGTGCGTCCATCGCCGGTGACCACGTTGAAGACGCCATCCGGGAAGCCCGCCTCCTGAATGATCTGCCCCAGGCGCAGCGCGGTCAGCGGGGTCTGTTCCGCAGGCTTCAGCACCACCGTGCAACCAGCCGCAAAGGCAGGCGCGATCTTCCAGATCGACATCAGCAGCGGAAAGTTCCACGGCACGATCTGGGCGCAAACGCCGACCGGCTCGCGCAGGGTATAGGCGTGCCATTCGCCCGGCACCGACATAGGGATGACATCGCCGGTGATCTTGGTGCACCAACCCGCCATGTAGCGCAGCAGGTCGATGCCAAAGCCCACATCAACCGCCCGCGCATCGCGCACCGGCTTGCCGTTATCGACACTTTCGATCTGCGCAAGTTCGTCGCCATATTTGTCGAGAAGGTCCGCCAGACGCCAGATCAGCACCGACCGTTCGGTCGGCGTCATTTTCGTCCATGGCCCATGGTCAAAGGCCTGCCGTGCTGCGGCCACGGCACGGTCGACATCGGATTTATCGGCTTCTGGAACACTGGTGATCTTGCGGCCATTCGCCGGATCGAACACGTCGAAGGTCTTGCCGGATTGGCCATCGACCCATTTTCCACCAATCAGCATCTGGTGCTTGCTTTGCAGGAAGGCAGCAGCCTCCGCGCCCAGAAGACCGGGCGGCACAGCGATATTCATCAGTTTCTCCTCCCAAGGAACATCAGAACTATGTCGGCAGGCGCATGGCCGCGCCGCCGAAGATCGGGGCCGCCTCGTCGTGACGGCACGCCCTTTTCTTGCATCAAGGCGTAGCATGGCGCATTTCGAGCTGTCAATGATCTGTGATCGCAGATCGCGTTTTTGGAGGGCCACACTCAAAAAACCTGTGTCACAGGGGTCTGAAAAACGCTGAAAGAGAATGCTATTTATTTTATATATTCAAATACTTATATCGATATTCATCCTCGCTGCGCCGCGCTTCCCCCAAGCCTGCTTCGCCGCGCGATCTCTGCAAATCGAACCAAATCCGTCTGTGCCAGCCCATTTCAGACCAACACCAAAGGAGGCTTGCGCCGCCGCGCCCTCAGCCCTTGCACGCATGATATTGCCCGCGATGTGCCACGACGATTCCCGCGCGCCATGACACAGCGCCGGGCTTGCGATCCCCAACCACATCGCCTTAGCGCCTGTCGGAAAAGCCCAGCAGCACCAGCAGGTATAGCCCACCCAGAAAGCCCGTGGTCAGGCCGACCGGCATGGTAAGGCCAAGCGGCGCGTTCTGACCCAGAAGGTCGGCGCAGAGCAGCAATAGCGCGCCGGTGATCGCCCCCGACACCAGCGGCACGCCGGATGATCCGGTCAACCGCCGCGCGATCTGAGGCCCGCCAAGGGCAATGAAGGCAATCGGCCCGGTGCAGGCCGTGGCGACCGAGGTCAGCCCGACCGCCGCCAGAACCAATACCATCCGCGTGCGCACCACCCGCAACCCAAGCTGGCGAGCCATATCCTCGCCCATCTCCATCAAGGCCAGGCTGCGTGCGTTCCACAGGACAATCGGCACCAAAAGCAAAAGCCCGCTGGCCGCAATCCAGACATGGCTCCAGCTGCGGGCGGTCAGCGACCCGGCCAGCCAAAGCTGCGCCGACATCACCCGTTCCAGATCGCCTTTCACCAGCAACAGCGTGTTGATCCCCGACAGCAGCGCGCCCATGCCGATGCCGACAAGGATCAGGCGATAGCCGCCGCCGGGCCCTGCGCCACGCCGATAGGCCAGGGCCAGCACCGCCACGGCGGTGGCGATGCCACTGGCCATCGCCGACAGCGTGATCTGCGCAGGCCCGCCGCCTATCAGGACAATCTGCAAGATCGCACCGCTGGCCGCGCCCGTGGTGAAGCCGATCACATCGGGTGACCCCAAGGGATTGCGCGACAGCGACTGGAACACCGCCCCCGCCATGCCAAGCGCCGCACCGACCAGCGCCGCCGTCAGCATCCGGGGCAGACGGATGCGCCCGATCAGGCGGTTCACCGTCTCATCCGGCGCGTTGCCGGTCAGCGCCGCCAAGACTTGGCCCGGCGCGATGCGGATGGTGCCGCTGCCCAGCAGCAATACCCCGGCCCCGGCGCAGGCGAGCAGCAGCCCGAGGCAGACCAGCACCACACGCGGCTGCCAGATCAGGCTACGCCCCGCAAGTCGGATCACCCTTTGCCCCGCCAGCCCCGTCATAGCCGCGCCAGCCTGAAGCGACGCACAACCCAGATGAAGAACGGCCCGCCCAGAATGACCGCGACCACACCCGCCGCAACCTCATCCGGCGGGGCTACCACGCGGCCGATGATATCGGCGGCCAGCAGGACCGATGCCCCCAGCAGCGCCGAAAGCGGCAGCACGCCACGATTGTCCGGCCCAGTCACCGCCCGTGCCAGATGCGGCGCGACAAGGCCGACAAAGCCGATCGGTCCGGCGGCGGCGGTCGCCGCCCCTGCCAGAAGCATCACGGCAAGGCAGGACAGCGCCCAGATCCGTGCAGGCTTTACCCCAAGCGCGCGCCCAGCCTCATCGCCCAAGGCCAGCGCGTTCAGATCCCGCGCCAGCGCCAGCGCGAGACCACCGCCAAGAACCAGCGCCATGCTCATGATCAGCGCGACAGGAAGCCCCCGCCCTTCCAGCGCGCCGGAGCCCCAGTTGCGGAACATGTCCAGCACCTCCAACGCCGCATTCAGGATGACAAAGGCGGTGGCCGCCCCCATCAGCACCGACAGGCCCGCACCGGCCAGAACCAGCCGGACGGGATCGGTGCCGCTGGTCTGCGCCCGGCCCAGCAGGAAGACAGCAACGCCCGCAACACCTGCACCCAGAAACCCGAACCAGACGTAATGCAGCATGGATGTCAGTCCGAAGGCAGAGGCACCCAGAACCACCGCCATCGCGGCACCCGCATTGACGCCCAGAAGCCCCGGCTCTGCCAGCGCATTGCGGGTAACAGCCTGCATCACCGCGCCCGCAAGTCCAAGCGCCGCGCCTGCGGTCGTGGCCAGCAGGCTGCGCGGCACCCGCAATTCCCGCACGACAAGATGCAGGTCATTGCCGGGGTCAAAAGCGGTCAGCGCCCGCAACACCTCGATCAGCGGCACCGGGCGCGAGCCGATGGCAAGGCTTGCCAGCACCAGCAGCACCAGAACCGGCAGTCCGGTCAGACAGACCGGCCGGCATAAGGTGCGCGGACGCGACCGCCCGGCGGGATCTGCGGGCGGGGGCAGGCTCATTTACGGAAATAGGGTGCCACGGTGTCGATGATCTGCAGGCCCGAATAGTAATCGACCCGGAACGAGGTCGGCCCCAATGGCCAGACCCGGCCCTCTTTCACCGCCGGAAGATTGGCCAGAACCGGATCCTCGACAAAGGCGCGCACATCCTCCGGCCCCGCGCTCAGCAGGAACACCCCGTCACCGGAAATCGCGGCGGCAAGGTTTTCATGCGAGATGAAGTCGAAATCCGACGACCGCGCCACTTCGGCTTTCATCGCCTCCGGCAGGCCGGTCACTGTAAAGCCAAGGCCCGCCAGAACCTTGGCCTGCGGGCTGGTCGGCTTCGCCACCGCATAGGTGCCCGAAAAATTGTAAGAGACGATGCTGACCGTGCCTTGGGGGAGGATCAGCGCGGCCTTCTCTGCCGCTGCCCGTGCAGCGAAATCGGCGATCACCTTGTCCGCGCCGGCCTCATGCCCGGTCGCACGGCCCAATTGGCGCGCCAGTTCCTCCCAGCTGGTGACGGAGTAATCCAGGACCATCACCGGAATGCCCTGCGCCTGCAATTCACCGACATAGGGCAGGATGGAATCGCCCCCCGTGGCCGAGGCGATCACCAGATCGGGGTCCGCGACGATCAGCGCCTCGATATCGAAGGTCAGGTTGCGATAAAGCACCTCGACCCCGCGCGATCGCGCGGGTTCGGCCCATTGCAGGAAAAACCCGTTCTCATCGGTCAACGGCCCGACCAAAGCGCTGGAGCTGGCCACCACCGGCGCCTCGATGGCCAGCAGGATGCCGGTCAGACTGGGCGCGGTGGAGACGATGCGCTGCGGCGCGGCCTCCAGCACAAGATCCCCTGCGACATGCGGGATCGTGCGTGGCCAACCGTCAGTCTCGGCCAGTGCAGACAGCGGCAGCAGGGCGGCCAGACAGCCGATGACGAAGTGCCGGAACATGGGAAATACTCCTTGGGCCTTGGGGCTGCGCCTATACCGGCGGATCGATCAGATTGCTGGGCCTGCCAGACCGGCACATCGATCGGACTGACGAATTGCTCAGACGGGCAGATCGATATCGGGCACGTCTTCCAGACGCTTTCCTGCGGCCACCAGCGCCTCGTATTCGGCCAGCCGCACCCGATCGAGGTCAGAGCTGCTCATGCCTTTGCGCCAATAACCCAACACCTGCATCGCGTCGCGCGCCACGCCCGCGACACGGAAATGATTGCGCAGATCGCGCATCTCTTGCCGCTCCCCCGCAGCCCAGACCGTCCAGCTGCCGGGGTTTTCCAGCGACTGCGCGGTGGCCAGCAAACGGCCCGTGCTGCCCGGTGGCTCGGATGCGGCACGGCGCAACAGGTGCAACTCCACCCCTTCCGGCGCGGGCAGCTCGGCAAAGGCTGCCGGATCGGCGGTCTCAACCCAGACCGAGGCGCGGGCACCTGCGGGCCATGCCGTCAGGATCGACCAGACCGCCGGGATCGCGGTCTCATCGGCAAAGATCGCTGCGGGTTTGCCGCCCTGGACCGCCGGAACGAAATGCTGGCGCGGGCCGATCATGCCCAGTTTCGTGCCCGGCACGGCGGCCTTCAGCCAGCGCATGGCGGGGCTGTCATCCGCGTGAATGACAAAATCGATCTCGATGATGCTCTCCGCCGGATCATAGGAGCGGATCGTGTAGACCCGCACCACCGGGCGCAGCCCTTCGGGGTTTTCCACCGCGATACGCACCGCCTGATTGGGCGGCATCCAAGGGGCCGGGTCCAGCGGCGCGATCCGCCCTGCCACCCGCGCGACCGAAGCGAAGGGATGGGTGATGCCCAGAACCTCCATCTCCAGACGCTCCATCCCGCGCATGTGATCGTCCTGCTCCAACAGGCCGGTGCGGTCCTCGACGGATTCGGCGGCGGATTTGTCCATCATGCTGGCCATGGCATCTCATCCTGCGGGCGCGCCGCAGGCCCTTGTCTATGGGGTCTGTCCGGGATGGCTACTGGCACGGCATGGGGCGGTTGCCCGGGCCGGTCGCGTTTTGGCTGATTCCATATTGCAGACAGCTTTCCGCAATGCAATACGATCAGTCATCGATATTCCCTCATGATGAGGAACCCGCCATGTCGCATCGCCTCCATGCGGATGCCGTGACGCTGCGTTATCAGGCGCGTGTCATCTCGCGCGATCTTTCGCTCGCCATCCCGGATGGCTCTTTCACCGCGATTGTCGGGCCGAATGCCTGCGGCAAATCCACCCTGCTACGCGCCCTGTCACGGCTGCTGCCGCCAGAAAAGGGGCAAGTTGTGCTGGACGGCAAGGCGATTACTGCGCTGCCCTCGCGCGAAGTGGCGCGCCGCCTTGGCCTGCTGCCACAATCGCCCAATGCCCCCGATGGCATCACCGTGGCTGATCTGGTGGCGCGCGGGCGCTTCCCGCATCAAAGTTTTTTGCGGCAATGGTCGCCCGAGGATGCGCGCGCAACCCTTGCCGCGCTGGAGGCCACCGGCACCGCCGATCTGGCCGGGCGCATGGTGGCCGAACTGTCCGGCGGGCAGCGCCAGCGCGTCTGGATCGCCACTGCCTTGGCGCAGGAAACGCCGATCCTGTTACTGGATGAACCCACGACCTTCCTTGACATCGTGCATCAGGTGGAGCTGCTGGACCTGCTGGCACGACTGAACCGCGAAGGGCGCACCATCGTCGCGGTGCTGCACGAGCTGAACCTTGCCTTTCGCTACGCCACGCATCTGATTGCGATGCGTGATGGCGCGGTGATCGCCGAAGGCGCACCGCCCGAGATCGTGACCGCAGAGCTGATCCATCAGGTTTTCGGCCTGTCTGCGCTGGTGATGGATGACCCGCTGACCGGGCGACCAATGATCATTCCGCGCGCAAGAACAGCGACTTAACCGAAGCTGCCTTGCCCGCCTGTTGCGCGGTTTATCAGTCGTGCAACATCTTGCAAGGCCAGCCGGTCTTCGGGCGCGTTCAGCTTTCCCAGATCTGTCACCGTAGTGACCACACAACTCAGCTCCCCCTGCGCATCCAGGATCGGGGCCGCTTGCCCGGTAACATTCGACAGCAGATGGCTGGTCAATTCCGCCCAGCCTTCACGGCGAATGCGGTCCGTCACCGCCTTGCCGGGGGCGGTGCCGCGGAAATGCGCGGGCTGCACCCGGCGCGCGGCCTCGATCTGCGCGCGTTGCAGGAAGGACTGGAAGACATAGCCGCAGGCCGTGTTGTCGATCGGCAGCACATCGCCCAGCCCAAGCGGCGTGATCGCGAAATGCGCGCTGCGATACCAGCGCACAAGTGTCGGCCCGCGATCCGTCCAGATCGCGACACCGCCGCTCATCGCGTGATTTTCGGCCAGTTGCTTCATTTGAACCCCGGCCATTTCCACCGCATCGACCCGGCGCAACGCGGCAATCCCAATGGAAAGCGCGGCCGCCCCCAGATCATAATGGCTGGAAACCGGGTCCTGCATCGCCAGCCCCTCTTTCACCAGGCTTTGCATATAGCGATGCGCGGTGGAACGCCCGGTGCGCGACAGGCGGGCAAGCTCGGCCAGCGGCAGCGCCCGGCCCGATTCTGCCAGAATGCTGAGGAACCGCATCGCGACAGAGATCGACTGGATCGTGGTGGATCGCTTCTGCCCGGACGCATTCGCATCCTCGTCGGGAAAAAGCTCGAACTCCATCATGCCTTGGTATCCCTTTGCCTTGGCCCGCAGGAACCGACCCCAGACATATGGGCGCGGCCCCGCATCGCGTGACATTACCGCCCCACCCTGCCAGCGGTAAAGGGGAAAGGCTTTCCGTAAATTGACATGCGGAATGCGTTATGCAATTCGGAACATCGTCATATGCCGCCAGCCTGACCGCCCGCTTCCGCATGTGCTCACCAGCTTTTTCGGGGAACACCATGCCAAACACCCAGCGTGCCCGGTTGACGCATCGCGCCAGCCTGCTCAGCATCCTCGCCGTTCTCATCGCCCATCCTGCGCTTGCACAGGATCCGGGCGCAGCAGATGGCGATATCGTCACCCTCGCCCCGGTCTATCTGACCGGCGAGAAGATCCTGCGCGATCTGCGCGGAACCCCCTCATCGGTGACGCTTGTCACCGGCGCAGAATTGCAGAAGGACGCCACCGGCAAGGATGATGTGCGCACGGCCCTCGTGGGCGTGCCGAACGTGATCTATACTGACAGCGTCTCGACCCCGGTGATCCGTGGCCAGAATGCCGAAGGCCCGCATACCGGCGCCAATGCCTTTTTCGCCGGTGCCGTGCCGCGCGCGACCATCAATATCGATGGCCATTACCTGAGCTATAATGAGCTGTATTTCGGCGGCACCGCCACCTGGGATGTTGCCAGCATCGAGGTGTTCCGTGGCCCGCAAACCACGGCGCAGGGGGCGAATGCCATTGGCGGCGCGATCATTGTCAACACCAATGACCCGAGCTGGGAACCCGAAGGCTCCTACCGGCTGGAATTCGGCAATTACAACCAGCGCCGCGCCTCTCTGGCCTGGTCCGGCCCGATCAATGATCAGTTGGCTGCCCGGATCGCGCTGGATTACTCGGCCCGCGACACATTTATCGACTATGTGAACCCGGCCTTTGTCCAGAACGAGATCGGCCAGGACTTTCGCACCGTGACTGGCCGCGCCAAGCTGCTGTGGCGGCCGACCGATATCGACGGGCTTGAGGTGAAGTTGACCTATAGCAAGTCGAACATGATCCGCCCAAGCGCAGAGGGCGCGGCAGAGGACCCGGAATTTGACGATCTGCGCTCTGTCGCGATCTGGATGCCGGGCTGGGACCAAACCACCGACACCGCGATCCTCGATATCGATTATGATTTCGGCAATGGTCTGCAGCTGTCCAACAAGCTGCAATATTCCACCTCGGATGTGGCGCGCCGGATCGGCACTGTCGGCATGGGCGATGCCGATGTCGATCAGGACAATTACTCCAACGAGACCAAGCTGACCTTTGGCACCCCCGATGACAGGATCAGCGCGGTGGCGGGCGTCTACATCGCCTATACCGATCAGGACGAATGGCTGGATCAGGGCGGCCCTTCGACCTTCCGCGACCGCAAGAACAACCTCGGCATCTATGGCGAGATGAGCTGGAAGATCGATGACCGCTGGACCCTGTCGGGTGGCCTGCGCTACCAGCGTGACCACATCCGCCGCCATGGTGACGTGTCGCCCTTCTTCGCCAAGACCGATGTCGCCTATGACGAGGTGTTCGATGAGGTCCTGCCGAAACTTGCCCTCTCTTATGAGGCATCGGATGACCTGACCATCGGCGCGATGATCTCCAAGGGCTATAATCCCGGCGGCGTCTCACTTGACTTCGGCGGCACCAAGACCTGGACGAATTTCAAGAAGGAAACCGTCTGGAACTACGAGCTGTTCACCCGTGCCAGCCTGATGGAAGACAAGCTGTTCCTGACCGGCAACCTGTTCTACATGGATTACAAGAACGCCCAGCACAGCGTCTCGCAGCTGATCGGAACCAGCTTCTACACCCAGACCTTCAACGCAGAGGAATCGCATTCCTATGGCCTGGAACTGGGTGCCGAATATCAGCCGACCGATACGCTGACCCTGCGCGCCAGCGCCGGCCTGTTGAAGACCAAGATCGACAAGATCTCGGCCTATCCGGTTTGGGAGGGCAATGAATTCGCCCGTGCCCCCGGCCGCACCATCTCGCTCGGCGCAAGCTGGGATGCAACCGACCGGATCAATCTGGGCGGCCAGCTGCGCTTTGTGGATGGCTATTATTCCAACACCGCCAATACGCCGACCTTTGCCGTCGACAACTACGCCCTGGTCGATATCCATGCCAGCTACAAGTTCAGTGACAGCATGGAGCTCTATGGCTATGTCAACAACCTGCTGGACGAGCGCGCGCCGGTTCTGCTGGAACAGGCCCGCGGCACCGTGCCCTTCCTGCAAGGCAGCATGACCGCCCCGCGCATGGTGGGCATCGGCATCCGCGGCACCTTCTAAGGCGTCCGCAAATGACCATCCGCCGGCCCGGCGTTCGCCCGGACCGGCCTCTTGCATCAGACAGGCAGGACCATGAAGCTCCGACCGAAACTCTGCATCGGCATGTCGCTGGCCCCCACCTGGCTCAGCCTCGAAGGTTGGCGACTGCCCGACAGCAACATTGAGGGGCTTTACTCCAGCGACTTCGCGCTGGATGTCGCCAAACGGGCCGAGGCCGCGCATCTCGATTTTGTCTTCCGCCCCGATGCGAGCTTTCTGCCGCTGCCGATCATGGAACACTCTTTCGGGTTTTCCAGTCTGGACCCCACGCTTTTGATGACCTCGATCGCACGGGAAACCGAAAAGATCGGGCTGATCACCACCATCTCCACCACCTTCGGGCATCCCTATCTGACGGCACGCCAGTTGATGTCGCTGCATTGGCTCAGCCATGGCCGCGCAGGGTGGAACGTCGTGACCGCCTTGCAAGGCAACGAGAATTTCGGCCAGGCAGATATGCCATCCTCCGAGGCGCGCTATGCCCGTGCCGTGGAATTCACCGAAGTGGTGCAACGCCTCTGGGCCAGCTTCCCGTCCGAGGCGCTGCTGGTCGATCGCGATTCCGGACGTTACGCCGATACCGATTTGATCCTGCCGATCCATCATCGCGGCGCGCATTTTTCGGTCCAGGGCCCGTTGAATCTGCCCGCATGGCCCGGGCCGCGCCTGCCCTTGATGCAGGCGGGGGGGTCGAAATTCGGCATCGATTTTGCTGGTCAGGTCGCCGATATGGTCTTTGCCATGGCGCCCGATCTGGCATCTGCCAGCCAGATGCGTGCCGAACTGTCCACGCGCGCCATCGCCCATCGCCGCCAGCCGCGCGATATCCGCATGTTGCCGGGGCTCAGTCTCTATCTGGGCGATACCCGCGAAGAGGCGCGGGCGCTGTTTGAGGCAACGCATCGCCGGGTCAATCGCGGCCAACGGGTCGCGCGGCTGCGCGATGCGACCGGGCTGGACCTGTCCAACTGGCCCGATGACCGGCGCGTCGCCGTCACCGACCTGCCCGCCGATCTTGGCCCCGGCCAAAGCGCGCATCACCGCGACCTGTTGCGCCAGATCATCCGGGACACCAAGCCGACCGCCGCCGAATTGCTGGCCCGGCCCGAGATCCTGACCTCGGTCCATTGGCAGATCATCGGCACAGTCGATGATGCCTTTGCCGAGATCACCCGCTGGTTCGAGGCGGGCGCGATTGATGGATTCATCGCGGTGCCGGGCGGCGCGCCCCACTCGCTGGACCTGACGCTGGAACAGCTGATCCCGCGTCTCAGCGAGGCCGGATTGTTCCGCAAATCCTATCGCGGGAATACGCTTCTGTCGCATCTGGACGACGACTGACGCCGGCTTATGACCTGCCGTTCCCAGTAACCTTTGGCCCAAGCCGAAACAGGGCTTGCAATACCCCATGTATGGCGCAAATTCGGCCCGCGCAAAGCAGAACAGGACAGCAGATGCTGAAGGCCGAGGGGATGGCGACGGCGGGCGGTGCCCGCTGGTTCGATCTGGAAGACCGCGCAAGCGGCGCGATCCGCCGGGTCTTTCTCTGGGTGCCGCCGGGCGATGCGCCGGAGGCGGGTTGGCCTTCCCTGACCATGACCGACGGCAATGCGGTGATCGCCACGGCGGTCGATGTGATGCGGGCGCAATCGCCCTATCCCACCGCAACCAACCTTGGCCCCGGCGTGCTGATCGCGGTCGGCTATCCGACCGATGATGCCTATGATCCGTTCCGGCGCAGCTGGGATCTGGGGCCGCCGCCCGGCAGCACATATCCACCATTTTGGCCCGATACGCCTGAGGTCCGCACTGGCGGCGGGGCAGAGATGGCCCGTTTCATGCTGGAGGATATGCGCGAATTTCTTGGCGGTTACATAAAACTTGATCCGGCGCGACAGGGGCTGTTCGGCCATTCCTTTGGCGGTCTTTTCGCGCTCTGGCTGATGTTCAACCGGCCCGATGCCTTTACCCACTGGATCCCGGCCAGCCCGGCGATCACCTGGGAGGACAGCTTTCTGCTGGCATCGCGTGATACATTCCGGCCTGAGGGGCGCGCGCTGACGGTGTTGCTGTCGGCGGGCGAATGGGAGGGCGATGACCTCGCCCCGTTCCAAGTGGGTGCCGAAGATGCGCAGAAACGGCTGGCCGACAAGGTGAAGACCCGCACCATCGCCGCTGCGATGGAAATGGCAGACTACCTTTCGCAAATCCCCGGGATCACCGCCCGTTATGAGACCTATGCTGGCGAAACCCATATGTCGGTTCTGCCGGTTGCGGTGAACCGCGCCTTGCATTGTGTCTTTGCGCTGCGCTGAAACTGCATTCTGACCCGGAGTTCAGAACCCTTCCGGTAGCACCACACGCTTGCCGCTGGAAGGCATCGTGCTGACTTCGAATTCGATGCCGAAAGTCTGGGCCAGCGGCCTTTCCGCCAGCACCATATCCGGCGGGCCGGATGCCACCAGCCGCCCGTCACGCAGCGCAAGGATATGGTCACAGCTGCGCGCCGCCACTGTCAGATCATGCAGGATCATCACGATACTGCGGGCCTGTTTCAGATCGCGCAGCAGCTGCACCAGACCCGCCTGATGCGGCAGATCCAGATGGTTCAGCGGTTCATCCAGCAGGATCGTGCCGCTTTCCTGCGCCAGAACCAGCGCGATCCAGGCCCGCTGACGCTGGCCGCCCGACAGGCTTTCCACCGCGCGATCTGCCAGATCCTCCAGCCCCACCGCCGCCATGGCGCGGGCAACCGCCGCATGATCGGCCGCCGCCATCGGCAGGAAGGGGCGCAGCCACGGGGTGCGACCACTCGCCACCAGCTGCCGCACCGTCAAACCGGGGGGCGCGTGCCCGCTTTGCGGCAAAAGCGCGATCCGCCGCGCCCGCGCCTTCGCGGACAGGGCCGCGATATCCTGCCCCTCATGCTGAACCGATCCAGCATCCAGCGGCAGCACACCGGCCAGCGCGCGCAGCAGCGTGGTCTTGCCGCACCCATTGGCACCGATAGTCCCGGTGATGCCCTGCGGCGGCAGGGTGAAATCAAGGCCCTGCAGCACCGGCACGCCGCCAAGGCGCACGCTCAGATCCCGAACGGTGAAAGACATGAAACCTCCCTCAGATCAGGGCGCATCGCGGCGGGTTTGCCGCCAGACCGCAAGGATCAGCACCGGCGCGCCGATCAGCGCGGTGTAAAGCCCGGTGGGCAACAGGGCCGCGGGCGCGAAAGACCGCGCCAGCAGATCGGCCAGCGTGATGAATGCGGCCCCGGCAAGGGCGGCGGTGACCGGGCTGGGGCGGCCATATGCGGCCAGCCGCGCGACGGGTCCGGCGGCCAGTGCCACAAAGGCCATCGGCCCGCAAAGCGACACGGCACCAGCGGCCAGAAGCGCGGCCAATGCGCCAAGCCCCGCGCGCAAGGCCCCGACCCGCAAGCCAAGGGCGTGGGCCAGATCATCACCCAGTTCCAGCCGATCCAGCGCCCGCCCTGCCAGCAAAAGCGGCAGCATCAGTGGCAACAGCCAAAGCGCGCGGGCAAGTTCCGGCCAGCCGACGCCGTTCAACGTGCCGCCCAGCCAGGTCATGACCATCCCGGCATCGCCGTCGCTCGCGCGCAGGATCAGCGCCTCGGTCGCGGCACCCGCCAGAATGGCCAGACCAAGGCCTTGCAGGACCACCGCGCGCGGCTCGATCCCGTGGCGGGGATGGGCGGCAAGCCAGGCAAGGATCAGAACCGCCGCGCCACCACCCGCCCATGCGCCAAGGGTAACCGGCAGCCCCGCCAGCAGCGCCAGCACCGCGCCAAGCGCCGCAGATTGCGACAGGCCCACCACATCGGGCGAGGCCAGCGGGTTGCGCAGCAGGCTTTGGAAGACAAGGCCCGACAGGCCGAAACAGCCGCCCGCGATCACCCCGGTCAGCAAGCGCGGCACACGCAGGTTCCAGACCATCCTTGCATCGGCCCCGCTCCCAAACAGCGCCTGTGCCAGTTCAGACAGGGTCAGCCAGTTGCGCCCGGCGGCAAGGCCCAAGGCGGCCAGGAACAGCGTCAACAGGGCGAGGGCCGCAATCCTCATTCCGTGCCCCGCAGCATCCGCCGCACCAGCAACATGAAGGCGGGCGCACCGATCATCGCCAGCACGATGCCCAGCGGCAGCTCGGCCGGACGCACCAGCCTGCGGCCCGCCGTATCGGCCAGCAGCGCAAGGCTTGCCCCCATCGGACAGGCCAGCAAGACGGTCATCGCAAGGCCCGATTGCGGTGCGATGCGGCGCGCCAGATGCGGCGCGATCAGCCCGATGAAGCCGACCGGCCCGGCCAGCGCCACCGTCGCGCCTGCCGTCAGGGTGATTGCCAGAAAGCCAAGGCTCAGAACCCGCCCAGGATGGATGCCAAGCGCCGCCCCCATCTCGCCGCCCAGCATCAGCGTCTCGATCTGGCGGGCGACCAGAAGGGCAATCCCGATCCCGACCAAGGCGACCGGGGCAAGCATCAGCAGACCGTTCCGATCCGCGAGGGCAAGCGATCCGACCATCCAGAAGCGATAGATATTGCGTGCCTCGGGGTTCAGCAGCACCACAAGCGAGACGATGGCCATGCAAAGGCTGGCGAATGCCGCCCCCGCAAGCGGCAGGCGCAGGCTGTTGTCTCCGCCGCCCGCCAGCAGCCGCACCAGCATGGCCGCCGCCCCGGCCCCCAGCAGCGCAAGGCCTGCTGTCGCCATTTGCGGCAGCGGCCCCAGCACCCAGAGCCCGGCCACAACCGCCAGCGCCGCCCCGGCATTCACCCCGGTCAACCCCGGATCGGCCAGCGGATTGCGCACGATCGCCTGCATCACCAGCCCAGATACCGCAAGCGATGCCCCCACCAGCATGGCGGCCAGCGCGCGCGGCAGCCGCATCCCCATGACGATGGCCTGCGCCGCATTGCCGGGATCGAAATCGCGTAAAGCCTGCCAGATCAGCGCGGGCGGATAATCCTGCGCCCCCAGGCAAAGCGCGCCACCAAAGGCCAGCAATGTGACCAGCCACAGCCCCCCGAGACGCAGGCCCCCGAGACGCAGGCCCCCGAAATGCAGAAAGGAGAAGGAATTGTCCAAGTGGTGTCAGCTTTCGCTGCGCAGCATAGACCGCGCCCGAGTGTCAAAGGGCGGCGGCGCAGCCCGCTTGGTGCGCCGCCGCCCGCTTCCTTCGCTCTGCGATCAGAACGACTTGTTCAGGGTCAGCGTGACGATGCGACCCTCTCCCTTGGCGCAGGCATAGCCATCATAGCAGACGCCGTTGTAATCACGGTCAAACAGGTTGGTCACCCCGAAATCCAGCGCATAGGCCTCGGCATCATAGCGCAGGGACAGGTCTGCGAGCGTATAGCCCGGCGTCTTGCGCAGATTGGCCTGGGTTGCGTAGGAATCCGAGACATAGCGGATGCCGCCACCGATGGTCAGGCCCGGCAGCAGCGCCGCCGCATCGTAATCCAGCCAGAGCGAGGCCTGGCGCCTGGGTGCCATCGCGTTCTGGTTGCCGATCAGGGATGCGTCGGTGCTCTTGGTGATCTCGGTATCCAGATAGGTATAGCTGATCATGCCTTGCAACGTCTCGGTCAGCTGACCGCGCGCCTCCAGTTCGATCCCGCGCGAGCGGATCTCACCGGCCTGGGTGAAGCTGCCCCAGGTCGGATCGTTCAGGTCATAATCCTTCACATTGGTCTTGCGCAGATCGAAGATCGCCCCGCTCAGCAACAGCGCCTCGGTCGGGGCATAGCGCAGACCGGCCTCCCATTGCTTGCTTTCCGACGGATCCAGCACCTTGCCGGCAATGGTGGTGCCGACATTCTGGATGAAGCCCTGCGTGTAGCTGAGATAGGGCGTCAAGCCATTGGCAAATTCATGTGTCAGCCCGATCATGCCAGTGGTCGCGCTGTTCTTCTGGCGGCTGACACCGCCTGCAAGCAGATCGACCGCCTCGTCTTCCAGCCAGGCGCGACGCAGACCGAAGGTCAGCGAGGTTCCGGTATCAAGTTTCAGGTGATCCTGCAGATAGATGCCACGCTCGGTATAGGTCTTGCGATCCTTTGCCGAAAGCGGCGGCTCGGTCACGGGCATATCAAGATCAGTGCTGCCATAGGGCACCAAGGTCGTCACGCCGTCCATATAGACATATTCGCGCAGCGACCGGCGCTGATATTCGGCCCCAATGATCAGGCTGTTTTCGCCACCATCAAAGCCACGCTTCCATTCGAGGAAGTTGTCGAAGCCCAGGCTGCGGGCCTCTTCATCCATGCGGAACGGGTAGTAATACAGCCCGTCCTTGTCGGCATAAGAGATGTCGAATTGCGTGTAATCAGTGGTCTGATGCGCAAAGCGGGCGCGCTGATTGAAGGTCAGCTCGGTCGAGAACTCATGCGTCAGCTCCCAGCCAAAGGATTCCTGCCGCGTCTTGAAGTGGTTGTAATCCGACTGCTTGTAGGCCCAGTCCTTCGGCATGGTGCCCCATGCGGTGTCGTAATCGACGCCCGGCTGCGAATACATGATCAGCGGCGTCAGCGAGTCGCGCTGGATATGGCCCAGGAAGGTCAGGGCGGTGTAATCACTGGGCGACCAGGTCAGGCCACCGGCCAGGAAAGCCCGGTCATTGGCGCTGTCCTCGATATCGGTTTCACCCTGGCGGAACAGCCCGGTCAGGCGTGCGGCCACCGTGCCACCGGCATTGACGGTATTCGACCAATCGATCCCGGCCTTCGCGGTGCCATTGCTGTCATAGCCCAACTTGCCCTCAGCCAGACGGTCAAAGGTCGGGCGTTTCGTGACAAGGTTGATCATGCCACCCGCATCGTTGGAACCATACAACACCCCGGCCGGGCCGCGCAGCACGTCGATCCGCTCGATCATATAGGGGTCGGTGGTAAAAGCGGTGAAGCTGATGGATTTCTGCGGCAGCCCGTCGCGATACATGGCCTGCGTGCCCAGATCGAAACCGCGGATCGCGAATTGATCAAAGCGGTCATCGGTTCCCCAGGTCGAGGCATTGATCCCGGCGGTATATTTGATCGCGTCTTCCACCTGACGGGGCTGGCGCGCCTCAAGTTCGGTCGTCGTCACCACGGAAATCGACTGCGGCACCTCCGACAGCGGTGCACCCGCCTTCACGCCGGTTTCGGTCGAGGGGGCCAAATAGCCGCTGATCGCGCCGGAATAGGCCAATTTGCTTTGAATGATGACCGTGCCGAGCAGGACCGCGTCCCCGGTATCCGGCGACAGATCGCCCTGCGCCACCAGATTGGGATCATAGATCTGCACCGTGGTCGGGTTGCTGAAGCGGTAGCTGAGGCCGGTGCCCGACAGCAGCGTCGACAGCGCGTCTTCCGCGCTCATCATGCCCTGCACCGGGTGGCCCATGGCAGTCATCGGCGCGCTTTCGCGGAATACGACCGAAAGCCCGGCAACGCGGCCGATATCATTGACCGCGCGGGTCACCGATTTCGCCGGGATGTCAAAGCTGAACTGGCTTGATGCCTGCTGCGCCTGCGCCATGGTGACCGGCGTGATCGTCGTGCTGGCCAGCAAAGCCGCCATCAGCACATATCCAGCCCTGCTTGCGCTCATTCCACGCATCGGTAAGACCCCTCTCATATCCTGATCCTTGAGCCCGGGTTGCAGGTCAGACGCCTATGCCTTGGTGCTCGTTACAGGGTTCACGCCTGAAAGGGCCGATCGCCGAACTGGAGTCTTGAAAAATTCTCACGCGCGAGCAGCGGCCTGCCCGGTGCCCGCGATCAGGGCGAAATGATGGTCAGTCGCCCGGCCAGCACGCGCTGCCGGAATCCAAGGCTTGCCTGCAGGGCCGCAAGCGCCGTGTCGCTGTCATCCAGCACGAAACTGCCGGTGACCCGTGCCTCGGCCAAACTGGCCGAGGTCACGACAATCCTACCCGCGCGATAGCGACCGATCTCGTTCAGCACATCGCTCAAACGGGCACGATAAAAGGTGTAGCGCCCGCCGCGCCAGGCCAGCGCATCGCCCAGATCGACCGTTTGCACCGGCCCGATGCCTGCCCGGTCAAAGCTGGCCTTCTGCCCGGGTTCCAGCAACAGCGGCTGCCCGCCCGCCGTCAGTGCGACGCTGCCATGTTCCAGCGTGACGTCTGCGCCGGTGTCTTGCAGGCGCACGTCAAACCCCGTGCCCATCACCCGCACCTCGCCCTCGGCTGCGCTCACGATAAAGGGGATCGCGCCCGGCGTCACATCAAAGAAGGCCGCGCCCCTCAGCAGTCGGACACGACGTTCAGACGCGGAGAAATCCTCGATCAGCGCGCTGTCAGCATCCAGCAAAACCTTCGTGCCATCGGCCAGCGTAACCTGTTCTCGCGCACCACGCGGTGAGACGTAATCCGCCGCCAGATCCGCAATCAGATGCGGACGCTCCAGCCAGACACCGCCACCCGCCCCAAGCGCCAACAGCGCACAAAGGGCGACCGCCACCCGCTTTCGGGTCTTGGCGCGATCTATCCGGGCCAGATAGGCCGCAATCTGCGCCTCGTCCTGCGCAGCCATGCGCGCCGCAGGTCCACCCGCCACCTGCCAGCCTGCCTCGATCTTGCGGAACGCCTGTTCATGCGCCGGATCGGCCTTCCGCCATGCCGCCACCGCCGCGCGGGTCTGCGCATCCGGCCCATCCAGCAGCGACAGAAAATGCGCCTGCGCCGCGGCTTGCAACGGATCGGTCCGAGCCTCGGGCTGTGATGGGGGGATGGCGTCGGGAGTCATGCGGGGGTCATGGTCCGGGCTGGCTGAAACGGCATTGCGGGTGACATAGGGACGGATCGGCGGCTTGCACAGATATTTCTTGGGCGCGGGCGCGCTCAGTCGCCGCCCGCCGCCACACCCGCACAGGCGGCGACCGCCTTGGCCATATGCTTTTCCACCGCGCGTTTGGAAATATTCATCACCATCGCAATCTCCGAGAAACTGCGGCCATGGATACGGTTCAGGATGAAGATATGACGGGTCCGCTGCGGCAGCAGCGCCAGCAGATCATCGACACGCTGCACATCCTGCCGCGCGGCCAAGATCGCCTCGGGTGTCGCGGGGGCTGCCGCATATTGCTCGGGCATAATGCCCGCAAAGAAGGTGCTGCGACGGGTCTCTGCCCGCAGATGATCGATGGCGGCATTACGGGCACAGCGGTTCAGATAGGCCGCAGGCTCGCCCGTCCAGTCGGTCGCGCGTTCCCACAGCCGCAGAAAGATATCCTGCACCAGATCGCCCGCCGTGCTGGAACAGCCGACGCGGCGGGTGATCTGGCGTTGCAGCCGCCCCTGCTCCGCCATGTAAAGCGCGGCTATTTTCTCACCCTTCGCGGTCATCGCTCGATTAGGCTCACCCTCGCCCCGCCAGCGGATGGGAAGGGCGCTTTGCCATTCGATAGGCGCGTGAAAATTCCCGTGCAAGCGCAGCAATTTAGCTTTCACGGGATCTGTCCGAGACCGCCTCCGTGAAATCATAGTGAAAAAGTCAGGATTTGCAGCGAGCTAGCCCGCGTCCCGACCAAACCGCGGGGATGACCCATTCGGGCAACGCACCCGCAATTTCAGATCACTGTTGCAATTGCGCCGCAGACACAGCGCCTATTGCGGCAGGTCGGTTCCGGTCGCCGGATCGCCATCCAAGGCCGCATCCAGTTGCAGAATCAACCGATCCAGCGCCCAACTGATCGACAGGGGCGACTGAAAGCTCATCGCGCCGATCATTTCCTCATCGGTCCAGATCGCACGCCCCTCACGCGCCATGCGCGTAGCCTGCCACGATGGCAGCGTCTCGATCACCGCGCGCGACGGCGCATCGACCTGCCACAGCACGACATCCAGATCGAACATGTCCAGCCGTTCCGGGCTGACCATGAAATTGCCGCGATCCCCCGACAGCGTGTCAAACTCAGCCGGGCTTTGCAGGCCAAGCGCCCCCAGCAGGCGGTTTCCGCCATCGCGCACCGGATAGCCGATGATCTGGCCATCGGTAAAGCTGGCCGCCGTGCCGCTATGGCCTTTGAACTGCGGATAGGCCTTGGCGGCCGCATTGATCTGGGCCTGAATGCGGGCAATCATCGCATCGGCCTCGGCCTCGCGCGCGGTGGCCTGCGCGATCAGGCGCAGTTCCACATCCCAGGGGGCACCCCAACGCGGATATCCTTCGGGCTGACCGATCACAGGCGCAATCTGCGACAGCTGCGCATAGGTCTGCGGATCCAGCGGCGCGAAGGTCGCGATGATCAGATCGGGCTCCATCGACCAGACCCATTCCACGTCAATCTCCATGCCGTTCTGCACCTCGGGCGTGGCATTCAGGGCCGCGCGCGCACCTTCCGCCCAGGACCAGGTCGCATAGGGGCGGTCGCCGAACCATTCATGCACGCCCACCGGCGCAAGCCCGAGACCATAGAGAAAATCCTGCTCATGATAGCCGACCGAGACAATGCGCTGCACCTTGGCCGGATCAAAGGTGGTCTCGCCCAGACCGTGGCGCAGGGTGATCTCTTCGGCCCTTGCCGGCAGCGCCGCGATCAGCGTGAGGATAAGAAGGCAAAGCAGGCGCGACATGAGGCTGTCCTTTGCGGCAAGGTAAATTGGCGGGATACCTGGCCAGAGCGCGGACAAAGGTCCGGATCGCGGACTAAAGGCTGGGGTGCCTGCGGGGCTAGCCCGCCGGGGGACAGGCGTCAAGCCCCGTGCCGGTTCAACTCCGGTTCAGATCCCGGCCATCAGTCTGGCCAGCCAGCCGCCACCATAAGGCACTTCCGGCGCATCGGCCTCAATAAACGTCCCGCAGATAGCGTTTCGCCCGCTTCAGGCCATTGACATATTCGGCTGCGGCCTCAGGGCTCAGCCCCCCATGCGTGGCGATGATGTCGTGCAGCGCGGTATCCACGTCACGCGCCATGCGGGTTGCATCGCCGCAGACACAGAAGGTGCCGCCCTCCTCGAGCCAGGCGAACAGCGCCCTGCCATTCTCGCGCATCCGCGTCTGGACATAGACCTTTTCGAACTGATCGCGCGAAAAGGCCAGATCCAGCCGCGTCAACACGCCCTGCGCTGCCATCTCGGACAATTCGCCCTCATAGATGAAGTCGCTTTCTCGGCGCTGATCGCCGAAGAACAGCCAGTTCGGCCCCTTGGCCCCCCGCGCCTGCCGTTCCTGCAAAAAGGCACGGAACGGCGCGATGCCTGTGCCCGGCCCCACCATGATGAGCGGCAGATTGTCGTCCGTTGGCACCCGGAACGCCTTGTTCGGCTGCACGAAAATCCCGGATTCTGCCCCGGCGCGGTCGGCAAGAAAGGTGGAACATACCCCGCCATGGCTGCGCCCTTCACGCATCCAGCGCACCGAGGCGACCGTCAGATGCACCGATCCCGGCGCGGCATGGGGGCTGGAGGAGATTGAATAGGCCCGGTGTTGCAAAGGCTTCAACAGGCCCAGCAGGGTGCTCGCCGGCATCGCGCCCTTTGGCAACATGCGCAGCAGATCCAGCAGATCGCGCCCCCAAAGCCAGGCGTCGATTGCCGCGCGATCATCGCCCGCCAGCACATGCGACAGCGTGTCATCCCTGGCGCGGGTGCCGATCTCGGCCAGCATCTCACGCGAAGGGGTCATGATCTCGAAGGCATGGGTCAACAGATCCCCCAGCGGGCGATCATGGCCTGCCACTGCCTGATCGGCCGAAGCGCCCAGTTGTTCCAGCAGGCTTGCCACCAGCGCCGGATCGTTGACCGGCGTGACGCCCAGCGCATCGCCCGCCTCATAGCTGAGGCCGGATGTGCCCAGATCAAATTCATAATGCCGGATTTCCTTGGCGGAGGCCGCACCCGACAGCAGCCGGTTCACCGCAAGGCGCGACGGATAGGGGCTCTTGCGGCTCCACGCCGATTTCGCGGGGGCGGCAGCGTCGGTTGTCGTGTCGACCGCCTGAAGGCTTTCCCCGGCCAATGGCAAGGTGGCATCGACCCAGGCCAAAGCCGCTGCCTCATAATCCACATCGCAATCGATGCGCGCGGCAAGCCGCGTGGCACCCAGCTGTTCCATCTGCGTATCCAGCAGTTTGCCTGCCTGACAGAAACCGTCATAGCCTGTATCGCCAAGCGCCAGCACCGCATATTTCAGCCCCTCCAACCGGGGCGCGGTGGAGGCTTGCAGGGCCTCCCAGAACAGCTGGGCATTATCGGGCATCTCGCCCTCGCCATAGGTCGAACAGACCAGCACCGCGCGCCGCATCGCCGCCAGCGCCTCGGGCGTCACATCGTCCATGGCCTGCACGCGGGCCTCGAACCCCATGCCACGGGCGCGGGTCGCAATATCTTCCGACAGCATTTCCGAATTGCCGGTCTGGGTGCCATAAAGCACATGCAGCACCGTGGCGGATTTCGCGTCCGAGGCGACAGCGGCGACGGGTTCCACCAGCCCCATGGCCTGCCGCGAATGCAGCCCGGCCAGAAAGCCCGAAAGCCAGGCGCGCTGATCGCCGCTAAAGGGGGCGTCCTCGGGGATATAGGGGATGCGCATCGGATCAGGCTCCGGTCAGGTCGGTAAGGGGGGGCAGGTCAGACAGGGATTGGCGCGCGAACAGCGCCTCGAAAGAGGGAATCTTTCCCAGAATGCGGCGGTTCTTGCGGCTTTGATCCAGGATCCAGCCATAGGTGCCGGGGCTGTCCATCGACAGGATGTTGCGCAACGACAGCGCCTCCTTGTAATCCGACAGCCGCTTGTCGGCGACCAGCGCCGCCAGTTCGGCGTCAGAATGATCGGCTACCGCCTGACGCGCGTGTTTGGCGAGCCGCGTCATCAGCCCGTAATCTTCGGTCAGGATCAGGTTGCGCGCGGCCTTGCGGGCCGCAGGGCTGTCATCCGCCGCCTTAACGCGGGTGCGGGCCATCGCTTGCGCGACCTCCAGCACCGTCCACTGGTTCAGCAGCGCGAACATCGCCTCGGTATCGGTCTCACCATAACCCGGCACCTGCCCGCGCAGCACCGGAATACCACCCCGCCATGCCTTTTTCAGCTTGCGGATCTGAAAGCTGACCAGCGCCTGCGACAGTTCCTCCAGCAGATCCTTGCGGGGTTTGGTGCGCAGGATCTCGTCCGCGTCCTGATATCGCAGCAGGGCACGCGGCAGGGCGAAGGCGAAATGCCCCTGCTCCTGCGTCCAGTTCGCCAGCAGGAACGCGGCCTTGGCCGATCCGGTGGCGGCATGGTGCCATTCCAGCAAGTGCCGCACGGCCTGCACATGGACCAGACTTTCTTCGCCACCATCAAACCGCCCGAGGCGAACAGAATCCTGGCTGACCTTGGCCGAAAGCTGGTCATAGGGGTCATACTGGTAGGCAAACCCGCCGGACATGCCATTGGCAAAGCCCTTGCCAAAGGCACCCAGGTTCAGCACCGCGCCATTGGTCATGTATTCGACGCAGAAATCCCCCACTCCCTCAACCACGGCACTGGCACCGGAGTTGCGCACGGCAAAGCGGTCGCCCGCCTGACCTTCAACAAACAGCCGCCCGCCTGTCGCACCGAACAGCGCGAAGTTGCCAACCAGCACATTGCCGCCCGCCGCATCCGAGCCGCCGCCGGGGCTGCGCAGGATGATCTCGCCACCGCATTGGCCCTTGCCCACGCCGTCATTGCAGGTGCCGGTATGGGTCAGCACCATGCCGTCATTGCAAAACGCGCCATAGCTTTGCCCGGCCGCGCCTTGCGTCGCGATCTGCACCGTTCCGGGCCGCAGGAAGCGACGGCCACGGTCATCGACAAGGCTTGCGGCGGGTGCAAAGCCCTCATGGTTCA
The DNA here is from genome assembly GCF_008973825.1 of Gemmobacter serpentinus. Classification (GTDB taxonomy): domain Bacteria; phylum Pseudomonadota; class Alphaproteobacteria; order Rhodobacterales; family Rhodobacteraceae; genus Gemmobacter; species Gemmobacter serpentinus. Next base: position 127,123 of record NZ_WCHR01000018.1, on the reverse strand, counting down.
ACATCCGTTCCAGATCGACGGCCAGCTGCCCGCCGACCGATTTGTGGCGGTTGTTCAGATGCAGGTTGCCCCCCAGATCGACCTGCATCGCGCCGCCTTCCAGCGCAGGGCGCAGCAGGTCGATAAAGGCATCATCCACCGCAAAATCGCGCGGCATCCGAACCGGATCTGCGACTTGCAGGACCGGCACCTCGGTCAGCATGGCGCGCAGATCCAGCTGCCCGACGCTGGAGGGATGATCCAGCAGATGCAGCAGTTCCGCCCGGCCCCGCGCCGCCTGCAAGGACGGCAGGCCAAGCGTCGCCAGAATTTCGCGCACCTCATGCGCGATGTTCAGCAGATATTGCGCAAGCGCACGCGGATCACCGTCAAACGCCTCGGGGTTGGTGGTCAGACCCGCCGGGCATTTGATATTGCAGTTCTTCGCCATCACGCATTTCAGCATCATCAGCGCGGTGGTGCCGAACTCAAAACTGTCGCCGCCCAGCAGCGCCGATTTCACCACATCCGACCCGGTCTGATGCGCCCCTGAACAGCGCAGCGTGACCAGATCGCGCAAGCCGTTGGCCGACAGCGCCTGATGCACCTCGGCGATGCCGATCTCGGCCGCGCGCCCGGTATATTTCAGCGAGGTGACCGAGGCCGCCCCCGTGCCGCCGGTATTGCCGGCCACGTTGATCACATCAGCACCCGCCTTGGCCACGCCCACCGCAATCGTGCCGATGCCCTCTGATGATACCAGTTTCACCACAACCCGCACCCGGGCGGATTTCGCATCATGGATCAGTTGCGCCAGATCCTCGATCGAATAGGTGTCATGATGCGGCGGTGGCGAGACGAGTTCGACCCCCGGCGTGCCCCCACGGGCCGCCGCGATTTCCACCGTCACCTTGGGCGCGGGCAGCTGGCCACCCTCGCCGGGCTTGGCACCCTGACCGATCTTGATCTCGATCTCTTCCAGTTGCGGATCGGCCAGATAGCCCGCCCAGACCCCGAAACGACCGCTCGCGAATTGCTTGATCTTGCTGCCGCGAATGGTGCCATAGCGGCTAAGGTGTTCGCCGCCCTCGCCGCAATTCGACATGCCGCCGACCATATTAGTGCCATGCGCCACCGCCTCATGCGCGGTGGCAACCAGCGCGCCATGCGACATTGCGCCGGAGGCCAGAAGCGGCGTGATCTGATGCGCGGGTTGCACCGCATCCAGATCCAAGCCCTCGGGTGCCGGACGCAGACGCGCCAGCCAGGCACGGGCCTGTCCCGCAGCCTCGACGCGCAGCGCCAGCCCCTCGATCCAATGGCCGGTGATATCTGTGCCAAAGCGCGCGATCAGGCTTTGCGACAGCGCATCCAGACGGCCCAGATCGGCCTTCAACGGCCCAGTCAGAACCAGCCGGAACTGGCCTGCCCCCAGATCGTCGCAGGCAAGGCCGCGCACCAGAAAACTGTTGTTACCCTTGCGGTCGAACTTCTTCATCTCGCGGCGGAGCTCGTCCGGGGCCTGCGCCCGCGTCACATCGGCGGGGAAGGCCAGCACGTCGCGCAGCGCGGCCGGACGGCGGGTGCGTTCCTCGACCATCATGCGCGAGAAGGCGCGATAACCCGGCGTGATGCGGAAGGCATCGATCCGCTCCGGCGTCAGGCGATCAAAGCTCGTATTGGCATAGCCGTCATCGGAAATGCCAAAGGCATCTTCCAGCCGGTTCAGCGTCATCAGGCGCAGCGGATCGGAATCTTCGTCGCCCTGCGGGAAGCTGATCGCCTCTTCCGTCATATCGACAAAGCCGCGCACGGCGGTGGTGCCAAAACTGTGGCCCGCGCCTTCGGCCCGTTCCTTGAACAGACCCAGCAGGGGGATCTCGTCCTCACGCGTGACCCGCAGCGCGTGCTGGTGCCAGTCGGCCACTGCCTGCGCCACAACCTCAAAGGTCACGCCGCCCACCGGCGTTTTCACATTCGGGAAGTAACGGCGGAACACTGCATCATTGGTATCCAGGAAGTTCGGTTCAAAGAACTCGCCGCCCGAATAGCTTTCGACGGTGCAAAGTCCGACCTTGCCCATGGTCTTCATCAGGGCCTTCTCGGCGGCCTTGGCGAATTTCTGGAAGGCCTTGTCGGCATCTGCCCCGTATTTCTCTTCGGCGCGCAATTGCACGCCCAGCGGATAGACCGCCGCCGCCCCAAAGCCCAAGGCGCAAGCGATGTGATGGCTGGAGGAAATCTGGCCGGATTCCACGATCAGCGACACGCGTAGCCGCAGGCCTTCCTCGATCAGTTTCTGGTTGATGGCCGACACCATCAGCGTCATCGGGATCGCGGCCCGATCCGTGCTGACGTGGCGATCCGAGATCGTGGCAATACCTCCGGCTTCGGCCGCAAAGCCCGCGACATCGGCCGCGATGGCGTCAATCGCGGCGGTCAGCGCCGCCTCATTCGCGGCAGGGACGCCGAAGACCGGGGAATAAAGCATCTCGAAACGGCGCACCGGCGTTGCCGTCTGCTCGCGGATCTTCAGCATGTCCAGATGGCTCAGGATCGGGCTGTCGACAACGATCTGCGGCGCGGGCTGCGCGCCGAGATTGGGCTTGGCCCCAAGCGCCACCCGCAGCGTCATGCCATCCGCCTCACGGATACTGTCGAGCGGCGGGTTGGTCACCTGCGCGAAACGCTGACTGAAATACTTGGCGACACCACCCTCATTGTCCGACAGGGCGTTGATCGCATTGCCATAGCCCATCGCCGAAACCTTTTCGGCCCCGGTCGCCAGCATAGGGTCCATCAGAAAGCGGAAACTTTCCTGATTGTGGCTATAGGCGACATAGCGCGCCGCGCGCCCCAGATCGCCGGAATAGCGCAAGGGGCTGCCCTGACGATCCTCCGGCACCTGCGGCAGATCGGCCAGACGCAGCCGCGCCTGCGACAAGAGCGCCGGATAGTCGCGCCGCGCGGCCAGCATCTCCAGTGCCTCGGTGGTGCCAAAGCTGCGCCGGGCCCTGTGATCATAGCACAGCATCCCACCCGCCTCGATCCGGCCCCGCGCCAGCACGGTTTCCGGCGGAAAGGCGATCTGGCCTGCCTCGGACATGACCGCCAGATATTCCGCCGTCTCCACCGTGCGCAGCGGGCGCAGGCCCAGCCGGTCCAGACGCGCGCCGATGATCTCGCCATCGCCAAAGATCAGCGCGGCGGGGCCATCGTTCTTTTCTTCATAAAGGCTGAAATATTCCAGCATGGCCCGCACCTGGCCCGACAGCGTCGCGTCATTCTCCCATGCGGGCGGCATCATCGACACGACGGCGGTGATCAGGTCCAGCCCATCCTCGACCACCCGCGCCTGCAAGGTCTGGTCCAGACGGCAGCTATCGGATTGCCCCTTGGGGCGCAGGATGGCACCGTTGCGTGCCCGCGCCACCGCCGCTTCCGAAAGGCGGTTCTTCTTGTCGGTGTTCAGCTCGCCATTATGCGCCATGAAGCGGAAGGGCTGCGCCATCGACGGATGCGGGTCGGTATTGGTGGAAAACCGCGTGTGGAAATACATCGTATGAACACCATGCGACGGGTCCACCAGATCACGGAAATAGGGCACGATCTCATCGGATTTGAGCCGCCCCTTCAGCACCTGCATCCGGGCCGACAGCGACAGCGGATAAAGCCCTGCCAGCGCCGGATCGGTATAAGCGCGCGCCTCGATCGCCAGCAGCGCGCGGTGGATACGCAGATCCAGCGCCGCGCCGCGCAGGCCCTCGGGGGCCGCAAAGACCCATTGCCGGATCGGTTGCTGACAGCGCACCGCCGCCGGGCGCAGTACCGAATTGTCGACCGGCACCGCGCGTTGCAACAGCACCGCCAGCCCCTGCGCGGCCAGCGCCGCCTCGATCAGCGTCGCGGCCACACCATGCTGGCTGGCATCATCGGGCAGAAAGAAGTTGCCGACACCGAAGGCACCTGCCTCCAGCACCTGCCCCGTCAGCGCCGAGAAATAGCCCAGCGACAGATCAAGCGAGACACCGGCGCCATCGCCCACGCCTTCGGCGGACATGCCGCCGCGATGGGGCACGGCGCACAGCGCCTCATGGCCCAGCGTCAGGATCTCGTGGGTTTGCAGACCGTCCTTGCGCGTGAGGAAACCAACGCCACAGCTGCTTTTGTCCGAAGTCGGGTCGTAAAGACCGTAATTCGTCTGATCATCGCGGTTCATCTGCTGTTGCCCTTCCCTGCCACATCGGTCGAGGCCACCCCTGATCGCTTTGCCAAATGGCACCGGATGGGCGGCATATCCGGTTCTCTGGCAAAGATCGGTGGGCCGATCCGGCTGGATGATTGCTGTCGCGCGGGCTTTGTGCCTCATGCAGACGGCTTGCCACCCCCGGCTGACCCGGCAGATGGCACTTATGTCTCATATGCTGACATAAATACGCCTTGCAAGACGATTCCCTGTTCCTCCGGTAGAATATTTACAAATTAAAGGTCCGATATGGTCGCATATTCTTGCGCGAACTAAGATTTTCCGCAAATCCCATGATGCGCCTAAATTTTAACCTGTATGCGCTCGCAATTTAGGTCCGATACAATGCCAGGCAATCGCAGAGCGCGTGTGGAACGTCGCTTCGCAACAACCCAAGATCTGCGATGGCGTTGACTTGCTGCCGGAATTACTTGATCCGCCCCACAGCGCGCAGCCCGGCATGGTGGGCCCCGGCATGAGCGGCAGCGTACAAGATCGGCATCTCGGAAATGGCAACCAAGGGGGTGCCGCCGATGCGCAATCACCTAGGTCACGCGCAGCACCAGGTCGCCACGATCAGCGCCGGCTTGCGCAAAAGGGTGGCAGGATCGAACAGTTGCTTGAACTGGTCGGGATGAGCCCCCTTTCTCTATCGGCGTCGCGATCGCCGGCGCATCAGATCAAGGTCTGATCGCCCTCCGCCGCGTTCCGGTCAGGGGCGCTCTGGTGGCGATGTTCACATGATGCGGTTGCGCGCGGGACAGGCAAGCCACGGCCATGATCAGGCGTCGAAGGCACCGCTGTCCAGCGCCTCGCGCAACGCGCCATTGCTGCGATAGGCCTTCTGGTGTTTCACATGCAGCTTCTGGCCCGCACCGCTGACCGGCAGGATGTGATAGCCTCCTGCCTGACAGGTCACCCCCAGCATCCGCTCCAGCGCATGGGCCACTGTGCCATCGACCTGCCCCGCCTCGGGCGGGAACTGCGCAGGTGTCAACCGCAGATCCAGCAGCGGCCGGATGGCGGCCGTCCGCGCCCAGAACATCGATCCCACCGGAAAGCGCAGGTCCGCATCCTCCGGCAAAGGTTGCTTCATCCCCATGCGAAAGGCCAATTCCTGCGCGATCTCGCGATTGGCGGCCCAATGCGCGGCCCCCAGAACCGGGCGGTAGGTCAGCGGCACGACCATGCCCAGCCGGGGGATCGCGTCAAACAGCGACAGGATACGGCTGACCTCGCCCGGCGACCCCAGCAGACAGGTCAAAATATGGTCGAGCCAGGCATCCAGCTTGCCTGAATGCGGGCTTTTCTTGCCATGCAGATGCAACACCACCTCGTGCCGGTCATAGACATCGCCAAAACCATACAGTTTGGGATAGATGTCGCGGCCCCGGTTCTCCAACACCCGCACCTCCGCTTGCGGCAGATGCGCAAGGATGCGCGCGGCCTTTGCCGGGTCATCGGTCGAAACATAGACCTGATACCGGCATTCGATGGCCCGCAGCCGTTCCGCAAAGACGGGTGCCAGATCGTCATGAAAAAGATGCAGAAAGACGCCGGGCGCCTGCGCAGGGGCGGGCACCTGCTTGCGTGGCCAGAGCGGCAGGCTGACTTTGCCCTGTTCGCGATTGAACCCCTCCGGGTTGTGAGTCCATAGTGGCTCACCCCGAAGGATACGCGGCAAAAGCTGATCGGCGATATTTGGCAGCAGGTCGACCGAAAGCGGCGGCGGTTCCGGCTGCATGACCTCATGCACACGCAATGCCCGTGCCGCCAATGCGCCAACGCGATCCAACGGACGCAGGGCTGCGGGCAACGCGGCAATCTGCTGCATCTCACGCAGATCGGCCATCATGACATGGATCACGCCCTGACGATCCGCCGCGGCAGGCGCAGGGGGCGGCAGGGCCGGGGCGTGGGGATCTTCAAGATAGCGGGAAATCGCCAGGATCTCGGTTGTGGCTGCCCGCACCGCCGTGAGGGTGTCGGCGGCGCTGCGGGCCGGATCGCTCAAAACCGGGACTGGTCCAGACAAAGGTGCTCGTGTCGGCGAAAATGCCGGCTGTGCCACCTTGCCTTCGGCCAGCAGCCGCCGCGCCGCCGTGACGATCTCTGCGGCGCGGGCGTCAAATCCGTGACGTCGCGCGATCCTTTCATGCAGCGCAAGGCGGGCCAGCCGATCCAGGGGAGGCGCGGCAAGCAGCGCCTCCAATGCGGAGCCGAGGCCGTTATCGGGCCCAAGCATCCGCAGTTCCGGCAGATCGGGGGCCATGAAACCCGCCACATGATCGGACAGGACGCAGGCCCCAGATGCCAATGCATCATAGCTGCGGTTGCTCATGAAGCCGAGATTGGCCATTTGCGTCATATGGCTGTTCAGGATCACCCGCGACGCGGCATAGACCTGCGCAAGTTCTGCATAGTTCAACCTTTCGCCGCGCCAAAGCCGGTCGGGGATCACGCCGCCCCAGCCAGGACCCCAGATCTGCGGCTCGAACCCCGCGGCAACCGCCTCTTGCACCAGATGCCGCTCTGCCCGCGCCGCATGGCCGCCAACAAAGACCAAAGGATATGTCTCTGCCCCAGGGTCGGCCCGATCGGGGTGGAAATGCGCGCTATCGGTCGCCTGCGACAGATAGGCCACGGGAATGCCACGCCTTCGCAGGATCGGCACCATCAGCGCAGAGGCAAGGAACACCATCTGATAACGCGCCATCATCGCGCGCGGCGCAAGATTGGGTGGGCTGATCATCCAGATCATATTGGGCAGGCCCGGCACCGGATCTTCCAGATGCGGCCCGACGATCCGCAGCACAACCGACGGCACGCCGGTCTCCGGCGGCACCTCACCGCGATACAGAAGCCCCGCGTCACAGCCTGGTATCGACCGGATCGCCGCTGCCAGCCCCTGTGCAAATTGCGTGTCGCCCCAGGCGGCCTTGTTCTGTTGCAAGGCGTTGATGCTGAGATGGATAAAAACTTCGTCGCCCAAAGTCCCACGCAGCCCCATAGCCTTTGCCTTGGGCCAGCCTCTGCGATTGTTTGCACAAGGTCAATGCGTTAGCCCCCATCAAAGCCGCTTGTCTGACGCGGCCAAGCGGTGCAAGCATGATGGCCGGGCCCTGCGCCCTTCGTGTTGTTCCTCTTGATCGAAGCCGGGAATGGTAGACGAGTTTTTCGACTGCGATCACTATCGGCACCAGACCGGCCTTGACCTGGACCGGCAGGGTCTGATGCAGCATTTCCGCCAGACGGGCGACGCCCTCGGGCTGGACCCGAGCCCGTATTTTGCCACCCTGTGGTATAAGGCGCGCTACCGAAATTGGGCAAGGCGCGGCGCGGCGACGGCCTTTGACGACTTCCTGTTCCGCATCGGGCGCGGCATGGAACGCAACCCCCATCCGTTGATCGATGGGGAATTTTACCGCGCCAATCATGCGGATCTGGCTGCAATCGGTGCCAAGGCCCCGCTGCATTTCATGCTGCATGGCGATGCCGAGGGCCGCAATCCATCTGGGGCCTTTGATGCGGCCTTCTACCGGATGTGCTATCTGCCGCTTGGCACCTCGCATCCGTTTCGGCATTTCTCCCGCCATGGGGCGACGCTTGGTCACTTGCCGCGACCGGCACCGAAAAAGCCGCGCCGCACCCATCGGGCGGTGCGGGATGCCATCCGGGGGCTTAACCGACCCCTTCTGCTGGCCTGTCACGACGCGCAGGCGGCCGGCGTGCCGATCCTGACGCTGGATCTTGCAACAAGCCTGCGCGCGCGCGGCTATGATCCAGTATTCCTGCTGCAACGGGCGGGGCCGCTTTTGCCGCGCTTCCGCGCCCAGGGCCCGACCTTTGTTCTTGCAGAAGGCTGGGCCATGGATGAGCTGGCAGAAGCCCTGCCCGCCCGCGTGCCCGCCCTCATCAATACCGCCGCAATGGATGCGGTCGCCTTGGCCAGAACACGGTCCAACTGCCTGCTGCTGGTGCATGAGATGGCCGATTATATCCGCGATCAGGGCCTGTTGCCCGGTCTGCGTGCCGCACAGGCGGCGGGGGCGCGTATCGTGGTCTCGATGCCGTCCATGGTCGCGGCGCTTGCCCCGGATCTGAAGGATCTGACACAGATCCGGCCCGGCATCATCCTGCCCCAAACCCCTATGGCGGCATTTCGACAGATCCGCCGTCAGATGCGGGGCGCGGGGCCGGTTTTCATATCCGCTGGCTATGCCGATCATCGCAAGGGGTTCGACCTGTTTCTGGCAGCGGCACGACGCATCGTCGCGCAACGCCCGCAGGCGCGTTTTGTCTGGCTGGGCGCGCTTGGGGATTGGGCACAGGGTCTGGCCCGGCAGGCGCAGGCAGACGGGCTTGATCTGATCCTTCCAGGCTTCACCGAACACAGCCTTGCCTGGTATCGCGCCGCCGATATCTATCTGCTGACCTCAAGACAGGATCCCGGCCCGACAACCGCAATGCACGCCGCCGCCATGGGCACGGCCTTTGTCGGCTATGCCGCAGATATCGGCCTGATTGGCCAAACCGAAGGGGTCGGCACCTTCCTGCCTGCCGGGGCAGAACGCGCGTTTTCCGATGCGGCCCTAGCCGCTGCCGCCGCAGTTACCCCAAGCAAGCGGCGTGCGTTGCGCCGCCACCTGCGCGCCCATAGCGGCTTTGAGCCCTATGTCAATGCGCTGATGGCGCGTCTTGCCCCCGGATCAGGCGCCGCAACCTGACCCAGTCCCGGATGGGCATGGCCGGATTGCCGATCATCCGCGCCTGGGCCGGAACGCGGCCCAGCACCGCCGCGCCCACCCCGATCTCCGCCCCGTCGCCGATGGTCAGCCAGCGCTGACGATTGCCATTGGCGATCGAGGCGCGCGGCGCGATGTTCACATCCGCGCCGATGCGCACATGACCTGAAACCAGCACCTCGCCCGCAAGCGTCGAAAAGGCACCGATCTCCACATCATGGGCAATCGCACGGGCCAGAATGATCGCGCAGGCACCGATATCCACATTGGCACCGATCCGCGTCCAGGGCATACAGACGACCCCGGGCCCGAACCGCACATCCGGATCGACCTGAACCGCCTCGGGGAAGACCGCGGTGGCAAGGGTCGCCCCCTCAGCCGTAAGGCGATCCACCACGCGGCGACGCAGACCCGGATGCGTGACGGTCAGCAGAACCGGCAGATTTGAATAATCGCGCAACCGCTGATCCGAGGAAATCACCGGCACATTCAAGGTTGGATGGACAAAGCCGTTTTCGATATCGTCGATCAGCGCGCGGATGCGGACCCTGCCCTGCCAGCCTTCCTCAAGACCCCGCAGGATCATCAAAGTATGCCCGCGCGCGCCGAAAACCGTGATCTCGGTAAAATCCGTGGTGGCTTTCATGCCATCCCTCCTGCCTGCCCGACACTTTGCCGCACGATCCTGACAATGGCTGCAGCCGCGTCCTGCGTCACCCTGCCATGCAGCGGCAAACACAGCACCTCCGGCCCCAGTTCGGGCGCAAGCGGGGCACCACCTTCCGCTGTCATGATCGGGGCATCGGCCCAGAAGGTGCCCGCCCCGCAAAGCAGCGGGAAATGGTCCCGCGCCAGAATGCCCGCCGCTGCCAGCGCATGAAACACCCGCGCCCGCAGATCCGGGGCAAGACGCAGGGCGTAATAGCCGGGGCTGGCACTGGCCCCGGATCGGGTGGCGTGCAGCCGAAGCCCGGCGATGCCGCCAAGGCCCGCATCATAGGTCGCGCGCAGCGCAGCGCGCGCCGCAAGTTCCGCCGCAAGGTCAGGCAGCAGGGCAAGCCCCATCGCCGCATTCACCTCTGACATCTTGCCATTCAACCCGCGCCCGACGGCCCGCCCGCCCTCCAGCCCGAAATTGCGCATCCGCCGTAAGGCGGCAGCCTGCTTGCGTCGGGTCACGACATAGCCACCCTCGCCCGTGTGCAGCACCTTGGTCGGATGCAGCGAAAAGGCCGAGGCATCGCCATAATTACCAATGGGCCGCCCATTGAAGCTGACGCCGTAAGCCTGCGCCGCATCATAGACCAGCCACAGCCCGTATTCGCGCGCCAGCGCCGCCAGGGCTTTCACGTCGCAGGGGACACCCAGAAAATGCACCGGCAGGATGGCGGCGGTGCGCGGCGTGATCGCGGCCCGCACCGCCCGCGGGCATAGCGTCAGCGTATCGGGTTCGACATCGGCAAAGACCGGGCGCAACCCGCACCATGCAATCGCCTGCGCGGTGGCGGCAAATGACAGGGGCGAGGTGATGACCTCGGCCCCCGGTGGCAAATCGCCCAGCCCCAGTGCCAATAGCAGCGCCATCGTGCCAGAAGACGTCAACGAGACCGCGTCGCCCGCGCGCTCCTGCCCGCTCAGCGCCTGTTCCAGCCGCATATGCAGCGCGCCGCCATTCGACAGCCAGCCGGACCCAAGCGCCTCGGCGGTCAGGGCGGCCAGCAGGGCCGGATCAGGGATCATCGGCGCGCCGAAGACAATGGGGGGCATGATTTCCTCTTTGGCCGATCCTGCACGGATCCTGCTGGTCCTTCAATATGTTCGGCGCGCCGCAAGAAGCGTTCATTCGTGCAGATCGGGCGTGCAGATCGGGCGCGCAGATCGGATGCGGCGGCCAGAAATGCAAAGCCCGCCCCGGCATCTTGCGCGGGGCGGGCTTAAACGGGGGATGCTGCACCCCGGTTCAGGGGGCCAGGATCAGAACTGGATAGACCGCGCGAGACCGGGCTTTGCCATCGGCGGGGCGAAAGTGGTCAGGTCGATCCCCTCGACCGCTTCCTTGTATTCCTCCGCGCTCGGGGTGCGACCAAGGATCGCCGCCAGCACGACGACCGGCGTCGAGGCAAGCAGCGACTCGCCCTTCTTCTCGGCGGAATCCTCCACGACGCGGCCCTGGAACAGACGGGTCGAGGTCGCCAGAACGGTATCCCCCTTCGCGGCCTTTTCCTGGTTGCCCATACAGAGGTTGCAGCCGGGACGCTCGAGATAGAGGATGTTCTCGTATTCGGTCCGGCTCTGGGTCTTCGGCTTGATGTCATCAAACTCGAAGCCCGAATATTTCTGCAGGATCTCCCAGTCGCCCTCGGCCTTCAACTCATCAATGATGTTGTAGGTCGGCGCAGCCACTACCAGCGGGGCCTTGAACTCAACCTTGCCGCTGGCTTCTTCGATCTTCTTCAGCATCTGGGCCACGATCTTGATATCGCCCTTATGCACCATGCAGGAACCGACAAAGCCCAGATCGACCTTCTTGCTTGCCCCATAATAGGAAACCGGGCGGATGGTGTCATGGGTGTAGCGGCGCGAAACGTCGGGATTGTTGACATCCGGGTCCGCAATCATCGGCTCGTCGATCAGGTCCAGATCGACCACGACCTCGGCGAAATATTTCGCGTTGGCATCCGGGGCCAGCGCGGGCGTTTCGCCCGAACGGATCTCGGCAATGCGGGCATTGGCCTTGTCGATCAGGCCCTGCAAGGTCTGCGCGGCATTGTCCATGCCCTTGTCGATCATGATCTGGATGCGCGACTTGGCAATCTCCAGGCTTTCGATCAGGGTCTCATCCTCGCTGATGCAGATCGAGGCCTTGGCCTTCATCTCGGCAGTCCAGTCGGTGAAGGTAAAGGCCTGATCCGCCAGCAGCGTGCCGATATGCACCTCGATGATGCGGCTTTGGAACACGTTGTCGCCATGCTGTTTCAGCATTTGCGCCTGCGTTGCATGGACCACATCGCGGAAATCCATCCAGGGCTTCATCTTGCCCTTGAAGGTCACTTTCACCGATTGCGGGATCGGCATGGTGGCCTCACCCGTGGCCAAAGCCAGCGCCACGGTGCCGCTATCGGCACCAAAGGCCACGCCTTTCGACATGCGGGTGTGGCTGTCGCCGCCGATGATGATGGCGCGGTCATCCACGGTGATGTCGTTCAGCACCTTGTGGATCACGTCGGTCATCGAATGATAGACGCCCTTCGGGTCTCGGCCGGTAATGACGCCGAAATTGTTCATGAAGGCCATGAGCTTGGGGGTGTTGGCCTGGGCCTTCTTGTCCCAGACCGATGCGGTATGGCAGCCCGACTGATAGGCCCCGTCGACCAGCGGCGAGATGGTGGTGGCGGCCATCGCCTCCAGCTCTTGCGCGGTCATCAGCCCGGTGGTGTCCTGGCTGCCGACGATATTCACGATCACCCGCACATCGGAACCCGCGTGCAGCACCTTGCCGGGGGTGACACCCACGGCATTGCGGTTGAAGATCTTTTCCACAGCCGTCAGGCCCTGACCTTCGATGCTGATTTCCTTGTTGGGCGCAAAGACCGGGGTCGCCTCGACACCCAGCGTCTGCGCCGCAAAGGTTTGCAGCTTTTTGCCGAAGACGATGGCGTAGGACGAGCCCGCCTTCATGAATTCCACCTTTTGCGGGGTGAAGGCCGAGGCGATATCGACCAGTTCCTTCCCGGACTCATCACGCAGCTTCTTGTTCTTGGCGTCGATCACCAGAACGGTGCCGGTCTCGACCGAGTATTTCTGTTCCAGGATCGGATTGCCGTCATTGTTGAGGATCGGCGCGCCATCCTCATCGGTTTTCTTGACCCAGTTTTTCAGATTCAGGCCGATGCCGCCGGTCACGTCCACCGTGGTGGCGAAAATCGGGGAAATGCCGTTGGTGCCCGCGACGATCGGCGCGAAGTTCACGAAGGGCACATAGGGGCTGGACTGTTTGCCGGTCCAGAGCGCCACGTTGTTCACGCCCGACATCCGCGACGAGCCGACGCCCATCGTGCCCTTTTCGGCAATCATCATCACGCGCTTGTCGGGATGCGCCTTTTGCAGCGCAACGATCTCTGCCTGCGCTTGCGGGGTAATCATGCACTGGCCGTGCAGTTCCCGGTCAGAACGCGAATGGGCCTGATTGCCGGGCGACAGCAGGTCGGTCGAGATATCGCCTTCGGCGGCGATGAAGGTCACAACCTTGATCTCATCCTCGACATCGGGAAGTTTGGTGAAGAACTCCGCCTTGGCGTAGCTTTCCAGCACGGATTTCGCGACCGCGTTGCCGGCCTTGTAGGCGTCGCGCAGGCGGAACATGTCGGCGTCATAAAGGAAGACCTGGGTCTTCAGCACATCGCCCGCCTTGTCGGCAATGGCGGCATTCTCGCCCAGCGCCACGTCCAGCAGCGCCGCGACCGAGGGGCCGCCCTTCATATGCGACAGCAATTCCAGCGCGAAATCCGGGGTGATTTCCGGCACCACCGCTTCGCCGGTGACAATCTTCTTCAGGAACGCCGCCTTCACCCCTGCCGCGCTCGTGGTGCCGGGCAGCGTGTTGTAGATAAAAAAGTTCAGAGAGTCCGCGCGATGCGGATTTTCGGCATCTTCGATCTGCGCGATCAACTCTGCCACCAATGCTCCATCATCAATGGGCTTGGGGTGCAGGTTCTGACCTTTGCGGGTTTCGATTTCGGTTAGGTAGTCTGTATACAAGCTCATGACGATCCCTACGATTCAGCGCGAAACAAGCGAAGACACCGGGTCGCGATAGGATGTGGCGAGCGGCGGCAAGCTAATTGTATGCAGTTGTATACCGATCGAGCCACCATCGCAAGAGGCTCCTTAGCGCCTGAACGTCCCATTTTCGCGAAGCTGCAAGATTGCGGCCCGTGCCAGACAGCGGCCCAGGACAGCATTTGCAAGGAATGTGACGATTTGACCGGCATGAGGCGGGACAGGGCAAGACAGCGGACACGCATTCCGATGCGGTTGCGCGGAATGGTCGCGCAGGTGATTCCCCGCGAGCCGAATGGGGCAAAGGCGGGACGCATCTGCCGTCAGCGTGCCGCGAAAACTGCGCCATCGCGCAAGAGCGTCAGCGGACGGCAATGCGGCTTCTCAGGCCTGACCGCATGAAAAAGGGCGGGTGCCGCAGCGCCCGCCCCTTCTGTTTCAGACCCGCTCCAGCGCGATGGCGATCCCCTGCCCCACGCCAATACACATGGTGGACAAGCTGCGCCGGCCACCATTCAGCTGCAATTCCAGCGCCGCAGTGCCGGTGATACGCGCGCCCGACATACCAAGGGGATGGCCCAGCGCGATCGCACCGCCATTGGGGTTCACCCTTGCATCATCATCGGCGATGCCAAGACGGCGCAGGGTGGCAAGGCCCTGGCTCGCGAAAGCCTCGTTCAACTCGATCACGTCGAAATCGGCTTGCGTCAGCCCCAGCCGCGCCATGAGCTTTTCCGAGGCAGGCGCAGGCCCGATCCCCATGATGCGCGGTGCAACGCCTGCGACGGCCCCGCCAAGGATGCGGGCAATCGGGGTCAGCCCATGTTTGCGCGCGCCTTCGGCACTGGCAATGATCAGCGCCGCAGCCCCGTCATTCACGCCCGAGGCATTGCCCGCCGTCACGCTGCCGCCCTTGCGGAACGGGGTGCCAAGTTTGGCCAGCGCCTCCATGGTGGTGGCGCGGGGATGCTCGTCGCGCCCCACCTCGACCGGATCGCCCTTGCGCTGCGGGATCACGACCGGGGTGATTTCGCGCGCCAGGCGCCCATTGGCCTGCGCTTCAGCCGCCTTGGCCTGCGAGCGCCACGCAAAAGCATCCTGATCCTCGCGCGAGATGGCGAAATCTTCCGCCACATTCTCGCCGGTCTCGGGCATACTGTCGACGCCGTATTGTGCCTTCATCAACGGGTTGATGAAACGCCAGCCAATCGTGGTGTCGTGAATTTCCGCAGCACGGCTGAAGGCACTTTCGGCCTTGGGCATGACGAAGGGCGCGCGCGACATCGACTCCACACCGCCCGCGATCATCAGATCGGCCTCGCCCGCCTTGATGGCGCGGGCGCTCGCGATCACCGCATCCATCCCCGACCCGCACAGCCGGTTGATCGTGGTGCCCCCGACCGTGGTCGGCAGCCCCGCCAGCAACAGCGACATGCGGGCAACGTTGCGATTGTCCTCGCCCGCCTGATTGGCGCAGCCGAAGATCACGTCATCCACCGCATCCCAATCAAGGCCAGCATGACGCGCCATCAAGGCACGCAGCGGCACAGCCCCCAGATCATCGGCACGCACCGAAGACAGGCTGCCGCCGAAGCGGCCGATGGGGGTGCGGATATAGTCACAGATATAGGCGTCTTGCATGTCAAACCTCGGGCACGATCAAATCGGCGACAGGTCCGGGCACCAGAAGTTCGGCCCCGGTCACGGATTGCAGATCCTCGACAGAAATCGAAGGCAGTTTCTCGCGCAGAACAAACCGCCCGCCCTCGATATCAATCACTGCAAGGCTGGTATAGACCCGCGTCACGCAACCCACGCCGGTCAGCGGCAGGGTGCACCGTTTCAGCAGTTTGGGCTTGCCATCCTTGGTGACGTGATCGGTGATGACCGCCACACGCTTGGCCCCATGCACCAGATCCATCGCGCCCCCCACGGCAGGCACGCCCTTCGGGCCGGTCGACCAGTTCGCCAGATCGCCGGTCTCGGCCACCTCATAGGCGCCCAGAATCGCCACATCCAGATGACCGCCCCGCACCATGGCAAAGCTGTCGGCATGGTGGAAGAAGGCGGTGCCGGGCTTGATCGTCACGGCCTTCTTGCCCGCATTGATCACATCCCAGTCTTCCTGACCGGCAGGCGGGGCCTCGCCAAAGTTCAGGATGCCATTTTCGGTGTGAAAGATCGCCTCACGGCCCGGCGGCTGGAACTGCGCGACCTTTTCGGGAAAGCCGATACCAAGGTTCACATAGGCACCATCGGCAATGTCTTGCGCCGCGCGCCACGCGATCTGGTTGTTGGAAAGTTTCTGCATCTGTCAGGCCTCCAGCGGATAGGTGGCATGGGCGCGGTTCAGGTCTTCTTCCTGATGCGGATTGGCGACCTGCACCACCTTCTGCACAAAGATGCCGGGGGTCACGATGCCCTCGGGGTCCAGATCCCCCGCCGCGACAATGCGGCTGGCCTGCACCACAGCCACGCGCGCGGCCATGCACATCAGCGGGTTGAAGTTCCGCGCCGCCGCCCGATAGGTCAGGTTGCCATAGGGATCGGCGCTTTCGGCCTTGACCAGCGCGTAATCGGCCTTCAGCCAGCGTTCGCGCACATAGGGCCGCCCGTCAAATTCTTCGACATGCTTGCCCTTGGCCAGATCGGTGCCATAGGAAGTCGGCGTATAGAAGGCCGGAATCCCGGCCCCGCCCGCGCGGATCCGTTCGGCCAGCGTGCCCTGCGGCACCAGCTCCAGGTCGATCTTGCCCGCCAGATACATTTCGGTGAACACCACCGGATCGGCCGAGCGCGGGAAAGAGCAGATCAGCTTTGCCACCATCCCTGCCTCGATCAACGCGGCCAGACCGATATGGCCATTGCCCGCATTGTTGTTCACCACGATCAGCCCCTTCGGGTGGCCGGTGGCGCGAAAGCGGTCGATCAGCGCGTGGATCAGCTCGATGGGCGCACCTGCCCCGCCAAAGCCGCCGATCATCACGGTCATGCCGTCCTCGATCCCTGCCACCGCCGTGGCAAGGTCTGCGACTGTCTTGTCCATGTGAAGTCCTCTTCTCGTCCGGGGGCCCTGCCCCGATCCGGTTTCAGGGATAGGGCCGGCCGGGCTTGCGGTAAATCCATCTCGTGCGATATAGCATATTTGTTTACATATCGCACAACGATGAGGGCAGACTTGGCCATAGCTGAACGCGACATGATGAGCGGCCTGTCCAAAGGTCTTGCCGTGATCGAGACCTTCTCCGCCGAACGCCCGCGCCAGTCGATTGCCGAGGTCGCCGCCGCCTCGGGGCTCGATCGTGCCACGGCGCGGCGCTGCCTGCTGACGCTGGCGCATCAGGGCTATGCCGATTGGGACGGCAAGTTCTTTACGCTGACGCCGCGCGTGCTGCGGCTTGGCACCGCCTGTCTGGCCACCATGCCGCTGCCGCAGATCGTGCAACCCTTCCTTGATGCGCTGTCGGATCAGATCGGCGAAAGTTCGTCGGTGTCGATCCTTGATGGGGCCGAGATCGTCTATGTCGCCCGTGCGGCACAGCAAAAGGTGATGTCGATTGCGCTGATGCCCGGATCGCGCCTGCCGGCGCATTGCACCAGCATGGGCCGCGTATTGTTGGCGGCATTGCCAGAGGCTGCTGCCCGCGCCCTGCTTGGACCCGGCCCGCTGGCCGCGCGCACACCACTCACCCTGACCGAGCCCGAGGCGGTGATGGCAGCACTCACCCGCATCCGCGCGGAGGGACACGCGCTGAACGACCAGGAGATCGAGACCGGCCTGCGCTCTATCGCCGTGCCGGTGCAGGATGCGCGCGGACGGGTGGTGGCCGCGATGAATATCGGGGTTTCCGCCGCCCGCGCCACACCGGACGAGATGCGCGCGCGCTTCCTGCCCGCCCTGCAAGGCGTGCAGGACAGTTTGCGCAAGATGCTGCGATAAGGGAGAGCAAAGCCCCCCTTAACTGACGTTCAGCGATCCAGAACCGCGCGCAATACGCGGGCCAGATCGGCCTCGGGTGCCGCGCTCATGCCGGTGGCGCGCCATGCGACATGGTGATCGGGGCGCACCAAAAGGCAACCATCGTCGCGGATCTCCGACAGGCGCGCCCATTCGCCGCTGTGATCGACATGCGGCTGGCGCGGCCCGATGACATGCACCACCAGATCAAGGCCCAGCTCTGCCGCGACCGCCTGCGCCGCCTGCGCCCATGCCTCGCCGCCCAAGCCCGTCAAAAGGGTGAAACGGCCATGCCCGCACAGATCCAGTGTCGAGACCTCGGCCCCGTTGTCATGACGATAGAGCCAGACATGCGGCAGACGCGCGCCCGGCCATGTGGTGGGCTGCGCATGAAGATCGGCATCCAGCTGGAACGCCGGCTCGATCTGGCCGTCGGTCACCACCGCGCCGGAGCGGTAACGCTGGTTCATCTCCACCCCATGGGCGTCGAATTCGTATTTCTTGAAGGCAATGGCCTTGCGGATCGCGGCGCGCTGCGCCTCGGCCTCGGGCGTGCCTTCGGTCCGGGCCTGCAGGTTCTTCTGCATCTGTTCGGGGCTTACACCTTCGGCCATACCAAGCGCGGCAAAGATCGGCCCGGTCTCGGCGATGGACTGGTTGGCGCGGGTCACGATCTGCTTGGCGATCGGCGCGCGTTCGGTGTCATAGCTGTCCAGCAGCCGCGTGCCCGCCTGCCCCTTCAGCACCATGGCCAGCTTCCAGGCCAGGTTGAACGCATCCTGGATCGAGGTGTTGGAGCCAAGCCCGTTCGACGGCGGGTGGCGGTGGATCGCATCGCCCATGCAGAACACCCGGCCCTCGGCGGTGCGGGTGGCGTAATAGTTGTTCACCGTCCAGACATTGGCGGCCAGCAGTTCGATCTCCAGATCCGGGTCGCCGATCAGCTGACGCGCAACGCCGGTGGCGAATTCCGGCGTGACCTCGGGTTCCGGCCCGTTGATGTCATAGCCCCAGACGATCAGCCATTCGTTCCAGGGCCGCACCATCCGCACCAGCCCCATGCCGATGCCACCGACATCGGCCCCCGGCTGCATGACCCAGTAGAGAACCGAAGGGCGGTGGGCGACATATTTCGTGAGGTCCGCACGAAACAGGATGTTCATGCTGCCGCCAACACCCATCTTGCCCTCAAAGGGCAGGCCCGCATGTTCGGCCACCAGCGATTTCGCGCCATCCGCGCCGACAAGGTATTTGGAGCGGATGGTGATTTCCTTGCCCGTCAGGCGATCCAGACAGGTGGTCGTCACCCCCGTCGCGTCCTGTTCGTGGCGCAGATATTCGGTGGACATGCGCGCCTGCGTGCCGCGCTGGCAGGCGGTCTTGAACAGCAGGGGCTCCATATAGGTCTGCGGCAGATCGTTCATCCGCGTGGGCGAGGACATCAGATGTTCGGCGCGCGACAGCGGATGATTGCCCCATGCCTTCATCCGGCCGATTTCCTCGCCGGCAAGGCTTTCGCAGAACACGTTCTCGCCCATCAGATCCTGATGCGCCGCGAACATATAGGCCTCGTCCTCGACCTCGCGGCCCAGATCGCGCAGCACCTCCATCGTGCGCTGGTTGGTGATATGCGCGCGCGGCGTATTGGCCAGCCAGCGATAGCGGTTCACCACCATATTGGCGATGCCGTAGCTGGACAGCAGCGCCCCCGTGGCCGAGCCCGCAGGCCCGGTGCCGATGATCAGGACATCGGTGCTGATGTCTGCGCTTGTCTTGTCTGCCATGGGGTCCTCTCCCTTTGGTCGATGGCCGGGCCTCCCGCCCAAGGCCCGGATGTCAGATTGCGGGGGCTTGCCCGGCCCATGCCGCTTGCAGCAACGCGCGGATGCCCTCGCGCGTGACAGGCCGCGGGTTCCAATATGGGTTGGCCGAGGCCAGATCGGCGGCGCGGTCCAGATCGGTTTCGCTCAGGCCCAGATCGCGCAGCGCCATCGGCGCGCCCGCATCCTTGCCAAAATGCCACAGGCCAAGGCCCGCATTGCCATGGCCGAACAGATCAGTCACCGGCGCAAGCAGATCCGGCACGGCGGCGGCGTTAAAGGCGATGGCATGAGGCAGGATCACCGCATGGGTTTCGGCATGGGGCAGATCGAAACTGCCCCCCAGCGTGTGGCAAAGCTTGTGATGCAACGCCATGCCGACCTGCCCCAGCACCGTGCCGCAAAGCCAGGCGCCATAAAGCGTCTCGCCCCGCCCCGACACGCCCTCGGGCTGCGCCATCACCTTGGGCAGACTGTCGCGAAAGGCCCGAAGACCTTCCACCGCCATCAGGGATGACAGGGGCGAGCGGTCGCGGGCATAAAGCCCCTCGGCCGCATGGGCCATGGCATTGAGGGCAGAGGTCACGGTCATCGCGACTGGCAGGCTGGTCACCAGTTCGGCGTCATACAGGATCACCTCGGGCTGGACCGCCGCACTGGTCAGCGTGGTCTTCACCCCGTTTTCAGTCTGGCCCAGAATGCCCGTAGCCTCGGACCCGGCATAGGTGGTGGGCACCACGATCTGCGGCAGATCGGTGCGTAGCGCGATGGCCTTGCCCAGACCCGTGGTCGAGCCGCCCCCGACCGAGATCAGCACATCGGCCTGCAATTCCCGCGCAAGCGCGGTCGCCTCTTCCGACACGTCGACCGGCGTGTGCATCGCGGCCTTGGTATAGCGCCCGACCGCGCGCGGCCCGCACAGCGCCGCAAACTCATCCGCCATCGCCGCCTGATGCGGCGTGGTCAGGATCAGCGCGCGCTTTGCGTCAAGTGCATCGATCTCTTCCGCCAGCGATTTGCGGATCCCGGCACCAAAGCGCACGCGGACAGACGCGCTGCGCGCGGTGAACTCATCGCGGAAAAAGGACATCGGGTTCCTCCCCTGTATCGAAGTGAAATCTAGCCCCGGGCAATATAAATATTGATCGGAAGATCGAGTCATTATATGCCTTTAAGGCATGAAACTGGACAGCGAACATCTTGAGATCCTCGCCGCGATCGTGGAACGCGGCGGCCTCACCGAAGGGGCTGAGGCGCTTGGCAAATCGCAGCCCTCGGTCTCGCGCTCCATGGCGCTTCTGGAAGAACGTATCGGCCTGCCGCTGTTCGAGCCGGGCCGTCGCCCGCTGCGCCCGACCGAACTGGGCGCAAGCCTTGCGCGCCTCGGTGCCCGCATCCATGCCGCGAACAAGGAAGCCAGCCTGCTGGTCCAGCGCTTTCGTCAGGGTCTGGCGGGGCGGCTGCGCGTCGGTGGGTCGCCGATCTTCATGGATGGCGTCGTGGCCTCGATGATTGCCGAATTCCAGTCGCGCCATGCCGATGTGCAGATCGACCAGTCCTATGGTTACTTCGAGCAATTGGAGGCGGGTTTGCGCAATGGCGGGCTGGATGTGGCGATCCTTCCGTTGCATCCGGGTCAGGTGCCGCCCGATCTGGATTTCATCCCGCTTCTGTCGGGCAACAATGTCATTGCCTGCCGGGCAGGCCATCCGCTGACCCGGACCAGGGCGATCACGCTGAACGATATCGCGCCCTATGCCTGGATCGCGCCGCCTGCCAACAGCCCGCTCTACCGCGACCTGCAACGGGCGCTGAAAAGCATCGGGCAAGAGGATTTCAGGGTGAACTTCTCGGGCGGGACGCTGGCCTCGATCCAGTCGGTGCTGGGCGGGTCGGATGCGCTGACCGTGCTGCCCTATTCGGTGGTGTTCCTGTCGCGCCGCTCCATGCCGCTGGAGGCGCTGCCACTCAAGATCGACCATGCCGAACGTCAGCTTGGGATCCTGAGCGTAACAGGCCGTCAGGCGCCCCCCGCTGTGCGCCAGCTGACCGGATTTCTGCAGGCCGAATGCGCGCGGCTTCAGGGACGGATGGACCATGACCAGCAGATCACCCGGCGGCGCGGGTAAGCGCGCTCATTTCAGGGCCACATAGGTTGCGGGGTCCAGCGTCGCGATCCTGACCGCAACGCTGGATCCCGACGCCTGCGCCAGTTGTCCGCGCAGCTCTGCCGCCACCGCCTCCAGCTTGGCACGGCTGCGCGCGGCGCGTGGCAGGACATGCAATTCCGCGTTCAAACATGGCTGATCGGGCAAGGCCAATACCGGCAGAACCGCGAACTGGCAGGCGGTCCTGTCCACCTCCAGCTCGGCGCAGAGCATCTCGCGCAGGCCCGGCAGCAGCGCCGCAATCGCGGGCCGCAGCGCCGGGAAATGCGCATCGTCGATGTAGATCTTCACATTTGGCATTTGGGCCTCAGGCGGGAACCAGAATGAAATCGAAAGGCGAACGCCACAGGGTGTCAGCGCCCTCCAGCCGCTCATAGGGGGCGACAAGGCTGTCCTTCACGCCGAACACCGCGTCGGAGGTCAGGTATTCATCGCCGCCGACAAAAGTATGGGTGACCAGCTTCTGCCAGCCCGGCTTGGTGACAAGGTAATGCATATGCGCCGGGCGATAGGGGTGGCGACCCAGCTGCGCCAGCATCTGCCCCACCGGACCGTCATCGGGGATCGGATAGCTGACCGGCTTGATGCCGCGAAAGGCATAGACCCCGTCCGGCCCGGTGATGAAGCGGCCCCGGTTGTTCCATTTCGGCTGGATACCCGGCTGCTGCACATCATAGAAACCGTCGGCATTGTCGGACCAGACATCGACGGTAACCCCCTCGATCGGATTGCCATCTAGATCCAGCACCCGCCCTTCAAACAGGCAGCTTTCGCCCTTGCCATCCAGACTGATATTGTCACCCATGGCACGGATCGGCGCATTCTCGACATGGAAGGGGCCGAAGACCGTGTTTTCGGTGGCCCCCTTCGGACGGCGATTGTTGATCGCATCGACCAGCATCGACACGCCTAAAGTATCCGACAGCAGGATGAATTCCTGCCGCTCGCCCGAACAGATCTGGCCGGTGCGGGTCAGAAAACCCACGGCATATTCCCATTCTGCCGGGGTCAGCGCGACATCCTTGACGAAATCATGCAGGTGCCGGGTCAGGCTGGACATGACCTCGGCCAGACGCGCATCGGTTTCGGGACCGATACGGCCATTCACGCTGGCGGTGGAATTGGCTTCGGTAAAGTAGCTCATGATCCCTCTCCTTCAAAAGATCAGTTGGCGGAACCGGCGCGCGGCGCGGCATGTGACAGCGGCAGCGGATCAAAGCCGGTCTGTTGGATAAAACTGCCCCAGAGG
Source organism: Gemmobacter serpentinus (assembly GCF_008973825.1). Lineage (GTDB taxonomy): Bacteria > Pseudomonadota > Alphaproteobacteria > Rhodobacterales > Rhodobacteraceae > Gemmobacter > Gemmobacter serpentinus. Next base: position 104,179 of record NZ_WCHR01000018.1, on the reverse strand, counting down.
CCACGGCGCGCGAACAACATGATCGCGATGCCGATCAGCCCGAGGACGATCAGATAGACGGTGCCGTAATCGGCCAGAAGCCGCTCCAGCGCGTAGAAGACCAGAACGCCTATGACCGGGCCGGGCAAGGTGCCGATGCCGCCGATCACCACGATGAATATGACGAAGGCAGTCCAGTCCAGCAGCGAAAACGCCGCGTCCGGCGAGATCCGCCCGATCTGGATGAACAACAAGCCGCCGCAAATCCCGGTGCCGAAGGCGGTCAGCAGGAAGACCAGCGCCTTCAGCCGCGTGGGATCAACGCCCACAGACCGCGCCGCCACCGGATTGTCGCGCACCGCCTGCAAGCCCAGCCCCATGCGCGAGCGCAGGAAGGCAAAACTTGCGATCAGCATTACCACGACCAGCGCCAGTGCCAGCCAATAGGTCAGCGCATCGACGGCCGCGGCCTTTGATCCGCCGATCAGGGCGCGCACGGTCTCGGCCCCCCACATCTCTTGTGCGGCGCCTTTGGGCAGCGATGTGCCGGTGCCGCCGCCAAGCGCTTTCCACTGGCCAAGGCTCAGCCTTGCGATCTCGGCCACGGCCCAGGTGCCGATGGCGAAATAGGCACCATGCAGGCGGAAGGCGAAGAAGGCGACGGGCACCGACAGCGCCATGGCGACCAGCCCACCCACCAGCAGCCCCGTCAGCGGGTCCATCCCCCAAAGGATGACACAGGCAAACATCGCATAGGCCCCGATGCCGACAAAGGCCTGCTGGCCAACCGAGACAAGCCCCGCAAAGCCCGCCAGCAGGTTCCAGTTCAGCGCCAGCACCAAGAGGCACAGCACCATGAACAGATCCTGCACCAAGGCCCGGCTGCCGATCACCGGCAATGCGGCCAGAAGGGCGACAGCGATCAGCAGGATCAGGGGCAAAAGGATTTTCCGCATCATCATGGCCTCAATCATGGGCGCGCGGGAACAGCCCGCGCGGGCGCAAGAGCAGCACCGCGACAAAGGCCAGATGCCCGGCAAGGATCTGCCATTCGGGGTTCAGCGCCGCGCCAAGGGCCTGCGCAACCCCGATCACCAACCCGCCCGCCAGCGTGCCCCAAAGGCTGCCAAGACCGCCGATGATCACCGCCTCAAAGGCGTAAAGCAGGCGGGCCGGGCCGGTTGCCGGGTCGAAATTCGCCCTTGCGCCAAGGTAAAGTGCCGCAATCGCTGCCACGACCAGCGCGATGCCGGTGGCAATGGCAAAGATCGACCGGGGCCGGATGCCCATCAGCTGGGCCGTCACCGGATCATCCGATGTGGCGCGGAAGGCGCGGCCAAGCGCGGTGCGGTAGAACAACTGGTTCAGCCCCCAGATCACCAGAATGGCCGAAGCAAAGGTGATCAGCGGCATCACCCCCACTGTCACCGGCCCCAGCGGCAGCGCCTGTGCCTCGATCGGGCCCACCGGCAATTTGCGGCTATCGGCGGAAAAACCCATAAGCAGCGCGTTCTGGATCACCACCGACAGGCCAAAGGTCACAAGAAGCGGCGGCAGGATATCCTCGCCCAGCACCCGGTTCAGCAGGGCGGTCTGCAACAGCCAGCCGAGGCCGAACATCAAGGGCAGCGCCAGCACCGCCGCCAGAAATGGATGCAGCCCAAGCGCCGACCCCAGACCCAGGATCAGATAGGCCCCCAGCACGATCAGGTCGCCATGCGCCAGATTGACCAGTCGCATGATGCCGAAAACCAGCGAAAGGCCTGCGGCAAACAGCGCGTAGAGCCCGCCCAGCATCAACCCCTGAAGCAGCGTATCCAGCCAGATCATGCGTGTCTCACCCCGAAATAGGCGTCATGGATTGCCGCGCGGCTGAGGTTTTCGGGCGCGCCCGACAGGGTGATCCGGCCTTCCATCATGCAATGGACATGATCCGCCACCTTCAGCGCCTGGCTGATATCCTGCTCCACCACCACGATGGCGGTGCCGCTGTCGCGGATGGTGGGGAAGGCCGCGTAGATCTCGTGGATCACCACCGGGGCAAGGCCAAGGCTCAGCTCATCGCACAGCAGCACGCGCGGGTTCGACATCAGCGCGCGCCCGATGGCCACCATCTGTTGCTGCCCGCCCGAAAGCGCCGTGCCCGGATGCAGGCGGCGTTCGCGCAACACCGGGAACAGGTCGTAAATCCGGGCCAGCGTCCAGAAGCCATTGCCCTGACGGCTATGGGCACCGATGCGCAGGTTTTCTTCCACCGACAGGCTGGGGAACAGCCGCCGCCCTTCAGGCACCATGGCGATGCCCGCGCGCAAGATATCGGGGGCGGCCATGCGGTCGATCCGCGTGCCCGCCAGCGTGGCGCTGCCGCCGGAAACCCGGGCGATGCCGGTGATCGCCCGCATCAGCGTGGTCTTTCCCGCGCCATTGGCACCGATGATGGCAAGGGTCTGGCCTTCTTCCAGCGTCAGATCGACCCCGAACAGCGCCTGAAAATCCCCGTAATGCGCGGTCAGCCCGCGCAGGTCCAACAGCGCGGTCATGCCTCGATCCCCAGATAGATCTCACGCACTTCCGGCGCGGCCATCACGGCATCCGGCGCGCCGATCATCAGCATCCGGCCAAAATTCAGCACCATCAACCGGCTGACCACCGAGGTCAGCGCGTGCAGCACATGCTCGATCCAGATGATCGCGGTGCCCTCGGCATGGATGGCGCGGATGGTTGCGACCAGTTCGACGCATTCGGCATCGGTCAGCCCGCCCGCGATCTCGTCCAGCAGGATGACGCGGGGGCGGGTCGCCATGGCGCGGGCCAGTTCCAGCCGCTTGCGATCCAGCAGCGGCAGGCCACCCGCCTTGCGGTCGGCATGACGGGCAAGGCCGGTGCGGCGCAGGATATCCATGCAATGCGCAGGGGCCTCGGTCGCCGCAAGCCCGCCGCCGAACCGCGCCGCGACCAGCAGATTTTCATAGACTGACAAATTCCCAAAGGGCTGCGGGATCTGGAAGGATCGCCCGATGCCGCTGGCACAGCGCTGCATCGGCGTCTCATCGGTGATGTCGCGCCCGTCCAGCATCACCCTGCCCTGATCGGGGCGCAGATTGCCGGTGATCAGGTTGAACAGCGTCGATTTACCCGCGCCATTCGGGCCGATGATGCCCAAGGCCTCGCCCGGTTCCAGCGCGAAGCTGACATCGTCGGTGACGCGAAGCGCACCGAAACTTTTCGACACGCCCTGCAGCGACAGGATCGCCATGGTGTCCTCCCCTTCGGCCCGCCCTCCCCGGCGCGCCTTCCTGATCCCATCCTAGGGCAGCTACCGGGCTAAGATGATCGGATGATCGGGCCTCAATATCGCATCATGTTATGAAGTGGATCGAAGCCTTGACGGCAGGGCAGCCCAAGCCCGCAACCCGGTCAGCGAAAGACATCGCGACCGTCTTCCGCCATCAGGGTCACATCGAGATGGCCATCCGCCGCCTCGCGCAGACGGTGCCAGCGCCGGTCCAGATAGATCAGCGATTCCAGCTCTGGCGCGCCGGGGGGCTGGCCTGCCGCGCCTTCCAGCAATTCGGCCACGACCACGGTCGCGCCCTCCACCGGCAGCGCGCCCTTGATGCGGGCGCGAAACCAGGTGGCCACGCCATTGTAACGCGGCTCACCCGTTGGCAGGCGCGCCCAGTCCGTGCCGGGGCCGAAACGATCCGCCCCCGGTGTGGCGCCAAGCCGCGCCAGATCCAGATCACCATAGCGCAGCAGATGGATCACGATTCCGCCCGCCGCCAGCACTGCCGCGGTGGAGCCCGATCTTGACGACAGCGAAAACGCGACTGTCGGCGGCTCGGAACTGACCGAGATTAGCGACGAGACCGTCATCGCGACCGGCTGGTCGCCCGGATCGGCGGTAATCACCGCCACCCCGGCGGGATGGCAACGAAAGGCCTCGCGGAAGGCCTGGGAAAGCGGTTGGTCGGTCATGCGCAATGCTCCAGAACCCCGGGCCGGAACGATTTCCTGCCCGGGATATCGCAGTTACTTCTTCTCGATCAGGTCGTAGAACTGCCAGACCCGATCCGACCATTGGCCGCCGATCTCACGCCCGGCCGCGGTGACGATGGAGGGCGCGATGGTGAAGTGGTTCGCCGCCACCATCATGTCGCGGAAGGTGCGCTGGATCACGCCTGCGCGCAGCCCGGCCCCGCCCGAGGCGCGATAGGCAAAGTTGCAGACCTCGACACCGACCTCGTGGATCTGCGCCTTGGCCAGATGCACAAGGCTGACCTGACGGGTGGTCATCATCTGGCCGGTTTCGGCCAGCGCCTCGATCTCGCCCCAGACCTCCATCACAAGGGCGCGGGCGGCGCGGTAGCTGGCCTCGGCGCGGCCATAGTCGTTCCAGAACTTTTCGCTTTCGCCCAGCATTCCGGCGCGGCCGGATTTCGACCGGGCGAACGCCGCGATCTCGTCCAGCATACGGCGACCTGCGCCCATGGCCCAGCCGGTATGGCCGATGGCAGCCAGCCCCACGATGCCAAGGCTGAACAGCTCTTTCAGGCGCTGCGGCGGCGCGGTCAGGATCGGGAAGACCAGATCCTCGGCAATGAAGACATCCTCGGCCGCATAATCGATGGAGCCAGTGCCCTTCAGGCCCAGCACATCCCAGTTGCCAAGCTGCTTGTGCTCTGGGATCGGGGCATGGGCACACATGACGATGACATTGCCCGCCGCATCCTTGGCAGGTTTGCCGTTGCCGTCATCCACGAAACAGGCCGAATGCGACCAGGTGGCGTGCGAAAAGCCCGAGCCGTAGCTCCATTTCCCGGTCAGGGTGTAACCGCCCTCGACCTTTTTCAGCATCCCCAGCGGCGCGCCCTGCCCCGAGAAGCGGTTGTCGGTGCCCGGTGCGAAGAGACGTTCCACCGCGCTATCGGGCAGGAAGGCCGCCGACATGGCCCCGATGCAGCAATGCACCATCGACACCCAGCCGGCCGAGCCGGAATGATAGCTGACCGCCTCCAGCAGTTGCAGCACTTGGGTCGGGCGCATCTGCGCGCCGCCCAGTTCCTCGGTCGCCAGCAGATGCGAAAAGCGCAGCGGCTTCAGCAGCGCAAAGGTTTCCGGCGTCAGCTCACCCGCCGCCTCGTCCGAGGGGGCGTTGGCCTCCAGCTGCGGGCCGATCTCGGCGATCTGTTTCAGCACCGCGCGATAATCCACGCTGGTGCCCCAATAGCCGTGGGTCATGGGCTTGTTCATCTTGCTCCTCCTCAGGATCGGGTCAGGCGGCGAGGAAATCGCCGATGGATGTCAGGGTTTCGGGCCGCTCTTGCGGCACGAGATGGCCAGTGCCTGGCACGGGCAGAAATTGCGCATTGGGCAGATGGGCGAGCCAGATCGGTGCCTGGCTTGCCGGAAGCAGCCGATCCTCGGCCCCCCAGACCAGCAAAGTCGGGTTGGTGATGCGTGCCATGAAACGGTGCAGGTTCGGGTGCCCCATGCCGAAAGGCGCGCAAAGGCGGCCCACAAGATCACCCTCGCGGGCACGGTCGGCACCGAACCTGTCCGCGAAATCCGGATCGGTCCCGTCGGGGAAAAACCGCGCAGCAATGGCAGGGTCATGCGTCATGTAGCCGGGGAAATCCTGCGGCGCGATCCCGCCCAAGGGCGTTGCCGGATGCGCCAGATCGTTCAGCCCGGCAGGCGCGATCAGCACCACCTTGTCGAAGCGGTCGCGCGCGATGGCGGCCAGTTCCGTGGCCATCCAGCCGCCCATGGAAAAGCCCATCAGATGCGGTTTCTCAGGTAGGTCCAGCGCATCCAGCAGGTTCAGGTAATGCACCAGCATATCCGAGATATCGGCGATATGCGGTGCCGGGCCGGAAAAGCCCATGCCCGGATGGCTCGGGCACAGCACGCGGAAGCGATCTGCCAGACCTTCGGCAAAATCAAAGCCTTCCAGCGTGGCCGCACCATGCAGGAACAGGATCGGCTTGCCCTGCCCGATGGCCTTTACCACCGTCTGCACACCGCCGATATCAAAGGTCAGGGTCTCGAAACTTGGGGGCATGACATTCCTCCTGTCAGGACAATGCGGGCTGGATCAGCACCTTGCATTGGGTGGTGCGGCGGCGCAGGCTTTCAAAGATCTGTGGCACTGGTGACAGGCCGATACGATCGGTGACCAGATGCTGCGGCAGGCCGGAGGCCAGCGCGTCCAACGCCACGCCAAACTCGTTGCCTTGATGGAAGAAGACCGTGAAGATCAGGTCGATTTCCTTCGACAGCGCCACGAATGGGTCCCAAGCGTCGCCGCCAATGCACAGGCCCACGGCGACCACCTTGCCTTGCAAGCGCACCGCCTCAGTTGCGGCCTGCAGCAGACCGCGCTTGCCCACGCATTCAAAGACGATATCGGGCGGACCCCCGCAAAGATCGGCAAGGTTTTCCGCCAGCCGCTCGCCCGCCAGGGCAAAATCGGTGGCCCCAAGCGCCAGCGCACGCGCGCGCTGATGCGAATGGATATCGGCCACCACCACATGGCTGGCCCCCATGCGCCGCGCCCAGAAGGCGACCAGAAGCCCGATGGGGCCCGCGCCCACAATCGCCACCCGGTCACCCGGCTTCATGCCCGACCGCACGATGCAATGCAGCGCAACCGACAGCGGTTCGGCCAGCGCGCCATCAGCCAGATCGACGCCCGCAGGCATCAGGCGGCACTGGCGCGCAGCGACGGTGACATATTCGGCATAGCCACCGCCGATCAGCACCATCTCGGCGCAACGGGCGGGGTCTTGGGCCAGACAGCGGGCGCAACGGCCACAGCCGCGCATTGGCACCACAGCCACGCCGTCACCCATCCGCAGGCCCTGCACCTCAGCGCCCATCGCCACGACCTCGCCCGCGATTTCATGCCCCAGCACGAAACCAGCGCCGATGCCAAAGGGGGCGGGGTCTTCGGTGATGTGCAGATCGCTGCCGCAGATGCCGCAGCCTGCGACGCGCAGAACCACCTCATCGGGGCCGGGGGTCGGATCGGGGCGGGTCTCGACGCGCAGGGGCGCGCCGACCGCATCAAAGATGACGGCCTTCATGGCATGTCCTTCGTGATGATCAGGTGACGGCGGATCGGGAACCACGGCGCATCCCAGCGTTTTGAGACCATGCCCCAGATGCCACCCCGGGCATAAAGCGCGACCAGAACGGTCATCACCCCCAGCACCACAAAGTAGCTGGCGCCGTATTCGCCGAAATAGCGATCCGCGATGAAATAGATCAGCGTGCCGATCAGCACCCCCTCGATGGAGGCGATGCCGCCCACCATGACGATGAAGATCGCAAGGTTCGACCACATCGGGTCAAAGGCCGAGGGCGGATTGATGCGCAGCTGCGCCATGAAATAGACCGCGCCGACAAAGCCGCAGCCCACCGCCGCCGCGACATAGATCATGAAGCGCAGGCGTTTCACGTTCACACCCTGGCTCGCCGCCGCGACCGGATTGTCGCGCATCGCAATCAGCGCCAGCCCATAGCGCGAGCGCAGGAACCAGTAGCTGCCGCCGATGGTGACAAGGATCATCAGCGCGCACAGAAGCGACATCGCCAGATTGCGCTCGAAGGCGGAATATTCCTTCATCACCGACAGCGACATCCCCGCCCCGGCATTGAGCCATCCCATATTGGAGGCAACCAGCCGGAACACCTCGGCCACCACCCATGTGCCGATGGCGAAATAGGGCCCGTCCAGCCGGTGCAGCAGCAGATAGCAGGGCACCGCCAGCACCGCAGGCACCAGCAGCGACAGGAAGATCGCGATGAAAGGGTTGATGCCAAAGGTCTGCGCCAGCACGAACAGTGCATAACCGGTCGCGCCCATGAAGGCCTGCTGGCCGACAGAGACCAGCCCGGCATAGCCCGCCAGCATGTTCCACATCTGCGCCACCGCGATATAGCAGCACAGTTCCAGCACCATGCGGATCGTGCCGGTCTTGGCCCAGAACGGCATGGCGGCGAGGCCGATCACCGCCACGACGAACAGCACCAGCGCGATGCGCCCCGATCTGGTCTGGCGCTGCACCGTAAGACGCGGCCCGGGAAGGGTTGCAGTCAATGCCATGGGTCAGGCCTTTCCGAACAGGCCCTGCGGGCGGGTCGCCAGCACGAGCAGGAAAACAAGGTGCCCGGCCAGCACGCCGAAGCCGGGATCGATGCGGAAGCCAAGCGCCTGTGTGACGCCCAGCACCATCGATCCGATGAAGGCCCCCCAGACCGATCCCATGCCGCCGATGATCACCGCCTCAAAGGCGTAGATCAGCTGCGCGCCGCCATCGGCGGGTGCCACGGTCGAGCGCAGCGACTGGAACACCGCCGCAAAGCCAAGGATGCCGACCGCAATGGCGGTGGCCGAGGCATAGACGCGGCGCGGGTTGATCCCGGTCATCGCGGCCGCCTCCACATCCGCCGCAGCGGCCCGCAGGGCGCGGCCAAAGCGCGAGCGTTTCAGCATGAGGTCGAGCCCCCATGTCAGCGCCACCGCAAAGACCAGAACGATCACCGGCAACAGGCCGATATAGATGCCGCCGATCTGGATCGATTTGCTTTCAATCCCGCCACCAGGCAGCGACCGGCTGTTGGCCGACCAGATCTGCAGCATCAGGTTCTGCAGCGCCAGCGACAGGCCGAAGGTCGCGATCAGCGACGGCAGCGGGTCTTCGCCCACCACTTTGTTCAGGATCGCCTTTTGCAAGAGCCATCCCAGACCAAGCGCCAGCGGCACCAAGGCCACCATCACCGTGAACGGCCCCAGACCAAAGGACGACGAAAGCGAAATCCCCACCAGCGACAGCAGGATCACCAGATCGCCATGGCTGACATTCACGATCTTCATGACGCCGAACATCAGCGCCATGCCGAGGGCATATTGCGCATACATGCCGCCCAGCAGCACGCCCTGCACAAGCGCATCAAACCACTGCATGGGATCCTCCGAAATAGGCTTGGGAAATGGCGTCGCGGGTGACCTCGATTGACCGCCCGGTCAGGGTCACGCGGCCTTCCAGCAAGCAGTAGAGCCGGTCGCTGGCTTGCTTGGCGAGGCCCACATCCTGTTCCACCAGAATGACCGAGGTGCCCTGCGCCCGCACCTCCGGCAAGGCGGCGTAAATCTCGCGGATCACCTTGGGCGCAAGGCCAAGGCTGATCTCGTCGCACAGCAACAGCCTTGGCTGACACAGCAGCGCCCGCCCGATGGAGACCATCTGTTGCTGACCGCCCGACAGGCTTTGCACCGGGGTGCGGGCCTTTTCCTTCAGGATCGGGAACAGGTCATGCAGGCGCGGGAGCGACCAGCCGCCCTTGCGGCCCAACCGTTCGGCCTGATCGATGGCCACGCGCAGATTGTCTTCGACCGACATGCCCGCGAAAAGGCGCCGCCCCTCGGGCACGATGGCGACCCCCATCTGCACCATGCGGTCGGTGGCGGTGCCGCCGATATTGGACCCCTCCATCCGCACCATATCGGGGGCGACCGGCAAAAGACCCATCACCGCGCGCAGGAAGGTGGATTTGCCCGCGCCATTGGCGCCGATCAGCGCCACGGCCTCGCCCGCCGCGATCTCGAAATCAATGCCGTAAAGTGCCTGGAAATCGCCATAGCGCGCGATCAGGCCATGGGTGGACAGAATAGGGCCGCTCATCCCTCGATCCCCATATAGACGCGCTTCACTTCCGCATCGGCGATCACCGCATCCGGCGCGCCTTCGGCAATTTTCTCACCGAAATTCAGCACCATCAGTCGATCAGCCACCGCAAGCAGCGCGTGCAGCACATGTTCGATCCAGACGATGGTGACACCGCGATCCCGGATGCGCCGGACCAGCGCGACAAGGTCTTTCGATTCCTCATCCGTCAGCCCGCCCGCGATTTCATCCAGCAGCAGAAGCTGCGGGTCAGAGGCCAGCGCGCGCGCCAGTTCCAGCCGCTTGCGGTCCAGAAGCGTCAAGCCCCCTGCCCGCAGATTGGCCTTGTCGGCCAGTTCGCAATCCTCAAGCACCTGCGCGCAGAAGGCATAGCTGTCCTGTTCCGACTTGCCGCCGCCAAAGGCCGAGGCGACCAGCAGGTTCTCGAACGTGGTCATGCCAGAATAGGGGCGCGGGATCTGATAGGTGCGCCCGATCCCCATCTTGCAACGCCGGAACGGTGGCTCGCCCTTCAGCGTCACGCCCCCCAGCCGGATCTCCCCGGCCGAGGGTTTGATATCGCCGCTGATCATGTTGAACAGCGTGGTCTTGCCCGCCCCGTTGGGGCCAAGAATGCCCAGCACCTCGCCACGATGCACATCAAAGCTGACGCCGTGCAGAACCCGCACCGCGCCAAAGCTTTTCGACACGTCGCGCGCGCCCAGCAGAATGTCCCGGGTCATCCCGGCCCCCCCGCCCAGCATGATTACCAGGAAATCGGCACGATCTTCTGCTCCGGCGGGAACAGCTGATTGACCGAATTGTCGACGATCTTCAGGTCATAGGGCCATTTCTCACCCTTTACCCACTGGCCGCCGAAAATCGGCATGGTGCAGATGTTCTTGTGCGGCGTGCCTGCGAATTTCACCGGGCCACAGACGGTGGTGATATCGGTCGCAGCCATCGCCGCCCGGTTGGCCTCGCGGTCCAGCGGATCGGCAGAACGGCGCAGGATGTCGATCGCGACCTCCAGCAGCGCGTGCGAATAGCCCAGGGGCTGGGTCCATTGCCGCTTCTGGTCGGCCTCCCACTGGTCGGCCAGCGCGCGACCATTCTGGCCGGTCAGCGTCGAGGGGAAGGGGAAGGCGGGCGTCCACCAGACCTCGGACGACATGCCTGTGCCCAAGGGGCCCATGGCCTCCACTCCGCCGGGGAACAGCAGCGCCGCCGCCACCGTCACCGCCTTGGGCTTGAAGCCCTGCTGGTTGCACTGGGTGACAAAGGTCTTCAGGTCATCGGGATAGGTGATGCCACCGATGATCTCGCAGCCCGCCTGTTTGAAGGCCGCGATCTGCGCCGAGAAATCATTGGTCCGCGCCTGGAAATAGCCCGGTATGGTGACGTCATAGCCTGCGGCCCGCGTCGGCACCGGCAGGCCATATTCGTCATTGCCCCAGGTCTCGCCATCGATGTTTTGCGGGAACAGCATTCCAACCTTCTTGTTGGTCTCCAGCCCGTCCCAAAGCCCGACAAAGGTGTTCAGCGCCTCATCCAGCCCCCAGAAGAAGTGATAGGTCCAGTCGAACTCGCCACCACCGCGCGGGAAGACCACAGCCTGCCAGGGCGCGCCCGAGGAAATGCAGGGCGTCTCGTAAAGTTCGGCCTGTTCCATCACCGGCAGGATCGTGTCGGTGGTCGAGGCCGGCACCACAAGATGCACCTCGTCATTCAGGATCAGATCGCCCGCGATTTCGGCCGCCTTGTTGGGATTGGACTGGCTGTCGCGTTCCAGGATCTCCAGCTCATAGACCCGGCCATCCACCGTGGTGATCTGGCCGCCAAGGGCTGCGCGGATTTTCTGCACGGTATAGCCATCGGTCTCACCAAACAGGCCAAGCGGGCCGGTCGCCGGGGTGATATAGGCCATCTTGATCTTGCCCGCGGTCTGCGCCCGCAGATAGCCCGGCAGTGCAAGGGTCGAGGCCGCAACCCCTGCCCCCATGCCGCGCAGCAGGGACCGGCGGCTGATGCCCGATCCTATCAGCTTGTTGTAATAGGTCATGTCTTCCTCCCTCGGGGTTGGCACGGTGCCCCCGACCCGCCCTCCTCCTGAGCGGGTCGGGGGGTGGAATGGTCAGGTCATGCGGGTGAGCGAGCCGCCATCGATCACGATGAGCGAGCCGGTAAAGTAACTGCCTGCGGGCGAGGCCAAGAGCAGCGCGAGGCCCTTGATATCTTCCACATCGCCGATACGGCCGATCAGCGATTGCGCTTCAAATGCCGCGCGATCGGCCTTGTTGCGCAAGCGCCCCCCGGCGATGTTGGTGATGAAGGGGCCGGGCAGGATCGCGTTGACGCGGATGCCAAAGGCGCCCAGTTCCATCGCCATATGGCGCACGAAATGGTTCACCGCCGCCTTGGCGGGCATATAGCTGGTGCCGACGATGCTTTCGTTGATCTCTGCCGCAATCGACGAGGTCACGATGATCTCGCCGCGGCCCTGCGGCTTCATGTGGCGCACGGCATTTTTCACGGTGGTATAGACCGAGGTCAGATTGATCTCGATGCCGCGATCCCACTGGCTGTCGGGAATATTCTCGATGGCCCCATCGGGGTTGCGCTCGCCTTCTGGTGTCATGAAGCCCGGCCCCGGATCGATGCCCGCATTGGCAAAGACCGTGTCGATCCGGCCATGGCGCGCGGCCACCTCGTCAAAGGCCTCGGCCATGGCGCGGCGGTCGCCCACATCAACCACCTGCCCCCAGACATCGCCCGCAATCTCGGCCACGGCGCGGGCGATGCCGGCGCTGTCGATATCGAAGATGCAGACCCGCGCGCCGCCTTCGGCCATGATTTCGGCGTAAGCCCGGCCAATGCCGCTGGCCCCGCCGGTGACGATCACGGATTTGCCGCGCACATCGAACATTGTCTCAAGTGAAGCCATGGCCTTTTCCTTCCCTGCGCCTTTCGCCCCTCCGGTCCGGCAAAAGGCGACCGGCCCGCCCGGTGGGGCAGGACATGCACCTTCGCCCGGGGAAATCCCCGGTTGTTGCTGGAAACCTTGACGAGAAACTCCCGCCCCCCTCCCAGAGAGCGCGATCACAGGCAGCATGAAGCGGGCGGATGACCTGCCAAGTCAAATGCGGAAAACAGGAATTTTTATAGCGGAACGCTATATAGGCAAGGCGCTGAATTTATTTGGTTTTTCGCAAGGACGCCGAAAACAGGAAACAGATTGGTCGCGCGACATTGATGTATTGATAAAATCAGATCATCATTACATGAAATCCTGATAGGTCACATCATGAAGCGTCCGCTGCTGCCGATCCGGGGCAATTCCGACTCCGCCGCCCTGTTGGATCGGGGCGGGCGGCCCACCTTGCGCGAATTTCTGGCCGGGCTGGAATTTGACCCCGCCAGCGGCACGCTGCACCTGAATGGTGCGCGGGTGACGCTGCAACTGGCCGAGGCCGAGCATATCCTGCGGCGTGAACTTGTGCGCCAGATAGGCGAGGATGAGGCGCGCATTTTCCTGCTGCGGCGCGGCTTTCGCATGGGGCGCAATGATGCGGCTTTCGTCGCCTCCAGCTGGCCGATGCTGGACCGGGGCGATGCCTTCACCGCAGGCACGCGGCTGCATATGTTCAGCGGCATCGTGCGGGTCGAGACCGTGCATAACGATTTCGACTTTGCACGCGGGCGGTTTTCGGCGGAATTCCTGTGGCACAATTCGCTTGAGGCCAGCGAGGCTGAAGGCGACATGCGCGGGGCACCGATGCCCGGACAGGCGGCGCGCCCGGTCTGCTGGCAGCAGCTTGGTTATGCCTCGGGCTACGCCAGCCATTTCTTCGGCGCGCTGGTGGTCTATAAGGAAACCGCCTGCGCGGCGCAGGGTCATCGCGCCTGCCGGGTGATTGGCAAGCTGGCCGAAGGCTGGGGCGAGGATGACCCCGATGTCGTGCTGTTCCGCAGCCGCATCCTGCCCGCAAGCCCCGGCGAAAGCTCCGACGCTGAGGGGCTGCGCAAACCTGCCCGGATCAGCCGGTCGCGCGGGGCAGCAACCGCCCTGCTGGCCCCGGTGCTGGAGGCGCTGGATCTGGCCGCCCGGCTGCCGCTGCCCTGCCTGATCGCAGGCGCGGGCAGTTGCGGGCAAGAGGCGGCGGCAAATCATCTTCTGGCCCGCAACAGCGATGAGGCGCTGCGTCTGGTGGCCGCAAGTTGCAATCCAGAAAGCTTGCGCGAGGCGATGGCCCGCGCGCAGCCGGGGCGCAAACGTCCAAAGCCCGAGTCAGTGCTGATCGAAGGGGTCGAGGATCTGCCCCCGGCGACACAGGCTGAACTGGCGGCGCGTCTGCGGGCAGCCTTGCTGCCTGGCGATCCTGATCCGCTGCCACGTCTGGTGCTGGTCTCTGCCCGGCCATTGGCATGGCTGGCCGGGCATCTGGCACCTGCGCTTTGGGCGCGGCTGGCGCCCTTGGCGCTGGAACTGCCGGGCCTGCCACAGCGCGACGATCTGCAGGCTTTGGCAAAGGAACGCATGGCCCAGATCGCGGCGCAACTGGGCCTTGCGGAACCCGCTGACCTGCCAGAGTTGCATGGCAAGATCGCCGATCTGGATCAACTGGATGGGGTGCTGACCGCCCTGACCCTTGCCGCGCAATCCGGCAATGAGCTGACGCCTGCGGATCTGGACAGCGCGCTGGCGCGCATTTGCCCGGCCCGACAAGATGCGGATGAGGGCTGGATTGCTGCAAAACTGGCAGCGGGCGGGTTTTCCCTGCCCGCGCATGAGGCGCGGATCCGCGCCATGGCACTGGCGCAAACCGGCGGCAATCTGTCCGCTGCCGCGCGCCTGCTGGGCATCACCCGCCCGCAACTGGCCTATCGGGAACAGTCCGGCCGCGACGGAACCGAGTCACAAGGGCGGCGCTGAACACGCCGCCCGGATGCGCATTCAGGCCAGGGCTTCCATCTGCCCGCCGGTGGGGATCTCGGTCGCCCCGCCGTTTTCGACGATCACCAGATCGTAACCGCCCCCTTCTTTCATGCGCCACTGCCCGCCGGTCAGCGGCGTCTTGCAGACGTTCTTTGCGGCAAAGTCCGGCACGCCCGCGCCGTTCCAAGCGACCTTGCCGACCACGGTGGTCATATCGGTCGCGGCCACAGCCTCGGCCACGGCATCGCCATCGCTCGGGTCATCCACCCGGCCCATGACATTGGCCGCAACCTCAAACAGCGAATGAACAAAGCCGATGGGCTGCGTCCAGGGCCGTCCGGTCTTTGCCGTGAAGTCGGCGGCCAGATCGGCCGAGCTTTGTCCGGTCAGCGTCGATGCGAACGGGTGCGAGGGCGACCACCAGACTTCGGAGGAAAGGTTGTGCCCTGCCGCCCCCAGCGTCTCCACCGATTGCGGGAACAAAAGCGCCTTGGCCACCGTGACCGCCTTGGGCTTCAGCCCCTGCTGGCGCAGCTGCGCCCAGAAGGTGGCGAAATCCGGCGGGATCAGCACGCCGGTGATGATATCGGTATTGGCCGATTTGAACGCGTTGATCTGGGCCGAGAAATCATCCGACAGGTTCTGGAAGCTGCCCGGATTGGTCAGGGCATAGCCCTTTTCGGCAAGGCCCGGACGCAGGCCATTGTCACTGTCGCCCCAGGCATTGCCATCGGCATCATTGGGAAAGAGGCCGCCCACCGCCTTGTCGGTCGCCAGCTGATCCCACATCGCGGTATAGACGCGGATCACATCCTCCATGCCCCAGAAATAGTGGAAGGCATAGTCGAAGGGTTTCCAGCTTGCGGGATCGCGCGGATTGCCCTGCTGGCCGATGAACCAAGGCTGCCACGGCGCAACCGTGGTGATGACCGGCACGCCCTCACCCTCACACACACCCGCCACCGGATTGGTGTTTTCCGGGGTCGAGGCCGCCAGCATAAGATTGACGCCATCGCTCAGGATCAGTTCTTTTGCGACCTCTGCCGCGCGGTTCGGGTTGGACTGGCTGTCCTTCACCACGACCTCGAAATTCTGGCCAAGTTCGGAGGCCAGAAAGGCCTGGATGTTCCAGGCATCGCTTTCGGCAAAGCCCGCAAGCGGGCCGGTCTGTGGCGAAACATAGCCCAGCTTGATCTTTGCCCCCTGCGCAAGACTTGGCGCAGCAAGGCCGGAGGCCGCAAGCGTCAGGCCGGTGGCCGCCGATGTATGCAGGAACCTGCGTCTGGTAATCATGTCATCCTCCCTGATGAGCGTCTGGCGCGACCCGTCCCGCCCGCGCCGTCTCCGCGCCAAGCATGTCCGCAGGCGGACCGCTTTTGTTTAGGATCTTGGTCGGGCAGCATAACCCGGCGTTATGAAACCGCCGGATCATGCCCTCATGGTCACCCAAGCGGGGCCTGCAGCACGCCTTGCAGCAGCGCGATCTCGGCATCTGAGACCTCGTGCCCGCGTCCGGGGTAAAGCGCGGCCTGCAAGCGCGCGCGCCCGCGTCCCAGTTCCAGCGCGGCCTCGGCAAAGGCGGTGACCGGGATCCACGGATCATTGTCCGATCCGGTCAGCCAGACGGGCAATTCCGGCGGCAACGCCCTTGGCCGCAGGTCTGCCAACGCGCCGACACGGCAGCCTGTCAGGGCCACCAATGCCTCAGGCGCGGGCAGCCCTGCAAAGGCATATTCCAGCGACAGGCACGCCCCTTGCGAGAACCCTGCCAGCACCAACGGCAGGCGGGGATAGAGCGCCCGGGCCGAGGCCACATCCGCCGCCAGATGGTCGCGTGCCGTGGCAAGCGCCGCGATCGTGTCATCACTCAGCGGATCGACCGCCTTGGCATTATACCAGGCCCCGCCCGCTTCGCCGGAATGGGGCGCACGCGGCAAGATGAACGCCACATCCTGCACGGCCAGCCGCGCCAGAATATGGGACTGCATCTCTTCGGGTGATTGGCCGCGGCCATGGACAAGGACGCAGACCGCCCTTGCCCTTGACGCTGCCAGATGCACCGCACCCGATGCGAGTGCCCCGGATGCAACGACCGCAGTCATCAGGCGAACTCGGCCTGTTCCAGACCTTCGCGCAGCTCGGCCTCGCGATCCTTGAACCACGGCGGGAAGACAAGGGTCTTGCCGATCTCGCCCGGCTCCTCGTCGCGGGCCCAGCCCTGCGGCGTGGTCCATGCCAGTTCGAACAGCGCGCCGCCAGGCGAACGGACATAGCAGGACTTGAAATAGTTGCGGTCCTTCTGTTCCGAGATATCGGTGAAGCCCAGGCCCTCGATATGGGCACGCAGCTTCATCTGGTTTTCTTCATCGCCGGTGTTCAGCGCAAGGTGGTGGATGGTGCCGCCCGACAGCGTCCAGGTGCCTTGCGGGCTGGTGCGGTCCTCAACGACCTCGACGCGCTGGATCACACCATTGGCGTCCGGCACGCGATAGACGGTGCCCTCATGGGTGTCGGCCTCTTTGGTCAGCGGCAGCGCGATGGTCATGAAATCATCCATCGCGGTGCGGTCGAAACAGGCGACCAGACCGCCATAGATGCCCTTGATGCCATGGGCCGCCCCGATGCCTTGCGCGTCATTGGTGATCGGCGTGCGGCTATCGCTGTCGCTTTCCACCAGCTCATGCGGGATGCCGCAGGGATGGGCGAAGGCCACGCGATCCGCCCCGAAACGGGTGATCTTTTCGGCCGGGATGCCGCGTGCATTCAGCCGGTCCACCCAGAAATCGGCGGCACCCATCGGGATCGACTGCATGATGGTGCGCGACTGGTTGGTGCCGCGACGGCCGTAAACACCGGGCTTCTTGAAGGGGAAGGTGGTGATGATGGTCGAGGCATCGCCATTGGGTGAGCCGTAATACAGGTGATAGACTGGCACTGTGCCGTCAAACAGCACGGTCCGCTTCACCGAATGCAGGCCAAGCGTCTTGGTGTAGAAATCGAAATCTTCCTGCGCGCCGTCCGTGGACATGGTCAGGTGGTGGTATCCGCTGATCGTGGACATGGTCTCTCCTCCTTTGGTCGTTCAGCCCGGCCCGATCCGGGCTTGGGGCGTTTGTCGTGCAGCCCGCCCCAGGACAGGGTGCTGGGCGGTTTTCGGTCAGCCTTGCCGCAGCGGGCAAAGCACAAGGTCAAGGTCGAGCGCGCGGCCCATCACACCTCCGTCGAGGGGCATCGCGCGGAAATCGGCCAAGAGTTCGGGTTTCACCCCGAAGATCGCATCCCGATTGATGGCGGGATCGGCGCGGTCGAAGATATGGGTCGTGAGCCGCTCATGCCCTGCGGCAGAGACGCGGAAATGGATATGGGCGGGGCGGATAAGGCACAGGCCCAGCCGGGTCATCAGCTGCCCCACCGGCCCGTCAGAGGGCAGCGCATAGCCACCCGGCATCACGGAACGGAAGGCAAAGCGCCCCTGCGCATCCGTTTTCAACCGCCCGCGCAGATTGTTTTCGGGTTGCAGGTCGGGTTCCTGATTTTCGTATTTGCCCTGGCCGTTGGCCTGCCAGACCTCGACCAAAGCCCCCGCCAAAGCCGCGCCGTTCAGCGACAGCACGCGTCCGCGCACCTGCAACACCGTGCCCACACCATCAAGGCTGATCGTCGCGCCATTGTCGCGCAGCGGTGCATCGGCGCGGTAGAACGGCCCGGCCCCGGTATTGGGGGTGCAGCCCGCTGGTCGCCTGCCATTCAGATCTTCGACCAAGGCAGACAGGCCAAGCGCATCGGCCAGCAAGACCCATTCCTGCCGCCTTGCATCCGCCGCATGGCCCACGTCGGTCAGGTAATCCAGCACCTGCCGGAACTCGGTGGGTGTCAGGCGCAGATCGCGCACCAACCCGTCCAGCGCATCGACCAGCGCCGCCAGCCCCTGCCCAAGCCGGGTGACCGGCAGGCCGGCCAGCCGCGCGGAAAACGCGGCGCCTTTCTGGGGTGTGCTGCTTTCTGCTGCGGGGTTTTCGCCCACAGGCAGAACCGATGTTTCGCGCTGCATCCGCCGGGGCCTCCCATCCCCGTAAGAACAGGTTTACCCCGCGCCCTGCTTTTTTGTTTGAGTTGTTCGAGGGGCGGTATAACAGAGTGCTATGAAGCTGAATGAACGCCATCTGATGCAGCTCGCCGCCGTTCTGGATGCGGGCGGGGTTTCCGAAGGGGCCGCGATGCTGGGGCTGACCCAGCCCGCCGTCTCGCGCTCGCTTGCCATGCTGGAAGACCGGGTGGGCGAGCCCCTGTTCATCAAGGGCCGTCGCCCTTTGCAGGCCACGCCCCTTGGGCTGCAACTTGCGGTGCAGGGGCGCATGATCATTGCGGCCTCGCGCCGGGCGTCAGACGCGGTGCAGGGCTTTGTGCGCGGCACCAAGGGCGTGGTGCGGGTGGCGGGCGTGCCGTTTTTCATGGATGCGATGATCAGCCAGATGATTGGCGAATTTCTCAATCAGGAACCCGGCGTCACCGTGCAGCAAAGCTATATGAACCTGCCGGAAATGGCGGCAGCCCTTGAGGCCGCGCAGATCGATATGGGCATCGTGCCGATTGGCGTGCTGGATCTTGGCCCCGGTTTCGAATTCACCGAGATCCTGCCCGGCCGCAATATCGTGGCCTGCCGCCCCGGCCATCCCCTGATGCGCAAGCGCCCGCTGGAAACCCAGGATCTGACCACCTATCCATGGGTCGCGCCGCTGCCCGGATCGCCACTGATGTCGGATTTGCAGATGATCCTGATGTCCATCGGCATGTCGGATCTGAACATCCGCTATTCGGGCGGGTCACTGATGAGCGTGGTGAATGTGCTGGTGGAAACCGATGCGCTGGCGGTGCTGCCCTATTCCACGGTTTTCGCGCAGCGCAAGGAAAACCGCATCACGGTGCTGCCCTACAACATCCCGCAGCCCAACAGGTCGCTCGGGATTTTGCGGCGCGTGAATATGGCCCGCGCGCCTGCGGCAGAACGGTTTGCGGGCCATATCATCGCGGCCTTCGACAACCTGAAACACGTCATCCGGCGGCATGAACGCGCGGTGATCTGGGGGGCGGAAACCCCCACAGATCCACCGCTTTGATCACCCCTTCCACGGGCCTTCCAGACCGTATTGCCGCAGCAGGGTAGCCACCCGGTTTGCGGCCAGCATCAGCCCTTCGCCCGCCGCCTGCGGCCCGGATGATTGCAGGGTTTGCAAGGCGGTGCTCAGCGCCGCAAGCTGATCGGACAGCGCGGCAAGATCGGGCGCAAGCCGGTTCAGATCGCCCGCCGTCACCCCGCCCAGGCCCATCGGCGCGGTCGCGCCACCATCGGTATATCCTTCCGGCAGATCGCCCTTGAGGTTGCGGACCACGCCGGTTTCGATCGCCTCAAGGATCTGATCAATGGCCTGAACAGCCCCCGCCACCCGGGTCGGGTGATCGGTATCGGCCGCCGCATGGGGCAGCAGCGACAGCTTTGCCCCATGCGCCGCCAGCAGCGCCAGATAGGGCTGCATCGGGCCGGACAACGCACCGCTGTCGCGATCGTGAAACAGGTCCGCGTCAATCGCCGCATGGCCGATCTGCCCCGAGGCCAGTGCGCGATCCAGCGCCGCGATCTCGACCAGCTCGCCCCGGTCATAGTTCAACAGCACCGCACCAGGGGCCATCGCCGACAGCACCGCATCATCGATCAGGCCCGCATTGGCAAAGCCCTGCGGGCCTTTCGGTCCAAGACCAAGATGCACGGTCAGCGCATGGGCACCTTGTGCCGCAGCCTCGGGCGTTGCGGCCCAGATGAAGCCTTCGCTCTCGATCCAGACGCGGTGACGTGGGCGGGCATGGATCACCACCTCCATCCCGAAAGCGCGGGCCAGTTTGGCGACCTCGCGCCCGATATTGCCATAGCCGATCACCGCCAGACGCTGGCCTTCCAGCTTGGCGGTCGGGGTCTTCACCAGATCGCGCCCGGTGTCATATTGCCCGGCAGCCACCTGCTCATGCAGCGACTCGACCGGCAGATCGGGGCGCACGCGGATCAGCGCCTTCAGCACCATCTGCGCGGTGGCGCGGGCATTGATGCCGGGCGTGTTCATCAACGGAGCCATACCCCCCGCCCCATCGCCGCCGCCCCAGCTGGCCGATCCCATATTGCCGGTGCCGGTGCCGATCCGTACGCCGCCCAGATCAAACCGCGTCTCTGCGGGCAGGAAGGTTGCCGCCGCAATCACCGCGTCATAAAGCCCGTCGCCTGCCTCGGCGATCAGATCCTCGCGGGTGGACAGATGCGGCAGATAGAAGAAATGCGCGCGGCCTTCCTCAATCTGCACGCCCTTGGCAGAGCCGAAATGGAACCACCCGCCACGCCCCTCGATATGGGCGCGGGCGGCAGACGGATCGGGCTGGCCATCCGGGCCGAAGGCGAGGCCGATCAGATCGGCGATCAGGATTTTCGGGGTGGTTCGGCTCATCTCTTGCACTTTGCTCTGGAAGGGGATGCCGGGATCATCGACCGGCCAATGCCGCAGCCCACTGGACCGGCGGCGCGTGATGCACTAGGAATCGGCCCTGTTGTGCCCGCGCAAACCCGATTTGCCAAGCACCAGATGGCGCGCCCGCCGCGCCGCCCTCTCCCACCATCCCCCGGAGAAAGAGCCCGATATGACCGCCGATTGCCCCGAGCACCTGCTGCTGCGCCAGCTTTTTGACCGCGCGGTCGAGGTGGCCGATCCGATCCGTTCGCTGGCCGCGCATCTGCCGCCGAAACCTGCGGGCCGGGTCTTGGTGATCGGCGCGGGCAAGGCCAGCGCCCGCATGGCCGAGGCGGTCGAGGCCGCATGGGGCCCCTGCGAGGGGCTGGTGATCACCCGCTACGGCTATGCCCGCCCCTGCACCGGGATCGAGATTGTCGAGGCCGCCCACCCGGTGCCGGATGCCGCGGGGGTGGCGGCCACCGCCCGGATGCTGGATCTGGTCGCGGGTCTGGGACAGGATGATTTCGTGCTGGCGCTGATCTCCGGTGGGGCCTCGGCGCTGCTTTGCGCGCCCGCAGGCGATATGACGCTTGCGGAAAAGCAGGCGGTCAATCAGGCGCTGCTGTCGTCGGGTGCGCCCATCGGGCAGATGAACATCCTGCGCAAGCATCTGAGCCGGGTGAAGGGCGGGCAGCTTGCCGCCGCCGCCCATCCCGCCCGGATGCTGGCCTTGCTGATCTCCGATGTGCCGGGCGATGCGCCGGGGCTGATCGGATCTGGCCCGACCGTGGGCGAGGCGGCCACAGCGGCGGATGCGGCGCAGATCGCAACGGAATGGCAGATCCCGCTGCCCGCAGCCGCTAAAGCAGCCCTTTCGCAAAGCGGTGTGGTCACGCCCGATGATCCGCGCCTGTCCCGGGTGGAAAACCTGATCTATGCCGCCCCTTCGCAATCGCTGGCGGCGGCACAGGCGCAGGCCGAGGCGGCAGGATTGCACGTCATCAGCCTTGGCAATGATCTGGAGGGCGAGGCGCGGGAGGTGGCGGCAGCCCATGCGGCAGAGGCGTTGCGTCTGCAAGCCGCACGCCAGCCCGGCGATGCACCGCTTCTGCTGATCTCGGGCGGGGAACTGACGGTGACGCGGCGCGGCAAGGGCGTGGGCGGGCCGAATGCGGAATATTGCCTTGCGCTTGCCATCGCCCTGCAAGGTGCTGTTGGCATCCATGCCATTGCCTGCGACACCGATGGCGTCGATGGCGCGGCCGAGGTTGCGGGCGCGCTGATCGGCCCCGAGACGCTGGCAAAAGCGCGCAGAGCCGGAGTTGACCCCGATTCCGCCCTGGCCGCCAATGATGCGCATAGCTTCTTTGCTGCCATCGGCGGGCAGGTGGTGACCGGCCCAACCCTGACAAATGTCAATGATTTCAGGGCGATTCTGATCGGCTGATGACGGGCGCAGGGCCTCCCTTCCTATGAGTAACCCCTGGCACCGGACCTGCCGCTTTCCGGCAATCCGGTGCCGTTTTCAGCCGATTCCCTTCCCGACCTGCGCAGGAAACAGGCAAATGCCCGTATCTTGCGCCATTTCTGCGGCAAAATCTCCGCGCCCGCGCTGCGATGCAGCACGCCCCTTGCCGCCGCCGCGACAGCTTGCGTAGCGTCCTGAATGTGGGCCGCAGGGTCCGCAGGATTTGTATCGTGGATGGCTACCACCATCCCGCATTCGCCCAAGAACCAAGTCGCTGAAACAACAAGACTGCCGGATCGCCGATGCCGTGCCCTGACCGGGCGCGATGCGATACCGGCTTGCCCAGGGGGACCCTCATGCAATTCACGCGCCGCAAGCTTCTTGCCACCGTCGCCGCCGCCCTCGCCGCCCCGATGGTCGCGCCACGCTTTGCCTTTGCGCAGGAAGCACCGATCAAGGTCGGCATCCTGCATTCGCTGTCGGGCACGATGGCGATTTCCGAAACCACGCTGAAAGACACCATGCTGATGCTGATCGAGGCACAGAACGCCAAGGGCGGTGTGCTGGGTCGCAAGCTGGAGGCGGTGGTGGTCGATCCGGCCTCTGACTGGCCCCTGTTCGCCGAAAAGGCGCGCGAGTTGCTGACCGTCTCCAAGGTCGATGTGATGTTCGGCTGCTGGACGAGCGTGAGCCGCAAATCCGTGCTGCCGGTCATCGAGGAACTGAACGGGTTGCTGTTCTACCCGGTGCAGTATGAGGGCGAGGAATCGTCGAAAAACGTCTTCTACACCGGCGCCGCGCCGAACCAGCAGGCGATTCCGGCGGTGGATTACTACCTGAACGAGCTGGGCGTGCAGAAATTTGCGCTGCTCGGCACCGACTATGTCTATCCGCGCACCACCAACAACATTCTGGAAAGCTATCTGATCTCCAAGGGCATTCCGAAGGAAGACATCTTCGTGAACTACACCCCCTTCGGTCATAGCGACTGGTCCAAGATCGTGGCCGATGTCGTGGCACTTGGTGCCGATGGCAAGAAGGTCGGTGTGGTCTCCACCATCAATGGCGATGCCAATATCGGCTTCTACAAGGAACTGGCGGCTGCGGGCGTCACCGCCGACAAGCTGCCCGTCGTAGCCTTCTCGGTGGGCGAGGAAGAACTTTCGGGTCTGGATACCACCAACCTTGTCGGCCACCTTGCCGCCTGGAACTATTTCATGTCGGCCGACACCCCGGAAAATGCTGCGTTCATCAAGGAATGGAAAGCCTTCATCAAGGATGACAAGCGCGTCACCAATGACCCGATGGAGGCGCATTATATCGGCTTCAACATGTGGGTGAATGCGGTGACGGCGGCAGGCACCACCGCCGTGGACCCGGTGATCGATGCGATGGTCGGGCAGAAATTCCCCAACCTGACGGGCGGTGTGGCCGAGATGCTGCCGAACCACCACCTGACCAAGCCGGTGCTGATCGGCGAGATCCGCGCCGATGGCCAGTTCGACATCATCAGCCAGACCGAGCCGGTGCCGGGCGATGCCTGGACCGATTTCCTGCCCGCCTCGGCGGTGCTGGAATCGGATTGGAAAGACCTGAAATGCGGCATGTATAACACCGAGACCAAAACCTGCGTGCAGTTGACCTCGAACTACTGAGCTGACTTGCCGGGGGTGACCCAGGTCTCCCCCGGCCTTTTCAACAAGCCCCTTCCCCGAAAGGCGTCGGATGTTCCGTTTGCTGCTGCCGCTTGCCGTGGCGCTGTGCCTTGGCCTGCCCGGCTTTGCCCAAACCCTACCAGAGATCCTGAGCCTTGAGCGCGCCAAGATCGAGAAACCCTCGCGCCAGACCATCGGCCCGGTGATCGATGCGATCACCGCAACCGGCGATCCGGCGGCGGCGGCATTGCTGCGCGCCTGGGGCGATCGGCATCTGGGTCTGCGCAAATCCGATGGCGCGTTCTTCGTGATCGCGCCCGAGGGCGCGGGCTGGGCCCTGACCGCCCCCGATGGCACCTCCGCAGGGCTTGCCGCCAAGGCCGATGTGACAGAGCTGAAACCCAATGCCGGTGTGCGCGAACTGATCGCGGCGGCGCTGGTGCAATTCACCCTGTCGGACCCCGATCCCGCCAACCGCGCCCGCGCGCTGGACGCGATTGCGAAATCCCCCGCCGCCAGCCAGCTGGAACCGCTGCGCGCGGCGATTGCGGGCGAGACCGATCCTGCCCTGAAGACCCGCAAGGAACGGCTGGATACCTTTCTGACCCTGCAATTCGATCCCGACAGCGCCGCCCGCATCGCCGCGATCCAGCGGCTGGAGGGCGATACCGCACTGGATGCGCGTGGCGCGCTGAACCCGCTTCTGCTGACCACGCGGCATGCGGCCACGGCGCTGCCTTCGGATGAGAATATCGCGGCCATTCTGCCCGCAGACCTGCCCGGGGCCTATGATCTGCTGGTCACGGCGGGCCTTGCCCCCGCCCGCCTCACGCCCAAGGATCAGAAGGACGCGCTGGCCGCCCATCTGCGGGATGGCGCGGTGGCCGGTGTGCCGCTGGCCGATCTGGCCACGCAATCCGGGCGCGACAAGGCCTATGAGGCGCTGGAACAATCCGGTGCCGTCCCGCCTGCCGCGACCGATGCCGAGGTGGCCGCCGCCCTGAAATCCCATGTCTTCTATGATGCCTACCGCGAAAAGGACAAAGGCGTCACCGATGCCGCTCGCGCGGCGCTGGCCAGTATCGACACCAAGGTCGGGCTGATGACCGCGACCGATCTTGGCCTTGACGCGCTGTCGCTCGCCTCGATCTACTTCCTCGCCGCCATCGGCCTTGCCATCACCTTCGGGGTGATGCGGGTCATCAATATGGCGCATGGTGAGTTCATCATGATGGGTGCCTATACCGGGTATGTTGTGCAGCAACTGATCCCGAACTACACGATCTCGATTGTCGTGGCGCTGCCTTTGGCCTTTGCCGTCACCTTCGCCGCCGGTGTCGCGATGGAACGGCTGGTGATCCGCCATCTTTACAAGCGCCCGCTGGAAACGCTGCTGGCCACCTTCGGCATCTCCATCGCGCTGCAACAGATCGCCAAGAACATCTTCGGCACGCAGGCCCGGCCCCTGACCGCGCCGGCCTGGCTGGACGGACAACTGGCCTTCAACGACATCATCGCCATCAGCTATATCCGCATCGCGATCTTCGTGCTGGCGCTGGCCTTCCTTGCCTTCTTCCTCTGGCTGATGAAGCGCACGCGGCTCGGGCTGGAAGTGCGGGCTGTCACCCAGAACCCGACCATGGCCGCCTCGATGGGCATCGACCCCGACCGCATCAATATGCTGACCTTCGGCCTTGGCTCCGGCATTGCGGGCATTGCGGGCGTGGCGATCGGGCTTTTCGCCAAGGTCACCTCGGAGCTCGGCTCCGATTACATCGTGCAAAGTTTCATGACCGTGGTTGTCGGCGGCGTCGGCAATATCTGGGGGGCGCTTGCGGGGGCTGCGATGATCGGCGGCTTCCAGAAGGGCATCGAATGGCTGAACCCGGCCAATACGCTGGCGGCCCAGACCTATATGATCCTCTTCATCATCCTGTTCATCCAGTTCCGCCCCCGGGGCATCATCGCCCTCAAGGGCCGCGCGGCGGGGGATTGATCATGCGCTACCACCCTTCATCTGTTCACAAATATCCCACGGGGGTCCGGGGGTGTGAAACCCCCGGATGTGCCACATGAGCCGCAGCTTCATCGCCCGCAATCCGTCGATCCTGTGGTTTCTCGCAAGCCTTGCGGTCTTCACCCTGGTCATCACCGTTCTGTCTGAGGGTTTCGGGATCGGGCTGATCCCCACCGCCTTCGTCAAGACGCTGGGCAAGACGCTGTGCCTGTGTCTGGTCGCCGTCGCGATGGATCTGATCTGGGGCTATACCGGCATCCTGTCGCTGGGCCACATGGCGTTCTTTGCGGTCGGGGGCTACATGACCGGCATGTGGCTGATGTATGCCCGCACCGAAGAAATCGTGGTGCAGGCGCTGGCCTCCGGCCCGATCCCCGCCACCCCGGAGGAGGTGGCGCAGGGCGTGACCACCCAGATTTTCGGCGTGGTCGGCGGATCGGACCTGCCTGCGATCTGGTCTTTCGCCCATAGTGCCTGGCTGCAATTGCCCTTGGTGCTGATCGTGCCCGGCCTTCTGGCGCTGGTCTTTGGCTGGCTGGCCTTCCGGGCGCGGGTGAACGGGGTCTATCTGTCGATCCTGACGCAAGCCATGACCCTCGCCTTGGCGCTTTACCTGTTCCAGAACGACAGCGGGTTGCGCGGCAATAACGGGCTGTCGGGGCTGCAGAACCTGCCGGGCCTTGGCCATGTCTCGCAGGCCACGACCTCGATCCTGTTCTTCCTGGCCTCAGCCATGCTTCTGGCGCTTGGCTATGTTCTGGCGGCCTTTGTCATCTCCGGCAAATTCGGCAGCGCGCTGCGTGGCATCCGCGATGATGAACAGCGCCTGCGCTTCCTCGGCTACCCGGTCGAGGGCTACAAGCTGTTCATCTTCACCCTGACCGCGATGATCGCGGCGATTGCGGGTGCCTTCTATTATCCGCAGGCCGGCATCATCAACCCGGCAGAGCTTGCGCCCATCGCCTCGATCTATCTGGCGGTCTGGGTCGCCATCGGCGGGCGCGGTCGGCTTTACGGCGCGGTGATCGGGGCGGCGTTCGTGTCGCTGCTGTCCAGCTGGTTCACGGGCGGCATGGCACCGTCGATCCCCCTGGGCTTCTACACCATCCACTGGGTTGACTGGTGGACGGTACTGCTGGGCCTGTCCTTCGTTGCGGTCACGCTGTTTGCGCCCAAGGGCATCGGCGGGCTGTTCGACCGGCTGGCCCATATCGCCACGCCTGCCCGGCATGGCGCGGCGCTTGGTCCGAATGACGGTGCCCTGCAAGAGAAGGAGGCGCAGGAATGAGTTCGCTTCTGGAGGTTTCCGGCGTCTCTGTCACCTTTGACGGCTTTCGCGCCATCAACAACCTGTCCTTTGCCATTGGCGCGGCCGAGTTGCGCGCGGTGATCGGGCCGAATGGCGCGGGCAAGACCACCTTCATGGATATCGTGACAGGCAAGACCCGCCCCGATGAGGGCACGGTGACCTTTGGCGAAATGCCTAGATCGTTGCTGAAAATGTCAGAGGCGCAGATCGCGCGCGCGGGCATCGGCCGCAAGTTCCAGCGCCCCACGGTGTTCGAGGATCAGACGGTCTCCGAGAACCTGATGCTGGCACTGAAGGCCCATCGCGCGCCATGGCGCGTGCTGTTCTGGCGTGAAACACAGGCGCATCGCGATCGCGTGCAGGCTTTGGCCGATCAGGTCGGCCTTGAAGACCACCTGCCACGCAAGGCGGGCGAATTGTCCCACGGCCAGAAGCAATGGCTGGAGATCGCCATGCTGCTGGCGCAGGAGCCCCGGCTTCTGCTGGTCGATGAACCCGCCGCAGGCATGTCCTTCATCGAGCGGGAACAGACCACCGCCCTGCTGGTGGAACTGGCGAAGACCCGCGCGGTGGTGGTGGTGGAACATGACATGGACTTCATCCGCCGTCTGAATTGTCGGGTGACCGTGCTGCATGAGGGTTCGGTTCTGGCCGAGGGCTCGCTGGATCACGTCACCAAGAACCCGCAAGTGATCGAAGTCTATCTGGGACGCTGAGATGTTGAAAACCGAAGGCCTGACCCTGCATTATGGCGGCAGCCAGATCCTGAACGGCATCGATCTGGAGGCGCGCGCCGGGGTCGTCACCTGCATCATGGGCACCAATGGCGTCGGCAAGACGTCCTTGCTCAAGGCGTTGGCGGGCACCCATCCGCGCTCGGGCGGTGCGGTCACGCTGGATGGCGAGGCGCTGCCGGTGCTGCCCGCGCAGGCGATGGCGCGGCGCGGGCTGGCGGTGGTGCCGCAAGGTCGGATGATCTTTCCGCTGCTAACGGTGACCGAGAACCTGCAAACCGGGTTCTCGCTGCTGCCGAAATCGGAACACAAGATCCCGGACGAGATCTATGAGCTGTTCCCGGTGCTGAAGGATATGGGCCATCGGCGCGGCGGCGATCTGTCTGGCGGCCAGCAACAGCAGCTGGCGATTGCCCGCGCCATGATCATGCGCCCCAAGGTCTTGTTGCTGGATGAACCGACCGAGGGCATCCAGCCCAATATCATCCAGCAAATCGGGCGCGTGATCGAATACCTGAAGGCCAAGGGCAATATGGCGATCATTCTGGTGGAGCAGTATTTCGATTTTGCCTATGCGCTTGGCGATGAATTTCATGTTCTGCGCCGGGGGGCCGTGCATTTCAGCCATGCCCGCGAAGGCCTGAGCCGCGAGGCGCTGCAAGAGGCGCTCAGTATCTGACAGAGGGCTGCCCGGCCCGGATATGGCGCGGATCGGACTTGGCTCCGAACGGGCAACGCGCGAGGCCCCCGGCATCACCAACCGCGAGACCAGCATCCTGCTCGATTTTGTTCAGGGCGGTCTTTGCTGGCGAAACTGCCTGCATTCGTCTATCTCCCGAGAGCCGGAGAAGGAGAGGGGCCGAGAATGCAGAAGATCACGCTTCCCGAGCGCCCCTCATGGCGCGACAAGGCGGCAGAGCTGGGTTTCACCTTCGCCGATATGCATGGCGAACCCTATTGGGATGAAAGCTCGGCCTATCAATTCAGCCTGCGTCAGATCGAGGATGATCTGGAGGACCCCGCGACAGAGTTGCACGGCCTGTGCCGCGAGGCGGTGGATCATATCGTCCAGAGCCAGGAATTGATGGAGCGGCTGGCGATCCCCGAGGCGCATCGCGACCTGATTGCCGACAGCTGGCGCCGCAATGAGCCCGAAATCTATGGCCGCTTCGATCTGGTCTATGACGGGCGCGGCCCCGCCAAGCTGCTGGAATACAACGCCGATACGCCGACCTCGCTCTATGAAAGCGCGTCTTTCCAATGGTCCTGGCTGGAAGACCAGATCGCGGCAGGCGTGTTGCAGGATGACGATGACCAGTTCAACGGCATCCATGAGGCCCTGGTGGAACGCTTTCGCACGCTGTTCCCGCCGGATACCGATCTGCATTTCACCGCCATTGGCGGCAATCCCGAAGATTATGCCACGGTCGAATGCATGGGCTGGGCCGCACGCGAGGCGGGGCTTGGCGCGCATTATTGCGATCTGGAAAAGATCGGTATCTCGCCCGATGGCCAATTCGTCGATGACCAGTCCCGGGTGATCGGCACGCTGTTCAAGCTATACCCGTGGGAAGACCTGCTGCGCGACGATTATGCCCGCCATATCGCGGGATCCGGCGCGATGTTTCTGGAACCGGCCTGGAAGGCGGTGCTGTCGAACAAGGGTCTGCTGCCGGTGCTGTGGCAGATGTTCGAAGGGCATCCGAACCTGTTGCCTGCGTTTTTCGAGGCTGATGTGGCACAGGCCCTGGCGGGCCAAGGGCTCGCGCCCAATGCGGTGCGCGGTGCCTTCACCCGCGCCGAGAAACAGCTTGCCGCAGGCTATGTCTCCAAACCCGTCTTCTCGCGCGAGGGGGCCTCGATCGACATCTTCGAGCATGGTCAGCAGACTGACCGGGCGATGATCCGCGACTATGACGCGCATCCGCGCATCATTCAGGCCTATCAGCCGCTGCCGGTCTTTGACACATTCCGCCCGGTGATCGGGGCTTGGGTCGTGGGGCGGGACTGCGTGGGCATCGGCATCCGCGAGGACCGCGCCCGCATCACCCAGGATCTTTCCCGATTCAAACCGCATTTCATCCGTGACTGAGACAGGTTCGAAAGGTTTTCCCATGACGCATCGCAACCCGACAAAACGTTCCCGCCATGTCGCACTGGCCATTCTGGGTGCCACCGCCTTCACCTTGGCGGGCTGCACCGAGGACAAGGTCGATGCCGAGGCCTTTCCCGATCTGCAAAGCTGCAAGGCCGCGGCCTCGCCCACCGGCATGTTCACCGTGGCTGATTGCGATGCCGCCTTTGCCGAGGCAACGGCGCTACATGCCGAATCCGCGCCGCGCTATGACAGCCTTGCAACCTGCGAATCCCAACACGGCGCGGGGGCCTGTGGCAATGAGCAACAGGTGCAATCGGGGGGATCCGGGTCGATCTTCATGCCGCTGATGATGGGCTATCTGATCGGCAATATGCTGGGCGGTCAACGCGGGATGGCGGCGGCGCAGCCGCTTTACAAGACCCCCGATGGCAAGTTCACCAACGCCGCCGGCACCTCGACCTTCTCGTCGAACAGCGGCAAGGGGCAGCTCTCCGCCAGCCAGTTCACCCGACCGGCCGCCACGGTCGGCAAACCGCCGATGACGCCGACCACCCTGCAATCACGCGGCGGCTTCGGCGGCAGCAAGGGCGTCACCTCGGGCGGCTGATACGCGGGTCACCTGATCCGGCAGGCCGCTTGTTGAAGGCGACCTTCCAGGGGCTGTTCCCTCCGGGATCGGGAATGGGGGACCACCCCCCGATCCAGTTCCATTCCGGTCACGACCGGCGACGTATCAAAGAACATTTCGGCAGACCGGGCGGAGGATATCCGCCACCCGGTCACGATCCGATGCCCCGATCCAGATGGGTGTAGCCGCCATCGGGGAAGATCCATTGCCCGGTGGTATGGCTGGCCCGATCCGACAGCAGGAAGGCGCAGGTATCGGCGATCTCGCGCGCGGAGGTCATGCGCTGGCCCAGCGGAATGCGGCGGGTGATCTCGGCCAGCTTCGCCTCCGGCGCGGGCAATGTGTCCAGCCAGCGGCGATAGAGCGGCGTCATCACCTCGGCGACGACGATGGCATTGACGCGCACACCATCGGGCAGAAACTCCACCGCCCATTCGCGGGTCAGACCCAGCTCTGCCGCCTTGGCCGCGACATAGGCCGAGGTGCCGCCCTGGCCTGTCAGCGCGGTCTTGGAGCTGATATTGACCACCGCCCCCTTTTGCGCCCGCAGGTCATCGGCCAGCAGATGCACCATGGTGTAATAATGGACAAGGTTCTGGTTCAGGCTGTCGCGAAAGGCCTGCGGCCCCTTGTCCAAGCCCACCCCGTCATTGGCACCGGCATTGTTGACCAGCCCATAAACCGGCCCCAGATCGGCGCGCAGCGCGGCGATGGCCGCCGCGCAGGCACCGTCATCCGACAGCTCTGCCTGATAGAACCGTGCGCCGGTCCGGCCCAGCCAGTCCGCATCCGGCGCGCGCCGGGCGATCACCGCCACCCGCGCGCCTTCTTCGGACAGAACCTCGGTGATGCCCTGACCGATGCCGGAGGCACCGCCCGTCACCACCACAACCCGGCCCTTCAGGTTCAGATCCATCCTGTCAGCCCCTGAACCGATAGGTTTCCAGGCTTTCCGGCTTCATCTCGATGGAAAACCCCGGCAGTTTGGGCGGCATATAGGCGGCATTCTCGATCACGCAGGGATCCAGGAAATGCTCGTGCAGGTGATCCACGAACTCGATCACCCTTCCCTCGCGGGTGCCCGCGATGCAGAGATAATCGATCATCGACATATGCTGCACATATTCGCAAAGCCCCACGCCCCCGGCATGGGGACAGACCTTGAGATCATATTTCGCGGCCATCAGCATGACCGCCAGCACCTCGTTCAAGCCCCCCATGCGGCAACTGTCGATCTGAACGACGTCAATCGCGCCTTCCATGATGAACTGCTTGAACATGATGCGGTTCTGGCACATCTCGCCGGTCGCGACCTGCACCGGGGCCACGCCTGCGCGGATCTTGCGATGGCCTGCCACGTCATCAGGGCTGGTCGGCTCCTCGATGAACCACGGATTCACGAAGGACAGTTTCCTGACCCAGTCGATGGCCTGATCCACCTCCCAGACCTGATTGGCATCGATCATCAGATTGACATCGGGGCCAACCTCGTCGCGCGCGATGGTCAGACGGCGGATATCGTCGTCCAGATCGCGGCCGACCTTCATCTTGATGAATTTGAAGCCCGCATCCACCGCCTCGCGGCACAGACGGCGCAATTTTGCATCGTCATAGCCCAGCCACCCGGCCGAAGTGGTGTAGCAGGGATAGCCCTCGCGTTTCAGCGTCTCGATCCGGGCGGGTTTACCCGCCGCCTGCCTGGTCAGGAAATCCAGCGCCCATTCGGGGGTGATGCAATCGGTCAGATAGCGGAAGTCGATGCAGCGCACCAATTCCTCGGGCGTCATTTCGGCAACCAGCTGCCAGACCGGCTTGCCTTCGGATTTGGCCCACAGATCCCAGGCGGCATTGACCACAGCGCCGGTTGCCAGATGGATCGCGCCCTTGTCCGGCCCGATCCAGCGCAGCTGGCTGTCGCTGGTGACATGACGCCAGAACCGGCCCATATCCTCGGCGATCCAGGACAGATCCAGGCCGACAACCAGCGGCTTCAGCGCGGTGATCGCCGCCACGCAAATCTCGTTGCCGCGCCCGATGGTGAAGGTCAGGCCATGGCCCTCATGGGGGCCGTCGGTTTCCAGGATGACATAGGCCGCCGAATAGTCGGGATCGGGGTTCATCGCATCCGACCCATCCAGCGACTGGCTGGTGGGGAAGCGCACGTCGACCGTGCGCAAACCTGTGATCCTGGTCATGCCTTCACCACTTTCTGGACCTGCTCGCCCAGCCCCTCAATGCCAAGACGCATCACCTCGCCGCCCTTGAGGAAGACCGGCGGCTTCTGGCCAAGACCCACGCCGGGCGGGGTGCCGGTGGAAATGACATCGCCCGGCTGCAAGGACAGAAAGCGCGAGACATAGGCGATGATTTCATCAACCTTGAAGATCATCGTGGCAGTGCTGCCGTTCTGATAACGCTGGCCATCGACATCCAGCCACATGGCCAGATTGTTCACATCCGCCACCTCGTCGGGCGTGACCAGCCAGGGGCCAATCGGGCCGTGGGTGTCATGGCCCTTGCCCTTGTCCCAGGTGCCGCCACGCTCCAGCTGCCATTCGCGTTCCGACACGTCATTGATGACGCAATACCCCGCGACATGGCGCAGCGCATCGGCCTGCTCGATATAGCGACCGCCCTTGCCGATCACCACGCCCAGCTCGACCTCCCAATCGGTCTTGCTCGCGCCGCGCGGGATTTCCACATCGTCATTCGGCCCGCAAATCGCGCTGGTCCATTTGTTGAAGACGATCGGCTCGGACGGGATCGGCGCGCCGGTTTCGGCGGCGTGATCGGCATAGTTCAGCCCGATGCAGATGAACTTTCCAACGCGACCCACACAGGGGCCAAGGCGCGGATTGCCCGCAACCAGCGGCAGCGACATATGGTCAATGGCGGCCAGATCTGCCAGACCTTCGGGGGTCAGGGCTTGGCCTGCGATATCGCCGACGTGGCCGGAAAGATCCCGGATCGCGCCCGATGCATCCAGAATGCCGGGTTTTTCTTGCCCCGCCGGGCCAAAGCGCAGAAGTTTCATCTCGTCCTCATGGATGGGGTCCGGAGGCGTGATGCCCCCGGACCGGGTCGTGCCGGATCAGTCATACAGAACGGCGGAAATGGTCGGGTCGTCGATATTGGTCGCATCATACCAGTAAAAGCCGGTATCGATGATCTTCGGCAGGGCCTCACCCTTCGACGCGGCAAGCGCTGCCTTCACCGTCTCATAGCCGATGCCGACCGGGTTCTGGGTGATCGCACCCGCCATCAACCCTTCCCGAATGGCGTCTTTCTGCGCCTTGCCGGAATCGAAGCCCACGATGGTCACTTTCGCACCCATCTCGCGCACACCGTTCACCACCCCGATGGCCGAGCCTTCATTGGTGCCGAAAATGCCCTTGATATCGGGGTTGGCCGCCAGGATCGCCTTGGTGATTTCGGTCGATTTCAGGTGGTCGCCATCGCCATATTCCACCGCGACAATCTCGATCTTGGGGAATTTCGCGGCCAGCTCATTCACAAAGCCGTCGCGGCGGTCGATCCCGGTCAGCGAGGTCTGGCTGTGGCCGATGACCGCAACCTTGCCCTCGCCGCCCAGCAGCTCGCCCATCTTGTCGGCGGCCAGGGCCGCGGCGGCCTTGTTGTCGGTGGTCGCGGTGGTCACCGGAATGTCGCTGTCCACGCCCGAGTCGAAGGCCACAACGGGGATGCCGGCCTCTTGCGCCTTTTTCAGCAGCGGGATCACCGCCTGGCTGTCCAACGCGGCGATGCCGATGGCCGCCGGATTGTTGGCAAGCGCCGCCGACAGCATATCGATCTGCTTGTCGACCTGGGTTTCATTATCGGGGCCATCAAAGCTGACCTTCACGCCAAACTCGGCACCGGCCTTGTCAGCGCCCTGTTTCACGGCCTGCCAGAACTGGTGCTGGAAGCCCTTGGAAACCAGCGGGATATATACCTCGTCCGCGAAGGCCATGCCCGCGCTGCCAAGAAGCGAAAGCGCCGCCACTGCACCCGTCAATTGCCGTCTGGTGAACATGGTATCCTCCCTTTTGTTCACGATTCAATCGTCTCACTCACACCCTGACGGGCGAACCCGCGCCGCAAACTGCGATCGTCACGCCGCCTTGCGGCGCCGCAATTGATCGGCATAGACCGCCACGATGATGATGACCCCGGTCACAACAGTCTGCCATTCCGGCGCAACCGACAGCACGCGCAACCCGTTGGTCAGCACCGCCATGATGAGCGCCCCGATCAGAGTTCCAAGGATGGTCCCGCGCCCGCCCGACAACGAGGTGCCGCCGATCACCACCGCTGCAATCGCCTCCAGCTCATAGCCAAGGCCAAGCGCAGGTTGGGCCGAATTCAGCCGACTGGAGATCAGCAGGCCTGCAATGCCGCAGATCGCCCCGGCCAGCGCATAGATCGCGATCTTCCAGCGGTCGGTATTGACCCCCGACAGGCGCACCGCCTCCTCATTGGAGCCAAGCGCAAAGGTGTAACGGCCCAGCACGGTGCGGGTCAGGATCCAGCCCACGATCGCCGCCACCAGAAACAGCACCAGCACACCGTTGGGCAGCGGGAATTGCGGCATCACCAAACCGACCAGCGAGCCGGTTGAAATCTCGGTATAGCCAGGCGTGTCGTTGAAATAGATCGGCTTGGTGCCGGTCACGATCAGCGACAGCCCCTTCAGCACCAGCATCAGCCCAAGCGTGGCGATAAAGGGCGGGATACGCGCCTTGGTGACCAATGTCCCAGACAGCAAGCCGCAGGCCGCACCTGTCGCGATGGCGGTCAGCACACCCACCAGAAGCGGTGCCCCCATCCATGTCAGCACCACGCCGGTGATGACCGCGCAAAAGGTCATCATCGTGCCGATGGACAGATCGATCCCGCCGGTGATGATGATCAGCGTCACCCCCACAGCCAGAACCCCGTTCACCGAAGCCGCCTGAAGGATCGACAGGATATTGTCGATCTGGAAAAATCTCTGGCTGGCGATCGAGAAGCCGATGACCAGAACGATCAGGCTGGCAAAGGCCAGCAGCTTTTGGTGCGCCCCGCCCGCACGCCGGACCGGGGCCGGGCGCTCCGGTTGTGCCTTTGCCGTGGTCATGCCGCCACTCCTTCACGTTTCGTCGCAAGTTCCATGATCTGCTCCTGCGCCGCCCCGCCCGGCAGGATGCCGGTCAGGCGCCCCTCGCACATGACCGCGATGCGGTGGGCAAGGCGCAACACCTCTGGCAGCTCACTCGAAATCACGATGACCGCCTTGCCCTTTGCTGCCAGATCATTCAGCAAACGGTAAATCTCTGCTTTGGCCCCGACATCGATGCCGCGTGTGGGTTCGTCAAAGATCAGGATGTCGCAATCGCGCAGCAGCCACTTCGCGATCACCACCTTTTGCTGGTTCCCCCCCGAAAGCAGTCGCACTTCCTGCCGGTCGCCGGGGGTGCGGATGCTGAGTTTCGCGATGTAATCGCTGGCGATGTCCCCCAAGGCGTCTTCGTCAATCGCCCCGATACGGGACGCAAAGCGCGGCAGGCTGGCCATCGCAATATTGGCGCGCACATCCATGCCAAGCGCCAGTCCGAATTGCTTGCGATCCTCGGACAGATAACCGATGCCCGCGCGCACGGCGTCCGACGGGCTGCGGATGCTGACCGGCAGGCCCGCGACAAGGATCTCGCCCTTGTCGCAAGGTTCCGCGCCAAAGATCGCGCGGGCAAGTTCGGTGCGTCCGGCCCCCATCAGCCCGGCAAAGCCAAGGATCTCGCCCTTTTTCAGACTGAAGGAAATGTCGCGCAATTCTTGCCCGCGCCAAAGACCGCGCACCTCAAGCGCCGGATTCGCCGCCGACAGATCGGGGATCACCACCGCCTCATCGGCCAGCGCGCGCCCGACCATCATCGCGATGATGCGCGAAATCGGCGTGTCGGCGGCGGGCACGGTATCGACCAATGCCCCGTCCCGCATCACCGTCACCCGGTCCGAGATGCGTTTGATCTCGTCCATCTTGTGGCTGATATAGATGATGCCCACGCCCTCGGCCTTCAGGGCCGCGATGATGCGGAACAGTTCCGCAATCTCTGCGTCATTCAGGGCCGCCGTCGGCTCGTCCATGATCAACACGCGCGAGCGATAGGACAGCGCCTTGGCGATCTCCACCATCTGCTGGCGCGCAATGGTCAGGCCGCCAACCGGGGTGCGCGGATCGATATTGAGATTCAGCCGCGCCAGCAGCGCCTGCGCATCCGCATTCAGCCGCGCCTCGTCGATCCGGCCAAAGGACAGGCGCGGTTCGCGCCCGATCCAGATATTCTGTCCCACCGTCAGGTCGCGCATCAGCGCCAGTTCCTGATGGATGATGCCGATGCCCTGCGCCTGTGCGGCCGCGGGGCCAGGCAGCGTGACCTCTCTCCCATCGACCAGAATGCGCCCGGCATCGGGTTGATAGACGCCCGAAAGCACTTTCATCAGTGTCGACTTGCCGGCACCATTCTCGCCCATCAGCGCATGGACCTCGCCCGCGCGCAGATCAAAGCTGACGGATTTCAGCGCGTGAACGCCGGGGAAGCGTTTCTCGATCCCCTCCATCCGGACAAGCTCGGTCATGCCTTCACCCCATAAAAGCGGGCGGCATTGCCGCCAAGGATGCCGTCTTGCGTGGCTTGCGGCAGCGGTTGCAGCAGATCCTGCGTCAGCGCCAGCCAGCGATCGTAATCGGCGGCCAGCGTCAGCACCGGCCAGTCGCTGCCCCAGATCAGGCGATCCGGCCCGAACCATTCCAGCAGCAGATCGAAGGTCTGCCGCAGCCCAGGCATCGGATCGACCAGCGCCGATTGCGGCAATTCGGTCAAAAGCCCCGACAGTTTGCAGAAGACGCGCGGATCGGCGGACAGCATCCGCATTCCCGTCTGCCATTGCGGATCAGCGATATCCTGCGGCTTGGCGGCATGATCGATGACAATCGGCACGGACGGATTGGCATTGGCAAACTGTGCCAGCACAGGCAAATGATGCGGTGCCACCAACGCATCGAAGCACAGGCCAAGCGCGGCCAGCGCCAGCAGCGCATCACGCCGCGGTGCCGTCAGCAACCAGTCGGTGGCCGCGATATCCTGCAACATCGGACGGATCCCCAGAAACGCCGGATCCTTCGCGCGGCTGCACAGCGCGTCAGCAGCACCTTCATCCGCCAGATCGACCCAGCCCACCACGCCTGCGATGCGGATGTCACTTGCGGCCTGCGCCAGCAGCCAGTCGGTCTCGGCCAGGGTCGGTGCCGCCTGCACGGCGATCACCCGTGCTGCACCCGGATAATCGGCGGGCAGATAATCCCGGCGGATCGGGGCGAGCGGCCCACCTTCCCCCGCAAGCCAGCCGTAATCCCCCCGGTCAAGGCTCCAGAAATGGCAATGCGCATCAAGCATGTCGTCCGGCCCCTCCCATGGCTGTAAGACGATGATGGCCGCTGTCGCGCGGCCCTTGCCTCAGATCGTCACACCCCCATCGACCAGCAGCGCCTGCCCAGAGACGAAGCGGCTTTCATCCGACAGCAGATAGACCACCATCGGCACGATATCCTCGACCGTGGCCAGACGGCCCATGGGCTGACGCGCGATGAAATCCTTTTCCGCCTGCACGGGATCGGCCGCCGAAGCGATGCGCCCGCGCAGCGACGGCGTGTCCACCGTGCCGGGGCATAGCGCATTGCACCGAATGCCCTGCTTCACGAAATCGGCGGCAATCGCCTTGGTCAGACCGATCACCGCGGCCTTGGTCGCGCCATAGGCGGTGCGATTGGTGAAGCCTTTGATCGACGAGGCCATCGAGGCCATGTTGAGGATCGCGGCGGTGCCAGTGGTCTCGGCCCGTGCCAACATGCCGGGCAGCAGCGCCCGCGTCAGCCGCATCATGGATGTGACATTCAGCGCAAGGCTTGCATCCCAGTCCTGATCGGTCAGATCCAGAAGCGATCCATTGGCAACCATACCTGCGCAATTGAACAGCCCGTCGATCTGGCCCAGATCCGCCGCGATCGCCTGAATGGCGGCGGCATCGGTCACATCCAGCACGCGGGTCTCGATCCCGTCCAGCCCAACCAGCAGATCCGCGCGAATATCGGTGGCAATGACGCGCGCGCCCTCGGCCGCCAATGCAATCACGCTGGCCCGGCCGATCCCTTGTCCGGCTGCCGTGACCAGCACGGTTTTCCCCTTCAGGCGCATCAGATCCCCCCGGCGCGATAAGCCCTCATATGAACAGATTATTCAGATATGAACACATCCTGCAAGCGATTTCTTGCGGGCCAGGGCATTGCCCGCTATCGCTGAAGACAGGCAGCAGGGAGCAGACATCGTGACCGAGAGCGAAGTGGACAGCGCCGCAGATGAGGTGGAGACCGCCGCAGATCGGTATCGTGCGCCTGCGCTGGACAAGGGACTGGATATTCTTGAGGTATTGGCCGAACAGGCGCGCGGCCTGACCCGGGCCGAGATCGTCAAGGAATTGGGGCTAAGCCCTTCACAGATCTACAGGATGTTGGAACGTCTGGTGGCACGCGGCTATGTCAGCCGCGACGAGGGCGGCGACCGTTACGCGCTGACGATGAAGCTGTTCCAGCTGTCGACCCGGCACCCGCCATTGCGCAGACTGATCGCGCAGGCGCAGCCCTTGATGGACGAGTTTGCCCGTGACGCGCGGCAGTCCTGCCATCTTGTGGTGCCGGATCGCGGCATGGGCCACATCGTCGCGCAGGCCAGCCCGCAGGGTCACTGGGAGTTCCGCGCCAGAATCGGCGGGATTCTGGACCTGTTCACCACAGGCTCCGGTCTGACGCTGGTGGCGTTTCAAGATCCCGCCCGGGTCGAGGAAACGCTTGGCGTCTGGGGCGTCAGCGATGCTGCCGCGCGTCTGGCAGCTGCCGCCCACCATCTGCAGGACGTGCGCGCGCAGGGTGCGCGGATCGAGGCATCGGGCTATCTGGTCGGCGTGACCGATCTCAGCGTGCCGGTGATCGGCCATCGTGGCGAGGCCATTGCGGCGCTGACCTGCGCCTTTATCGAACACCCGGAAGAACCCGGGCCGCAACCCCGCATCAAGGCGCTTGAGGCCTTGAAGGCCGTGGCACGGCGGCTGTGAAAACAGGCGGCGCGGACGCCGCCCGTTTCTTCGATCAGGCTTTGGTCTCAAGCTCTTCGCGCGGCGAGATGCGGATGGCGATGATGGTGCAGAAGGCCCCCGATATCAGGTAAAGGCCCGCCGCCCAAAGCCCCAGATGGCTGGCCAGGAACAGCGCGGTCAGCGGCGCAAAGCCCGCGCCGAACATCCATGACAGGGCCGATACGAGCGCCGAGGCGGTATAGCGGTTGCGCTGCCCGAAGATCGCGGCAATTGCGCCAGAGCTTTGCCCGAAGCTGAGCCCAAGCAGCACGAAGCCCACGGTGATATAGGCCGCGGCGCCGATCCGCCCCTCGGCCAGCATCATCGGCGCGACGATGGCGAACATGGCGATGCCAAGCGCACCCAACAGCAGCAATTGCCGCCGCCCGATCCAATCGGCCAGATAGCCCGATGCGATGATCGACACGATCCCGGCAGCAGCGCCGATGGCCAGCGAGAACAGCACAGCCTCTGGCGCGTCCCCGGAATAGAGAAAGACCCAGGACAGCGGAAAGATCGTGACCATGTGGAACATGGCAAAGCTCGCCAGCGGCACGAAAATGCCAAGGATCATGCCGCGTCCATCTTCGCGCAGCGTTTCACGCACGCCCGAGGCGCGCAATTCGCTGGTCTCGAACAGGGTGCGAAACTCGGTCGAGGCAACAATGCGCAGCCGGGCAAACAGCGCCACCACGTTGATCGCGAAAGCCACGAAGAACGGATACCGCCAGCCCCAATCCAGAAAATCCGCTGCAGAAACATTCAGCAGCAGATAGGCAAATAGCAGCGCCGCCACGATCAGCCCGATCGGCGCGCCCAGCTGCGGGATCATCGCGTAAAAGCCGCGCTTTTCCGGCTTGACCGACAGCGCCAGCAGCGAGGGCAGCCCGTCCCAGGCCCCGCCCAATGCGATGCCCTGCCCGATGCGCAGCAGCGCCATGACCAGAATCGCCCACCAGCCCAGCACGTCATAGGATGGCACCAGCCCCATCGCGACCGTCGAGGTGCCCAACACCAAAAGCGCCAGCGTCAGTTTGGTCTCCCGCCCGAAGGCGCGGTCGATTGCCATGAAGATCACGGTGCCAAAGGGGCGCGCCACGAAGGCCAGCGCCAGCAGCACGAAAGAGGCGAGCGTGCCCTCCAGCGGATCAAGAAAGCTGAACAGCCGCGCCGGGAAGATCAGCACACAGGCGATGGAAAAGACGAAGAAATCGAAGAATTCCGAGGTCCGACCGATGACCACGCCCACCGCAATATCCGAGGGAGATACGTTGTGGTGATCTTCATGGGGGGCGGCGCGGCGTTCGGCCTGCTGCAAGGGGGTTGCCATGGGGCGGCTCCGTAACGTCTTCTGGGGAAGGTTCAAGATCAGCAAGAGTCTGGGTCTGGCGAGTCGAAGTCTGGGCTGTCTCAAACTTGCGGGTCAAGCGATGTTTGCGACGTTCAAGCCAGCCATGGGCTGCCTTGTCCGGAATGAACATTGGACAAAATGTCCTAGGGCATTTTGTCCAATGTTGAATATCAGAAATAGAATTTAGCTTCGGCCGCGACAGCGAGTGCCCGCTTTCTTCCGCAAGCGCCGACAGGACACACGTTGCAGCAAACACCTGATGTGAAATGAAAAAATGCAGACATTGAAGCGAATCGCCTGGGTTGCCCCCCTGCTTTCTCTCGCGGCCTGCAAGGCCGAGGTTCTGGCACCGACCGGCGATATTGCCGCGCAGCAGCGCGACATGCTGGTCTGGGCGACGGCGCTGATGCTGATCATCATCATCCCGGTGATGGCCATGATCGTCTGGTTCGCCTTTCGTTACCGGGCGTCCAATCGCCGTGCCGCCTATGCACCGGATTGGAGCCATTCAACCAAGCTGGAACTGGTGATCTGGGCGATCCCGCTGTTGATCATCGTGTCGCTTGGGGCGCTGACCTGGGTCGGCACCCACCATCTTGACCCCTATCGCCCGATCCAGCGCCTTTCCGAAGGTCAGGCGCTTGGGGATGAGACGCCGCTGGTGGTGCAGGTCGTGGCGCTCGACTGGAAGTGGCTGTTCATCTACCCCGAAGAGGGCGTGGCCACCGTCAATGATCTGGTCGTTCCGGTGGATCGCCCGGTAGAGTTCCGCCTGACCTCGTCTTCGGTGATGAATGCCTTCTACATCCCCTCCATGGCCGGGATGATCTATTCCATGCCGGGGATGGAAACCAAGCTGCACGGCGTCTTCAACACGCCCGGCAGCTATCAGGGCATGTCGTCGCATTATTCCGGCGCGGGCTTCTCCGGGATGCGGTTCAAGGCCCATGCGGTGGCCGCCGCCGATTACGATCAATGGGTCACGGAAACGCGCGCAGCGGGCGGCCAACTTGGCCGGGCCGAATATCTGGAACTGGAAAAGCCGTCCGAGAATGTGCCGCCCCGCACCTTTGCCGAAGTCGACGGCCAACTGTTCGCCCGTGTGGTCAATATGTGCGTCGAGGATGGCAAGATCTGCATGGCAGAGATGATGGAGATCGACCGCAACGGCGGCACAGATCTGGCCGGCACCATGAACGTCCACGCCCTGACCTATGACCGCGAGGCCCGCCGCGGCGCGCGCGAGCCTGCCCTTGGCTGGGCACCGTTCTTCGTCAGCGGCTTTTGCACCCCCGAGGATGAGTTGCTGATGCTGAGCACCCGCAAGACCGCATCCGCCCAGCGCGACCCCGCCCCGTTGCGCGGCCATGCCCTGCCCATGCCGGGCCAGTCCCGCTCAACCGCCTCCCTGCCGCTGCTGTCGTTGATGCCAGGTCGCGACGCGGGCAAGCTCTGAAAAAGACGCACAGGACACCATCATGGCAACCATCGATTACAGCACGACCTTCCTGTTCGGTCGTCTGAACCTCAGTGCGATCCCGCAGGAGCCGATTGTCTGGGCCACCTTCGCAGTCGTCGCGGTCATCGGCATTGCGGTGCTTGCGGCGCTGACCAGATACCGGCTCTGGGGCTATCTCTGGCATGAATGGTTCACATCCGTGGACCATAAGAAGATCGGCATCATGTATATGGTTCTGGCGCTGATCATGCTGCTGCGCGGCTTTGCCGATGCAGTGATGATGCGGCTGCAATCCGTGCTGGCCTTTGGTGGGTCCGAAGGCTACCTGAACGCCCATCACTACGACCAGATCTTCACCGCCCATGGCGTGATCATGATCTTTTTCGTGGCCATGCCCTTTGTCACCGGGTTGATGAACTATCTGGTGCCCCTGCAGATCGGGGCCCGCGATGTGTCCTTTCCCTTCCTGAACAACTTCTCGTTCTGGATGACGGTGGGCGGCGCGGTGATCGTCATGGCGTCGCTGTTCATCGGGGAATTTGCCCAGACCGGGTGGCTCGCCTTCCCGCCGCTGTCGGGCATCGGCTACAGCCCGTGGGTCGGCGTCGACTATTATATCTGGGGCCTGCAGGTCGCGGGTGTCGGAACCACCCTGTCGGGCATCAACCTGCTGGTCACCATCATCAAGATGCGCGCTCCGGGCATGACCTATATGCGCCTGCCGGTCTTCACCTGGACCGCGCTTTGCACCAACGTGCTGATCGTGGCGTCTTTCCCGGTGCTGACCGTCACGCTGGTCCTGCTGACGCTGGACCGCTATCTGGGCACGAGTTTCTTCACCAATGACCTTGGTGGAAACTCCATGCTCTATATCAACCTGATCTGGATCTGGGGCCATCCGGAGGTCTATATCCTCATCCTGCCGCTGTTCGGCGTGTTCTCCGAGGTGACGGCGACCTTCTCGGGCAAGCGG
Organism: Gemmobacter serpentinus; assembly: GCF_008973825.1. Classification (GTDB taxonomy): domain Bacteria; phylum Pseudomonadota; class Alphaproteobacteria; order Rhodobacterales; family Rhodobacteraceae; genus Gemmobacter; species Gemmobacter serpentinus. The sequence continues at coordinate 60,245 of NZ_WCHR01000018.1, read as the reverse complement.
CTGTTCGGCTATACGTCGATGGTCTATGCGACCGTCTGCATCACGGTGCTGAGCTACCTTGTCTGGCTGCACCACTTCTTCACCATGGGGTCGGGTGCCTCGGTCAATGCCTTCTTCGGCATCACCACCATGATCATCTCGGTGCCAACAGGGGCCAAGCTGTTCAACTGGCTGTTCACCATGTATCGCGGCCGCATCCGGTTTGAACTGCCGATGATGTGGACGGTGGCCTTCATGCTGACCTTCACGGTCGGCGGCATGACCGGCGTGCTGCTGGCCGTTCCCCCGGCCGATTTCGTGCTGCACAATTCGCTGTTCCTTGTTGCGCACTTCCACAACGTCATCATCGGCGGTGTGCTGTTCGGCCTGTTTGCCGCCATCAACTACTGGTGGCCCAAGGCTTTCGGCTTCAAGCTGGATGTGTTCTGGGGCAAGGTCAGCTTCTGGCTTTGGGTCGTGGGCTTCTGGTTCGCCTTCATGCCGCTGTATATTCTGGGCCTGATGGGTGTGACGCGGCGGTTGCGGGTGTTCGATGACCCGGATCTGTGGATCTGGTTCGCGCTGTCGGGCCTTGGTGTCCTGATGGTTGCGGGCGGGATAGGCGCCATGCTGGTGCAGTTCGGCGTCTCGATCTGGAAACGCGAGGAATTGACCGATCATTCGGGCGACCCATGGGACGGGCGGACGCTGGAATGGGCGACCTCATCCCCCCCACCGGCTTACAACTTTGCCTTCACTCCGGTGGTGCATGGTCTGGATGCCTGGACGGATATGAAACGCGATGGCCAGACCCGACCACGCGCGCCGCATCTGCCGATCCATATGCCGAAGAATACAGGCACCGGCGTCATCCTGTCGGCCCTTGCCACGATCTGCGGCTTTGCGCTGGTCTGGTATATCTGGTGGCTGGCGGCGCTGTCCTTCCTTGGCATCATCGTCGTCGCGATTGCCCATAGCTTCAACTATGACCGCGACTACCACATCCCGGTGGATGAGGTGGACCGGACGGAAGCCGCGCGTGATCGCCAGCTTGCCGCGACCAAAGCCTGATCGGAGGGATAACGGATGACCACCATGACCACCGCCCAAGACCCGATCCAGCATTGGGACACCGAGCCGCATCACCACGCCGAGGGGGCCTCGACCAATATCGGGTTCTGGATCTACCTGATGAGCGACTGCCTGATGTTTGCAGTCCTTTTCGCCGTCTTCGGGGTTCTGGGGCAAAGTTTCGCCGCAGGGCCCGGCCCCAAGGCGCTGTTCGATCTGGAACTTGTGGCGCTGAACACCGCCTTCCTTTTGCTGTCCTCCATCACCTTCGGCTTTGCCATGCTTGCGATGTTCGCGGGCAACAAGCGCGGCACACTGGGCTGGCTTGCCGTCACGTTGCTGTTCGGTCTCGCCTTCCTGATGGTCGAGATCTACGAGTTCTATCACCTGATCCATCTTGGCGCCGGGCCGCAGCGGTCTGCTTTCCTGTCGTCCTTCTTCGCGCTGGTCGGCACCCACGGGCTGCATGTGGGCTTTGGCTCGATCTGGCTGGTCACGCTGATGGTGCAGATCAGCCGCAAGGGGCTGATCCCGGCCAATATGCGGCGGATGACCTGCCTGTCCATGTTCTGGCACTTCCTTGACGTGATCTGGATCGGCGTTTTCACCTTTGTCTATCTGTTGGGGATGATCTGATGTCTGCACCTGCCCAAGACCATGCCGCACATCACGACACCCCTCACCATGGCCATCACCCGGACGGGCATGACCATGGCAGCTACCGTTCCTATACAATCGGCTTCATCCTGTCGGTCATCCTGACCGCCATCCCCTTCGGGCTGGTGATGGCGGGCGGGTTTGAAAGCCGCCTGCTGACGGCGGGCATCGTCGTCGGTTTCGCGGCGGTGCAGATCCTGGTTCACATGGTCTATTTCCTGCATATGAACACCCGATCCGATGAAGGCTGGACGGCGCTTGCGCTGATCTTCACCGTCGTTGTGGTGGTGATCATCCTCGCGGGTTCGCTTTGGGTCATGCACAATATGAACACCAATATGATGCCGCAGATGGATCACAGCCTGCCCATGTCGGGCTTTGGCAGCTGATCATGTCGGATCGCAGCAAGCACAGGCGTCGCCGGGGCATCCTGCTGCCCGGCCTTGCGCTGTGCCTGCTGCTGATCGGCCTTGGCGTCTGGCAGGTGCAGCGGCTGATCTGGAAGACCGACCTGATCGCCCGGACCGAGGCCGCGCTGGCCGCCCCGCCCGTGGCGGCCCCGGAAACCCCGCCCACGGGCGACTTTGAATATCGCCGTGTCACCCTGTCCGGCCATTACCTGCCCGGCGCGGATACGCTGGTGCGCGCGGTGACCGACCGTGGGCCGGGCTATTGGGTGATGACCGGGTTTCAGGCCGATGCGGGCTGGCAGCTGCTGGTCAATCGCGGCTTTGTCCCCGAGACCCGGACCGACGCCGCCGAGCGCACCGCCCCTTCCGGCCCCGTCACCCTGACCGGATTGATGCGCGCAAGCCAACCCGGCGGTGCCTTTCTGCGCAGCAATGATCCGGCGGGCGGGCGCTGGTTCTCGCGCGATACGGCGGCCATTGCAGATGCCACCGGCATCGGCCCGGTCGTGCCGTGGTTTCTGGATCTGGATCGCGGCGACGCTCTGGCCCTGCCCATCGGCGGGCTGACGGTCGTGGCTTTCCCCAACAACCACCTGTCCTATGCGCTGACATGGTTTGCCATGGCGGCGGGGCTTGCCGTGCTGCTGCATGTCGCCACCAGACAAAGCACCGATCCGCAGGATTGAGCCAACAGGCGCACCCCCCTCCCCTATCGGAGAGGGAGGTGTTGCTCAAGTTACGTCTCGTCGCTGGCGGCCCCGTTCGACAAGGCACGGTGCTCCTGCCCCCAGCTCGCCAGCATGAAGATCACCTGTTCCAGCTTCTGCCCCGAGGGTGTCAGCACATATTTCCGCGCGCGCCCCTCTTGCTCTGGCCCGGCGCGGGTGATCGCCCCGTTCACCTCCAACTCGCGCAATTCACGCGACAACATGCGTGGCGAGATTGTGGCCAGCAGCCGCTCGATATCGGCAAAGCCCTTGGGGCCGCTCAACAAGGTGCAGACAATGGCCAGTTTCCACTTGCCGCTGACCACATTCAGCGCGTCACGGATCGCCAGGACAAAGGCCTTTTTGCACAGGTCATGATCCTCAGGCTCGATTTCCATCTGATGCATCATGCGGTTCATTCCGGCCCCCCTTGCGCGCCACCCCGCCATGCATGACCGCGCGCCTATACAAGTTGATAGTTCTTCCAGCACCCGATGCCCCTAATTTCCGGGACATCTGAAGGAGTGTGTCATGATCTTGATTGCGGGGGCAACCGGCCAGCTTGGCAAATCTGTTGTTGCGCAGATGCTGCGGCAGGGCGCAAAAGACCGGATCGCGGTGCTTGCCCGCGACAAGGAAAAGGCGAAAGCCTATGCCGATCAAGGGATTGAAGTGCGTGTCGCGGATTTCGACAAGCCCGAGACACTCCCCGCGGCTTTTGCCGGGATGGATCGCTTTCTCTTCATTTCCACCATGTCGCAGGATCGTGCGGCACAGCAGTTGCGCGTTGTCGATGCGGCGGCGGCGGCCGGGATCCGGCATGTGGTCTATACCGGCCTTGCCATCCGTGACATCGCCACATCTGGCGTGCGCGACCTGATGGCGAGCCATTTCGAGACCGAGGCCCGCATCCGCGACAGCGGCATGGAATGGACCTTCTTGCGCAACACGATGTATGCTGAGGCCATCGCGCAGATCGCGGGCCCCAAGGCCCTGACGGATGGCATCTTTCTGCCCGGTGGACAGGGGCGTGTGCCCTTTGCGCTGCGCCACGAGATGGGCGAGGCAACGGCCAATCTGCTGCTGCAAGATGGTCATGCGGGCCAGACCTACACCATCACCGGCCCCGCATCCTGGGGTTATGATGACGTCGCGTCGGCGCTGTCGCGGCTGACCGGCACCCGCCTTGGCTATCAAGATATCCCGGCCGCTGCGCTGGCAAATGGGATGCGCGCCGCCGGCCTGCCCGATTTCCTGATCTGGCTGACCCTTGGCACCTTGCAAGACATCAAGGATGGCCAATACGACATCGCCTCGGATGATCTGGCCCGGCTGCTTGGCCGCGCACCAGCCGATATCGACCAACTCGTGACATCGGTCTTTTCACCCGACCCAGCCCTTGCCTGAGCGCCGATCGCCCGAACGCGCCCCCCGCCAGAGCCTGCGTCGACCGAGCCCGGCAGCCAGCCGGGTTTGTGCCGTCACCCGTGACAGTGCCGTAACGAGTGACCTTGTTATCGGATCGGAGGGGGGGGGTCGCCCGCCCTCCGATCCAGCACCCCAAGTCGTTTCCCTTCAAGTTCAACAGAGGCTCTTCATGACCCAATCCCCGCGCAGCGTCGTTGATGCGATGTTCACCGCCTTCAACGCCAAGGATCTTGCTGCCGCCCTTGCCACGGTTTCGGATGACACGCTTTGGGTTCATCACGGCTCGCAACGGATGCCTTCGGTTCGGTTCGAAGGGAAAAGCGGTGCCGAAAAATTCTTCGGCACATCGTTCCACGCCATGAAGATCGACTATTTCCGCCCGCTGACCTTCATCGAACAAGGCGACAAGGTCGTCGTTCTGGGCGAGGAAAGCTATGTGATGGAAGGCATCGACGGCAAGCTGAGCAATAAATGGGTGCAGGTCTATACCGTGAAGAATGGCCTCATCACCCATATGGATGAATTCGCGACCTCTGCCGCCCCCGACAGCTATATGATCGTCCGCTGATCGGCCTGCCCCTGGCTGGCGTGACTGGCTTGACCGGGGGCGGGATGGCCGCGATGCGGGGCCGGGGGGATCCGGCCCCTGCGCTCATCTTGGCCCGACACGTCCGGTCACGCGTATCTGGTGCCCCCATGCCAGAACCATACCCCGCTGCCGGGCGGGCATCGGTCAGGGCGTTTACGGCGCAGGCGGTTCAAGGAATGACCGCCTGCCGCCCCGCCTTACAGCGTGATATGACCAACGCTTTTCCGCTTTGCCTCATCCAGCGCATCCGCATAGCCCGCATCGGCATAGCGGATAACGCCAAGCGCGGTGTCATTGGTCAAGGCAAGAGTCAGCCGCCGATCTGCCGCATCGCTGCCATCAGCGATGATCGTGACCCCGGATGACGTCATATAACCCGCATAGCCACCACCGCCGGAATGCACCGCCACCAGATCCGCGCCCGATGAACACAGCGTCATCGCGCTGATCAGCGGCCAGTCGGCAATCGCATCCGACCCGTCGCGCATCGCTTCGGTCATGATATTGGGATGCGCCATCGCGCCCGCGTCGAGATGATCGCGCGAGAAGGCCACGGGGCCAGACAGCGTGCCATTCGCGACGAGGCGGTTGACCGCGCGGGCCAGATCCGTGCGTTCGCCATGGCCCAGCCATGCGATGCGGGCGGGCAGCCCCTCGAACGGGACATGTTCACGCGCGAGGCGGATCCAGTTGGTGACGATGCCGTTTTCGGGGAACATCTCCAGCACCAGATCGTCGATCCTGGCGATATCATCGGGGTCGCCGGACAGCGCCATCCAGCGGAACGGCCCGATGGCGCGGCAGAACAGCGGGCGCAGATAGGCCTCGGTGAAGATCGGGATATCAAAGGCGTTTTCGATGCCACCCTGTTTTGCCTGGGTGCGGATCAGGTTGCCATTGTCAAAGACCTCGGCACCGCGCGTCTGAAATTCCAGCATGGCGGCGACATGATGGGTGATGCTGTCGCGGCCTGCCTCGATCAGCTCTTCTGGGTTCTGGTCGCGCAGGCGGCGCACGCGATCAAGGTCATAGCCCGCGGGCACATAGCCATAGACCAGATCATGCGCCGAGGTCTGGTCGGTCACGATATCGGGGGTGATGCCGCGCCGGGCGATCTCGGGATAGATCTCTGCCGCATTGCCGATCAGGCCCACGGACAATGCGCGCTGCTCGGCCCGTGCGGCGTCGATCATGGCAAGGGCGGCGTCCAGATCGGGCGCGATCTCGTCCAGAAAGCCAATCTCCTTGCGCATCTTGGCCCGCGCTGCATCGACATCGACGCAGAGGATCGCGGCCCCCGCCATGCGCCCGGCCAGCGGCTGCGCGCCGCCCATGCCGCCAAGGCCCGCTGTCAGGATGAAGCGCCCGGCCAGCGATCCCGCAAAGCGCCGCTCGGCGATGCGCATGAAGATCTCGTAGGTGCCCTGGATCACGCCCTGGCTGCCGATATATTGCCAGGCCCCGGCAGTCAGCCCGCCCCAGCAGATCAGGCCCTTGCGTTCCAGATCGTAAAAATTCTCAGCCTTGGCCCATTGGCCGACGATGTTGCAATTGGCCATGATGACCATGGGCGCGCCGGGATGCGTTTTCAGAATGCCGACCGGCTTGCCGGACTGGATGATCAGCGTCTCATCCTCGTCGATCTCGGTCAGGCCTTTCACGATACCGGCATGGGCAGGCCAGCTGCGCGCGGCCTTGCCAAGTGCCGCATAGACGATCAGCTTTTCCGGGGCCTCGCCCACGGCCAGCACATTTTCCAGCAGGCGCAAAAGCCCCTCGGTCCGCCAGGATTTGGTGCGCAGCTCCGGCCCGCCGGGGATCGGGAAATCGGGGTGACGCGGATTTGCCTTAGGCATGGGTTCCCTCCAGCGCGTATTTCGCAAGCTCGATCCCCATGGCGCGTTCGCAAGGCGGATAGACCGCCGGATCCAGCACGCCCGCGCCCAGCGGGATCACCGATTTCGGCACATGCAGGACATGGATGCGCATCCCCTCATGCAGCTGCCCGACCGAAAGCGGCTCGGCCTCCTGCGACAGCGTGGTGATCACATCGGGGAAACTTGCGATGCGATTTCCGCCCGCGTCTTCAATGGCCATATATTCGTTCATCACATGCAGGGTCAGGGCGCGGTCGCCTTCGCCCAGCGTCACGGTGCCGATATCGAAGGCCTCATTGGTGTAATGGACATCCTTTTTCGTGATCACGGCCTCGATCAGAATTGCACCCTTGGTGTGTTCGACAATCGCGTCGATCACCGCGCCGGTGCCTTTCGGCTCTGCGGCGAGGATGGCGTGCCCCAGATCCAGCGCCATCGAGATACCGCCAAGCGCCGCATTGCGCGCGACATAGGATGCCCGCAGCGGATTGCGGGCCGAGGCGATGAAGCCGCCCGACATATCCGAGGCCGTGCGCAGGATGGGCGAGACCTTGGCCGTCGCCCCGCGCGTCACCAGCTCGATATAGCGGTTCTGTTCACGGTTGCCGCCGACGGCGGTCTGGATCATCTGTTCCGGGCTGCCCGCCATGCCGATTGAGCCCATGTCGCCGGTCGGATGCGCGCGGATATCACCCACCGCATCCACCACCTTGCAGCCCAGGATCGAGGCCGGAAGCCAGCCATTCAGCGTGGAGGATTTGCCGTTCTGGCCAACCATCAGCCCTGCGACCGGCGTGCCCAATGCCTCGTTCAGCAGCTGCACCGCCTTGATGTAATCGACGCCGCGCATTTCCCATGGCGTGGTCGAGGCCGGGGCACCGATGGCGGCGGCCGTCGCCACCCAGTCTTCCTCGCGCAGCTCATCAATGCTGACCAGCTCGGGCTTGCCCGCACCCACGGCGGCATAGCCCAGCTTGCGGCCATGATCGGCCCAGCCACCCCCCCCGGCGGCATAGACCGATCCGCCCCGAACGGCGGGTTCCACGTCTTTTTCGGTGAGAATACGGCGCATTGCTGTCTCCTTACTTTTGGGCGTCGAAGGCAAGGATGGCTTCGGCCATCACTTCGGCACCCAGTGCGATATCACTGATTTCACTGAATTCTTCCGGGCAGTGCGACCGCCCGGCAAGGCTTGGGACAAAGACCATGGCCGCCGGGGCCAAGCGGGCCATGAAGGCCGCATCATGGCCCGCGCCCGATGCCATGAGGATCTGGCTGGCTCCCAGGGTTGCGGCGGCCTGATCCAGCAGGGAGATCAACCCCGGATCCATCGGCACCGGCGCATTGTCCGAAAGGATGCGATGATCTGCGCGGATCCCGGCGGGCAGATCAGCCATCCGGGCCTGCAACCAGGCGATAAATCCCTCCATCCGGGGGCGCTCCACCGCGCGGGCATCGATCAGCAGACGCGCGCTGCCCGGCACCACATTGGCGGCCCCCGGCGTGATAGAAAATTCCCCCACCGTGGCGGTGAAATGGCTGCCCATTTGCGCCAGGCGCGTGGCCTCGGTCTCGATATCGGTGACCAGTGCCGCCGCCGCCACCAGCGCATCGGCGCGGTAGCCCATCGGCGTGGTGCCCGCATGATCGGGGCGCCCGGTCAGCGTCACCTCGATCCGGGTGATGCCCGCAATGGCGGTCACAAGACCCAGATCGGTGCCCCCGCTTTCCAGCACCACGCCCTGTTCGATATGCAGCTCAAAGAACGCCCGGATATCTTCGGCCTTCGCGCCAAGGTCGGGATTGCCGCCGACATCGCGGATGGCTTGGGCAAGGCTGCGGCCTTCATGTTCCAGACCATTCCAAGCCTCGGGGCGCACCCCGGCCATCGCCCGCGATCCGATGCAGGAGACGCCAAAAACCGAGACCTCCTCGGCCAGAAAATCCGCGATGCACAGATCATGGCGCAGGCGATATCCGCGCTCATCCAGCATCCGGGCGATCTCCAGCGCGACGACCACCCCGGCCACGCCATCAAAGCGGCCGCCATCGGGCACGGTGTCGGAATGGCTGCCGACAAGGATCGTGCCAAGGCCTGCCCCCCCCGCGCGCCGTCCCAGCAGATTGCCCCCGGCATCGGTGCGAACAGTCAGGCCCGCCGCCTGAAACCGCGCGGCCAACCAGCGCCGCCCCTCGTCAAAGCGCGGCGAGAAGGCCCGCCGCGTCCAGGGGCGGCCCGGATCGGTGATCGCTGCCAGCGCCGCCAGATCCTCGGCGATCCGGCTTTCATTGATGCGCAGGTTTCTCATCCGTGCAGGCTTTCGCGCAGGCCAAGCGGGCCTAACGGACGGACGAACTGCCCGGTGCCCGGTGCCGCAACCGTGCTGCCGTCAAACACCTGCTGCCCGCGCAGCCATGTGCCCGCGACTGTCCAGGGCAGGGTGATGCCATCATAGGGCGACCAGCCCGCGACCGAGACGGTGCTGGCTTTCGCGTCATAGGTTTTCGCCACCGGCTCCAGCACGGTCAGATCGGCATCGCGGCCGATCTTGATGCCGCCCTTGGCGTGATCCAGCCGGAAATGCCTGGCCGGATTCTCGGCCAGCAGCCGCGCGGCCCAGGTCAGGGGAATGCCACGTTCCAGCGCGCCCTTGACGAAAAGCGGCACCATCACCTCCAGCCCCGGCACGCCGGATGCGTTTTTCAGCATCTCGGGATTGGTCTTGCGGTCCTCCGACCAGCTGACATGGTCGGTCGACACCATCGAGACATTGCCCGCCGCCACATGACGCCACAGCGTCTCCACCTCGGCACGGGGGCGGATCGGCGGGTTGATCTTGGCCTTGCCGCCCAGCCGGGCCACGTCGTTTTCCTCATCCAGCACCAGATAATGGATGCAGGCCTCGATGGTGGCGAAATGCCCCTCGTCGCGGTAGCGTTTCGCGATGTCATAGCCGCGCCCGAGCGAGCAATGCACCACATGCGCCGGGCAGCCGGTGGCGGCACCGGTCTCATAGATCTGGAGCAGGGCAAGGATCTCGGTCATCGGCGGGCGCGACAGGCCATGCGCGCGCCAGTCGGTGATGCCTGCAGCCTCAACGGCGCGGATTGCATCACGCACGAAACTGTCATCCTCATTGTGCACACCTGCCGCGAGGCCGGTCTTCGCCACCTCGGCAAAGCAGGCCAGCAGCAGCGCCGGGGGGATGCGGGGAAAGCGCTTCGGATCGGTGCCAAAGGTCGAGAATTTGAAACCGCAAACCCCCGCCGCGGCCTGTTCGGCAATGCGGGCCGGGCCTTCCTCTGGGTCGATGGTGCCGTAAAGCGCCACATCCACCCGCGCCTCTGCCGCAGCCTCGGCCGCCTTCAGGGCGACAGAGGCGGCCGAGCAGACCAGATTGCCCTCATCATAAGGCATGTCGACGATGGTCGTGACACCCCCTGCGGCGGCGGCGGCCGTCGAGGCGGCAAAACCTTCTGCCCCCTTTTGCGACAGCGAATGCACCTGCGCATCGACCGCGCCGGGCAGGATCAGCGCGCGGCCCAGATCATGACGCGCCCGGGCCGCCGGAGCCGGGCCTTCGCCGATCAGCGCGACCTTGCCGTCGCGGACAGCGACAAACCCCGCCTCGATCTCATGCGAATGCAGAACCAAATGGCCCGAAAGGACCAGATCGAAATCCGACATCTCTTTGCTCCGTTATTCCTGCTGCATCTGGCCGATGCGGCGCGCAGTGGCCTTTTCGACCTGTTGAAATCCCTCGTAGATCAGCACAGCGATCAGCCCGACGATCAGCCCGCCCTGAACCACGAAGGCGGTGTTGGCCGACAACAGCCCGGCGATGATCACCTCGCCCAAAGTATGCGCCGCAACGGTCGATCCGATGGTGGCGGTTGCCAGCGAGATCACCACCGACAGCCGCACCCCGGCCAGGATCACCGGCAGCGCCAAGGGCAGTTCCACCTGCAACAGCCGCTGGCGGCGGGTCAGCCCCATGCCCCGCGCGGCCTCGATCACCGAGGGCGGCAGGTTTTGCAGCGCGGTCAGCGTGTTCTCGAAGATCGGCAGAAGGCCGTATAGAAACAGCGCGACCAGCGTGGGCCCGGCCCCGAACCCCATCGCAGGCACCGCAAGCGCCAGCACCGCAACCGGCGGAAAGGTCTGCCCGATCGAGGTGATGGTGCGCGCCAGCGGCAGGAATTCGCGCCCGGCAGGCCGGGTGACCAGCACGCCAAGCCCGACCGCCACGATGGTCGAGGCCAGCGAGGCCAGCGCCACCAGCCCCAGATGCGACAGGGTCAGGCTCAGCAATCCGGTCTGGGTATAGATCGGCGGCGCGCCGTTCTTGGTCAGCGGCACGAACAGCCACGCAAAACTTTGCGGTGTCAGCAGGAACGCCACCAAAAGGCAGGCCAGCGCCGCGAGGATCAGCCTTGCAATCATGCGCCATCCCCCTTGGCGCGGGTGCGCAGCGCCTCCAGCGTCACCACACCGCCGCCCTGCACCGCCAGCCGATCCCGCCCCAGCCACAGGCATTGCGCCAGTGCATCCCGCGCCGAGGTGTCGCGCGGCAGGGCCGGTCCCTCGGCCTCGCCCGGCACGGCGATATCGCCGATATGCGACAGCGACAGCAGGCGGAAGGGACGCTCGGCCTTGCCGATCAGCGCCTCGACAAAGGGGGTGGCGGGATGGGTCAGGATCTCGGTCGGGGGGCCGTATTGCAGCAGCACCCCCTTGTCCATCACGGCAATCCGGTCGCCCAGCGTCACCGCCTCTTCCATGTCATGCGTCACGATCACCAGTGTCGTGCCAAGCTGGCGCTGGATGTCGCGCAGATCGTCCTGCGCCTTGGCGCGGATCACCGGATCCAGCGCGCCAAAGGGTTCATCCATCAACAGCACTTCGGGCCGCGCCGCCAAGGCCCGCGCCACCCCGACCCGCTGCTGCTGCCCGCCCGAAAGCTGATGCGGCATCCGGTCCCGGAAACGCGCGGGGTCAAGCTGGAACAGCGTCAACAACTCGTCCACACGGTCCGATATGTCACGCGGTTTCCAGCCCAGAAGCTGCGGCACCATGGCGATATTCTGAGCCAGGGTGCGATGCGGAAACAGCCCATGCCCCTGGATCGCATAGCCGATGCGCCGGCGCAAAAGATGCGGCGCGATGGTTGCTGCATCCTCGTCGCCGATCCAGACCTTGCCCGAGCTGGGCTCGACCAGACGGTTGATCATCCGCAAGAGTGTGGTCTTGCCCGAGCCGGATGTCCCGACCAGCGCCGCGATATGGCCCTTTTCAATGGTCAGCGAAACCGGCTGGACCACCGTCGTATCGCCATAGGTCTTGCTCAGATTCTCGATACGGATCATGTCACATTACCCTTTTTGGGGCTGATCGCCTCGACCATAAGGTCAAGCGCGACCCCGGCCACCAGCGCCAGAAGGATTGTGGGCAAGGCGCCCAGCAGGATCAGGTCCATCGCGGTCTGGTTCAGCCCCTGAAAGACAAAGCTGCCAAAGCCGCCGCCGCCGATCAGCCCGGCAATCACCGCAAGGCCGATATTTTGCACCAGCACGATGCGCACCGCCGCCAGCACCACCGGCAGGGCCAGCGGCAACTGCACCTGGAACAGCACCTGGCGCTGCGTCAGGCCCAGGCCAAAGGCCGCATCATGCACCGCCGGATCAACCGTGCGCAGCCCGACCAGCGTGTTCGAGACGACTGGCAGCAGCGAGTAGAAGAACAGTGCCATCAGCGCCGGGAACAGGCCGATCCCGGCGACGCCGATCTGCGCCGCCCCCGGCACATTCAGCGCGATCCAGCCAAAGACCGGGATCATGATGCCGAACAGCGCAAGCGACGGGATGGTCTGCAAGACGTTCAGCACCCCCAGCACGCCCCGGCGCAGCTTTGGTATCAGGAACACCATGATACCCAGCGGCAGCCCGATCAGCAGCGCCATGGCCAGCGACCCGAAGGCCAGCGTCAGGTGTTGCCAAAGGCTGCGGCTGAACAGATCGGCCCGCGCCCGGTATTCCACCATGACCGAGGTTTCGTTCAGCAAGCCGGAGGCGAGGCATAGCCAGATCAGGCCAAGGCTGATGCACAGCACCGCCCAGCGGGCCTTGCGCGATAGGTGCAGGCGGCTTAACGCATCTGTCCCCATCAGGCCAAAGGCCAGCAGCAGCATCCAGAACCCTGACGCGGGGGCAACACGGACAACGCGATTGCCTTCAGGCGTCAGGCCTTTGGCCGCCAGCCCAAGCGACAGGATCACCGCCGCCAGCCCGATCAGCGCCAGACCCAGCCGCCAGCCCAGCGGCAACCGATACAGCAGCCCCGCCGCCAGCAGCAGGATGACAAGACAGACAAAGCCCCAGCCCGCGCCACCGGGCAGCGCGCCGGGCAATGAAAGGCCCTCGCCTGCCACGATACGATTGGCCTTGAACTGCACCAGTGGCAACCACAGGGCCAGACCGCCAAGCAGCGCGAAGAGCAGCCCGTTCCGGCTTATCCGTGGCACAGGCACGGGGGTCGCAAGGGAAGTATCAGCCACCTGGCCCTCCGACGAAAAACTGGTTTGGAAGGGGACCGGAGAGGGGATGCGCCCCCTCTCCGGGACAGGCTTACTTCAGAAAGCCTTTGCTGGTCAGATAGTCGCGCGCCACGGCCTCGGCGGGTTCGCCGCCGACCTGGATACGACCATTCAACTCTTGCAAGGTCACCAGATCCAGCGAGGCAAAGATCGGTGCCAACACATCGGCAATCTGCGGATACTCTTTAAGCACATCCTCACGCACGAGGGGGGAAGGCGCATAGACGGGTTGCACCGCCTTGTCGTCTTCCAGAACCACCAGCCCGACCGCCGAGATCGCGCCGTCGGTGCCGTAAACCATCGCGGCATTCACGCCCGAGGTTTGCTGCGCCGCCGCCGCGATGGTGGCGGCGGTATCGCCCCCGGCCAGTTGGACCAACTGGTCCGACCGAAGGGTGAATCCATAAGTTGTCTGGAACGCCGGCAGCGCCGCAGGTGCCGTCACGAACTCGGTCGAGGCCGCAAGTTTCACCGTGCCGCCGCCGGTAACCCATGCGCCGAATTCGGTCAGGGTCTTCAGGTTGTTCGGCTCTGCCACATCGCCCCGCAGGGCAATGGCCCAGGTGTTGTTGGCAGGTGCGGCCGGCAGCCAGACGATCTTGTTTGCGGCAAGATCCAGCTCGGCCGCGCGCGCATAGCCCGCCGCGGCATCTTTCCAGACCGCGCTGTCAGCCTCGTTGAAGAAGAAGGCCGCATTGCCGGTATATTCGGGATAGATGTCGATCTGCCCCGCCGTGATGGCATCGCGCAGGATCGGCGTGCCGCCAAGCTGCAGCTTGTTTTCCACCGGAATGCCCGCATTTTGCAGCGCAAGGTAGATCACATTGCCCAGAAGGCCGCCTTCGGTATCGATCTTCGACGAGACAACGACATCACGGGCAAAGGCCGCCGGGGCCGCCAAGACGAGTGCGGCCCCCAGCAGGGTGGCACGCATCACCCGCGCAGCGGGCCTTACGTTCAAGATATTGAAAACACTCATTTACATCTCCTGTCGGGGAAGTGATCGGAACGTAATTCTTGCTATTGGATCAGATCGCCTTGCGCGATTTCTTTTGTTTGTCGGCAAAGAGCCGAATCTTCTCTGGCAGTATCGCTTTGCGAAAAGCCCATCTCCTGATCGAAGGCCGGAAAGGGTGCCAGGGCACGCAGCCCGGCACGCACCTCATTCATGCGCAGATTTTCCCGCAGCGCCGAAAGTGGTGCCGATAGCGGCACATCGCGGCTCAGCGGGGCGATATGGCGGCGGACAAGTTCGGCCTGCATCGCCAGCATCCGCCCCTGCGCCAGCCCGCGCAGATCCAGTGCCTGCACGGCCAGCAGCGCCTCGATGGTCAAAAGCCAATCCAGTGCCTCCAGCTGATCCAGCAGCCGCTCTGCGGCCAGCGGGATCAACAGCGCCTCATCCTCCAGCCCCGCCGCAAGCGTCAGGTTCAGCGGCACGACCGGCTGCGCGGCCAGATTGATCCGCAGCGCCTGTTCCTGTGCCAGTTTCATCAGCGGGCCATAGCCGGTGGCGATGCGCCCGGGCGGGACCAGATTGACCGGCAGCCCCGGCAGGCCGCCATTGGTCAGAATCAGACAGCGGTTGAAGACGTTGCGCCCAAGCTGCGACAGCGCCAGTTGCAGCCCGGCGACACTGGCAGACAGATCGCAGAGCAGGCTTGCGCCCGAAGTGACAACCTTGTCGCCGCAGATCACCGGGTTGTCATCGATCTGGGTGGTGTGGCGGGTGACCGAACGCGCGGCCGTGCTGGCCGCCGCGACGGATGCCGTAAGGATCTGCACCAGAAAACGCCCCGACAGCGCGTCATGAACCGTGCTGCGCGCGGGCCAGTCCTGCTGATCGTCCAGCGCGGCCTGCAACCATGCGGCCATCTCCGCCTCACCCGGGATATGGCTTTCAAGCGCCGCCTGCCAAACCGCGCGATCCAGACCCCAGGCCGCTGCCGTCACCGCTGCCTGCGTCATCGCCTGACGGATGACCTCGGCCGCGCGGGCAACCGCAGCCGCGCAACGCGCCAGACCGAAGGCATTGGTGCTGATTGCGGCCAGACTGTCACGCGGCTGCATGGCATAGGGCTGCAACCCCGCTTGCGCATATGCCACATCTGCCGGCAGAGGCAGGCCGGCCAGCGTAGCAGCCCCCTCACCAACCATGACCGAGGCGAGTTCGCCCATCTGGCCCAGATCGGCGCAGCCGACCGACCCGCGCCCGTGCAGGACCGGCAGCAGGTCATGATGCAGCATGGCGGCAAGGTGCCGCACGAAGCCCTCACTGACGCCGACGCGCCCCGACAATGCCGTGTTCAGCCGCAGCGCCAATGTCAGCCGGGCGATACCATCCGGCATCACCTCCCCCACCGCCACCTGATGCGCCAGCGCCAGACTGGTGTTGAATTGCAAGATCGCCCCGGCATCGCGATGTTCGGTGCATTTCATCGCGCCGACGCCGGTCGTCGCGCCATAGATTGGCTGGCCCGCCGCAATCGCCCGTTCCAGCACCTGCCGACCCTTCGCCACACGCCCCATGGCCGCTGCGCTGATCTGGGGCGAGACACGACCGGCCAACAGCATCCGCAGCGCCGCCATATCCAGCGGGGCATAGTCGAAAGCCATGATGCAGGGCGGTCGGGTCATCTGAGTCTCGCGTGATCTGAAGGGAATGCTAGCGGAACAATTCAAACTGGGGCATATGTCTTTTTATGAACCCATGATGCGAAGAAGCCATGCGCAGCTCCACCGTCATTCTTGCTGGCCTTGTCATGCGCCATGGCGGTGTGCGGGCGGCAGCGCGTGCCACCGCACAGCCCCTGTCCAGCGTTTCGACCGCCGTTTCCCGGCTGGAGGAAACGCTGGGGCAGGTGATGATGCGCCGCACCGAAGACGGCCTTGCCCTGACGCTTGAGGGCCGCCGCTGCCGTCCTGCCATCGAGCGGATCGCACTGATCTTGCAGGATATCCATGGCTGTGACCGCGACAGCCTGCCCAAATCATCGGTGGGGATCGAGGCGCTGTTCCGGCTGGCACAGGTGCTGAGAATCGGCTCCATCCGGCGGGCGGCGCTATCGCTGGATCTGGGTCAGCCGCAGCTGACACGACAGGTTGCGCTGATCGAACGCAGCCTTGGCCGACAGGTGGCCGAGCGCAGCGCCACGGGGCTGAATCCGACCGCACAGGGCCAGCGGCTTTTGGCGCAGATCACCCGGCTTGAGGATGAATGGCGCAGCCTGACTTCCAGCCTGCGGCGTGAAACCGACCGCCCCGCCAGCCTTGGCGCGGTGATTCCGGCCTCGGCCGATGGCGATCTGTCCCGCCTGCTGGCCCGCCTTGGCGCAAGGCTGCACCTGCGCCACGGCTTGCGTTTCTCGCTGGTCTCGACCTTGGCGGAAGATTTGCTGCTAGGGCTGGATAGCGGGCGTTTTGACTGCGTCTTTCTGGACGCACGGCTACGCGAAAGCTCCTACAACCAGACCGAGGTGATGCGCGGCCCGGTCGCGCTGTTCGGACGCGCGCTGGCCAAGGCCAGCCCCACGCGGGAAGGCATGTTGACCCTGCTGCGCCACACGCCCCTTGTCATGCAGTCGCGCCGCAGCGGTTTGCGCCAGCGCGCCGAAGCCTATTTCGAAAACATCGCAGGCCCGGACTGGCGCAAGACCGCCACGCTGATCGAGGTGGATTCCCTGCCCGTCATCGTCTCGATGGTGCAGGAAGAAGGGCTGCTGAGCGTGCTGCCCGCCCATATCAGCCATGGCAGTCGTGACCTGCCCTCGATCCCACTGCCGTCCGAGTTGGACCAGCGCGTCTTGCTGACATGGCGCAAGGGTGCGCGGGCCGCCAAGATCGCCAAACTGCTGCTGGGCGAGTTGGAGCATCTGCCCGCCCGCCCCTGAGATCGCGGTTCGGCCGCCAAAGGCCCTGCTCTGCATCCTGCCGCATCCCCGAAAAGCAGCCTCAGGCGGGCAGCCGCGATGCCGCCGGCATCGCAGTTGCAACGCCCGCAGCCAGATGGCAGGCTTGGGCCTTCGCGGAGGGTGATTGTGAAGATTCTGCCAGATCCTGCCATCGGGCCCGGTGCCCCCTTTTTGCTTGCGCCCGCGCGCGTGCATGAAGCCGAGGGCGAAGGCCGCAGAACTTTCGCGCTGTTTCAGACGCTGCAACATGCGGGGCCGCTTTTCTGGGTCCTGTCACAGCACCAGGCCAGCCGCCCCATGCCGCGCGGCCTGCCCCCGGGGGTCGCAGAGCGGCTTCACATCGTCGAGGCCCGCTCGGAAACCGATCTTCTATGGGCCACTGAAGAGGCCCTGCGCAGCCCCGTCCCCGGTCTGGTGATCGCAGAGCCCGCAAAGCCGCTCTCCCTGACGGCAGGTCGACGGCTGCAACTGGCCGCCGAGGCAGGGCAGACAACAGGGCTTTTGCTGATCCATGCAGGCCAGGGCAGCAATGCGGCCGAGACCAGATGGAAATGTGATCTGGTTGCCGGACCATCGGACTCGACTCGTCATCGCTGGAACCTTAATAAGAACAAAAAGGGAACTTCTGGATTCTGGACCCTGCATTGGGATGGCACGACGGCTGCTTGTCATATGGTTTCCGAGACTGGCGAGTGACACCAGTCTGCGATCCCGCCCCTTGGGCGGGCCCGTCGCGCTGACAAGACGTCAGGGCAATACCGATGTGCTGCACTGTCTGAATCTTGACGCCGAAACCGCCGGCTTGTCCCGCGGCATGGGCCTGGCAGATGCAAGGGCGATCCTGCCGGATCTGGCCACCCGCCCCGCCGATCCGGTGCAGGAGGCCCGCGCGCAGGAGGCCCTGCGCCGATGGGCCGGGCGATATGCACCACAGGTTGCCGCCGATGGCCCGGATGGTCTGGTGGCCGACATCACCGGGGTCGCGCATCTGTTCGGTGGCGAAGACGCGTTGCGCGATGATCTTCACGACCGGATGGCGCGGGCCGGGATCGCGGTCCAGACGGCCATCGCGCCCACACGCAGCGGCGGCCATGCATTGACGCGGCATGGCGGCGGGATCGTTCTGGATGGCCAGGTGTCAGAGCAGCTTGGCACCTTGCCCGTGACCGCCTTGAATATCCCCCCCGATGTGGCAGGCGGATTGAACCGGCTGGGGCTGACCCGGATCGCCGATCTGCTCCGGGTGCCGCGCGCCCCGCTTGTGCGGCGTTTCGGCCCCGATGTGATGAAGGCACTGGACAAGATGCTTGGCTCTTTGCCGGAGCCGGTGGCGGCCCCGCCGGATCCGCCGCATTTCGGGGTCAGGATCAGCCTGCCCGAACCGATCGGGCTGACGGCAGATGTGATGGCGGGGCTGGATCTGCTGTTGACCCGGCTGTGCCACAAGCTGGCTGCCACCCATATGGGCGCACGCCGGATCCGGCTGGAGCTGGGCCGCGTGGACGGCAGCACCGCCAGGCTTGAGATCGGCCTGGCGCGCGCGATGCGAGATCCCGCGCGGATCGCCCCTTTGTTCCACAAAGGGATCGATGACACCCATGCAGGTTTTGGGATTGATATGTTGCGGCTTGTCGCCACGGTGACCGAGCCGCTGCTGCCGGCACAGATTGTGCCCGGGCAGAACCGTGGCGGGGATGAAATGTCGGATCTGCTCTCGCGCCTGGGCAACCGGCTGGGCTTTGATCACGTCCTGCGCTGCCTGCCCGCCGACAGCCTTGTCCCCGAACGCAGCTTCCGGGTGGTGCCCGCCGCCTATCATGACGCACAGCCCTTTCCGTATCGCCCCCGCCCGGCCCGCCCGGCCCTGATCTTCCCGCCCGAGCCCGTCCGCCAGACCCGCGGCCATCCGCCCACCCGATTTCACTGGCGCAACATGCGCTTTTCCACGCTGCGCGCCCAGGGGCCGGAGCGGATCACCCCGGAATGGTGGCAAGATGACCCGGCCTGGCGCAGCGGCATCCGCGATTACTGGCGCATCGAAACATCCGAAGGACCCCGGCTCTGGCTGTTCCACACGCCCAATGCACCGGGCTGGTATGCACAGGGGCGCTTTCCATGACGCCCTATGCCGAACTGTGCGTGACCTCGAATTTCTCATTTCTGCGCGGGGCCTCGCATCCCGAGGAACTGGTCACCCGTGCGGCCGAACTTGGCCTTGCCGCCATTGCCATCACCGACCGCAATTCGGTGGCGGGTGTGGTGCGCGCCTTTTCGGCCCTGAAAGAACTGGCACGCCTGCGAGCCGAGGCGGAACGCACCGGGCCTGATATCCGTTCGCAACAGGTGATGGATACATCCAGCCGGCAAAGGCTGACGCATGGACAGGCCGAACACAATGCGACGGCCGATGACGCGCCTTTGCCACGGCTGATCCCCGGGGCCCGGCTCGTCCTGACCGACAGCATGGTGCAATGGCTGGCCCTGCCCCAAGATCTTTTGGCATGGTCGCGATTGACCCGGCTTCTGTCCACGGGCAAGCGGCGCGCGCCAAAGGGGGAATGCCATCTGACACGGATCGACCTGCTGGACTGGGGTGCCGGAATGATCCTGATCGCGCTGCCGCCCGATCCGTTGAATATCGACAGGATCAGCGGCCCCCAGATCATGGCAGAGCTGCGCCAGATCTCGGACCGTTTCAGCGGGCGGTGCTATCTGGGGGCAGCCCCGGTCTATGACGGACAGGATCAGGAACGGCTGAACCATCTTGCGGGCCTGTCACAATCCTCCGGGCTGCCCATGGTTGCCCTTGGCGAAGTGATGATGCATCGCGCGGCCCGCCGCCCGCTGGCAGATGTGCTGACCTGCCTGCGGGAAGGGCTGACCATCGACACCATCGGCGAACATCGTCTGGCCAATGGGGAGCGGCGGCTGAAATCCGGCGATGAGATGGCACGGATGTTCCATCGCTATCCGGCGGCGATCCGGCGCACGATGCAGATCGCGGATGCCTGCGCCTTTCGGCTGGATCAGCTGCGATATCAATATCCTGACGAGGCAAAGGATGGCGAGCCTGCCCAGACCCGGCTGGAACGGCTGGCGCGCGAGGGCATTCTTTGGCGCTATCCTCAAGGTGCGCCGCAAAGGACGCTGGACCGGGTGGATCATGAACTGCGCCTCATCGCCGAGGTGAAATACGCGCCCTATTTCCTGACCGTGCATGACATCGTGGCCTTTGCCCGATCCAGGGGCATCCTGTGCCAAGGGCGGGGATCGGCGGCCAATTCGGTGGTCTGCTATCTGCTGGGCATCACCGAGGTGCCGCCGGAATCCATCACCCTGATCTTTGAAAGGTTCATTTCCAAAGAACGGGATGAGCCGCCCGACATTGACGTGGATTTTGAACATGAGCGCCGCGAAGAGGTCATCCAGTGGATCTATCAGCGCTATACCCGCGAAAGGGCGGGCCTGACGGCGGTCGTCATCCATTTCCGGTCCCGCGCCGCCATTCGCGAAGTCGGCAAGGTCATGGGTCTGTCACAGGACGTGATTGCGCGGCTGGCCGGGCAGATCTGGGGCTGGTCTTCTGCCGCCCCGGACGAAAGCCGCTTGCGCGAGGCCGGACTGAACCCGGCCGACCGGCGCGTGGCCTTGACCCTGCGGCTGATCGGGGAAATCATCGGGTTTCCCCGACATCTGTCCCAGCATGTCGGCGGCTTCGTCATCACGCAGGGACGGTTGGACGAGCTGTGCCCGATCGAGAATGCGGCGATGGACGACCGGACCATCATCGAATGGGACAAGGACGATATTGACGCGCTTGGGCTGTTGAAGGTCGATGTGCTGGCCCTTGGCATGTTGACCGCCATTCGCAAGGCTTTTGACCTGCTGGCAGATCATCGCGGATCGCGTCTGACACTGGCCAATATCCCCGCCGAAGACAGCAAGGTTTACGACATGCTTTGCCGGGCCGATGCCATCGGCGTGTTTCAGGTGGAAAGCCGGGCCCAGATGAACTTTCTGCCAAGAATGCGGCCCCGCAACATCTATGATCTGGTCTGCGAGGTCGCCATTGTCCGCCCCGGCCCCATTCAGGGCGGAATGGTGCATCCGTTCCTGAACCGCAGGCGGAAGCGCGAAGCGGTCGAAGATCTTGGCCCCGCGATGATGGAGGTTCTGGGCCGCACTTACGGCGTGCCGCTGTTTCAGGAACAGGCCATGCAGATCGCCGTCGTCGCGGCGGGCTTTACCCCGGCCGAGGCAGACCGGCTGCGGCGCAGCCTCGCCACATTCAAGCGGATGGGCACAATCGGCGGCTTCCGTGACCGCTTCATCAACGGGATGATTGCAAATGGCTATGACGGCGATTTCGCCGCCCGCTGCTTCGCCCAGATCGAGGGCTTTGGCAGTTACGGCTTTCCCGAAAGTCACGCCACCAGCTTTGCCCGGCTGGTCTATATATCGGCCTGGCTGAAATGCCATCATCCGGCGGCGTTCACCTGCGCGCTGCTGAACGCCCAGCCGATGGGGTTCTATGCCCCGGCCCAATTGGTGCGCGATGCCCGCGAACACGGTGTCGAGGTGCGTCCTGTCTCGGTCAACCATTCGGCATGGGACTGCACGCTGGAGCCTAGGGCAGATGGCGCCTTGGCGCTGCGGCTCGGCTTTCGCCAGATCAAGGGGATGCGCGCCGAGGATGCCGATTGGATCGTGGCGGCGCGCGGCAATGGCTATGGCGATGTTGAAAGCCTGTGGCGCCGGGCCAGCATCCATCCCGACCGGCTGGAGCGATTGGCCGAAGCTGATGCCTTTGCCGCCCTTGGGCTGAACAGACGGGATGCGCTTTGGGCAGCAAAGGCCTTGCGCGCGCCCAGACCCCTGCCCCTGTTCGGCACGGATGGCGAAGGCGGGACAGAACCCGGCATGACGCTTCCGCGGATGCTGCTGGGCCAGGAGGTGATCGAGGATTATCTGGCGCTGCGCCTCAGCCTGCGCGCCCATCCGATGGAGTTGTTGCGCCCCGACCTGCCGGAAAGCCTGCCCCATGATCGATTGGCCCAGGCACGGGGGCGCATCACCCTCACGGGTCTGGTCATCACCCGGCAGCGCCCCGGCACAGCCTCTGGCGTCATTTTCCTGACATTGGAGGATGAAACCGGCGTGGCCAATGTCGTGGTCTGGCGCAAGATCTATGAACAGTTTCGCAAAGCCGTCATGTCGGGGCGGCTGTTGCGCGTGCGGGGCAGGATCGAACGCGATGGCCCGGTCGTGCATCTGATCGCGGAACAGATCGAGGATCTGTCCCCCCGTCTGTCACATCTTGGCCAGCCGCCGCACCTGCGCCGCGCCTCGGGCGGTCTTGCCACGCGGGGCCATATGACAAGGCAAACCGCGCGGCATCCCCGCGAACAGGCCAGAAGGTTGTTTCCAAGCCGGGATTTTCATTGACCCCGGCATCGCGGCATGGGCCAGGAGAGGACACACCCGCAGAGGCGGCAGATGCAGAATGCCCATCTCTGCACTCCTCTGCTGTGGCCGCATGATCTGCGCCACAGGATCATCGGCAAAAGACGGCGCACAAGGATCAGAGGCGCAGACCCCGCCCGGCACAGCAGCGGCGGGTCACGCCCGCATCGCGCATATCCGCCAATCGATCCATCACCCCGATCTGGCGGGGCGACGGATCATGGGCGCGCGCGGCTGAAGCTGTCAACGTCCCGCGCCATCCGCCCCCAATAGCCGGTCGACAAGCCCCGTCACGCCAAAGCGCAGCGGGTCGGTGGCGGGAAGGCCGTGCGCGGCCTCGGCCTCGGCCAGCACCTTGCGCGCCTCGGTCTCTGGCAGGCGGACGGTGTTGATGCAAATACCCGCACAGCGGATCCCGGGCGCGACGCGGCGGCTGAGCAACGTGGTCAGCTCGATGATCTCGGCAATGGTGCCGGTCTTGTGGCCGGGAAAACCCGACAGTTCCGTGCGCCCGGCCTCATGGCAGACCACAAAGGCCTCGGGCTGCGCACCGTGCAGCAACCCCAGCGAGACGCCGGCATAGGCCGGGTGGATCAAGGCACCCTGACCCTCGACCACATCCCAGTGATCGGCGGCGGCGGCAGGGGTCAGCATCTCGACCGCACCGGCCAGAAAATCCGACACAATCGCGTCAATGGCAAAGCCGTGCCCGTCGATCAGCACGCCGGTCTGGCCGGTGGCGCGGAAGGTGGCGGGCACGCCACGCGCCGCCAGTTCACGGTGAATGGCAAGGGCCGAATATTTCTTGCCCACGGCGCAATCGGTGCCGACCATCAGCACCCGCCGCCCAGAACGCGGCAGGCCATTGGCGATCGGGAACGGGCCGGGGTTCAGGCGCACGTCATGCAGCAACCGCCCCGTGCGATCCGCCGCCGCCGCCAGTTCGGGGATGGAGCGCAGCGGCACATGCAGGCCCGATGCGATATCAAGGCCCGCCTCCATCGCCTCGACAACCCGCGCCACCCAATTCTGCGGCAATTGCCCGCCCGGGGCGGCGGTGCCGATGACCATGGTCTTCGCGCCTGCCGCAGCCGCCTGCGCGACAGTCATATCCGCCAGCCCCAGATCGGCGGCACAGCCGGCTTCGCGCAATTGCGCAAGGCAACGCTCGGGGCGCCAATAGGCAAGGCCCGCGCCGGTCTTGGCCAGTTCGGCCATCGGCGTATCGCCCAGATAGATCAGATAGGGCGCGGCGATGGGGGAATGTGTCATGTCATCTCCTGATGTCAGCCCCAGAGCGCGGGCGCAAAGCGCGCAAGCCGCCCCCGGGAATAGGTCATGGCGGGCGAACGATCCCCGGCCAGCAAAAGCGGTCCGTCGAGATCGGCCCAGTCGGACAGGCCGCCGATCACATAGGCGGGGGCCATCGACAGCGAGGTGCCCGCCATGCAGCCCACCATCACGCCCATCCCGGCATCACGGGCGGCGCGGGCAAGGGCCAGCGCCTCGGTCAGACCGCCGGTCTTGTCGAGCTTGATATTGACGCCCTGATACAATCCCCGCAGCGCCGGAATATCGGCTGCGACATGACAGGATTCATCGGCAAAGATCGGCACCGGGCAGGACAGGTCGCTTAAGGTGCCGTCCTGTCCACGCGGCAGGGGTTGTTCGATCATCCGCACACCCAAGGCGGCAAGTTCCGGGCCATGCCGGGTCAGCAGGTCAATCGTCCAGCTTTGATTGGCATCGACGATCAGGTCGGCCTCGGGCCGGGCCTGACGGATGGCCGTGACGCGTTCCACAATCTGTGTGCCGTCCAGCTTGATCTTCAGCACGCGATGCGCCGACAACTGCGCCGCCTGCGCCATATCGGCAGGCGCGCCAAGGCCGATGGTCTCATCGACCTCGATCTGGTCGGGCCTGTCGGACAACCCGGCCAGCGTCCAGATATCCTGCCCGCTTTCCTTGGCACGCAGATCCCAAAGCGCGCAATCCAGCGCGTTGCGGGCGGGGCCGGGCGGCAGGGCGGCGCAGAGGTCCGCAAGCTGTTGACCCTGTTCCAGACCTGCCGCGACGCCCGACAGTTGCGCATGGACCGCATCCGCGGTGACATCAAAGACCACCGGCAACACGCCCTCACCCTGCGCCTGAACCGTGCCCCGCGTCAGTCGCACATGCACGCATTCCAGATCGGTGATGGTGTATCCGGCAAAGCGGAAGGGCTGTTGCAGCGGCCAGCGATCAATCGAGAACTGAAACCGGATCATTCGCGGAAGCTTTCCTTGGCAGGCGTGCCGCCACCCTTGCGGCGCAGGCCCAGCGTCGGCGCGGCCAGCATGGCCAGCACAAAAACCCCGGTCGCGATCTTCAGATCACCGGGCGGCAGACCCGCGGCCAGACAGATCGAGATCAACTGATAATAGACAAGGGCGCCGACAAAGGGGGCCGCAACCTGCCGCATCACGGTGCGGCGCCCGACAATGGCCTCGCCGATCATCAGGGCCGCCAGCGCATTTATCAGCACCCCAAGGCCCATGTTCACATCGGCAAAGCCCTGGCTCTGGACCATCAGCCCGCCGCCAAGGGCGGCGGCCGCCCCGGCAAGGCCGATGCCGCCGATCGTCGCGCGCCAGACATTGATGCCCTGCGCCTCGGCCATGTCGGAATTGGCCCCCACGGCACGCATCGCGGTGCCGCGCTCGGTCGCGAACCACAGGTTCAGGGCGAGGCAGGTGATGAGGGCAAGCCCACCGGCCAGAAGGATTTTCGCCCAGCTTCCCGTCAGCGACAGGCCCGCCAGCCAGTCATAGATCTTGGGCTCATTGAAGACCGGCAGATTGGCCTTGCCCAGAATACGCAGGTTGATGCTGTAAAGCATGGTGGTGATCAGGATCCCGGCCAACAGCGTGTGGATACGGAACCGCAGATGGATGAAGGCGGTGGCACAGCCCGCCAGAAACCCCGCCGCCGCCGCCAACAAAAGCGCGGGCAAGGGCGGCACACCCGCAACCAGCGCCACGGCACAGACACAGCCGCCCAAGGGATAGGCCCCTTCCGAGGTCAGGTCGGGGAAGGCCAGGATGCGGAAGGGCAGCATCACCGCCAGCACCACAAAAGACAGAATCAGGCTTTGCGCCAGCGTGACTGGGATCAGGGCGATCCATGCGCTCAGGATATCCATGGATCACGCCCCCAGCAGCATACGGTCGGATTTGACCGAGAAATGGCCGATCAGATCCGGCACCGTCGCGCGGGCCTTTTCTTCGCCCGACAGTTCCAGCAGGACCTTGCCCGCATCCAGCATGATGATGCGATTTCCGTAATCGATGGCGTGCGCCATGTTGTGGGTCACCATCATCGTGGTCAGCTTCAGCGCCGACACCGCCCGCAGGGTGGCGTTCAGAACCAGATCCGCCGTGCGCGGGTCCAGTGCTGCGGTATGTTCATCCAGCAGCAGGATGTCAGGCTCACCGCTGACCGCCATCACCAGCGACAATGATTGGCGCTGCCCCCCCGACAGCAGGGATACCGGCGTATCCAGCCGGTTTTCCAGCCCGAGACCCAGATAAGACAGATGCTCGCGGTAGGTTTCGCGTCGCGCAGGCGTCAGCCCCCGGCGCAGACGGGCAGGGGTTTGCCGCATCTCGGCCAGCAGCATGTTTTCGGCAATCGTCATCGACGCGGCCGTGCCCTTCATCGGGTCCTGAAACACCCGCGCCACATGGCGGGCGCGATCATGCACCGGCATCGCCGTCACATCGGTGCCATTGATGGTGATGCTGCCCTGATCCAGCATCAGCGCGCCGGATACCGCATTCATCATGGTGCTTTTTCCGGCCCCGTTCGAGCCGATGACAACCGCGAAATCGCCCCGCGCCAGCTTCAGCGACAGGCCGTCAAGCGCCACCTTTTCATCAGGCATTCCTCTGAAGAACACGCGTCGGGCATCCCTGATCTGCAACATGGTCTTCTCCGATCTTGGCGGGGAAAGGGGGGCGACAGATCGCCCCCCGGCAGGTGACACTCGTTAAACCACAGGTAAGACGGCACTCGTGAACACGCGCTGCAAGGCTTACTCGACGATGCAGTCGCAGTCGTCGAACCCGGCGGGGATCGGCAGGTTCAAGGCGCCCATCGCCTTTTTCGAAATCAGGATGGTGTGATCCTCGGGGGCGGGGTTTTGCGGCGGGATCGTCGCCAGATCCTCGCCGTTCAGAGCGCGCAGGGCGATGCGACCGGCCAGATGCCCGATCTTGTCATAGGAGACGCCGAAGGCCGCCGGGATCACCCCCTGTTCCACCAGCGTGGCATCGGTGTTGATCAAGGGGATGCCTGCCTCATTCGCGGCGGCAGCCACGGCCGAGATCGCGGGCTGGATCAGGTTCGAGCCCGGCCCGTAAAGCACATCCGCCTTCCCGGCCAGGGCGGCAATCCGGGGCTGGATGTCGTTCGTGTTGTCGATGCCGACCGCGACAATTTCAAAGCCATGTTTGGCGGCATGGGTCTTGAACAGCTCGACCGTCGCCACGTCATTGGCCTCGGCCGGGTTATAGGGCACGCCAAAGGTCTTGGCCTCGGGGAACAGCTTGCGAGCGAAGGCCAGCGCCGCGTCCAGATCCAGCGCATCGGTTGCGCCCGACATATTCGGCGCGCCCTGATCCCAGGACGGCACGAGGCCTGCGGCAACCGGATCCGTCACCGCCGAAAACAGCAGCGGAATGCCCGCATCACCCATCTGGTTCTTGACGTTCTGCGACACGGGCGTCGTGATGGCGAGAACGAGCGCGGGCTTGCCGCTTTGAATCTTGGCAATCATCTGCGGCAGCAGGGTGGTGTCAAAATTCACATGATCCAGCGTGAAGACCACATCCGTGCCATCCACCATGCCGGATGACAGGATTTCCTGTTTGAAGCCTTCGGCTACGGCATTGAGCTGCGGGTGATCGCCGAAATTCGCGATGGATATGGTCTTGGGGTCGGCCATGGCCGGGGCCACGATGGACATGACCGCAAAAGGCGCTGCCAACAGGGCAGTCCGCAAAAACCGTGACATTTCTGATCTCCTGTTGGTCGAATCCCCGTTTGCGGGGTTGTTCTATCAGGGACGTTAGCATATTTTTCCGATAGGAAAAGAGATTTTTTCCAATCGGAAAATCAAAAGGGGCAGATGCCCTGCCACCAGGCCGATAGGATCGTGGAATGGATACCAGCCCGCCCGCCCCGACAGATGCCGATCCGGGCATCGTTGCCCCGGATCAGCCACAAGCGGAAGAGTCGCAACGCATCGCGTTTGGCAGGCATCTGAAAAAGCTGCGCCAGGATCGGGGGCTGACCCTGGCCGAATGTTCGAAACTGACAGGGCTTGCGATCTCGACGCTGTCCAAGGCCGAGCGCGGGCTGATGGCGCTGACCTATGACCGCCTGTCCCAGATCGCCGCCGGCCTGCAGATCGACATGAATGCCCTGTTCGGGGATGAGGGCGAAAGGTTTCAGCCCGACAGCCTTGCCATTGCGCGGCGCGGCGAGTTCCAGCTGCAGGAAACCCCTAATTACGCCTATGAAATCCTGTTCCCGGAGATCTGGGGCAAGGCGATGACACCGATGACCGGCCTTGTCCGCGCCCGCAGCCGGATGGCCTTCAAGGAGCTGATCCGGCATGAGGGGCAGGAGTTCGTCTATGTGCTGGCCGGCCAGTTGACCCTGCATTGCGAAGGCCGCGATCCTATCACGCTGGCCACCGGCGAAAGCGCCTATTTCGACAGCGGCATGGGCCATGTCTACACCACCGCCGGTGAGGATGACGCGCGCATTCTTGTGGTGTGCTTTGGCCAGAACCTGCCGGAAAGCCAGCCGCAAGATCCGTGATCGGGCAGGCCTCAGCCCGTCGGGGGCAGGTAGCGCGATGTCAGATGGGCGGGGGCACGGGCTTCCAGCCGGGCAAGCTCGGTCTCGATGGCTGCGCCGTGCCGGGCCTGCATTTCAAACGGTCCGCGCGGAAAGTTCAGCCCCAGTTTCAGCGCCGTATCGATCCATTCACGCGTGGTGCCGCCTTCCGACAGCAGCCATGCCGCCTCATTGATCAGCGCCGCCTCGATCCGCAGCACGATGGCGTCGGCATCCGCCGGGGGCGCGCCGGGCTTCTGCGGAAAGACAAAGCCCGTGCCGCTTTTGCGTCCCAGATCACCCTTCGCCACCTGGGCGCGCAGCGCATCAAAGACATGATAGCGCGGATGCCGGTCCATCGCTGCAAACAGACTTTCGGTGGCGGCAAGGTTGATGTCAGCCCCGACCAGGTCGATCAGCGCGAAAGGCCCCAGCCGGTAGCCCGCCGCCATCATGGCCGCATCGATGTCAAGCGGGCTGCGCACTTCCTCAACCATCGCAAGCGCCTCGCCATAGAAGGGGCGCGCGCAGCGGTTGACGATAAAGCCGGGACGGTCGGGGCACTGGATGACGGTCTTGCCCGCCGCCTCGGTGATGGCGCGGGCGCGGGTCAGGGCATCGGTCGAGGCTGCGGGATGAGAGACCAGCTCCACCAGCTTCATCACCGGCGCAGGGTTGAAGAAATGCAGGCCCAGAAGGCGTTCGGGGTGGCGCAAACCTCCGGCGATCGCGGTGACCGATAGCGATGAGGTATTGGTTGCCAGAATGGCCCCGGGGCCAAGGTGCTGTTCCAGCTTGGCAAAAAGGGCCTGCTTGACCTCAAGCCGCTCGACCACCGCCTCAACCGCCAGATCGGCACCCTGCAACATCGACAGATCCGCAACGATACGAACCCGGGCGAGGATGGCATCCCTGTCAGAAGGGCCCATCTTGCCAGCCTCGACCCGCGGGGTCAGCGCGGCCAGAAGGCGCGCCTGCGCGGTGGCGCGGGCCGGTTCATGGGTGTCGGTCGCCAGAACATCGAATCCGGCGGCAGCCCAGGTTTGCACGATGCCAAGGCCCATGGTGCCCAAACCGATGACGGCAATGGTGGTCATGGTCATTCCCCCCGAAAATCCGGTCTGCGTTTTTCGCGAAAGGCGGCGATCCCCTCGGCCTTGTCGGCGCTGTCCAGCAAGGCCTCGAAGGCCGCGCGCTCGGTCGCCAGTGCCAGCGCGGCCTCGGCCCCTTCGATCAGCGCCGCCTTTGCGGCTTGCTGGGCCAGCGGCGCACGCAGGGCCAGACTTGCGGCCAATGCCGCCCCTTCGGCCTGGGCGTCAGAGGCCAGATAGGATGCCAGCCCCCAGTCATAAGCGGTCTTTGCATCAATAATTTCGCCCGTCAGCACCAGCCGCGCGGCGCGCGCAGGGCCGATCCGCGCCAGCAATCGCTGCCCGCCGCCTGCCCCGGGGATAAGCCCAAGATTGGTTTCCGGCAGGCCCATCTTTGCCGCTGGCCCCGCGATCAGCAGATCCGCCATCAGCGCAAGTTCCAGCCCGCCGCCAAGGGCAAACCCCTCGACCACCGCGACCAGCGGCTTGGGAAAGGCACGGATCGCGGCCCAATGGTCCTTGCGCGGATCAACCGCCCCCTCGGTCGTGGTCTTGCCCTCGATCTCGGCGATATCTGCGCCTGCGGCAAAGTTGCCATTCGCCCCGGTAATCAGCACGGCCCGGCAGGTGGCGTCCCGCGCCAGCCGCTCCAGCGCCGCAGCCAGATCCGCAAGCAGCCGCGTGTTCAGGGCATTCCTGGCCTCGGGCCGGTTCAGAACCAGCCGCGTCCAGCCCCCTTCGTCGGTCTCGATCAGATGCTTCATAAAGCCAGAATGCGAGATGCGAAAAATTATTCAAGTCTAAAATATTTAATCTTGAAATTTATCGGGCGGCTGCCAGTATGACCTCAACACGGGGAGTATTGCACCATGAACATCCTCTGCCTTGGTGGCGGGCCTGCGGGTCTCTACTTCGCCATCTCGATGAAGCTGCGCGATCCGTCGCATCAGGTGACGATCCTTGAGCGCAACAAGGCCAATGACACATTCGGCTGGGGCGTCGTGCTGTCTGATGACGCGCTTGGCCGGATGCAGAAGAACGACCCCATCTCGACCGAGGCGATCCGCAGCCAGTTCGCCTATTGGGATGACATTGCCGTTGTGCATGAGGGCGTGCGCACCGTGTCTGGTGGTCACGGCTTTGCCGGGATCGGACGCAAGGCGATGCTGGTTCTGCTGCAGGCCCGGGCGCGTGAATTGGGCGTCGATATGCGGTTTGAAACCCAGTTCAAATCCGCAGAAGACTATCGCAAGGATTACGATCTGGTCGTGGCCTGCGACGGCATCAACAGCCTTGTCCGCACCGAATATGCTTCGGTGTTTCAGCCCGATATCGACCTGCGCAAATGCAAGTTCATCTGGCTGGGGACGCATCAGAAATTCGATGATGCCTTCACCTTCATCTTCGAGAAGACGCAGCATGGCTGGGTCTGGGCGCATGTCTATCAATTCGACGATCAGACCGCGACCTTCATCGTCGAGACCACCCCCGAGACATGGGAGAAGTTCGGCTTTGCCGACATGTCGAAGGAAGAGATTGTCGAGACCTGCCGCCTGATCTTCCAGAACCACCTTGGCGGACATGCGTTGATGTCGAACGCCAATCACCTGCGCGGCTCGGCGGTGTGGAGCCAGTTCCCGCGCGTGATCTGCGACAAGTGGTATCACGAGAATGTCGTGCTGATGGGCGATGCGGCGGCAACAGGCCATTTCTCGATCGGCTCGGGCACGCGGCTGGCCTTTGATTCCGCCATCGCGCTGGCCGAATATCTGCATTCCGAACCAACGCTGGAAAAGGCATTCGAGCGCTATCAGGAAGAGCGCCGGGTTGAGGTGCTGCGCCTGCAATCGGCGGCCCGAAACAGCCTGGAATGGTTTGAACAGGTGGAGCGGTATCTGGACATGCCGCCGGTTCAGTTCGCCTATTCGCTGCTGACACGGTCGCAGCGCATCAGC
The DNA here is from genome assembly GCF_008973825.1 of Gemmobacter serpentinus. Lineage (GTDB taxonomy): Bacteria > Pseudomonadota > Alphaproteobacteria > Rhodobacterales > Rhodobacteraceae > Gemmobacter > Gemmobacter serpentinus. Next base: position 28,631 of record NZ_WCHR01000018.1, on the reverse strand, counting down.
CATGAGAACCTGCGCCTGCGCGATCCGGAATGGTTGCAGGGTGCCGAGGACTGGTTTCAGGCCCAGGCAGGCGGCAAGCCGGGCAGCCGCCCGATGTTCGCACCCTTCACCTTGCGCAACATGGTGCTGAAGAACCGGATCGTCCTGTCACCAATGGCGCAATACAAGGCGGTCGATGGCTGCCCGACCGACTGGCACCTGATCCATTACGCCGAACGCGCCAAGGGGGGGGCGGGCCTCGTTTATACCGAAATGGCCTGCGTCAGCGATATCGGGCGGATCACGCCCGGCTGCCCCGGCCTTTATGCCCCCGAACATGCCGTGGCGTGGAAGCGGCTGGCGGATTTCATCCATACGGAAACCAGCGCGAAGCTGTGCATCCAGATCGGTCATGCCGGGCGCAAGGCCTCGACCTGCGTGCCATGGGATGGCGGCATCGACATGCCGCTCAAGACCGGCAACTGGCCGATCCTTTCCGCCTCGGCCATCGCCTACAAGCCCGAGAATGCGGTGCCGAAGGCGATGGACAAGGCCGATCTGGCGGCGGTGAAGGCCCAGTTCGTTGCGGCGGCGGAAATGGCGGATCAGATCGGCGCCGATATGATCGAACTGCACGCAGCCCATGGCTATCTGCTGGCATCCTTCATCAGCCCGGTAACCAATCGGCGCGACGATGAGTATGGCGGCAGCCTGGAAAACCGGATGCGCTATCCGCTGGAGGTGTTTCGCGCCATGCGGGCGGTCTGGCCTGCGGCCAAGCCGATGTCGGTCCGCATCTCGGCGCATGACTGGATCGAGGGCGGTGTCACCCCCGAAGAGGCGGTGGCGATCGGCAAACAGTTTGCTGATGCCGGGGCAGATATCATCGATGTATCCTCGGGCCAGACCGATCCGTCGGAACGCCCGATTTATGGCCGGATGTTCCAGACCCCGTTCTCGGATCGTATCCGCAATGAGGCAGGCCTTCCCACCATGACGGTCGGCAATATCTCGGACTGGGATCAGGCGAACGGGATCCTGATGGCGGGGCGGGCCGATCTGGTCATGCTGGCGCGGATGCATCTGGCCGATCCCTACTGGACGCTTCATGCCGCGATTGAACAGGGCGAAGACGGGGCGGAATGGCCCCTGCCCTATCGCAACGGCCAGGTGCTGCTGCAACGGCTGCGTCAACGCCAGCAAGAGGTGCTTCGGGCATGACGGCAGGCCAGTTGCAGGGCAAGCGGGTGCTGATCACCGGCGGCGGCAGCGGCGTCGGTGCCAGCCTGGCGCGCGGATTTGCGAGGGCAGGTGCCGAGGTGGTGATCTGTGGGCGCCGCGAAGCCCCGCTGGCGCAGGTGGCCGATGCGGTCGGCGCGCGGGCGATTGCGGCCGATGTCACCTCCGAGGCGGATGTGATGCGGCTGTTCGATCAGGCGGGCCCTTGCGATGTGGTGATCGCCAATGCCGGATCTGCGGTATCCAGCCCGCTGGGCAAGACCGCGCTGGAGGATTGGAACGCGATGCTGGCGGTCAACCTGACCGGGGTTTTCCTGACCTTCCGCGAAGGCCTGCGGCAGATGCCCGGTTGGGGGCGGCTGATCGCCGTGGCCTCCACCGCAGGGCTGCGCGGCTATGCCTATGTCGCGCCCTATGCGGCGGCCAAGCATGGCGTTGTCGGCATGGTGAAAAGTGCCGCGCTGGAGGTTGCGCGAAAGCCGGTGACGGTGAACGCGCTGTGCCCGGGATTTCTGGATACCGAAATGACCGACCGTTCGGTTGCGACCATAGTCGCCAAGACCGGCATGACGGCCGAGGCCGCGCGCGAAACGCTGGCGGCGGCCAACCCGCAGAAACGGCTGATCCATCCCGATGAGGTGACGGCGGCGGCCCTGTGGCTTTGTGCGCCGGGATCGGAAGGGATCAACGGACAGGCGCTGGCCATTTCGGGGGGCGAGGTATGAGCGAGGATACCAAGCGCCGCCTGAAGCTCTGGGTGCGGATGCTGGCCGTGACCCGCTCGGCCGAGGCAGAACTGCGCGACTATCTGCGGGTGACCCATGACACCACCCTGCCGCGTTTTGACGTGATGGCGGCGTTGTGGCGCAGGCGCGACGGCTGCACCATGAGCGAGCTGGGCCGGATGCTGCTGGTGTCGAACGGCAATGTGACAACGGTGGTGGACCGGCTTGAAAAGGACGGGCTGGTGCTGCGCCGCCCGTCGGAAAGTGATCGCCGCACGGTCTACGTCGCGCTGACGCCGCTGGGGTTGACCCGGTTCGAAGGGATCGCAGCAGGCCATGAGGCCGAGGTGGCCCGGATCTTTTCGGGCCTGAGCGAGACCGATCTGGATCAGATCACCGATATTCTGAAACGGGCAAGGAAGCCATGACCATGCTGACAAGAACCCGGATGGCGGGGCTGAAGCCCGAACACTTTCTCTGGCAGGTCAAGGACCGCATCGCGACGGTGCGGCTGAACCGGCCCGACCGCAAGAACCCGCTGACCTTTGAAAGCTATGCCGAGCTGCGCGATACCTTCCGCGCCTTGCCCTATGCCAGCGATGTCGATGTGGTGATCTTTGCCTCGAATGGCGGCAATTTCTGCTCGGGCGGTGATGTGCATGACATCATCGGCCCGCTGGTCGGCATGGATATGAAGGACCTTCTGGCCTTTACCCGGATGACCGGGGATCTGGTCAAGGCGATGATCGGCTGCGGCAAACCGATCATCTCGGCGGTGGATGGCATCTGTGTCGGGGCGGGCGCGATCATCGCCATGGCCTCGGACCTGCGACTGGCGACGCCGGGGGCAAAATGCGCCTTCCTGTTCACCCGCGTGGGACTGGCGGGCTGCGATATGGGGGCCTGCGCCATGCTGCCCCGGATCATCGGGCAGGGCCGCGCGGCCGAACTGCTTTATACGGGGCGGTCGATGAGCGCGGATGAAGGGGCAGCCTGGGGGTTCTGGAACGGGATCCACGCCCCAGACGCGCTGGAAGCCGAGGCTGAAAAGCTGGCCGCGCGCATCGCTGAGGGGCCAACCTTTGCCCATGGCATCACCAAGACCCAGCTGAACCAGGAATGGAACATGGGGCTGGAACAGGCCATCGAGGCCGAGGCGCAGGCGCAGGCGATCTGTATGCAGACCCGCGATTTCGAGCGGGCCTATCATGCCTTCGTAGCGAAGGAAAAACCTGTTTTTGAAGGCAACTGACCGCGTTGGGGGCGCGGCCCCCATCTGCTGCGCAGCCGCCCCCGGGATATCTAGAGGCCGAAAATGAGCGATCAGAGCTTTCTCGACTGGCCCTTCTTCGAACCGCGCCACCGCGAACTGGCAGCGGCGGTCGAGGCATGGGCCACAGCGCATCTGCCGGTGGATCACCGGGATGTGGATGCGGCCTGCAAGGCGCTGGTGCGCGATCTGGGTGGGGCGGGGTTCCTGCGTCATTCGGGCGCGAGCGCGGGCGAGGTGCTGGATGTGCGCACGCTCTGCCTGATCCGCGAGACGCTGGCCCGTCATGATGCGCTGGCCGATTTCGCCTTTGCGATGCAGGGGCTGGGGATGGGGGCGGTGTCGCTGTTTGGCACGGACGCGCAGCGCGACTGGCTGACCCGGACCCGTGCGGGCACGGCGATTGCGGGCTTTGCCCTGACCGAGCCGGGATCGGGGTCCGATGTCGCCAATACCGCAACCCTTGCCGAAAAGGTCGAGGGCGGTTGGCGGCTGACCGGCGAAAAGACCTATATCTCGAATGGCGGCATTGCCGATATCTATGTGATCTTTGCCCGCACGGGCGAGGCACCGGGTGCGCGCGGGATCTCGGCCTTCCTGATGCCAGCGGATGTGGCCGGGCTGACTGTCGCCGAACGCATCGAGGTGATGGCGCCGCATCCTTTGGCGACCCTGCGGCTGGACGCTGTGCATCTGCCCGAGACTGCCCTGATCGGCAAGGCGGGCGAGGGGTTCAAGCTGGCGATGGCAGTGCTGGATGTGTTCCGGTCCACCGTCGGTGCGGCAGCTTTGGGCATGGCGCGCCGCGCGCTGGACGAGGCCCTGGCCCGCACCAAGACCCGCCAGATCCAGGGCGCGCCGCTTTCTGCCCTGCAGCTGGTGCAGGGACATCTGGCGGATATGGCGTTGAAAATCGATGCGGCGGCCTTGTTGGTCTACCGCGCGGCCTGGACCAAGGATCAGGGGGCGGGACGTGTCTCGCGCGAGGCGGCGATGGCCAAACTTTACGCGACCGAGGCCGCGCAAGAGGTGATCGATGCCGCCGTGCAGTTGCATGGCGGCGACGGCGTGCGCCATGGCGTCAAGGTCGAAGAGCTTTACCGCGAAATCAGGGCACTGAGGATCTATGAAGGGGCGTCAGATGTGCAGCGCATGGTGATCGCGCGGCATCTGCTGACCTAGATGTTCAACAAGATGGGAGACGGATATGGCAAAGGATCTTGATGGCGGGATCACCCGTCTGGGGGAAGGCTTTGAGGGGGTGGAGTGGAATATCCTCGGCCAACGCTACTTCCCCAAGGCAGATTGCGGCAGCACCTTCTCGTTTGAGACAAACTCCGAACCCGGACAATTCGTGCCGGTGCATATTCACCCGAACCAGGATGAATTCATTCTGGTGCAGGAGGGTGAGCTGCATGTGAAGCTGGACGGTCAGTGGTCGGTGGCGCGCCCCGGTGATCTGGTGCGGATGCCGCGCGGCATCCCGCATGGCTATTTCAACAAGGGCGATGTGCCCGCCCGCGCCCTGTTCTGGGTGTCGCCTGCCGGGCCGCTGCGCGCCCTGTTTGAAAAGCTGGACCGCATGACCGATGTCGAGGAGGTGGTTCGCACCTCGGCCGCGCATGAGGTGGACTTCCTGCCGCCCGAGGCGAATGCGTGATGTATCACCGGCACATCCGCATTGAATTCAACCATTGCGACCCCGCAGGGATCGTCTTCTACCCGCGCTATTTCGAAATGACCAATTCGGTCGTCGAGAATTTCTTCCGCGAGGTGGTGGACCTGCCCTTCGAGGCGATGATGGCAATTGGTGTGGGTGTGCCGACCGCGCGGATCTCGACCGTGTTTCACGCCCCATCCCGGCTGGGTGAGGTGCTGGACTGGCAGCTGCGGGTGACGAAGCTGGGGGGCACCTCGCTTGGCCTGCATATCGAGGCGCATTGCGGCCCAAGCCACCGGCTCAGCACCGATCTGGTGCTGGTCCATATTGATCCGAACGGGCGGCCACAGGCCTGGCCACCCGCATCCCGCGACAAGATCGCCGCTTTTCAGGAGGCCCCATGACCATTCAGACCCTGCACCCCGCCGGCTGGAAACCCGCAAAGGGCTATGCCAATGGCATGGCCGCGCAGGGGCGGATGATCCTGACCGGGGGCATGATCGGCTGGAATGCGCTATGCGAATTCGAGACGGATGATTTTCTGGGTCAGGTCGAACAGACACTGAAAAACATCGTGGCCGTGCTGAAAGAGGGCGGTGCCGGGCCAGAGCATCTGGTGCGGCTGACCTGGTATGTCACCAGCAAGGCCGAATATCTGGCCGACCTGAAATCGCTGGGTGCCATCTACAAGCAGGTGATCGGCCGGCATTACCCCGCCATGGCGGTGGTGCAGGTCGTGGCCCTGATGGAAGACCGCGCCAAGGTCGAGATCGAGGCGACGGCCATCGTTCCAGACTGACATTCCAACAGACAGACCATCGCCTGACCGATGCGCAAAGATATCGGCGGGCCCATAGGGAGCTTTCATCATGTATGGTCCAACCGGCCACATTGATACATTTACGCGCGATCGCCTGCCACCGGCCGAGACCTGGCCGGTGATGAAGCTGGAGGGGTTCGATTACCCCGACTGGCTGAATGCGGGGGTTGAACTGACCGACACTATGGTCGCTCAGGGTTTTGGCGATCATGTCGCGCTGATCGGCAATGGTCGCAGCCGGACCTATAAGGAACTGACCGACTGGACCAACCGCATCGCCCATGCGCTGGTGGAGGATTACGGGGTCAAGCCCGGCAATCGGGTGCTGATCCGCTCTGCCAACAACCCGGCCATGGTCGCCTGCTGGCTGGCCGCCACCAAGGTCGGGGCGGTTGTGGTCAATACCATGCCGATGCTGCGGGCGGGCGAGCTGGCGAAGGTCATCGACAAGGCCGAGATCAGCCATGCCCTGTGCGACACAAGGCTGATGGAGGAACTGGTGCTGTGCCAGAAGGACAGCACCTATCTGAAAACGGTGATTGGCTTTGATGGCACAGCCAATCACGATGCCGAACTTGATCGCGTGGCGCTGAAGAAACCCGTGCGGTTCACCGCCGTAAAGACCGGCCGCGATGATGTGGCGTTGCTTGGCTTTACCTCAGGGACAACCGGCGATGCCAAGGCGACCATGCATTTCCATCGTGACTTGCTCATCATCGCCGACGGATATGCCAAGGAGGTGCTGGGGATCACCCCCGACGATATCTTCATCGGCAGCCCGCCTTTGGCCTTTACCTTTGGCCTGGGGGGGCTTGCGATCTTTCCGCTGCGCTTCGGGGCGACGGCCGCGCTGCTGGAACAGGCCAGCCCGCCCAATATGATCGGGATGATCCAGGAACATCGCGCCACCGTCTGTTTCACCGCCCCCACCGCCTATCGTGTCATGCTGAAAGCGATGGATGAAGGGGCCGATCTTTCCTCGCTGCGGGCGGCGGTTTCGGCCGGGGAAACCCTGCCCGCCCCGGTTTATGAGGAATGGCACGAAAAGACCGGCAAACCGATGCTGGACGGGATCGGCGCGACCGAGATGCTGCATATCTTCATCTCCAACCGCTTTGACGATCACCGCCCCGGCTGCACCGGCAAGCCGGTGACCGGATATGAGGCAAAGATCGTGGATGACGCGATGAACGAGGTGCCGCGCGGCACGCCCGGACGTCTGGCCGTGCGCGGCCCGACCGGATGCCGTTACATGGATGACCCGCGCCAAAGCGTCTATGTCCGGGATGGCTGGAACCTGACAGGCGATGTGTTCTGGCAAGATGACGAGGGCTATTACCACTTTGCGGCCCGCACCGACGATATCATCTTGTCGGCGGGCTATAACATCGCGGGGCCGGAGGTGGAGGCCGCGCTTCTGTCGCATCCGGCGGTGCAGGAATGCGCGGTTGTGGGGGCCCCGGATGCAGATCGCGGTCAGATCGTTCAGGCGCATGTGGTTCTGGCACCCGGCCATGCCGGGGATGCACTGATGGTTAAAGCCTTGCAGGATCATGTGAAACAGGTGATCGCGCCGTTCAAGTATCCGCGCAGCGTCGTCTTCGTGGCAGCCCTGCCGAAAACCCAGACCGGCAAGATCCAGCGGTTCCAGCTGCGTGCGGTGCCCAAAGCAGGCCCTGCGGTGTAAGCGGGCCGCGCCCGGTCGGGACGCAGGTGCCGCCCTCCCGGCCCCGCTCCGTCTTCGACCGGGGCACAGACCGTTCGGGCGGGGCCGGGCTGCCGCTGTCTGGAAACGATATCGGGAAACGCTGCCTGAAAACATTGACTCAGGCCTGCGCGCAGCCGATCCTGACCGGAATTTGATGTCGTCCTTTTGTCCTGCGCCCATGCTTACGCGCCCTTTGGAGGCCCCAAGATGCCCCTCAGCCCCGGTTCCGAAATTCAGGTAAATACCTTTACTGCGGGCGCACAGCGCGACCCGCGCATCCTGCGGCTGTCGGACGGCGGCTGGGTTGTCGTCTGGAACTCGGATGGCCAGGATGGATCATATGGCGGTGTCTACCAGCAACGCTACGCCGCCGATGGAAAGGCTGTCGGCCCGGAGACGCGGGTCAATTCCAATACCAGCGACAGCCAATATCTGACCGGCTCCAATGTCGCGTCATCGCTTTACAGCGACCAGACCATCGCCCTGTCCAATGGCGGCTGGGTGGTGTCCTGGACTTCATGGGATCAGGATGGCGAAAGCGCCGGGGTCTATCAGCAGGCCTTCAATGCCAGCGGTCAGCGGGTCCGCGGCGAGATGCAGGTCAATATCACCACCGACCTCAATCAGCAGGACCCCCTGCTTGCGCCGCTCGCCAATGGCGGTTGGGTCACCTACTGGACCTCGCAAGAACCTGGACTGCCCAATTTCGGCTTTCACAGGCTTTATCACCGCAGTTACGACGCAGCCGGCAATTCGGCTGCCACCGAGGTGCGGATCGCGCCGGTGCATGAAACCAATTATGGCGAGGGCAACCTTCGGGTCGCCGCGTTGGATGGCGGCGGCTGGGTGGCGACCTGGATCAATACCTATCGCAGCAATCCGCCCAGTGAGCAGCAGGTCTATTACGAGGCTTTCAGCGCCAGCGGTGCCCGCATCAGCGGCGGGCTGGTCGATGCCGATCCCGGCGCGATCCAGAACGACAATGCCGTCACCGGGCGTGATGGCGGCGGCTGGGTGGTGACCTGGCGCGACAGCGAGGGCCTGAAGCAGCGCGCCTATTCGGCGCAAGGCGCGCCGCAGGGGGAACAAACCGTTGTCAGCGGCGTGACGAATGGCGCGCGTGTGACCGCGGTGGAAGGTGGCGGCTGGGTGGTGGTCTGGGAAAGCGGCCAGAGCCTGAGCCCGTCCCTGAACATGCGCGCCTATGGCGCGAATGGCCAAAGCCTCGGGGCGACCCAGACGCTGAGCGCAGCGACCGGCGGCCTACCCTTCCATCAGGTCGTGGCGCTTGAGGGCGGCGGCTGGGTTCTTGCCTGGACGCAGCGCGGTGCGACCTCCGACATCGTGGCACAGGTCTTCAACGCGAACGGCACCAGGGACGGCGAAAAATTCTTCATCAACTCCACCTTTGCGGGCAGTCAGACCCATGTCAAACTGGCGGCCCTGGCCAATGGCGGCTTTGTCGCGACCTGGATCTCTGACGGGCAGGATGGCAGCGGCACGGGCATCATCCAGCGGGCCTTCAACGGCGCTGGCGGTGCCACCAACACGGCCCCCGATGCGCGGGACGATCAGGCATCCGTCGCCCAATTCGCCAAGATCAGCGGCAATGTCATCGCCGGGCCTGCGGGTGCTGATCGTGACGCAGATGGCGATGCACTGACGGTAACCGGCCTGCAAGGCGGGGCACCAGGGCGGGCCCTGGCCGGGAAATTCGGCACGCTGACCCTGCAGGCCGATGGCCGCTACAGCTATGAGGCCGATCGTGCCGCCCCCTTGGCCGTGGGCGCGAAGGTGACCGATCGCTTCACCTATTCGATTTCCGATGGCAATGGCGGCACCGACAGCGCCGTTCTGTCGGTGACCGTGACCGGCGCGGCACGCGGCACGGCACGGGCCGATCACCTTCTTGGCTCTGCGCGCGCAGACAAGCTATACGGTCTGGCGGCCAATGACCGGATCGACGGGCGCGCGGGCAATGACGCACTGTTTGGCGGCGCGGGCAATGACAGCCTGAATGGCGAGGCCGGGCGCGACACCCTTCACGGCGAGGCCGGAAATGACCGCCTGATCGGCGGCGCGGGTCAGGACATGCTGAACGGTGGTGCGGGGCGCGATACGTTGGATGGCGGGGCCGACAAGGACCGTCTGTTTGGCGGCGCGGGCAATGACAGGCTTTCCGGCGGCTCGGGCGACGATGTGCTGAACGGCGGTGCCGGTGCCGATACGATGACGGGCGGCGCAGGGCGGGATGTCTTTGTCTTTGCCTCCATCAAGGATTCGGGCGTGACGGCCGCGGCGCGCGACATGATCACCGATTTCGCGCGCGGCGATCGGATCAACCTTTCGGCCATCGATGCCAATACCAAGGCGCGCGGCAATCAGGATTTCGATTTCATCGGCAGGGATGCCTTCAGCAAGACGCCCGGAGAGCTGCGCTTCGAGCGCAAGAATGGCGACACCTTCATATTCGGTGACGTGAATGGCGACGGAAAGGCGGATTTTGCAATCAGGCTGGACGTCAATATCCAGTTGATCGCCAAGGATTTCATCCTCTGAAACGCTGAAAGGGCTTGCCGGGCCGGTTTGCTGTTGTCGTGGCCTATTGGGGCCTGGCGCAGTTCGCATATGCCTATGGAACCACCATCCATGCCGATCCGATGTTGCGGACCATGACCCGAACATCGACCTGCATAGGGCCCCAGAGGCTGCAGGCCCGCGAAAGGCTGCCTCACCTGCGGAGCCGGGCCGTCATGGGACGTCCCAAAGCCCGCGTGCCCCGTATGGAATGGGGCGCGCCGCCGCGGCAACAGACCCATCCCCTACGGCACCGCAAGCCCCAGCCGCATTGCCCGCCGCAAGATCGGCATCGGATCGCGCCATCATGCCCAACAGGCACCGCTTCGCGCCTCGCATGGCGGGGTGCGACGGATTGGCGGTTGAAAACCGCGCGCCTGCCCGCTAACCGCAAGGGGCCTGAACAAACCGCTGATATACTGGCTTTTTGCCAAGGCCAGAGAAAGCCCTTCGTCATCCTGTCGTGGGGAATATGCACAGGCACATATGACAGATCTTACCGACCGGCCGGCTTCGGCGCCCCCTCGCGATGCGCGCGCCTGGCTCCGCATCCTGGCGCGATATCGCGACCCCACGATGACACGCAGCCTTTTTGAACTGGCCGTGACGCTGATACCGCTCATCGCGCTGTGGGCCATCGCCTGGATGGGGCTTTCCGTCAGTGCCTGGCTGGCCCTTGCCCTGGCGCTTTTCAACGGTGCTTTTCTTGTCAGGATCTTTATCATCCAGCATGATTGCGGGCATGGTTCGTTTCTGCCGAACAGGACCGTGCAGGACTGGATCGGCCGAAGTCTCGGCGTCCTGACGCTGACCCCCTATGCGGTCTGGAAGCGCACCCATTCGATCCATCATGCGCATCATGGCGATCTTGACCAACGGGGAATCGGCGATGTGCTGACCCTGACCATCGCTGAATACCGCGCGCGCTCGGCGTTCGGGCGCCTGATTTACCGTCTGTATCGCCACCCGCTCGTGCTGTTCCTGCTGGGGCCGAGCTATCTGTTTCTGGTGCAGAACCGCCTGCCGATCGGCCTGATGGCATCCGGCTGGCGCTACTGGGCATCAGCAATGGGCACCAATGCAATGATCGGGATCGCGGTTGCACTGATCGTCTGGTTCGGTGGGGTGCTGCCGCTGCTGGTGATCTTCCTGCCGACTCTGATCGTGGCGGCAACGATCGGGGTCTGGCTGTTCTATGTCCAGCACCAGTTCGAAGAGACCCACTGGTCGCGCGGGGAAGTTTGGCAACTGCACCATGCGGCGCTTGAGGGCAGCTCACATTATGTGCTGCCGCAACCGTTGTGCTGGCTTTCCGGGAATATCGGAATCCATCATGTGCATCACCTCTACTCTCGTATCCCGTTTTACCGGCTGCCCGAAGTGCTGCGCGATCACAAGGAATTGGCCGAGGCGCAACGCCTTACCATCGCCGAAAGCATTGCCACCGTTCGGCTGCATCTCTGGGACGAGGCAGAGGGCAGGCTGGTGTCTTTTGCCGAGGCACGGGTCAGGCCCGAAGCCATATCATGACCCGTTGCGATCCGCGGGTTTCGAACCCGACGCGCTTGTCCGGCCAGAGCGCCGCCACGATCCGCGCCAAAGGCCCGGGTCATGCAGCAGGGCAGGCTGTGACCCATCACGCATCCTCCCCGAAGAGGGCCGAGGGCATCATGACCGGCCTGCCCCGCCAGGCCAAGGCTTCCATATCCAGACCGTAAAGCTCTGACAGACGGTCGGGCTGGGTCACCCGATCCGCGCTTGCGGCATCCACCAGCCGTCCCTCGCGCAAGGCGATCAGATCATCACAAAAGCGCGCGGCCAGATTGACGTCATGCAGCACCATGACCACGGTCAGCCCCTGTTCGCGGTTCAGCCTGCGCAGAAGGCCCAGCACCTCGATCTGATGGCACAAGTCCAGCGCCGAGGTCGGCTCATCAAGCAAAAGGCAGTCCGCGCCCTGAGCCAACAGCATGGCGATCCAGCCACGCTGACGCTCGCCGCCCGACAGGAGATCGACCTGACGATCGCTGAACGCGGCAAGACCCGTGCGGGTCAAAGCCGCCTCCACCGCCAGATGGTCGGAGGCACCGAACCGGCCAAGCGCACCGTGCCAGGGATAGCGGCCAAGCGCCACCAGATCGCGCAGGCCCATCCCCGGCACGGCGGGCGGGATCTGGGGCAGATGGGCAAGGTGCCGGGCCAGATCGCGGGCCGAATGATCCGCAACGCGCCGCCCCTGAAACAGAACCTCGCCTTCGCTGGGGCGGATCTGCCCTGCCATCAACCGCATCAGGGTTGATTTGCCCGATCCGTTGGGGCCAAGGATCCCGGTCACCCGCCCTTGCCGCACAGTCAGGCTGATATCCGACAGCAAGATCCGGTCATCGGTGCGAAAACCGGCACCGTGCAGCACGAAGGCGGTCATATGGCTCTCCTGTGATGGGCGATGGTCATGCGGCCCCCCTGCGGATCTGCCACAGAAACCAGGGACCACAGATCATGGCGCAGATCAGCCCGGGTGCCATGGGCCATGGCCAGGCCAGCATCGCGCCGAGACTCTGCGCAAGGATCATCAATGCCGCACCGATCAAGGCCGAGATCAGGGCCGCGGATGCGGTGGCGCGATAGCCGAGGCTTGCGGCCAGATGCGGCACGACAAGGCCGATGAAGCTGACCGGGCCAAGCGCGATAGTGCCCGCCGCTGCCGTCAGCGCGGCCAGAAGCAGCGCAAGCCCGCGCGCCGGGCGAAGCGCAAGGCCGCGGCCTTGCGCGATTGCATCATCCAGCGCCAGCAGATCAAACCAGCGATGCAGCATCAGGACCAGGGCCAAGGCCAGCCCCGCCACACCCCATGGCAGCATGGCCTGCGCCAGATCCGCACCGCCGGTCGATCCCGAGAACCAGCTCAGCAGCGCGGCGCCTTTCGGCCCGCCCGCAGCCAGAACCAGCACAAGAAACGCATGGGCCGAACTGCCGATCCCGACACCGATCAGCAGCACCCGCGCAGGCGCAAGCCCGGCACGCAGGCCAAGCGCCGCAACCAGCGCCAGTGTCGCGCCAGCGCCGATCCCGGTCACGAGATACCGCGAGATCAGGCTGTCACCCGGCAGAAAGATCAGTGCCAGCGCGAAGGCCAGCCCGGCCCCACTGCCAAGCCCCAGCAGATCGGGGCTTGCCAGCGGATTGCGCAGCACTTTTTGCAAGATCATTCCTGACAGCGACAGGCAGGCCCCGGCCCCGCCCGCCAAAAGCAGCGGCGGCATCCGCCAATGTACCACGCCGGCAAGATCTGCGATCCCATGCAGGATGAGGCCACCCTCATCCCGGCCAAGGATCAACGCAGCAAGGATCAGAACAGGCACGGCCAGGGCCAGAGCCCATGGAACGACCGGATTGGCGCGCCGCAAGGGACGCATGGCCACAGACACCCCCCGCTCAGGAAGGCCGAGACGGCGCGCGCGCAGCGACAGCATCACCAGAAGCGGCCCGATGAACAGGCCCGAGGCGGCCCCCACCGGCACATCACCGACAAGGCCAGACAAGATCCGCGCCACCTGATCTGCAAACAGCAGCAGGACCCCGCCCCATATCCCAGCTTGCACCATGCCGGGCCGCGCCCGCCCCGACAGCCCCCGCGCCAGCGCAGGCCCGGCCAGCCCGATGAAGCCGATCATCCCCAGCGTGGCCATCACCGCCGCCGTCACCCAGGCCGCGCCGCCCAGCAGGATCAATTTCGCCGCCCGCACATCGACGCCAAGCCCCGATGCCGCCCCATCTCCAAGAGCCAAGAGCTGCAGCGGGCGCTGCATCAAGAACAGCGCCGCGATCACCGGCAGGATTTGCAGGCCCATCCGGATCCCCGCGCCCCAACCCGACTGCACCAGCGAACCAGCCTGCCAAAGCAGCAGGGCCTGCAGGAAGTCATGATTGAACAGCACCAGAAGCGCCTGGGCCGCCGCGCTGCACAGGCTGACCATCACTCCGGCCAGCAGCAGGGATTGTGCCTGAAGCCCCGGCCCCCAGGCGATGGCCAGCACGAGGATCAGCGCAGCCCCCGCCCCGAGCATGGCAACCAGCCCCGGCGCGGCCTGCCACAGCCCCGGCGCGACCAGAAGGCAAAGCGAAAGGGCCAGCGATGCCCCGTCCGACAGCCCCAGAAGGCCCGGCTCGGCCAGAGGGTTGGCGAAGATGCGCTGGCAGACCTCGCCCGTCAGCGACAGCGCAAAGCCCGCCAGCAAAGCCATCGCCAATCGCGGCAGGCTGCTTTGGGTCAGGATCAGCCAGGCGACGCTATCCGATGCGGGGGGCGCGATGATTGCAGGCCAGAGCCCCTGGAGCGCCAAGCCGATACAGACCAGCAGCAAAAGGCCGCGTGCCATGCCGCGCCCCATCATGCCGCACCCAGCCGGTCTGCGATCACATTTGCCAGATGGCGCGCCGAAAGCAGCCCGCCGGGGGGATAAAAATCTTCGATCCAGCCAAAGCGGCCCTCCCGGATCGCGGGAAGCGCCTGCCACAATGCGCTTTGGGTCAGCGCGCGTTCGACCCTGGGTCGCATCGAGGCGATTTCGACCAGAAGGAGATTGATATCCGTCATCTCCAGCAACGGCTCGATCCCGGTGCGGAATGTGCCATTCGCATTGGCGGGGCCTTCCCAGGCATTGCGCAACCCAAGGCGCAGCAACACGGCATCAGGCAGACTGGCCCGACCATAGACCGTGAAAAGCCGCCCCGACACATCCGGCACCGCAACCAGCACGGCCCCCTTTCCGGCCAGCCGCTGTCGATGTGCGGCGATGGTGTTCCGGGTGTCCTCGATCAGCCGGGGCGCGGCATCAGCCGGCAAGACGGCTATTTTCGCCATCTCCGCCGCCAGGCGGGCGGCAAGATCCAGACGATCCGTCCCGGCCTCTTCCGGGATGATCTGCACCGGCGCGATTTCCACAATGCGCGGCGTCATCACCAGAGCGGATGCAGGGGCTAGGATCAGATCGGGGGCCAGGCGCGAGAGATATTCAAGGTTGATCTCCCAGAAAGGACCGATATCGGCGATCCCGGCTGGCAAATCAAAGGGCATCCGGCTGGCAAAATAGTGACTGTCGGAAATTGCAACGGGGCGGATGCCCAGCGCGATAAGGGCCTCGGCAGCCCCCCAGTCGATGGCGGCAAGACGTGGCGCAGTCTCGGCGGCTGGTCCTTGCGCAAGTGCGGGCGCGGCACAAAGCAGCGCAGTCCCACGGGTCAGGAAGTCACGGCGTTTCATCATGCGGAACCGGGGGCGGTGACGGACCGCCCCCTCCTTTACGGAATCAGAAGCGCAGGGCCAGTTTGGCGGTCACCTGGCGGCGATCCCCCTCGTAGCAGGACATGGCGCTGGCGCAGGTGGTGGAATATTCCTTGTCGGTCAGGTTGGTGACATTGACCGCAAGTTTCGTGCTCTCGTTCAGATCATAGCCCAGCCCGAGGTCGATCACCGTGCGGCCATCGACCGGGACCGTATTGGCACTATCGCCAAAACTGCCCCCGACATGGCGCAGGCCGCCGCCGATCGACAATCCATCCATTGCCCCTCCGGTGAAAGCATAATTCAACCAGAGCGACGCCTGAGTTTTTGCAACCAATGCCGGACGATTGCCCTGGTTGCCCGCGTTGTCTCTGGTGATCTCGACATCATTATAGGTGTAGTTCGCCGCAATATCCCAACCGGAACCCAGCGATGCCTTTCCTTCGATCTCAAAACCGCGCGAACGGATTTCGCCGGTCGCGACATTGAACCCGGTGCCACCGCCGCCCGCGTTCAGTTCCGGCGTCAGCACATTTGACTTGGTGATATCGAACAACGCCATGGTCAGCATCGCATCGGTGTTCGCGGGCTGGTATTTGGCACCCAACTCCCATTGCCGGCCCTTGGTGGGCGCAAAGCCCAGCCCATTCGAGCCGATCCCCGTATTGGGCATGAAACTTTCAGCATAGCTGAGATAGGGCACCAGGCCAAAATCCGTGATATAGGAGATGCCCGCACGGCCCGAAAAATTGTTCACATCCGTCGCGGATGAGAGCCCGGTCATATGGTTGTCATTGGTGATGCGCAGCCAGTCATAGCGTCCGCCAATGGTGAACAGAAATTTGTCCGCGCGGATTTCATCTTGCAGATAGAGCCCGGTCTGGCGGAATTTCTCGGTGTAATCATATGCAAGCGCGGTCGGCACCGGCACGCTGACACCATAGGTCGGGGCGTAAGGGTTGAGCGACGGGGCGTCGCCATTCCAGCGTCTTGCATCGGTGTCGCTGCGTGAAACATCAAGCCCGGCGACCAGTTTGTGGGCAACGGATCCTGTGCTGAACTCACCCTGAAGATTGGTGTCGAGACCGAGACTGTCCATTTCCTCGGAAAAGCGCCGTGCCTGGCGCATAATTCCGGTGGCATCGGCCCCCGCCATAGCCAGCATGTCGAGGTCGAATGCGACCCGGCCATAGCGAAGATTCTGGCGCAGAACCCAGTTCTCATCCAGTCGGTGGCTGAGTTCATAGCCAAGGGTCTGCTGTTTCTGATCGCTTTGCGAGAAGTTCGGATCGCCGACCAGAACATGGGTTGGCGTGAAATAGATCGCCGTCCCGCCCGAACGATCCCGCAGGGTCTGTGCCGAAACGGTCAGGCTGGTATCGGCATTCGGTGCCCAGGTGATGGAAGGTGCCAGCATCAGCCGGTCATCCTTCATTCTTGTGCCATCACCGAACGAAAACTGCGTGTTCCCGTCGCGTGCCACACCGACCAGCCGATAGGACCAGACGTCATCCGCCGTCAGGCTGCCGCCGAAATCCAGCGCCGTGGCTGCCGTGGCAAAGCTGCCATAGCTGAGTTCCAGATTGCGCAGGGTCTCGGTCACCGGCTTTTTCGAGGTCTTTCCGACAATTCCGCCCGCATCCGATTGCCCATAAAGGGTGGAGGATGGGCCCCGCAGCACCTCTACGGTTTCGATCTGGTGCGGATCGGTGCGGAAATGGCTGTAATTTGATGCCATCTGGCGCAACCCGTCCAGATAGGCGCTGGAGGACTGGCCATTGAAGCCGCGCAGCATGATCCATTCATAACCCTTTGGATCAGGGCCATAGGTTTCAATATTGACGCCAGGCACATATCGCAGCGCCTCGGTCACGGAACGCGCGCCCTGTGCCTCCATCTGGCGCTTACCGATCACGCTGACCGACTGTGGCACCTCCAGCACCGGGGTGCCGGTCTTGCTGGCGGTTCCGCTCTGGCCGGCCACAAAACTGGTCGCACCATTGCCCGCACCGTCAAGGAAGACAGTCCCAAGCGTGACCACACCCGTGCCATCGCGGTCTGTGCCACCGCGCGCAGGTTTATAGATCTGCACGGTCGAGGCATTGGCATAGCGCCAGGCAAGGCCGGTGCCGCTGAGCAGCGTCGACAAGGCCTCATCCACGCTCAGATTGCCGCTGACACGGTTGGCAGAGACCGAAACTGCACTGTCGCCGAGGATGATGATCGAAAGCCCCGCGGTGCGACCCAGATCATTCACCGCACGGGTGACGGGTTTCGACGCGATGTCAAAGCTGTAACGCGCCTCTTGAGCCAGGGCGGGCAAGGCCGTCGCACCCAGCATCGCCACCAGCCCCATGCGCCCAAACTTGCGCAGCCGGTCATTCCCGGTCGTTTCAGTTCTCTGCCTCCGCATCCGCAGGCTCCCCATATATGTGATCCCAGACGGCACAGATGGCGAAGACGGTGGCTTTCCATGCTATTACAAGGATCACGGATGCCGATGCGGAAACCGGAACCTCGGACACGAAGATTTTTTGATCTGCCGGACGTCTCCGAACTCTCATGACGGTGTGGGGCGGCGATTGGGGACAGCGGCCTGGGCCCGCGATAACGGGGGCGGCGCGTCAGGGGCGCAGCAGCAGCACCGGCCCCGGCAAGGACGTCACCGTAAATCCGACCGTGTCGCGCAGCGATTGCAGCGCAGCCTCCGGTGTGTCGAGGTCAAGGCTGCCTGAAACCCGGCGCTCTGCCAACATGTCGCTGGCAATGACGAGACGACCCGCAGAATAGCGTTCCAGCGTGGCGATCAGATCGCCGAACCGCATCATCTCGAAGACGAACCGGCCATCCCGCCAGCCGGTTGCATCGCTGATTTCGACCTGTGAGACCTGGGGGGGGAGTTGCGCCCCAGATCGGACGAATTGATCCCCCGGCGTCAGCATCCGGGGGCCATCCATCCCCGGATAGCTGACCGCGACGCTGCCTTCCTGCAAGACGACAAGCCCGCCACCCTGAAGCAGTTGAATATCGAAGACGGTGCCATGAACCGTCACCTCACCCTCCCCGAACCGCACCCGGAAGGGCACAGCGGAATGGGAGACGCGGAATGACGCCGCACCTCGCAACAGTTCGACCCGGCGCCGATCGGCCGTGATATCGACATTGATCGCGCTGTCGGCATCCAGCAGGATGGTACTGCCATCCGTCAGGGTCATTTGCCGCCGTTCACCGCGTTGGCTGACGTAATCTGCGGCAAGATCCTGCCACAGATGCGGCTTGTTCAGCCATACCCCACCCGTCAGGCCAAGGCCCAGCACAAGCAGAAGGCCAAGCGTTGCATTGCGCACCCCTCTGCCGCGCTTTTGACGCAAATCCATCGCCTCAAGATAGACCGCAAGCTCTGCCGCCTCGATTTTGGCAAGGCGCTGCCCGGGCGCTGCGGTTTGCTGCCAAAGGCTCTCGATTTCCGCCCAAGCGGCCATATACGCCGGATCGCTGCGCAGCCAATTCTGCAGGTCCCGCTGAGCAGAACCCTTCCGACCTGCCTGCAGGTCAAGAAAGCGACTGCGCGCTTCCTCTCGTTGCGCTTCAGTCGGCGTCGCGCTCATATCAGCCCCGCGCCTTCGCACAGGCCTCGATGGCGCGGGCCATATGCTTGGCCACGGCCCGTTCCGAGATGCCAAAGACGGGGGCGATTTCTGTCAACTTGCGGCCATGCACCCGATTGAGCAGAAAGATATGCCGCGTTTTCGCGGGCAGCCCGAGCAAAGCGGCATCAATGAGATCCAGTTCCTCCCGCGCCGCCAGCACATCCTCACCCGAGGGCACAAGCAGAGCCTCGCTGCGCAGGGCAGCTTCGGCCATCAGCCGGGCCCGGGCATGTTCGGCGCGCAGATGATCGATCGACGCGTTTCTGGCGCAACGGCTGAGATAGGCCGCAGGCTCGCCCTGCCAATTGGTCGCCCGCTCCCACAGCCGCAGAAAGATGTCCTGAACGATATCGCCCGCAAGGCTTGGGCAGCCGATGCGCCGCCCGACCTGCCGTTCCATCCGATCACGTTCGGAGACATAGAGCTCAAGGAACTGCATCTGGTTCACAAACTGTCCGCCCGCTGAAGTGCCACGGATATGCTCCGTAGCGCATCCCATAACTTCTGACAATTACCATCGGGTATTCTGAGAGTGAACCGCCCGGACTGGGCCGTGGGGGCAAGCCCGAAACCGCATCGAGATCATGTCCGGCAGGCTCAAGGATTGGCGACGCGTGGCAAACCCGGGCAAAGGCCGCCCCCCGGTTGCGGAAGCGGTGAATCGCAACCGCGAGCTTGTCCTTCACCCCGTCAATTCCGACGTAGATCGCGCCATGGGGGTTCCGCATGTCTTTCTCCATCGCAACCGGAAGGTGCCTGCCGCCCCGCGATCAGAATACAGGCTGATCCGCATGGGCCGGGCGGCGGGAAAAGACATGCGGCCTTATGGAACAGAACCGCGACTGCTCCAGAATGGCGAGCAAGAGGCCACGGCTCAGACGCTTGCCAAGGGATCATGGGGTCTGGGTCAAATGCGCCACCCATTCGGTGATCAGGGCAAGGTCTTCAGCCTTGCGCACATCCAGTGCCCGCATCCCTGCCCGGCCAGCCGCTGCAATGCCTTCGGCGCTGTCTTCCAGCACGACACAATCCTGCGGTGCGGTGTTCAGGCGGCTGGCGGCCAACAAGAACATGTCGGGTTCCGGTTTCGCCCGCGCCACCTGATCCAGCGTCACAACGGTGTCGAATAGCCCGTCCAGTTGACAGGCCCGCAAGGAGCTCGTGACCACGGGCCATTCGCCATTGGACGCAACCGCTGATGGCCGCGCGCCCCAGGCCCGGGCCAAGGCGGCCACTGGCGGGTTGGGACTGCAGGCACCCGCCTCGGCCAGACGCTGCGCGTGATCGATGCTGCCCTGCACCAATGCCTCAATATCCGCCGCCTGCCCGGTATCCTCGATCCAGGCACCGATCAGCGCCCGGCGTGCAAAGCCGCCCCGCGCAAGATAGAAGGCGCGGTCAAGATGCAGGCCTTGGGCTGCAAAGGTCTCGGTAAAGGCGCGGTAATGCAGATCCGCCGACAGCACGAGCGTGCCATCACAATCGAAGATCAGGGCAGAAGGCAGGGGAAGCATCAGGGCAAGGTTCCTTTCAGGCAGGCCAGCAAGGTGGCCGGATCCAGAGGTTTGGGCAGGGCAAAGCCCCGGCCGGGATGGGTTCTGGCCAGCGGGTTTTCTGCGGGCAGGTGCCCAGAGCAGACAATCGCAAGCGTGCGGGGATCGCGGGCAAGCGCGGCGAGGGCGATGCGCCAACCCGCCGGGTCAAACCCGAGGTTCAGATCGCTGATCACCAGATCGAAGGGGGGGGCGCTGGCGATCAGCGCCGTGGCCTCGGCCGGGTCGGCGGTGGCGGTGATGGAGGCACCATCCAGCAGACGGCGGGCATGAGCGGCATCCTGCGGATCATCTTCAACCAGCAGCACGCGCAGCTGTGGGAGGGCGGGAAGTGCATTCTCGCGCAGCAGCGGCAAGGTCAGATGGACCGCCGTGCCTTGACCGGGTGCCGAGACGATGCGGATATCGCCGCCTGACTGGCGAATGAAGCCATCCACCATTGCAAGCCCCAGCCCGGTGCCGGTGCCGTCGCTGCGGGTGGTGAAGAAGGGCTCCATCGCCTGTGCCAGCACCTCGGGGGACATGCCGCAGCCGGTATCGACCACGGCAATCGCTGCGTGATCGGGGTCCGCTTGCGTCAGCAGGATGTCAATCCGCCCCGGACCGGAAATGGCCTTTGCGGCATTCAGGCAAAGATTCAAAAGCGCGCTTTCCATCTGCCCCGCATCGATGCGCACCATCAGCGGTGCAGATGTGGGATGGATGGTAAGGCTGATCCGATCCTCAAGCGCGAGGGCGATCAGATCCTCCAGACCTTCGACAAGGGCATTCAGATCCACGGGTTCGGGGTCAAGGTTCAGACGCCGCGCAAAGGCCAGTAGCCGCTGGGTCAGGGACCCGCCCAGATCCAGTGCTGCGGCCAGTGACTGGCGCAGGGCGGGCTGGCGTTCGGCGGGAGCCGCCTCCATCAGATGCAGGCTGGTGGTGATGGTCGACAGGATATTGCCGAAATCATGCGCCACCTCGCCCGCGATCTTGCCCAATGTCTCGGTCCGTTGCACGCGCTGCAACTTTTCCTCCAGCGCGCGGCGGGCCGAAATATCGGACAGCAGCATGATGCTGCCACCCGTCGGCAGCGGGTTTTCGCGCAGCTCGATCACCCGCCCATCCGGATGGTGCAGTGCCGAGAACCCCTCCGCACCATCTTCGCGCCGCCAGCCTGCATCGGCCAGCAGCCGGGCCATATGTGGCCGCCCTTCCAGCGATGCCGGGGGCAGGTCCAGCACCTTGGCAAAACAGCGGTTATGGGCCACCAGCTTGCCCGTGTCCGACAGGATGGCCAGCCCGTCTGTCATGCCGTCATAAAGGGTCTCGAACAGGACGTTGCGTTGCGCCAGTTGCCGGTTCGACCTGTCAAGCCGCAGGGTCCGGGCCCGAAAGGCCCGGAAGGCGTGAAACAGCTTGCCGATCTCGTCGCCCGCATGTTCGCCGCGCGGCAGACGGGTGCTGCGGTCGCCCACCGCAAGGCGCATCATCGCGCCTGACACCGCCCGCAGATTGGCGGTGACATAGCCCGAGACAAACAGCGCCGCTACCAGCGCCACGATGGCAGAGATAAGGCTGACCACGATGATGATGCCCTTGGCAAAGGCAAGGGCTGTGACGGTCTGGACGCGTTCCTGCGCGATATCGGATTGGGCAAGGGCGGTGACGCCTGCAGCATGTCTGCTGACGGCTTCGGCACCATGCCGGATCCGCGTCATGGCCGCCTCGGCCGCGATCTTGTGCGCCAGTTCCAGCCTGCGCAGTTCGAACAAGCCGCCCGGACCTTCCGCAATTTGGCGCAACTGGGCGAACTCCGCACGACCTGCCGGATCAGGCCGTGCCTCCATCCGCAGGCTCAGCCGATGATACTCGCGCTGGAACTCACCGACACTGACCAGGCTGCTGGCCCGGCCTGCACCGATCAGCGCGGCGGCGATGCGTTGCAGGCCAAGCCAGTCCTGCCCTTCCGGCAACGAGCTGCGTAGCGTGCCCGCCAGGGCCGAAAAGCGCCGCTCCAGCGCCGAAATCTGCGCATTCTGGCGCAGGATCTGGTCTGTCAGCGCCACCCGCGCGGTGGCCTGGGCGACCAGATCGCTCAGCGCGCCGTCCATATCTTGCAGCACGACAGAAATCTTCGCCTCATCCGGTGGGGACAGATTGCCTGCGATGCCCGCAATCTGGCGCCGGGCGGCCTCGGCCTCTTCGTGGAGACGGAACGGGCTTTCGATGGTCAGCAGATAGGGGGCCCGCGTCGCCAGATCCGAGGCCTGACGCGAAAGCACCAGCGCGCGATCGCCTGCGGCAAGCGTCTCGTCATGCAGCCGGTCCAGCCGGTCGGTCGCCTGCCGCAGCGTGATCCAGCTTGTGGCCCCGACGACCAGCGTGGCCGCAGCCAGCGCGACCAACGCCAGCAACAGCCGTGCCCGGATGCTGGGGCGCAGCCGCATCATGCCTCGGTCACGAAGATATAGCCCAGCCCGCGCCGGGTCTGCAGATGCACCGGCTTGGAGGGCACCGGCTCGATCTTGCGGCGCAGGCGCAGGATCAGCACATCAATGGTGCGATCCATGTAGAGTGACAGGTCGCTGCCAAGCTCTCGCAGCAAATCGGTGCGGGCGATGATGCGGTCGGGATGGCGCAGAAAGTAATCGAGCAGGCGATATTCGGCATTGGTCAGGGCGATTTCGGCCCCGTCCGGCCCCAGCAGCTCGCGCCGGGTCTGATCCAGCCGCAGCTGGCCAAAGGCGCGGATCTGGCTCTGGCTGCGATCGGGATTGGCCAGCGCCGGATGCCCGCTGCGGCGCAGGACGGCGCGCAGACGTGCGACCAGCTCGCGGGGGCTGAAGGGTTTGGTGATATAGTCATCCGCCCCGGTTTCCAGCCCGATCACCCGGTCGGTTTCATCACCGCGCCCGGTCAGCATCACGATCGGCAGGCCCATGCGCTCGCGGATGCGGATCGCCAGCGTCAGGCCACTTTCCCCCTGCAGCCGCAGATCGATCAGCGCCAGATCGACCGGCCCGGCATTGGCCGCGGCAAAGAAGCCTGCACTGTCGGCAACCGGCAGCGGAACAAAGCCGTTCTCGGCCAGCAATGCGGCGAGCGTTACGCGCAGATCCGGGTCATCATCGACGATGACCACGGTCGGCCCCTGCGGCGGGGTGCTGGTCATGGCTTCATTTCCTCCGTGCCGGACCTCTCTCCGCCCGACTCTGACATGATGCCCAAGCGCCGCATCCCGGGGGAGAGGGCATTGGGTTTCAATTGTGACAGCCAACATGGTGCCCTGTAACAGTGTTCATCGAAAACCCTGCCCAGCACCAGTAGATGGGCGATCCGACCCCTCGCCTGCGGGGCAGCGCCTGTGCCACGCTGTAACCGATCCGGTCATGCGCCGCAGGGAGAGTGGCCCGCCGGACCCAAGGGAGGATTTGATGAAGAAACAATGGATCAGCGCATTGGCGCTGGCTGCGGGCCTGTCGGCAACGGGTGCCATGGCCGAGGAGTTGAATGTGGTCTGCTCGAACGAGCAGGCCTGGTGCGATCTGATGGCGCAGAACTTCAAGATCGATACCGGCGTCGATGTCGCCATGGTGCGCAAATCGACCGGCGAGGTTCTGGCACAGCTGCGCGCCGAAAAGGGCAATCCGAAGGTGGATGTCTGGTGGGGCGGCACGGGCGACCCCCATATCATCGCCGCGACCGAAGGGCTGACCACCGCGACCGGCGTCGATGTCTCGGGCCTGCTGGGCTGGGCGCAGAACATGACCGAAATGACCGAGGGCCGTGCCATCGGCGTGCATGTGGGTCTGCTGGGTTTCATCTACAACAAGGATGTGCTGGCCGAGAAAGGCCTTGCCGCCCCGGCCTGCTGGCGTGATCTGGCAAAAGCTGACTACAAGGGCGAGATTCAGGTGGCGAACCCGAACTCCTCGGGCACGGCCTATACCGAACTTGCCACGCTGGTGCAGCTGTTCGGTGAAGACGAGGCGTTCAAGCTGCTCGCCGAGATCGGCCGCAACGTGAACCAGTATACCAAATCGGGCTCCGCGCCGGTGAAGGCCACCGCGCGTGGCGAAACCACCATCGGCATCGGCTTCATGCATGACATGGTCAAGCTGAAGAAAGAGGGCTTCCCCGTCGAGATCGTGGCCCCCTGCGAGGGCACCGGCTACGAGTTGGGGGCCGTTTCGGTGGTCGATGGCACCCCGAATATGGAAGCCGCGAAGAAATGGGTGGAATATGTGATTTCCGCCGAAGGCCAGTCGCCCGGGCTTGAGGTCGGGGTCTACAACATCCCCGCCAATCCGGGTGCTGCGACCGATCCCGAGGCGCCGGACATGGCCTCCGTCAAGCTGATCGATTACGACTTCGCCACTTATGGAGCCGCCGATACCCGCGAACGCCTGCTGGCGCGTTGGGAAAAGGACGTCAAGAACGCAGGCGGCAAGATCGAAGAGTGATCCTTCGCGCCTGATACGGGCCTGCGCGGCATGTCGCGCGGGCCACTTTCGTAGCTACAGGAAAACAGAACATGGCACGCACCGCGAGGCTTTGGGCCTGGGTCGGGCTGGCAGGGTTTATCCTGCTGCCCTGGTATATGGTGGCGGGGGGCGTGCTGTCCCTTGGCTGGATCGGTCAGTCGGGCATGGGTCCGGGGCTGATGGAAACGGCGACCGGCCGCTGGTGGCTTGCCGGGCCGGGCCTTGCCCTGCTGGCGGCGCTGGTTGTGACCTATCTGCCGGTCCACCCGGTGCGGCAGGCCCGCGCCTGGGTGCTGGCCGGGGCGGCGGGGCTCGGGCTGCTGGCCGGTCAGGGGCTGCTGATCCTTGGCAAAGGGCCGCGCCTTGCGGCGCTTGGCGATGCGGCCCAGCCCGGCATGGGGCTTGGTGCCTTTGTCGTGGCCATCGCGCTGCTGTTCATCCTGACCACCGGAATCTCCGGCATGGGGCGCGGGCGCGGAGATGCCTTTGTCACCGGCCTTGTCGGAATGATCGTCGCATTGGTCGGGGTCTTCGTTTTCTACCCGATGGCGTTCATCTTGGTGCAGGCCTTTTCGCTGAAAGGTGGCGAGGGTTTTGGTCTGTCTGAATTCCTGCCACGGTTCTTTGCCTCTGAAACCTGGTCGCTGGCCTGCCTGAGCGGGGCGGGTTATTGTGGCCCGGCGGTCAATTCGCTGGTGCTTGGCCTTATGACCGGGTTGGGCACCACCGCACTGGGCCTGTCCTTCGCGCTGATCTTCACGCGCACCGATTTCCGGGCGAAAACGCTGCTGCGGGTGCTGACCATCCTGCCGATCATCACGCCACCCTTCGTGATCGGGCTTGCGCTGATCCTGCTGTTTGGCCGTTCCGGCACCCTGACCGAGTTTTTCGCCTGGGCCTTCGGGATGGAAAAGACCCGCTGGCTTTACGGCTTCTGGGGGGTCTGGCTGGCGCAGATGCTGAGCTTTACCCCCATCGCTTTCCTCGTGCTGATCGGCGTGGTCGAGGGGATTTCCCCTTCGATGGAAGAGGCCAGTCAGACACTTGACGCCAATCGCTGGCAAACCTTCCGGCATGTGTCGCTGCCGCTGATGCGGCCGGGCCTTGCCAATGCCTTCCTGCTGGGCTTCATCGAAAGCCTTGCCGATTTCGGCAACCCCCTGGTTCTGGGCGGCAATTTCAACGTCCTTTCGACCGAGATCTATTTTGCCATCGTCGGCACCGTCGCCGATCCGGCAAAAGCTGCGCTCTTGTCGATGATCTTGCTGTCAATGACCTTGCTGGCCTTTGTGGCGCAGCGCAAATGGCTGGGAAAAAAGAGCTACGCCACCGTCACCGGCAAGGCAGATAACGGCCAGAATGCAGGGCTCAATCCGGGGCTGAAATGGGCTTGCTACCTGACCGCAGTGCCTTGGGCTGCTTTCACGCTGATGATCTATCTGCTAATCGGCTTTGGCAGCTTCGTGAAGCTTTGGGGATATGATCACAGCTTCACCTTTGAACATTACAGCAAGGCCTTCAGGATCGTGGTCCGCAACGGGGTGCATTTCGTGGGCTCGGCCTGGGACAGCTATTTTACCACATTGGTGATTGCAGGGATCTCGGCACCGCTGACCGCCGCCGTCGGGCTTGCCACCGCCTATCTGCTGGTAAGACAGAAATTCTCAGGCAAGGATGCGTTCGAATTCTCGACCATGCTGTCCTTCGCCATCCCGGGCACGGTGATCGGGGTGGCCTATGTCATGGCCTTCAACTTCCCCCCGATCGAGATGACCGGCACGGCGATGATCCTGATCCTCGTCTTCATCTTCCGCAACATGCCGGTGGGGGTGCGCGGGGGGATTGCCGCGATGAGCCAGCTCGACAAATCGCTGGATGAAGCCTCGATTACCCTGGGTGCCAACAGCTTCACCACTGTGCGCCGGGTCATCCTGCCGCTGATGGGGCCCGCGCTGATGGCCGCGATCACCTACAGCTTTGTGCGTGCCATCACCTCGGTCTCTGCCGTGATCTTCCTTGTCTCGGCGCGGCACAACCTTTCGACCAACTTCATCGTAGGTCGGGTCGAAAACAACGAATACGGCATCGCGATCGCCTATTCGGTGGTGCTGATCGTGACCATGCTGCTTGCCATCCTTCTGCTTCAGGCGGTGATCGGCCGCCGCCGTCTGCGCCGGGCCGACCGGGTTGCAGCGTGACATGAAAGGTTCCGATATGACCAAGGGTTCTGTCCGTTTTGAAAACGTCACCAAGCGCTATGGCGCGGTGATGGCGCTGAAACCGCTGACGCTGGAGATCCAGCCCGGCACGCTTTGCACCTTGCTGGGGCCTTCGGGCTGCGGCAAGACCACCACGCTGCGTCTGATTGCGGGGCTGGAATCCGCAAGCGAAGGCCGGATCCTGATCGGGGGCGAGGATGTGACCCATCTGTCCGCCACCTATCGCAAGGTCTCGATGGTGTTCCAGAGCTATGCCCTGTTCCCGCATATGAGCGTGGCCGAGAACGTGGCCTATGGATTGACCATGCGTAAGCTGGGCAAATCCGAGATCCGCGACCGCGTCGAGGCCGGGCTTGAGATGGTCGGGCTGAAGGGCTTTGGTGCCCGGCTGCCATCAGAGCTGTCGGGTGGCCAGCAACAACGTGTGGCGGTTGCCCGTGCCATCGTGCTGGAACCAGAGGTGCTGCTGCTGGACGAGCCGCTGTCGAACCTTGACGCAAAGCTGCGCCGCCATGTCCGTGAGGAAATCCGTCAGATCCAGCAGCGCCTTGGCCTGACGGCAGTCTATGTGACGCATGATCAGGAAGAGGCGATGGCGGTGTCGGACCGGATCATCGTGATGAAGAATGCCGAGATCGCGCAGGCGGGCACCCCGCATGATCTGTATGAACGCCCGGCTTCGGCCTTCATCGCGGATTTCATCGGCGATGCGAACCTGTTGGCCGCTGAGGTCACCGCCTCTGGCGCGGGCGAAACCCGACTGCGTCTGCTGGGGCAGGATTATACCCTGCCGCTGGCATCGGAGCTGAAGGGCGCAGCCAAGATGGTGCTGCGCCCGCATCAGGTGCAACTACGTGCGGAGCCCCAGGCCGGCACAATTCCGGCTGAGGTGACCTATGCCGCCTATCTGGGCAATAACGTGCAATACACATTGGCAAGCGACGCCGGTGAGATCTTTGCGATCGTGCCACCCTCGGCGCATCCCTTCGTCAAGGGCGACAACGTGCATGTGACCTGGCGCGCCGAGGATATCAGGCTGGTCCCGGCCTGATCGGCGCTGACGCGGTAACTGCTCCCCCAAACCCGCGCCGAAAGGTGTAAATGGTCGCCGGGCTCGGGTCGTGGCCGGATGAAAGCTCAGTGGCAGGTCACACCCTTCGTGCGCCCGATCACGCGCCCGCGGTGATCGTCGCCCCCCTTTTTCGCCCCCAGGCTCGAGGCCTTGCGGTGCGCCTTGAGGTATAATAGGTCGCTTCGATCATGACGCCCCTCTCCTGGCCGCCTTCGGAGGCCAGACCTTCCATCATCCGGGCGAAGGCCCTGAGAACGGCGGTGCGAAATTCGACCGCGGAAGCGGCGGCCTTTGAATAGCCCCATGGGCGTTGTTGCAGAATTCCCCCGCGAGCAGGATTCACATGAGGAATCCATAGGGTTAATGGTCTGCGATGACGCGACCTAAGCCTACCCGCTATCGGACG